>NZ_JAKGBI010000020.1 GCF_021530565.1 Pseudoalteromonas sp. SMS1
TAATTTTTTAAATCAACCTTTCAATTTAACTTTGCCCTTCACTTTGGTTTGCGTTTTTCGCTGCATCCCGCCGTGTCAGTGGGTGCGCATTATAGGGAGTTCTCAATTAGGGTCAAGCGTTTTTTTATTAAAATTTTAAAAAGACACTTAAACGCTCAAAAACCCAGCAAACACTGGTAAAACACCATATTAAGCTCAATAAAACGGCACAATTTTCCACAACATCTATATTTTATTATTGCGATGTTTAATTAAGTCGTTAAGATAGCACCTTTCTTTGTTAAATTAATGTGTATTCACTGTTTATTGGTAGATCGTTATGAATTCTTCAGATCGTAAAACAATGCTTACTGTTCTTATCCTCGCAATTTTGGGATATGTAGCAGCAAGCTTTTTATTGGCAGATAACCAACTCGATACGTCGATAGTATTTGCCATTGGGATTGCAATAGGTGGTCTGGCTACAATGACAATTAATAGAACAACTATTTCTCAGTCAGACACTGGTCAAGCAGTTCCAACCAAAACACTCTATGTCGGTAACTTACCTTACCGTGCAAATGAGCAAGCTGTAAGAGAACTCTTCGAAGAAAAAGGCCAAGTTTTCTCTGTACGTTTACTCAAGGATAAGAATACAGGTAAGAGAAGAGGCTTTGGTTTTGTTGAGATGTCAGAGATAGATGCAAATAAAGCTATCAAAGACTTGAACGAAATGGAATTCCAACAACGTACTTTAAAAGTGCGTGAAGCGAAACAAAAGCAAGAAGAGTCGGAATCTAGTTCACCAGCTTAAGTAAGTTAATATTTACTGACTTTTCCAACTTATCTGGGGCCGTTGCGTACCAATGCACCGGCCCTAAACCTATCCCCCTCTCTTCTAGACTGCACGTAGATAAGATGTGTTTCACACGCCTAGCAATGGCCTCACCAGAATCAATCAGTGTTATTTTTTGAGAAAGGTATTGCTGAAGGTGCTCTCCAATAATCGGGAAATGGGTACACCCTAAGACCAATCTATCTATTTCTGGGCATATATTGATGCGCTCTAATTCAGTTTTTAATCGCTCTATTTGCAATTCTTCATACCAATAGTAATGCTCTGCAATACTCACTAATTGTGTTGAATGATAAATTTCAACTTGGCAGTCATTTGCAAATGAACTAATTAAATTCGCAGTGTATGTGTTTTTTGAAGTTGCAGGCGTTGCCAAAAGACCAATGTGCTTTTTTTCACTTGAGCTTGCTGCAGGTTTTATTGCAGGTACAACACCAACAATCGGGATGTCTGTATGCTGCCTAGCTGTTGCCAATGCGTATGTCGATGCGGTGTTACATGCAATGACAATCACATCTACCGATTTCTCTGTTTGCTTAATCCAATGAAGTAAAGCCACCAACCTGCTTTTGATTATTTCTTGTGACTGAAGACCATAGGGCAAAAGTTCGTTATCCATGACATAACTATATTGCGCCTGTGGCATAGTCGACTGAAGATGAGAAAGGACACTCGTCCCACCAATCCCGGAATCAAAAACTAAAACATGTGGCAAACTACACTCTCCCCCTTTCGTAAGAGCTGCAGTTTGCCACGCAAGTCAATTAAAATAAACAGGCACCCTGACTATCTAGCTTATTTGGTCGTTTTGCGGTCCAGACTTATCGTTAAGTGCGCTAAAGTAGTTTTGTGCATAATCTAAGAATTGATTGAGACGTTGCTGGCCTTCATTCATCCAAGCCAAGATATCTGGTAATTGTGACTCAATACCGAGTGTACCGGCTTCCTCATTAATACCTTCCAAACGCTTATCCAAAGGCGCGAATGCTTGCTCGAGCTCTTTCATTGGATTGCTTTGTTGGTACTGTGCAATAGCAGCCGACGTCTTGCTCTGCCTTAGATCCATGGTAAAGTTAGTGATTTGCTCGCTGTTTAAACTCAACTCCTGCGCCAATTCAAAAGCGTCATCATACTCACCAGCAAAAAATGAATCGCTGACATCTCGAATGTCTTCCATCATTGCATTAATGGCTTCTTGCTCTTCTTCATTCAGCTCACCATTCACACTAATAGAGAAGTTAACCTCTCGAGACTTGCTCTGTTCGTATGCAAAACCTTGATTTTCTCCTTCTTGATAGTAGCTGGCAGCGCTACTTTGGCTGTAAGCATCATTAAAAGAGATCACCACTTCATCACCTTCTGCTGTCGTAAATGCATATTCTGCTTTATTGGATAAACTGGCAAATTGTGCAGCGCTCAGGGATACATTTTGAGGACTGGGATTGAAAAGCTCTTTTTCAAACTCATCTAAGCCATTGAAAATGCCTTCTTTAGACTTTTCAATACCGTCTTTAATGTCATCGTTAAACAGACCAGATTCTGTCAATTCGTCAGTCGCATCATCAATACCTGTTTGCACACCTTTACGTGCTTGTTCAAGCATATCCATGAGCGTATCATCATCTTTGCCATCAGCTTTCGCTTTGTTAATTGCACCTTGCACAAACCCCAGTACATTTTTAACGATTTCCTCAAAGTCAAACAATGGCTTTTTAGGCGCTTCTTTTTTCTCTATTCCTAATGCTTCTGCTAGCTTGTCATCAAGAATTTTAGCGGCAACTTGAGATTTATTACCTTGATATTGGTCCGAGTTTATTGAGATATTCGGGATCGGCGATTTTGCTTGCGCAGCTTTATGCTGCATCGCTGGATTTAACAGCTGATTCAACTGTCCGATTTTCATGATTGCTCTCCGCTATACTCTATCAGTTTATTATCGGCTATATACGTAAAAGCTGAAGTTAATTTGTACAATAAAAACACAATTTTAATAGCGAACACTGGACAAATGTTCTACGCCCCCTAAAATAGCGCCTCCTCGCAATATTTAAAGGTAGTTTTAGCATGGCTGTGATCACTATTGATAACACGCAATACGAACAACAACTCGAAGAGAAGCAACAGCGTATAAGCGCACAGTTCGCGCGCTTCAATGCACCCACGCTTGAAGTATTTGACTCCGAGAAACGTCACTATCGACAGCGTTGTGAATTCCGCGTCTGGCACGATGGTGAAGATCTATACCACATCATGTTTGATCAACAAAGCAAAGAGAAAATTCGTGTTGATGAATTTGATCCTGGTGCGCCGCTCGTTAATGAGCTTATGCAAGTAATGATGGACAAATTGCGCCACAATGAATTACTGCGTCGCAAACTATTTCAAATAGACTACTTATCTACTTTAAGCGGGGAAATTCTTGTTAGCTTGCTGTATCACAAGCCATTGGATGAAGCGTGGCAATCCGCAATGAGTCAACTTAGAGATGAGTTACAAAAAACCTACAAGATCGATTTCATTGGCCGTGCACGCAAGCAGAAGGTGGTATTTGGTAATGACTATGTCACTGAAAAACTGTCCGTAGATGGCAAAGAGTATATTTACCAGCAAGTAGAAAATAGCTTTACCCAACCCAATGCCAAGGTCAATGAGAAAATGCTTTCTTGGGCGAAATCTATTTCACGCACATTATCCAATGACCTATTAGAGTTATACTGCGGGAACGGTAACTTTTCTATTGCATTGGCTGAACATTTCGACCGCGTACTGGCAACTGAAATTTCAAAGTCTTCCGTACACTCTGCACAATTTAATATTGCGGCAAATAACGTAGAGAACTTAGACATCATTCGCATGTCGAGCGAGGAATTTACAGACGCAATGCAAGGCAAACGTCAGTTTTCTCGACTCAATGGCATCGACTTGAAATCATACAACTGTCAGACGATTTTGGTAGATCCACCGAGAGCCGGAATGGATGAGTTGACCTGCCAATTAGTCAGCAACTATGACAATATTATCTATATTTCATGTAATCCAGATACCCTCGAAAGAGACCTAGAAACACTCTGCAAAACACATACTATTGCACGAATTGCTATCTTTGATCAGTTCCCTTACACCCACCATGTTGAATCGGGCGTATTTCTAACGCGTAAGTAATTCATGATTGAAATGAAAAAGCCCCGCTACATAGCGGGGCTTTCTTTTATCTATTTGCTTGCAAGGTAATTAATTAGCTTTGCAATATCATCTGGTTTAGTCACGCCCGACTCTCTACTCAGAATAAGCTTATATTTGCCATTTACGATGAACGTTGGCACGCTAGACAATGCGCCTTTATCTTGAAGCTGCTTTTGTTGCCTAGCCATTTTTGAAGCTTTGGTACGAACCGAAAAGCTCTTGTACATTTTATCAAACTTAGCGCCATCTACTCCAGCAGCAACAAAAACGTCTTTCATATCAGCCAGCTCATTGAACTTAGCGCGCTTTGTATGAATGTGCGTAAAAATAGCAGACACAATATCATCTTTTTGCGGCAGTACACTCGCAGTTGCCAATGCCGTTGCTATCATCTTTTGATGTTTAGGGTCTCTCACCCCAACAAAGTCAACATGGCTTTTTTTAAACTTAACACCGTCATCTAGTTTTGGCTTAAATTGATCAATTAAGCCTTCAAAGTTATTACATGCAGGGCAGTAAAAAGAAAAGTACTCTGTTACTTCAGGCTTTTTAGTACCGCGCTCAGCAATCACTTCATAGTGTGTCCCTTCTTCAAATGTCATCGCATTCGCTGCGACGGGCAACATTAAGGCTAATAGTGCCGCTTTAATCATTTTCAACATGCTTCTCTCCGTTCTATTCTTTTTCTAATAGGTATTTGACAAGATTATTAAACTCAGCCTGACTGGAAAGTGAACTAATCTTCACGATGTATTTATCGTTGATGATAAAACTAGGTACACCTTTTAATGCACCTGCATCACTGAACCTTTTTTGTTCATCCTGCATTGCTTTTTCAGCGCTTATAACGGGCATACTCGCCAATGCAGCATCGAACTTTTCTGCAGACACGCCGTGAGCCGCAAGTAACTTTTTCACGTCATCCATAGTTCTAAACTGACTTTGCTGGACATGGATAGTTTTAAATATTTCATCCACAATTTGCGAATCAACACCATGGTGTTTTGCAACAATATAAGCAAAACTCAAGTAAGACTGTGCTTCAGGCGGCAAGCCTCGCATAAAATTCACATGGCTTTTAACAAAAGGAACGTCAGCAGGAAGGCTCGCTTCTAATGCTCTAGCAGGTCCTTCAAACTTGTAACAATGAGGACAATAGAAAGAAAAGAACTCCAAAACACGTGGCGATTTGCTTTTTTCCACTGATAATGTTTCGTAGTGAACATTTTCCTTGTAGTCTGCTGCCATAGCAGCAAGTGGCATACACAGTGCCAATAATGCTACTTTAATGGATTTTAACATATGCTTCTCTCTTAATTTTTTATGGATAAATACTTAGTGCTGGCTCATCCAGCGCAGCCAATTGTTCTTTCAATGCCAAGATCTGCTGTTCCCAATATTTGTCTGTTGCGAACCATGAAAAGTTCCGTGGAAACGCAGGATCTTCCCAGCGTTTGGCCAACCAGCCCATATAGTGAACCATTCGCATTGCTCTCAATGGCTCTATCAGCTGTAATTGGCGCATATCTAATTCACTGAACTCTTCATATCCGCCCAGTAGTGTGTCTAATTGCAAAGCTTGATTTTGGCGGTCACCACTTAGCATCATCCATAGGTCTTGAATGGCAGGGCCTTGTCGACAATCATCTAAGTCAACAATCATTAATTGCTCTTGAGACCACAGAATATTGCCAGCATGACAATCACCATGCAATCTGATCGTATCATTTACAACAAACTTTTCCGTTGTTTTCTTAACAACTTGCTCTAACACAGTAGAAAATGCCAATTGCAAAGAAGATGGCAAACACTCACTTGCTAAAATATCCTCACTTGCTTGGACCAAATAACTTTGTGTATCCACACTTGGACGATGGGCAAAGTGATATTGTTTTGCCACACTATGGAGACGACCGATATATCGCCCTAAAACTTCCAATTGATCGAGATTATCCATTTCAAACTGACGCCCTCCAACACTTGGAAATAAAGCAAAGCGGTAGCCTTGATGTTCAAATAAGCTCTCACCCTCTCGTTCCAGCGGACAAACAACAGGCACTTCAGCTTTTGCTACTTCATATGAAAAGGCATGCTCTTCTTTGATTTGCGCATTGCTCCACCGATTTGGACGATAAAATTTTACGACGTAACGCTTGGCGTCATCACTACGAAATTGATAAACACGGTTCTCATAACTATTGAGAGGCAGTAACCCTGATTCAGGGTAGATACCAATACTTTCAATGGCATCCAAAATCAAATCTGGGGTGAGATTCTGATAGCTAAAATCACTCATTACGGGTATCCATTAATATAAGAAAGGTCGAATGATGACCTTATCTGCCTTTAAATTTAACGACCTAGGATAAAGGGAACAGTACGATGAAGCAAAGGTTATTGTCATCTTTAGACGTGCAGCCACACGGTTGTGGCTGCTATTTAGAAAATGCCTTAACGGCCTTTGAAGAAATTCGTTGATTGTGAGATTTGTGCATGCTTATCTAATTCGCTCGTCAGCACAAAATTAAATTCAGTGACTAGCTTATTCAAGTCATACGGATCCATGGAAATTGATACCGGCACATCAATCGTCGAGCCAGCTGAAACCGTAACTTGCTGTTTACCAATCAACTCGAATTGCTCAAGACCATTGACAGAAATTGTAAAAGTCTGAGCTACTTGGGCTTTGTTGATCAGCTTGAGAGTGTAAGTATTCTCTACCAACCCATCGTAATTTACCCGATACAATTGATTTCGATCTCTAACAATATCCAGCTCAAATGTCTTACGCATCGCAATGTTGACAACCAGCGCGCCACTGAGCACCAGTAAAATCATCACATAGCCTATTAGTTTAGCTCTAATAGGTTTAGTTGTTTTCTGCGCCGTTTCTAAATTTCTTTCCGTTGTGTATGAAATTAAGCCTCGGGTGTAATTCATCTTATCCATGACTCCATCACATGCATCGATACACGCACCGCAATTGATACATTCATATTGCAAGCCATTACGAATATCAATCCCCGTGGGGCAAACCTGAACACATAGTTTACAGTCGATGCAGTCGCCTAGCCCTATCTCTTTAGGATTTTGCTTTCTCCCTCTTGGCCCCCTGCTTTCACCTCGCTTACTGTCGTAACTCACCGTAAAGGTGTCTTTATCGAACATCGCTGATTGAAAACGAGAATATGGACAAATATGTAAACACATAATTTCTCTCATCCAGCCGGCGTTGCCATATGTACATACCGCAAATACAACAACACTGAGTGCAGCATAGCCACTGGCAGAAAAGCGCAATAAGTCGGGTAACAAGGATTGGATCGGTGTAAAGTAGCCAACAAAGGTGATTGCTGTGTATAAAGAAAACGCTAACCAACACAGGTGTTTCGCGGTTTTGCGCAATAACTTATCCATATCCATTGGCCTTTGATCGAGCTTTTTACGCTGATTTGCTGATCCTTCACATTTTTCTTCAAACCATATAAAGATGAAGGTCCAGACCGTTTGCGGGCAGGTATAACCACACCAAACACGGCCATAAAAGGTGGTCACTAAAAACAAAGCAAATGCGGCAATCATGAGAATGAATGCCAAGATAGTGAGATCTTGCGGCCACAGCGTCAGACCAAATATATTGAATTTTTGCTCAAAAAGGTCGAATAAAACAGCTTGTTGACCATTATAGTTGAGCCAAGGAAGCGCCATAAACATGAGCATTCCTAAAAAGCCAATGCGCTGGCGAAGTATTTGATGCATCCCTTTCACCGCACGCACATAAATTCGATTGCGTGGGTTAAACCTATCTGGCTGTAGGTCTTCTGGCTTTTGAATTTTTACATCGACGGGAATATTTTTTACTTTGATCTTATTGTCCATAAAAGCTCCTTAAGCGCTTCGGACAGGTTACTTGCTACAGTGACCTTATATTTACTAAGGTTAGTATATGCAACAGCGCGCTGTTAGCGAGCCGAAAATCGCACGACGAAATCAAAAACTACGAATATTTCCTGAGCATTTCGCTTGCTTTTGATTCTTGCATTTTATTACACTGTCACTTTGATTGAGTCGAATAGATCAAATTAGCGAGCTTTATGAAAAAATATCTTTTGTTAGTGTTAATTGTATTGGCACTATTCACCATAGATCATCCCCTGATCAAAGAACCCAGAGACAAGCTGCTGCAACAGGGTGTAGAAACTTTGGGCGAAACCAGTGAGACCCAATATAGCTTGGCTGCAAAACAAGCCAGGCAACTCATCAGCCAATCAATACAGTTGTCTGAATCAGAGCGTTCATATTTAAAAACCGCACTGGCTACGGATGAAAAAGTAAAAATCTTCCATTTACGCTATTGCCAAGAACATGAACTCAATATGTATTTTTATGGTCCAAAACTAAAAACCATTTGCGATGCTGCTGCTAAAGCCATTAAAAAGGCAGAAATGTAATGGATTTGGCCCAGTTCAATAAGTTACGTGCACGTTCATTTAATGAACAAAAGGCGCTACTTAAAAAAATAGCCAAAGGACAAACCGTTTTGTGTTCAACGTGCAATCAAGCTATTGAGTTAAATGTTGCTGTAAAAGAGGGTGAAAAGGCTTACGCAAAGTGTCAAAAAGGCTGCACTTACATTGAATTAGATATGGCTTAACCTAAGGTCAAGCCATCTTCCTCTCCGATCCGATAAATTACTCTTCATACAACCCACTGGCTACTGCGATTTGCTCTATCAGCTCAGCAAACGCTGGGGCAACCTGTGCAGCAAGTTCGTATTGTGCTTTGCAAAACGCGGTCAATTCAATGCCAGTAGACTGACAGTAGGTTTTAACTTGATCATGCTCAAGGCTAAAAAAGCCTAACAACTCAGTGGTGCTGATCAACGCCTCTTTAAGCTCTTCAGAAATATCGGTCTGAGAAAGCGTGCTAAGATATCCTTGACTACCACGCAAAAAACCCAAGCTCCATTGATGCATCACAGACCAAGGCGCAACGTCTTCGAAAGGTAACGTGAAGCCGCTTGTAAATACCTGTTCACTGATCTGGTGATGGAGGGCCAAAAATGCAAACACGACATCTTCTGTCACGCTTTCATCAGCCCCCGTGACCTCACTTAACCATTGCTCAGGTTCAACCCCATCGGGACTACATACAACCGCAAACAAAAAGCCCTGTACGGTATCCAACGTCATAGCCTCAACCCCGTTACTACGTGAACTGAGGTAGTCATTTAACAGTGATTGATGCGTAGGTAAAAAGTTAAAATCCATCATCATTTACATGCTCACTGGATAGCGGCCTTGTGAATCAGGACGACCAAACATAAATTTGACTGCATCATGAACTTCTTTAGGTAAAGAAGCGTCTGGCTTAATATTGCCCGCAATACGGAATTGCATGTTTGCGGCCAAAGTTGCATCGGCGCGCAAGCCTAAAAGATTTTCTGGCTCAACAATAATAGCCACGTCACCTGATTTACAACTAAGTGCCCCACTTAAGTCGCCAATACTGAACCAACCAGACATGCCTTTTACTTTAATTTCTGGGCTACTAATATCGCCTTGCAGTGCTTCACAGTACGGTTTGCCACTGTTGTATTGCGCCACTTCAAGAATGACACGTCCACTGGCGTCAACGGGAATGGGTAACTTGATCTGCTGCATGGCCTGCTCCACGCTAAAACGTAACTTAGCTTGATTTAATTCAATATTTTTACTAAGTAGTGACACCGCAAAATTGCTGCGGCCTGAAATCTCTGATGTGTCACGTGCATTGCCAAAATTGATCTTACCACTGAGCTGCCCGGTTAACAGCGCTAAACCATTCAGTTCCCACTTAACATTGTGAAGCTGTAAATTTTGATAATTGATCCCACTTATTTGCCCTTGCCATAGGGTACCTGTGACCGACCCCATACGAACATTACTGGGGATCTGTGATTGCACAAGCTGTAGTGCAACCGATGCAGGGATCGTGACCACTGTAAATACAATGAAAGAAAACAAAAAAACCAAAGTAATACTAACTGCATTTTTCATATTTAAATCTCTAACACCAGTCGACTTACACGCACATACCCTTGTTGCTGTTCCTCGCCTAAGTCTAAATTAGCCACTTTGACCCCGTGTTGATTAGTTAATTCGTCAATCCAACTAACCAGTTTATTAAACTCTACGTTGTCTATATTAATGCGTAATGTATTATCTCTTGGCTGCATTTTGCTGATCTGAATGCCATGCCTGCCACGTGTTCTATTAACCAGCTGAGTTAAGTTACGATTACCAGCAACGGCTTGATTACTCCCACGGGCTTTTAGTTGGGCAACACTTTTTGCCACCCAAGCGTGTAATTCTTGTTGTTTTTGTACATCTTTTTGCGCTGCCTGTACCCCGTCGTTTAGCGGTCTGATAACCCCCATAACCAACGTAAAAATGACAAAGACAACCCCAGCTACAATCAACAACTTTTGCTCTTGCTCTTTAAGCGAATGCCAATAGTTCATCACTTGCTGTTTCATGCAGCACCTCGAATTCTAATCTCACCGATCACATAGTCACCGTCATTGTTTAGTGCGCCTTGCTGAACCGACATACCACGCTGTTCAAGAATCGACTTCACTTGACTAAACACTTGGAAACCCTTCGCTTTTGCACGAATTCTTAGTTCATTACGTTTGCGGTCATAGCGGAATGTTTCAGGTGCAAAGTCACTTACCTGACCATAGATTGACACGAAGTGGTTGGTTAGCTCCAAGAAACCACTCTGTTCTGTTCCAGATAATGCTGCCAACTCATTTTGAATTTGTTTACGCAGTAAGTGCGGCCGCACAACTTTGTTAGGAAACGCTTGTTTATACGTACTCATTGCTTGCGCTTTATATTCAGCAGCTTCGCTTTGCAGCATGACCAACTGAGTAGATTTGACACAAACAAATGCCAGCAAAGCGATACTTGCGGCAATCGTACCGGCTTTCCAATCTCGCCACCATTGAGGCTGCTTTTTCTTCGCTGCAAATGGACCTTGGCGAAGGTTAATGGATAACGTATTTAACCCCTGAGCAAAAATTGCCAACGGCAAATCATATTCTGACTCTCTTGCCTGAAGACTCTTGGTCGTAGCTAAACCGTGTGTCGGGCTATAGTGAATCAGCTCAGCCTCTGGTGCCAACATTAAATAATCACTGACCCAATCTATTTCAACCCCACTGATATGCCAGTCAGCTCCTTTAAAAAGCCACTGCTGATGCAGTTGAATTGCACTTAACGCGTTGTCTTCAGGGTTGGGAAGCAGTAGCGCGTCTGGGGTGATAATTGCTGGCTCGATATCAAAATCAGACAAAACAGCGACCCACTCTGCCAGCCACTGCAAATCACACAAAGCGATATTGATAAAATGTTTCTCGTCCACTAACACTGGGTTACCAATGGCAATGAAGAGCTCATCAATATCAGAGGCGACCTGTTCTTCAAGCATGAAAGGTAACGCCCGCTCCAACTTGCGGCTCCACTTGGTTGGCAGTTCAACTTGCTTTAACTGCACACTTGAGGCTGGTAATAACAGCGCAACACTGCGCGTTGTCGCTTTTTCAGTTAGCTCACCGATTAAGCCACTGTGTTCTAGTTCTCCACTGGCAATGATCTGAGCATCTGACTCAGACCATATTAACCAATTGACCGGTTCTTGTTGTGACTGACCTACCCGGATCAATAATTTTTCTGTCACTGAACGCCTCCAAATTTACGTGCTAACACAGTTGCCTGACCGCTTTTTATTTCGAGTATTGAGGTCATTTTAAACAACCGCTCATCAAACGATGCTTTAGCACGCAACTTAAAATAATTGCTTGTTATTGTGAATATTTTCTCAGTATCTTTGGTATCCTGAGCGCCTTGATTCTTCGCTTCGGTAATGAAATCCTGAAGGCTGTCAAACCCTTCTTCTGGACGAGCTGCAATGACGGCTTCAGCACCAGATAAGCTCAAACCTTCTATGAGTGCACTTATGAGTAATGCCTGTTCAGGTAGCACCGTATTAACATTAATTGACAATTCCGTGTTACCTGGGATCACACAGACATACGGCAGTAGCTTTTCCATTACCAAAGGGTTAAATCCTTTTATGACTCGGAGCTCACTCTCCGAAGCCATGAGATTATTTGCCGTCATATAAGGCATTTGTCGAGACATGTATTCATCTTCTTCCGCACCTGAGCGGAAAGTAATACTGTCTTCGTCCAGCCAATCATAGACACTATCTGCCATAGCCTCTTCACTCTCTTGTGATGGCAGATCCTCGATGTTTTTCAACAACTCCAATAATGCCTTGTGCGCAGGGTTTGTCGCAGTACTGCTGCTCTTCGCATTATTATCTTTTGGCGCTCTTAGCGCGTTCAAGTTTAAGCACGCTTGTAAATCCGTTACTTTACCGCTTAAAGTGCCATGATCCACGGGATATGGCACTTCATCAATGGCCCAAGGTTGGCCAAGGTGGACTTTATCTGGATCGTCTTTGCGGCTTTCAAGCAACACTTTTTTAACCAACTCTTCCGCGCCATAGCTGTACCATTTGGCCTGCTGATGAGTTTGAATGTTTGCGGCTTTTTGTACTTGCACCATCAAAGAGGACGACATTTCTGCCGCTAAGCTAGCAGCCAGAGCAACAATAAACAATACAATAATCAGCGCTGCGCCTTGTTGATTTCTCACGGTCGACCTCCTCGCTGGCTGTTATTGCCATTCCTGTTATTATTGCCATTTCTATTGTCATTGTTATTTAAATCGTCACCGGCACTATCAAGTCCATTATTGCCAGGGCTATTTCTGCCGCCACTTTGGCCTGTCTTAGCTTGCGCTACCTTGCCATCTCCAGGTGTGAGGAAAATACGACGTAGTGGCTCTTCATCTTGCTGTTGAATAGTCACTGCAACGGCAAGTGGAAGCGCCTTAATTTGCCAGTTGTCCTGCCATTTATGTTTATCATCAAGAAACTCAATTTTAAGTTCTTCGACATTTTCTAACAGGACTTGAGCACGAGGCTCTGAGCCATCCAACTCATCGACATAAATTCGGTAAATACGCTCTAAGTTGTCATCTTTAACTCGATAACCTACCGCCTGAAGCTCTGATCGTGGTAATAAACTCACGGGGTTGGTCCAACCATCTCGAATAAATGCAATGCCATCATACTGGCTTTCAAGAGAGTAACGGCCATGAATGATATAAGTTGGGCTAAAATCACCCGCTTCATTGCGTACTTCTCGCTTGGTCATTTGGTTAAAGTCTTGGTCCATCAAACGAAAAGTTGTTTGTAACCCTTCAAGCTGCGCAATCGTTTCGTCCGATGCTTCTTTAGCTTTGATAGAAGTATCGAGTATTTGGTGAGATGCAGTCACAATGAACGCCAAAATCACCAAAGCAACCATCACTTCAATTAATGTAAAACCCGTTTGAAGGCGCTTAGCTTGCTCCATCACTTTTTGCCCTTATGCAGAAAAGTGGTCAAATCATAAATAGAATGTTCGCGTCGCTCGTCTTCAAACACTTCAATTGTTAATTTGACGAACTGAGGGTCTTCGGTCTTCTCAACTTGCTGACTCCAATACCAAGTATGCCCCGCAAACTCTTCATCGCCCTTGTCCGTATTTTTACCATTCCATTTACCACCACTGGCTTTCGCTCTGGTCATTACCATTTGATTCTCTGCGACCCAAGCCGCGTAGGTTTGCTGCTCAATGGTACTCATATGACTAATGTGCGCACCAGTCGCCTGTAATGCGGCAACACCAGCAATTGCACAGATCCCCATCGCAACCATTACCTCTAAAAGAGTAAATCCAGCTTGTTTAGACTTGATTGTCATTCGGGTTCCTGCCTTAGCTTAACGGGGGCCATAAATTCACCCTCTATAAAGTAGACAGGTTCAGACTCTTCTTTGAGTTCCAAAGAGATTTGAAAGGCACTCACTTCACCAGAAGATAAAATTAATACTTGTGGGATCTTCTTTTTTTTCAATTCTAATAAATTGTCATCTTCACCTGTTCCCATAATCTCTTGCCAGTTGGATTGCTCTAGCAGGTTATCTTGAGACCAAGCGAGATCTTCTAAATTTAGCTCGATTTTATACTCTTCCGCGTATTCTATCGGCTTATAAAGCTCTTCGGCTTCGAAAGTCGTCCATTGCTCACCGTCGAAGACCAAGAACTCTATTGTTTGCTTATCTAGATGAAGACCCAACTCAACCTGGTTTAATACCGCAAATTCAGACGCTAAATTAACAATGCCATGTAACTTGCGTGCTTCTTTTTCAAGTAGCTGTTCGTCACTCTCACCCACGGTGAAAGTCACTAGCCGGATTGAGAAACCGATTATCAGGAGAACCACCAAGATCTCTAGTAGGCTGAACCCTCGAGATCTTGATACATTTACAGTTGGAGTCTTCACAAGTAACGACATTAGCGGTCTTCTTCATCTCTCCAGTTACCGATATCGTCTTCGGTACCTACTTCACCATCTGGACCCATTGAGAAAATGTCGACTTTGCCAATTTCACCTGGGCTAACGAGTTGGTAAGGATTATCCCAAGGGTCTAGCGGTAATTCATTCAAAAAACCACCGTCAGGGAAGCGCTTTGGCACAGGGTCAATCGTTGTTTTTTCAACCAGTGCGTCTAGACCCTGCTCAGTTGTTGGGAAGCGCTTATTTTGCAACTTGTAGATTTTCATTGCACTTTCAATTTGAGTGATATCAAGTCTTGCTTTATCAATTGCAGCTTGTTCTTGGTTACCGATAATGTTTGGTGCCACAATAGACATGATCATACCGATAATAACCAATACCACCATTACTTCTAACAATGAAAAACCGGATTGTTTCTTCACAATTTATACCTCTATGCTGTTTGCATTACACTGCGCTTCACGCGGCGTTGCTTGCGTTTATCTTTAAATTATTTGACTACAGGCCTATCGCTTTGTTCATTGCCATAATTGGCTGAAGTATCGCCATGACAATAAACAGAACAATCAGTGCCATACTGGCAATCATTGCAGGCTCTAGTAGTTTCAGTGAAACGTTAACCATACTCTCGAATTCCTTGTCTTGGTTATTGGCGGCTCTTTCAAGCATTTGTTCCAGTTCACCTGACTTTTCACCACTGGCAATCATATGCAGCATCATGGGTGGAAATAGTTTGGTTTGATGTAGTGCAGCTTTAAGACTGGCGCCTTCACTTACATGTGTTGCCGCCTCTGCTACCGCTGCTTTTATTTTTTCGTTTTCAAGTACTTGGCCCGAAATTTTCATTCCTTCTAATAAAGGCACCGCACTTGATGACAAAATACTTAATGTTCTTGCAAATCTCGCGGTATTGATACCACGGCTGATTTTACCAATACCGGGCATTTGTAATAATTTGGTGTCATACCAAAAGCGTGCTTTGGGACGTTTTAACGTTTGCTGAATGGCCACGATTAACCCAACTAAAGCGATCGTTGCTTGCATCCAAAAATCCTGTACGAAATGACTGGCTGCCAACACCCACTCTGTTGTCCAAGGTAAAACCTGGTTAGATTTTTCAAAAGACTTTAATATTTCTGGTACCACAGTCCCCAGCAACACCGACACAATCGCAATAGCAAACACAACAAGAATCGTTGGATATACCATCGCCTGTGTGATTTGACTGCGCATGTACTGACGCTGTTCAGTGTAATCAGCCAGACGATTGAGGACTTCATCTAGGTGACCAGACTTTTCACCAGCTGCCACCATTGAGCGGTATAAATTATCAAATACATGAGGGAATTCAGACATGCCATCAGCAAGGGTATAGCCTTCAACAACCTTTGAGCGAACAGCCATTAACATGCGCTTTAAACGCGGCTTTTCACATTGTTCAGCCACTGCCATAACTGCGGCCTCAACAGGTAACGAAGACTGAATAAGCGTTGCGAGTTGCCTCGTGATTAGTGCAATATCACTGACTGACGGCTTGTAGCCTCTCGAGAAGCTAAAGCCACCACTGGCTTGAGACTTTTCTTTCTCTGCAGCGGGTTCCACATCCAATGGCATCATGCCCTTTTCACGCAGCATTTGCCTAACTTGCTTGGCAGTATCCGCTTCTAAAATACCTTTTTTTTCTTTACCCTTCGCGTCTAATGCACGATATTCAAATGCAGCCATTACCCTTCCTCACGCGTTACTCGCATGACTTCCTCAAGTGTTGTTTGCCCGTCTAAAACTCGAGCAATACCATCTTGGCGGATACTGGGACTGTGTTTGCGAATATATTTCTCTACCGCTTGTTCACCTTTACCATTGTGGATCAACTCACGAATATGCTCGTCCACGACCAATAGTTCATGGATGCCGGTTCGGCCTTTATAACCATTAAAGTTACATTCTTCACAACCTACAGCACGGAAGATAGTGGTGTTAGCATCTTTATCCACCCCCAATAACTCACATTCACGCTCATCTGCTAAATGCGGCTCTTTACAGCTCGGGCAAAGGGTACGAACTAAGCGCTGTGACAATACACCGAGTAATGAAGAGGACAACAGGAACGGTTCAACGCCCATATCTTCCATACGGGTAATCGCACCAGATGCCGTATTGGTGTGCAACGTCGACATAACCAAGTGACCGGTTAAGGACGCTTGTACAGCAATTTGACCCGTTTCTAAGTCCCGGATCTCACCCACCATCACAACATCAGGGTCTTGACGTAAGATAGCACGAAGGCCTCTTGCAAACGTCATATCTACCTTTGGGTTTACCTGTGTTTGACCAATGCCTGGGATCTCATACTCGATCGGGTCCTCGACCGTTAGAATATTTCGATCTTTAGAGTTGATCTGCGTCATCCCCGCATACAGCGTTGTACTTTTACCCGACCCTGTCGGGCCAGTAACTAAAATAATTCCGTGCGGTTTAGCGATAATTTCTGAGAACAATTCACGGTTGCGCTCTGTCATGCCCAGATCTTCAAGGTTTAAGCGCGCATTGTTCTTATCTAATAGACGTAATACAACACGCTCACCAAAACTTGAAGGCATTGTGGATACACGGACATCGACGGCGCGCCCTGCGATTCTTAAACTAATACGGCCATCTTGCGGTACCCGTTTTTCAGCAATATCAAGCTTTGCCATTACTTTAATACGAGATACTAGAAGTGATGACAACTTACGATTAGGCTGCAATACCTCTTTCAAAACACCATCGACTCTGAAACGAATAACCAACGCGGTTTCGAATGTTTCAATATGAATATCAGAAGCACCTTCTTTGATTGCTTCACTTAACATTGCATTGATCAGCTTAATGATAGGCGCATCGTCATCGGCCGCGAGCAAATCTTCTGTCTGTGGCATCTCTTCTGCCAATGAAAACAGATCCACTTCGTTACCAATGTCTTCCATCATCTGTTGTGTTTCTGAGCTGTCACGTTGGTAAGCGGCTTCCAGTAACAATTCAAATTTTTCTTCATCGATGATTTCTACACAGAAGCTCGCCCCTGCAACTCGGCGTACTTCCAGCAATGCATCCAAAGACACAGTCCCTTTATGAAATACTTTTAGCCCTTTTGGGTCATCGCTGAGCAATACACCTTCACGACGAGCAAAAGAGAATGGCAGCCTCAGCTGTGCCTGCTCCTCAAACACTTCTTCTGCAGCGGCGGAGACTTCACTTTCGACTGGCGCCTCTACAACACTTAAGTTGGCATCAGTCATCTTTCTTCTCGTTTTGTTGGTGTAAGTATTCTTCATACGTTGGTGGAAGTACCATCGCATCATTCCACTCAGGCAGTACTGGCGCATCTTCAAACGGCATTAAGTCAATCCCATCGTCATGCTTCTTCAACTGTTCATTACGGATAAACTTGTACTTAGCATGGCTCAATTCATTCATGCTACGGCTATCACGTACAATCGTTGGACGGATAAATACCAACAGGTTACGCTTACGCTTGCTTGTATTAGTTGACTTAAATAAGTGCCCTAGAATAGGGATATCACCCAATAGAGGTACCTTAGACACACTTTCTTGTACGTCTTCATCAATTAGGCCACCTAAAATCACCATGCCACCATCATCAGCAATGACGGTTGTGTTAATCGCACGTTTGTTCACAGAAATATCAACAGACGTTGCACCACTGACACTAGAAACCTCTTGTTCAATCGTCAATTGAACGGCTGTGCCATCGTTGATTTGTGGGGTCACTTTTAATTTGATACCCACTTCTTGACGGTCCACAGTCTGGAATGGGTTAGAGTTATTGTCACCTGCCGCAGAGCCGGTAATAATTGGTACTTCTTGACCCACAATCATGGACGCCTCTTCATTGTCCATTGTGGTTACTGACGGCGTCGCAAGGATGTTAGAATTGGTGTCCGTTGAAACCGCTTGAATGATCGCACCCCAGTCATTTTTAACAACGCCCGCAGCTAAACCGTTCACACCACCAAGCAGCTGTCCCAATGCGTTTAAATCCCCTTCTACGGTTTCTTCGAAGTCATTTAGCTCCGCATTTTCACCAGTAACCGTTCTTTTAATCGTTTTGTCTCGGGCCTGTTCGGCAGCAACGGCCAATGCACCAACTGGTACGGTTGTCCCGTTATTGAATTGCAACATACCACCTTGCTCAGTGATCCACTGAAGGCCAAAGTTGATGCCGTCGCCTTCGAGTACTTCAACAACAATCGCCTCAACCAATACTTGTGCACGACGTACGTCTAATTTCTCAATGACGTTTGCTAATGAACGCATCGTATCTGGTTGAGCGGTGATCACTAAAGAGTTGGAATCAGCGTGCGCTTCAATGCTGGTTTCATTGCGATTGCTACTGCGTGTCCGCGTTGCTTTACCGCCCCCTTGCGCTTCTTCCTGTAAAGTTTTACTAACGCCCTGAAGGACTTTTACCAAGTCTTCTGCTTTGGCATAGTTAAGATAGAAGACTTGCGTGTTACCTTGATTTTCGAGCTCATCATCAAGACGTTTAATTAGTTCAATTGCTTTGGTACGCGCTTGGCTTTCACCACTCACAACAACACTGTTAGTCCTACCGTCGGCAACAATTTTAGGAATAAGAAACTCAGGTACTCGGCCTTTGCCTGTATCTTTATAAATTTTTTCAACTACCTGAACCACATCATCCGCCGTAGCGTGCTTCAATCGAACGATATCTACACGTTGGTCACCCGCCTGATCAACAGATTTGATGATGTTTACTAATCGGTTTACCGATGCCGCATGCCCCGTCAGCATCATTACGTTGGCAGAGTTAAAGTTTGTTACGTGACCACCATCTTTTTGATCACTAAACTGACGGATCAATGGACCCAGCTCTTGAACTGATACGTTTTTAACTTCAACAACACGGGTGATCATGACATCTCCGTCACCTTCACTGTTGTCATTAACCAGAGGAACGTTAGATTTTTTAGCATCAGAGCTACGCACGACTTTCATAATGCCATTTGGCATTTCTACAACCGAGTAACCGTAAACTTCTAATACACTTAAGAAAAACTGATAGTACAGCTCTTCATCCATGAGTTCGAAACTTCGAACATTGATATTGCCGCGCACATTAGGGTCGATGATGATTGTTTTATTGAGTGTTTTTCCTACGATGAGGATAAACTCATTTATGTCGGTACCCTTGAAGTTTGCCGCATACTCAACAGCAGAAACAGACAATGACAAACCAGCCGCAAACAACAGAGCTGCATATTTAGCTAACCCTTTTCTGATTCTTGTGAGGTGTAGCTTTCTACCCATTATTCTTAAACTCCAAAATTAGTGTCTTTTACAGGCTAAATTGCACATCTAAGATGCGGCCATCGCGTTCTATTGTTATGTTAGCATCTGTGCTCTCTCTGAGCTCATTCATTGCCGTCATAGCCTGTTTCATATCCGTGAGTTGGTAACCATTAATAGCAATGGCTAGATCGTTATTTTTTAGCCCCATCTTTTTGAAAAGTTCGGGATCTTTACCTGGACGTAGACGATAACCAACTAATTGGCCATTGCGACGCTCTGGCGAAATTCTTATATAATCAAATAGTTTACCTGGTTCATTGAGTAGCTCTTGGCGACGCTGAGCCAGCTCCGAACGCGTGTCCTCACTGATTTTTCTAGACTTGGGTTCTGAATTGCGCTTTGGAGTCGTTGGCATCGCGACTTTTTGAGTAAAATCCAAGCCGTCCAACATTAATGTTTCAAAACGCCCACTTACATCCAAAATAACGCGATCTGGTAATACTTGCGCTAATTTTGCTCGAGTGCCTTTTATAGCGTCTTGCACTAAGTAAGTTTCTTGACGCCCTTGAGATTCTATAATTGCCAGACCCGCTACGTCATTTTGGCTAACCGCTACAATCCCCGTTAAGCGCACATTTAATTGAGTTTCTGGGGCATTAGAAATCACAGGCTGAGGCTTTGCTTCGGCCTTTGGCTTTTCATTCGCTTTACCAAAAATATGCTGTGCCAAAATAGCGCTACTATTTACTGCTTGCTGTGAACTTTGGGTATGAATTGGGGTGGTGGAAATAAGCTTCGTTTCTGATTTTGGCCAGAGTAGCCAAAATAGCTGGGAGAGAAGAAATGCAATATATACAACAGCCAGAAACACCACGGCGCGACTGAGTTTCGCATGGGGTAAGCCTTGTATTATCTTTTGTAACTGTTGTATCTGTAATTCCATATAAAATTTCTTTAATGAGACTTTTTCTTATTCTGTTGAGCGCCTCAGTGTACCGTTTCAACCTCGATTCAACAAGCGCCCAAATATGAAACTTTAATTTAATCGGTACAAGGTATGACACGAAGCAAATGAACACAACATTAACCATTTGTTCAGACTTCGATGAAGTACCTTCCCTGCCTACGGCGGTGCTATGCTTTTTTTGGCGGTCAAAATATGATAAGTTTCGCCTCTGAGCAAGATGCCAATATAGTTAACGAATTGTGACAAAAGTCAACCCAGAAAACAACCAAGATGATTTGAAAGTCAGATTGGACAAGTGGCTTTGGGCTGCGCGATTTTATAAGACGCGTACAATCGCCCGTGAAATGATCCAAGGCGGCAAAGTGAGATACAATGGCCAACGCTGTAAACCGAGTCGCACTGTTGATGTCGGTGCCAAAATAGAATTGGCGCAGGGTCACGACGAAAAACATATCACCGTTTTGAAGTTAATGGAAAAACGCCAAGCTGCGCCGATTGCACAAACTCTCTATGAAGAATCAGCAGAGAGTATTGAAAAGCGCGCGCAAAACGCCATAGCCAGAAAAAATAATAGTTTCTTTGCTCCACGTCCGGAGCATAAACCAGATAAAAAGCAGCGCCGTGAGCTGCTTAAACTGAAATCAAATTAGGGTCTCTTAGATGAAACAAGATTTACTTCATCGCTATATTTTTGACGATCTCGACGTACGAGGCGAACTCGTGCAGATCGAGCACACATTAAAAGATATCGTAGCGGGTCATAACTACCCAGCAGAAGTGCAAACTTTACTTGGAGAGCTATTAGTTGCATCAAGCTTGCTAACAGCAACTTTAAAGTTTGAAGGTGATATCGCTGTTCAGCTCCAAGGAGACGGTCCAGTTAAATACGCGGTCATCAATGGCAACCATCAGCAAAATATGCGCGGTATTGCCCGAGTAGAAGGCGCAATCAATGGATCAGCTATTAGCGATTTAATTGGTAAGGGGCACATGATCATCACCATCTCACCAGAGAAAGGTGAACGTTATCAAGGTGTCGTACCTTTGACTTCTGATTCTTTAGCAAAATGTCTTGAAGACTACTTTATGCAATCTGAGCAGCTGCAAACGCGTTTGTGGTTTGCCACCGACATCAATGAAACGTCAGTGAAAGCTGCCGGCTTATTCTTGCAGGTGCTTCCTGTCAATAAAGAGAAGTCGCAAAGTGATTTTGAACATTTAGAAGCAATCAGTGACACCATTAAAGATGAAGAGCTGTTAGAATTAGATGCACAAACAGTATTAACGCGCTTGTATCACGAAGACAACCCTAAGCTGTTTGAGCCACAAGCGGTGAACTTTGTATGCGGATGTAGCAGAGAGAAAACCATCAGTGCCTTAGTAAATGTTGGTCAAGCTGCGTTATTGGAAGATATAGAACAGCACGGTGAAGTTAAACTAAGCTGTCATTATTGTCTGACTGATTACCGTTTTTCTGAACAAGACATCAAGTCAATTTTTAATTAAATAAGGTACATCTTGTTTAATTTAATGAAAGCCGCTTTTTTGGCGGTTTTTTATTACAAAAATATGATACCGGTGTCATTTTAAAGTGACTTTTCATGACACCGGTATCATTGAAATTATTCACTTTTTTTGACAAAAAATTGCAATTTCTCCCCCCTTTAGGGCTCGAATATCACAAATGCTTCTGTTAGTATGAAATCAAGCTTTAGGTACTAAATTAACCAGAGCTATCCCGTTCAATTCTCACATTTAGGTAAAAACATGACTTCAAGCGCTACTCGTTTTGTCGATTTAACTGCAGCTGAACTTGTCGAACACGCCATCTCGCGTGGTGAAGGGACTTTAGCAGCTAATGGAGCTTTTGTAGCAAAAACAGGCCGCCGCACAGGTCGTTCGCCAAACGACCGTTTTATCGTTAAAGAGCCAAGCACTGAAAATGATATCCAATGGGGCAATGTAAACCGCCCATTCGATGCAGAAAAGTTTGATGCGCTATGGGCACGTGTAGAAGCACACGTACACAGCAACGACCACTTTGTCTCTCACTTAGAAGTTGGTTCAGATCCAGAGCACTATTTACCAGTTGTGGTTACAACTGAAACTGCATGGCACCATATCTTTGCGAAGAACATGTTTATCGAACCTAGCAAATACAATGCTGCTGATTTACCCCAATGGCAGGTAATGAATGTACCTTCATTTGTCTGCGATCCTGAGCGAGATGGCACAAACAGTGATGGCACTGTCATTATCAACTTTGCAGAACGCAAGGTGCTAATCGCAGGTATGCATTACGCCGGTGAAATGAAGAAATCAATGTTCTCTGTGCAGAACTTCCTACTACCAGCTAAAGGTGTATTACCAATGCACTGTAGTGCAAACGTTGGGGAAGCGGGCGATACAACATTATTCTTCGGTCTTTCAGGCACTGGTAAAACAACACTTTCTGCAGACCCTAAACGTTTTCTTATCGGTGATGATGAGCACGGTTGGGCACCAGGTAGCGTATTCAACATTGAGGGTGGTTGTTATGCAAAGTGTATCGACCTATCTCAAAAGAATGAGCCGGTTATCTGGAATGCAATTAAGTTCGGTACAATCCTAGAGAACGTGGTACTAGACGAAAACCGCGTACCTGACTTTGCCGATACCAGTCTTACACAAAATACACGTGCCGCTTACCCGCTAGAGCATGTTGAAAAGCGCAAAGTTGAGAACCGTGCAGGTGAACCACGTGCCGTCGTCTTCTTAACCTGTGACGTAAGTGGTGTGTTACCACCTGTTTCTATCTTGTCAGAAGAAGCCGCTGCATATCACTTCTTAAGTGGTTACACTGCGAAAGTTGGTTCAACAGAAATCGGCTCAACGTCTGACATCGAGTCAACGTTCTCAACGTGTTTTGGTGCGCCATTCTTCCCTCGTCCAGCAGGCGTGTACGCAGAGCTACTAATGAAGCGTGTACGTGAGTTCGGTGCAAAAGTATACCTTGTAAACACGGGTTGGACTGGTGGTCCTTACGGTGTGGGTAAACGTTTTGACATCCCAACGACACGTGCTGTGATTGACGCTATCGTTAACGACACACTTGAAGGTGTTGAAACACAACATATTGAGGCACTTAACCTAGACGTTCCAGTGTCAGTTGAAGGTGTTGATGAGAAGCTGCTTAATCCAATTAACACTTGGGAAGATAAAGACAAATATAACGAGTACGCGGCAAAACTTGCAGCGGACTTCAAAGCGAACTTCGAGAAATACGACGTATCTGACACAATTAAGTCAGCAGGTCCTCGTGGCTAATCGCTAACTCGATTCCTTTATCAAAAGCGCCCCTCGTTGGGCGTTTTTTTGTGCGTATTGTTTAATAGCTAAATTAGACTGAGTAATTTTGAAAAGTGTAACTTTCACTGCACCTCGCGCAGTCTAATTAGCAAAGTCTTTGCACTAACCGTACTGTGAAAAAAGTCATTGAGAAATGACAGCACTGAACATTAATCAGTGCTGTATAAGTGATAGGTCAGGTCTAGCTTTTCTTAGCCACAGGCAATCGTACCTCAGCGCACAACCCACCTTCTTTGCGGTTAGAAAGCGCCACAAGTCCCCCATGCGTCGTAACAATACGTTTGATAATAGCGAGTCCCAAACCACTGCCCTCAGAGCCTCTGGCTTGATCCCCTTGCTGGAAAGGTTCAAATACAGACTCAAGCTCCGCTTCAGGAATACCTGGCCCACTGTCTTTTACTTGTATAATGACCCACTTTTTCTCCAGTAATGTCACAACCTCAATGTCTTCGCTAGAATAGCGAATCGCATTTTCAATCATGTTGGTGATCACGCGTTTTAAAGCCACTGTATTCATCAAAATAGAAGGTAAACTGGGTGCCATGGTAAAGTTGATGACACGTTTGTGCTGTTGTTCAGCATGCACAACTTCTTCCACTAAAGCATTCACATCGTCTAAATTCATTTCTCCGCTACTGTGGTGGCGTAGATACTCAATAAACTGGTCAATGATGGCATTCATATCTTCAATGTCGTCGATAATCCCTTCTTTGAGATAATCTTCTTCGTCCGACATCATTTCTGTTGCCAGCCGGATCCGGGTTAATGGTGTACGCAAATCATGTGACACGCCCGCCATAAGTAGTCGCCTGTCACTTTCCAGTGCTGCAATCCCTTTCGACATCTGATTAAATGCGCGTGTTACTTCAATCACTTCAGTAGAACCTTGCTCCACCAAGCGCATTGAAAAATCCCCAGCGCCCACTCGGCTTGCAGCCGTCTGCAGCGCTCGTAAGGGTCGGTTTAAATGACGCGCAAACAACCACCCACCCAACACACTTAGGAAGCCGATACTGGATAAATAGAATACGAGGAACTCGAGTTTGGTTTCTGAAAAGCCGGACAGCGGTACCCTCACCCAGTAACCCGGCGCTTGAGGTGCTTCTACCCAGTAAACCACCGGATCTCCTTGGCTAATACGAACTCTGGCAGAACCATTAAGTTGCTCTGACATGCTACGCGAAAGCAGATTATACTCTCTCGCTTGACCTAGCCCATTGCGATAAGCCTCTTTTTGAGACATTACATCAATGCCGGTTATTTCAAAGAACTTTTTAGACAGCTCAGAGTCAACTTCAACCCCTTCTTCCCAATCAATAAACACGGTTTTGACCTGTTTAGCCAACATCAGGTTTACTTGTTCAAAAGTGGGTTTGAAAACATATAGCGTCACCGTGATATAAGAAACAATTTGGTTGATCAACAGTAACGCAGCTACGAAAAAGACCGTTTGGCCAAAGGCACTACGCGGAAAAATGCCCATTACTTCTCGCCATCTGGCACAAATACATAGCCCAAGCCCCAAACGGTTTGAATATATCTTGGGTTAGAAGCGTCTTCTTCAATCATGCGGCGCAGTCGAGACACTTGTACATCGATGCTGCGTTCTAGCGCACTGTAATCTCGTCCACGAGCCAAGTTCATGAGTTTATCTCGGCTTAAAGGTTCTCTAGGATGACTGACTAACGCTTTCAATACCGCAAATTCACCGCTGGTTAATGCAATGGTTTCATCCCCTTTTTGCATTTCTCTCGTCGCCAGATTTAACCGGAATATACCGAATTCCACTTCATTCTCTTGAGTTGCTGGTGCACCAGGTACTTCTTTGGTTTTTCTTCTTAAAACTGCTTTTATCCGTGCCAACAACTCTCTAGGGTTAAATGGTTTGGGCAAGTAATCATCAGCGCCCAATTCCAGCCCTATGATACGGTCTACTTCATCGCCTTTGGCTGTTAACATCACGATCGGGATTTCATTTTCTTTTTGACGTAGGCGTCGGCAGATAGAAAGGCCATCTTCACCGGGTAACATCAAATCAAGTACCATTAAATGGAAGTTTTCGCGCTCTAGTAACCTGTCCATCTGCTCTGCGTTTGCAGCACTTCTGACGATAAAGCCCTGCTCGACAAGATAGCGTTCCAAGAGGCTGCGTAGCCGCATGTCATCATCGACCACGAGCACTTTCGTTGTTTCATTTCCCATATGATTCTTCTTGTTATCTCTATAATATTGGTTAAATATAATTGAAATTTAGCTGCTTAGACACCATAACATACAGATTAGATTGTTACTGAAAGTTACAATTACACCAAACATATGTACCCATATAGGGTTAATTGATACGACAAACTATGAAAACTAACTTGATCACGCCAGAAGGTTACCGAAAACTGCAGCAAGAGCATGACCACCTCTGGTTCGAAAAACGCCCTGAAATTACCAAAATAGTAAACTGGGCAGCTAGCCTTGGCGACCGTTCAGAGAATGCAGATTATACTTTTAATAAGCGTCTACTGAGGCAAATAGATCGAAGAGTTAGATATTTGCGAAAACGCTTACCTGATTTAAAAGTCATTGAATACAATCCTCAGCAAGCAGGTAAAGTGTATTTTGGCGCTTGGGTTGAGATAGAGAATGACGACGGTGAAACTAAGCGCTTTAGAATTGTCGGTCCTGATGAAATATATGAGCGCAATGACTATATTTCTATAGATTCTCCAATGGCAAGAGCGTTGTTAGGTAAAGCGATAGACGATGATTTTGTCGTTAAAACCCCTCAGGGGGAAGCCCAGTGGTATGTTAACCGAATTGAATATCAGGCCTGATCATACGTACTGAAATATGGTATGATGGCGCCCTAAGCTTAATTGAATTTTTAGCGTAGCTAATTGAACATTATAAGGATTTTGCATGAGCAACATCTCAGCTCGTTTAGCCCAGGAGCTAAATGCCTCAGAGCAGCAAGTGCTGGCAGCCACCACATTGTTAGATGAGGGCGCAACCGTACCGTTTATCGCCCGATATCGTAAAGAAGTCACCGGTGGACTCGATGACACACAACTCAGATTGCTCGAACAAAGGCTATCTTATCTTCGTGAATTGGAAGAGCGACGGGCATTTATAGTCAAAACTATTGAAGAGCAAGGTAAACTTTCCGCTCAGCTGGCAAGTGACATCGCAGCTGCAACAAGCAAAACAGAACTTGAAGACCTCTATCTGCCATATAAACCAAAGCGCCGTACTAAAGGCCAAATTGCGATTGAGGCAGGACTAGAGCCGCTTGCAGACCAACTTTTTGCAGACCCAAACTTACTTCCTAACCAATTAGCAGAAGACTTCATTAATACTGAAGCTGGGTTTGCTGACACAAAAAGCGTGTTAGAAGGCGCCAAGTTTATCCTTATGGAACGCTTTGCAGAAGACGCCAAATTACTCGCTAAATTCAGACGCCACATCACGGAAAATGCACAGCTGCAAAGTACTATCATTGACGGTCAACAAGAGAATGGCAGTAAATATAGAGACTATTTTGAACACAGTGAATTACTGAGCAAAGTGCCTTCACATAGAGCACTGGCAATGCTTAGAGCTCGCAACGAAGGGATTTTGCAGTTGACCATTAATCCTGAACCAGAGGCTGAGGATCATCAACAATTCTGTGCTCAAATGATTGCTGATCATTACGGGTTATCCATTTCAGGATCAGCGGCCAGCGAGTGGCTAATGACGGTTGTACAGTGGGCATGGAAAATCAAACTCGCTTTGCATCTAGAAAATGAATTTTTAGGTACTCTCAGGGAAAAAGCAGAAAGTGGGGCAATCGACGTTTTCGCGAAAAACCTGAAAGACCTGCTGATGGCCGCCCCCGCCGGTCCAAAAGTCACGATGGGCATTGATCCGGGTCTTAGAACAGGGTGTAAAATTGCCATTGTTGATGCCACAGGCAAACTGTTGTCTACCACAACCATATACCCACACGCGCCGCAAAATCACTGGGATAAGTCGATTCGTACCATTGAGCAACTGAGTCGTCAGCATAAAGTACAACTCATTGCCATTGGTAATGGCACAGCTTCTCGTGAATCAGATAAGCTAGTAGCGGAAGTAATAAAAGCAGCGTCAGATCTGCAACTGACTAAAATCATGGTCAGTGAAGCTGGCGCTTCGGTGTACTCAGCTTCTGAATTTGCGGCAAACGAGTTTCCGGATTTAGATGTGTCCCTACGTGGTGCGGTATCTATAGCACGACGCCTACAAGACCCATTGGCCGAGCTTGTGAAGATTGAGCCGAAGTCTATAGGCGTTGGCCAATACCAACACGATGTGTCACAAAGTCAGTTAGGCCTTGCACTGACTGCCGTGGTAGAAGACTGTGTAAACTCCGTCGGCGTTGATGTAAATACTGCGTCCGTACCTTTGTTAACGCGCGTGTCAGGACTGAACAAAACCCTCGCTAGTAATATCGTGAAATATCGAGATAGCAATGGTTCTTTTGGCAACCGAAAACAACTTAAAAAAGTTGAACGCTTGGGTCCGAAAGCGTTTGAACAGGCAGCTGGATTCTTGCGTATTCCAAATGGTGACGACCCATTAGATGCATCTGCGGTCCACCCTGAAGCTTATCCTGTTGTTAAGGAGATTTCTAAGTCTAGGGGCCTTGAAGTTCAGAGTATTATTGGCAATAGCGATGTACTCAAGCAATTGACACCGACTGACTTTGTGAATGAGAAATTTGGTTTGCCAACAGTGACCGACATTATTGGCGAGCTTGATAAGCCAGGCCGAGATCCTCGACCTGAGTTCAAGACCGCACAATTTAAAGCGGGCGTTGAAAAAATTTCTGACCTAGAGGTTGGCATGGTGTTAGAAGGTGTCGTCTCTAATGTGGCCAATTTTGGCGCTTTTGTCGATGTTGGTGTACACCAAGACGGGTTGGTTCATATCTCAGCTATTACAGACAAATTCATCTCAGATCCAAGAGAAGTCGTCAAAGCTGGTGACATTGTTAAAGTCAAAGTCATTGAAGTAGATGTCAGCAGGAAACGTATTAGCTTCACAATGCGACTGAATGACGCTACACCGGCTCCATCTGAGCACAATGCAGGTAAAAAGCCACACAGTAAGTCTTCAAATAACCAAGGCCGTAAACCCGAGCGTCGAGAAAATAAAGGTAATCGCCGAGATCAAGGAAACGCCGCAATGGGCAACGCTTTTGCAGAAGCGTTTGCTAAATTGAAAAAGTAATTAAATCGAACATGAAAAAGGAAGGTCGCAATACCTTCCTTTTTTGTCTGCGTCTTACACCGTAACTGAAAGCTGGGTAATATCATCCGCAGGGGAGGCTACTTGGTTATAAAAGCCTTCAATTCTCAGCGCGCGCGACTCAATCTCTGGATCTCTTTCGATCGGTAATGCCACTGCAAACGGATCAGCTTCTTGCTGAAGGCGCTTTCTTTCTAGCACTGGCTGCTCCGACTGCGCCGAGCCCGCTTCTGTTAAGCGTCGATTTTGAAACCCCTGCACTCTCCTAGACGGTTCGCTTCCCTCACCTTCACCACTTATTGATTGCTTCGCAAGTTCTGCTTGCGCTGAGGCGATCTTGGAAGTCGCATCCGCGGCAATCGCACGATCGGCACCGGAGGGCTCCGCCGGCGCTAATGCAGCGGCTCTGACGGTTTGCATTTTTTCGATAGTTTGTTGCGGGTCACCTTCGATAGGAGCCACATCGATCATGACCTGACCGCCAACTGCATAGTTGTTACCGTCAGGTCCACGTTGATAGTCATAGCTAGGAGCGCCAGCATATTGTCCACCGACTCGGGCATGGGCTTGTTCATGTAAACGCACTTCCCGATCCCTGTCTTTGAGCTCCATTATCTGTTGTTCATCTTGCTCTTGTTGGGCCTGCTCGCGTTCATCAGCCTGCTCTTCATTACGCTCTTTGCTCTGTTGCTCTGCAGTGTCTTCTTCACTGCCTTCTTTTATTGTTTTGTTTTCTCTTAGCTGACCCGTTGCGTCATAGGTATCTTGGTTTTCCTGTTGCGCACCGCGGGTTTTGTCATTATCTTGCAGGGATTTGTTTTCTGTAGACGAAGGCGCAACCGCTGCTGGTTTTGGGATTACCTCACGCAGTTCATTGTCACGCCTTGCTGTTTCGGTGTGAACATTGGCAGTATTTAAGTTTATCGCCGGTTGAGGCGTAACTATATTCATCACTACACTTTGATATCAATTAAAGTACCGAGCACTTCGTCCGCTGTTTGAATCGTTTGTGCGTTCGCCTTGGCATTGAACTCTTCGACTTTCAAATTAACCAAAGACTCGTCTATGCTAGGAGGTTGAGATACCGGCGCCGTCGCGGCTTCCTCTGGACGCGCAGCTTGCAGCTGCCGCTGTTGAGCCAACTGCTCATCGCTTTGCTGATCAACCGTAGCCCGATTAATATCAGCAGTCGCACGCTCGATATTCTGTTGCGCTCGGTTAAAACCTTCAACGCCTGCGTTGAGAACGTCTCCAATAGGCATAACACACTCCTACATACAATTTCACTAAGGTAATTATTGCTCATAATATATCCAAAATAAAGTAAAGACGGCAATTTTTTGCCGCCTTTACCATGGATAAATTTTAAAGGACTGATTTTAGGTAACTAATAAATTCTAGGCGGTGTGAAATAAATGGAGCATGAGACGCTTTTGGTAAGATTTTATACTGAAAAGATGGATTTATATGGCTCAATTTCATCGCCACGGTAGCGGGAACAAGCGCGTCTAAACGACCAAAAATGCCACTTACCGGACAATGCAATTCACTAAACACTTTTTTCAAGTCTGTCGTTTGCAAAATATCAAGCCCAGCACTCAGTGCACTATTTGAAGGCTCAGGTGCCTGCAATAATAATTCTTTAATCTGTTTAATGTCAGCTTTTGCATGCTCGCTGCCCATTGCTTGAATAGCTAAAAAGCGCTCTATTGTTTTACGGCTATCTTTGCTCAACTGAGCTTTAAACTGCGCCAATACTTCTGCTTTAATACCCGGCCATTGTTCTGATTCACAAAATTGCATGTTGGAAGAAACCAAAACCAGCTGCGACACTTTTTCGGGCCTCATTGCGGCCAGTTTAGTCGCAACCAATCCCCCCAATGACCAGCCAACTACAATACTATTGGGTTGAATATGCTCTTCAATGTGAAGGATGACAGCATCAAGGTCATAAGCGCCACTGGGCAGTGCCTCTCCGCCAAACCCTGGTAAGTTTAATGATCGAACAGGCCGATTAAGCGCAACAGACAGATCCGCAGCAACTAATTGCCAAACTTGCTGATTCATACCCCAACCGTGTATGAGTACAACTTCACTTTGCATATTTTTATACCTAAAGCCAAAATTAGCGATATGATAGCGATTCAAGGAATGAAAGCAATGTCACTTCTCCACTCTCTAAGAAAAGGATTTTTTCCATCACAGTGCCAGCTGTGCCAAACTGTGATTGATAAATCAGGCTTATGCCAAGCTTGTCACACCACCCTACCTCATATCGTACATGATGAGATAAATTTGCTAACGCGTCCCGATATAAATCGTATGTTTCATCTACCATATTGCGATGGGCTATCTGCATGTGCTTGGTATCAGGGTGCTATGTCAAACTGGTTAAAACAGGTGAAATACCACAATAATCGTGTGGCGACTAAAGTACTTAGGCAGCTAATCACAACACATTGGCACACGACTAACTTTGCTCGTCGAGTAGATATCGACGCATGTATTCTAGTTCCATTGGCAAATACTCGGCTAATTTTTAGGGGATACAATCAGGTTTATCAAACGTGGGCTCCGTTACTCACAGAGCAACGCTTTCCGATGCTAGATGCAATTGGTAAGCGAGCCACCAGATCTCAAGTTAATATGACCAAGCACGCTCGAACGCACAACGTCATGCAAGCTTACTTTATCAAGCATTCTCTCACCAAAAAACGCATCCTTTTAATAGACGATGTCATTACCACTGGCGCCACAATAAACTGCATTGCAGCACTCTGCAAAGCAGCAGGTGCCTCCCAAGTATGGGCTTATGCCACCTGCCTCACAGAAGTCTGACTTACTTCAACGCATTGGCGAAAAACAGCGCATTGTTCACCAGCTTACTCGTGCCATACCAATAACCTCGGAATACGGGGTTATCTGTCATTGCAATGGCAACTCCCTGACCGTATTCATCAGCGATAACAACGCTACTCGATGCGATTTGATCTACATTGCGCTGATCGGCATAACCGGATAGCAAAGGATTCGCGGTATATTTGAGTACACTGGTAAACGGCTGAGTATTGGGTTTCATGACCCATGTACTATTCTTAAAAACGGGTAAAATTTCATCTTCAAGCCCAAAAGCCAGCGGATGAGATAGATCCGCACGGGCATTGAAAATTGCGCCCGCGATCCGTTGCTGTGCAGCAAGTGACTCACGTGCAGAAAAGGGCATATCTGTAGACTCAAATTGAGCGCGCATCTCCTTTCTAGAAATCGTCTCTACATTGAGTAACTGCTGCTCAATAAGCCATTGCGCGCCACGCTTATGCCCCCAAATAATTCCGCCTTTTTTTACCCAAGAAAGGATGGCTGTTTTCACTTGTTGAGATAATCCTCGATAGCGGCCATCCACCATGATGATGTGTGTATAACGTGAAAGATCTGCCCGAGCTAGGCGATGCTGTTCAATCAGCGTCGGTGCAATTCCCAGATGCCTATCCAAGTGATACCACATTTCACCTACCTCATACTGGCTGGTCCCATGGCCCCCCACTAGAAGAACTTTCGGCTGAGTCAGCGGCATCATTAGACGCGAACCGAGGTCTATTCCCTGCGCAGTAAGTCCACTGCGAATTGCGAAAACCTCTAAAGGATATTGTTGATGTATTTCGGCAAAACGCGTTTGCCAATTCGCATTTGTTTGAACCCCCGCCGGAATGACAATCGTGCCAGGTGAGAAGGTGTGTTCACCTTTACCTGTGCGCGCAGAAAATGACTGTAGCGCCACTCGCGCATCAACGCCTTCTTTAAGTAATTGATTTAACAATTTTGGGGCTGTGTAGTCATCCCATAAAAATGCATAGGCATAGGCGCCTTTTTCCAGCTCCCGGTGCGTATGGCGCTGTAGTACTTGCCTAGGTTTATCAGCAATTTTTAGCCCCCAACGGCTCTTAATCGGCGTAAAGTTCAAATCAAACGCATAGGGCAGTGTCCACCCGGATACATCATAAAAGGTGTTATCATCGAAGCTAGTTCGCGTTGAAAACACGGCCTTAACCAAACGATATTGTGCTTGATTGAGAGGCACAAAGATATCTTCGGGTTGATATGTTTTGCCAGCAACTTTTATCGCTTTGGTGAGCGCATACATCTTAATTTGATGCTGATTGAGTAACTCAACAAAAGCTTCAAAGCGTGCTTTATCAGTGCCTTTTGAAACCACATACCCTTTTACATCTTCTTTATCTGCCAGCTTCTGGGCATCAAGATAAAAAGACTGCTGGTAAGCCATCAACGCGTCTTTATTGGCCATTGCCCCTTTAAATGTAGACAAAGACGTCAAAAGCTGGTTTTTAATGGTGCGATGAAAGTACAACTCACCATTAATTGATTCTTGCACATGACCGCGGCTACTGGCTTGTTCAAATAAAATGCCAACGGATCCATTGATGTCTGGATAGGTTGAGCCTTTGCCCACATAAAAGTCATCAAAACTTTCTTGGGTGAAATACAACTGCTGCTCCGCATCTAATGCTTCGGCATGATATTCAGCTAATTTGTGCGTCAATGTCTGATTCTGGGCTGGTGTAATCGGATGCGTTCTACTTGGGATACCGGGCTGGAAAAAATAACTACTGTTGGTGCCCATTTCATGAAAGTCGGTCAATACCGTAGGCTTCCAGCGGTGAAACTGCGCCACTCTTGCTTGAGATTCGGGGTGTTGTAAGAGTAACCAGTCACGATTTAGGTCAAACCAATAGTGATTAGTCCGCGACGAAGGCCATGCTTCAACATGTTCACGGTGAGCGGGATCTGCAGACAGAGTTTTCCCTCTGTTGCTGTTTGCCCAATGGGCAAATCGTGCTAAACCATCAGGGTTTAACGCCGGATCGAGCAATATAATGTTGTTTTCTAGCAACGCATCGATTTCCTTCCCCTGCGCCGCGGCTAAATAATAGGCGAGCAATATTGCTGCATTGCTGCCTGACGGCTCGTTACCATGCACACTGTAGCCCATCCACAGTACATTCGGCGACTGACTGCGATCGATATTGGCATTCAGACTTTCGAGGTGTGCTTGCCTGAGTTGCTCTAACTTCCCTTGGTTTTTTGCTGTCGTTACCGCTAACAAAATGAGTGGCCGGCGCTCATGACTATAGCCGATCGTAGAGACAGTGATTCGGGGACTTTGCTGTGCCAGCAAAGTTAAATAATTGACCAGTTGATCATGCCTCACATGCCACTGCCCAACTTCGTAGCCCAGCGCTTCGCTCGGTGTCGTAATATTTTGGTTAAACACTATATCGGATGGAAAATAGTAACTTAGCGGTTTTGCCTGACTGTAAAAGGCCAACAACCCAAGCAAGAACAACGTGATTCTCATAGCAACTCCGTCTTTTTAATCTTATCTTAAAGCTATCAACTCATACTATTTAGCCGCAAATTTTTACGCCCAACACTAGCTACAACAGGATGAGGGGGGTATCATAGGAAGTAACCGAGTAATTTAGTCAAGTATAGCCAGATTATGATCACAATTTCAGAATCCGCACAAACACATTTTGCAAAACTACTTAGCGATCAAGCTGAGGGGACCAGTATTCGAGTTTTTGTCGTCAACCCAGGTACTGCGCAAGCAGAGTGTGGCGTATCATATTGCCCAGCTGATGCCGTTGAAGACAGTGACCTTAGATTCAACTTTAATGGCTTTGACGCCATTGTTGATGCAGAAAGCGCCCCCTTTCTTGAAGAAGCTGAAATCGACTTTGTAACCGATAAAATGGGCAGCCAGCTCACTTTAAAAGCACCTAATGCCAAAGCTAAAAAGCTTAAAAGCGATGCAACGCTGGAAGAGCGTGTTGAGCATATGCTTGTGACTGATGTCAACCCGCAGCTTGCCAACCATGGCGGTCAAGTTAGCCTTGTTGAAATAACAGAAGAAGGCATTGCGGTACTGCAATTTGGTGGCGGTTGTAACGGCTGCTCCATGATCGATGTCACGCTTAAAGAAGGTATCGAAAAAGAAATGGTTGCCAAATTTGAAGAAATTACTGGCGTACGTGATATCACAGAACACGCTCGCGGCGATCATTCTTACTACTAAGTCAATCTGATGTTTACGCAATTAATTTACCGCTTGGGGTCTAACCCCAAGCGCAGCCTAAAATTCTTTTTTACTGGTATCGGTATATTTGTCTGTGCAATGGGCTTGTTTGCCTTAGGGCATTACCATGACCCTGCTTGGCAAAAAGCTGGATTGGCGGTATTGTTCCCCGCTTTAGGCATTGCTGGTTATGGCTACGTCGGGATCTTCGCTAATCGCTTTTCGCAGGTTATTTCAGCAAGGCTTGCTGCGCGTCAAGCTTTCGATAACGATAAATCAAAGTAACACCACGTAGTGCCATAAAGCAAGTCATCGCCAACCATAGCGCGTGATTACCAAGATCTTTCATTATTAAAAAGGGCAAGAAGAACCCGCAAAGTGCAGAAAACAGCATGCTATTGCGCATTTCTCTTGCTCTTGTTAAGCCGACGAATACCCCATCAAATAAAAAGCAACTCATAGCAATAATAGGCAGGATCACGAGCCATGGTAAGTAATGAGTTGCGGTTATAATGACGCTTTCAATACTCGTCAGAGACGTGATTATCAGCCGACCAAAAGCAGCAAAGATAACGCAGTACAACAAAGCAAAAATACCACCCCAAAATACGCTTACCCTAACCCAAGCTTTCAACTTGGTGACATCTTGCTCACCTTTCGCTTGTCCCACCTTCGCTTCTGCCGCATAGGCAATGCCATCAAGCGCAAAGCTAACCAGCATCAGAAAATTAAGCAAGACTGCATTGGCCGCTAATGTATTTTCTCCCAATCTAGCGCCGTAAAACGTCATAAAACTAAAGCACAGTTGTAACACCAGTGAGCGGATAAAAATATCTTTATTGAGGGAAAGTAAGTGTGTTATTTGGGGTCGACTGGGCAGTAAAATGGCCAGCTGCCAACCTTTGCGTCGCAGCAGTTTTGCAGTTAACACACAAGCGAGTATCAGCGCACTGTAATCCGCAATCACTGATGCCCATGCCGCACCAGCAACCCCCCACTCGAATCCAATAACAAACACTAAGTCCAACACAATATTGACAAGATTGGTAAAAAGCACCACGTAGAAAGGCCCTCTGCCATATTGCAGCCCCAACATAAACCCAAGTAAAACCAAATTCATCATTGCCGCTGGGGCACTATAAATACGGGTAGAAAAATAGATGTGTGCTTGTGTCATTACTTGTTCAGTCGGATTGGCTAACTGCGCAATTACCTGCAAAAGGAATGGCGACAATGCAACGAGCGTCACAGCAAAAGTCAGCGCAAGCATTAAACTTGCGAACAAGGATTGCAGCGCTCGTGTTTGATTTTGCTCACCATAGGCCTGAGCAATTTCACCTGTTGTACTCATTCGTAAGAAGCTTGCCAACCAGAACAATAACGCGATACTTCCAGAACCTAACGCAATGCCTGCCAGATAATGTGCATGGCTGAGGTGTCCAATCACAGCAGTATCAACTAAACCTAACAGTGGAACCGAAATATTTGATAAAATCATCGGCGCTGCGAGAGTAAGTAGTGGAATATGATAAGGTGTACGCAGGTAATGAAAAAGCTTCATAATTTAGTTCTATTTGTTGGATTAGTCAGCGCATCGGCGCAAAGTGCAACTATACTACAGTATCATCACGTGAGTGAAAAACTTCCCCCCGTAACCAGCGTGAGTGCGGATACTTTCAAATCACATTTAGCCTATCTCAAATCAGAAAATTACCATGTAATTGCACTCGATAAATTCATTGAGCAATTGAGAGCAGGCAAACCGCTTCCAATCAATACCGTCGCTATTACCTTTGACGATGGTTACGATAATAATATTGAAGCCGCAGCGCCTCTATTAGAAGCGTACAATTTTCCATACACCATATTCGTCAATCCTAAACTCATTGATGAAGGACAAAGCTATGTCATGACCTGGGATGAACTCAGGGCATTGTCAAAGCGCGGGGCACTAATCGCCAATCACAGTGCAAAACATGATTATTTGCATCTTCGCTTCAAAGGGGAGACAGACGCACAGTGGAAAAAGAGAATTGCCAATGACCTAATCTGGTCGCAGCAGCGTATTGCCGCTGAAATCGGTCACAACCTGCCCTATATCGCCTATCCATATGGAGAGTTTGATAACTCAGTACAAGCGCTGGTAAAAGAATTAGGGCTGATTGGTATCGGTCAACATTCCGGTGCTGTTGGTGTAACAACTGACTTTACACGCGTGCCCCGTTTCCCAGCTTCTGGGATCTACAGCAACTTAAAAACTTTAAAAGTGAAAATTAAGTCTCTGCCTTTTGAAATAGATAAGCTGAACTACACAAATTCTGTTACCACGGAGCGCAATCCCTCCTTTACTCTGTCATTCAAAGAGATGGATTTTTATCAGAGTCAATTTGCTTGTTTCGTATCGGGTGCAGGCCGCGCAGAGCTAGTTTGGCATGGTAAAAAAGAGGTTCAAGTTACCTCCCCTTCAGCCTTACCAAACGGACGTTCAAGATACAACTGTACTGCACCATCCAAAACGCACAAAGGCCACTTTTACTGGTTTTCACAACCTTGGGTAGTTCAAGCACAATAATCACATCAGCGACTTGCTGACTTCAATAAATTTGCAGCCATGTTGTCTAAAGAGACCACTTTATTGGCGGCATTAAGTTCCACTGCAGCACGAGGCATCCCCCAAACCACGCACGATGCCTCGTCCTGTGCGAACGTGTTTGCGCCCCCGTTTTTTAGTCTCAACAGGCCCTGAGCCCCATCGCTTCCCATTCCTGTAAGTAAAGCTGCATGCACTTGCTTAGCGACTGGTAACAAAGAGTCAAATAGCACATCTACAGCTGGCTTGTGTCGATTCACCTTTTCACCGTCCTTCAGCTGACACACGAGCTTATTGCCTTTTTGCGCAATAAGTAAGTGCTTGTCCCCTGGAGCGATGAAAACCTTTCCTTCACCAAGTACATCGCCATCTTCAGCTTCTTTGACCGAAACAGTACAGCAACGGTCCATACGCTGCGCAAAGGAAGCACTAAAAACAGGAGGAATGTGTTGTGTGATGACCACTGGGGGACTATTGCCGGGTAATTTACTGAGGACCTCTCTCAATGCCTCAGTCCCGCCCGTTGAAGCTCCTATTGCAATGATGTTATTGACTTTATAATTTGTATCTCGACTGGCTGCTTTCTCACTCGTATTTTTATCAGGCCTGAACGCCCTTACTTTTGCACGACTTGCAGTGCGAATCTTTTGATACAAAATATCCGCATACGCTTCCAACTGCTCGGCGACATTAGTCATGGGCTTTGCAATGAAGTCCACTGCGCCAACTTCTAGCGCTTCCAAAGTTTCGGGCGATCCTTTTTGTGTTAACGTTGAAAGCATCACGACAGGCATTGGCCGTAATCGCATTAAGTTCTTCAAAAAACTCAATCCATTCATCTTTGGCATTTCAATATCGAGCGTGAGCACATCTGGTTGTGTCGCTTTGATCATATCTCTCGCTTCGTAAGGATCTTTAGCCGCGCCGACCACTTGAATATCTCCGGCTTGCTCTAATACAGCTTTAAGTACCGCTCTTAAAAGAGGAGAATCATCTACGATGAGTACCTTAATCATAGGTGTTTACTCTAAAATAATTCGATGTCAGTTTGCGCATCTTGCATCTCAATATCATGAAGGTATTTAACTTCACGTTTCTCAATTGTGTCATTGTGCATCTGTCGCAACTTTTTAACTTTTGCGGTGCCTGACTGGGGATGAAAGACAACTTTACGAGGCCAGGGTCCCCCCACATCATGCGACACTAAGTTTAAATTTTCTTCTTCGACATACGCATGCGCAAAGCGGATGTTTCCAACGCCGATGTCTGTCATTGCACTAATAATTTTACCGCCACCAAACAATTTTACTTTGAGGTTATCACGACTCGCCCCATTCTTGAGCACCTCATTGATCAAGTACTCCATGGCCCAGTTGCCATAGCGACAATTAAAATCATCGGAGTGTACATTCGTAATTTCTTTCATATTTTGCGCGCCTGGCAGCATAAAGTGATTCATCCCGCCAATACCTAATTTCTCATCATACACGCAAGCTGCAATACATGAGCCTAATACCGTCGAAATCAGTTCATCATTCTTTGAGACATAAAACTCACCAGGCAAGACCTTGGCGACCACCTTACTGCGCCCAGCATCCCAAAATCGTTTAACATGTTCAAAGCCCCGAATAACCGGTCTAAACTGATTCATGCCGCGTCGATCCTCTTATACATTGTTTTGCCTAAATTCTTAAAATCAGTCCGCTCTTTACTCATCGTTTCAGAGTGACCAATAAAAAGGTGCCCATGCGCTTTGTCGAGTAAGTCGTGATATCCTTTAAACAAGTTGTCTTTTGTCTCTTTATCAAAATAGATCAAAACATTTCTACAGAATATGAGATCGAACGGGCCACGCATCGGCCAAGGCTCCAACAAGTTCAAACGCTTAAAATAGATAAAACTTTTCAGCTTATCTTTAACTCTATATTGACTACCATCACTGCTTTTTAGAAACCACTTACGTAAGTGGCTCTCTTCTAACCCAGTTACCGAGGTACTGTTATATGTACCTTCTGAGGCTTTTTGCAACACATTAGAGTCTAAGTCCGTTGCCAATACCTTGACATCCCAATCACTCGGGAATTCTTCAGCAATGGTCATCGCAATGCTATATGGCTCTTCACCCGTTGAGCACCCAGCGGACCAAATGCGAACGCGCTTTGTCCCTTTGTTGTCAGCCTTAATTTTTGGTAACAAACCTGACTTTAAATATTCAAAGTGATGTGCTTCTCTGAAAAACGAGGTCAAGTTCGTCGTTATCGCGTTGATAAAGTGGCTGAATTCATGATCACCTTGATGATCTAAGTAGTCTAAATAGTCTTCAAAAGATCTCAGCCCATTAGCCCTAATTCGCCTAGCTAACCTTGAGTACACCATCTCTCTTTTATGAGGGCCAAGTACAATGCCACAAGCGTTGTACACTCTGTCAGAAATAGTCTGAAAATCCTTATCAGTGAATGGGAATTCTTTCATACGAGCACACTTATATTTAGTTCACTTTTTAGCTAGGAATTAATGACAAGTACTGCAATGTATTGAGTAGGGAAGCTAGCGTTCCCTACCCAACATTATCCATCGGTTCTAGAATTCTTCCCATTCATCAGAGTCGTCGGCAAAGCGATTCGCCATGCCAGACGTATTTCGACTCATATCTGCGCTGCCATTCGGTGTGGCACTTGGTAACTTGATACTCGCGGTCCCCCCTGATACTGGCTGGGGTTTACTCAACCTCTCAGATGAGATATTAGTCACTTCAGAAAGTCCATTGCCACCGCTAGATTCTCCCACGTTAAAGAAGTTTAATAACCTTCTCATATCATTGGCTTGTTCTGCCATAGATTCACCAGCAGCAGAGGCTTCTTCAACCAAGGCTGCATTTTGCTGCGTCATTTCATCCATTTGAGCAACCGCTTTATTCACCTGCTCTATCCCCGAGCTCTGCTCTTCAGATGCTTCTGCAATATCCGAAATCATCTCTGTCACACGTTTTACTGCTTCGACAATTTCTTTGAGTGTTGCCCCAGACTCGTTTACGAGTAAGGTGCCATCTTCTACTTTGCCTACACTGTCTCGGATCAGATCTTTAATTTCTTTCGCAGCCCCCGCAGAGCGCTGTGCAAGATTTCGTACTTCACCTGCCACAACAGCAAATCCACGCCCTTGCTCTCCCGCTCTTGCTGCTTCTACAGCCGCATTCAATGCGAGTAAGTTAGTCTGGAATGCAATTTCGTCGATCACACTGATAATATCCGCTATTTTCTTACTGGATTCATTGATCTCAGACATACTTGCGACAGCTCGGTTAACCACTTCACCGCCCGCCACGGCCTTCTCACTCGTTTCGGATGCCAGCTCATTGGCGACTTTGGCATTGTCGGCGTTTTGTCTCACCGTACTGGTCATTTCTTCCATGCTAGAGGCTGTTTCCTCAAGTGAAGAAGCTTGCTCTTCAGTCCGTTGACTTAAGTCCGCATTGCCTTGAGAAATTTCTTCTGCGCCACTGGCGACCATAGCTGCAGATGAACTAATGCGGTTTAATACTTCAGTTAACTTATCAGCCGTCGTATTTGCATCCTGTTTGAGTTTATCAAAGGCCCCTTTATAGTTGGAATTGATGCGTTGCGTTAGGTCTCCATTAGCCAAGGCATCAAGCATATTTACGGTGTCTGACACCGCGTCATCAACAATCGATACTAAGCCATTCAAGCCCTGAGCAAGTCTGAGGTAGAAACCCTCTTTGTCATTTTCATTTAGCCTTGCGGATAAATTACCAGCGCGGGCTGATTCCACCAATTCATTCACTTCAAATTCAATGGCGACTTCATCGGTTCTGTCTTCCCATTCAACGACCGTACCTATGCGCTCACCATCCGCCGCTATAATAGGATTGGCCACTAGGCCAAATGTACGTCCTCCTACCTTTATTTCCGTTTTGTAGGTGTCCGTTAAATTCGTCACCATATTGCGCTGATGGGCTGGGTTTTTATGAAACACATCAATGTTTGCACCAATCAGTTTGGCACTGTCAAAGTTAGGTAAATCTTGACGAATATCCCGTTCGGCATTTTTCATCATCGCTGCAACAGACTCATTCATGTATACGATATTAAATTGTGAATCTGCAATCATTGTATTTGTCGCGACATTGTCCAAAGCACGACGTACTCGCAAGTTTTCATTGGCAATTGATTGTGCTTCTCGCTCTTGCGACAATCGCTCCGTTTTATCTTCCCATTCAACAACAGTGCCTATGCGCTGTCCTTCATTATTGTGGACCGGTGTCGCTATTAACCCGAAAGTAAAGCCCGCAACCTGGATATCTGTCTTGTATGTGCCTGTCATACTGTTCAGTAAATTTCTTTGATGGGCAGGGTTTACATGGAAAATATCAATATTCTGGCCTATCAATCCATCCACATTGAAACGTGGTAGCGCCTCTTGAAGTTTGGCTTCATTCTTTCTAAGCATTTGTGTAACTGACTGGTTGGTATACACAATATTAAAATCATCATCCGCCAACATGACATTCGCTTGACACACATCTAACGCACTAGAAATACGTGCATTCTTAGCCGCTTCATCTTTTTGTTTTTTCTCAATCGCCAATTGTTGGGTCAGGTCCCCCCATTCAACAAGCGTTGCAATACGATTATTGTCTTCATCGAACACCGGTGTTGCGATCAAATCAAACGTTAAACCCGAGACGGTGATTTGTGTTTTATAGACGTCTCTTAGGTTTGCTAACAGGTTACGTTGATGACTCGGGTTAGCATGAAACATATCTATATTGGTACCAATGGCAGTCGCGACATTGAAATTAGGTAAATCTTGCCTTAATTGATGCTCGTTTTTTCTAAGCATGCTGGTGACTGAGTCATTCATATAGACTATATTATTGTCGCTGTCTGCAACCATGATATTGGCTTGACAACCTTTCAATGCCAGCAACAAACTTTGTGTATGGTCGTCTTGATGATCTTCCTCTTGTTCAACATCACGTTTTGATAGTGCCCGAAACAGTTGTGGAAAATGAGAAAAGTCAACCTGCCCTAGCTGCTCTTCGTTCCGTGCTTGAATATAAGGCAATGCACTGTACACAGTGGCTAATTGGGTGGTTAAACCAGACAAGCCCTGCTTCATAAATATTAACGCTGCTGCAATCCCAAGCAATGGCACCACAAACGAAAGCATACGCATTTGCTCTGAGTCAGCTTGCCCAAGCTGAGCACCAAGAATGACACTAACAACCAGTATGACCCCTGTAATTAAGATCTTGTTATTAATACTACTTTGGATACTCTGTTCACTCATTTCGACCCCCAATTAGCCCTTGAGTCCACTTTTATCACTCAAATCTAAAACTTTCTCTAGATTTAAAAGCACAACCATTTTTTGCCCTACATTGACCAGACCGTGAACAAAGTACGCATTGTCCGAGTCCTGAAAGTCAGGTACATCTTTCGCCTTTTCCTCTGCAATGCTGTATACATCTGATACGGCGTCCACGACTAGCCCCATTATTTTTTGCTGATCTTTTATCTGCACTGACACAACAATCACAACAGTGAGTGGTCCATATTCAATTGCGTCAATGCCAAACCGCATCCGCAAATCGATGATAGGTACAATCGTCCCTCTTAGATTCATTGCACCGCGCACAAAATTTGGCGAATTTGGGATCGTTGTGACAGGCTCCCAACCTCGAATTTCTTGCACAGCCAAAATATCCATACCGTACTCTTCATCGTGCATCATAAAAGTTAAAAACTGCTTTTCGTCCGACTCTCCATCGAACATCAACTGTTGATTTACGCCCACTTGATCAATCATGCAGGTTCCGCCTCCTCGCCTTTCAAATCAACTAACAGCTCCGTTGAACCAGGTCGGCGTAGTCCACTTAGCTTTATCAAGCCGCTTATATCAATGATCAGAGAAACCGTCCCGTCGCCTAAGATAGTCGCACCAGAGATGCCGTCTACTTTTTGATAGTTCGCCTCAAGACTTTTAATAACAACTTGCTGCTGAGCAAGTAAATCATCCACCAGCAAACCAATTTTGTAATTGTCACTTTCAACAACGACCAACAGCGTTTTATCTAGCTCCTCACGCGCGCCTTGATGGCTGAAAATGTCGTACAACCGCAAAATAGGAATGTACTCTTCTCTTAATCGCAACACTTCCAATCCTTTCCCCACTTTGCTCACTTTCGAGATATCAATTTGTAAGGATTCAACAATTGAAATGAGAGGAATGATGTAAGTATGTTGTGCAACTTGTACTAACTGGCCATCTAAAATCGCTAAAGTGAGTGGTAATCGAATCGTAAATGTAGAGCCAACCCCTTGCTTGGATGTCACTTCCACCGACCCATTTAATGCTTGGATATTACGCCTAACCACATCCATGCCTACACCTCTCCCTGAGATATCGCTGACACTGTCAGCGGTAGAAAAGCCAGGCATAAAAATAAGCTCGTTGATTTCCTCAACACTTAGTTCATCTGATTCTTGAATTAAGCCATTGGATATGGCCTTGCTACGTATTTTCTCAGTATCCAGCCCTTTACCGTCATCCATTATCTCTATGACAATATTTCCGCCTTGATGAAATGCATTCAGGGTGACTGTACCAACTGGATCTTTACCGTTGGCGATGCGCTCTTCTGGGGTTTCTAAGCCATGATCGAGAGAGTTCCTAACTAAGTGCACCATCGGATCGGAAAGCTTTTCCATCACTGTTTTATCAAGCTCTGTTTGCTCACCAACGAGTTTTAACTCAACTTGTTTGTTTAATTTCTGAGATGTATCTCTTACTAGTCGAGGAAACCGACTGAAGACAAAACTTATGGGAAGCATCCTGATACGCATCACATTTTCTTGCAAATCCCGAGTATTATGGGCGAGCTGCGTGAGCCCTTCTTGCAGCGCTGCAATGCTCGATTCTGTTATGTCTTGGTCTCCAATTTGGCTGAGCATCGCCTGAGTAATTACTAACTCACCCACCATATTAATAAGTGAGTCCACTTTATCAATACCTACACGTATGGATGTTGCCCCAGAATCATTGGTTTTCCTGCCATCAGTTTTGGTATTCTTAACGGTTTCAACTTTTTGCTGCACTGTGGCAAGCGTTTGTTGTGCCTGCTCAGTCACTGTATCTTGTTTGACTGTGCTCACACCGCTTTCTGATTCTAAATTTGGCGCTGTAGTTTGCTCTGTTTCTTGCTTGGGCTGAGGGTGTGCAGGTTCGTCGTCAAAGAGTCCGCCGCATGCTTCGATTTTTATTTCAGCGTCATCTTCAACCCACTCGAATATTTCGGCAATGGCTTGTTCTTCGCAGGTAGTCGTCAAGAAAAAACGCCAATGTAAAAAACAATCCTCAGGGTCAAACTCTAAAAAGTCGGGAATGGCGTCGTGAAATGCACTGGTTTCTAACTCACCCAGTTCTGCCAACTCCGAGAACATATAGAGCGGCTCATTTCCCGTTTTAAACAAGTGAGGTTCGGGTTTAAATTCAATCTGATAAGTCGTACTCTGCGACGTCTCAACTTCTGTCTGAGAGGGTTCAGCGCTTTCAGTCGCGCTTTCCTCACCCCCGAGGATCGCTTCAAAGCGGGCCTTTAATTCTTGGGATTCGCTTAAATCTGGCTCATCTTCTGCTTGAAGCGCACTCAATAACCCTCTCACACAGTCGACAGATTTGAGCAGTAAGTTTACATGCTCAGCAGTAAGTACTCTTTGCCCATCACGAATTTGATCAAGTAACGTTTCAAGAACATGAGTAAAATCAGAAACAGATACAAACCCAAACGTCCCACTGCCTCCTTTGATAGAGTGCGCAGCTCTGAAGATGGTATTAATGGTTTCGGAATCTTCTTTACCTGGTTCCAGATTTAAAAGCTCTGCCTCCATGGCATCCAAACCTTCAAAGCTCTCCTCAAAGAACACATCAAAAAACTGACTTAAATCGATACTCATGCCTATACCTCTTGTGGTACTAGCGGATGACTTTTTTCAATACTGCTAACAATTGATCCGGATTGAAGGGTTTCACTATCCAGCCAGTTGCACCAGCCGCTTTTCCTTCACTTTTTTTATCTAGCCCTGACTCGGTTGTTAACATGAGCAAAGGGGTGAATTTATAATTAGGTAAATTCCTTAACTCTCTGATTAATGTGATCCCATCCATCACGGGCATATTTACATCTGAGATCACGGCATCGAATCCTTGCTGCTTCGCAAGATTGAGCGCTTCGCTACCGTCCTTTGCCTCTGTGACATCAAACCCTGCTTTTTTAAGAGTGAAGCCCACCATTTGTCTCATCGAAGCAGAATCATCCACAGCTAAAATCTTTTTCATATTGACCTCTTAAATCTTACTGCTAAAGGATAAAATATCGGTTAAACCTAACTGCTCAACAGATTCAAAAAGAACAGGGCTTTCACCGTGCCAAGTAATCTGTTGATCTGAATTCATCAAACGTTTTTGCAGTGCACACAGCATCTGGATACTTGCCGTATCTACTTTGCTCACATCATGGATGTCGATACAGATGGGCTGCCCCGTTTCCAGCTCGTGAACAAACTGCTGGTGCAGCTCTTCAACTTTATTGATAACTAACTCTGAAGGAAGTTTTATCATGCGCTTGGCACATTCCCTGTAAAAGTTATAGATAAGATTAGATTAGTCGTTGATGATGAAATTGCCAAAAATCTTGGCAAAAGAAATTAAATATTTTGTATTTAGAATAGGATCTTGCGTCACAGACGCATTACTTGCTTTTTTCCAAAATTATTCTAAAGTCTCGCACCATTTTCTCTGCATTGATATTTGGTACTTCACCTTTTTTAAATTCTGGTTTAAAAATCGCTTCTAGCTTACCTTGCGGGTTAATTAATGCGATAGAGGCACTATGATCTACATAGTAATCTGAGCCTCCATCCTCATTGATTGCATATATAAGCCCAATGTCTCGTACAAATGGAAAAAGTACTTTATGTTGCTGCGTGGCGGCAATAAATGTGTCATCAAAGTAAGCAATATAGGCCTGACGCTTTGCACTTGTATCGCGACTGGGATCCACTGATATAAACCACACTTGAGAATCTGCCAATTGCCTGATTTTGGTATTTATATGGGTAAGTTTGGAGAGTGTCATCGGGCAAATATCTGGGCAGCTAGTATACCCAAGAAACAATAAATTCCACCGTCCCAAAAAATGTGCATTTGTCACCGGTTGCTCATACTGATCAGAAAGCGTAAACGCGTTTAGCTGTTTTGGCTCGGGATAATGAACGGTTAACTCAGAAACCGACTCCTCTGGTGAGCAAGCAGAGAGTATGCAGATTAGAATACTCATGACTGTAAACATTAATATTAATCGCATTATAAAACCAGCTTATCGATGAATAATACAATAAAGAGTATCAATAAATACGTTATTGAAAAACGGAAAACGGACATTGCTGTCTCCGAGTTTGATTCAAAATAAAGTGTAATTATTTTTTGAACAAACAGGGCATTTAATATACTCGAAGTAATGAGGTAAACCCAGCCAGACATACCAATCAAAAATGGTAATAAACACACCAATGTTAATAACAGCGAATAGATCAACATACACAATTTGGTAAATTTGACGCCATGAGTGACGGGTAACATGGGAATATTCGCGCGTTCATAATCCTGCCTTCTTGCTATTGCTAACGCCCAGAAGTGCGGTGGTGTCCACGTGAAAATGATCATGACTAACAGCCAGGGCTCAGCGTGAAAAGAACCCGTTTCACTGATCCATCCAAGCAACGGCGGCATCGCTCCCGCCAATCCACCAATCACGATATTTTGTGGCGTCATATGTTTTAAAAAGACGGAATACACGACGGCGTAACCAAACAACGCCCCTACTGTCAGTAATGTGCATAGCCAATTACTAAATATTAGCAACAGCGCAACGCCACTTATGCCAATACAAGCGGCAAAATAATAGGCTTGTTTAGACGTCAATTGCTGCTGCACAAGAGGCCGATGACGAGTACGGGCCATTTGTTGATCTCGATCTTGGTCGACGACGTGATTTATTGCCGCAGCGGCGGCTGAAACCAAACCAATACCTGCCAAGCTGGCAAACTGCAGCACCCACGAGCGGTCCATATCAGGTGCCAACACAACCCCTACCCAGGCTGTCACCATGAGCATTAGTACCACTTTCATTTTGCATATTTTAAGGTAAATATGGATGCTTTTAGGTAACCCCGAAATCGCCCCTCGATATTTTTCTGCCAATAAATTCATAGCATCACCTTTTTCGCACGTCCAAGAAAGTAGCACACCCGAATTAAAGACAGTAATAAAATAGCCGCCATCAAGTTATGAAACAAGGTGAGCAAAATTGGGAAATCAAAGTGTACGATAATTGCACCAATGGCCACTTGCGCTAACACCAGTACCAACACTAGATTCGCCGCTCGACGAATCATTGGCTGGCGCATTTTTACATGCACAGTCGCAGCTAAAGCAATGATCGACAACACGGTTACAACCGCCCATATTCGATGCACCAAATGGATAGACAAACGCGTTTCAAATGGCAATACACCATATTCATAGGTACTCGCGGGTTCGGGAATTTTGAGCAAACTACTCCAAGAAAAAAGTTCTCCATTTGAACAAAGTGGTAAACCTGTGCAATGGGGCGCGGCATAATTGGCAGCAAGCCAGCCTCCAAGCGCAATTTGCACAATTAAAACGACAGCACACGCCAGTCCCGCGTTTAAACAAATTGATGCATTGCCCTCGAAATTAATGGTATGCCTTACAGTCCTAAGATAGATCAGTGTCAACAATGAGAGAATTGTAAATCCCCCCAATAAATGCCCCATTACAACAAACGGCTGCAAATTTAATGTCACCGTCCACATACCCAACAATGCCTGAAAGCAAATCATAACCAGCAAACTGGCCGCAAGTAGCTTCGGTGCTTGTCGTTGATTGGAACGCACGATCACCGCGAAAATAAACAACACCACAACACCGAGCCCGCCGGCAAAGTAACGGTGTATCATTTCAATCCATGCTTTGCGCGGCTCTAATCGACTGCTTGGGAACTCTTGCTGAGCAATCGCAATCTCGTGTAACTCATTTGGCACTGTCAAAAACCCATAGCACCCAGGCCAATCCGGGCAACCAAGTCCCGCGTTACTCAAGCGTGTATAAGCCCCCAGAACCACCACACACATCGCCAATATGCAGGCAAATGTGATTGCGCGATGAAATACTTGCGACATACCCCCTCCTTATTTTGAACGTGCATAATTGAGAAGCTTTTTCATGTCTTTTAATAATCCTTTAAGCACCAACCGGTTTGATTCTGGGTTGGCTTGGTACAGGTATTCCAATACCACTAAACCATGCTTATCAACCAAATAAAAAGCCCCTGGGGCTAACTCGTGTGAACCACTAGACTGCGCAGAGTACGTCTCTTCAAATAGAACAACGGATACTTTTTGACTATGCTTTCCCAACGCCACTTTCAGTTGTTCGGCATTTTCTCGCTGTACTTCACAGGCAGTCTGACACTGAGCGGGTAAGTTAAGTACGATAGTCCACATCTTGTCTTCTGACTTGATCGGCAAGATGACTTCGTTTTCCAAAAATCGCCCGTAATTGGTGGTTGAGGAGGGAGCAAGATCAAACTTCAATACTGCAACGGCTGCCGCGACAGGTAATAAAAAACAGCCAATAAATAGCGCCAATGTTTTATTCATAGTGACTTCTCCCTAGTTTCTTAGACCGACATGCAAAAAAAGCGATCACACCGGCGGAGATACCAATTAACAACCATTGCAATGCGTATGCTCGGTGTTTATCTGGGCTCATGACCACCGCTTGATAATGAGGCTGAACACCATCAAATAAAGCGTGCTTAGCGATCATCAATAAAGGCGATACCTGTTGCCCGGTATCTTGGATAAAAAAAGCGCGATCTAAATACTGTAATACATTGCGGTGATGCGCACTTTGATCCGGTGATTTTGCCAGTGTAAACCCTGCCCAATCACCAACTTTAAACTCGACATCAATCGTGATTTGACCGGAAGGCAAGTCAAATTCTGGTAACTGTTTACGGTCTTGTCCCGCGGCGATAAAACCTAAATTAAGTACATAATGCTCTGAATGGCCCAAGGGCTGAAATAGGACAATCAAATCGTATCCCACTCGATTATCCACAATTTGATTATCCAGCAGCCACGAGTTTGACATATCAATGTAACCTTGTATTTGCACCGATGCGCCCTGTAATTGTTCAGGATCTGAGACTTTTCGCCACCACTGTTCACTGCTACTCGCGGTAATTTGGGCAATTATCCCTTGTTTCTCTTGCGCTCTTTGCCATTGCCAAAAAGCCAGCCGAAAACACACAGAAACCACAATCGTCACTGCCAAAATTGTCATTACTGTACTAGTCTTTTTTTTAAACAGGCTAATGGCAGAACCCTCATGCTAATAAAATGGATTATTACCGCACTACTTTTTGTTATTCTTTATCATTTATTCCGAGCATTGTTTGTCATGTTAAAGGGTCATGAGACTTCAAAAAGTATGTCAAAACAGCTGGGTAAACGTGTGTTCTTTTCTCTTGCTGTTGTCTTATTTATTTCACTGTCTAGTCAATTTGGCTTGATAAAACTCAACCGCTTTGCGTCCGCTACAACACATACACAAACACAAACAAACACAACCACACAACATCAACAAAATGCCAGTACCAAGCAGCAGCTTGAAACGCAAAATGTTGATGAGAATCTAAATGACCTTTAAGGATCCGCAACCAAACGATCAGTAAAATTAAGGCGCCAAGCGTTACATGCATACCGTGAAATCCTGTCAACATAAAAAACGTATTACCATATATCCCGGAGTCTAATTTGAGACCAAGTTCTTGGTATGCATGAATGTATTCTTCTACTTGAAGACCCAAGAAAATAAAGCCCAGTAAAATTGTCACGCCTAAAAACACCGAGAGTTTAGCTCGCTCATCCCGCTCAATCGCAGTATGCGCAAAGTGTAGGGTGACAGAAGAAGTTAGTAGAATGAGGGTATTGATCAGTGGGAGCCCATGCCAAGGCATCGCTTGTGTTACTTCGCCACTGGGCGTCACTAATAACGGCCATACAGCGTCAAAACTCGGCCACAGAACTTCATTCGTCATTAAATTGTTGCTACTGCCACCAAGCCATGGGACTGCAAACATCCGAACATAAAATAATGCGCCAAAAAATGCCGCAAAAAACATTACTTCAGAAAAAATAAACCATCCCATACCCTGTCTGAATGAGCGATCCATTTGCGCTGAATACAAACCACTCATCGACTCATCTATCACGTGCCTAAACCACCCCACAATCATCGCAATGAGTACTAAAATACCGGCAAATAAGACCCAAGCACCGTAGCTCGCATCGCTGTTTAATTGCATGACGGTTAAGCCTGCCCCTACGGCAATAAGAAACATGGCTACAGCGCCGACAATTGGCCACGGACTCTGCTCTGGTACATAATACGTTTGATAGCCCTTATCCATTGTTTTGTCCTCGCAGGTAGGTATGCTCAGCGACACTCAGTAACGGCGTCGAATTGTTTTGTGCTTGTGCGGTGTTGCTTGTAATGTCATACAGCGTATAAGACAAGGTCAGTTCTTGCACATCCGCTGGAAGCTCAGTATCTACATAAAAGCGCAACGTAAACTTCATCGTTTGGTGTGCGTCTAAACTCTGTTGGTCAAAGCAAAAGCACGCTAGTTTGTGTAAGTATTTCGCCGCTTGGCCCGGTGACACTGAAGGGATCGCTTGCATGACGCGCGCTTTATCACTTAAGTTTTGCGCCACAAACTCGACCTCAGACAGTTTTCCTGGCTGCACAGTAACGGAGTATTGCTGCGCTTTCACACTAAATGGCGCACTGCTTTTTGCGTGAGTAGTGAAACTGACATCTACCTTCCTAGATTTGTCTATTTCACTACTTTGCTCTGCCACCACCAAGTCCATTTTGCCATTCAGCCCAGTGATGTCACAAAACACGTCATAAAGAGGCACTAGTGCAAATGCAAAAGCAAACATGCCCAACACGGCTAAAACCAGCTTTTTCAGTAATGGCGTATGCATCAGTCTACCTTTGGTGGCTTAGAGAAAGTGTGGTACGGTGCAGGTGATGCCACCTGCCATTCTAACCCTTCTGCGCCATCCCACACCTTGTCAGGTACTGACTCACCACCACGTATGCATTTGAACACCACCGCTACAAATAACAACTGTGATAACCCAAATACAAAGCCACCGACACTGATAATGGCATTGAAATCTGCAAACTGCAGTGCATAATCCGGGATCCGCCTTGGCATACCTGCCAAACCCACAAAATGCATTGGGAAAAACAGCACGTTTACGCTGACTAACGACATCCAAAAATGCCACTGTGCCAACGTCTCGTTGTACATATTGCCAGTCCATTTAGGCAGCCAATAATATGCGGCCGCCATAATGGAGAACACCGCACCAGTTACCAGTACATAGTGAAAGTGTGCCACAACGAAGTAAGTATCATGGTATTGAAAATCGGCAGGCGTAATCGCTAACATCAAACCTGAAAAGCCACCTAGTGTGAATAGCACAATAAACGCAATTGCAAACATCATGGGGATCTCAAAACTAATCGCACCACGCCACATTGTCGCCACCCAGTTAAACACCTTTACGCCTGTCGGCACCGATATAAGCATGGTTGCATACATGAAGAACAACTCTCCCGCCAATGGCATACCTGTTGTAAACATATGGTGGGCCCACACAACAAATGACAGCAGTGCGATTGAAGACGTTGCATAAACCATCGACGCATAACCAAACAATTTCTTGCGGGAAAAAGTAGGTACGATGGTCGAGATGATGCCAAAAGCAGGCAATATCATGATGTATACTTCGGGATGTCCGAAGAACCAAAAAATATGCTGAAACATCACTGGGTCGCCACCACCTGCCGCATCAAAAAAACTCGTACCAAAGTATTTGTCGGTGAGTACCATGGTTACAGCGCCGGCCAGTACCGGCATAACTGCAATCAATAAAAATGCCGTGATCAACCATGTCCAGACGAATAGAGGCAGCTTCATCCACGTCATCCCCGAAGCACGCATGTTTACGATGGTGACAATGACATTGATCGCCCCCATGATGGAGCTAATCCCCATAATGTGCACGGCGAAAACAAACAGCGCTGTATTGTCATTACTGTAAGTGGTAGACAGCGGTGCATAGAATGTCCAACCAAATGCAGGGCCACCACCTTCCATGAAAAGTGACATTAATAAAATTGCGAAAGCAAATGGTAAAATCCAAAAGCTCCAGTTATTCATTCTAGGTAGTGCCATATCTGGTGCGCCAATCATCATTGGGATCATCCAGTTCGCGAGACCCGTAAAAGCTGGCATCACCGCCCCAAAGACCATAACCAGTCCATGCACTGTCGTCATCTGGTTAAAGAAATGCGGATCAACGAGTTGCATACCTGGCTGAAATAATTCCGCGCGGATCACCATGGCCATGGCCCCACCAGTTAAAAACATCAACAGTGAAAACAGTAAATACAATGACCCAATATCTTTGTGGTTTGTGGTATAGAGCCAACGCTTTAATCCCGAAGGTGCGCCGTGAGTATGTTCGTGCGATGCTTGTTGTTCTTCTGCAGTAATAGACATTACTCTTTCTCCTCAGTCGCATCGATAAAGGCTTGAATTTGTCCTGGTTGAATGACTTCCCCAGTTTCATTTCCCCAACTATTTCTCTTGTAGGTAATCACACCTGCAATCTCGGTCAGTGTCAGCTGCTTACCAAATGCCTGCATCGCAGTCCCAGGTCTACCATTGACGAGAATATCGATGTGCGCTTTGAGTTCTCCATTGACCACAGGACTTCCTTTCATCGCAGGAAACACGCCAGGCAACCCCATACCCGTTGGTTGATGGCATGCCGCACAATACGCCATATACACTCTTTCCCCTTCGGCCATTAACGCTTCTTTAGACAAGGTTGTTGTGGCAGAAGCCGCTTCTGCCGCAGCCGCTTGCTGTTTGGCTTGTTTCGCTTCAGCTAACCAAAGTTCAAACGCCTCTGGGTTACGTGCATCAACAACGATCGGCATAAAGCCATGGTCTTTGCCGCACAGCTCGGCACATTGGCCTCGATACAACCCCTCCTCATTTACGCGGGTCCACGCCTCGTTGATAAAGCCCGGATTCGCATCTTTTTTTACTGCAAAGTCAGGTACCCACCAGGAGTGGATAACGTCATCGGAGGTTAATAAAAATCGAACTTTACGGTCGGTTGGGATGACCAGCGGTTTGTCTACTTCCAGCAAGTAATGCTCTTGTTTTGTTTCTTGATTATTAATTTGCTCTCTGGGCGTAGAGAGCACAGAAAAAAAGTCAACGTCATGCCCCATGTACTCGTAATGCCATTTCCATTGCGAGCCCGTCACCTTGATTGTGAGATCTGATTTACTGGTGTCTTCCATCGCGATGAGGGTTTTTGTCGCCGGAATGGCCATCACCACTAAAATGAGAAACGGCACCGCAGTCCAAAATATCTCAACTTTAGTACTTTCGTGAAACTGAGCAGGCTCCGCACCTTTGGATTTACGATGGTGTATCAAGGCCCAAAACATCACAGAAAAAACAATGATCCCAATGACGCAACAAATCAAAAAGATGGTCATATGAAGCTCGTAAACCTCATGACTCACATCAGTCACACCCTGACGTAGGTTATAGTCACTAGACAGTGCACGAGTGCTAAAAAGCCATAACAAAACAAAAGCCTGTAATTTATAAAGATTCATGTGGCGTCTCCGCTTTCCTGTCGAGATAAGCTCAAAGGATTTTTATTATTGGGTGACTGTCAAAAGGCATAATTTATTGCCAATACCGCACGACTCCCTTAACAACTAGTCAATAAATAAACAGCTTGCAAGTTTTATTACTGTGAATATCCAGTTTTATTTAGGTTAACTATTCTCAACAAAAACTCAGGTACAGATACGAGAATAAGATGCATTGCTAATAATACAGTGTCCCTCTTTTTTTAAATTAAAACGTCATAAAAAAATATAGCTAAAAATTTCAGTTACTTTAATTTAAAAACGCTTTTTAATCTCTGTTGAAAAAGGAACAACCACGGTGAGGCTAACGACGGTTAAGGATAAGTTGTGAGTTAACAATTTAAATAAAATGTTCTTTACCTAGTTGAGGTATAAACGTGAAAGAAGATTAACATTCGTGACAAACTTTAATCTCAATGACTGTGAAGCATAAATCGAACAAAGCAGCCTGTGTGGCTGCTTCATGAAAGTGCATTTACTTAGTTTTAAATAACTTAATTACGCACAGGGTAATGTGTTGTCGTGCTGTGTAATGCAGTGGCTTGCCGTCCTGTGATGCCCTGCTCCGCCAATGTTTGGCGTTACATCCAAAGAAAGAGACTTTTTACTTTGATTTAGGTTTTTAAGCGGTGTTTTTTTAATTTTAATGTTCATAAATATTCCTTTTTATTTCCGTAGTTGGAAATATCAAACTAGCCTTGCGAATAATTTAAGTCAATGAAAAATAATAATTTATAAATTATTTAATTCTCTACATCAGGCTTATTTTTAAAATAGGCATTATTAATTATAAAAATTAGAGTCGCTAATTTATTGTCACATCCGCAAAGATAGGAAGGATATTTTCAGACACTAACTTCATTGTTTCATCATTACGTTCATGTGCCGTTGTCACGACAATTAAATCCAAATCATCAACGAGAACAATATATTGACCACCGCCCCCTTGCGCAGATCGCGTACTATAATATTGCCTGCCCACCTTCATATCAGCTTGCCACCAATAGTAGCCGTAACCCGCATTGAGAACAGTCTCGCCAGTAAAAAAGATATCGGCATCTTTGTGCTCAATGATTTTATGAGTAGAGCGCGTCATAAAAACTTCTGGGATAAGTTGTGTGCCTTGCCATTTACCACCATTAGAAGCCAGTAACCCAATCTTCAACATATCGCGAGACAATAATTGCGACCCATACGGTCCCATCGGCAAGCCGCTTACATCATCTCGCCAGTTAAAGTTGTTAATTCCCAATTTCTTTAATAGCTCATTCTCAATAAAGTTTCGTGCGCCACCTGGCACAACGGCATTTAACACTTGCATCACTAAAATGGGATCTTCACTTTGATAATGAAAGACTTGTTGTTGTGCAGTAATCGGCGCTGTTGCTTCAAAAAATGCTTGTACTTGATTTTGGCCTTTCATTTTACTTTGACTGTTTTGTAGCACTTCTTTTTGTTGCGCATTGATCCTTAGCCCTGAACGCATCGTCATTGCTTGATGAAGCGTAATGGTTGTCACCCCTTCGACAAACTTCTCGGGGTCTAACTCTGCCAAAAAGCTCACTATCGGCTTATTTAAATCGGCCATACTTAGATACCCCAACTGAATCGCTCTGCCTACCGCCAAACTGAGATACGCCTTGGTTGTCGATGCCTGCCAATGAGGAAGGTCCGCGCGCCCACGTCGAAAATATGATTCAAAAACCAACTTACCGTGCTGTGCAATCAACACACTGTCATAGCGACCAAACTGTGGTGTTGAAAGTGCCTTTGCCAGCGTGATGATCTTAGTTCTACGCGCGCCATTTTTATCCAACTCCCCCACCATAATCCCGTCTTCTTTCTTTTGTGGAGAGAGATCAACAAACGGTTCAATTAAATCCGGTAGTTTCCTAAAGGGCAACTCAGTTTCAGCCTGAGATGCGCGTGGAGCAAGCGCTAAATCGGGAGCCGGTATTGCTGCTGCCTGTGCAATAGCAAAGAAACAGCTCATTACGATCATCGCCTTTTTCACGGTGCTGTTAATACACTCAAACATGGTTGCCTCCTTAATGCACTGTACTCTGGTGTTGTGATAACCAAGCTACACCGCGTGCCGCCGTCATAGGCACGGCTTGAGAATGATCCCCCCTCATGACTTCATGTGTCAGTGACATGTTGCTCTGGCTACTGGATTTAAGCTTGGTAAGTAAGGTGTCTACGTGCTGACTTAACCGTCCCTCTTTATCGCCATACGAAATAAATACATTGGCGCTGATGTTGTTTTTTTTATCCAAAAGCATGCTCAAATAATCGACACTGCCACCAATAGAAGGACTGCCCAAAATGTAATACTTGAAAGTGTCTGGGTGTGCGAGCAATGCATACAGGCCAAACTGGCCTCCGAGCGAATAACCAAAATAAGCGCGTTGCGCTGGTCTTGTGCGATAACGCTTCTCCACCAAGTTAAATACATCTTGGCGGATAAAGGCCAAATGTTCGTTCGCTTTGCCAAATTGATACTTTGCTTGACGTTTTAAATCTTTAGATGATGTCACGGTATAGTCACGAAAACGGCTAAGATGGGCCCCTGACGCACTCAGCATCTGTTCATCCATGTCTTTTTGCCAAGATATCCCAACTAAAATGACCTCATCCATCAAAAATGTGGTGGCAGCCGATAACAGATCAATCTGCCATACCGCATCAGTGTAATAGATCACAGGAAAGTGCTGTTTGGGTTTGTCGGCATATCCCTCTGGCAGTTTTATTAACAGTTCATATTGCCCACCATTCACAGAGTTTTTTATCGGTACGACCTCCGTCCTAGGCATCGAATAGGCGTCGAATACTTTTGCTTGTAACTTTAAAAATGGCAAACATGCCATGACTACAATCACGATATATTTCTTCATTGCAATTCCTCAGTTAATACACACGAAATTATGTATGCTGTTCAATAATCTCTGAGCTAAATTAACGATGACCCCATCACCTTGCATGACGTTAAACTGATGTTTAAGTGATTTATGCCAAACCAACAAAAAAGCATAATAATCAACAAATTATAAATGTGATTTTGTTAAAGAGCAGTTTGTGTTACTCTCATTTTGCGGATTTAGAATACATTTATTGATTAGTTTCAGATTGAGTAAGAAGGACTATGACGCAACAATACTGGGTTGGTGATTTTTTTGTTGATATTTCTCGCAACCAAATCACATACCAAGAGCACACCCAAATACTCGCCCCAAAAGCCATTGCTGTACTGACCACATTAGCGCAACACCAAGGTCATGTTGTGAGCCAGGATACCCTCCTAGATACGGTTTGGGCGAACACGGTTGTTTCACCAAATACCTTACAGCGTAGTATTGCTCAATTACGAAAAGCATTGGGAGATGATGGCAAGGTCCAAGTCATCATAAAAACCCATGCAAAACAGGGGTACAGCTTAGAAAGCACGGTCAAATGGCAACATAAAGACAATACCCAGACGTCACAACCAACGGCTGAAGCTCTCAATCAATCCTCCCCATCAACCCCTGGGGTTTCCCAAGTAAATCATCCAACCGTGCTCAAACGTGCCGCTCTAATCCTTGGCAGTGCCGCATTGCTCTCATTGGCGCTCTTTTCTATACCCGAACGGGCGCCCACAAAGTTAGAGATTGCCAAGCTCAATGCGCTAACCGCGACTGATCACAGAGAAAATGCGGGGGTATATTCTCCTGATGGCAAATATGTGGTATTTCACCGTTATGAGGAACGGCTCTGTATCAATAATATTTGGGCTAAAAGCACAACAACACAGGAAGAATTTCAGCTCACACAACAGCTCAATTCCCATGGTTCTCACACTTTCTCGGAAGATGGCAGTACACTTTACTTCATTCAGGAACAAGACTGTCGACAACCCATAACACAAAAGCAATGCTATAAGTTGATGGGCTTGGATTTTGCCAAGTCATTGCATAGTGCACAGTTACCCTCAACGCTCATGGAGTGTAAAAACACCCGAATTAATACACCGATTTGGATGCAAGGTAATCAAATCGCGCTTCTACAACAAAGCGAACAACGCTGGAAACTCATCAGCTATGCGATTGATGAGCAACAAAGCCGCGATATATTTTCCCCAGCGCAGGGCAGCGTTATTGATTACGATTACTCCCTCACTGATGATTTAATTGCCCTCACTCATGTGGACGGCGATGGCACCTATAATTTAACGATGTTAAAACCAGATGGCACCGTCATATCACAAAACCGTATCAAGCGTCCGCCTGAAATCGCAAAACACCGCTTTATTTATCCTAACTTTTCACCATTTAAAGAAAAGCTGATGTTTAGCACTGGACGACAATTATTTACCCTCTCATACGCGGGGGATATCTCAACTATTGACTTACCAATCGATGTACCAATGGGCGCGCCAAGGTTTCATCCAGATGGTTCTCGATTACTGGTGATCAAAGGGTTTTACGACAGAGACATGGCAAGCTTTTCTCTATCTGAAATGGCAGCTCATTATGAAAACCCACTCCGAGATAAACATCGCCAGTTACATACCATAGAGTCACGGTCAATCACATCAGAGGGCGGGGCAACCTTTCAACCCAATGGCCATTTATTGGCGTTTTATACTTTTCGTTCAGGTATTCAGCAAGTGTGGATAAAGGAGAACAGCAAAGTCAGGCAACTCTCTAATTTCCCTCTTGATTCATATTTATATGGGATGCATTGGGCTAGGGATGGACAGAGCTTATTGGTCAATGTATCAAAGGAATTACAACGCCTTTCTCTTACGGGCGATATTCAAACCTTTGCATTTAATTACCCAATAGAACAGCTATTTTATTGGGATAGCCTTAATCACACTGCCTTGGCGAATATACGTATTAACGGCATAACTAAATTTGCCGAACTCAACCTGGCGCAATTAAGCCATAAAGTTTTAACAAATAGTCCGGTAAACTGGGCTCAAAAAGACAGTAAAGGCGGACTCATCTATACCGATGGGCTGGATAGATTTTGGCGCTCTGGTTCATTAGAAGATACGCTAATAGATGCTCTCAATGAGCAAGGCAGTAACTTGCGATTTATCATTGATAACGACATTATTTACGGCGTCAATGAGCAATTTCAGTTGTGGCGTTATGAACTTGAAACCCAGCAATTTAAACTCATCGGTGACATGCCTAGAAACCTCGATTACTTAAGTGATGTGCATAACGACACCGCGTTTATTTCACTGCGGATCGAAGCCAAAAAAGAACTTGCTGAACTCGTATTAAAGCAATAGCGGTCGGTAAAATACCCGCCCGCAAGATCAAAAAAGCCCAAGCATTTGCTCGGGCTTTTTCAGTATAAACGAAAGCGCTGATTACATCATGCCGCCCATGCCGCCCATACCACCCATGCCGCCCATGTCTGGTGCCGCAGCAGGCTCATCCTTTGGAATTTCAGCAACCATTGCTTCTGTTGTGATCATTAGGCCAGCAACAGATGCTGCAAACTGTAGTGCAGAACGTGTTACTTTCGTTGGGTCAAGGATACCCATTTCAATCATGTCGTCGTACTGGCCGTTTGCCGCGTTGTAACCGTAGTTACCTTCACCAGCTTTAACCGCGTTAACAACCACTGATGCTTCATCACCTGCATTTGAAACGATTTGACGAAGTGGCGCTTCCATCGCACGTAGTGCAACTTTAACACCGTGGTTTTGGTCTTCGTTGTCACCTTCAAGACCTGCGATCTTGCTAGCAACACGAACGAGTGCAACACCACCACCTGGGACCACACCTTCTTCAACCGCTGCGCGAGTTGCATGTAATGCATCTTCAACGCGGTCTTTCTTCTCTTTCATTTCAACTTCAGTGGCTGCGCCAACTTTGATAACTGCAACACCGCCAGCCAATTTTGCCATGCGCTCTTGTAGTTTTTCTTTGTCGTAATCTGAAGTCGCTTCTTCGATTTGTGCTTTGATTTGTGAAACGCGACCGTCGATAGCAGCTTGCTCACCAACACCATCGATGATTGTTGTGTCGTCTTTAGTGATAACAACGCGCTTAGCAGTACCAAGGTCTTCTAGTGTTGCTTTTTCAAGCTCTAGGCCGATTTCTTCAGAAATCACAGTACCACCCGTTAGGATAGCGATATCTTGTAGCATTGCCTTACGACGGTCACCGAAACCAGGTGCTTTAACAGCAGCTACTTTTACGATACCACGCATGTTGTTTACAACTAGCGTTGCCAATGCTTCACCTTCAAGGTCTTCGGCAATGATAAGTAGTGGCTTGCTTGTCTTAGCAACACCTTCTAGTGTAGGAAGTAGTTCACGGATGTTAGATACTTTCTTGTCTACCAGCAGAATATGTGGGTTGTCTAGCTCAACTTGGCCTTTTTCAGCGTTGTTGATGAAGTATGGAGATAGGTAACCGCGGTCAAACTGCATACCTTCTACAACGTCTAGTTCATTCTCTAGAGATTGACCTTCTTCAACTGTGATAACGCCAGATTCACGACCTACTTTTTCCATCGCTTCTGCAATGATGTCACCAATTTCTTTATCTGAGTTTGCAGAGATAGTACCTACCTGTGCAATTGCCTTGGTGTCAGCACAAGGTGCAGAAAGCGCTTTTAGTTCTTCAACCGCTGCAACGACTGCTTTGTCGATACCGCGCTTAAGATCCATTGGATTCATGCCTGCAGCAACAGACTTAAGGCCTTCGTTTACGATTGATTGTGCAAGTACCGTTGCCGTTGTTGTACCGTCACCCGCTGCATCGTTTGCTTTTGATGCAACTTCTTTCACCATCTGTGCGCCCATGTTCTCGAACTTGTCTTCAAGTTCGATCTCTTTCGCTACAGATACACCATCTTTAGTAATTGTTGGTGCGCCGAATGACTTATCAAGTACAACGTTACGACCTTTAGGACCCAGTGTTACTTTTACTGCGTCAGCTAATACATTAACGCCCTGAAGCATTTTAGTGCGAGCGTCACCTGCAAAACGAACTTCTTTTGCTGCCATGTTTTTATTCCTCTAAATTCTTTTCGTTAAAAGCTACTTTGTATTTTTACAAGCGGATGCTTAGCCAACAATACCTAAGATATTGTCTTCACGCATGATCAGGTATTCTTGACCTTCGATTTTTTCAGTCTTTTCAACATATGAGCCGAAAAGTACTGTATCACCAGCTTTTACTTCTAGTGCTCTTACTTCACCACTGTCCAACACGCGGCCGTTACCTACAGCAACAACTTCACCACGAGTTGATTTTTCAGCTGCTGAGCCAGTCAATACGATACCGCCAGCAGATTTAGTTTCTTCTTCTAGACGCTTAACAATAACGCGATCATGTAAAGGACGAATGTTCATAGATTTAGTTCTCCTAACTTTTCTGAACAATGACAGAAATAATCTTTCTATTCACAGTGAGTCGCCGCCGAATGATACGGCTGTAAACGCGACTCTCTGGATTAAAACTTAACTTGCAATTCTAGATGGGGGTGGATATTTAAAACCCAAGAGAAAAATTAAAAAATTTTAATCTTTTCTCTGATATTCACCTTCGATTGTAGTCGTTGACTGAGATTCAGACTGCGGGGCTTTGCGCTCAAAAGGATCAAATTTAGGCTCATGAGGCTGCGCATGTGCATCTTGATGCCTATGTTGTTGACCAAACCCTTGGCCAAACATACTGCCTTGCGCTGAGCTCTGCATCTTAACACTGGCTTGTTCAATTAGAGTCTTGGCAATTTTTTGTCTAATGACCGGGGTCAGTAACATAAAGCCCAACGCATCCGTCATAATACCCGGTGTCATTAAAAAAACACCTGCGATGATAACGCATAGCCCAGTAAATAAGTCTTGTCCGGGTAATTGGCCCGACGCCATTTGTCTTTGCACATTGGAATAGGCACCAAGCCCTTGTTGCTTTACTAACTTAGCACCTAAGATAGCTGTCGCAATAACCAGTGCTATCGTAGCAAACCCGCCAATGACATCACTAACTTGGATCAGCAAAGCGATTTCAACAATTGGTACAACAATAAAGAGTAGAAAAAGAACTTTAAACATAGATTCTCCAAATAAACTGAAATAGATGTATGGCTTGTCAGGTCTAATTTCAAGCTTATGGTCAGCATCCAATGACACTTTGACTTTTTCGTTTTACGTGACGCTATACAACACTTTGTTGTTTAGAGCAAAACCAAGCAGGAAAGTTCAGAGTATATAAATGCAACTCAACGAGCACACCTTGGGATCTAAGTGGTCTTTCGATACTATATGGATACAACGAAATAGTCGGCAAAATACGATGAGTACTCCATATAGATTGGTCATGACGACTTGTGATAGCAAAGACAATGCAAAGCATATTGCAGCGCATTTAGTGTTAAATAAATTAGCAGCTTGTGTGAACATATTGCCCCAATTAGAGTCAATCTATATGTGGCAAGGAGAAGTCACACAAAGTGACGAATTTAAATTACTGATCAAAACAAAATCCGCACTGGTTAGTGAAGTCATTGAAGTGATCCAAACAGAGCATCGTTACGATGTGCCTGAAGTACAGGTCATAGAAATAACCGATGGTGCACAACAATACTTTAACTGGATGGAAGAGGTACTGAATTAATGCGACTGACGACGCTTATTTTTTCTTTTTTTACGCTGCTGTTTGTAGGCAGCTTTCAGGCTCAGGCCAATAATAATGTGCTAGATAGCTTACTTGCCCCGAAGCAACAAACTTTTTTGCCGGTCGATCAGGCGTTTCAATTTGATTTTGACCAGCAAGGGAGCGTGCTGTTCACTGGTTGGGACATCGCGCCAGGCTATTACATATATAAGCATAAGCTCGAATTTGTAGGTAAGGGAGCTGACATTGTAGTGCCCGAGTTGGCACAAGGGAAAATGATAGAAGATGAGTTCTTTGGTCGCACAGAAGTCTATTTTGACGAACTCTCTGTTGTGTCTAAGCTTGCCAATGTTGGCCAAGATGCGGTGGTCAAGATTCGCTATCAAGGCTGCGCCGAAGCTGGGCTGTGCTACCCACCTGAGATCATCGAAATTCCATTGACCGCATTTGGCGGCGTAAGTAACGATTCCGCTGTGCCTGCCCCCGCAGCTGAGACCCAATCGCAGAGCAAACAAACCTCAGCACCGAAAGACGAGGGTGAATTGTCGTTTAATGAACGTTTGGCACAACAGAGCTTTGCGGCTAACCTTGGCGCCTTCTTTTTAGTGGGTGTGCTATTGGCATTTACGCCTTGTGTCTTTCCAATGTTCCCTATTTTGTCTAGCTTGATCGCTGGTCAGAAGAACCTTTCGACCAAAAAAGCATTCTCTCTGTCTTTTGTTTACGTACAAGGCATGGCAGTCACGTATGCGGCACTTGGGTTAGTCGTTGCGTATTTTGGCGGCCATGTTCAAGGCTATATTCAACATCCTGCTGTTCTAATTAGCTTCAGTATCTTGTTCGTTATTTTGGCCTTTGCCATGTTTGGTTGGTTTGAGTTGCGTTTACCGAGCGGCATGATGAGTAAACTGACTGAGATCAGTAATCAACAACAAGGCGGCAATTATACAGGTGTATTTATGATGGGGGTTTTATCGGGCCTTATTGCTAGTCCGTGTACCACCGCACCACTTTCTGCTGCACTCTTATATGTTGCGCAAAGCGGGGATTACCTCGTCGGCGGTTTAACTTTGTATGCACTGAGTTTAGGTATGGGTCTCCCCCTGTTATTACTCGGCACGTCAGGTGGAAAGTTACTGCCGAAAGCGGGCGGCTGGATGGAGCAAGTGAAAACCCTATTCGGCTTCTTAATGCTCTTCGTACCGCTAATATTGTTAGAACGTATTTTAGACTTTGACATCATTGTTATGTTGGCATCTGTACTCGCCATTGTCACAGCACTTTATCTACACTACTGGCAAAGTGGTCAACAGCAAGGTAAAGGCAAAACCATCTTATGGGCAATGTCTATGACGTTATTCGTGACTGCATTTTTGATGGCGCAATCAGTTTTGTTTAAGCAACCAGCTTCTCAACCAGTCATGGAGTACACGCAGTTACAAGAGAAAAAATTTAGGCTTATTGAAGGGCTCGATGGTTTAAGTACTGAAGTAGCAAAAGCGAATCAACAGGGTCAAATTGCGGTTGTTGACCTGTATGCAGATTGGTGCGTCGCATGTAAAGAGTTTGAGAAGTACACCTTTCCAGCAGACGAAGTACAAAAAGAGTTTCAACATTTTGAGTTATTAAAACTCGATCTGACTGAAAGCAATGATACGACGTTTGAAATCATGGACCACTTTACTGTCTTTGGCTTACCAAGCATGCTGTTCTTTGACAAAGATGGTAATGAAATCCCAGAACTTCGCGTAACGGGCTTTATGAACGCAGAAGACTTTGCCGAACACCTGCGCAAAGTGCGTGATTACCAGTAATTCTGACCCCCTTCCCCTCGCCTACTTGAGTTTAACCAGCAAGTAGGCGACACTTTATCTCTGATTAGACCAGTATTTTGCTGCTATTTACCTCGAACACTCTATAATAGTTCACGAACGTGAGAAATATTTGCTATTTACCGCGCAAGCGCTTAAGTTAAGCAAAGCAAAAGACGAAAAGTCGGTTTATTTCCCATTTAAAGGAATTTCACGCATTATGTCAGCAAATTTTAAGGTTTTAGTATTAAATGGCCCAAACTTGAATATGTTAGGGCGACGCGAGCCTGAGAAATATGGCACACAGACCTTAGCGGAGATAATGCAGTCACTGATAAAGTGCGCAGAACAACATGATGTGACGCTGACTCATTTTCAGAGCAACAGTGAAGCCGAGTTGATTAATACTATCCATGACCATTACGACAAAGTGGATTGCATTATTATTAATCCAGCCGCATTCACGCACACAAGTGTCGCGATACGCGATGCGTTGCTCAGTATCGGCGTTCCATTTTACGAAGTGCATATTTCTAATGTGCACGCACGCGAGCCATTTCGTCACACCTCCTATTTTTCTGATGTGGCGAAGGGCGTGATATGTGGATTAGGTGCAACTGGCTATCAAGCCGCATTGCTGGCAGCAATTAACCAGTTACACAACCAAAATAACTCAAATTAACTAACAGGCGGGCCAAGTTATGGATATTCGCAAGATTAAAAAACTAATCGAACTAGTAGAAGAATCAGGTATTGCAGAGCTAGAGATCACCGAAGGTGAAGAGTCAGTACGTATTAACCGTCACAGCAGTGCACCGGTTATGGCTCAGCCTCAGCAGTTCGCTGTACCAGCACCTGCAGCGGCACCAGTAGCAGCACCTGCGGCGGCACCAGCAGCTGACGCACCAGCAGAAGCAGCAACACCTGCGGGTCACCAAGTTAAGTCTCCAATGGTAGGGACATTCTACTCTGCGTCTTCTCCAACGGCTGCGGCATACGTTGAAGTTGGCACAAAAGTAAACGTAGGCGACACCCTGTGCATCGTTGAAGCGATGAAGATGATGAACCAGATCGAATCTGACAAGGCTGGTACTGTTAAAGCTATCCTAGTTGAAAACGGCGAGCCAGTAGAGTTTGATCAGCCACTATTCATCATCGAATAATTCCCAAGAAGGCAAACACTATGTTAGATAAAGTAGTCATTGCAAACCGAGGTGAAATTGCACTTCGCGTATTGCGTGCCTGCAAGGAGCTTGGGATTAAAACGGTTGCAGTACATTCAACTGCTGACCGTGACCTTAAACACGTTCTACTTGCAGACGAAACAATTTGTATCGGTAAGCCAGCTGCGGCTGAGAGTTACCTAGATATTCCTCGCATTATCGCTGCGGCAGAAGTAACAGATGCTGTTGCTATCCACCCAGGGTACGGCTTTTTATCAGAGAACGCTGATTTTGCTGATCAAGTTGAGCAAAGTGGCTTTATCTTTATCGGTCCGAAGGGCGACACGATTCGTCTAATGGGTGATAAAGTTTCTGCCATCGAAGCAATGCGTAAAGCTGGCGTACCATGTGTACCCGGTTCTGACGGCCCATTAACAGAAGACAACGAGCGCAACGTGCAAATCGCTAAGCGCATCGGTTACCCTGTTATCATCAAAGCAGCAGGCGGCGGCGGTGGTCGTGGTATGCGTGTTGTTCGCTCAGAAGAAGAGCTATTAGACTCAATCGCACTGACACAAACTGAAGCGCAGCAATTCTTCGGCAACGGCATGGTTTACATGGAAAAATTCCTTGAAAACCCACGTCACATCGAAGTACAAGTACTTGCCGATGGTCAGGGTAATGCCATTCACCTAGGTGAACGTGACTGTTCAATGCAGCGTCGTCACCAAAAAGTAGTTGAAGAAGCGCCAGCGCCGGGTATCACGGCAGAGATGCGTAAGTTCATTGGTGATCGTTGTACGCGCGCATGTATCGAAATCGGTTATCGTGGTGCAGGTACATTCGAATTCCTATACGAAAATGGCGAATTCTATTTCATCGAAATGAATACGCGTATTCAGGTAGAGCACCCAGTAACTGAAATGGTTACAGGCGTAGACCTAATCAAAGAGCAGCTAAAAATTGCAGCAGGTCAGCCACTCTCTATCACACAAGATGATGTTGTGATCAAAGGTCATGCTATCGAATGTCGTATCAACGCAGAAGATCCAGAGTCATTCATCCCGTCTCCAGGTAAAATCACGCGTTTCCACCCTGCAGGTGGCTTAGGTATTCGTTGGGACAGCCACATTTATGCTGACTACACGGTACCGCCGCACTATGATTCAATGATCGGTAAGTTAATTACTTACGGTGAGAACCGTGACGTTGCAATCGCACGTGCTCGCAATGCGTTAAACGAACTTGTGATTGACGGTATCAAAACAAATACTCCGTTACACAAAAAGATCTTAGCAGACGAAAACTTCCAAAATGGTGGTACAAATATCCACTATTTAGAGAAGAAGCTAGGTCTTTAATTAACGATAGATTTAAAAAGCCGGTTACAACCGGCTTTTTCTTTATTAGGAACATATCTAGTTGCTTTTTTATTAATCAATTGAACAAGATAAGCTAGAATTTTCAATTTTTATTAGTGACAAGCGCGCAAAAAATTCATATACTGCCAGCGCTTCAAAAGATTGTTTTCATACGATCGCATATAAATGGCCCTATAGCTCAGTTGGTTAGAGCACCCGACTCATAATCGGTAGGTCCCTGGTTCGAGTCCAGGTGGGGCCACCATTTACCTTTCTCTGTTTCAAATTAATATTATTTCTAACATCTAATGCCCCAAAATACACATCGCTATCAGTGTAATACGCTAGCTTGCTGTACACTTTTCACATTATAAAGGCTCTACCAAGCTTTAATCATACTCAATGTAGAACCTTGCTATTCGTCCCTTAAGAAGAAGCCATCAGGCCACTTATGGGTTGAACCTCGAGGCGTTATCTGGCCCGCCTTCGGTGGGATCTTTTCCCTTGTGCGTGCCTGAACCGCCACGGATCTCACGCAACGCGTCGCCGATTAATCTTTTGACTTGTTTTGACTCGTGAATCATTGGTTTCTTTGATAGTGTGGGTAAAACTTTCATAGTATCTCCTGTGGATGCTTTTAAGTATCTATGTCCTTCACTCAATATTTATATTACTCAAAAGCAAACACAAGGCTAGGGCGCCATGACACGATGTTTATTTTTCGCAACGGTGCGTATTTCAAGGCCTAGAATAAATAGGTCAAGATAAAGCGCCTAGCAAGGACGAAGGCGCTCTAGGTTCTACTTCAAATACTCCATTGGTTCACCAGTTTGCAATGATGGATCCGTGAGGGTTTTATCTGGCTGTCGAAGATCTGGTTTTATTTTATGGCCATACTTATCAACACTGTTTAAGTAGTCCTCTTTTCCATCCAATTCCGATTTAAGCTCACCAGGCTTATGCGTCTCTTTAAAGTGCGCATTGTCAGGAGTTAAACTGCTTTCGGTATTCAGTATCAATGGCAAGCCATCTTTACCACTGCCAATGACCACAACTTTGGCATTGTTTGACTTTGCAAGCTCAATCGTGGCTTCAATGCCTCGCCATTTCAAATACGCCTCAGAGATCCCATCGCTGACTTTCTCTTGGAACAACGCAATCCCTTTGGCTTCCTCCTCTTTACGTAGCGCTTCTTTTTTCGCAACTTCGACACGCATTTTGTATTCTTCTAAGATGTAGTTTTGATTCACCTTAGAAATAATTGCACTGTGTACTTTGTCCGGTAAATCGACCCGTTTAATCAAGACATCATCGAGGTTCACTAAATGGTGTCCAGCCATTCCCTGTGCTTCTTGACGCAACATCGACTTTTCTTTGAGCTCCAATTCATTGAGCACCTGGCCAAGCAGCTCCTCTTGAACTTCCTTACGTTGGTTACCATATACCTGTTCAGCATCATACTGAGAAACGATCATGCGCACACCCGAGCTCACCTCAGGTAGAATGATTTCATCCACATAATTGGGGCCTACCAGTTTATGTAAATAGGGAATGTAAGCTACTTCAGGGCGATAACGCACCGTAATATCGAGCGTTATCCGCAACCCCTCTTTGGTTATAGCGTATACATTCGTATGCGCAGTTTGATAACGACTAGAGTATATCGTAAGCGTATCCCATGGAAATACCAATACGGTCCCCTCTTGCAGCGGTTCTTTTAGATAAGTACCGCCTGAAAAACGCTTCCAAAGTACCCCAACTTCCCCTGAGTCAACCTTAATAAATATCACTGGGATCAACGCGATTACGATAAAAATACTGATCAGTAAGGTTAATCCGGCGCGAAAGCGCCAAGATAAAATACGCCGTCGAAGCTTAGGTTGATAACGCTTAAGTAAACGCATTAATAAGTTAGAAAGAATGATCGCCAATATGGCGCTAATAATAATTGTCAGTGTAATATCAGAAGGGAGTATGACGTTCATGATGTTACTCCTTTACTCTCAACTTCATGGTGTTCCATTAACTGTCCTTCGACCATTTTTAAATGCACGTCTGCAAGGTGAAAATAAGCATCATCATGCGTGATAGCAATCACCGTATTGCCTCGCTCTTTCAGCTTTGGCAGCACTTGTTCATAGAATTTGCGTCTAAAAATTGGGTCTTGATCCGCAGCCCACTCATCAAAAATATAGATAGGCCGATTTTCTAAAATGGTACTCAACAGGGCCAAACGCTTACGCTGGCCTGTAGAAAGATCGGTACTGCTGAACTCTCCATCTTTGATGCTTACTTTGGTGTTCATTTCTAAAAACGCGAGCCAATCCTCAATCTCATTTTGGCTATTATGATGGATGCCATAGAGCTGCTTAAATAAATGAAAATCGGCAAACACGGCGGTAAATAGACTACGATAGGCATCTCGTAAACTCTCTGTGATAGGCTGTCCATCCAATACAATTTGCCCAGCTTGTAATTCGTACAAGCCTGTTAACATACGAATGAACGTGGTTTTACCGCTACCATTGCCACCCGTAATGAAGGTGACTTGTCCCCGCTTAATACTCAGATCCACTGGGCCAACAAAAAAGGGCCTGTCGCCTCCTTTATGCCCGTGCTGATAGTACGCCCCCTCTAGACATAGCGTCTCAAAACCGTGCACATGAGAAACATGCTCATGCGCTTGGCTTTGTGATTGCATCGACTCCCGCCTAAGGTCATCCTCTAGCGCTAACACATTTTGCGCGGCCTCCGTCGCAGTGGTGTAAATAGGAATGCCACCAACAATACTGGTAATGGGCCCAATCAAAAATAGGGAAGCGGTGGTCACTTTGATAACCACATCGGTATAAACATGAGACAAACTTGGTACGATGAACACCATCGCACCAGTCGCAGCAAAGAAGGTGATTTGCGACAGCACAAAGTCGGTGGCAAATAAGGTTTGGGTAGTGGTTTTCGCACGTTTTGCGCGTGCCGAATCCATCACAAACTCATGCTCTAAATCATCCGCTCTCGGGACACTTAATTTAACTTCTTTGAAGCCATCGAGTAAGTCGGAGAGGCGCTGAATAAGCTTGTTTTCACTCTCGAAAGAGAGTTGCATATTGCGTTGAATTTCATTGGCACGCAAGCGATGAATGCTGGCCCCCAATAAGATAAGTATGGAGATCACCAAAAAGGCCACAAACGAATGCCATGCAATATAGAGTGAGGTAAAAAAAACTAAGCTAATTGATTGACCGATAATAACAAATAGCTGTGCTGACTGAGAGATGGTCTGCAGTTCTTTACTCAGTGTATTGAAGATGCGCTCCTTACCTATTTTTTCCAAGGTTGACAGTTCAGTGTGGCGCACACTTTCAAAAATTTGTACACGCAGCCTATCAATGGCTTTTTCAACCATTTTAGCGGCTTTGGTCATCAGCCGCTGTTGCGTCAAGCCATAAATCGAGATGGTTAAAATAAACAGCACCAAATAATAAAGAATGTGATTTTCTTTATGAATGTCTGAAATGTTCTCCGACACATTGTTAATCAAAGCAAGTACTAACGCATTTGCTAAGCCTGAAATACAGCCTAGCGCCACGAAAGTCCTTTTCTTTATTTTTATATTCCGACTGATCAGATCGTATAATACCATTGTAGTTTTCTTATCATTGTTGTTATGGGCAACGTTGCTTGCAGCAACCCTGCACGTTTAGCGCATCTATTTTTAGCTAATTAATCGTCCTCATTTTCCTGTTGAGGTTGGCGCATTTGCGCAAGTAATAATATTAATAGGCTAACAATCGGTGTAAAAAACAAGCCGATAAGAAAAAACCCTACAGGTCCTGCAAATGTATTGCGCCCCCAATACCCAGACAATATACATAGCACCAAATACAACGCGATAATCATAATATGCTCCTAACATGTTCTGTTGTTGCGTAGATAAACCAACAGGAAACCAACCCGTTGGTTTATCTAGGGTTAGCCACTACTATGGTGCAGTGGCTCCACTCGGCTGTGCGCTAGCATCACCTTTGTCTTTACGATATTTAGCAGCAATGTCCGCAATATCTCCCTTAATACTCGCAAGATTAAGGTCGATTAGCGTGCCACCATTCTCAAAATGACGTATAAAGGTGCTACCTACCGCATGAGTAGATGCAGCAGAAACCACAGGCATAAATGCGATCGCACTTAAAGTTCCAATCACCGGTACCGCTTTTAAGAAGCTGCTTAAGCCAGCTCCACCAAGCGTTTGCGGGAATGATCCCCCGATCACAGCACTGACCGTGCCACGCAGTTTATTGTCGCTATATGATTGGCCATATACCTTGGCAATTTCACCAATCATTTTCATTTGAATACCCGTTAGAGCCACTAAATCAACGGCTGGAATGGGGATTAACCCAGAGCCAAATGACCACTTAGAGTATTTATCAACAATGATCTGCGCCACGGCTGCTCGGTCTTCTGCCTGTACTGCAGTGCTTGCCTGCTCTGTCGCAGATGCGCTCGCAGAAGCAGATGCAGTTGCGTCACTTGCCTTGTCGTCCTTTGCTGTTTTTGTCGCTGTCATAATTCATCCTCTATGATGTAGATTTAAACAGTTGTTGAACCCACCAAACCAGTACAATACATATACTACTTCCATTGCGACTGGCTTGCCCTTATCACTGCAATTTCAAAAGAAAAAGCAGGAATTCGTGTTAAACATAGGCCGACAAAAGCATATAACTTCTCTGATGCCCTACCGCAGGCAGCCTGATTAATATTGCGCTTTACTTAATTGATTGCCCCATCCAACACTTCCTGACATTGCTCAGTTCGATGGCGGTCGTTATAAAAAATAATGTTACGGATCTCTTCCGCGATACAATCTGATTCATAGCCTGTTTTGTGATAATTGCTAAACGCCATAACGGTTTGATCACGCTCCAGCAAACGCGAGAAGCTCGTCACCCAAGAGTAAGGGTAACTGCCTGAGTACTGGAGAAACTTTTCATACTTATTTAGATTCGTGCTGGTCGGATCATCAGGGCAATCGGCCACTTTGCCATACTGGTTCGGATCGATGTAAGTAACGAACCAGCCATATCCAAAGTATTCACACTCATCATCACTTTGGGTGTTTTGATACGGTGAAAATGCCATTTCTTTCTGTTCAGCATTTAAAATTGTGTCGCCATATAAGCCTTGGTCCCACTTATGCATATCTTTGACAGTGGAGTACATATCCCCCGCGGAGTAGAGGACCAGAGGGTTACTATAAGGATTTTTAAAGATATGTTCATATGGTGCTGGGCCGCCTGTTTCAGGCGGGCGACCTGTTGTCAGTGGTAAATATTGGTTTTCATCAAATACATACCCTGTCGTCATATTTTCATAGATACCAATGGCGTTAAATGCACCACTGTCAGTCATACTGAGCGGATCTAAAATTTGTTCTTTTACAATATTTCTAAAGTAGAAGCTGGGGTCGATCTCGCCTTGTTTACCCGCGGCGATCTGCTCAATAATATTGCCTATGAGATAGTAGTTACAGTTACTGTAGGTAAATTTAGAACCCGGTGTAAAACTTGGTTTATTGTCTTGTTCGGTGCAAGTACAAAAACGGTTGCCAAACCCCTCAGGTCCGTTCAAATTTAATGTATCGTCATATAAATAAGGTCTCCATCCCCAGTTTAAGTAAACTTCAGGGTTGTCGCTATAATTGTCGATACCGGATGACATGCTCAACAAATTATGCAGCGATACATCTGCGCACTGGTTTTTAGGGTACCAAGGTAAGTAATCACCGATAGTCTCTGTTTTTAGGTCCTTGCCAGCGAGCATTCTCAATAATATTGCTGCCGCAAATTCTTTGGTATTTGAGCCGATCCGATATTTAGAATCAGACGTGTTCGGCACATTATATTGAATGTTTTGTGGTCCACAGTTGGCCTCATACACCACACTGTCACCTGAGGTCACATAGACACTGCCAAAAAACACCATCTTGTCACAGTAATCATTGACGGTGACTTTAAACTTCTCCACCTGTTCTGCCGTGATCGTGTTGTCTTTTGCTACGCCATTTTTAAAACACGCTGTCAAAAGCAAGCTTAAACAACACAGGCCTATGACTCTCAGTTGTTGTTGATAAAGCCAGTTCATTTTTGATTTCCTTAGAGTTGTTAAGTTAATTTGCCAACTTCTTCACTACTAACAAAACTCGTCTAGTTTTTACAATGGCTAATATGCTGCTTTTGCCATTCCCACCAAGACCTTACGAGTCCCGGTATACGCTTCTCTACCATGGGTATACAACATATTGTCCAACAACATGATGTCATTTCGCTGCCATTGATAAGAAAATGTAAGTGACTGATAGACCTCGTTGATGGTCGCAATTTCGTCACTACTGATCTCACTGCCATCACCAAAATAAGCATTGCGGGGGAGCCTATCTAGCCCGATGCTTTCGCGCATAGATTCTGGCAATTGGTTATCAATGCTAGAACAATGGAATAAATGCGCTTGATTAAACCACACCTTTTCTTTGGTGTGAGGATGAGTGGCTACTGCTGGGCGGATTTGCTTGGTTTGTAAGTGTTCTTCTGACTTCCATTCAAAAATAATGTCATTTTTCCAACAGTAGGCTTCTACCTCTTCCTTATTCTGGGTTTGAAACACCTCTTGCCAGGGTAAATCAATGTCACCGTAATTTCTGACATACATTACACCAAGCGTTTCAAATTTATCCCGCAGAGCATGTGGCAGTCGCTTATAGACCTCACGACTGTCAGCCAATGGGGTATTCCCTCCAGTTTTAGCCGGTACCACACAGAAAAACCCCATCCTCATAGGCCAGCAGTTAGAATAGGCATTCTCGTTGTGCTGTAAAATTACCTGATCGGCGTGATATTCCGTCGTGGTATAGACATTATTTCTCAATGCCGTGCGTGGTGAAGAGCGATACACATACTGGCTCAATGGTTCACCGAAAATCACTTCTAAAATGGTACTGAATTGGTTAGTGCTCACAATATTCAAGCCTCGAAGCAACGCAACACCATCTTTGTCTACCCATTCATTAATCTCTCTTGTGTGGCTCTTTACCCAAGCTAATCCACTTTGCTTTTGAGCCGATAGGTCATGAACAAACCTATCTCTTGTGGCCAAGTCGGCCTCACTATCGAGCGCTAGTAACTGATCCATTCTATTCCCATCCTTAACTAGGTAAGATAAAATTAAAACATAATGTTTACATTTACTTGTGCAGTATGTAGTTACTTTCTATCTCTACCACTAGGTGCTTTACTTCCTCTTGGTTTCGTAAAATTGAAAGGTGATCACCGTCTACTTCAAATGCTTTGATGTCCCTAACCACACGCTGCCATCCCATGTCCAATTTGACTTCTCGCCCCTCAAACTTTGCCGTTTTTGCTGCTTTGATTACGGTAACAGGTACTTCTGGTAATGGGGCGTCCAATGTTACTTGTGCTAGCAACTGTGCCCTATATGTTTGGTAAAAACGTCCCAGCTGCGCCTGAGAAAAATAAACCCCCACTTGCGACAACCAACTGGCCAGTATCACCAACTTTGTCGATTCAGCCATTTGAATATAGTGGTCAATCTCAGTTTGTCGCGGCGTTAATTGGAAAAATTCGCAAAGGTTCTCCAATATGAATTGACTTATTTGTGCGTCACTCATTTGATTGGCCGGTGCACTCGGTAGTGGAGTATCCAGTATGGTAAGCGAGCTGATTTGACGCAGCTTCGCTTTTTTGGTCATTTCGTAACCGATAAAACTACCAAATGAATGGGTGACTAAGTGTACCGAGGGCAACATGTGGATGGCGGCTAAGTAATGTTCCGCGGTTTTTTCAACGGATCCCACAACCTCTGATTCATAAGCGATTTCATCAGGTTGCAATCCATAAACAGGGATCCGAGGATCCAATTCCTCGACTAAACGCTGAAAGGCCATTAACATCCCCCCCGCGCCCGCTATCAAAACCACAGGCCTAAAGCCTGCCTCTCCATCTTGTAAACACATTAATGTACGCGTTGCAGTTTCACTCTCTCTTACCGCTTGTCGTTGCTGCTCAATGTACTGCGCTAACGCGCCGACATTTGAATGCTGTATTACTTTTGCCAGAGGAATTGTTAGGTTTAGTTGAGCTTCAATGCTTGCTACCAGCCGCATAACTAACAGCGAATGGCCCCCAAGTAAAAAGAAGTCATCATCAAGCCCCACACGTTCTACTTTCAAAAGTGCGGCAAACTGTCTCGCTAGGCCTGTTTCCAATACGCTGCTCGGTGCTCGGTATTGAGTAGGTTGTGTTTCAAATTGCTGTGCTTGCACAACCAGCGCTTTACGGTCTAACTTACCATTCGGGGTATGAGGTAGACTGCTCACAACTACCCACTGCTGTGGGATCATATAGCTTGGTAAACGCGACGTAAGCTGCGCGCGCCACGCTGATATGGCAGTAGATTCATTCTCGAGCTCCACAAAAGCAACCAGTTGTGCGTGCTCACTGGCATCTTGCCTAACCACTGCGGCGCACTGTTGGATCCCATCCAATGCCAATAAGTGCCGTTCCACTTCTGCCAGCTCTATACGGTAGCCACGTACTTTCACCTGCCCATCTTGTCGTCCGAGATAAACAAGCTCGTCTTGTTCATTTAATTTTACTCTATCGCCTGTCTTATATAATCTGATCCCTGTATCGGGATCCGTGATAAAGGCCTGTGCGGTGCGCTGTTCATCCCCCAAATATCCACGCGCAAGCGCTATCCCACTGACATAAAGTTCTCCCGGTATATATTTCGGTAGTGGTTTTAAATTTGCGTCCAATATATGGAGTTTAATGCCTGCGACAGCTCGACCTATTGCCACCTCATCCCCTTTAAAACTGGTCACATCCTGCAAAGTAGTCGAGATAGTTGCCTCGGTTGGTCCATATGCATTGATCAAGCGTATGCGTTCACCTTGTTGGGCCTGCCACTTACGTAAAGCAGCAACTTGCATTTGCTCCCCTCCGATGGTGATGATGCGCAGATGAGGATTGAGGTCTAACGCAACTGAACTAAGCTGGTGCCAAAAGGCCGTCGGCAAACTCATCAAGGTTAAATCAGCTCGATAACTTAAGTCGCTCAATTGCTGCATGTCTAACAGCGATGTTTGATCACTCAGCACCAAGGTGGCACCATTTAATAAACTACAAAATAGCTCTTCAGCAAACACGTCAAAACTGAAACTGGCAAATTGCAAATAGTTGTCTCGATTAGTGATCCCATACTCATTCGATAAAAAACCGACATAATTTAAGACGCTTTGTTGTTCAACCATTACGCCTTTGGGGGTACCTGTGGTCCCTGACGTATAAATCACATAGCACAACTGAGACGGTGAGGGCATCGCGAGCTCAACCTGTGTATCTATCATTTCATATTCAATGTCTTTTAGTTGGTAGGTTTGACACGTTACTTGCTCTGTTTGCCACACAGCACTGTCCGCTAGGATCAAAGCGACATTCGCATCATTTACAATCAGAGACTTTCTTTTTTCAGGCAATGCCGTGGTGAGCGGTAAGTAAGCGGCTCCAGCTTTTAAAACCGCCATAATCGCCACCACCAACTCAACACTGGGCGCGATACAAATACCGACAATAGGCTGTGTGTTCTCCCCTTTAAACTGGGATTGCAACCAAATGGCCAATTGGTCTGATTGGCGATCCAATGCCCCATAACTCAGTTTTTGAATTGGGCCGCCCTGATGCCCATCGAAAAAGACGACTGCATCCTCCTGTTCATAGCGCCTGACAATGTCAGAAAATACTGCAGGTATAGCGTGGTGATGCTGAGTTGACGACGTTATTTTTTCATTGGTCAACCCAAGTTTGACAGTAGGGATGGGCAGGGATTTGTCTACTGTACATTCATGGGGCAGCAGCAGAGACAGCGCGCGGAGTGGTTGCTGCGGAGCCTGACAAACAGCGTCAATTAATTGTGCGAGAACCGCCAAGCAGTGCTTAGCCTGTTCTCTCAATAATACACTTGTTTGGTAGCAAGCGGTCAATGACACTTGCTCGCTACCCGATACCACCAACGTCAGAGGATAATGTGTTTGATCACGCTCACTGCGATACACCACCTCAAAAGGGGCATCAGCCTGTGCGCCCAGTGGTGATTGAGGAAAGTTTTCAAACACATATAAAACATCAAACAGATCACTGTTGGTGTCAATTGGGCTCATTTTGTGAGCATCACTTAAGGCGCTCTGGGGGTAATGGCTTAAAGCTGCAAAATTGTCTTTGCATGCCAGTAAAAAATCCTGGGCAGACATCTCTAAATCAATCGCTATCCATACCGCTTGTGTATTTATATATGCACCGACTCGATTTTCCATATTGCGTAGTGCCGCTGGACGACCAGCAATTGTTTGACCAAATAACGCATACGAGCTCTGACAACACACACTTAACCAGTAGCCAAATACACTTTGGATCACCTGGTTTGCAGTCACTCCTAGCTTGGCTGTCAGTCCATTAATTTGCGCACATAACGCTTTGGGCAACTGCAAGGTCTGCTCTTGATACATCACGTCTTCAGGCGCGACACCAGTCTGGAGATACTCGCCAATTAAGGTTGGCCTGCCCGCATCTTGCAAGTATGCCTGCCAAAACTGGGCTTGCTTTGGTTCGGGATGGTGATGGATGTATTGAATAAAGTCGACGTAATTGTCCAATTCCATTGTCATACCGCGCCCTTCAATCCGCGCGTTATAAAAGCACAGTAGATCATTGAACAACACAGGTAATGACCAACCATCCATGATCATATGATGGTAGGTCCAAACAAACCCCCAATGCGCATCAGCCATTGGCAACAGGCGTAGTTTCATACAAGGCGCATTATCAAGCGCAATACCGAGCTGGTACTCTTGATCTGCGACTGTTTCTAAGTAGTCTTTTTGTTCGCTCACGGGAATAGCTTGATAAGCGCTAATCTCAATTGGCAGCTCACAGTTTTCTAATACCAACTGTACGGGCTCTCCATCCAGAGTATTGAATGCTGTACGCAATATGCTGTGCTGTGCCATGACCTGCTGCCAAGCATACACAAAAGCCTCACTATCAAAGTAACCACTAAAGATCATTTTGCTCTGTTCGAGATAAGGGTGAGCATGATCTTGATCTAACTGGCTTTGAAACCACATACCCTGCTGCAAATGACTTAGTGGGTAGACATCTGTAACCTGCTCCGCCTGATAGCGTGTCATCAAATGATTGAGCTGACGCGTCGAACAAGGAGATAAAAGGCGGAAGTCACTCGCCGTATACCAGCGCTTGGATAATCCCGAGCAATGCGCAATGACAGTCTCTATGGCACTGGCGAGTGCATGTTTGAAAGCGCGCGCATCCGCCCCACTGACCGTTGCTGTATCGAAGTCTATATTAATAGTGAGTACACCTGATGAGATTGCCGCGGTCAGTTGCATGGCATAGAAGCAATGGTTCTGCGCATTGATTAACGCTCCACAGCACTCCGCAGCATCTCCAATTCCCCCTTGCTGACGGATGACAGTGTCCAACTGACCGAGATAGTTGAAAAAAATCAGTTTTTTAGTGTCAATGTGAAGTGCCTGTCTTTGCGCCTCGTCAGGGTGCATATAACGCAAGATACCGTACTCATCTGAGTGAGACTGCACACAATGCAAGGCTTCTTTAATGGCGCAAATCACATCTTCTACGGCACTCGAATTCACATACAGATGCAATGGATACATGGCCGTCATCCAGCCTACCGTCTCGCTGCCTTTGACCTCATCTTGTAATAAAGTGCGACCATGACCTTCCATCATCACCACTTGTGATTGCTGCTGATATTGTGTCATCACGGCAAGTTGTAATGCCGCTAATAGCAAAGTTTGAATACGCGTGTTATAGGGCTGATTGGCACAGGTAAGCAGTGCTTGCGTCTGCTCGCTGGGCAATGTCAATTGTGATCGCGCCACCACATCAGCTGTGTCTATCGAAGGTGACGTTATAAACTGCTGCTGGTTTGCAGCTGCCACACACTCTGTCCACGCGCTTATCTCTGCACCGTGGCGCGCGTAATCGCAAAAATGTGCCGCGATTTTTTGAAGATTTGCCTGCACTCGCCTTTTTGGCATCGCCGATTTTCCAACACAGGCTTGCAGACTACTCGCTAAGTCCTCTAACAATACACGCCAAGAGACACCATCGACCAACAGGTGATGCGCAACCACCATCAATCGATTCATCTCCTCTTCTGCGGGTGTGATGGCAAGTACCCCCCTCAACAATGGGCTACCATCGAACCGTAATGACTGCTGAGCTGCTTCACATTGCACCAACCACTGTGCACGCCAATCCGCTATATCACGCATATCCACCACCTCAATCACCTGCGTGATATCTATGTCCGTGGAAAACATCAGCGAGTGAGACTGTGGCTCAACCACTAAACGTAGGCTGTCATGATGGTTTATCAAGTGCATCATCGCACGCTGAATATCGGTAACTTCCGTTGCTTTGTTCACCGACACCATCACGGCTTGGTTCCAGTGCTCAGGGACTTCAAAAGTATGTGCTAAAAACCATTGCTGAGCGGGTAATGGGCTGAGTACCCCCTCGCAAGGTAAGCTCTCGCAATGCTCTCTCGTCTTGGGCTGCAACGCGGCCACATGTTCACTGAGTTTTGCGACGCTTGGAAAAGCAAATATGTCAGCCACATTAAGTTCACAACCTAAGGCCCGTGCACGACTGACAATTTGAATGCTTAAAATCGAATCGCCACCACACGCAAAAAAGTCGCAATGTACAGTTAATGAGGGGCGGTTTAACACTTCACGATATAGCCCAAGTAATCCGTCTTGCAATGGCGTTGCTGCACTTTGCTCGGGTAACTCATCCAACTTTGCACTGACTTGCTGCGTTTCAAACTGCTCTTGCAAGGCGCGATTGTTTACTTTGCCATGGGCTGTCAGTGGTAATGCTTCTAATGCAATGTAGTGACTTGGCAACATATAGCTCGGTAATACGCTTTGTAAATGTCCCGCGACTGAGTGTGTGCAACTCTGACTGTCTGCGGTTTTCATCGGCACTAAAAAAGCGACTAATTGCTGGCGTTCATTGGCATTGTTGCAAAGTAATACCGTACACTCTTCAATACTGTTTAACTGCTTTATTTGCGCCGCGATTTCATCCAGCTCAATACGGTAACCACGCAATTTAACTTGTTCATCGTTTCGCCCGAGATACGCGAGGCGACCATGGCCTAACTCACGCACCATATCTCCACTGCGATATGCGCGGATAACTTCGCCGCTGGGCGCCTGCCAGTGAATAAAGCGCTGCTCGCTGAGTTGCTCACGATTAAGGTAGCCCAGTGCAACACCTGCCCCTGCAATACATAACTCCCCTATCGCGCCAAGCGGCTGTAATTGCCCTTGTTTATCTAGGAGCAATAACTGGGTATTGTCGATCGGTTTGCCAATATCTGGCACACTTGAAGTGTTGTTAACCACACCAGAAGTTGCCACCACCGATGTTTCAGTCGGACCGTAATTATTGACCACGTTAAAATTAAAACGCTCAACATCGATGGCATTCAGTTTATCTCCCCCCACGAGTAAATAGTGTAAGTCACGCGGACTAAATGCACTGTCTGCCATCACCGCCATCGCAATGGGGGTGGCTAAAAAGCTATGTGTTACCGCAAATTTGTCCATATAAGCACTTAGGGCTTGCGCATCACTCAAGGTCCCTTTTGGTACAAAGGTCAACGTTGCCCCAGCGCATAAATACGGCCACACTTCCCACGTGGCCGCATCGAATGCTACGCTAGCGGTTTGTGTCGCAACGCTGTTCTTGTCCACGGCAAACGCACGCTGGTGCCATTGACATAAATTACTCAGTCCTTGATGGGGTACGATTACCCCCTTTGGCTGACCGGTGGTACCCGAGGTGTAAATGACATAAGCAGGCTGCGTTTTTTCTAATTGGCGGTGAGGCAAGATTGCACAACTCGACTGCGCGGGAAACTTGATATTGTCTAGCAAAATCAGCGGTGCAGAGTGGGTGGGTAATTGCGCCAATATGTCAGCAAATAGTGTGTATGTCACCACACACTGACAACCACAATCCGCGGCGATATAACGAATCCTCTCCTCTGGGTAGCTCGGATCGATGGGCACATAACACGCCCCAATGCGCATAACAGAAAACATCGTCACAACCCAATCTACACCCGCGGGCAAGCATATGAGGACAGTATCACGCTCTGACACCCCAGCGGTTAATAGCGCTTGCGCAAGCTGTTGCGAGGCGTTGTCCAGCGCTTGATAACTGATTTTTCGCCCATCTGATTCAATCAGTGCTGTACGCTGCCACAGCTCGGGAGTCGCCTGATGCGCCATGATCTGAGAGATGATATCATCTGGCTGTGATACTGAACGACGACCTTGCAAAATTGCACCTTGCCAATCCGCCATCATTGGCAAACGGCTGGCTTTTGCGTCGGGGGATGCAAGCGCGCCCAAAACCAGAGTTTCAAACGCTTGCGCCAAACGTGTTACAGTCTTTGAGTTAAACAAAGACCTATTGTAAATCCAATTTAAGGCTAATCCATCTGCTGTTTCGCTGCAGGTAACATCCAACTCAAACTTCGCACTGACCTGCTCTGCCTCAATGGCTTTCACCTGTAAATCAACCAAGTTTAGCGTCGTCTCTTCTATCGGGTTGAACGCAAAACTGATTTGAAAGAGACTGTGATGACTGAGATCTCGAGGCGGTTGCAAGACATCAACAATGTGCTCAAATGGCATGGCTTGATGTTCATGGATAGCCAGTATCACCTCTTTTTGTTGCGCCATCAAAGCTTGGATGGAACATTGCTCATCAAAGCGCATGCGAATCGGTAGGGTATTGACAAAAAAACCAGCCACATCATTGAGCTGACACGTCATACGACCTGAAAAAGGCGAACCAATCACGACATCATGCGTGTTACTGAATCGCGCAACTGCCAGTGAAAATAAGCTATGAAGCCACATAAACATGCTAACGCCAAGGTGTTGGCATTGACCTGTAATCTGTGTATGCAGCGGTTTATCAAAGCGCTGAACATACAGCCCTCCCAACGACGGCGCCTGCCTGATACGCGCGCTATCCAGCGGCAATTGATGTACCACTGGCGCATCCGATAATTGGGCATGCCAAAAGTGTCGATGTTGCTCCAATGCTTGCCCTTGCAACTGAGTACGCTGCCAGTTGGCATAGTCAATATAGCTGACGGTATCTGGTGCACTAGCGAGCACGTCATTGCTAGACATTGTCTCGCAAAGCGCTGCATAGGCGTGGGTGACGTCTCTGACGATTAAACGCAGGGAATGTGCATCACAGGCAATGTGATGAATATTAATCAGCAATTTAAAATGATTTGACGACGCCTTTAGTAAATATATGCGCAGCATTAAATCATTGTGTAGATCAAAGGCCCGTTGGCTGTCGTCTCTTTGTAGTTTGCGCCATGTCAATTCGACCTCTGCATCACACTTATCGCTGACATCAACAAACGTGATTGGCATTGTTTCCATAGAGAGTACGTGTTGCTCCACGTCACTTTGCGCGCTTTGACGGTATACTGTGCGTAAAATCGTGTGATGCTGAAGTACGGCAAACCACGCCTGCTCAAAAGCGGCTTGATTTAGTGACCCCTCTAATTCAAACAAGAGCGGGACATGATACAACGCCGTCGTCTGTCCCTGATTTTCAATCGCATCTAATGCCCACAAGCGCTGCTGCCCAAATGACAATGGCGCACATCGCTGATCATTCGAACGAGGGATTAACATCTCCTGATTTTGCGTCATGGATTTTTCAATCTGCACAGAGAGCGCTGCGACACTTGGAAATTGAAACACCTCTTTCAACGACACCGTAAACTGGTCATGCGTTTGTAAAAAGTTAACTAACTCAACAGCCAGTAACGAGTGCCCACCCAAGTTGAAAAAATCACTGTGTCTGCCTGCTTGTTCACATTGCAACACCTGCTCAAAGGCATAGGCGACCCGTTGCTCTATCTCGCTATTGGGCGCTTCATATTGACTTGATTGGTCACGCTTTTCGAGCAATAGAAGCAACTGTTTTTTATCGACTTTACCATTATTGGTCAACGGTATTTCGGCCACACTCGTGACACTACGAGGTAACATAAAGTCAGGTAATGTCAGCGTTAAAAACGTTTTAAGTTCACTGGCTAAATCTTGAAATTGCGCATTGGCATATTCGGTCACGAACGCTTCAATGGTTGCGCCTTGTGGTGCGGTATGGTCCAACAACACGATCGCTTCATTGATCTTTGGATGTAACCTCAGCTGATTTTCAATTTCGCCCAATTCAATGCGGTAACCACGCACCTTCACCTGCTCGTCAAGTCGCCCGACATAGGTCATTTCACCACTTGGTAACAATCTAACTAAGTCACCAGAACGATAAACTCGTTCACGATGTTGGGACGATAAACTGACCTCAAAAAAACGCGAATCATTGAGCGCTGGTCGTTGCCAATAACCTCGACCAACCCCCTCTCCTCCAACATAGAGCTCTCCAATTGCACCTTGCGGAAGTAGCTGTTTGTGTTTGTCCAAGACATAGCAAGAGGTCGTGGGAATTGGCTTGCCAATATTACTGACGCCAAGCGCTAAATCCTCATGGCAGAGGTGTTTGAATGTCACATGTACCGTTGTCTCGGTGATCCCATACATATTAATAAGCTGGCAGCTGGGCAACATTTCATGCCAAGCCTTAAGTTTGCTTGGCTGTAGCGCTTCTCCACCAAAAATGACATAGCGAACAGCAGGTGCAATATCGCGTTCAGCTTGAATTGACAGCATGCAGGTCTGTAACACATAAAAAGCGCTGGGGGTTTGATTTAATACCGTGACCTGCTCCGACAGCAACAACTGTGCAAAGGCAGCAGTATCTTTGTACACATCTTGTTTGACGATGACCAACTTACCGCCAAACAGCAAGGCGCCATACATTTCCCACACAGAAAAATCGAAGCAAAACGAGTGAAACATAGTCCACACATCATGTTCATTGAAGTCAAACAAGCTGGGGGTTGGGTGCAACAAACGGACGACGTGCCGGTGCTCTATTTGCACACCTTTAGGTTTGCCTGTCGTACCTGACGTATAAATTATATAAGCAAGCTGCTGCGGATGGATTGTCACATGTTGGAAGGGCTTCACAGACGCATACCTTTGACTATTTAAGGCCTCTTCCACGGTCAATAGATCCACTGCAAAATGCGCAAACTGCGCTTTGGTTTGCGCGTCACAAACCAGTAAACGCGCCCCAACATCACTGACAATATATTCAATTCGCTCGACGGGGTAGCTGGGGTCGATTGGCACATATGCGCCACCCACTTTGAGAATAGCCAACAGCGTGACTATCATATCAACGCCTCGAGACAAACTCACTGGCACAAGCTGCTCAGAATATACGCCCTGCGCTTGCAAAACAGCGGCTAATTTATTGACTTGCTGGTCAAGCGCTTGATAGCTCAAAGTTCTATCGGTATCAGTCAATGCTACCCTAGACGCAAATTTATCCACTTGACGTTCGAACAAAGAAACAAGATTGTCTTGCTGAGGCCATTGAATGTGCTGACACTGAGGCTGGGCTAACATTGCCCGCTTTTGTGTTTCGTCCAACAACGGCACCTGACCAACAAGGGTATGAGGGGCAGCCACAATGCCAGCTAACAATACTTCAAAACTCTTCGCCCATTGTGCAATCGTTGCTCGCTCATACAGGTTACGGTCGTATTTCCAATTCAATACCAGCGTGTCATTAAGCTGTTGGACGTGCAATTCTAGATCGCATTTTACCGCCACGGACTCATTGTCCTCAGGCTCGGCTTCAATGACTTCAAGCCCAGGTAAACGCAACGAAGCATCTTGCCCCTGAGTGAGAGAAAACAATATCTGTACGACTGGGTGATGACTTAAATCTCGTCCCTGCGCAGCCAGCTCTACCACCCTATCGAATGGTAGCGTGCTGTATTCCAGTGCCTCAAGAATACGGGTCTTCTGGGCACTCTGCCAATGTGCAAATGTTACATTTTGGTCAACTTCGGCCTCAACAACCAGTGTATTCACAAATAAACCAATCAGTTTTTCAAGCTGGGAATGATCACGGCCAAGGACTGGGGTGCCAATTAAGACTGAAGATTGCTGGTTGATCCGGGCAATGAACAACATAAAGGTACTCATCAACCACATAAACAAGGAGTTTTGCTGCTCTGCCGCCAGCACCTTTAACGCCTTACTCAGTGAGCTGGGTAGCGTCTGAATAAACCGTGTGCCTTGTGTCGTTTGTTGCGCGCTTCTTGGTTTATCTGCTGGTAGTGACTGAAGCGGTGACTTATCCTGTAGAATACGCTTGAAATATGCTAGATGTGGCGCAAAGTAGGCGTCGTTTAGGTGCGTCTTTTGCCAGTGTGCATAATCGCCGTACTGGCATGTTAATTGAGGTAAAGAAACTGGCTGCTCATTGTGCAAAGCGCCATAACAATGCTCTATTTCAGCAACTAGATTACTCATAGATGCGCCATCAGAGACAATGTGATGCATATTGAAAGCCAGCCAATGATGCAGATTGTCTGAAATCAACAATACACGGACAAGACTATCTTTTGACAAATCAAACGGACGGGCATAAAACTCAGCTAGTTTTGAGTGAATGTAGGTGGTCTTTTCACTTTCTAAATGGCTGACATCACAGTACTCGAACGGGGTGACAACTTCTCGAGCAGTTTTGACATATGGCTTACCCTGCGATGCACTGTCAGCATGAAACGTACAACGTAAACTATCATGACGCTGAATAACCAACCGCACCGCTTCTTTTAATGCATTGACCGACACATTACCACGTAATTGAAATTCAGCGGGCATGTAATACTGACGGCTACCTTGTAGCTGCTCGATGAACCACAGGCCTTCTTGTGCATAACTCAAGGGCATACATTGCGCATCACGCGCTTTTGGGATGTCAAAACTATGATCGCGCTTATCCATTTCGTTATGCTGCTGAAAATAAGCCAATAGCTGGGGCTTTTTAGCAATGATTCGGTGTTTTAATGCCTCCGAAAAATCGTTTTTTTGGCGAAAGGCCAACTTTCCTTCTTTGGCATATAGGGTGATACCGGCATCCAATGCTTCTTCGAGCAGTGATTCGATTTCTTGCAGCTCAGCACTGTTCACAGGAACATCTCCTCTGAAGAATCGTTCGAAGAATCGTTCGAAGAATCGTTCGAAGAATCGTTCGAAGTATCTCCACACTGATGGTGTTTGGTGCTTGCCTGTGCAACGGTGCCTAAAGATGCGTTAATCCGAATCCACTTTGCTAAGGCAGATACATTAGGCCGCTCAAATAACACCCGTACCGGCATAACGACCCCCAGCTGTTCTTGTATCAACCCGACACACTGTACCGCTAACAAGGAATGCCCCCCCTTGACGAAGAAACTGTCATTAACGCCACAATGCGCTATTTCAAGTACACGCATAAATATCGCCAGTAGCGACTTTTCTAGCTCTGTCTGAGGCGCTTCCTCGGTTTGAGTGGAAACAACATTGCGCGCCCATGCCAACAACATTTGACTGTCAACTTTGCCATTCAAAGTCAACGGTAACTTATCTATCAATACAAACCGATGAGGAAGCATATAACTTGGTAACTGCGCGGTTAATTGGGAACGCACTTGCGTATGCAGTGCGCCTTCAAGCAACCTCGGGAAAGGTCCATTGTCTACTTCGCCGCGACAGATAATGAAGGCTTCTAGGTTATCCTGTTTTTCATTGAGCAGCACACAGGCATCATCCACCTCATGCAATTGTTTTAAATAATACGAGATTTCATGTAGCTCTATACGATAACCACGCAGCTTTATTTGCGTATCAGTGCGCCCTTCAAAGTTCAGCAACCCCTTTTTAGAAACCGGGTCGCGCAGCCATTTGACCTTGTCTCCCGTACGGTAGTACCTAGTCGCTGTCTTGCTGCCAGCCAAGCAGAGGTGCACGAATTTATGATCAAAGTGCGCCGTATCCGTCACATATCCGGGCGCCACGCCTTCTCCGCATACGTATAGCTCCCCCGTCACCCCATGAGGCACCAATTGCTGCATGTCATCCAAAACAACACATTGACTGTATGGTAAGGGTGTACCAATCGGTACATGCCTGAGGTTTGCATCCGTAAGCCCACGGAGTGTCTCGTTGTCACAGTGATACACACACGTCCCAACCGTTGTTTCTGTCGGACCATATTCATTTATCCACAAGGTATTCGGTAAAAATGGCTGAAGCTGAGTTAATACCTCACAAGTCAGCGCCTCACCTCCGATCACCACCTGATGTTTAGCATCAAAGGTGCGCTGTAAAGACATGCCTTTGATTACTTCGTACACCCCTTGTAAGTGGGCGGGCGTCACCTTAAATAGCTTGGCATGTTCCGAGAATAAACACTTAGCCAGCTGGGGCAGCATTTGCTCAGTGTCGTCCAAAAACTCAATGCCCAGTCCAGCCAGTAAGCCTCCCCATAAGGAAGTTACTGTGGCATCAAATGCGAGTGGCGTACTAACGATACAGCCTGATAGGTCGCAATTTGTATAGTCCCTGACCACATAAGACAAGTAGTGATATAAGTTTTGATGCGTGATTTGCACGCCTTTGGGCTGACCCGTAGTGCCCGAGGTATAAATCACGTAAGCCAAGTCTGACACCCGAGCTTTCGGTAACTCACCTTTGCTGTTAAGCCATTGTGTAGACTCATCAATGCAACATAAAATCAATGGGGTCTGCTCAATTGAATCCGATAGGTTGGCCAGTGCCTGCTTTAAATCATTGCGCGTGATAAGCCCCGCCGCTTGGCTGTCTTGTAATATATATTGAATGCGCTTGGCGGGCAGTTTGGGATCAATCGGCACATAAGCACACCCAGCTCTCAAAATGGCCAATAAGGACACGGCAATATCACTGGATGGTGAGAGGCACACTGCGATCCGTTGCCGAGGCTGTATACCTTGCACTAACAAGTGTTTTGCGAGATCACCAGCGCGCTGCCAGAGCTCACTGTAACTTAAACTAACACCTTGGCAATCCACGACAGCCTGTTTGTCTTTTTGTAAATAAGCGATGTTTTCAAAACGATCATGTAAACACAGTGGGACGCAATCTTGATGGCTCTGCATCACGCCCGCTTTAACTAAGGCTTGCAGCTCTGCCCCATTAAGTATAGGTAATTGCAAAATTTCGCTCTCTGGCGAGTTTAATGCAGATTCCACCAGCACAGCAAAGGCGTTTGCAAACCCAACTATCGTTTCTGTACTAAACAACGCACGACTGAAGTTCCACTCTAACTCAATGCCATCGCCCTGCTCTATTGCATTGACTTCAAGATCAAACTTCATGTTAGGTGCGTGGGCAGGTTCCATTTCGATATGTAGATGTGGCAGCGCAAAATCAGCAGCTTCATTATTTTGCAGTGCAAAAAGAATTTGAAATAACGGCTGATGACTTAAACTTCGCTCAGGCATGAGCGCTTCAACCAGTTGCTCAAACGGCAAAGATTGATGCTTAAACGCGCCAAGAATGACTTCTTTTTGCTGTGCCAACCAAGTGTTGAAACTCATCGCTTGTGGTGCTTGACCGCGAATAACGATGGTGTTGACAAAAAAACCAATGAGCTCATTGAGCTCTTGTTGATCTCGGCCTGCAACAGGGGAACCTATAGCCACGTCTTTGACACCACTTAAACGCATCACCAACAGTGTAAAAACACTGTGTAGCCACATAAACAAGGTGACGCCTTGTGTTTGGCAATGCGCTCGAATAGCCGCCGAGGTTGAGGCACTTAATGCCATGTTATAGCGTAAACCAGCTAACTCTTGCACGTTTGGACGCGCAAAGTCTTGAGGGAGCTGGTGCAAAACCGGGCACCCTTGCAGTGTCTGCTGCCAATATTCAAGTGCCGTTTGTTGCGCTTGTATAAAATGCGTTTCGCGCTGCCAGTGGGCATAGTCTGCATATTGAATCGGTAATGGGCTTGATAAATGGGCCGGCAGTGGAAAGTTTTGTTCATCACTGTGATGGCGATAAAATGCAATTAGCTCACGCACTAAAATCGCCATAGACCAACCATCACTGGCAATATGATGCATATTAAAGTGCACCCAATAGGTGTGCTCTGCACGCTTAATTATCGTGATGCGTAACATCACATCCTGACTTAAATCAAACGGTTTATCACAGACTTGCTCAACCAATTGCTGCTCTCTTTGCACCTGCTGCGCAGCGCTCAAAGCCGATATGTCCTCGTATACAAATGGAGTTTCTACCTGCGCTCTCGGTAATTGTTCTGGCGCCTCTCCACTGGCGCCAGGCAGAATAATCGAGCGTAATACTTCATGCCGCTCAATCACACTACTCAAAGCGCGGTTGAAGGCGGCAAGGTCTAACTCACCTGTGAATATAAAACTGGCAGGCATATGATACTGAGCACTGCCTGTTTGCAATTGATCAATTAACCATAATCGCTGTTGTGCAAATGACAGCGGGAGTGAATTCGTTCTCGCCACGACGGGGATCTGGTGCGCTTCAGTGATCTTTTCGAATTCGGGAATTGCATTCGCGAGCGCATTGACGCTCGGCGTTTTAAATAACTGCGGCAAAGTAATATCGACTTGCTTTTCTTGTCGAATTTGACTGATTAAGCGAATCGCTAATAATGAATGGCCACCCAGTTCAAAAAAGCTATCATCGAGCCCAATTTGCTCTGTTAACAATACATCGCGGAATAAGTCTAGTACGTACCTTTCCATGTCAGTCAACGATTCGGAGTGAGTCATCGCAGCATGGACACTGACCATTTGACTGTCACGTAAGGACCCCATAAGCGCTTGTTTATCGACCTTACCATTGCGAGTCAGCGGAATGTCACAGACTTGATGAAAAGCCGCAGGCACCATATAAGGGGGTAATTGTTGTGCTAGCGCTTGACGCATTTGCCGTTCGTTGAGCGCCATGCCTGTTTGATAAACAATATGCGCAGCAAGGCTTTGCTGTGTCTCGTCAACGGTTAACGCACAGTCCTCTACTTCAGGTATGGATCTGATGCAGTGTGCAACAGCGTCTAAATCAATGCGGTATCCACGCAGTTTAATTTGTTCATCAATACGACCAAGGTAACGCAAGGCGGATGGATAACCATCTCCGTCAATTTGCCATTTCACAATATCACCTGAATGATAAAAGCGCTGTTGCTGCGTATGGCAAAGGGACCGTATGCTGAATTTAGCCGCACTCAGCGCGGGCTGATTAATGTAACCATGACTCACCACTTTACCAGCAATAAGTAACTCGCCAGGCATATTACGTACGACAGGCTGATTAAACTCATCTACGACTAACATGGTAACGCCTTCAATCGGCAAGCCTATCGGTACGTCCGCTGTACGAGTGAGCATCTCTGTTGGCATCTCATGGGGGATCTCGAAAGTACTCACCCCCACGGTGGTCTCTGTCGGCCCGTATTCATTGATCCAGCGACAATAGGGTAACTTAACCCGCAGCGCTGCAATCACGTCACTTTCAAGTGCCTCTCCCCCAATCACGACCGTATGTGCACTCGAACACACCTCGGCATCTCCGGTCAACCCTGATACTGCGCGAAGGTGTGCAGGGGTCAACTTAAAGAGACTCGATTGTGACTGCCACAGCTGGTTAATCAGATCCGGGATTAGCTCAGCCCCTTCCCGAATAATCGTGAGCTCACCGCCCACCGTTAAGGTTGGTAAAATTGCCGTCACCGTTGCATCAAATGCCACCGGGGTACTCATCACTGCACGTATTGCCTGAGTTTGTGTTGCAACATACTGACGATGCGCATGCTGTAAATATCCCTGCAAATTCCCATAAGTGATGGGCACACCTTTGGGTTTACCAGTCGACCCTGAGGTGTAAATGATATAGCTTAAACAACGCGCCAGCGCCGTATCACAAGGCGCTAATTCTTCTGATGATGGTAAATGTCCAGGGTATGCACTGAGTACAGAGTCAGTATCTAGCGCATCATCTAATAATAAAAAGTCTGTGCCCGCTTCGATGAGCTTTTCTGCATCGATACTCAACGCCAGCGTTAGCATCACCTCTGCGTCTTCTACAATATGCGTCACCACCTGAGTGGGTGCGTCACTATGCAAAGGCACATAAACGTGATTGGCTTTGGCGATCCCAAGCATCGCCAAAGGTACCAAAGGCCCAGATGGTAATAAGAGTGCAATACGACTTTGCGCAGGAAAAGTCATTTCTAATAAACAGTGAGCTAACTGGTTAGATAACAGCTCTAACCTCTGATATGAATACCGCTCACCGGCGAAACACACGGCCGTGTTTTGAGGAAAACGACTCGCCATACTTGAAAACACACTCGACCATGGAGTTGGATCACTGGTCGCGATTTCAATTGGTTGAGATTTGGCGATAAACAACTGTTGAGCTTGAGGCGACCACAATTGCAATTGAGATAAGCGGACCTCAGGATCTGCTAAGCATTGTTGTAATACCAATTGAAATTGCGCAGCAAATGCCACAATACTTTGCTCATCCCACAGTGCAGAATCATACAACCACTCAACTGTGCAGTGTGACTCACCATCAATGACCGAAACCTCTAAGTCTAATTTGGCACTGCGTTGGGTTTGATTATGTAACGTGACATCAAGTCCCGCTAACTTAAGCGTTTCGTTCACGTCATTGTTTACCCGAAAAACCACTTGTGCGAGTGGGTGTAATGCTAAACTGCGTGGTACTTGGAGCGCTTCCACTAAAAGGTCAAAAGGGATGTCTTGATGATCTTGAAGTGTGGTCAATTGGGCTTGAGTCAATGCCAGAGCAGTCTTAAAGTCTGTGTTGTCGGTATGCCTGTCTCGCAGCACTAATGTGTTAATAAAGTTACCTATCAACGACTCAAATGCTTGCCTGCTCCGCCCTGATACTGGTGTTGCCAATACCACTTCCCGACGTTGCTGAGCACGACTCAACCACAAACTAAAGACCGTTTTAAGCACTTGAAATAAAGTGACACCTGCACTTTGGCAAAACTCTTTGAGCGACTGGCGCAGCGCTTTTGGCAGCGCTATACAATATAAACTTCCCCCTTGGATCGCTTGATTCTGTCGTACTCTGTCCGTGGGTAGCTCATGTTCCAGCGGTAAATCGCTGAGCGCCTCCTGCCAAAATGCTAGACTCGCCTGCCATTTTTCAGACTCCGCACTCCGTAGCTGCCAATCTATATAATCCATATATGTATAATTCGACGGCAGTGCAGGCACCGTACTCAGTTCACCATACGCTTTACCAATGGCATCAGCCAATAGAGCAATCGACCATCCATCGGACACAATATGGTGCATCGTAATAATCAGTACATGCTCTTCCTCGGCGAGTTTTAGCACTGTTGCTCTCAACAGTAAATCAGCAGATAAGTTAAACGACAACTGTGCATCGTACGCCACAGCGTGCGCCACCTGCTGTGACTCAGATGATTTACTCGCTTGCGTTAAATCCTCAAAACCAAGCTTGAACGACAGCGCCTGATTCAGTGATTGATAAACCGCCCCCGCCTGATCTTGATGGTAGTTAAAAGCCAGTATCTGCTGCGATTCAATCACACGGTTAAAGGCTTGCTCTAGACAATCAAAGTCCAGTGCACCACGCAGTGTATAAACCCCCTGTAAGTTATACTGCTGGCTATGGCCTTGCATATGATCTATGAACCAAATTCGCTGCTGAGCAAACGACAACGGATAGCGAGATTGAGTGGCCACCTTGCGTAGGACGACCGTCTCATTGCTGGTCTCACACTGAGATATACATTGCGCTAATTCTGCGACACTGGGGTTGGCAAAAATATCCTTTAAGCTTAGCGTGACTGAAAATATCTCGGTAATCTCATTGATTAATCGCAATGCTAACAGCGAGTGGCCCCCAACGCTGAAAAAGCTGTGTTCAATACCGATCCCAGTACATCCAGTTATGGACTCAAAGAGCCCTATTAACTGAGTTTGAAGTTCAGTTTCTGGTGGTCTATTTGTGCCATTTACCGAGAGTGTCAGTTGCTGAAGATGTTTACGATCTACTTTGCCATTGGCGAGTTTGGGTAATGTATTTAGACTCACAAGATAGGTTGGTATCAAGTGCGTAGGCAACAATTGTTTTAACTGTTGGCGAATCGACTGCTGGTGATCTACCATGTCCCCCGACTGCACACTGGGCACAAAATACCCTAATAGCTTAGCACTCCCAGCGACCTCACGACTGATCACCGCTGCCGAGTTCACCTCAGGCAATGCCGAAAGCTTGTTTTCAATGTCGACTAAATCAACTCTAAATCCATTAATTTTAGGCTGGTTGTCTAAGCGATTTAAAAATTCGATGTGATTATCAAAATTACGTTTAACTCTGTCCCCGGTTCTATAATAACGCGCCTGTTGACCACTCTTATCGGTCAAGGTAACAAAATACTTGGCACTTTGCCCCTCATCATTCACATACCCTCGGGCAAGGCTAGGGCCACCGATATAGAGCTCTCCTGGTGTACCTGTTGGTACTGGTTGCCGTTGATTGTCTAAGATTGCACAAGCAACATGTTCAAAAGGCTGCCCAATTGGCACACTGTGACCATCAAAGCTTTTTGGTACACTAAAGGCACAAACACCAATACACGCTTCTGTGGGGCCATAATGGTTTAACACGCGCGTTGTTTTTGGCAGCGAATATAAATGAGTAACGAGTTCAGTGCTCAATGACTCTCCACCTAGCACCCATTGAGCAATGTCTAGTCCATTCGCTGATGAAAGCCAAGGCCATAACTCTTCGGTTAAAGAGGGGGTTAGTTTGACGAAATTAACGCGCTGTTTTACTAAAGTGTCCACAAGCAAAACAGGCTCTTGAGTGTCGCTCAAGACAACTGAACCACCCGCAACGAGCACTGGAAATATACCCGTCAACCCAAGGTCTGTCGCGAGCCCTGTCACCACACCAGCACATGTTTTGCGATTAAACTCTGCATATTCAGAAATCCCGTTCACATAACTTGAAAGTGCATGATGGCTGAGCTCAGCCCCTTTTGGAGTCCCTGTACTACCAGAGGTAAACATCACATAGGCGATGCTGTTTGCGCTTGGAAACGCAGGCAAATTATGGTTTGGCATAGCAGTGCCAAGCGTGTCAGGTGTGAACACCTTGATGCTATGCGCCTCCAGCTCTGCAAGCATTGATAATCGCGCGCCACCAATCAAGAGCCAATCGCTCTTTGCTTGGTGCATCACCTCTAAAATACGCGCTTTAGGCATTTCAGCATCTATCGGAATATATGTGATCCCCGCACGCATCGCCCCAAGCATCCATATTACACAGTCCACGTCTTTGCTCACCAGCAAAGTAAGTGGCCCGGAGGTGGTCATACGGACCGCGTGCAACTGGCTCGCCAGTGCCTCTAGCTGACAGCATAAATCCTGATAACGTATGCTCTTTACTGCATCCGACGTATCTGGATAGGTTTGGATCAATGCGATGCTATTTGGATAGTGTTGCGCGCCTTGATAAATGGCTTCTACTACCGTCATTGGGGTGTCTGTTGTCGTGCCGGATAATGCCACACCATAGGTTAGTTGGCTCGTTGAATACAAGGAGATATCACCCACTGCGATAGCTCCTTGATGATGAGAAATACTGAGAATAAGTGCGCGGTAATCATGAGCAAACTGCGTTATAAACCGCTCATCAAACAAGGTATTTGCATAGTCAAAACACAGTGTATGACCACCTTCAGCATCGCCAATGCTCAAGGTTAAATCATACTTTGCGGTGTTGTTATCTAATGCCTGTAACGTACCATGCAGTGCGCCACTGCAAAGGTTTTGTTCGGCAACACCGTGGTAATTAAACAATACCTGGAACAGCGCAGAGTGCGATGTCGTCTTAGCTAATGCCAGTGAATCAATGATGTCTTCAACTGCCACAGCTTGGTTCGCCAACCCCTCAATTGTCTGTGTTTGTGTTTGCTTCAGTAGTTCATTGAGCGATTGCGCATTTGACACTTTGAGCCGCATAGGTAGGGTATTGATGAAACACCCAATCACAGATTCAAACGCCTGTTGCTCGCGATTTAATACGGGTACACCGACGGTAATATCCGAGTTCTGGCTGTAACGATACAGGATCGCGTAAAATAGCCCGAGGTAACCCGAAGAAAGGGTGACCCCCAGAGATTGGCAGTACTGCTCAAACTGCGAAACGTCGTCTGGGTTTAATCCGATCTGAAGTTGTTTGCCGTGATAATGTTTATAGGTACTGCGTGGCCTGCTAGTTGGCAACTCGAATACCGTCAAATCCGCCAAAGCTGACTGCCAGTATCCAAGCTGTGTTTGGTACTGAGCAGTTTGTTGGTATTGATTTTCCCAATGGACAAAATCTAAATACTGTAGCGAAGGCGCTTGATATTCAGTACCCGCGAGCGCATCTAACAATGCTTGAGTAAAGAGCTTAACAGACCAACCATCTGCGACGATGTGATGCATGCACAAATATACCCATTCACCGTGACCATTGTGTGTAAGCAAACTCGCTTGCACTAAGAGATCTTCGGCTAAATCAAAACGGTATTGAAGTGCGTCCTGTACCAGTTCAGCCGCCGCAGCCCGGTCAAGGTTTGGCGATGCCGCAATTTCATTGATATGCAGCACGGCATCCTGATTCACAACCTGCTTAACCTCAGTATCATCTAAGCGAAATTGACTGCGCAACACATCACAGTGTTGCAACACGCGATTAATCGCTCGCTCCACCTGTGATACCGAAAATGACTGGGATAATTTCAATAATCCAGCCATGTTGTAAGCATTTAATTGGCCTTCATATTGGTCTAAAAACCAAATGCGCTGTTGTGCTCGAGACAATCGGCCGACCTTTTGATGGTGCCGTTGCATATAGGCGATTAACTCCGATTTGTGAGTCCGGATCAACGCTAGCTTTTCTGCTGGGAGGTCGCTATCGCGACTCCTGAGCTTTAAGCGCCCGTCTTGTAAATACACAAATATCCCTTGGCCATCTAACTCGGCCAACAAAGTTTCTATCGCTGAATTTTCCATTCTTACAAGTCCATCTCTGTCATGGATTGATCATCAAAAGCGGCGCTAATATCACGACCACTGACTATATCGCTTACAACCTCTACTTGAGGGGGGGTTAATGCGCTATCTTTGCCAATTTCAATCAGCCGTTTCGCTAAGGCCTGAATGCTCGGATAGTCAAAGACGTCGACCATCGTGCAGCGCACCGAAAAATATTGATTGACTCTAGATATCAACTGCATAGCAAGTACGGAGTTACCACCGCAATCGAAAAAGCTCACATCGGTGCTAAGGGTTTTCACAGGCAACAAATCTGTGAAGAAGGTATGTAATTGGGTTTCCGTAGGCGTTTCTGGTGCACGCACCGTATCAACCTGGTTGGTCTCTATCTGCGGCAGTCTCAGCACTTTCAGATCCAACTTGCCATTTGGGGTTAAGGGCCATGTCTCTAGCCAGCTAATGTATTCAGGTACCATGTAGCTAGGTAGTTTCATCAGCAAGTGCTGGCGAATCGCGCTATGACTCCACTGCACTTTAAGCTCCCCATGTTCGATACAATATGCACACAAACATGCATTACCCGTTGGGTCTGTTTTCACTAACACCCTGACTTCTTCGCTGCCGATGAGTTGACGGATTTGATGCTCTATTTCTGCCAATTCAATCCGGTGGCCATGCAATTTAACTTGATTGTCCAAACGTCCCTGAAGCTGGAAACGTCCATCCGGCAACCTCCGAGCTCGGTCACCGGTTTTGTACAATCTTGTCGGGGTGTTATCTAAATGATGGGTCACAAAGCTGTTTTGTGTCAGTTCAGGGCGATTAAGATACCCTTTTGCGAGACCTACACCACCGATCCAGAGTTCTCCCCACACGCCCACAGGCAGTGGTAGACTGTCATCCTTCGCTTGCTCAGGCATGACAAACAGTGCGGTATTATCAATGCCCTCTCCCACCCCAATGTCATTGCCTGCCATGATTTTTTCCACACTGGACCAGATGGTCGTTTCTGTTGGCCCATACATATTGAACACTTGGGCGCCATGTACTAGCATGGTGTCCGCCAAGTTTGATTCCAGCGGCTCTCCGCCAGTTAACACTTTCAATCCTCTGACACAGCTCACAGACGCCTTTAGTAACATACGCCACAATGTGGGCGTTGCCTGCATCACAGTGATCTGTGCCCTGTCCAATAACTCAGTGATCGCCAATGGATCACTGCAGGTCGTATCATCTGCAATATAAACGAAGGCACCACATATCAGCGGCAAATAAAGTTCAAGTGCGGCAATGTCAAAGGCTATGGTTGTCACTGCAAGGGTGCGATCTGCGCTTTGCATCCCTGGCATATGAGCCATTGACTGTAGAAAATTGGCCAGCGCATCATGACATATCTCGACCCCTTTAGGTCGACCGCTTGAGCCCGATGTATAAATAACATAGGCTCGCTGTTGCGGCTCCAAACTGCGGCTCACCTCAATGTGATTGCACGCCAAAATAGAGTCAGATTCAGTATCGACATTGATACATGGGCAAGACTTTTCGAGTATGGTTTGTATTTCGTGACACTGCGTATCGCAAAGTACTATATCGGTCTGAGAATCAGCCAAAATGTCCTTAACACGCGCTTGCGGAAAGGATATGTCCAGTGGTAGGTAAGCCGCCCCCGTTTTTAGTATGCCTAACAACGTGACCAATAGCTCACAGCTGCGTGCCATCGCCACCGCAACAAGGCTATGTCGATCTATTCCCTGCTGGATCAAGTAGTGGGCAAGTTGATTTGAACGCTGGTGTAACTGCGCATAGCTTAGCTGCACCCTCGAGTCCTGTACAGCAATGCGATTAGGACAAGTAAGCACTTGCTCTGAAAACATATCCAACAACGATATACTTGATGGCGCAGTGTGTAACTTTGCAACTTGATCTGACACTAAGATTCTGTGTGCGTCCTCACTTAACAGCGCACAGGCCCTATCTGACACGGTTAGATTTGCCTTTGCCCCCGCCAATAAAGTGAGCCATGCCTGTCCAAAGCTGTGCATCACTGCTTCATCAAACTTGTCACTATTAAATTCAAGTTCAAACTGCCAATGCTCACCCACATTAAGCACATTGCAGTTCAAATCAAATTGGCCATACAATGTACAGTTTCTTACGGGACTCACCTGTAGGCCATCAAATTGCGGAAATTGATGCACCCTATCTAAATTAAATATCGCCGTAGGTAAGATCAGATTTTGATGCATAAGTGCAGAATAAGGGTAACTGGCATGATCAAGTCCATTGAGCATTTGGGACTGAACTTGTTTTATCACTTCCGCGAACGTACTGTGCGGCAACACCTTTATAACCAGTGGTATCATATTAGTACAGTAACCCACTAGCTGTTGGTCTAATAACGTCACATCAAATTGTTTCGCCAATAGCTGCCGTGCAGAAGCAGGTATATTGATGGCAATCACGTGTTGTTGACTCAGCTTATGAAGCCATATCACATAGCCCGCCAATAAAGTCGCAAATAAACCGCAACTTTGCGATTTAGCCAGTTCAACTACACTTGTCATCACATCTGCCGGAATAGGTACATTGAGCTGCTTAACACTAAAGTGGGTTTCTCCCACAGTGTTGTGCTGCACCGGCAAAGACAATGATTCACTGTTGGCTAACTGCCCTAGCCAATACGCCTGATCTACTTGAAACTGGTTAGACTGCCGATATGTGTCCAAAGCAAGGGTATAATCATGGTACTGAGGAAGATGCGCGCGCGTTTGCTCACTATCGTTATAACACGTCGCAATACTGTCGATGATCAGCTGTAAAGACAGCCCGTCACTGACAATATGATGCGCAACAATACTGACATAGTACTGCGCCTCATTCACTCGTAAAACCGCAAAACGACATAAGGCGTCATGCGCCATATCGAAGGGGGTGTAACGCCACCGTGTCAGTTGCTGTACAGCTTGATCCTCATCCAATGCCTCCCCATGAATAACTTCAAGTTGCGGCGCAGCACGCTCGATATGAGTCAGATCATCAACATCCACACCTAGGCTCAGTATCGGGTACTGTGCTACGACACGCGCCACTGCCTGACTCAGTTTGTCCACATTCACCTTGCCACTTAGTTTGATACTCGCCTGTAAATGATATGCCAATGCCCCAGCTTCAGAGCGCAGAGCAAGGGCCAATAGCTGTTGCTGCGCCTCGGTCAGTGGAAACGTCATGGTGTGTGATGATGCTTGCTTTAACGGCGCGGGTGTACCACCAAAATAACCGGCTTCTTTCAAAGTCAATGCACTGGCTTTTACTGCGCTGATAATCGCCTCGATGTCCGCGTCACTATGTGCTGCACTGATAAAGCAATTACGACCTTCCCATATAAACACACCGCGATTGAGTAACTCATAAAAGAAAACATCGAGATTTTGCGCGAACGTAAAGCGAAATAAAGATGAAAATGACTCAATGCCAATGGGGATGCTCTGCTGGTCAAAGAAGTGATTGAGTGTGGTTCGTAAATAAGTCGTTTTTTGGGTTAACTGCGCCTGTAATTGCGGCCCCTGGCGCTTTATTTCTTTAAGCACCGCAGCCGCACTGACCATGCTGAGCGGATGTTTACAGAATGTACCTGCAAAAAATGTGGTATCGGCTTGTGGGTATGAATTATCACCATATTGCCAATCACCACCATCGACCCCATCTAAATAAGCTGCACTTCCTGCCACCACACCAATTGGTAAACCGCCACCGACGATTTTTCCATACGTGGCCATATCAGCATGGATCCCTAGCAAGGCTTGTACTCCACCAGGATGTGCACGAAATCCAGTGATCATTTCATCAAATATCAGTGCGATACCGAGTTCCTCGGTCAATGCTCTTAATTGCTTCAAAAAAGCGAAAGGTTGTAGATCGGGGTGACGGCTTTGCACCGGCTCCACTAATACAGCCGCAATCGAATCTGCATATTGACGGATCTGTGCCAATGCAGAAGCTTCTCCGTAATCCAAGACTAAGTTGCGATTTATTGCACCAGCTTGAACCCCTGAACACATCGGTTCCACACCAGAACCATCGGGCGCATGGGTTGCAAGCGTGCCATCATAGTGACCATGATAGGCGCCCGAAAACTGCACGATACGATCTCGTTTGGTTTTATTTCTCGCTAATCGAACCGCTGTCATCACAGCTTCTGTACCTGAGTTGCAGAAAGTAACGCGTTCTAAGCCAGTTAGCTCGGCAACCAACTCAGCCACTTCGCATGCAGCAGGACTTGCGAGCCCTAATTGGATGCCGTTATCCAATTGCGCCCTCAGTGCATTGTTGACAAACTCCGGCTTATGACCAAACAAGTTAACACCAAAGTCCATCGTAATATCGATATACTCATTATCATCGACATCCCAAATACGTGCTCCTTCACAGCGCTTCGCAAAGACAGGGTAGAGCATTTCCTTACTCGACAAACGAAAACCGGCTGATGCTCGACAATCTGCAAGATGTTTACGATGGGCAGCCACCAATTGCTTTGAGCCCCTTGTTTTTTCACAATAGCTTTCACAAAGCGAGATAGCGTGCGTCTTTATCTCAGTAGAACTTGTTACGGCTTGAAGCTGCTTTTGTTGAAAACCGGGTAAAATAGCGCGCGCGTGCTGATCCGCAACTTGAGTGGCCGTGCTGCTTTGTTCTGCTTTGGGAGCATCTCGCTGAGGGACGGTGCGCTCATCCTGCGTTATTGTCTGCCCACTCAGCCAACTTAATTGCTGCGCAGTCACAGATTCCACCCCCTGGCGAGCAATGTCACTGGTAATTGTGGCCGCCGCTTGAAGCTGTGCCTGACATATCGAGGTAATTAACTCAGGTTTGCTAAAATGAGATGCCGATAACACGCTTGTTTCATCAAGCGCAACTGAAGGGGCATGTTGTGGTTCAGTGCTCGTCGGTGAAGATGTGAGATAGTCGCTGTGTTCAACAACATGTGCGACCAACCGCTCAACACTCTTTAACTCTTCGTAAAACTGCCTAACACTAAACTCTAAATCAAACTGTTTTTCATAGGTGCGTACCGCCCGCATTATCATCAACGAATCAACCCCCATTTCTAGCAGGGGCATATGGATATCAATTTGAGTTGCAGGCGTGCCAAGTTCATTGGCCAATGTATCAAGTACGAACGCTCGAATGGCATCAATGCGCTGGCTTTCTCCCTCCGTCCCAGAGGCGATGGTGGTAGTCGGTAAGCTTTCAGTTGGCCCCTGCCGCGCAGTGGTAATCCAATGACGGGTTGGCTCAAAAGGATATAACGGCAAAGGTACCTTGGGTAACGATAGCGAGTTTAAAACAGGGTAAACTTGCGACCAATTCAACGTGTAACCCGCTTCAAATAACCTTGCCACATCCGCTGCCAACCTTTCATTGTCGCAGCCCACCGCATTTAAGACCGTTAAATACTCCGCATCAACACGCGGCAAATTTTCTTGGATAAGTGCGCTCAAAATCGGTTTTGGCCCCATTTCGAGAGTAACAAAATGCTCCTGCGTGATCAGTGTCTCAAAACACGACTCAAATCGCACAGGCTGCACTATCTGCTCAACCCAATAATGAGCTTTGGTTAGCGCTGCGCTTTCCAAACGCCCCGTCTGTGAAGACACAAAACGATATTTAGGTGCATTGAAACAGGTCTTTTGCGCCACTTGAGCAAACTGCGTAATAACAGGTTCCATCAGTGGCGAATGAAAGGCACGTGCAGTATTGAGCACTTTGTAACGGATCTGTCTTTTCTCAAGCGCTTGCGTGATGTTACTCATTGCCTCGTCACCGCCGGAAAAGACCACTCCGGCTTCACCGTGATACGCAGAAATTGCAGCCTCAGTAGTATAAGGATGCACGATGTCTTTGGCTAACTTTGCAGTGCATCGTGCCGCAATCATCATCCCATTTTCTGGTAGCTGCTGCATCAACTGTGCGCGCGTCGCCAATAACGTTAAACAGGCCGGTAATGACATCACCTCGGCAATACATGCCGCTGCATACTCACCAACACTGTGACTTATCAACAAATCAGGCTCAATACCAAAACTTTGCCATAATTTTGCCATCGCATACTCTATGGCGAACACACTCAATTGGGCCCAGCGAGCTTGATTAATTAAAACACCGTCAGGGTCTTGATATAAAACGTCGAATAAGTGCTCATCAAAATGCTCACGAAGCAATGCGTCACATTCGTCGATTGCCGCTTTAAATACAGGTTGAGAAGCATACAGGGCCTTACCCATATCAGGATATTGCGCACCTTGACCGGTAAATAAAAACACGACTTTAGAGGCGGCAACATGGCGTACATTTCCCGTCAACTGCTCAAGTTTGGCAGGGTCATTTAATGCGTGTAGATGTTGAATAAGGTCGGCTTTACACGCTCCATAGAATGCCTGTTGTACACCTTTAATTGGGGTGCTCTGGGCACAGGTATAAACCAGCGTATTAAACTCTTGTGCATCAACCTTCGCTAGGCGCTCTCCAAAACGCTTTGCTAACTGCGCCAATGAACTTGCCGACTTCGCACTCAGCGGCAGCACGTAAAATGGCGGGTCTTGGCAAAGTGCTGAATGCGCTTGCTGACGCGACGGGGCCGATGAACAAATAACATGTGCATTTGTGCCGCCAAAACCAAATGAACTTAAACCCGCAACTGCGGTGCCATTTTCAGCCCTAGGCCAGGAGACGAGTTTATCAGGCACTTTTATCGACATCTTGTCCCACGCAATATGGGGGTTAAGCTTGTCAATATAGCGCTGGGGCGGAATTTGGTGGTGAGTAAAGCACAGCATGGTTTTAATTAATCCAGCGAGTCCTGCAGCAGATTCGAGATGTCCTATATTCGCTTTCACGGAACCCACCCAAAGTGCTTCCCCCTCACGCTTTTCGCCATAAACGTGCTGCAATGCCGACACTTCGATTGGATCGCCAAGTTCAGTACCTGTGCCATGGGCCTCGACATAGTGCACTTGCTGTGCCGATACGTGTGCGCTGTCGAGTGCCGCGCGGATCACATCCTGTTGTGCACGTCCATTGGGGGCGGTGATCCCATTACTACGACCGTCTTGATTCACGGCACTGCCTTTGAGCACGCCATAAATCACATCCTCGTCATGCAAAGCCTGAGATAAGGGTTTTAACAATACCGTGCCGACCCCTTCACTGCGTACATATCCATTTGCCTCAGCCGAAAAGGTTTTGCACCGACCATCACTGGCGAGCATTTGCGCATTATCACATGCAGCGCTGACCGCATCACTCAAGATTAAGTTAACCCCACTCACCATGGCCATAGGTATTTGACCTGACCGCACGGCTTGCATGGCGTGATGGAGCGCGACCAATGAAGAAGAGCACGCCGTATCAATCGCGAGGCTCGGACCAGTGAAATTATAAAAATACGATAAACGATTTGCCGCAATGCTGAGCGCCGTACCCGTACCGAGATAGGCATGGCTTTTCTGCGTTTGCTGAGATAACGAGAAATAATCGCTTTGCGAAATACCGACGTACACACCCACCTGCTGGCCCGCGAGTGCCGTTGGCTCATAGCCTGCTGATTGGATAGCGTGGTAGCTATTTTGTAACAACAGCCTTTGTTGAGGGTCGATATGCATTGCTTCGTTTGGCGCGATACCAAACAACGCATGATCAAAATGCTCTATATCTTCCAGATAGCCCCCGAAGCGTTCTCCATTTAGCTCCTGCCCCAATGCCTTGCGCGCATCACTCGGTAATGAAATGGCGTCACTGCCGGATTCAAGTAGCTGCCACAGAGCGTGCGTATTTTCCGCATTTGGGTAACGGCACGCCATCCCTATGACCGCAATGTCATTCGGGTGGGTTTCTAGGCATTCTTGGGAAAGCATTCGCTCAGTGAAGATAGGGGCTTGCACGATATCTCTAGACACCGACTGCGTTACTGGGTGTGTATGATGCGCTTCTATCTTATCCAGCGCCTCACAGACTTCTTTAAATTGGCACAAATAGTCAGCCAATTGCGTAATACATGGGTATTCATATAAAACTGTCGACTCTAACTCGATACCATGTAATTCCATCAATTCACCAGAAATTCGCACGGCTTTCATTGAGTCGACCCCCAAAGAGAGAAAAGAGGCATCCAACTCTAAAGTCGCGGCTTCAACGCCCACTTCGGAAGCGATCACTCGCTGCAACAGCTGGCACGCCTGCAACAATCGACGCTGCGCTATGTCATTCGACGTGTCAATCGAGTTTCCTTGCTTTAGACGGTCGGCCTCTGCAAGTTGCAGATACGATGCTAAAGGCTCAAAACGTGCTTCAAGGTACTGCTTCCTATTTTCTTGGCGTTGAATTTTACCACTCGAGGTTTTGCATACACGGCCTGGCTTAATCAATAATATGTCGTAAGGTGTGATGCCATGCTGTGCAACAATAGCTGCGGTAATATTTGCAAAAACCTTGTCCGTATCAAGTTTGCGAACGGCTGTCCGTTTAACTTGCTGCACCACAACCAAGCGCTCTTGATCTCTCACTGTAACTGAAAAAGCCGCCCCTCCATTGCCATCCAACGCTTCGTCCGCTTCACTCACTGACAGTTCGATATCTTGCGGATAATAGTTTTTACCTCTAAATATCAAGACATCTTTTGTGCGGCCCGTTACAAACAGCGTATGCTGCTGTAAAAAACCAAGGTCACCAGTACGTAAGTACGGTCCCTCTTCGACCTCTGCAATCTGTGCCTCAAAGATGTCACGGCTCAGTTCAGGCTTTTGCCAGTACCCCTTTGCCACACTACTTCCTTTAACCCAAATTTCACCAATCTCTCCATCTGGGCAAGGTTGTTTGGTCTCAGGACAAACAATGGCAATACTGTGATGTTGCCAGCTATGGCCACTCGATACGGCATAATAGTAATCACCATCATTAATAAAATTGGTCTTGTCGGGTGGCGTGATAACGTCAGCACGATTTTGCAGCATCGCTTTACTGTCTAAGCACAGTATGGTTGGCTCTTTTAGCACGTCGCCACCTGCTGCAAACAACGTGGTTTCAGCCATACCATAACAAGGCGCTAGACTCTCACGTCGAAATCCACAGTGTTTAAACTTTTGGTAAAAGCGCTCTAGCGTACTTGCTCTGACGGGCTCAGCACCATTTAATGCGGACTGCCAATGAGATAAGTCCAACTCGGAAATTTGTTCCTCACTGACCATATCCACACATAAATCATATGCAAAGTTCGGTGCGCTGGAGGTGACACCTTTGAATTCACTCAACAGTTTTAACCAGCGAAATGGTTTTTGTAAAAAGTAGGTGGGATTCATCAAGCAAGCCGGGGCACCAATATAGATTGGCTGTAAAATTCCGAAAATAAGTCCCATATCATGAAAATGAGGCAACCAGCTGACAATCGGCGTGTTTTCATCGTGGCCAAATGCCACTTTCATCATCTCTTCGTTATCTACAATATTGCCATGGCTTACCATCACGCCTTTGGGCGCCCCTGTTGAGCCGGAGGTATATTGTAAAAACGCCAGTTCATCTAGCAACACGTTACAGATCTGCCAGCACTCAGGTACGTCATTTTGCATAGCGTCTGTTGCAAATAAAGCCAAATTATTGAGGCTGGGCTCCGCTTCGAATAGCGGTCTTGCGATAGCAGTAATTTTTTCGCTCGTCAGTGCTCCTTTCGCACCCGCATCAAAAATGATGCTTCTTAATCGTTCTATATTTTGATTTTTTTTCGGCGGGTAAACAGGTACTGCGACCACGCCCGCATACAAACAGGCAAAGAATGCTTCGACAAACTCAAATCCAGAGTTATATAGCAGTAAAGCCCTATCCCCCTTCTCAAAATGGAGACTGAGCTGCGCTGCGATTTGTCGTGCTCGATAATCTAATTGCTTGTAAGTTAAAGTCTTACTTGGTTGGTCGTCAGAAAAGTAGTAATGAAAAGCGGTATCGTCGCCACGCGTATTTGCCAATGTAACTAATGCAGTCACTAAATCTGTTTTCATGCCATGCCCGCAACAAGAGTGATTAGATGATCTCTCAGTTAAGCGCTAGGTCAACGTACAAAGTGAAGATTTCTGAATTAGGTACTTTATCGCAATCCTAGCTTTAACCACAAAATTGAATAAATATAATCAATTCGAAATTCACAACGAACATACCGAAATGTATACGACCTTGTTTAGTCACCAAAAGCGGATCTGTTGTTGTAAATTAACATGGCTGATCAACTTAAATTCGTTTTAAATTCAGTTAACCAACTGCGCCAAACCCAACGAAAAGCCAATAAATAACAAAAGCTTAAAGCAAGGCCGTTAAAAGAAAATGCTACTCACGCAGGCACGACAGCTAGACTACAAATTACAATACCTAGAATACTGAATATTCTTTTTTGAAAAAATACTGTGTTTATGATGCTAACACACAAAACAAAAAAATAAATCAAAATTACTTAAAATTAACATTGACTTAATTTTAAGTACCGAATCATTTTTATGTTCCATAATTGAACACTACTCAATTCATCTCCGAGGGTAAATTACGCTGGATTACACATATTTATACAAATAGGGACATATGCCTTCACACAAAATCATTGCTTAAGGTAGGACAATCACCACATTGACCTTGTATGAAGATTTTTTGACGAACTGACTAAAGACATATACTGACCGCTTACAACAGGTTAGGGTCATGCATAACCTATTTTCGTCATGCTCCTCCAAACCATATGGAGCAAACCGACAACAGGCTTACGATGCGCTTCAACGATCGTTACACTACTTGCTTTGTAAATTCAGCCGCTCACATCTTGTGAATTCAACTATACTTAGCTCGAAGGTGACCAGCCAAGCAGCCTAGACCCTTGTTTTATCATTTGTTAGCTGGTGTTGTTTTTTAACAGGAGTGTATCCGCACGATGAGCAGTAGTGAGTTAAAGGATTAACGATTGAGTGATAGTTGCTATCGCTGATCACCAACTGAGTGCTGAAGGATTAAGAATGGATAAAGCGCGTTCTATTAACCTCAAGTTATGGCTTACTTTGATTTCCACTTGTTGCGCAGCAATTTTCGCCCTTTCGTTGATCTTATTCAGCTGGCAAGTCAAGAAGGATTTCTTAATAGAAGACACGCAAAGCGACTTATCACATGCGATTACACATGCCCTAACACGCCTTGAATCAACACCCCAAACATCTTCTCTGGCTGAAATCATCGCCAACACACTGCACGCTCAGCAGTTTTCTCAAATTATCGTCACCGACAGGCGACTCAATGTTTTGTTCAGTACTTCCCCTAATCAAACAGGTGAAAATGCTTTAACACTCTCTCCTCAACTGTCAAATACCCTCGTTGGGCTGACAGCCGAAACACCGATAAAACATCAATATGATACACAGCGACAGCTTTTCACCAGCTTTGGAAAAGTTGCATACTCGGATGAATCAGTGAACAACCTTGTTGCCCGGCCTTTTCTCATCATGACTCACTATTCTCTGGAAAATAAAGTCAGTAATTTGTATGCACACTATAACCGCAATATCTGGATTGTCATCAGCGCAGTATTGGTAATATCTGTGTTGGCCATCACAATTAGCTATTACTTTATTCACAAACCTATCTCCGTATTACTTGCGCTCAGTAATCGCTTGGCCGATTTTCAGTTTAACCATGCAACGTCTATCGCAGGAAGTGGAGAACTCAAAAAGCTGTCTGACAATTTACACAAAGCCTCTAGCACCCTACAACAAGGCTTTGAGCAAAAAAAACTTGCACAGCAGACCGCCTTGGAAAAACAAAGTGTCCTTGAAGGTATCTTTTCAGCCCTGCCCGATATTTTCTTTATCGTAGATAAAGCCGGTAAAATTTTAGAGTGCCACTATGGCAGTAACGGCACAATGAATATCCCTGAAACCCCATTTTTAGGTCAGAAGCTGGTGGATGTGCTACCTGCTCATGCAGCTAAACACTTTACTAAGGCGATTTCTGCCACCGAACAAAGCGGACAGCTCACGCAAATTGAGTATCGAATCGATAGCGATGATGTTACAAAACACTTTGAAGCACGCCTCAGTGCCATTCCTGAATCACAAAAACTGGTTGTCGCCGTTCGCGATATTACAGATAAAAAACGTCAAGAAGAGGTTATCTTGCACCATGCCTTTTATGACACCTTAACCCAGCTACCAAATCGCTTTTTAGCGCTTGATAGACTTCAGCAAATGATCCACGAAGCCAAGCGTAACAATCAACTGATCGCAGTTGGATTTATTGACTTGGATGATTTTAAAAAAGTGAATGACTCGATGGGCCATGAAGTGGGTGACAAACTACTCGTGCATTCTGCCAAGATACTGAAAAACGCCCTGCGAAAGCACGACACAGTGGCGCGATTAGGGGGAGACGAATTTATTGTGTTGCTCGGCGACATTGCAGATCAACACCACATATCTGCGATTGCAACCAAGCTGGTACACCTATTTCGGTCCCCTTTTGAAATAGACGACCGCTCGTTTACGATTTCCTTAAGCTTGGGTCTGGCTGTTTTTCCCAGTGATGCAATGACGCCCAATGAGTTGCTACGTAAAGCCGATTCAGCCATGTACAGTGCAAAACAACTGGGCCGTAATACTTTCTCCTTTTTTACAGAAAGCATGAGTCAGGATCTCAATCGACGCCTCATGCTGGAGGAAAAAATGCGCTTGGCTCTGGCGAATAACCAATTTGAGGTCTACTTTCAACCACAGTATGATCTGCGTAGTCAGTATGTTGTTGGTGCTGAGGCCTTACTGCGTTGGCATGATGAAGAGTTAGGCTGGATCTCTCCCGGAGAATTTATCCCCTTGGCAGAACAAACGGGCTACATCATTGAATTAGGTCAATTTGTGCTGCACACAGCAATCCAGCAAATTAATAGTTTGCAACATGCTTTAAGTACACCTTTTCGTATTGCCGTTAACCTATCCCCCAGACAATTCAAAGATCCCAGTTTGGTTAATACCATCAGTCATTTAATCAATGAATTTAAAATTGACACTGAACTGCTGGAATTAGAAATAACTGAGGGGGTTCTACTGAGTGGCGATGAGCTGGTCAGAGATGCTCTTTTTGAGTTGCATCAACTGGGTATTTTGATTTCGATGGATGACTTTGGGACGGGTTATTCCTCGCTCAACTATTTACGGCAATACCCTTTTGACGTTTTAAAAATAGACCAGAGCTTTATTTTCGATATGAATACCAGCGAACAAGTACAGCAGCTCGTCAATGCGATCATCATCATGTCGCATAATTTAGGTATAAAAGTAATCGCCGAAGGGATCGAAACACAGCTACAATTAGAAACCTTGGCCTCAATGAATTGTGACTTTGGTCAAGGCTACTTTTTGGGTAAACCTATGTCAAAAATTGATTTTGAAGCGTGGTTGGCGCAATATGCTCTCCAACCGTTGAATATTGAGAATAAATCCTTGTCGATACAAGACTATTAAAATGAATATGTTAGTATTGGGAAGTAGTGTAAGGATTTAGAAGATGAATATAGAACTACTTGTTAGTAAAGCGAAACAGGTCTGCGATAACCGCGGTGCCCGTTTTACGCCGATTAGAGAAAAAGTATTTCGATTGCTCGCGACGAAACAAGGTGGAGTAGGTGCATACGATCTGTTAGAAGAATTAAAATTGACAGAAGCCAGTGCAAAACCCGCAACCGTGTATCGTGCGCTAGATTTTTTGGCTGAACTTGGATTCATTCATAAAATTGAGAGCACTAACTCGTTTATGCTGTGCCACCATTTTGACCATATTCATCCAGTTCAGTTGTTGATCTGTGATAGCTGTGGACACGTGCAAGAGCTGCATTCTGGTGCGATTTCTCACGAATTGAATAACTTATCAGCAGAAAAAGGCTTTAAAGTTAAAGCACAAACAATCGAAGCCCACGGGCTTTGTGAAAAGTGCCAACAGTAGTGCAGCGGCTAAAAAAGCCACTACACTTAAAACAATGACTGCAACAATGAATAAAACAAGGGAACAATAATATGAATGTTGAGTTCATCAACCCTTTTTTATCTTCACTAATAAATGTATTAGCTACTATGGCACAAACTGAGCTAACGCCCGGTAAGCCAAAGATAAAAAAAGATGAAGTCGCCAGAGGAGACGTATCGGGACTAATTGGCATGGTTGGCCCGCAAACTAAAGGCTCTTTCTCCATCACTTTTGACGAAAGCTTAGCACTGGCCATTATGGAAAGAATGCTGGGAGAAAAACCGGATGGTATTAACGAAGAAGTGACCGACATGGTCGGTGAAATTACGAATATGGTGACTGGTGGCGCCAAAAATCTACTGGGTGAAAAAGGCTATGATTTCGACATGGCAACCCCTTTGGTTGTGTCAGGGCCCGGTCATACCATCACACATAAATGTGAAGGAGCGAAAATTATTATGCCATTCACATCTGAAGATGGTAACGCAAACATAGAGGTCAGCTTCGACAAACTATGAGTTGGCACCAAACAGTAATTACGTTGAAGCCTCGTGCTCGGGGCTTTCACCTTATTGACGATGAACTACTTACTCACCTTCCACAATTAGGCTGTTACAAAGTTGGCCTGTTACATCTGTTCATTCAACACACTTCTGCCAGCCTCACGATCAATGAAAATGCAGATCCGACTGTAAGAATGGATATGGAAAGCCACTTTAATCACTTTGTGCCGCAAAATCAAAGCTACTATAGACACGATTATGAAGGTGACGATGATATGCCCGCACACATCAAATCGAGTACACTGGGATGTGAAGTTACGATCCCGATTTATCAAGGCGCTTTAAAATTAGGCACTTGGCAAGGTATCTATTTGGGTGAGCACAGAGATCACGGTGGTCCTCGCAACGTTGTTGCCACACTGCAAGGACAATTACTGGACTAATATGCGCTTTATGTGGTGTGAATATCAGCCAAGTTGGTAGTCGTAACTCACACGCGGTGTGATATTACAGAGTAATTCATAAGGGATAGTACCTGCACAACTGGCTATCTCCTCTACAGGCAAATTAGGCCCCCACATCTCAACTTCGTCACCCACTTTAATTTGCTGTGTATTAGACCCTATATCTACAGTAATCATATCCATTGATACACTGCCTACAATGCCATAACGTTTTCCCTTAATAACCACAGGCGTGCCTTCTTTTGCATGACGGGGATATCCATCCCCATACCCCATTGCCACAACAGCGAGCGTGGTATCTTGCTCACACGTCCATCGGCCACCATATCCTATCCTGTCGCCAGAAACGACCTGTTTAATCGCAATCACACGTGTTTTCAGACGCATCACCGCCCTCAATGCATGATTCGCCCCAATACAATCAAGCATGGGGGAGACGCCATACAGCATGAGGCCTGAGCGGACCCAATCGAAGTGCGCATCAGGCCAGCCAATAATCCCCGCAGAATTAGCCAGGCAGAGGGCATCACTGCGCCCTTTTACCAGCTCTGTAAATGAGGCTATCTGAATCGCAGTAAAGTCATTATTGAGATCATCTGCGCAGGGAAAGTGTGTCATCAATTTGGTGTCTGCTTTTACATTGGGGGAGTGTTTGAGGCGCGTATAAAATTGCTCAAACTGGTGAGGCTCTATCCCTAAACGGTGCATACCGGTGTCTATTTTTAGCCACACAGAAATAGGCGCTTCCAACTGGCACGCTTCTATCGCTGCTAATTGATTCTCATCATGCACAACCGTTTCGAAATTATTGGCCAATAAAATAGGCAGATCGCTGGGGTCAAAAAACCCCTCAAGCAGAATGATGGGCTTGGTCAATCCCCCAGCCCGAAGCGCTAAGGCTTCATCAATGCGGGCAACCGCAAACGCGTCGGCCCCGTCTAGGCACTGCGCAATTTTTACCAAGCCATGTCCATATGCATTGGCTTTTAGTACCGCCATCACCTTGGCAGATGGCGCCATCTGTTTGACGATTTCTAAGTTATGTCGCAGCGCATTAATATCTATTTCGGCTGTTGCTAATCGCATTTACTACACCCTCATTTATTTGGGCTTAATACTCATCATCCAGTGCAGGCCCAGCATAATTATCAAAACGAGAGTATTGACCCTGGAAGGTTAACCTAATCTTACCAATTGGACCATTACGCTGTTTACCTATAATTATTTCAGCTGTACCTTTATCAGGGCTATCATCGTTATATACTTCGTCACGATAGATAAACATGATTAAATCCGCATCCTGCTCGATTGAGCCCGATTCCCTCAAGTCAGAGTTAACCGGTCGCTTGTCTGCACGTTGCTCTAGTGTACGGTTAAGCTGAGAGAGTGCAATAACTGGGCATTCAAGCTCTTTCGCTAGAGCTTTCAATGAACGAGATATTTCCGCAATTTCTAAAGTACGATTATCCGATAAACTCGGTACACGCATTAACTGCAAGTAGTCGACCATGATCATACTAATACCGCCATGATCTCGTGCGATACGACGCGCTCTAGAACGCACATCGGTTGGGGTTAGACCTGAGGCATCATCGATGTACATTTGCCCCTTTTCCATCAACAGTCCCATTGTTGACGACAGCCTCGCCCAATCATCATCATCTAATTGACCTGTTCTCACTTTGGTCTGATTGATGCGACCAAGAGATGCCAACATCCTCATCATGATCTGTTCTGAGGGCATCTCCAAAGAGTAAATCAATACTGGCTTATCTTGTGTCATGGCAGCGTGTTCAGCCAAGTTCATGGCAAAAGTCGTTTTACCCATTGAAGGACGGGCCGCAACAATGATCAGATCGGATGGCTGTAGCCCGGCTGTCATCTTATCTAAATCTGAATAGCCCGAGCTGACCCCAGTTACACCATCTTGTGGAGACTGGTATAGCTCTTCAATTTTATCTATGGTTTTTTCCAAGATACTGTGAATATTTTGAGGACCTTCGGTACTTTTACTACGCTGCTCTGCAATCTTAAAGACTTTACTTTCAGCTAGGTCGAGTAAATCGTGACTATTACGTCCTTCTGGGTTGAAGCCCGCTTCTGCAATTTCATTAGCAACTGAAATCATCTCGCGCACAACGGCTCTTTCACGCACAATACTGGCGTAAGCGTCTATGTTGGCAGCACTTGGGGTATTCTTTGCGATCTCTGCCAAATAGGCAAATCCCCCAATGGAATCGAGCTGGTTGTTCTTTTCCAGATTTTCAGAGATGGTGATTAAATCTATTGGCTGACCAAGCTCAACGAGTTTAGTCATTGCTTCAAAGATCAGTTTATGCGTTCGCGTGTAAAAATCTTGAGCAACGACAAGCTCTGCAACACGGTCAAATGCTTGGTTATCTAGCATTAGACCACCCAAAACAGATTGTTCTGCTTCAATTGAATGTGGAGGAACTTTTAGTGTATCGACTTGTTGATCAGGTTTGGCCATATTACGACAAAAACAAATGAGTGGATTGGTTATTGTAACCCTAAATCAAAAAAAACTGAATGCCGTTTAACTTTCGACAGGTTCAGTAAAAACATTAAAGCAGCCTGGCAAAGCAGGCTGCGCCATTTATTTAATTCTTTTTCAAAGCGATGCGCCCGCTCACCGTATCAATTTCAATATCTGAGCTCCCCCCCGAGACACTAAACTCAAGTTCACGCGAAGGGCCATATTTTGCTTTTTTAACTTTATCACCACTCAATTCATTAATGATTTTACCACCCGCATGGGCATCAATGTCAAAACGCGCCGAGATATCAGTGGGAAAATACAAATCTAAATCACCACTTACAGACTCTATGCTGACTCTCGCATTCGGCAATAATTTTTTAGTACGGATCTCAATTTCGCCGTTCACGGTGTTCAATCTAAGCTCTTGCAGTTCAGCAATATCAAACTCAACTTCTCCATTGACATTTTCCAAACGGATTTCTTGTGCTGAGGTCTTACTTTCTACTGAGCCGTTGACAGCATTGAAACGCAGTTTTCCCGCCGAGTCTACGTCCTCTATGTCACCATTGACCGTCTCATAGCGAACTCGCCCGCTTAAATCGGTACCATCGATGTCGCCATTCACCGTTTCTAGTCTCACCTTTCCTTCTATCTGGCTCGCTTTTATATCGCCATTCACGGTTTTGATAAACGCGCCAGCTTGAAGTTGGGAAGCCACAACATCGACCTGTACCCCTTCAAAAACCAGTTCACTTTGTTTGGGCATGAATATTGTTAACTCAGATCCTTCATGCTGACGACCCCATCCCTTAACACGAGAAGGCATCTTTACAATAAACTCTGTTTTGCTGCCATTATTGACGAGTTTAAAGCCTTCTGCCGCATCGTCTAATTCCCCCTTCACCTTGAACTTCGCTTGGTCCCACGTTTTAATGACCACGTTGCCGCGCTGATTTTCAATAAATACTTTGCCATCTAGGGGGATATTAATTTCTTTATCAATTTTATCGCCAGCCAGTACTGCTGCTGGCAACAATGCCAGACTTAATATAATTGCTTTCATCCATCTTCTCCTAAATCTGTTGCCAACGGGGTTGATGCACCCGGTTAATTAAATCTAATTGCTGTTGATAAACCTGAGCTAACATTTGCAATAGCGCCGCATTGTCAGGGTCACTTTCTAATGCCTGCTTAATGGCTTGCTCTGCCTGCTCTAGCTCTTGTAACTGAACTTGCCAATCGGTCGTCAACGCCGGTTGAGTACTGTATTGCACCAGTAATGTCTGTTTTTGTTGTTCAAAATAGGTGCTCATTTGCACAACAGGGCTTTGTTCTGGTAGCTGCATACTAAAATACACCGCACACATCCCAATGATCGTCGATGCCGCAATTGCACTCAATTGTCGCCACCGGCTACCATTGATACTTGGATTTGCTAAATCAGTCTGCGATTGAAACTCTGAGTTGATTGCTTTCTCAACGCCAGACCAAAGCGGCTTTTGTGGTGTTGGCATGTGTTCCGGATTGTTTGCTTGATCCAAGTTATTGGCCAGAAACTCATCAAAGTTTGGTTTAGTCATTTTCATACCACTCCCGTAACAACTTTTTTGCTCTGTGATAGTGAGACTTACTCGACCCTACAGCCATTGAGAGCATTGCTGCGATTTCTTCATGCCGATACCCTTCAACCGCATGCAGTACAAACACAAGCCTGGCTCTTTCTGGTAACCTCAAAATCAGTTTGTCCAACCCGTTTAGATCTCCACATAACGCGATGCCAGCTTCGTCCATACCACTGTTCTCGAAGCTGACAACTTTGTGAAGCCAGTTCTTGTGCTTGCGCAAATAGCTAATGGCAATGTTCGACGTCACGCTGTGAAGCCAGGTCGTAAACCGCGACTGGCCATTAAATTGAGAGATTTTATGCCACAATTGCACAAATACCTCTTGGCATGCATCTTCTGCATGTGCTTGATCAGCCAGTAGCCTCAAGCACAGCGCATAGACTCGCCGATGACATTGTTCATACAACGCGGCAAAAGCCACTTGATCTCCCAGCTGAGTGCGTAGCACCAACTCGTCAAGCGTATCGTTTGCAAATGCGTCTTGTGCATCAACCAACATAATTAAGTTCCTTTACTGCAAGACAAAGATGATGACACATCCCACCTATAAAAAAAGTAATAACCAAACAAAATCAAAGTTTAATGTAGTCGTTTTTTTATAGTTTCAATCGTGAATGCACTCGCCTTCGCAGTGTTTTTATTTAATTAATAAGACGCAAAGGGGGCAAGAAAGGTTTAAAGGCTGTGTAGAAATTTTTTGATTGGATAGAAAAAGCGACAATCATCGCCCAGAGGTGAGTACCAACTCGAACACTATCGTCGTTACTTTGAATTGCTCGAGGTCTCACCAGTATCACTAAATGCTTCGGGGTGTTTATATCGCCAACCATCAAACTTTAATTTAGCCGGTGTTTTTACCGTTCCACCGCTGCCAATTTTTAAGTTTTTTAACGCCTCATCAAAATGCACGCCACTGCCGCCATGTGCTTCAATTGTCGCGCCACGAACCGTACCAAAAAACTGCCCACTGCCCGTCATAGAAATCGAAGTCAAAGGCGCATAAATAACGGCATACAAGGAGGACGTGCCACTCACTTTGACACCTGGTTTGTTTTTTTGACTCGGGTCATTAGGATCCGCTCGATACGATGAAAAAATACTAAACGTACCCCATCCACTGTCTGTGATACCCGGCTTTTCAGTCACAATTTGCGCACTGGCACCTAAATTTACTTTGCCAGTAACGAAGATCGTCAAACTGGACTTTTCTTTTATGATCAGCCTGCTGTTCCCCCCCATGGTGAAATCACCATCGACCAACCAAATTATGTCGCCACCTTCTATGGCCCCGCCATCAATCACCACAATGCCATCACTGCCAATATTGACATTTTTCATCCCAAAGGCATATTCCGTATCTGGGTTGTTAGGCCTGTCGTGATTTTGCTTGTTGAAATCGAACAAGTAAATATTCGTTGTATGCGCATTCAGAGACGCACCATTTCCACCCTGTGTATACTGACCAATATGAGGCGTAAACTTGTATGCTTGTTGGGCACCCACAGTAAAGTCAGTGTAATTGTTATTTTCATCAATCACATTGGGCATATTTGCAGGCAGTGCCAGTGGATCGCACTCTTTGTCAGGGTTTGCCGGGTCATAGTCAGGCGAGTTTGGGTCATACACCCGCACCGCCTCAACATTGGGGTTTACATTGAACTTTGCAGCCGAGTAATTTATCCCCTCCTGTGAGTGTTCTGTTGCCTCTTCAAACTTACCAGTCCCACCATATTGAATATCGAGTGCTTCGTTGTGCTCATTTAAAATATCTGCGCCCCACAGCATTTCAACATTGCCATTGGCACGCACAACACCTGAGATATCACCGCCACGATGCGTCACAAAGCCTTGGGTCAACACGTTACCTTGCACGCGCAATCCTCCGCCATAAGATATATCAATCCCCGTATTTGATTGAACGTCACCAATCACGGGAGAAGACCCTTTGAGGTATAAAACGCCCGATGCTTTGACATCTCCTTCAATAGGAGAATGGCCAGACAAAACAACATCCGCATCCCCAATTACCGTATTTACATCACCATTACTAGAGCGTGTTTCGTTATAGGTGCCTTTGGAAGAATCATAACTATCAACCAAGCCACTTCCGGACAGGTTGACTCCCTTACAGCCTGTCACTGCATTTTTAAAGGTTGGCTCCAGCACAGCGTCAGTGTAAGTAAAAACAGCAACCATATTATTGGCTGCATTCAGGGCATATTTTTGGCCAAGGCTTGCGATTTCAATACTGGTCGTCCCATCCGCATTCGTCACAATTGTGTGCTGTGTCGCAAAGGTGCCTCTTCCATACTTTCTGCTCTCATCATCATTGAGGCCTGGAATAGCGGCTATGAGCTGAGCAGCGGTTGCTTCTTCATTGTCAGCAACATAATCATTTAAATCGTCCGCGCTGGCAAATACCCCTTTTTCGGCCTGTAATCGGGCGTTAAGATCTTTTTGAAAGTTACCGCTTAATCGTTCCTGTACCAAGGTGTCTTTCATCGATGTGAATACAACCACACTCGCCATCGTGCTTAAGAGCATGACTTTGACAAGGGTAAAACCAGACTGTCTTACAAAACGTTGCATCGATAGTTAGTCCTGAGTTGGATTACGCCAAATGGCTTTTTCAAGTACCAAGCGGCTAGCCGCGATATCAATTTGAATACCGTCTTCAAATTGCGAGGGCAGGTTTTCTGGTGTCACGAAAATACTGGTTAAAATGCCAGAACGCACAAAAGTCAGTGACTGTACCCCTCTGAGCAATTGAACGGGTCCATTGCCAATATCACACGTTATGTAACCACTGGCTAAAGTATAGATCTCTGAGTATGCTGCATTGGGAATACTGCCATCACACGCCAACAGACCTGCATCTTGATGAACCGTTAAGGTAGTAAATCTATTGGCAACCTTATTTGAGACTTCGGGAAACTGATTGGTTTGTTTAATACTTCGCGTTAACGCTTGGCTGGTGTAACGTACAACTTCCTGAGCATGTGATAGCTCTTTACTTGCCACTACCGTGCTTTTGATCGCCGTATATGACATCGCCACGCCAGACAATAAAAACAGGCCTGCCGCCATCGCAACAAGCAACTCAATTAAGGTATAGCCACTAACTCGCTGGTTTATTAAAGACACATTCACCTTCATCTGGCGCAGGAACATACACATAACTGGCCACTAAAGTAATTTGATTTAAATCACTGTTCTCATTCACACGACTATCTTGCCAGCTAACCGAAAACTCAACATCTCTTCGCTCAGAGATAAGTGGGGTTAACTGTTCATCATTGTATCTATCTGGCGCTATACTCAGTGTAAAGCGAGGATCTTTTGGCTGTAAGTTGGCAACGCGGGGGTTATTAATTAATAAAAGGTCTTGATCGTCATACTGAAAATAACATAACTCGCTCCACATCCGTTCAATGGCATTTTGACCATTGACCAATGCGATGGTGTAATAAAAGCTGTTGTTAGCAAACTGCAGTGATTTCAATTGCGCGCCAGCAAGCCCCAATAAAGCAACGCCGGCGATGACAATGGATACCATCACTTCAATCAATGAAAAGCCCTTTACTACGCGCAATTTTCTGCCGCCTCACTTACCCAACTTTGACCACTGCGTAATATACATAGCCGATAGTCTCGTGTATTCACATCGTTATCGCTGACCAAAATATTACTCATTAAGTTCAGTTCACCAGTGGATCTTACCTCACGATCCACGAGATCCACACGGATAGATTCGTGTCCAATTGTAAATGTACGTAACGTTGTTTGTTTACCATCCACCATGGTCATTACAAGCCAGTTTGACTGCTGTTTGACGAGTTTCACGGTTTGCTCTCTTTTTACCGCTTCACTGCGCGCATATTGGTAAATGCTATTCAACGTATGGACATTTGAATCCACTCTGTCTTGTTTAATGTAGGTGATCACAGACGGCATTGCCAAACTCGCCAAAACGGCAACCAACGCCACACTGACTAATAGTTCGATGAGTGTTACACCACGCTCTTTAGACTTACCAACAATCATTATTTTGCCCCTGTGAAGACTCTGTGCTCTGCTCATCTAATGTGAGTACACCACACACATCTGATGCTTGAGAACTATCAGCTTTTGGCGTGGCTCTTAATTCAAATTCTAAATTACGATGTGTACCTAAAGCGCCATCTGGCTTGCTAAGAGGTACATACCTCAATGTATAATAGTCTGATTTTTGCACAATACTAAACGTATCTGGATAGCCCCCATTTCTAGAGTAGATACGCTCCAGCTTGGTTGCTTCTTGATACATCCACTGTTGCACATCTGCGCGATTTCCTTTACGTAGATATTCCATATAATTGGGTAATGCAATGCTTGCAAGGATAGCAACCAATGCAACCACCATCAGCACCTCAATTAAAGTGAATCCACGCAAATAACGACTATTAACCATTGTTCTCCTAATCTGAATGATAACGCTGTCATTACCTACAAACGATACTGTATGATAATTAACCAGCAAAAAAAAGTACCTAGTACAAAAGAGTTAACTAAATTATCACAAATCAAACTTATATAAAATGGGTACGCTATTACAAGCGAATACTTGAGTATATTTTATCTAAAATATAAGACGTTTTAGTGCCCAATATTGTGATTTAGATTAATTTTCCAACTTGTGTGATGAATCTTCCGTGAGCAATCGTTCTAAAAACCGACTTTTTACACTGAAAATTTATGTCGTTGTTATTTTTCAGGGGAGGGATAAAACCGCACACAAGGTGTGCGGTTTATGCTTAAATCAATTAAGCTTCTGCGATAACGATAACTTTAATAGTTGCCGTTACTTCAGAGTGAAGCTGGATAGCTACGTCAAATTCACCAGTCTCACGGATAGTACCTAGAGGTAGACGAACTTCTGATTTAGCTACTTCAACACCTACTGCAGAAATCGCTTCAGCGATGTCACGAGTACCGATAGAGCCAAATAGCTTACCTTCGTCACCCGCTTTAGAAACTAATGTTACTTCAGCTAGTGCTTCAAGTTTTTCAGCACGCGCTTGAGAAGCAGTTAGCTCTTCTGCGATTTTTGCTTCTAGCTCAGCACGGCGAGCTTCGAAAGTTTCGATGTTAGCTTTGTTTGCAGGAACCGCTTTACCCTTAGGGAATAAGAAGTTACGTGCGAAGCCTGATTTAACAGAAACCTGGTCACCTAGGTTACCTAGGTTAGCGATCTTGTCTAGTAGAATAACTTGCATGTCTCTACACCTTTTAAAAACTATTAATCAGCCGGCTTACTTGTGTAAGTCAGTGTACGGAAGAAGGGCTAGGTAGCGAGCACGCTTGATAGCTGCTGCTAGCTGACGCTGGTACTTAGCGCTTGTACCTGTGATACGGCTAGGTACGATTTTGCCACTTTCAGTTACATAGTTTTTAAGAGTAGCTAGATCTTTGTAATCGATTTGTTGTACGCCTTCTGCTTTAAAACGGCAGAACTTACGACGTCTGAAATAACGTGCCATGAGTAATTTCCTCAATTAATTCTTTCAATATGTTGTGCGTGAAGTACAAGTTGACTTAAACCATTTCGGCTTTCGTGGCGATTTAAAAAACCGCGTACTTGTAACCCCTGCCCAACGTATAAATGCTCTAGTTGAGTTCGGAATTTATCACCACTGGCGACCACCTGAATACGCACATAACTGTTGCGATTTAGGTCGGCTTCGATTTGCATCGATCTATGTTCTAAAACAAAAATACAATGCGCGATACCAGCAGGACTTTGACTGTATTTCGGTGTTTTACAAACAACCCCGGACAAAACAAATTGATTTGTATACAGGTCTGTTTGAGTTTGCACCATAACCTCTAAAGGTGAGTCAAATCCGAATCAATAACGATTAAGCAGATGCTGCTTCTTTTTTCTCTTCTTTTGCAAGAGGAGAAGCTTCAGTTACAGCGTTCTTAGTACGCATAACTAGGTTACGTAGCACTGCATCGTTGTAGCGGAAAGAAGTTTCAAGCTCGTTGATTACTTCAGTTGGCGCTTCAACGTTCAAAAGAACATAGTGTGCTTTGTGAAGCTTTTCGATTGGGTAAGCCAGTTGACGACGGCCCCAGTCTTCTAAACGGTGGATAGTACCGCCAGCTTCAGTGATAGAACCAGTATAACGCTCGATCATACCTGGAACTTGCTCACTTTGGTCTGGGTGAACCATGAATACGATTTCGTAATGACGCATGGATATTCCTTACGGTTAGTATAGCCTTGTCCCGTTTCGGCCGGCCGGGTTAAGGCAAGGAACGACTAATATGGCCGAAAGAGCGCGTATTTTACGCGTAGCACTAAAAATAAGCAATGATTTTATGCAAAATTCCAGGATGAATAGAGTAAATAGTTATAAAGGATTGATATAAAGGAATATAAGAAAGGAATTTGGAGCGGCACACGAGGTTCGAACTCGTGACCTCGACCTTGGCAAGGTCGCGCTCTACCAGCTGAGCTAGTGCCGCTTCATGATTTGCTCTGAATTGCCCACTGTAGCATGACAGGTCGTGGCAAACATCTAGCAACTGAGTAAGTGCTACATCAGAGATTTATTCGTTATTTTATCAGTGGAATAAAACTGAGAGTTTGGAGCGGCACACGAGGTTCGAACTCGTGACCTCGACCTTGGCAAGGTCGCGCTCTACCAGCTGAGCT
>NZ_JAKGBI010000021.1 GCF_021530565.1 Pseudoalteromonas sp. SMS1
AGTGATTGCTGCTGTTAGAGTTGTTTTACCGTGGTCAACGTGGCCAATTGTACCTACGTTTACGTGCGGTTTCGAACGTTCAAACTTTTCTTTTGCCATGACGGAACCTATAAGTTTTTGTGTATCTAGATTACATATAAAAATAATCCACGCGCGCGCGCGGGGACTATGTTTATTCTTTACAATTATAAATGTTTTTGTGACAAATCAAAGGAAGTATTTGGGAAGATCCGGAGACTGGTGCTGATAGGCAGATTTGAACTGCCGACCTCACCCTTACCAAGGGTGCGCTCTACCAACTGAGCTATATCAGCACACCAGAAATCTGGAGCGGGCAGCGGGAATCGAACCCGCATCATCAGCTTGGAAGGCTGAGGTAATAGCCATTATACGATGCCCGCTTTAAGAACCTGTTCTTAACTACCTCAGAACCGTCAAGAATAAAGTGGTGGAGGGAGCTGGATTCGAACCAGCGAAGGCTGAGCCGTCAGATTTACAGTCTGATCCCTTTGGCCGCTCGGGAACCCCTCCACATAAAAATTCTTTTCTAAAGCGTGTTCTAAATCATGAAAATGGTGCCGACTATCCGAGTCGAACGGATGACCTACTGATTACAAGTCAGTTGCTCTACCAACTGAGCTAAGTCGGCACTGCTTTAGTACGGGGCGAGATATTAGAGCAACCGCTGGCACTATGCAACAGTTATATTAAAAAAAATCACAATTTATTGTTTAAATGCTCATATTTACAGCAAAGCTTTCATTAATTAAGCATTTTGATGGTATTTGCGCCAAAAAACCAACCCTTGCATCACCAAATCATCAAAGTAGATGCCTGAACAATCAAGGTGTTGTTGAATAAGCTCGCCGTAGCCACCCGCAAAAACAAGTTGTATTGGCTGTGCCTTTGACGATTGCTGCATGTCATCAAAAGCTCGTTGTGCCAGTGCCACAGTCGCACTCAGTGCCGCATTCTTTACCGCATTGGGGGTGTTTTTACCAAGCGTCGTATCAAATTGAGTTTGCGCATCACTAAACACTCTTTGGGTATTGGCCACCAAACTATCTATCATCATATCTAGACCTGGTAGAATCCATCCGCCTTGATGCTGACCTGAAGCACACAACACATCAATCTTCGTAGCCGTGCCTGAATCAACGATAAGGCACGCTGTCTCAGGAAACAAATAATGGCTTGCCACGACAGTAAGCCAACGATCAATCCCCAAATTTTGGTACTCTGGATACGCGCACACAAGATCACCTAACGTTGCTGTCACATGAGCATAAAAGTAAGGAACGTCATGGGCTTTCGCATTTTCTAATATTGGCGCAAGATCATCGTTTTTACCGACTTGGGCTATCAGCACTTCCGAGATATCTTGCCAAGGGATGCTTTCCTCAGTCGTGAGTGTTATCTGACCACGATATTCCGTCGCCACTTTCACTGCGGTGTTACCGACATCAATCAGTAAACGCATTATCCCTCCTTACGCAGTGAGATCTCACCGCCATAATACGACTTACATTCACCATCTTGGCGCAGTACAATCCCACCTTGTGTATCAATCCCTTCGCAAACGCCTCGCCATTGTCGCTGGCCCGTACTCAAGCACACGACTTGATTGCGAAACGCATTGAGTTCATTCCATTGTGTGACCATGTCAGCCAAGCCATTGCGTTGATACATGGACAAGCGCTTTTGCAAACACAGTGTCAGTACTACAGCTAGCTGGTTTTTATCTATGTTTGCAACATGCTGACTCAAGTCCGTCCAAGCTTGATCTATCTGCTGCGCGGCACCCGCTGGCATTGCCACATTGAGGCCAATGCCTATCACCAAATGACAAGGGCCTTCCATTTGTCCGTCTAATTCTACGAGGATCCCTGCCAGCTTTTGTTCACGAATGTAGATGTCGTTTGGCCACTTTAATTGTACATCTAAGTCATATAACGCTTGCAGTGCATCATACACCGCCAATCCGACAGCAATGGAAACCCCCATTGCCGCCTGCATTCCCTCTTCAAAGCGCCAATAGTAGCTGTAATACAAATTGGCACCAAAGGGAGATTGCCACTGTCGACCACGACGGCCACGCCCCGCTTGCTGCATTTCAGCCACCAACGCCTGCCCTGAGTGCATCGAATTATCGGGTGCTTGAATGCGACGCATCAATTCACTATTGGTGGAGTCGATAATAGGATGTACTTCTATGTAACAAGGCTGGTCGCTTAATGCCTGCCATACAGGTAAAATTTTACTTTGATCAAGCAATGGTAAACTATGGTTCAATCGGTACCCTTTTCCCGTCACTTTAAAGATATCGATGCCCATTTCTTGCAGTGATTTAATATGTTTAGACACCGCAGCACGGCTGATCCCTAACCTTTCACCTAACGTCTGCCCAGATATAAAGTGATCACGACTCAGCGCGCTCAATATTGCAAGCTTATTGCCTGTGGGTGCCTTAACCATGCTCTACTCCTTTTGAAAGCTCACCATTGCGGCCAATTAGTCGTACTTCCGGACTCAGTTCAACGGCAAATTTTGCCAATACCGTTGCCTGAATATGTTCAATCATTGTCAATAAATCACGCCCCGTGCCCTGGCCATCATTTACCAGCACCAAAGCTTGCTTGTCATATACGCGTATGCCACCAATACGGTGGCTTTTTAAGCCCGCCCGCTCAATCAACCAACCAGCCGCTAGCTTTTCTTTGTTATCACTCACGGGATAAGTTGGTATGCCTTCGTAACGTGCACGCAGCTCACTTGCCAATGCTCGACTTACAACTGGATTTTTAAAAAAGCTGCCCGCATTAGCACACTGCGCCGGATCTGGTAATTTACTGCGGCGGATCTGCATAACTCGATTAGCCACTTGTTGTGCATTCACCTCCCTCCCAATGAGATCACGAAGCGGCCCATAGTCAAGCACGGGTCGCCATTGTTTTGGGAGCTTAAGTACAACTTCTGTGATGATAAAGCGGCCATACAATGCCTGTTTAAATACCGAGTCACGGTAACCAAATTCGCAGGCCGATTTATCCAAAGTGATAAATGACTGTGTCTCTAGGTGATACCCTGTCAAGTGTGAGAATACATCCGCTAATTCGACGCCATAAGCCCCAATGTTCTGCACCGGTGCGGCACCGACCGTGCCGGGGATCAAGGCTAAATTCTCTAATCCGCCAATGCCCATATCGAGTAGTTTAAGCACCATCGGATGCCAACTTTCTCCCGCAGCAACACGAATTTGGTAGTGCGAGTCTTGTTCGGAAACCGTAATACCGCGGTTCGCCAACTGTATCACCGTCCCCTCAAAATCATTCAAGAAAACACTGTTACTCCCTTCTCCAAGAATGAAAAAGGGCGCATTAAAATCAATTGATTGTAATTGCTCTGACGCAGTTACACGCACTAATTTTTGACAGTGCGTGGGAAGAGCAAATGTATGTAATGACTGCAAAGACTGCACAGGTTGCGCCTATCATGAATACTGACTATTTGCGGTAGTTTACCTGATTGCGACCGCCAACGCATCTGAGTAGCTTTTGTACATGGAAGTGGTATAACAGAGGCCACTCTCAATCATGAGCAAGGATAAAAATGAAACTCTCAGCCTTAACTTTTGGCCTCGCCATTGCGGGCCTCTCTCACACGGTTATGGCGGCTAAGGCCGTCGACGAGCATACCTATTCAAATCTTAACGATGTGATAAGTACACACCTACACCTCGATTTAGATATCGACTTCGAAGACAAGCAGCTCGAAGGGTTCGTCGAGCATACGTTACAATGGCAAAACAAACAGGCACGTGCATTGGTGCTAGACACCCGTGATCTTGAAATTGACCGAGTCATGTATCAAAGCAAAGACGGCCAATGGCATCGAGCAGACTTCTCATTGGCACCACGTAACGGCGTGAAAGGAGCCAAACTCACCATCACATTTAAACAGCAAGCGAAAAAAGCCCGTATTTATTACAACAGCTTGCCGCAAGCATCCGGGTTACAGTGGCTAACACCAGTGCAAACGGCCAGCAAAACGCACCCGTTTATGTACAGCCAATCTCAGGCAATTCATGCCAGAAGCTGGATCCCTGTGCAAGACACACCAGCTATGCGTACCACCTACACCGCGCGTATTCAAACACCTAAAGACGTGCGTGCAGTCATGAGTGCGGATAATTCAGAAGCCTTTGTTAAAGACGGCGACTATTGGTTCGACATGCCACAAGCGATACCACCATATTTGATCGCAATTGGCGCAGGCAACTTAGAATATAAAGAAATGTCCCACCAGACCGCGATTTTTGCTGAACCCCAAATCCTTGATGCATCGGTTGCTGAGTTTAATGATACCCAAGCGATGATAGACAAAACCAATGCAATGTACGGTGAATATGCGTGGGGCCGATATGACTTGCTAATGTTGCCACCTAGCTTCCCATTTGGTGGTATGGAAAATCCTCGTTTGTCATTTATTACGCCAACGGTTGTGGCCGGTGATAAGAGTTTGGTTAATCTCATCGCCCACGAATTAGCACACTCTTGGTCGGGTAACTTAGTCACGAATGCCACATGGGAAGATCTGTGGTTGAATGAAGGCTTCACCTCCTATGTGGAAAACCGCATTATGGAAGAAGTGTTTGGCCGCGACCGCGCGGTGATGGAGCAAGCGCTTGATGCCGCGGGTTTACGCGCACAGCTGACAAAAATTCCTGAGCCGGATACCCGCTTAAACTTAAAGCTCAATGGCCGTGACCCTGATGATGCTTTTAGTAAAGTGCCTTACATAAAAGGTCAGCTATTTTTAATTTATTTAGAAGAAAAATTTGGCCGTGAACAATTTGATATTTTTGTGAAAGGCTATTTTGATGCCTATGCATTTAAATCACTGACAACAGGAGAGTTTGTTAAGTATTTAGATCAGCATTTATTACAAAAGCACCCGGGGATTGTGTCACTGGAGAAAGCCAAAGAATGGATCTATCAACCAGGCCTTCCTGCTGATGCCCCCACCCCTACCTCAGATGCATTTAACCAAGTAGATAGTCACACACAGGCGTGGTTGAGTGGGAGTAAGCAGCTAAACACCCTGCCGACAAAAAGCTGGACTGTGCACGAGTGGCTGCACTTTCTAAACAACCTACCAAGAGATCTCTCACTGGAAAATATGGCGGCATTGGATAAGGCATTCAATCTCACCAATTCAACCAATGCAGAATTGGCGTTTGCATGGTATATGCTGGCAGTTGGGAATGGCTATGAAGCAATATACTCGGCGCTAGACAAGCATCTGACAGGGATCGGCCGTCGTAAGCTGATAGTACCGCTTTACAAGGCACTGGTGGAATATGACAAGCGTGATTGGGCATATCGTGTCTATCAGAATGCACGCCCAGGGTATCACCCTTTGGCACAAGGGACGATTGACGCAATCTTTAAATAAAGGGCACCGACCTACTCGCTTGAGCATCAGCGCTGCTCAAGCGATGCTGTTAACAAATCAGTGATCTGTGCTTTTAATAGACGCCAAAAAGGCAGCACGCTGTGCTGGGCTAGCTTGCTGCCACCAAAATTCTAACATCGCCATGGCATCGGGTTTGCCAGCGGTCGGAGCGGGTTTCACGTCGTTCATCGATCCGACAGGCGGGGTGGAGATGGCCACTTTCATGAGGGCTGCGGGCTTCACAGCATGCTCTTTTAAACGCGTTGCATTTACCGCCTCACCTTGACGTGCCTCAAACCAAATCGTCGGTGATTTTGCAAAACGACGGGCGTGCTCAACATCATCAATGGCCTCAAAGCGCACTTGGTAATCTTCAGCATGCAATGTTACTTCGACCCAAAATGGGGCAGAGTCAACAACTTCATGTTCGTCATAATCTAACTCGAATAAGTCAGAGTATTTCACTTTGATACGATGCGTACCTGCGGGTAAGTCTAAAGTGCGAACTTTGTTAAAAAAAGAATGCTCAATCTCCTTGTCGTTTACTTGCAAAGGAAGCAATTCTTCTGGGAAATTAACTTCCCCTGAAACAGAAATACCACTAAAAAGTGCTACTAAAACGCCAAATATACTAATTTTCTTCATATTTCCTCTTTATTTGCTTGCTACCTTTGTCAATGCAGGTATTTGTGCCAAATTCAGTTACAATTATGAATGTATGCTAATTGTAATTTCCCTTGTATCTTGTTACGTCCACGCTATGCTGAACAGCTAAACTAACGTATATAAGGAAAAAAGTAATGAGCCAAGAGACGATTTTTACGAAAATAATTAATCGCGAGATACCTGCAGACATCGTGTACGAAGATGAAAAGGCACTTGCTTTTAAAGATATAAACCCACAAGCACCTTTTCATGTATTGGTTATTCCAAAACAGCCGATCGCGACAATAAACGACGTAAATGAAGAAAATGCACACTTAGTTGGGCATTTACACTTGGTTGCAGCTAAACTTGCCAAAGAGCACGGATTCGCTGAAAACGGTTACCGCGTGGTCATGAATTGCAACAATGATGGCGGACAAACTGTGTACCACATTCACTTACATGTTTTAGCTGGGCTTGAAATGGGTTGGCCTCCGTACCAAAGTAGGAAAAAAGTAGTATCTTAAATTATTCTTTGTTAAAAAATGTAATTGACTAAGCTATTACTCTATAGAAATAAATTCTCCTACTAATCAACGAGTTGAGTTTTTCACAATCTAATTCTGTTTACAAAACGGTCAATCGTGCCACACTTTGTACTGTAAACATTGTTTTATTGATGAAATTTCTAATACAAAAGGTCTGAACCACGTGATAGCATTGCGTAATCAGACAGAATGAGAGTGTTTTTCAAATGAGCAGTACTGCATTTTTATTGCTAGATAAAGAGCCTATCAATACGATAGGAATAAACGTTTTACAGCCACTCCTGAAAACTCAGGGGTTAGACGTAATCACAGGAACTGATATCTCCGAAGTACCAGAAGATACTCGGTTGCTTTTTATTGAGACAGCAGTCAATGATGCATGGGGTAAACTCAAAGAGCAGTTGGTAAACCTAAAGGTCAGTTGTGATATTGTGCTGTTCAATTTAGATGAAAATCCGGAATTGGCTAATCGCGCGCTATTGAGCGGTATTCGGGGCGTGTTTTATACCACTGACAATGCGGATGTATTGATGAAAGGCATTCGTCTATTGATGGAAGATCAACTGTGGTATCGCCGTGAGATCATGTGTAACGCGTTAAATCGCATGTTGCAATTCAACAAAGACGCATTGCACAAACTCACCGAAGGTGACATCGAACCGGTTAAACTCACAAAACGTGAAAAAGCAATTATCTCGTTAATGAGTAAAGGTGCGAAAAACAAAGAAATTGCTGAAGATCTAAACATCAGCCCACATACGGTAAAAACGCATTTATATAGCGCATTTCGCAAAACAAAATGCCGTAACCGTATTGAGCTTTTGTCTTGGGCACAGCAAAATATTCCTGACGAAATTCGATAAGTACATCAGGTACACTACTCTTCGTAATTCTGTGAAAAAGCATGTGTAAGCATGCTTTTTTTGTATGCTACGCATCTATATACCTAGCAACTCTCATTATTTTCTGGTTCCTCAGCTTTACTGACTTGAGCCTTCGCTCTATCCTAGGTACGTCTATTAATTGTTAACGTAGCCTTATGTTGGACCACAAAACCCTGTACGTAGCCAGTGCAGCGATGACCGCAATGATGACGCTCATCAACTATTTGACCTGGCGAGCAAACAAGAATACGCCCGGCGTATTACTGTATATCTTTTACCCGCTTGTGTTGTTTGCAGCCATATCGATGTTTGCTTTGCACAGCTTTCTCTCTCAGTGGCAGACCATTGGCATCGCTAACACCCTACTCTTTCTTGCCTCCATCATACATTGTTGGGCTATCAGCCAATTTTTGGGTCAGCGAGGTCTAGAGTTTCGACTTTATTTATTTGCCACCCTCTTTTTGCTGTCTGCATTAATCTACTATGCCGTGGTAGATGACAGCTTACGACAGCGCATTCTGATCTCCGACCTACAGCATATCGTCGAAGCGATCCTCCTGAGTTACTATTTTATTCGCTATGCAAGACCACTCTATCCAAATGGCAGTATTGTGTACCTCATTGTTTTAGGGTTTGTATTTACCGCTTTTATTGGCCGAACCGTATTTATGGGCCATGTGGACTCCGTCACCCTGTTCGATGATCCGTGGTTTTCTATCGCCATCTTTTTTAATGGAGTACTGGCACCAATTTTCTATGCAACAGGCATGGCACTGCTGTGCAACGAACGCCGAGAACTCAACTTAAATAAATTAACTGAAAAAGCACAAAAGGATTTAGAGATCAGAGGGTTATTTTTATCGACCATTAGCCATGAGATTCGTACTCCGCTCAACGGTATTTTAGGCAGCGCGCAATTGGTGCTTAATCGCAGCCATGATCAATCTAGTAAAGCTTACTGCGAAGCAATCATTAACTCGGCTGAGTCCCTAAACCTACTCATTGACAAAGTACTCGACTACGCGAGTTTAGACCAAAGTGATGAAGTCTTATCATCTGAAGACGTTGAATTAAAAAGCTGGCTGGACAACTTGTGTTTGCTGATGAGCCCGCTTGCAGAACAAAAGAAACTTACGTTTTCTTTGGTATACGACCTGCCTGATCAAGTTTGTTATTACTGCGACCAACAAAAGCTGCGGCAAATCTTACTTAACTTGGTTGGCAATGCCATTAAATTCACTGACAAAGGAGAGGTCAAACTGTGTGTCGAATTGCTCGAAGAAGCCAATATGTCTCACATTGTGCGCTTCAGCGTCGTTGATTCAGGGCCTGGTATTGAAGAAGAGGACATCGATAAACTGACCGAACCATATGTACAAAGCAACGCGGGGAAAACCAAAGGCGGTACGGGGCTTGGATTGGCTATTACAGCAAGATTATTAAGCAAGTTAGGAAGCCAGCTAGAAATTCTCAGTGAACTGGGTAAAGGCAGCTCATTTAGTTTTGATGTCAGCTTGCCTGTCGGAGAGCTAAGCTTGGTCGAACAACGTCACCACAACCCTGAATATCCCACGGGGTTATCGGTGCTCTTGGTTGAGGACCTTGACCTCAACCGTAAAATTGCCATTGAATTTATGGCCACTGACGAGCACAAGATTAAGCTTGCCTATGATGGCACCAGTGCCATTGAACATCTTAAAGAACATGTTTTCGACGTCGTGTTATTAGATATGAACTTACCTGATTTTACGGGACAAGAAGTCTTGAGGCATCTGCAAACCGTCGAACATAAAAATAAACGCACCCCGTTTTTGGCTTTCACCGCCAGTTTAAGCCCAGAAGAGATCAAAGAGTACCTCTCTTTGGGGATAAAAGATGTCGTCGGTAAGCCCATTAAACAAGAAAAACTTCGCCAAGCGATCAGTGACTCACAAAAAGCACAAAAACCGGATATGCGTGTTGAGTTATGCGATACCTTATACGATGACACCGCGGTCAACTCACTGAAAAGCGGCTTTAGTGAAGACGAAGTCTCCTCGATTTATAACGAATTTGTTCTCTCGGCACGCAACAAACTGATTCACATTCAGCAACTGCTTAATGAAGATGAACAACAGTGTATTAAGTCTCTTCACCGCCAGGCCAGCACCGCACTGCAATTAGGTTTTAATCGCTATGGACTGGCCCTGAAGAAAATTGAACGCCGTCTATTAGACGGGAAGCAATGCGACGATGACCTCACACAAGCAATGGCCTTGTGGCAAAAAAGTTTAGAAGCGTATTTACAATTTGTCAGACAACAAACACTGAGCTAACCAAATGGTGTCTAGGCTGTTGTGAAGGGCCTTTTTTCACAGCAGCTTTCTACCCACAACCACATCACGCAAAAGTAAAATGATCGACCTAAAGTGCATCAATTTGCGCGCGCTACGTCAATTTGTATTAAAAGCACACAAAATCACCCTGTTTGATGACAGTTTTATCGTCATTTAGTCGACTTTGGTAAAAAATTTCGCCATTCTACCCGAGCAAGAAAGCGAATAGCTCACAACAAGACAAGTAATCAAAACACAGCCTCAGACTGTGACTTGACTAAGACAACACATAGGAATACACCATGGCATTATTTAAATCCCCTATCGCCATTGCGATAGGTGCGGCTTTGATCGGGCTAAGTAACCCAAGCATCGCAGCACCAGCTGGCGCTCAGAATGACACTGCTAACTGGGACGTGCTAAACCCTCCAGGCGAAAAACAGACCATTACCATTGATACTAACGAAACCACGTGGAGTAACTTAGACGTTAGCCCTGATGGCAAACAAGTTATTTTTGATATGTTAGGTGATTTATATGTCATGCCTATTGCAGGTGGCAAAGCCACGGCATTGACCAACGATCGCGCTTGGAACTTCCAACCCAAGTTCTCTCCAGATGGTAAACACATTGCCTTTATCTCCGACCGAGCAGGTGCTGAAAACCTATGGGTAATGGATGTTAACGGCGAAAATTTACGCCAAGTTTCGGATGAGACTCACAATTTGATCCACAACCCATCTTGGTCTCCGGATGGTCAATATATTGCGGTTAAACAAGGCCAAGTGACAGGTCGTACGATCCCAGGGGGGTCAATCCGCATGTATCACATCTCTGGTGGTCAAGGAGTACTAGTTCGTGAAAGGCTACATGGTGCCAAATCACAGAAAAACGTCGCTGAACCCGTTTTTTCGACAGACGGTAAAAAAATCTATTACTCCGTAGATGCAACACCTGGTGTACGCTGGCAATACAACAAAAACGCATTAACTTCAGTATTTGAGATCCGTTCTTGGGACCTTGCAACAGGTGAAGAAGAAACCGTGATCCGAGGTGCCGGTGGTGCAATCCGCCCGACGCCAAGCCCAGATGGTAAATCACTGGCGTTTGTAAAACGTGAAGACAATGGCAAAGCCATGATCAGTGCTCTATATATCAAAGACTTAAAGTCTGGTATCGAAACACAAATCTTCTCCGGACTCGATCGCGATTTACAAGAGGCAAACGGTGCACAAGGTAACACCCCTGCATTTGCATACACGCCCGATGGCAAAGCCTTGGTATTCTGGTCTGGTGGTGTGTTCCACAAAGTTGACATTGAGAGCAAGCAAGCACATGTGATCCCTACACGCGTAGTTGCTGAAAAAGAGATCACGCCCGCGCTGAAGTTTGCAGTAGACGTGGCACCGGATAACTTTAAAGTAAAGCTAGCACGCTGGTCACAAATTTCCCCTGACGGCGAAACCGCGCTATTCCAAGCGCTCGGTCACCTTTACGTGAAGGACATTGCGTCTGGTGAAGTACGCCGTGTAACAAAACAAAATGAACATTTTGAGTTCTACCCAAGTTATTCTCGCGATGGTAAACAGATTGTCTACACAACTTGGGACGACCAAGAGTTGGGGAGTATTCGTGTTGTTTCTGCCAAAGGCGGTAAGGGTCGTATCATCAGCGAAGAACCGGGCCACTACACCTCGCCAAGCTTCTCACCGGATGGTAAAAAAGTAGTGTATAAGAAAGTCACGGGGGGTTACTTGCTCAGTGGCGATTGGTCAATGCACCCAGGCATTTATTTGGTTGATAGCAAAGGCGGCGAAGCCAAGCGTATCGCTAAAAGTGGTGATAACCCACACTTTGGTGCAGACCCAACACGTGTATTTTTCTCCGTTGAGAGCAGTGAAACTAGCCGTGAACTAAAGAGTGTTGACCTCAATGGCCACGAAGAACGTAGCCACTTCAAAGGCGAGTACATCTTTGACTACCGAGTTTCTCCAGATGGTGATTATGTGGCGTTTATTGAACACTTCAACACATTCGTTGCACCATTTACCAGCACAGGTAAGACATTGTCGATTAATAAAGGTGGCAAAGCATTCCCTGTCAAACAAGTATCAAAATACTCTGGCGCATTCCTGAACTGGAAAGCAGACAGCAGCGCACTGACTTGGGCATTTGGTCCTAATTTATATCAACGAAAGCTCACAGACACCTTCTCGTTTGTAGACAATGCCTCAGAAAACTTAGATACATTGACTGCGGAAGGCATCGACCTGAGTTTTGAACAACCTGCTGACAAACCAAAAGGCCTATTAGCCTTAGTTGGCGGTAAAGTCGTGACCATGCGTGATGCTGACAATCAACAAGAGATCTTCGAAGATGGCGTGGTTGTGATTGAAGACAATCGTATTATTGCCGTGGGCGCACGCAGTGATGTGAAAATCCCAAGCTCTGCCAAAGTCATGGATATCACAGGCAAAACCGTGATTCCAGGCTTGGTTGATGCGCACGCACACGGTAGCTACGGTAGCCGCCAGCTGCAACCTGAGCAAAACTGGAATCAATTCTCTAACGTCAGCTTTGGTGTGACAACCATTCACGATCCGTCAAACGACTCAAACGAAGTCTTCTCAATGGCTGAGCTACAACGTGCCGGCTTAACGATTGCACCACGTATTTACTCAGTCGGTCGCATCTTATACGCTGGTCATGCACCGGGTTATAAAACACCTATCAGCAACCTTGAAGATGCCCAATTCCATGTTAAGCGTCTGAAAGATGCGGGGGCGATTTCTGTTAAGAGCTACAACCACCCACGCCGTGATACACGCCAACAGGTACTTGAAGCAGCAAAACAAATGGAAATCATGGTCGTGCCAGAAGGCGGCTCAAAATTCCAGCAAAACATGAATATGATCATCGATGGTCACACAGGCCTTGAGCACGCGTTACCTATTCCGCATATCTACTCAGACGTGACACAAATGTGGAGCCAAACAAACGCAGGCTTCACCCCTACGTTTAACGTTGCCTACGGTGGTATTAAAGGTGAGGACTATTTCTATAACACGACCAACGTGTGGGAAAACGAGCGCCTAATGAGCTTCGTACCTGAATATGTTGTTAAGCCAATGTCGATTCGTCGTGAAAAAGCACCAGAGCACCACTACAACCATATCAATGCTGCAGTTTCGGCGAAGCAATTGCGAGACAAAGGTGTCACAGTGCATATTGGTGCACACGGTCAACGTGAAGGCCTCGGTGCGCATTGGGAATTGTGGTCCATGGCGCAAGGTGGCTTCAGTGCATGGGAAGCATTACGCAGTGGGACAATTGACGGTGCAAAATATCTCGCACTAGACAACGACATCGGCACAATCGAAAAAGGCAAGCTGGCTGACTTAGTGATTATTGATGGCGACGTATTAAACGACATTCGCGAGTCTGAGAAAGTGGCCTATACGATTCTAAACGGTCGTGTTTATGACGCAGCGACCATGAATGAAATCGGCAATTACACTCGTCAACGTCAACCTTTCTTCTTTGAGGGGGGCAGTAAAACACCAATGCACCCAGACACCGAAGCCTATATGGAAGAAAAAGCACATAGCTATCACTGGAAACACTAATAGCATGTCATTTTTGCATTAATTAGGAAGCAGCATTCGCTGCTTCTTTTTTTGGTAATTGTCGTTTAAATGACTTAACTTACTCTCAAACTTGCAGGTTCTCTGCTTTCTCCTTCAAGATTAAAAAACACCTTGTAATTCAATCGTTACAAGAACTCAGATTCCCCTATTTTTTGTACAGTTAATTGAAATTGAAACGCTAGATCTTATTGAGAAGTGTTCTAAACTTGAATCAGATCTGCACAATTATTCGCCTTTTCTCAGCGCCCACACGCGCTGAAGATAGTCGTTAAGGCTGCGCAGTAATAAGTGGACAGAGCAATGTAGCAAGCACAGCAACACGCTTTTTTAACCAAGGAAAATAGGATCAGGGAGACCACTATGTCTAGTCTCAGCCAGTTCTTTAAATCGCTTGATTTAACCAAAAAACTCATGGCCGCTTTTTTATTGGTAGCCCTCATTCCAACTACAACCATCATTGCCTTCTCACTGATACAAGCATCAAGCACGATAAGTGATCAGGTATACTCACAGCTGGGGGCGGTGAGTAAAGTTAAAAAAAGGGCGGTACAAAGGCACTTTAAAAGTGTAGAAGACAAGTTGCAGTCGTTAGCGATCAATCCCTATGTAATCACCGCCAGTCAAGACTTTCTCGACGCGTTTGACGAACTTCAGGCAACCGATACCAACTCGCAAAGTCTCGAAACATTTTATCAGCAACAGTTTCAACCCCGCTTTGCTGACAAAACAAACAACACAATTTCAGTGTCTTCCTTGTTAGCACCACTCACACCGCAAAGTATCGAGCTACAAACTCGTTACTTAGCAGATAACCCACATCCACTGGGCGAAAAGGTGGCGTTAAAGAAAACTGGCCATTTAGATAGGTACGACATCGTCCACCAGCGGCACCATGAGTTTTTCCATAAAATCGCAGAAGTGTACGAGCTCTATGATATTTTTCTCGTAGACAATTACACTGGCAATATTGTTTATTCCGTATTCAAGGAGGTTGACTTTGCTACGTCATTAAAAGACGGGCCATATGCCAATAGCAATATCGCAAACGCCTTTACAGAGGCGCTCATTCAACAAGATGAAGTCATTTTTGCCGATTATGAGCCCTATTTACCGTCGTACAATGCCCCGGCCAGCTTTATTGCCATCACCTTAGATTTTGATGGTATCTCACAAGCCACATTGATTTTTCAGCTTTCAATCGATGCACTCAATGAAATTATGACGGAACGCCATGGCCTTGGACACAGCGGTGAAACTTATTTAGTCGGCCCGGAAGGCCTTATGCGCTCGGACTCGTTCTTAGACCCCATTCACCACTCCGTCGTCGCTTCATTTTCAAACCCAGAAAAAGGGACAATCAGTACCGAGGCGTTCCAACTCGCGATGCAAGGATTGCAGGGACAAAAAGTGGTCACTGACTACAATGGCAACCCGGTCTTATCAGCTTACAGTGGTATGGATGTGTTTAATGTCCGCTGGGCATTGCTGGCCGAAATCGATGAATCGGAAGCTTTTTCGACCGTCAGCGCACTGCGACAAACCATGGCCATCGTTATGGTGATCAGTGCCGTGCTCATCATATTAATCGCCATTTGGTTCTCGCGCTCGCTCACGCGCCCCGTCCATAGCTTGGTGAACACTATGCGCGAAGTACAAACAAAAGGAGACTTTTCACTGCGGGCCAAGGTGTGCTCTCAAGATGAAATAGGACAAAGCGCTCAGGCTTTTAACTCATTACTTGATGCGCTACAGCTATCCATTTCAGAGGCAAATAGAGTCCTCAATCAAATGGCAAAGGGTAAGTTTTGTGACCGCATAAGTGCACCTTGCAAGGGCGAACTGGCTACCTTAAAAGAGGCTACTAACGAATGTGCCACCAGTTTACAAACCGCATTAAAAGAAATTAACTTGGTGATTCAATCTATGGCCCAAGGGCGGTTCAATCAACATATCACCGCCGATTTAAGCGGTGAATTGGATCTTCTCAAAAACAACATAAATCACTCGGTCATCTCCATTGATGACACCATGAACGACATCATCACGGTGATGACCTGCGTCGAACAGGGTGAATTTAAACAGCAAGTTCAGGTAGACGCCAAAGGCAACTTAGCGCGCTTAAAAGACAGCGTTAATAATTCAGTGCTTAGCCTGAGCGGGGCAGTAGACGAGCTCAGTCATACAATGGGGGCAATCCGAAGTGGTGATTTCTCCAAGCGCATAGAATTGCCTTTGTCGGGCCAGCTAGAACAGCTCAAAGTGGATACCAATCGTAGTATGGATAACCTTGAAGCCATCATAAAAGCCATTGGTGGTACCATGACCGCGGTGAGTGAAGGCAACTTTAAACACCCCATCACAGTGCCCGCCAAAGGGCAATTAGCGCAGTTAAAGTCCAGTATTAATTTGTCAGTTGATAGCCTAGATAAAGCAATGAGCGAAATCTCGTCGGTGATGATGGCCATCAGTCACGGACGCTTCGATAGAACCATCAACTCACCGCTCCAAGGCCAACTGGCCACCCTTAAAAATGACATCAACAATACAGTGAATAATCTCAATCGGGTCATTGAAGAATTAGCCAGTGTGATGGCTGCAATGAGCAGTGGTGATTTCTCGCAAAAAATCGACTCGCCATTGCAAGGACAGTTGCTTCAATTGAAAAAGGATGTGAATACCTCAATTGATACCATTTCAAATGCCATCCATGCCGTCACATCTAGCCTCAGCGCCATTGCAAAAGGTAATCTCTGTGAATCCATTGAAGGTCAATATCAAGGGGTTTTTGCGACACTACAGCAAGACGTCAGTATCACCACACATAAACTAACGGAGGTGATTGAAGGGATCCAAAATGCGGCAAACCTTGTCACGCACAGCGCAGGGGAGATTGCAGCGAGCAATACAGAAATAAGTCGCAGAACGGAGGAACAGGCCTCCAATTTGGAACAAGCCAGTGCTAGTACAGGCCATATGCTTGAAGAGCTAACGTTAGTGGCCGAGCAATCGGAAACTGCGGTAAATAAATCAGGCAATGCGCAAACTATTGCAAAAGAAGGCGGTACCCTATCTAAGGATACCGTCAACGCGATTAATGAAGTGAACACCGCTAGCAAGGATATTAATGAGATTGTTTCTGTAATTGATGAATTGGCATTTCAAACGAATCTGTTAGCGCTCAACGCTGCCGTTGAAGCCGCTCGCGCGGGCGAAAATGGTCGTGGCTTTGCCGTTGTTGCGAACGAAGTTAGGGAGCTTGCGGGTCGCAGTGCAGCGTCCGCCAAGCAAATTAAAGACATCATCGCCAACAGCAATGACAAAGTTCAGCAAGGGACGACGCTAGCAAATAGCTCGGGACAAAAGCTCGAACACATCGTCTCAGCAGTGGCCGATGTCAATGACAATATCGTGAGTATTAACCGCTCAACCCTGACACAACAACAGGCCATCAAAGAAGTCGATATTGTGGTACAAAGACTCACCGACCTGATCCAAGAAAACTCCGCCATAACAGAAGAAACGATGGCCGCGGCCAAACGTATGGCCACGCAAGCAGCAGAAATGAGACAATTATTAGGCTACTTTACACTGCCGGAGCAAGAGCATGATGACGGGGCATTGCGCTCAACGGGCGGCCAAGAGCTGTTGGTACACCAATATAATACCCCATAAAAAGGGGACACCTTAGGCGCAAACTATGCGCTTAAGGTGTCTGTTAGGGTACGAGCTGAAAATGGTCGGCATCTAAATGAGCTGGAAACTGGCTTCTAAACGCATCTAATGGGGGCTTAGACAGCGTCACGGTAATGACGCCCATCTGGTCATCTGGCACTTGCGAAATCGGTTGTCCCAGATAATCGATAGCCACCGTGCCACCATTATGCGCAATACCATATCCATCATCACCGAGGCGATTACCCGCCAACACGTAACATTGGTTTTCGATGGCGCGTGCACGCAATAAGGTATCCCAAGCATAGCGACGTGCAGCGGGCCAATTTGCCACATTAACCATCACATCATAGTCGTTTCTGTTACGCTGAAATACAGGGAACCTCAAGTCGTAGCAAACTTGTGGTAAAATTTTAAATTCACCGATTTCAATCACTTTGCGTTGTGTGCCCTCGACAACGTAGCGGCCTTCATTCCCGAGACAAAATAAATGCCGTTTATCATAGTATTCTACGCGGGCGATGTCGGCACCTTCTGTTGCAGGCCAACACCAATAGAAACGATTGGCTTTTTTATCCCCTTCAGGTACCAATACCGATCCCGCCACAATGCATTGATGTCGCTTTGCCAACCGCTGCATAAATGCCAGCGCATCATTGGCAAATGGCGCGGTCTCTTCTTTTAAGGCAAAGCCCGTTGCAAACGTTTCGGGCAACAGCAATAAGTCACATTGCACCAGATCAGATGTCAAACGCTCAATCGTCGTAAAATTGTCTTCTGGTGCCAACCATGCAATATCATATTGCACCAAGCTCACGGTTAAAGTTGACATAATTTCTCCGCCGCCGTTAGCAAGGTGCCCTGCTCTTTGGCAAAACATAAGCGGATCACTTTGTCTTCATTTGGCGACGCATAAAATACGCTCAATGGGATCGCTGCGACGCCATGCGCTTCTACTAAATACCGACAAAATGCAACGTCATCCAAATCAGAGATAGCACTATAATCAAGCAGCAAGAAATAGGTACCTTCACTGGGTAAAATTTTAAAGCGGCTGGGCGTTAACGCCGTCACTAATACATCACGTTTTTGTTGATAAAAGTCAGCCAACTCATCCACGTGTTGTGGTTCATACTTAAGCATTTCTGCGAGTGCCAGTTGCGCCGGTGTAAAGCTAGAGAAGTTCACAAACTGATGGATTTTTCTAAACTCTTGCGCAAGTTCTGAAGGCGCAACACAATACCCCATTTTCCAACCCGTACAATGGAAGGTTTTGCCAAAACTAGATATAACAAAACTGCGCTTTAGCAGCTCTGCATCACGCAATACGCTCAAGTGTGATTGACCATCAAAAGTGATATGCTCATACACCTCGTCACTAATAACGTATAGGTCATGTTGTGCAACTAACGCTTTTAACGCGTCAAAATCAGCATGTTTCAAGGTTTTTGCGCTGGGGTTATGGGGTGTATTGATGATAATGGCACGGGTTTTAGCGGTAATTTTATCCGCGACAATTTGCCAATTAATTGCATAGTCAGGTGCATAAAGCGGAATATGAACCGTTTTACCACCAGCCAGTTCCACAGCAGGACGATAGGAATCATAAGCTGGATCAAAGACGATGACTTCATCATTAGGGCGTACCAAGGCTTGAATCGCCACAAACAATGCTTCTGTTGCCCCTGCTGTCACTGTCACTTGCTGTGATGCATCGATCGTCTGATGATATCTTCGCGCAATTAACGCTGCGACTTCCTCTTGCAAAGGCGCAACACCCGGTGATGGGGCATATTGATTATGTCCAGCCGTGCTGTACTCGGCCAAAGCAGCTTTAAGTCGATTGGGCGCATCAAACTCTGGGAAGCCTTGAGATAGATTTAGGGCATTGTGGGCATTTGCAAGGCCCGTCATCTGACTAAAAATACTTGTACCAACACTCGGTAATTTACTTTCCATCCTATGTCTCTTTTGGTTATGGCGTAGGCGTTAAAGCGATGCTATCATTGCCTTAAATAGAAGTATAGCCGTCCAAACCTTTTGGGTAGATCGAACATGCAAACAAAGGCAGCAAAACAAGCGCTCATTGATGCTGGTCGCTGGGTGAGCCAACAAGGCTGGGTCCCAGCAACTGGCGGTAATTTCTCCATTAAAACAGATAATGGATTTGTGGTCACGGCGAGTGGCTTTGACAAAGGACAGTTAACACCAGAGCAATTCCTAGAGTTAGATCAGTGTGGCACTATCCGCTCTGGCGATGGGAAGCCATCAGCAGAAACCGCGTTGCATCTGAAACTGTATGAACTACAGCCAAGTTCAGGCTGCATCTTACACACTCACTCTGTTGCTGCCACCGTACTTTCTCGCTTTATCACCGCAGATCGCTTCGAGGTAAGTGGGTATGAGATGCAAAAGTCTCTGGCAGGCATTCAAAGCCACTTAGATACTCTGTCGATCGCTATTTTTGACAATGATCAGGATATTCCCGCTTTGGCACAGCGTGTTGCTGAACATCATCAAAAAGATCCTGTCCGTCACGGCGTATTAATCCGTGGCCACGGGTTATATGCATTGGGTCGTAGCGTATTCGAGACAAGACGTCATATCGAAGGACTCGAGTTTTTATTTGCCTGTGAACTAGAAAGAATAAAATTAGAAGGGGCAACGAAATGATCAGAGCCATTTTAACCGATATTGAGGGTACCATTACCCGTATCTCCTTTGTTAAAGATGTACTGTTTCCATATGCAGCCAAACATTTACCGGAATTTGTGCGTCAAAATGAACATAACGAACTGGTTAAAAGCCAACTCGATGCGGTTCGTCAGGAAATTGACCACCCCTCGGCAAACATTGACACCATCATAGCTCGCTTGCTGTCTTGGATAGAAGACGATTTAAAGATCACACCTTTAAAGCAGCTACAGGGACTGATCTGGCAAACAGGCTATCAACAAGGTGATTTTACCGGACATATTTATCCGGATGCATACCAATATCTGAAACAGCAACAACAGGCGGGTAAGGCGCTTTATGTCTACTCCTCGGGATCTGTCAAAGCGCAGCAATTATTGTTTGCCCATTCGGATTACGGGGATATCCGCCCACTCTTCACGGGTTATTTTGATACCAAAGTCGGACCCAAAAAGTCGTGCTCATCATATCAAAATATCGTCAACCAGCTGCCTTTCGCGCCTCATGAGATCCTCTTTTTGAGTGACATTGTCGAAGAATTAGATGCCGCCAAGCAAGCAGGGTTACAGACTTTACAGTTGTGGCGCGATAATCAAACACAAAGTCAGCATCACCCATTTATCGTCAGTTTTGAGCAGTTTGATAGTGAGAAAATATAAATGAGTCAACTACATATCTACCATCATCACCAACCCGAAGTACGGCTGCTTGAGTGCAGTGATCCTGCACTCATTGCCGCTGAATTGGCAGCGGTAGGTGTCCACTTTGAGCAATGGCAAACGACAAGAGAATTGGCACCAAATGCGTTAGATTCAGAAATTTTGCAGGCTTACAACAATGACATCATCCGTCTTAAACAACTTGGTGGATACCAAACTGTGGATGTGATCGCGCTGCAAAAAGGTAATCCCAATGCCGCCAGTTTAAGAGAGAAGTTTCTATTTGAGCATACGCACAGCGAGGATGAGGTACGCTTTTTTGTCGCAGGACAAGGCTTATTCTGTCTGCATATTCAAGATAAAGTGTTTCAAGTACTTTGCCAACAAGGTGATTTGATTTCAGTGCCACAAAATACACCACACTGGTTTGATATGGGCAGCGATCCAGAGTTTACAGCCATACGTTTGTTCAATAACACCGAAGGCTGGATTGCCACAGAAACAGGGTCTGATATCGCCACTCAGTTTCCTTTACTAGATTGACCTGTAGCGCCGATATGCATACGTCACTGCACGACATACTGGCGTATGCATCATTGAAAATTAAATCGTTGCAAAATTCGGCTCGTGATAGATCCCGCTATCAAATACCCAAGCGGTGACCAGACTCGCAGGCGTCACGTCAAATGCCGGATTGAACACTGGGGTATTTTCAGGTGCCCATTGGCACTCGCCAAAACTGCCACTGACGCCTGTTACCTCAGTATGACTGCGTTGCTCGATTTCAATATCTGCACCGTGTGCACACGTTGCATCAAATGTGGTTCTGGGTGCGACGACATAAAATGGAATGTCATGATAGTGCGCCAAGACGGCTAAATTATAAGTGCCTACTTTATTCGCAAAGTCGCCATTTGCTGCAATGCGATCGGCACCTACAAACACCTTATCTACCTTACCCGCCGCCATTAAGGCAGCCGCCATATTGTCACAAAGCACAGTGTAAGGAATTTGCCAACGCGCCAGCTCGTAGGCTGTCAAGCGCCCGCCTTGCAGCAAAGGCCGCGTCTCATCCACCCATACATGAAGGTGGCTCAGTTGCTGTGCAGCTGTGTATATCACACCCAACGCGGTACCGACTCCAGCCGTTGCAAGCGCACCTGTATTGCAGTGAGTAAGAATGTTGTCGCCCTCGTCCACCAAGGCAACGCCATGCTCACCAATGCGCTGGCATAACGTCACATCTTCCTCAAACAATTGTTCAGCACGGTGCACAATGGCCGCTACATACTGCGTTTGTCGTAATGCTTGCCTCAAAGTATCCATGCAATGCTTTAAGTTAACTGCCGTTGGACGCGTCGCTTCCAATGCATTAATGGCCTCACCAAGTGCCTGCTTATTCGCCCCCTGTTCCGCCAAATACGCCACCAGTAACGTCGCCGCTAATCCAATGAGCGGTGCACCTCGAACTTGTAAGTTATTGATAAGATTTTGCATGCTCGCAACGTCTTCACAAGTATGCCAAACCTCTTGGTGCGGCAATAAGTATTGGTCTAGTACACGTACTTTACCTGCTTGGAATTTAAGACTGGCAGCAATCAGCTCTTTCATATTTCTTACTTACATCTCAATAATGAATCATGACACTCGACCATTCTACATAAAGATCTAAAGATGTATAGACATCTAAACGCTTAAAAATATAGAATGCTAAAAACAATGGTAATTTTTAGGTAAATAACAGTGAGCAAATACGCCGCCTTTGATAATGAAACCGCGCTCGATTACATCAAATCGCTTGGGCAGTTCTTTGCTGAAGATGCGCAGTTATCCTGCTATGAATTTGGAGATGGCAACCTAAACTTAGTGTTTAGAATTGAAGATCAGGCCAATAACAGCATCATTTTAAAACAAGCACTTCCCTATGCCAGGTGCGTTGGTGAAAGCTGGCCATTGACCCTAGACAGAGCACGTATCGAAGCGCTGGTATTGCAACAACACGGCAGTGTTTGCCCAGCGCATACTGCCAGCGTGTTACACCATGACAGCAACCTTGCGGTTACAATTTTAGAAGATTTAGGCCATCTGGCTATTTTGCGAAGCGAGCTCATCGCTGGCCGCACCTTTGATAACCTAGGTTATGATGTTGCCAATTACCTTGCCACTACCAGTTTTTATCATTCTGATTTTTACCTCGACCCACAAGAGAAAAAAGCGCAGGTCCAAACTTTTACGAACCCTGAGCTGTGCGCCATCACAGAGGATTTATTCTTTGATGATCCCTATCGAGATTGTGAGCGCAATAACTTTCCAAGCGCACTGACTGAGCAGGTCATGCAATTGCGACAAAATAAGGCGCTGCTCTGTGTCGTCGCACGCTTGAAAGCAAAGTTCTTGTCTTCACCGCAAACGCTATTGCATGGCGATGTGCATACGGGGAGTATTTTTGTCGGTGCAAAACAGACTAAACTGATCGATCCAGAGTTTGGATTTTTCGGACCAATTGGCTTTGACATTGGCTCGTTTATTGGGAATTTATTACTCAATTACTGCGCGCAAAATGGTCGCGTCAAAGAGCCCCCTAAGCGTCGAGACCTGCACTCATATTTGCTCAATACCATTTCTACTTGTTTGCAACAGTTCGAGCAACAATGGCACACACTGTCGCAAAAACACACCCGAGACCACGCACTGCAGGCAGCCGGGTACATTGACTCATTTTTGCAAGAAGTATTGCAAGACGCGATGGGGTATTGTGGTGCTGAGCTAGTACGCCGTACTATTGGCCTAGCGCATGTTGCAGACATCGCTGACATAGCGGACGAATCACAGCGTCTACTCGTGCAAAAGCAAACATTGCAACTTGGCGAACAGCTAATCCTAAACGCCAAGAGTTGCCGTTCAACAGATGACTTTTACCAGCTCATCATCAGCTTTGTACATTAAGTAAAAAGCCGCTTGAAGCGGCTTTTTGTGTTTTATTTTTGAGCTTGCAATGTACTTGCAATGTACTTATCAATCTGTGATTCAAGTACAAACAATGGTACAGACCCATTCTTGAGTACTTGATGATGAAATTCTCTGAGATCAAATGCCTGACCCAACTGCTGTTCTGCCTTGGCGCGCAAGCGCTTGATCGTCAATTCGCCTACTTTATAGGACAGGGCCTGAGCAGGCCATGAAATGTAGCGATCAGTTTCTGTTTTGACATTATGTAGCGACAATGCCGTATTATTTTGCATAAACTGCATAACCTGTTCGCGCGTCCAACCAAACATATGTACGCCCGTATCTACCACCAAGCGCGCTGCACGCCACATTTCATAAGTCAGTCTACCAAAGTCACTATACGGATCTTGATAGAAACCAGCTTCAATGCCTAAATACTCCGCATATAGTCCCCAACCTTCACCGAAAGCCGAGATATATTCGTGTCGATACACCGGTAAATGTGCCAGCTCTGAATTGAGTGAAATTTGTAGATGGTGTCCAGGAACCCCCTCATGCAGGGTCAGCGCCTCTAGTACATACAGTGGCCGTTTATCTAATGCATATGTATTGACCCAGTAGTACCCTGCATCAGTATCTTTGTTTGGACCAATATAACGCCCAGTGGTGTATTTAGGTGCGATACTGTCGGGCACCGGTGCCACGCCATACGGTAATCTGGGTAAGGTATGAAACAATTGCGGCAACTTCGCATCTATCTTTTTAGCAATGAACGAGGCTTCTTTGAGTAACTCAAGTGGCGTTTTTGCATAAAATTGAGGATCGGTTCTCAAGAAATGAACAAATTCAGCAAAGCTGCCTTCAAAGCCCACTTGCTTGATAATGGCGTCCATCTGCGCACGAATACGTGCCACCTCTTGCAATCCCAGCTCGTGAATTTCCTTCGGTGTCATTTCTGTGGTCGTGAAATGTTTAGCACGGTTGACATAAAATGCTTCCCCGTTGGGCACGCTAGACCAAGCAATATTGTCCCGAGCATTCGGCCTGTACTCTTGGACAAAAAAATCATGATACTTGAGGTAAGAAGGATTGACGTACGTCTCAATCACGCGTTTGGCTTGCGCTTGCAGCGCAAGAAATTCTGACTCAGGTAGATTCGCTCGATTGCTCACAAACGGGGCAAAGTAAGGAGACTTTTCTATCTCTTCACCTTGGGCTACAAACGCCATGATACTATTTTCATAACCCTGCAAAACCACCTTAGGCTGTGTCAGCCCAATTTTTAGGCCTTGCTTCATCCAATACATATTCTGCTCGAAGTATCTCGGCAGTTGCTTCATTCTTGCTATATACAGCTGGTATCCCAGTTTTGTGCTGTAGTCATGCCGTTGGATCATAAATCTGAGCGCGCTGTGAAACCCATACTCCGACGATAAAGGCACATAATGATCATTGAATCGGTAGAGGTCGACGTTATTTTGGATCTGCGCGCGCAAGATCGCAAAGTTGATTTGATTTTCTTCACTCAGTCGCGCTTTATCTATTTCGTCTAGCTTTGTTAAGAAGCGGATCCGTTGTCCGTTCGCCGCAGCAAGATGCTCAGGAGTCAAGTTCGACAAAAGGTAATCGGCATCTAAATCTGTCAGGCCTTGTGCATTTTCTTTCGCACGAAATGCCGTAACTTGCGCGGCAAGCTCTGAGAAAGACGTATTAGGATTGCTAGTCGTGATCTGACACGCTGACAAAGTGAGTGCTAACACAATTGCACTAAGAGGTTTTCGGAGTGAATTTAACACTACAGGGTTCCTTAACTTTCGCTGTGGTCTGCACCTTAACGAAGCCTTTCATCAAGATGCAAATTTAATCGACCAAGCATCTTGGTTATGCGACTAGTCAGGCATAATACAAAGTACAAAAGGTAAAGTTGTTGATAAATTCACCTAACAAGATTAAATGTATATATTTTCCACTCGAAAAACGCAAATTTTACTTTTAAATTGTCGCAATTGCGATTAATGTAGCCAAACTTCAATTCGGATGAAATTATGACCCACGCCAAAGGATACTAGCGCTTCAAGATTAACTGTAATATTTGGTAATTAACTACATGATGTTTCATGATCCAATGGCGCTAGCGCAAGAAAAAATGACGAAAGTCTGCCATTTTTTGGAACAGCATCAACTGCCTCCGACGCCGCTTAATTATCAGGTAACATATACCTACATCAGTCGCAGTAACACTGAATTAGTTGAACGTCTCGATAGAGATCTGCGCAATAACATGACCATTGACAACGTCTACATCGAACAGCTTTATTTCGAGTTTATTTATGCTGAGCACCAAGCCGAGCTTGCCGTACTGAAAGAAGTAGATAACGTCATTGACGAGTTATCCGTGTCAAGTCGACGTTCACAGCAAAACATTAAACAGTTTCGCCAGCAAATAAAAAATTGCAGCCACGCGTTAAATAATCACGACACTCAGACAAATAAAAAAATACTCGCTGAATTTTCATTGCATACCGAGCGCTTACTTGAACAGCAACAGCAATTTAAGGTCAGCCTAGAAAAAGCCCGTAAAAAGCAAAGTGAACAGCGACAAGCGCTGAGTAAAATTCGAAAACAACACCTCATTGATCCCCATACAGGATTATATAAACGTCACTACTTGAGCCAGAAAGCCGAGATGTGGCTAGACCAAGAGAAAGCCTTGTGTGCGATTTCGATTCAAGTCGATAATTTGGCAGAATTCACAGCCAAATATGGGGATGTTATCGGTGAAGCAGTATTACAACGCATCGCGCAAAAAATTAAAAAGTACGTTGTCGAAAGCGGCGTCCCCGGGCGCACTGGTAAACAAGAGTTCACGATTTTACTCGCAGATATCGAACCAGAAACCGCGCAAATCATCGCTGCGAAAATTCGTCAAGGCATTCAAAAGCTCAAATTTGTCAGCAACCGAGGTAATATTCAATTCCCCGAGATTCAACTGGCCGTAGGCATAGCCAAAAGGCATACCGAGGCAGATTTCAATGAGCTGGCGAACAAGGCCTCATTTGCGGCGCATAAAGCATTGACGCTGGGCCGAGATTGTTACATTTCAGGTGCCAATTTATAGTATCTAAATCAATAAATAATTGGTTAAATGCTGTCACTATAAATTGCACCAACATATCCCTATCAAGTACACTATGTGCATCTAAACCGTGTCAGCAAGGGCAACATGAAAGAAGAAAATCGCGATACCACACATTTTGGTTATAAAACTATCGAGTCCAATCAAAAAGAGTCACTGGTTGCAGATGTTTTTCACTCTGTCGCAGCCAAATACGATATCATGAATGATTTTATGTCGTTCGGTATTCATCGTCTTTGGAAACGTCAAACAATCGCATGTTCTGGTGTTCGTAAAGGTCATCGAGTGCTAGATCTTGCAGGTGGCACGGGCGATTTGACCGCAAAATTTAGCCAATTAGTTGGGGAAACGGGCCAAGTTATCTTGGGTGATATCAATGACTCCATGCTTAAAGTAGGCAGAGATAAACTCAGAGACCTCGGTCTAGTCAATAATATTGAGTACGTGCAAATGAATGCACAAGCCCTGCCTTTCCCTGACAATAGTATTGATGTGATTACCATTGCATTTGGCTTGCGTAATGTCACGGACAAAGACGAAGCCCTGCGTTCAATGTATCGAGTGCTTAAACCAGGCGGACGTTTATTGGTCCTAGAATTTTCTAAAACTGATAACGAAGCGCTGTCTAAATTATACGATTTCTACTCCTTTAATATCTTGCCTACGATGGGCAAACTGGTAGCCAATGACAGTGAATCATATCGTTACCTTGCTGAGTCAATTCGTATGCATCCAGATCAAGATACATTAAAGAACATGATGGAAAATGCGGGATTTGAGCAAGCCAGCTATCAGAATTTTACAGGTGGCATAGTTGCATTGCACAGAGGATTTAAGTACTAGTATCAAGGATATAAAAAGTTATGTGGATATCTGTGCTCACAGCAGTTACTGAACAAATTGTCAATCGGTTAATCACACTCGAACCCTCGCTCAGGCAAGACTTGCGCGACGCTGAGCACAGAGTCCTTGCTGTCACGCTGACCGACTTAAACCTGTCGTGTGCATTGCATTACAATGGCGATCACTGCTTTGTATACGGAAACTATCTCGACAGCGCGGATTGCCATATTACGACCGCACTAGACACGGTCTCCGAGCTAAAAGACCCCAGTCAATTAACACGCCTTATCCGTGCAAACAAGCTGGATTTACAGGGGGATATTCACCTTGCTCAAGCATACAGTAAAGCGTTCTCAAACCTGAAAATAGATTGGGCTGAACATGTATCCCGCTACCTCGGCGATGCAGGTGCACAGCACCTTGTAAACACAATTGGACAAGGTAAAAGTCGCGCTCAAAAGCATTGCGAAACCTTTGAGGACATCTTTACACAGCTATGCCAAGATGAGCTGAATGTCACTGTTCACCCACTCGAATTAGAACAATTTAAATCTCAAACAAGGGCGCTATCACAACACTTGAGCGCACTTGAACAACGTATCAACGCACTCGACTAACGATTAAGGAGCTGGAATTGTCCTTCGCTCGCCTCTACCAAATAGGTAAAACTTTTCTCAACTACGGCCTAGATGAGCTACTACCACAGCAATTACAACCCTGGTATGCGAAATTACTACGCAAGGCGCTATTTTGGCTTCCCAACAAACATACTGAAAAATCAGCAGGCGCAAGACTACGTCTTGCGTTGCAAACCCTAGGCCCGGTGTGGATTAAATTTGGCCAAATGCTTTCAACTAGGCGAGATTTACTGCCACCAGATATCGCAATAGAACTGGCCGAACTGCAAGACAACGTGCAGCCATTTTGTGGTACCGATGCGCAAAAGCTCATTGAAAAAGCGCTCGAAATAGAGCATATCGAAGCACTGTTCGAGCAATTTGATCAACACCCTTTGGCTTCTGCATCCATTGCTCAGGTTCACAGTGCCAAACTACACACCGACGAAGGCCTTAAGGATGTCGTGATTAAAGTTATTCGTCCCGATATCGAAAAACAAATCCTTGCTGATTTGTCTCTCATGGAGCAATTTGCAAAGTTACTCGCTGGGTTGGTCAGTGAGGGGCGCAGACTGCGTCCTGTTGAAGTCGTTAGAGAGTATCGTAAAACCCTGTTAGATGAATTGGACCTCATGCGAGAGGGCGCCAATGCGATTCAGCTGAGACGCAATTTCGAAGGCTCTGACTCTCTGTATATCCCCGAAGTTTACAGCGAATATTCACGCCAAAATGTCTTGGTCATGGAACGTATTTACGGCATACCTGTGTCTGATACTGAGACGCTTATTGAGCAAGGTACCGATATGAAGCTACTTGCCGAACGAGGGGTTGAGGTCTTTTTCACGCAAGTATTTCGAGACAGTTTTTTTCATGCCGACATGCACCCCGGCAATATCTTTGTCTCTTACGAGACCCCCCATAACCCCAAATATATCGGTATAGACTGTGGTATTGTGGGTACTTTAAACCGTGAAGACAAGCGTTACCTAGCAGAGAACTTTATTGCCTTTTTCAATCGTGACTATCGCCAAGTCGCTCAACTACATGTTGACTCCGGTTGGGTGCCGGCAGATACCTGTGTCGAAGAGTTTGAATTTGCTATTCGTACGGTTTGCGAGCCAATTTTCAATAAACCGTTAGCTGAAATTTCATTCGGCCATGTATTGGTAAACTTATTCAATACTGCCAGACGGTTTAACATGGAAGTGCAGCCTCAATTGGTTTTATTACAGAAGACTTTGCTGTATGTCGAAGGGCTTGGTCGCCAATTGTATCCTCAACTCGATCTGTGGAAAACGGCCAAACCCTTTCTTGAACACTGGGTTCAAGAACAAGTGGGTCCGCTGGCGGTGGCGAAAAAGCTATATCAAAACTTGCCATTTTGGGCAGAAAAAATGCCTGAGCTGCCTGATTTAATATATCAAAACTTGAAGCGTCAGCATCCGCGTCCACACGCGACTTCTCATCGTCCGAGTAAGCAGTCAGTACAAAGTATCTTACTGGGCATGGCAGCCTCAACGTTTGCAATCATTGCCGGGCTATGTTTTATCGCTGGACTACATGGTGCCAGCATGGCTAATGCAACCATTGCGATATTGATATTTATCAGTGCATGGCGTAAAACAGGGTGATATTTTACGCACTCGGCGTATAATCGAATTAAACCTAACAAATAATATTAAAAAATGGAGTAACTATGGGATTCGGCGGTATCAGTATTTGGCAATTATTAATTGTATTGGCAATTATCGTATTACTTTTTGGCACTAAGAAACTACGTGGCCTCGGTGGCGATCTTGGCAATGCCGTAAAAGGCTTTAAAAATGCCATGTCAGACGAAGAGAAAAACCAGAAAGAGTCAGAGAAGCCAAAAGAAGCAATTCAAAACCAGACTCAGCAAAACAGCAACGCAACGAGCACTGAATCTGACAAAGAAAAGGTGTAATTAGATGGGCATGTGGGAACTAGTCGTCGTCCTCATCGTCGGCTTAATTGTACTGGGGCCTGAAAGATTGCCAGTTGCGATACGGACGGTAAGTCGCTGGATAAAAACGCTGAAATCGGTGGCTAATTCAGTCAAAGCGGAAGTGAATGAAGAACTTCGAGTTCACGAGTTACACTCAAATCTAAAAAAAGCAGAACAACAAGATATGAGTAATTTGGCACCAGAGCTTCAGGAGTCCGTTGATGAGCTAAAAAAAGCAGCGCGGTCGGTACAACATAGCTACCAAGACACTTCTGCAGCACCACCACCTAAAAAAGATTAAATACTAAGAAGTAACGGGAATTTTCATGTCCGACACGGCAACTAGTGGCTTTATAAGCCATCTAATTGAACTTAGAGATCGATTGATCAGAGCACTGGCTAGTGTACTAGTGATTTTTCTTGCTCTGGTATATTTTGCCAATGACATTTATGCTTTTGTTGCAAACCCACTGGTTCTGAGCTTGCCAGAAAATACCACAATGATAGCGACAGATGTTACGGCACCATTTTTTGCCCCTTTCAAGCTCACCTTGTTTATCTCTTTGTTCTTGGCAATCCCTTTCATATTGCACCAAGTGTGGGGATTTTTAGCACCGGGCTTATACAAACATGAGAAACGCATGCTCATGCCAATTTTGTTATCCAGCGTAATACTTTTTTATGCTGGCATCGCATTTTGTTACTATGTTGTCATGCCCATTATTCTTGGCTTTTTAACCGCTGCGGGTCCATCCATGATGACCTTGTCACCAGATATCAGCAGTTACTTGGCCTTTATTTTAAAACTGTTTTTCGCTTTTGGCGTGGCCTTTGAAATTCCAGTGGCCATTATGCTTTTGTGTTGGAGTGGTGTCGCGACAACGCAAGGTCTTAAAGAAAAGCGTCCTTATATTGTCGTCGGGGCTTTTGTTGTAGCCATGTTCCTCACCCCCCCCGATGTGTTGTCTCAAACTTTGTTGGCTCTACCTATGCTGCTGTTATTCGAAATTGGAATCATTTTAGCTGGTGTATATAGTAAGAAGTCACAACAACAGGAAATCAATAATGAATAAAGTTTTTGCAGTACTTGCTTTTGGTTTATCCGTCACTGCCAATGCGAACACAGTCGACATTGCGGCGCTAGAGTCTTGTACGACAATTCAAAATGCACTTAAACGCCTTGTCTGTTTTGATGAAACCATGGCTGGTAACCAAAGTACTGCCGCCGCCCCCACTCAACACGCTGTCACTGACAGTGCATCATTGCCAACCGCTACACAGGCCCTAGCTCCAGCAACGACAGCCGCAAAACCGCAATCAGCAGAGCAAAAGTTTGGCCTTGAAAATAAGGTCAAAGAGCAGCTGTCCGATATTGAAAATATGACGCTTGAAGTAGTGAAGTTGAAAGAGTCTGCGCGCGGAATACGTACATTTACTTTGGCCAATGGGCATGTTTGGAAACAAATAGGCAGTGATTCATTTTTCGCCAAAGTGGGCGATGACGTTACCATCAAACGTGCTGCTTTTAATTCTTACTTAATGAACAAAGCTGGTTCTAATCGCTCTATCAGGGTGAAAAGACTACAATAAATGCAGCAGACCATGATCGACGCAGGCGTAAACTTGACTAGCCCTCAATTTGAAAAAGACAGAGGGGCTGTACTTGAGCGGGCACGAGCAGCAAACATTGCGAATATGCTGCTCATAGGCTGCGATATCCAATCGAGCATTGAAAGCCAAGTAATGGCCAGATCATATGGGTTTTGCAGTACGGCTGGTGTTCATCCACATGATGCCAAAGATGCACCTGAGGACTTGGCACACCAACTTACTGAGCTTGCGAGCTCGGAAGAAGTAGTGGCAATTGGTGAATGTGGACTCGACTTCAACAGAGACTTTTCACCCCGACCCATTCAAGAACAGGTCTGTATCACGCAGCTGCAACTGGCAGAGCAACTTGCGATGCCAGTGTATTTACATGAAAGAGATGCGCACCTTCGCCTAAAAGCACTGCTCGAAGACGTTAACGTAAAAGGCGTGTTGCATTGTTTCACTGGCGATAAAGCTGCGCTGAGATACTACCTAGACTACGGTCTAATGATCGGCGTAACGGGCTGGGTTTGCGACGAAAGACGAGGCCAGCAACTGAGAGAATTGATCCAATATATTCCCAATGATAGGTTGCTGATAGAAACAGACGCGCCCTATTTACTGCCACGCACGCTCAAGCCAAAACCTAAATCGAGACGAAATGAACCCGCATATCTCAGAGAGATTGCGACACACATTGCAAGCCTAAAAGATGCGACCACTGATGCCATTGCAACTTGTAGCAGCAATAATTTTAATGCGTTATTCTCACCTCATCTGACGGATGGATATTAACAGATGAGGGGAATGCTGCTGTTGTTAGTGATGCTAACCAGTTTGTCAGCTTGGTCCAGTGAGACAGAGTCAGAAACCAGCGCAAGCAATGTATTTGTATTGCCCGCCCAGTTTCGCCATGAAGCTGCCTTACCATTTAGCTATACCGTTTCTCATCACAACCACATTGACGCTTTGCTCGCCAGCGCTCCTAAGTGGCAACAACATGATGCAGGCGCGTTAAACTTAGGTGAAGTTGACGACCAAGTATGGCTTAAAGTTATCCTAAAAAATGACAGCCTAATAGAAATCCCATTGCTACTCAGTATCAATAATAATCTCCTAGACAGCATCACAGCTTATATTTTACAGGCAAATCACTCTATCTTGACGCTTGATTTGGGTGATAGCCGGCCACTTGTGCAAAGGCCCATCAAACATGAAGCCCAGTTAGTGCCCCTTGAAATTCCGGGGAAAAACCAAATTGTCGTGTATTTGAACGTGCGCCATCATGGCGCTTTAAATATCCCTTTGAGTTTGTGGCACCCAGTTGAATACTTAAAATATAAAAGTAAATTTAATCTCATCTACGGCATACTTGCCGGGTTTATTCTTGCAATGATAGCCACCAATTTTATGATGTATAGTTTCACACGTCGTAAATACTTTCTGCACGGCACCTTACTACTCACCAGTATATGGCTGTTACTTGTACACTTATATGGTTTTGGTTACCGCTATCTATATGCTGATTGGCAATGGATGCAGCAATATGGCCAAAGTATCTTAGTGCTTATGTCGACGCTTCTCCTGATACCGATACAACGCAGTGCCATATTGCCTGTAACTCATCGAGAAAATGTTGATAATAAACTCAAATATTTGCTTATCATTAGCTGCCTAGTGACGGTTATTTGTACATTGTTGCCCATTTCATTCGCAATGAAATGCGCCTATGTCTTTTCAATTGCATTGGTACTGTACTTCTGCGGTATTACGCTCTTTGCCAACGCCACTAAATTCAGCCACAAGCTTGTCGTCATTGGCGTTTATGTCTCACTACTGATTTCTCTTTGCTACCAATTTGGCTTTGAGTTGGGACTACTTTCAGGCGCGCTCTTGGAGCGTCCTGTGACCTATTTGTGCTCTTTATTTTTATGTTCGTATGTTAGCTATATCCTTGCAAAGCAGTATATTGCTGAGCGCGAAGCGCATATCAAACAACAGGAGCATAAACTCGCGAAAACACGTGCCGAAGATGCCTTACTCAAAGAGAAATTAATTATCCAAGAACAGGCTAGAGAAGATCTCGAAAGTAGTATTGATGAACGAACTTTTGAGCTTCAGGTGACACTTCGAGAGCTCGAAGAAAAAAATCGCGAGCTAGAAAAGCTCAATATGGAAGACCCGCTCACGAAAGTGAAAAATCGCCGTTACTTTGATAAACGCCTCATGATGGAAGTTCGCCGCTCACGACGTGAACAAACAACATTGAGCGTCATTATGCTGGATATTGATCACTTTAAGCGCGTTAACGATGTCTATGGCCATCTTGCTGGCGATCATACAATTTGCGCTTTCGCGCACAGCATTCAACAGCATTTGAAACGACCACACGACGAAGTCTTCCGTTACGGCGGAGAAGAGTTTGTGATCTTATTGCCAAATACTAGTCAACAAGGTGCACACGATATTGCGCAGCAAATTCGAGAAGCAACCGAGCAATGCGTCGTGAATATTGCCGATCAAACGATTCGCTTTACAACCAGTGCTGGTGTTTACAGCGCAATAGCAACAGATACCCAAAACCCCACTATTTTTACCGATTTGGCCGATAAAGCATTGTATGAAGCAAAGCAACAAGGTCGAAATCGCGTTTGTACATATCAACTTAAGTAGGAGACTTAATGTGGCTCAATCTGGACTCGATCTTTTTCCCTACACGCGCATGCGCCGCATGCGTCGCGATGATTTCTCGCGACGCTTAATGTGTGAAAACTCATTAACAGTTGCTGATCTCATTTACCCTGTCTTCGTGTTGGAAGGAACAAACCGCCGTGAAGCGATCCCATCGATGCCTGGAATAGAACGTCTTTCTATCGACTTATTGATTGAAGAGGCAAAACAGCTACAGGATTTGGGTGTGCCTGCAATCGCCATTTTCCCTGTCACACCAGCTGACAAAAAATCACTAATGGCCGAAGAAGCATATAGTCCAGAGGGACTCGCACAACGTACAGTACGTGCGCTCAAAGAGGCTTGTCCACAACTCGGCGTCATCACGGATGTCGCTTTAGATCCATTCACTGTACATGGCCAAGATGGCATCATAGATGAAGATGGCTATGTCATGAATGACGTGACTACTGAGGTTTTAATTAAACAAGCGCTGTCACATGCCGATGCTGGCGCGGATGTCGTGGCCCCCTCTGATATGATGGATGGCCGTATAGGCGCGATTCGTGACGCATTGGAGGAAGCTGGCCACATTCATACTCGGATCATGGCATATTCAGCTAAATATGCATCTAGTTACTATGGCCCATTTAGGGATGCCGTTGGGTCAGCAGGCAACCTCAAAGGGGCAGATAAAAAAACTTACCAAATGGATCCGGCTAATTCAGATGAAGCACTGCGTGAAGTTGCACTGGATCTGCAAGAAGGTGCGGATATGGTCATGGTCAAGCCTGGCATGCCATATTTAGATATCGTACGTAGAGTAAAAGATGAATTTGGTGTGCCCACTTTTGCTTATCAAGTCAGTGGGGAATATGCCATGCACAAAGCGGCGATTGATAACGGTTGGTTGGCAGAAAAACCGACGATTATGGAATCCTTGTTAGCGTTTAAGCGTGCAGGTGCAGATGGCATTTTGACTTACTTCGCGAAACAAGTCGCTATATGGTTGAATGAAAAATAACGTATCACGATAGATAAAAAAGGCGCTATTCATAAGCGCCTTTTTTTTCACCTGCGGTATGTCGACTCACCGTGCAGCAACGAAAGGAGTTGCGCACCATTCAAAAATACACAGAGACATGTGGAAAACAGTTTTCACCCCCCTTTTAACCAAATGAATACAAGGTCCATTACCAAGGGTATGATCGCTCATGGCTCACCGCTTTGTTTATTGCAGCCTAAAAAGCAACATCTGGTGGCTTTTGGGACGACTTCCGCATAGATGGATAATTCGCCTTTTAGCTAGCCCGAAATAGCAATAATGAAGCACGTAGTGAGCTTGAATAAGTTTTTCGATGAAGGTGTGAAACCTCGACTTTATAAGATAGCGTTCAAAGGTGTTGATACCCCAAGCAACCAATCAGAGCTTCGTATTCACCCCCTAGTTTGCGACTATCCGAATAGTAAAAAAGCGCCGAAGGCGCTCTTTTAAGCTTTCACTTGTAACGCAACTTCACCGATTAGTGCACAGTCAAATAATTTGGCAGCCTTTTGTACGTCCTCTATATCAACTGACCAAAATAAAAACAGAACTTGCTTTTTAGACTTAAGCTCCACGGAAACCGTGTTTGCACCGAGGATCTTTATCACTTTAATCGCAGCTATTTCATCACTGTGCAAGTAACATGTTTTTGAGAGGCATTTATAGCTAAACCCTGCCCTATCGATATGTACATACCTGTGCTTCTGTTGGATAAGCAATAGCGAGATAAATATATAAAGTGCACTTACACCCATAATTAAATACGCTAATTGCGACATTCCAAGACTTGAAAATATTGTGAAAAATAATGCGGTTAATAGTATTTGTATCGAATATACATACCAATTGATTCGCAAATTGACTGTTTTCATGAGTACCTCCAAATTTTACTCAACCCATCAATGTAATACTAAGAGCTGGGTATGATAAATTCGCTCTGTTCCTAAATCAAGCATGAAAGTCTATTTTTATTCAATAATATATTGATGACTATTGTTCGGTATCTGTTTATGAATTCTTTCTTAAATGACTTGGAATTTATAAAAGTTCTTTATAATTAAATAATTAAGAAAGGAAATGTAAATTACAACAAAACAGTTTTACTTAAATGTAGCATTTCAATAATTGCAAATAATTTCATTTATTGAAACAAATCTAATTATTTCATTAACTTATAAAATAATGATGTATATACGTAATTTTATTTATAAATAAAGTTAAGTAAAAAATAGTAAAACCACCTTTTACTATTAATAATTATCTATATATATAGAAATTATACTGAGTTTTTTAATTTTTAAAAATTGAGCGGCATGTGAGTTGGGTTGGCGTTTAGTTGTGTGAATTGCAAAAATCAACTTCTTAAAATATACACATAAAAAAACCGCCTTACGGCGGTTTTTTAAAAGTCAGCTAAAGTAACAAATTACTTAGCCGCTTTCTTTTCTTTCTCAGCTGCGATTACCGCGTCAGCAACGTTTTGCGGACATGGTGCGTAGTGAGCGAATTCCATTGAGAACTGACCACGACCAGACGTGATAGTACGTAGGTGACCAATGTATCCGAACATTTCAGATAGAGGTACTTCACCCTTGATACGAACGCCCATTGCGCCAGCTTCTTGGTCTTTGATCATACCACGACGACGGTTAAGGTCACCGATTACGTCACCTACGTTGTCATCTGGCGTGAATACGTCAACTTTCATGATTGGCTCAAGAAGTTGTGCACCCGCTTTAGGGATAGACTGACGGAAAGCGCCTTTAGCAGCGATTTCGAATGCGATTGCTGATGAGTCAACTGCGTGGAAACCACCGTCGAATAGCTCAACTTCAACGTCTAGTACAGGGAAGCCAGCTAGAACACCTTCTTCCATCATTGACGCGAAGCCTTTCTCAACTGCAGGCCAGAATTCTTTAGGTACGTTACCACCAACAACTGAAGATGAGAACGTGAAGCCAGAACCAATTTCACCAGGCTTGATACGGTAGTCGATCTTACCGAACTGACCAGAACCACCAGACTGCTTCTTGTGCGTGTAGCTGTCTTCAACTTCTTGCGTGATAGTTTCACGGTAAGCAACCTGAGGCTGACCAACAACTAGTTCAACGCCGTAAGTACGCTTAAGGATGTCTACCTTAATGTCTAGGTGAAGTTCACCCATACCTTTAAGGATAGTTTCACCTGAATCTTCGTCAGTCTCAACCTGGAATGACGGATCTTCTGCTACCATCTTACCGATAGCGATACCCATCTTCTCGTTACCACCTTTGTCTTTAGGTGCAACAGCGATAGAGATTACCGGATCAGGGAAGATCATCGCTTCTAGTGTACATTCGTGCTTAGGATCACATAGCGTGTGACCAGTTTGAACGTTCTTCATACCAACAACAGCGATGATGTCACCCGCTTGTGCTTCAGTAAGTTCGTTACGCTCGTCTGCTTGCATCTCAACCATACGGCCGATACGCTCTGTTTTACCAGTTGCAGAGTTAAGGATCGTGTCACCTTTTTTCATGCGACCAGAGTAGATACGGATGAACGTAAGTGCACCGAAACGGTCGTCCATGATTTTGAACGCAAGCGCTTTAAGTGGCTCATCAGCGTCAACTGTTGCAACGTCACCAGTAGGTTCACCAGTGTCTTTGTCAGTTAGAGGCTGAGGATCAACTTCTGTAGGTGCAGGTAGGTAATCTACAACTGCGTCTAGTACTAGCTGCATACCTTTGTTTTTGAATGCAGAACCACAGAAAGTTGGGAAGAAAGCAAGGTCACGTGTACCTTTACGGATACAAGCTTTGATTTGCTCTAGTGAAGGCTCTTCACCTTCCATGTATGCTTCCATTAGGTCGTCGTCTTGCTCAACAGCAGACTCAACTAGCATCTCATGGTACTCTTCAACTTTCTCAACCATGTCAGCTGGAACGTCAGTGATTTCGTAGTTTTCTGGAAGGCCAGTCTCGTCCCAGATGTATGCTTTCTTTTCTAGTACGTCAACAACACCTGTGAACTGATCTTCGATACCAATAGGAAGAGTCATAACTAGTGGGTTTGCGCCAAGTACTTTTTCTACTTGACCAACTACGCGGTAGAAGTCTGCACCCATACGGTCTAGTTTGTTTACGAAGATACAACGTGCAACTTCTGATTCGTTCGCATAACGCCAGTTAGTTTCTGACTGAGGCTCAACACCACCAGAACCACAGAATACACCGATACCGCCGTCTAGTACTTTAAGTGAACGGTATACTTCAACTGTGAAGTCAACGTGTCCAGGAGTATCGATAACGTTTAAACGGTGGCCTTTCCACTCACAAGTAACAGCTGCTGACTGGATAGTAATACCACGCTCTGCTTCCTGTTCCATGAAGTCAGTAGTTGACTCACCATCGTGTACTTCACCAGTTTTGTGAATCTTACCAGTAAGCTTAAGAATACGCTCAGTGGTCGTAGTTTTACCCGCATCAACGTGCGCGAAAATACCAATGTTTCTGTATTTCGATAAATCTGCCATTGTTTTACTCTATTTAAAGTAGAAAAATTATTCGGCGGGAGTATATCACCTCTTTAGGCGAACATCATCCTTGAAGTCGATTAAAATGCAGCCAATTTGCAATTAAAACGCATTCATTGCCGTATTGCATTGTTGAACGAGGCAAAATAAGCCAAATAAAGGCTTAATCACCATCTATGATGTCACCAACTTGACCGAGAACAGACCCTTCTCCCTGTCGGCTGCCCCCCTGTTTTGGCGCGCATTCAAGCACTCTGTCAGCGAGTCTAGAGAATGGTAAGCTCTGGATCCAAACGGTACCATGTCCGCGCAAAGTAGCTAAAAATAGCCCCTCTCCACCGAAAAACATACTCTTTAACCCTTTTACTCGCTCAATATCAAACTCAATTCCTTCGCTAAAGCCAACCACACAGCCAGTGTCCACTTTAAGCATCTCGCCATTTAATTGCTTTTCAACAACAGTACCGCCCGCATGCGCAAATGCCATGCCATCCCCTTGTAAGTGCTCCAAGATAAAGCCTTCGCCACCAAAGAAGCCAGCTCCGAGCTTACGCTGAAATGCGATATCCACTTTGGTACCTAAGGCTGCGCATAAAAAAGAGTCTTTTTGCAGATAAACAGATTCACCTAATGTCGCCATATCAAGCGCCAAGATAGAGCCAGGAAATGGCGCAGCAAATGCGACGCGCTTTTTACCACTCCCTTCATTAGTAAAATGGGTCATAAACAATGACTCACCGCTGATCAAACGCTTACCAGCACTGAACAATTTACTCATAAAACCCTGTTCAACGTCGGCACCGTCCCCCATTTTAGCTTCAAAATTGATACCCTCTTGCATGTAGTTCATGGCACCAGCTTCTGCTATCACCGTTTCATTCGGATCTAGCTCTACTTCCACCATTTGCATAGACTCACCAATAATTTCGTAATCAATTTCATGGCAATGCATTACACTCTCCTTTTTATTTGTTTGCTGTGCTGATTTTGATACTAGCTACTACTGTTAACTTAGTTTAAATCACCTTGCTTTGTATAACATGACAGTGTCACGTCAGATTAAAACCAGATAAATAATCCGAGCACCAACGCAACACCGAGTAACGGCACACATACGGTCAATACCGCGAGCGGCCAATAAGCATCTTGATGTTTTTCACCACAGATCGCCCTAACCGTTGTCACGACATAGCCATTGTGAGGCAGCGTATCCAGTGCCCCTGAACTTATTGCGACCACACGGTGTAATTGATTAGCATCGACACCCAAATCCAAATAATGTGGTGCAACAAGCGGTAAGGCAATTGCCTGACCACCTGAAGCAGAACCTGTTAATGCGGCAATCACACTAATAGCAATGGCAGCGCCTAATAATTCGTTACCAGGAATTGAAGTCATCAACGCAACCGCTTCTTGAAATGCCGGCGTGCCTTTGGCAACCGCACCAAATCCAACGACAGCTGCCGTATTACCTATGGCTACTAAGGCACCGGTTGTGCCCAAATTTATTGCCTGAGTAAGATTTTTAAAATAGTTAAAGTTCACAGCGCAAATCGCCAGTACACCGCCTAAAAGGGCCACGATCAATGCACTTTGCTGCAATTGCTCATGGAGAAAGAAAGACAGTAATAAAACAACCAGCAAAGGGATCAAACCGGTGATCGGATGAGGTAAATGACGTTTATCTTCAACAGGATCGTCTTCTCGAGCAATAAATTGCTCGCCATTATTAACCGCTTTTTTAATCATTTTCACCAATAAGAAATATCCCAAAATCGCCATGAATATGGCCACAATTAAACTCTCTTGCCACGCCGCATACGGTGACGTTCCCAAGTACTTGATTGGGATCCAGTTTTGAATTTCTGGTGAACCTGCCGACGTCATGGTGAACGTCACAGATCCGAATGCCAGCACCGCAGGGATGAAACGCCGTGGCAAATTGGCATCCTTAAATAAACTCAACGCCATGGGATAAACGGAGAAGGCCACAATAAATACGCTGACCCCACCATAGGTCAGTAATGCACATGCTAATACTATCGCGAAGACCGCATGCTTCATCCCAATTTTATCCGTGATGTAACGCGCAATCGCGTCTGCAGCCCCCGTATCTTCCATAAATTTGCCAAACAAAGAGCCCAACAAAAACATAAAAAACCAGGCTTGAATAAAGCCGCTAAACCCAGACATATATAGCGTCACAAAGTCCTGTCCAGACGCGCCATTGAATAACACAAGGTTACTACTGAGTGCCACAACCAGCGCACATAACGGTGCAGAAATAAACAGGTTCATCCCACGCAAGGTCAACCAAATCAGTCCTGCCAATGCCAGAACTAGCCCGAACATACTGAGCATTAAACCACCTCTTTTGTTATTTTTATGTAACTGTTATACGCCGAATTACACATGAAATAAAGGTAGGTTTTACTACAACCACCAAGTGTTGTTACGACGCCTCTCGCGTATTTTCATAGGTGCTCAAAAATTAAATGAGAATTATTTTCAAAAACAAGTTGACACACACCTTAATGTTATTGATAATCAATCTCAACAAAGTAAGTGACGGTTTATTTTGTTGAAGTACTCTATTTTGTTTCTCGACCCTGAAACACGTTGAGCGAACGTAACACGCTAGGTTAGCGCGAGCTATTTTACGCCCCTAAAATTGCACGCAAACAACCGACTATTTTACTTGCTACATTGCTCATATCAGTGACGGTAGATATGACACTAAAAGCCCGCTCGACCCGCGGGCTTTTCTATGCCTGTAACCCCGCACTTTTATCATCTATAACAAGCGTTTATAAACCCCATGATCTCAGTTTAATACCCCATATACACAACTATTCAATACGCGACTGCATCACCATAAATATAAATGAGAATTATTTTCATAAAAAATATTGACATAGATCAAAATACAATTGATAATCAATCTCAACAAAGTGAGTTGACGGCTTATTTTGTTAAGTACGCTAAATTGTTTCAAGACCCTGAAACACGTGATGCACACGTAAAATGCTTGGTTGCAGATGCTTTGCTCTAACGCCCCTTAAAGTAAAGCATACTCAACCTACTTACTAATTTTACTTGCTACATTGCTCATATCGGTGACGGTAGATATGATCATTAAAAGCCCGCTATTGCGGGCTTTTTTATTTCAATTATGCCCGCTTGCACCGATGCCCTACTCTGAGATCGCAACACTTCATCAATACACACCGATACAAATGAGAATTATTTTCAAATAAGTGTTGACACACCTTCAAATCTAATTGATAATCAATCTCAACAAAGCAGACAAGCACTCACTTTGTTGACGTACTCAAATTTGTTTCTCGACCCCGAAACACGTGTCGCGCACGTAAACAGCTTTAGGTTGTCAGTGATGAACTTTAACGCCCCTTAACGTGATTCACTAACAACCGACTTACTATTTTACTTGCTACATTGCTCATATCGGTGACGGTAGATATGAACCTAAAAGGCCCTTCTGGGCCTTTTTTATTGCCCCTTTGTACCCATTTGTAATCTCATGTAATAGCATCTAATTTGTGCCCTTGATAGAGTTGGCTGCCTTTGATTTCTTGCAACTTGCCATGACCAAAACACGCTATCGATATAATTTAATTTTAACGATACTGCTACTGGCTGGGTTTATCTTTACCAGCTGGTTTAGTCTAGTCATCGCCAAGCAATCCTTATTTAACGGTATCGAAAACGACGCATTGCCTTTGACCAGCCACCTTATTCATACTGATCTGCAAAAGCAGCTACAAGCTCCGATTATTATTTCTGCGCAAATGGCAAACAACACTTTTTTGCATGCCTGGTTGATGACAGCTCAAGATAATAAACAATTGCTATTTGAATATTTAAGACAAATGCGGCGTGAGTTCGGGGCTGTTACCAGTTTTTTGGTGACCAGTGAAGACCAAACCTACTATCGCTATGACGGCGAAACGTCACAGTTAGATAGTTTAAATGCGCGAGACAATTGGTATCGAGAAACCATAGATAATTCAAATCCGTACACTTTAAATGTGGACTTTGACCCACGTGATGACCATCAAGCAGTTGTCTTTGTAAACCACAAAATTCAGCACAATGGTGTACTGGTTGGCATTACGGGCGTTGGGGTAAAACTTGACCACCTAAAGCGATTAATTGATAAATATCAGCATACCTACAATAGAAAAGTTTATTTTATTGATCATAAGGGCCGTTTACTTTTTTATAATGATGCGACATTTACCGATGCAACACTCGCCGATAAATTTGGTTCGCACAGCGCTAAACTACTCAATAAAAATCACTACAAACTCAGACTGGAACAAAATGAAACCACCACATTTATTAACTCACGCTATTTGGCGCAATTTGGGTGGTACTTGGTTGTAGAGCAAACCTTGACACAAGACAAATCATTTTCGGACACGTTATACATCAATTTATTCATGGGGATCGTGATCACCGCAGTGATACTGCTAAGTGCCCAATTGACGTTCAATCATTACCAAAAACGTCTCGAAAAAATGGCCACTTATGACAAGCTTACCGATACCCACAATCGACAAGCCTTTGAACCTTTATTGCAAAAAGCGTTGCATAAAGCGCGCACGCAATTTACACCATTAACGATGCTAATTCTGGATGTTGATCACTTTAAAAAAGTCAACGATGAGCACGGGCACTTAGTCGGGGACAAAGTCTTAGCTGAGGTCGCTCAGACATGTAAACGTATCGTCACAACCAAAGGGTTAACCTGTCGCTGGGGAGGCGAAGAGTTCGTCATTTTACTGCCCAAAGCCACATTAAATACGGGCCACGAGTTGGCCCAACAGATCCACGAAGCATTGCGATCAAGTAACTGTGAGGTCAACGTCACTGCAAGTATTGGCATCGCACAATACCATATTGATGAGTCCGAGGATGGCTTATTAAAACGGGCCGACGCAGCTTTGTATCGTGCGAAAAGCACCGGTAGAAATCGTACGGTGCTTGCAGAAGCCGCCTAATCAGCGGCGATTTTTTCTCGCCCGAGCGCGGCGCTGACGCTTCTCTTCTTCACGTGCTGCTTTTTTTGCCTCTGCTGCGGCGCGAATTTCTGCCACCATCAGCTCTTCATCTTCGCGCATCTGCGGGGTTTCCATTGTAACCCTGCCAAGGATTGCATCACGTAATTCGTTAATGAGGATTTCCGACATTTTATGCGTATCGACTTGATTGCCACCGCGAATACATCCGCGCTTACGGCCAGCCATTTCAATAAAGGTCCAGTCACACTCTGGTAACTCGTCGATTTTGTAACGGCTTTGTAATAGCTCCGGATAAGCCTTCAATAAGTACTCAGCAGTATAACTCGCCACTTCCTCATAATTAATGGCCGTATCACGAATTGCCCCTGTTGCAGCCAGTCGATAACCTGAGTTTTCGTTTTCTACCTTTGGCCAAAGCATTCCCGGCGTGTCGTACAACATAATGCCATCTTCCAAACGAATGCGCTGCTGTGCTTTAGTCACCGCAGGCTCGTTACCCGTTTTTGCGACAATACGACCTGCCAGAATGTTAATCAGTGTCGACTTGCCAACATTGGGGATCCCCATAATCATGGCTTTGAGCTGTTTGTCCTGACCCACTTTATGCGGTGCAAGTTTTTTACACAAGGTATTAATACGGTGTACTTCTGCCGCTTTGTCATGACCAAATGCCAGCGTTTTAACGCCGTCTTCTTGCTCGAAATATGCCATCCAAGCCTTGGTCATATCCGGGTCAGCCAGATCTGCTTTATTCAAGATTTTGATGACCGGCTTGTCACCACGCAGCTGCGTTACCATTGGGTTTTCACTGCTATATGGGATACGTGCATCAAGCACTTCGATAATGACATCCATTTGCGGCATGATCTCTTTGATCTCATTGCGCGCCTTATTCATATGCCCAGGAAACCATTGGATGGCCATAAAAAATCTCTCCAAAACTAAAATCTGACGCTATTTTAACGTAAAACACGCCAGATAGATAAATCTTGATATAATGATGCTTTAAAAACTCTCTGCGCACTATCATGGCACTAAAATCGACAATCTTAAAAGCACACCTTAACATCAGCGATATGGATAGACATGTTTACACAGACAAGTCACTTACGCTCGCTCAACACCCCTCGGAAAACGAACAGCGTCTCATGGTTCGTTTACTTGCGTATATATTGCAATACAATGAGGAGTTATCATTTACCAAAGGATTATGCGTGGACGATGAACCCGCAGCATGGCAAAAAAACCTCACAGATGATATCGAATTGTGGATCGATGTAGGTTTACCTGACGAAAAGCGACTTAAAAAAGCGGCAGTACGCTCAAAGCAAGTTGTGTTGTACACCTACGGCGAAAATACTCAAGAAATATGGTGGAAGAAAAATCAGTCAACTGCCAATCAATATCGTAATTTATCTGTGTTTAGCCTACCGTACAGTGCCACATCTCAAATGACGGAATTGTTCTCTCGTTCAATGGATTTGACAGCTACCATTCAAGATGGCGAAATATGGCTCAGTAATTCCGAACATAGTGTGCAGATCACACCACAACAACTAAAGTAGGGACATCCATGAGAATAAAGCGGATCATTGTATTACACGGGTTATATATGTCGGGTTTTGTGATGCAACCGCTTTGTAAGCGCTTAGAGAAAACTGGCTGCGATATTCTCAATCTTACCTACAACACGCTAGACCCAGACAAATTCGCCATCTTCCGTAAGATTGATGAGTTTGTAGAGTCTCAACCCACCGCTCTGGTGTGTCACTCAATGGGCGGGTTGGTCGCCAGAGGGTACCTGACAAATGCATCGGATCAAAGCCAATATATTAAGAAAGTCATTACGTTAGGCACACCTCACAAGGGCAGCGCAATCGCCAAGCATATGCATGACAAAGGGTTTGATCGCTTATTAAAAAACAGCGTCGAATACTTGCTGAGCGAAACCAATACATGGCCGTTTAATGCATATCTTTATAGTATCGCAGGTGATCTGCCCATTGGTCTAATGCCGCTATTGCAAAAAGGCAGTCGCTCCGATGGCACAGTTTTGCTGGATGAGACAAAACTAAAGGGTATGGCTGAGCACAAGGTATTCCACCTCAGCCATACCACGTTAATTTATTCACGCACAGTGATGGATTACATTATCGAGATCCTACATCGTGATGAATAACTCACTTATCCGCTCTTTGTGCTACCTTGTAGGCAACTAAGGCAATAATGCCCATAATAAGTGGTACAGGTGCAGCTAAATAGCCAAACGCATCTGAATTCGCATAACTTGCGCCAGCGAGGTGCCCAACTAAACCAACCACAAACGCAACTAACGCAATAACCACTACGAGCAGTTCGCCGCGGTGTTGTGACTCTGTTTTACCTTTCATAGTGCTCTCCTTGATTACACTCACGCTCTAAAAGGTGAATTCATACATTGAATAGAACGTTTTGCCAGTTCATTATGGCGCCTCAAAGCGTTTAAAAATTGACCTGAATCAAGCAGGTTATTCACAAACATCACCCGCTAGCTGACGCTTGCGGTGGATCAAGTAAGTGGCGACTAAGTAAGCAACTTGGCAAACTTTAAGCAGGAGTAAACGCCTTTTTCGATGACGCTAATCGCTTTTCCTCGTTGGCCAAGTCACTGAAGTTCAGCCAAACTAGGTGTCATAGCGTTGATGCACGTAAGACGTCCATAACGTGCTCACAAGATACTTTTATATGCGGTTGAAACCGCAAATCGAAACAGGGTGGAATAAGATATGAGTAATAGCATTGGATTAGACGCACAAAAAAGTCAGCAAGTTGTGGCAGCACTGAATACGTTACTTAGTAGCTATCAAATTCAATATATGAATGCCCGTAGCTTTCACTGGAACATCAAAGGCAGGGAATTTTTTGAACTACACGTTAAGTTTGAAGAAATATACAACCAGCTCCTTCTTAAAGTAGATGAATTGGCCGAACGTATTCTAACGATTGAAGGAACACCACTTCACGCATTCAGTGACTACCTAGCGATGAGTGAAATCCAAGAAGCGAAAGGGGTACAAAATGGACCTGAAGCGGTCTCAATACTACTCGAAGGCTTCACGCAGCTGATCAAGCGCCAACGCGGCATCTTAACACAAGCCTCTGACGCGAACGACGAAGGGACAGCGTCGCTAATGAGTGATTACATTACGGAACAAGAAAAACTCGTATGGATGCTAAAAGCATACTTAGGTTAATCGGTTACTCCATCAGCCAGCTGGCCTCTCCTCGATGAGTTGGATGCTGGCTAAGGTACGTGGCGACATCAAGGTAAAGTTGCACTTTGATGTCACTATGTGACCACAACTCACTGATAATTTTTCTCGAAAGTGCATCAATACCAATATAATCGATCCGACGATATCCCCGCTTCTCCATATCAGCAAAGTAATCTTGCAATGCTGCAATGCTGTCATTGGTCGTCATCTCAAATTCACTCAAGTTAATTACCGCGCCGTATAGTTGGCCAGGGTTATAAGACTGCCACTTTTGACGCGCTTCTTTTTCCAGCGCTGTCATTCCCTCGCGATTAAAAGCCCCAACTAAATTCACATATACATAAGGGGGAGTAATATTGATTTGCCATTGTCCGTGTACCGTAAACATGCCACCTTCTCTCATACCTTCATTGCGGTGCCTTCGCACCGCAGCAGTTGATGTATCAGCGGGCCGATTCCGGAAGCAAAGAAATGAAAAATGCCATTTCGAGCGCTTTTTCATGCAAACTTTTGAATCTACCCGATGCACCACCGTGACCCGAGTCCATATCCGTTTTAAACACTAAGAGATTGTCATCCGTTTTTAATTCTCTCAGCTTTGCTACCCACTTCATTGGTTCCCAATACTGCACTTGCGAATCATGCAACCCAGTTGTAACCAGAGTATTAGGATAGCGCTTAGCAACCAGATTGTCATAAGGAGAATACGATAATATGACATCATAGTATTCTTTGTCATTGGGGTTACCCCACTCATCATACTCATTGGTCGTCAATGGGATCGATTCATCTAACATAGTTGTTAACACATCGAGAAATGGCACATGACAACCTATGCCAAGATAAAGCTCTGGAGCTTGATTGATTACGGCGCCCATCAACAGACCCCCCGCACTACCACCGGACGCAAAAATCTTGCCCGCATCACCATATTGCATATCTACCAAAGCACGCGTCACGTCCACAAAATCATTAAAGCTATTTTCTTTGTGTTCTTTTTTGCCGTGCTCGTACCATCGACGTCCCAACATTTCAGAGCCGCGGATATGTGCAATGACATAAACAAAACCCCTATCTAGCAAACTTAAGGTGCTACTGGAAAAAACCGGGTCAATAGTAAAGCCATATGCACCATAGCCATACTGGAGCAAAGGATTAGTGCCATCTTTCTTAAAGCATGACTTGCGATACACGATCGATACAGGCACTTCCTCACCATCACGCGCCGTAATATGTACACGCTCTGAGGCATACTCTGTGGGATTAAAATCTCCCAGCACTTTCATTTGTTTCTTGAGGGTCTTTTCCCCTGTCACCAAATCACACTCATAAATGCTACTGGGTGTGGTCAAGCTCGAGTACGAAATACGTACTGATTGGGCACTGGGTTCAGGGTTGTATGCAACCCCGGCATAATAGCAAGCATCGTCAAACCCTAACTGATAACTCGCCCCTTGGTAGTCATGAATGACAAAGCGGATCTGACCCTTTTCACGTTCGGTGATCACAAAGTGGCTATCAAATAGTTCCAACCCTTCAAGTAAAACATCATCTCGATGAGCAATGATCTCTTGCCACTTACTTGGGTCACCCACCTCATCCGTCACGGCACGAACCAAGCGGAAGTTTTTCGCATCGCTATTTGACAGCAAGTAGTAATAATCGCCGAACTTTTCTAGTCCGTATTCGTGACCTTCCTGACGTGCAAGCAAGCGTTTAAACTCACCATCGGGATGATTGGCATCTAAATATAAAACATCACTCGTTTCAGTCGCAGAGAGGTAAATAAAGATTTCGCTTTCATCTCGGCTTTTACCTAAGCCCATGTAAAATTGCCGATCTTGCTCTTCATACACCAGTACATCTTCACTTTGAGGGGTGCCGAGTACATGTCTATAAACTTGAAAGCCTAATAGGGTTTGCAAGTCTTTTTTGACATAGAAAACCGATTGATTGTCGTTACCCCAAACAATTTGTCCCTCGGTCTCAACGAGCACATCTTCTAACAATGCGCCTGTCGCAAGATCTTTAAACCGAGCAGTGTAAATACGGCGGCCATCAGTGTCGTCACAATATGCCAGCAAAGCGTCATTCGGACTAACGATCAGTTCAGCAAGCTCATAGAACTCATGTTCTTTGGCTAATTCATTCACATCGAGTATTAACTCTTTGTTGTCCATATTTTCATTGAGCGCGCGGTAATGGCGTCCATACTCTTCTTCGCCACTCACCTCATTGGTGTACCAGTAACGCCCATCTTTAACAGGTACAGATGAATCATCTTTGACGATTCGCCCTTTCATTTCTTCAAACAGCGTTGCCTTTAATGCAGCATGAGGTTTCATCACTGCTTCGCAGTACGCATTTTCAGCTTTTAAATGGGCCAGAATTTCTTCATCTTGACGGTTGTCATCGCGCATCCAGTAATAGTTATCGGTCCTTTGATGCCCGTGGTTCTCCATATGATAGGGTACTTTTTTTGCCACCGGTGGGGTAAGCGCTTTGGTCATGTATCTGTTCCTGATTTATTATTATGCTACCAGTCTATCACAGCCGTAAATTACGTACAGCGCAGGTTTCTCACCCTCATTGAGTTGATTAACTCAAAGGATAAGTAGGATGCATAGTTCATTACTTGTGATATCAGACGCTGCTCAGCTGCATTACTTTATAACATCACAAAATAACACACGACTTTCCGTCTTTATATTGCCCTTTTAAACAAAAAAGCCCAGCATATCGCTGGGCTTTGTAATATTACGTGGCGTTGCTATACCTGTTCCGCCGAACGGCCTTCATCCAAACCTTTATTGCGACGGGTGACTTTTCCAAACAATTTGGCAAAGACACGTTTTATATCCACCAAAATAATGTACAAACAAGGCACTAAGATTAAGGTGATCATGGTTGCAAACAACACCGCAAACCCAAGGGAAATCGCCATAGGAATCACGAACTTAGCTTGCAAACTAGTTTCAAATATAATCGGTGTAACCCCCGCAAATGTCGTAATTGATGTTAAGGTGATTGCCCGGAAACGGGCACACCCAGCTTCAATCACCGCATCTTTCAATCTTACGCCTTCTTTACGTACCTGATTGACGTAGTCTGTCATCACCAAGGAGTCATTGATCACAACCCCCGCGGCAGCAATCAGACCAAAGGTCGACATCATACTCATATCTAGGCCATTCAACCAATGGCCCCACACAGCGCCAATTAAGCTAAACGGTATTACCGACATAATAATCAATGGTTGAGAGTAACTCTTCAGTGGCACAGCTAATAAGATATACACAATCAACATACCTGCGACGAAGAACAACTTCTGTTCATCAGCCTGTGCTTGAGTATCTTCGACAGATCCCCCTAACTCCGATTTAACACCAGGGAATTGACTTTGTAGTTCAGGCAAGAGCTTTTCTCTAATGTTTTTAACCACTGCAGACGGCTCAATCACTTGCTCATCGATGCTGCCGTATACATACACAGTGCGATAGCCGCCTTCACGACGGATATAACTTACGCCTGGTTTTTCTATAAATTCAACCACGTCACCTAGGACCACTTCCTGTCCCTGTGGTGTTTTAACTAAGGCATACCTTAAAGAGGCAATGGCTTCACGATCAAGTTCTGGGTAACGCACCATCACTCGGATTTCTTCACCATCTCGTATCACACGCTGCGCTTCCCCGCCATAAAAGCTGTTACCAATTTGACTTGCTATGTCTGCGAGATTTAACCCTAGGTCATAAGCCACAGGCTTCAAAGTAAGCTGTACTTCTTTACTGGGTGGATCAATGGTCGAGCTAATATCAAATAACCCTTTTTCTTGTTGCAGCATCGAAATAAACTGCCTTCCAGCGGCATTCAGGGTATCAATATCAGGCCCATAAAGCAGGTAACCAAATTCACCGTCTCCCCCTCCGAAGTCATTGACATCATCAATGACAAGCAGTGATTTAACGCCTGCAATGGTTGGCATGTTCTCACGCCATCTCCGAGAAAGTTCAAAAGCATCAAATGGACGTAAGTCTTCATCCACTAACACGGCAAGCACAGAGCCCTCGCTGCGACCCTCGTTCCAAACGAGAATATCTTTGAGCATCTTCTGGCCGTATTCTTTTTCCACTTCTCGGTCCACTTCTAGCATCATTTTTTCAACTTTCATCATGGCTGAAAGCGTTTGCTCATCTGACACATTGTCATTGAGTAAAATCTTCACCATAGGATAGTCATGCGGCACTTTCGGAAGTGGGATAAATCGCACTTGGCTAGAGGTAATCAGTGACATACTGATCATAAACACTGCGATAAAGCCAAAAAATACAGCCCAACGCCATTCCACGCATTTTTCAACGGTGCGGCGATAAGGGCCATTCACAAATTCAAAAAAGCGCTTGTTGAATTTAGCTCGCCAGCTATTCTCACGCATAGGCTTAAACTTTGTATGTGCTAAGTGCGCGGGTAAGATCCATTTTGACTCGATCAAACTGAATACCAAACACAAAATCACGACAATGGAAATAGATTTGAAGAAAGCCCCTTGTGGGCCACTCGACATAACCATCGGAGCAAATACAGCCATGGTGGTCAGCACCCCAAAGGTTGCCGGCGTTGCAACTCGTTTCGCGCCACGAACGACACTATCAACGCTCGCGCCACTGCGCTCCACTTCAGTATATGAGGACTCCCCTATCACAATAGCATCATCGACCACGATCCCCAGTACCATGATAAATGCAAATAGAGAGACGATATTAATACTGATGCCAAATACAGGCATTAACATGATGGCGCCGAGGAAGCACACTGGCAATCCTATCATGACCCATAATGCTAATTTAAAACGCAAGAAAATCGACAGCATAATCGCCACAAGAATTGCCCCTTGGAACATGTTCTTTTTCATCATTTCTAAACGCGCGTCCAAATAATAGGTCATGTCAACAATGGGGGTGAGGGTTACACCCGCTGGCAATGTCTCATTTTTCTGTTCGATATACGCATGTACCGTATTTGCGATCGGTATCATGTTTTGATCTTTTGTCGCCTTAACAGACAGGAATGCAGCATTGACACCATTTTGTTTGAAGTAGAATTCCCCCTCAACGAATGCATCTTTGATGACTGCAACGTCTTGGAGATATATCTTCGCCCCATTGTCACCCACTTTAACCGGAATGCGCTTAAACTCATCACCGCTGTACTTCTGATTTTCCACACGAACAGAAATAATACCTGCTTCAGTTCGGATCTGACCCGCTGACATATTTGCCGAATAACGACGGATCGAGTTGCTGATGTCATTGATGCTCAATCCGTACCGTCTCAACGTATCAGGATCAATTTCAATTGCAATTTCATACGCAGGTGTGCTGCGCTCAACCAAAGAGACGCTTGATAGTTGTAACAGCTCATCTTCAATTTCTTTCGCGAGTGGCTTCAGCTCAGTCAAAGGTATATCGGCAGCCAATGCCATTTGAATAACATCTTGACGAAATTCCCTTTGCTGAACTCGGATCGGTTCCATATCAGCAGGAAACGTTGCAACCCCATTGACCCGAGTCCTCACTTTTTCCGTTACTTCATTTAAGTCAGCACCCGTATCAATATCCAATACCACGCTGCCATTACCACGCGTGGCACGATAGACTCCTTTTTCAATCTCGGTCACATCTTTCAACGCTTCCTCGATCTTGATTAAGATACTCTCTTCGATTTCCTGGGGGGAAGCGCCCGGATAAGATGCATTGACAGATATTTTGTTAATTTCCTGGCTTGGAAACATCTGCCGCTGGATTGTCACATAACTCACAATCCCCATTATCACGATAAAGAACATCATCAGGTTTGCGGCAACAGGGTTATGTGCGAAGTACGCAATTAACCCTTTTTGGGAAGTTTTGATTTGATCAGTCATAGTCATTCCCTGCCGTTATAGCTTTCCCACATTGTCAGTATCTCCCTGACTCTGCTCACTACCAGCCACTTTTACCGCCATACCACGTTGTGGATATTCAGGTAACGTTACAACGACCGTATCATTATTTGAAAGACCTTCACCGACAAGGTAATAAGCCCCTTCCTCGCGAATAACCTGTACTGTACGAGGCTCAAGCTGAGCGTCTGAATTTAGCAACCACACGGTTTGATTATTCACTAACTCTTGCGGCAAGCGGTAAATTTGTTTGAGGGTTTTTCCAGCAAATTGAACCTGAACATATGTACCAAATTTTATTGCTGGCGCATTGCTTGTTAAGCCATAGGGATCATCAATACGAACCACCAGATTGTTCATGCGAGTTTGTTGATCGACTACGCCTAAGTCTCGATGAATATAGGCTTGGCGCGTGAAACTGTTGATGCCTTTTTGCGATAGCGTTGCCTCTATACCAGATACATTGTCTGGCAAGAAAATAGAATCAAAGCCCGCAATCGGGATAATAATCTCAGCCTGCTCTATGTTATTTAACTTCGCCACTGAAGCACCGGTATTAACAAATTGACCCAGGCCGACATCTCGGGAAACAACCAATGCATTAAATGGTGCCACGACTTCGCAATTGTCTAAATCTCGCTGAGCTCTACTCAATGCTGCTTTAGCAGATTTAACTGCAGCATGAGCACTCAGTAGCTGAGGCTTGCGAAGGAATAAATCAGTGTGTGTTTTATTTGGAAAGCGTTTTGCTTCATCTGCGGCAACATCCGCCAGAGCTTGTTCTTCGATGAGCTGGGCTTGTGCACTTGACAGGGTGGCTTCGGCTTGCAAGAGCGCCGCTTGGTAATTGTCCTTTTCAATTTTAAGGAGCACATCTCCTTTATTAATCACACCACCTGCGACGAAGTTTGGATGCCAATATTCAATTTCACCCGAAACCTGTACTGACAAATTCGTTTGCTCAAGCGGTTGTACTTCACCATAACTGTTGATCACAACTTGATGATCTTGCGCTCGTAGTGCTTCGACCTCAACGATAGGTCGAGTGTCTACGACATCTGACTCATCATCATTTTTTGCAACAGCATTTATGCCCATAAATCCAGCGATACCGATACCCAACGCAACGAAGGGCAATATCCATTTTAGTGTCTTTGCTTGCATGACCGCACCTATTGATAATTTCCTACTGCTATCTTAACAAGATTTAGGCCATGCAGGGTGTGACATTTGTAAGAATCTGTTACAACTCTTCAGTCTTTTTTCAACTGCCGATAGACATGGTATATATCTATATAAAACAGTAAGCTAAATAAAAAAACAACGGCAAATGCGTAACTAAAGAATAGTATGGATATCGGCACAGTGACAACACTTGCAATAACGAGGATTACACTTGTTGCAATCACCAATGCGGCCGTGAAATGACCCAATCGCAACCTCACTTGTTCACGCACCAAGTGTCGATGTTTGGCACCAACCTGTTGTTTAATTCGTATTACTTCCCGCTGGCCTAGTGCGAGATTTCCCAACAAACCAAATAATCCCACGACCACTTGAATAACAATCAAAATACACACCCCAATACCGCCAATTAAGCTCACCATAGCTGTGCTATTTAATTCTCTAATTTGTGCTGATAAGGCGCTGTACCTTTGTACATTTTGTGCCACTGCTTGCTGTTTGAGTAATGCCACCACCTCTGATTTATGCATCGTTTGACCCGGCCTCAGCTTCACCAACATATTGGTCTCATAGTAATTGTGTGGAAAATACAAGATCGGTAAAGCGCCGGTTGTATGAGTAAAAATATCCTCAACAATTCCGATTAAAATCACAGGTGGCTGATTTCCAGGATACAGCGTCATGCCAATATGCAGCTCATCAATGCCGAGCTGAGACGCAGCCTGACGGTTCATGATCAGTACGTTGCGTAGCTCAGTATCTCGTTGATTAAATGAACGTCCTGCAACAACCTTTTGGCCAAGCAGCTGAAAATAGCCAGCGCCAACAAGCTGTGAATTGACTGTGAGTTGGTCAGCACTTTTTGGGGTCTTACCAATACTTGCAAGATAACGGTTATCAAAAGGCATAATGGCACTGAGTGCAACGGACTCGATTTTTGGGTGTGCCAACAGCGCTTGCTGATTAGCAAAAAATAACTGTTTGCGCGCGGCAACATGCGCGGCTTCTTTGCCCCATGAGTGCTGTTGACGCTCAATGAACATAACCCCTTGATCATCGATACCGACAGGTGTTGAAAGGCGATGAGTAAAATAGATAGATGACCAAGCGGTGGTGCACAAGACAATGATCCCCACGCTGAGCTGGGTGATCAGGACATTGACGGTCAACCAGTGCGGTAGCTGCTTGACCTGGCCCTTACCTGCGCCATGCATTTGGCTATGTAAATGCCGAAAAGACAAGTGGGACAACCCAAGCTTGGCAAAACTCGCAGATAAAATAAGTGCAACCCCCACCATGAAAACGTGGTGCCACCATCTGATCGTTAACCAGTGAATGTGTGCATACGTTGAAGCTGCAGCCTGTTTAATCACATACACCGTTATTTCGCTCAGCAGCATGGCACACAATGCGGAGATCAAAAATAACGCACTCAATTGAATGTAATGTGCGCCTCGTAACATACTTAGTTTTGCACCCAAGGTCACCTTCAAAGCCAATTCACTATGTTGTTTCTTAACCTCCAATAAGTAAAAGGTGAATAAGTTAACTAACGTGATGAGTAAAAATGCGCTCCCACCCAGTAGCAACCAGTGGCTGGTGCGCTTCAACGGCGCTTTCAGTCGATCTTGTAAAGGCATAAATTTAAATTTCAGATGTTTACCTTTGCCATAATTAAGACTCATCAATCCTTGTGTAAACTGTTGATTGAGATAGCCTATCACGTCAGGGGCTACGGGTTTGATGGTGCTGGACCTTTTGAGACGACCGACAACAAAGGTGTTTTGTCTCACTGTAAGATGTTCTAACAATGGTTGCGCAAAATTGATCGTGCTATTAAAGTCCATGAAGACATCAGTGCGATAATTTGCCGCACTTAGCTGGGGCTCTTTATTACTGCATGCAACAACACCCGCAATACGATATTGTTGATTGTCTAGCACGATTGATTGGGAAAGCAGCTCAGTCATAGAACGTAGTGGCTGTTCAACACTTCGCATATAGCGATGTGCAAAACATTCGCTAATAACCACCTCCCGAGTCCCATTGTGTTGCGTTTGGTTGAAATAACGACCGGCACGCAATTCTAAATCAAATAAGGTAAAAAAATTCGGATGAGTATAGGTTACATTTACTTGCGGCGCAGCGGCATGCGTTGTGTATAAAAGCTCTCCATAAAAAATTGGGGCGATAAGCTCAAGTTGTGATGTGCGACTACTAATATGATAGGCAGCCATATTTGACAGTGCGTTATCCATAATCGGTTCTTCTTGCCGATTAACCATCGTACCGTGCAACCATACGAGCCTATCTGCATGCGTGTAGGGCAACGGGGCATAAGCTTGCCAATAGAAGAGACTGACCACCAATCCACCAGCCAAGGCCATGGTCAATAAAAAAACGAACACCAGTGTAAATCTAGGTTTGGCACACAGCGTAATAATTGCGCTGAGAGATTCCTTCCACATATTACTCTCCTTGTGCTCGGCTCTGTTTGATCATTGCTATCGCCCATACAGCAGTAATGACTATAGATTGTCGAAAATATAAATGTGAATACATCATGGGCTTCAAGCTACTCCGTTAAACTGAGTCTGGTTGGAGCGGCTGATTTGTGCACTGCCCAGTAACTCACCATCAAACAGCTTAATTTGCCTCGCGGCCATGTCAGCATAGCGAGGATCGTGGGTGACCATGCAAATGGTAGTCCCTTGTTGGTGTAGCTCCCCAATTAGTGACATCACCGCATCCCCACTTTTAGAATCAAGATTACCCGTCGCTTCATCAATCAATAAGATACTTGGTTGAGTGACGAGGGCGCGCGCTATGGCCACACGCTGCTGTTGGCCACCTGACAATTCACCGGGCCGATGTGTTAAGCGATGTGACAGCCCCACTTTATCTAGACAATTCAAAACTATTTTTTTTACTTGCTCGGCGGTCATTTTTGGTTCCCGATAACGCAGTGGCAATGCCGCATTATCGAACACATTCAACGATTCTATGAGGTTAAAAGATTGGAAAATAAATCCGATATGCTTGTTTCTTAGTTCAGCGCTCTGATCAAATGACAACGCGTCCACCCGCTGTCCAGCTAAGAGATACTCGCCAGACGAGGCCGTTTCTAGCAACCCCATAATCGATAATAACGTCGATTTTCCACACCCAGAAGGACCAGAAACAGAAACAAATTCACCTGATTCAATCACGAGATTGATATTTCTCAATGCATGCGTCTGCAAATCGGACGTTTCGAAGACTTTTCCGATATTCTTCATTTCAATAATATGCGGCATGTCGACTCCTATTTAATGGCAATGGTTGCACCTTGCAGTGCAAGGCTATTGAGATCCGAAATAATGACGTTTTGACCTACTGATAAGCCTTGCTCGACAACGATATAACGGCCCGCATCAACACCAAATACCACCTCTAGCAATTCTGTTTCTTGCGTGTCTAGAACGTTGTAGAGCAACCCACTTTCAAGCGTTAACTGGTTCGCAGGGCGACGAATATAGACGACATCCTGCAAGTGTTCGATGATAATCGATGCGGTAATGCTGAGTTTGAGCCGCGCAGCTGTGGGGATCTGAGGTGGTAACCTCGCCTCAACCACAATGCTGTGGTTAGTCACAACAGGATCAATACGTGTTATTTCAGCTGTCACCACTTCATCACCAACCTTGATTTCAACGCGTTGTCCTAACTGGATCTGTTGGCCGTGTAATTGCCCAACGTGAAGTACGGCGGTGAATGCTTTTTGATTGCCAAGAGTGGCAATGTAGCCACCACTTTGTACTTGCTCACCCAGCCCCAGAGGCATCTGCTCAATAACCCCATCACTGGGCGCTCGCACCATCAATGCCGCTACTTTATTATCGAGTACGGTGAGTTCCTGCACTTTCAACGCGATTTTATTTTCTATGATTGCACATTCATGTTGATGTAGCTCACTAAGTTGCCTCATACGTGTTTCTGCATACACAAGTCGCTGTGTTGTGCTGTCCAGACTGGCTTGAGTTTGAAAAAAAACGTACTTAGAAATTACACCTTGTTGTGCTAATTCATGCTGTGCTTGATAGCGAAACTGCAAAGTGGCCAATTCGCCTTTCAACTCATCTAATGTTGCTTGCTCGGTAAGTCGCTCACGGTGCTGTAAAATTTTTTGCTGTTCCAATTGTACTCGCATCTCAAGCAGTTGTTGCTGCGTTTGAGCCTGCTTGAATACCAAATCATCATTTTTCAAAATAACAATAACTTCCCCCTTGACCACAGCTTGGCCAGCTTTGTTGACGATGCTTGTAACAGTGCCTGCGCTTAAGGTCGTAATGGTTTGCTGATGCGCACTTTGCAGTTTACCAAAAGCGTCTATGGTCCGTGTTAAAGGTCCACGCATAACAGGGGCAATGATGAGCGAGTCTCGCTCAATCTCAATGGCTGAACTGGCTGTTATATAGAATAACACTCCGCTCGCAAACAAGCATATGCATCCATATATCACCCAGCGATATCTGTTTGCAGATGACTTATGGGACGGGATCTTAATATCCATACAATTTTCACTCTTCGTCGAGGTTGCGTATCAACAGTGATACCTTGGTATCTCAGCGAAAAACGTACCAGAAATTAAAATCATTATTTTCAAACACTTAAAATTTTCATATCAAAATAAGTGACTCAGTTTCGACATAACATCGTGTCGATTCCGGAATCGTACCGCATACTCATTAGCAAAAATCCTGAATAAAAGACTAGGCAATACGTGCCCCCATCACTCTGCCCGCACTTTTCAATCTAGTAATTGTTATTTTATTGATAATCATACAAATACATGACATAACTAATCCCTGACCAAGCATCTTGAAGGAGTGCGTTAAATGATGAAAAATTTGGTTTTGTTACCTTTAGTTGTGCTGCTGGGCGCATGCGCTCAGACCCATACACCCCAACAGCAAGCGATACCGAAAGTTACTGACTTCTTTAGTGCTACTGCTTTTACTCTTCAACCAACCATTGATGAAGCCACTATTTTCTCTTTGCCAGAGCACGAGCAAGTCAAATTTTTAGCTCATTATAACAAGGCGTTAGACAATGGAATTCGACCAGATAAAGCCGTATTTAATTACCTTGAACAACGTCTTGATAGGTTTACGTATGATGGTGATACACTCACTGCGCAAGAATCACTGCAGAGAAATGAAGGAAACTGCATTTCTTTGGCCATATTAACTCAAGCGTATGCAACACTCGCCCAAGTGGACACCACGTTTAGAGAAGTCGGCACCATTCCAGTATTCCGTAAAAGTAACAATACGATTCTCGTGTCCAATCACTTTCGCACCAAACTACTTGCCCCGAAGTCGACGAACAATGACGAAGAAATTGAGATTATTCGCGCAGGTACGGTGGTTGATTATTTTCCAGCTCAAGATAGCTTCTACCTAGACACCGCCACATTCCAAGATTTGGTTGCCAAATACTATGCCAATAAGTCAGTTGATGCACTGCTAGAAAAAGACTTTGACATGAGCTACAGCATGTTAACAAAAGCGTTACACTACGCGCCATACGATCCAGAACTCATCAATATTTCGGCCGTTTTACATCGCAGAAGCGGACGCGCCACAGACGCACTAAAAATATTTGAATATGCCAATCAGCATCAGCTTACAAGTCAAAACTTGCTCGTCAACTACCTCTCTTTGGCCAAAAAGCAGACCGATACCCAATTGATCGAATTGCTCGAAGCCAGTATAGAAAACAGTGCTGAAACGCCCTTTGATAAAATTCAACTTGCTCAACGATCGATGAAAAAAGGCAACTACAACAAGGCAATAAGAGAGTTAAAAGACATCATTTTAGAGACCCCTTATATCCCAGAACCTTATTTTGAACTGGCACGTATTTACTACACCAAGGGGGATATAGAAAAGACGGAACGCTTGCTTACACTCGCCATTGAACGCTCATCGGATCCTGACAAACGCGCTCTATTCCAAGCCAAGCGAAACGGGATTCCAGCACGACGCTTAAAAAACACAAATTAAAAATATTTGATTATCAATTTCTTTACAATTGGGATTTATAGGATTATTTTGTTTCGTGGATGTTTAATTTTTATTCAACAACCACACTAACAAGGAACATAAATGAAAACTCGTTTTTTACTATCTGCACTTGCGCTCGCATCAGCAAGTAGCATGGCGCAAACGACTGCGCTAACAGAAGCCCAAATGATGCAATACACGAGCAAAGCCAGCATGGCCACCATTGGTAAACGTGCTGAATTGAATTTAGTGATTCAACCTCATGCCGTTGCGACATATGCTAACGACGCTGAAAGCAGCACCAACGTCATCACCCAAAAGGTCACGCATCCTAATGCAAGCTACCTAAAACTACATTTTAAAAATATTAATTTAGCTGGCGGTGGCAAACTCGTTGTGCGTTCAGAAGATGGCACTGAGCGCTATGAATACACAGAAAACAACATGCGTGCCGCCACATTGAGTCAAAGTGACGATGGTGTCACGAGTTTCTCAGCCATGTCTATTTCTGCAGATACCGCAGTGGTAGAGTACACACCTGGCAGCGAAAACACCGTGATGCAAAACGCCATCATTGATTATTATGACCACGGTACTGAAAATGAGCCACAGATGGCGCCTGCAACCGACGTTGGCATCAGTTCAACGTGTGGTGCAATGGAAAGACAAGACGTCCAATGCTGGTCAAATACTCATCCAACAGAGTTTGAGCGTAGCCGCCCTGTTGCGCGTCTACTCATGAACGGCAGTGGTCTCTGTACGGGCTGGCGTGTTGGCCCTGACAACCGTATGTTTACCAATAACCACTGTGTAGAAAGCGCTTCCGAGTTGGCCAATACTGAAGTTTGGTTTAACTATCAGCATACCGCATGTAATGGCTCAACCCTTGAAACTGTGGTCAAAGTTACAGGTAAAGACTTCCTTTCAACAGACTATACCCTTGATTACACACTGTTCACCATCAATGACTTTGCAAAAGCGCAGCCATTTGGTTATTTCGGTCTTGATGTGCGCAATGCAACACAAGGTGAACGTATTTACATTCCCCAGCACGGTTCGGGTAATCCGAAAGAGCTGTCAATCGAGTCCGATCGTGATAGCACCGGCTTGTGCTCTGTCAATGATGCCAATGCCAATGGCAGAGGTACTGGTACAGACTTAGGTTACTACTGTGACACCATTGGGGGTTCTTCTGGATCACCGGTGTTGGCAGCTGCAAGCAACAAAGTCATCGCGCTGCACCACTTAGGTGGTTGCCACAACAAGGGGGCAAAAGTCAGCCTGATCTGGCCAAAAGTGGCAACACACTTCAATAACCAAATCCCAGATGGGGATAACAACAGTGATCCTATGCCTGTTGCTAACTTCTCATTTGACTGTAATGCACTAAGCTGTAGTTTTGATGGCACAGCATCAAGCTCTCCAAATGGTGCGATTAGCCAATATGAGTGGAGCTATGGTGACAATTCAAACAACGGCTTTGGTGCCAATGTGAGTCACAACTATGCAGCGTATAGTACTTACACTGTGTCACTGACAGTGACAGATGCAACGGGGGCATCTGCCTCGACATCAAAGCAGATACAACTAGTTGACCCAAATAACGACCCCGCCAAGCTCATCAATGGTGTCGCGAAAGAAGGGTTGAGCGGTGCGCGATCTGATACTGCATTCTACTATTTTGATCTACCAGCAGGCGCGTCTAATGTGACTGTACGTATTTCTGGTGGATCAGGTGATGCAGACCTGTACGTCAGAAAAGGCAGTAAACCAACCACGTCAACCTATGACTGCCGCCCTTACCGCTGGGGGAATAGCGAATCATGTAACATCACCAGTGGCGCAGGTACTTATTGGGTTATGCTACGTGGATATAGCGCATATTCTGGCGTAACGCTCGAAGCAAGCTACACTGAATAAGTAATTTAGTTATAACAGACCAACCAATTGTTAAGGCGGACGTCAGTCCGCCTTTTTCTCTGTCTATAACTCATGCCAGACGCCAAACCAAGCCCGCCATTCATTATCAAACACATCACTGGTAACTCGACTCAGTCCCAAACCCAACCGTAAATTTGATACACCCGCAGGCGCAAATTGTGCTGCATTACCTAATACTTTACGAGTCAAATCAATCTGCCATTTTGCGCCCCAACTCCGCGCAATCATATGGCCGTCGATCTTGTGATGTTTTAAATATAAACGCGGCATTCCGCCGCGCCAACTGGTTGCAAATTCATATCCTAAATAATGTAAACCGCGCTCATATGCAAAAGGAAGCTCAGCACTGTGTATTGAGTTGGCACCCACTTTGTCATAGACGCTATTGACACGGTAGCCCCCTATTTGCATTGTTGCCTGGTCACGATATCGATTTATAGACTGCAGAAATATTGGCCAATGCCAAAGCTTCGCATACCCATTCATGACAAGATCATGTCCTCGATTGTGGCCCCATATACTAGCCCCATCGACACTAAAACCAAAAGCGAATGCTTGCCTATCTCGATGAAAAGCCAGTTGATTGCCAAGCCAGTAACTATGGTCAACAGAACGCTTACGCAATGCTTCTACATACCACCCGGTATACGGCCGCCAAACCCACCCTTCTCTTTCAAACGTTGTCGCGAGTTCCAATGTGTTTGACCAGCCAACCCAATCCGCTGAGCGACTCAGTCGCTCAGCGGATTGGCGAGTCAGGTCGAAGTCAAATAGTCGCACCGCATTTTTCAGCTCAAATAGGCCATCAAAATATTTGAGATCTGCATATCCGCCACGCAGAAAATCATTATCAGGGCTGACATTAACCCCTGCTTGCCAACTATATTTTTTAAGAATGTCTGAGCCAGCGATGCCTAAACCCACCATGGCTTCACTAGCAGAGGCCACCTGTGCCGAGACTGTCCCCCCCCAATTTTGTGCAGATGCGTGGTACGGACCTAGATGCAACGACTCAGTATCAATTTGCGTTACCTTATCTCCCCCTTTTGCATGTGGAGCTGCATGGGCCATCAAGGTCGCATCGCCGAATTCTCCTGTATCTGCCAAGGTGCCAAGCTTAGCGCCATATGGCGTGCTCTCTAAAAACAACAGTTGCCCGTTAAGATTACCGACGACTTCCTCAAACACATGGCTGCCAAATGCCAGCTGTCGGAGGATTTTCGTCAAAAGGTGATATTGATAAAGCCCCAGCTCACCGTGACGTCCGGCAACAAAATACAAAATCTGTGATTCTTCGTGCCATCGCGGCGCAGTTACATATTGTGCACCTTCGGGCAATGGCACCTGTACGGCAGTGTGCGCTTGAGCAAGGTTGGTGACAAACAGCTGCCAACCCTGCGCCGGTGTTTGTTTTAAGTAAGCTAACCTGTCCCCACGGCTATCTACTGTCGGATAATCAAATACGGTATTGAGATCACCACTGAGTAGCACCGTGATCAATTTCGACTGCGTGTCAAAGCGTATTAGCTGGGAAAAGCCATTGATAACGCGCTCCGCAATCACCTCATGAGTATTAATAAAGGCAAATCGGCGTATCCCCAAACCACGTGATACGCGAGTCACTTGATCGCCACTCACATGCCAACGATAAAGATCATTAACCCGAGAACCTGATTGTCCTTTGCTGCGTGCTACGAAATAGAGGGTATCTTCGTCACCCCATTGCGGGTGATAAATACCCGAGAAATCAACCGGTTCATAAGTCGCTAAAACCTCATGAACAAAAGAGTCTGGCTGTCTATCCGCAATATCTTGTGGGTCACGCATTAGCAATGCTTTTTGTTGCGCTTTAAACTGTGTCAATGCTGCGGTATTCTCTTCACTTGCATACACCTTGAGTACTGTTTCATTATGTTGGTTGGTTTCGACAGCAGCAAATTTACGCTGGCTTTTAGAGAACTCAACATCACGAGCAGCAAAAGCAAACTGCATAAATTCGCGACTGTCAAAAGGGGTTAGCTGCTGTGCGTGCTGAATAGCTTGAAACGTATATTGCGCGATAAAACGTTGATATAAGCGTCGTGCCGGTTGACCAAAAATACCGTTAAAAGCGCTTTCAAAGTCACGTGACTCGACCGCCATGGTGCGGGTCCATACAGCATCTAGCGTTTGTTGGCCAAACTCTGCCTCTAGCCAGGCTAAGAACCGCGAGCCTAGCAAATAGGCCATGGCACTTGCCCGATAACTGCCATCGCCAAAATTGAGTGCAGCGTAGGGCAGTAACGCACCTTGTCGCGCATAAGCTCGTAATAATGCTTCACTGTAATTGTCAAACAGACGGCCTTTGCCGGTTAACTTCGACTCTTGTAAAGTGGCATACCCCTCGGCCACCCAACGAGGTTGTGCAGCCACAGCAAGATCATAACTGTCGCTTAGGTCTCGCAGCCACTGAGTATGGGCATGTCGGCTTGGCTGAGACAAATGCACTAAATGGATGTACTCATGAAGTACCAGTAACTGCAACCAACTCTGGTGATGGGCAATCTCCATATCAGATTGAGGCGGAGTCACATAAAGTACCATCAAAGGATTGTCCGAACTGGGAAGAGCATAGCCGTTGGGCAAATTAAAAGGATCAAGGATCACGGCATCAACAACGACGTTCAATGCACGGCCTTGTTGGTTAAGCACGGCCTTACGCGCGCGTTCTAGCTCAATCGCCGCTTTTTCAGCCCAAGTTTGATGATGGGGTTGAAAGTGTACTCTAAAATGCGAGCTGGAAAAGGTCAGCCACTCGTGGGCCACCGTATTTAACGACGTAAGCCACAATCCTACGACGAACAGCAATAGCATGCCTCTATGCATTGATTATCCCTTGCACGATTACCTAAGTGATAAACCTTAGGCTATATTGCGTGTGCAAGAAAGGATTAATCGTGACGTGCCATGGCGCCTAAAGACGTAAACAAAGTGAGGATGGCACCCACCACAATAAACGCCACCATGGAGAATAACGCGCTTAGTCCCAATGTAAATTTGGCGACCGCCATGGCCGCAGCAACGCCCCAAACACTCACTCGACTCAGCCATCGCTTTGTATTGCAGGGCAATTGCATATGTTTTAATACAAAAGTCATGAACAAAAAAGCCACAAATGGATATAACACTAACATAATGCACTCCTCGCTGCGTTAGCCAAGCCATATCGCGACACGCATAGATGCTTGCCACATGTAGATAGGAATTGAATTATATAGTAATGAGAATTATTATCAATTGGGAAGGGTTATTTTTATTTCCGCGCCCTGTAAACCATTGCTTACTGACAAATCTCCACCGTGTTGTTCAATGATATGTCTGCTCAATGTGATACCAATTCCCTGACCATCTGACTTAGTGGAGTAAAAAGGCGTTGTCGCGTTTTCTAAGTTCGCAAATCCACCTCCCTGATCGGTCACGATTATCACCACGTGAGAAGCCTGATAAAATGCATTGAGCCCTACCCAATGTCGCGGCGGGTTAACGGCTTCATTGGCTTCAAATGCATTTTTTATCAGGTTTATTAACACCTGTTCAAGCAACTGCGGGTCGCAATAGCAGTATCGCACCGAACACGCTAAGTCGATGCGCTGATCTTCGTACATTTCGCTGAATAACTTTTTGATAGACATCAATAGATCTAACAACACCCGCTTTTCTCTATGTAACTTGAGCGGTTTAGATATTTGACTATAACGCCCTACAAATGCTTGTAAGTGTGCACAGCGCTGCTCAATGACGCTCAATGCATTGCGATCTCGCGACTGCGTTATTTTTGTTTGTAAGCTTTGCGCAAGCGAGCTCACGGGGGATAAGGAGTTATGTATTTCATGCCCAATCACCCGAATTAATCGCTGCCAGGCTGACAACTCTTGGTGCCTTAATACTTTACGAATATCCGTCGCAATAATCAGACGGTGGCATTCTCCTTGTTCATAAAACTCGCTGCTATGTAATGTCCACTGAACACGTCGCGATTCAGTGCGAAAGCGCCACGCTCCCTGACATTCTTCTAGGTCTAACTGCATCGCTGTATGACCTTGCACAGTGTGCCATGATTGATGATAAATTAATTCAAAGGCAGCGTTAGCATAACTGAGTTGCTTTTTTTCATTAAACACCCAAATCGGGCTGGGTAGTTTATCAATCAGTTGGTAGAGCACGAAAGATTGACGGTTATATCTTGTTTTATCTTTGTGCAATCGCTCGCTCAGCGCCACCATTTGAGCTTCCAACTCAGCCGCCTCACCCGTGTGAAAACGCGGCTTCACTTGATGGTTGTAATCTGTCTGCTGTATTGCTTCCAGTTGAATATTGACCCGTCTGAAGAGGCCAACAACTCGCCCAACTTGCCATTTGGCCATACAGTGTAAAAGATAAAAAGAAACACAACTCACGCCGATAGACCAGAAAACAGCAAACGACTGCAATGAGGTCACAACGCAGACTAACCCACTGATCACCAAGTTTAATAACAGCAAATATAGGCGCAACTCACGCTCTAAATTAGCCTTCATTTTTTAGTCCATGTTTTTCAATACGCCTATATAGTGAAGACTTACTTACACCCAGCCTGTTTGCGGCTTTGCTAACAGCGCCTTTTTCCTCAGTTAACACGTGTGTAATTGCGGCTTTTTCTAACTCTGCAAGTGTCTGTCCCTCAGAGTACGATACCGTTGCTTGCGCATAGGACGGGGCCGGGGTACTGGCAAAGCGCAGTTGGCAGTCATGCAAATTAATGTGCGTGCCATCACTCATCAGCAAAGCCCGCTCCATAACATGACTTAATTCGCGGATATTACCAGGCCATGGGTAATGCAAGAATGCGGCGCACACTTCTTCGTTAAGCGGCTTTGTTGCCATCTGATAACGCTGAGCATGTTTAGCCAGCAAATGTGTTGCAAATGGCACAATGTCTTCTTTACGTTGGCGCAAAGGGGGAAGCTCAAAAACAAACGTATTGATGCGATATAACAAATCGGTGCGAAATTCACCTCGCGCGACCAGTTGAGCAAGATCCGCATTGGTTGCACAGATCAGCCTTGCGTCACTTCGCTGTGTCTCACTGCTGCCCAGCACTTCATACTCCCCCGACTCTAAAACACGCAGTAGCTTCGCTTGCAAAGGCAATGATAGAGTTGCGACTTCATCGAGAAACAATGTCCCCGTGCAAGCGCTTGCAAAGCGACCTACGCGATCTGCCTTTGCATCTGTGAATGCTCCTTTTTTATGACCGAATAATTCACTTTCAAATAGGCTTGTAGAAAGCGCACCAACATTGACACTCACGAGGGGGCCACCAGCTCTCTGAGAGCATTCGTGTAACCACTCAACAATGTGACTTTTGCCTACCCCACTCTCGCCACACAACAAGATCGACGCATCGGTTTTGGCAATACGTGCCAATTGTGCTTCTAGGTTGCGTATTTCAGGGCATTGCCAAACATAGCTCTGGGAGGTATTGATTTGCGGCTGTGGGTGCTTAGCCGCGCGATCTATTCGCACTTTTTGACGTTGACTTACCTTCAACTGCTGTTGAATAGACGCAAGCAACGCGTCGTTTTGCCAAGGTTTTTCAATAAAGTCACTGGCACCAAGCTGCAATGCTTGTACCGCGAGTGCTACACTCCCCCACCCAGTAAGGCAAATCACGGCTGGCGCTGTACTTTGCTTGTTTAACCAGCGTAAAAAGCTCATGCCCTCTTCACCAGAAGTCGTATCTCTTGAAAAGTTCATGTCGAGTAAGATAAGCGATACGGCCCTGACACTTAAGAGCTGTTTAGCACTCGTTGGAGAGTCGGCTTCAAGCACCTCAAAGCCCTGATCTTCAAGAAAATAGGCGATACTCAATCGCACTTCTAGATTGTCATCAATGATCAATATGGTCATGATTGATACCGCGCGCATACCCCAGCTATCAAAGTGTCGCTAGGATACGCCAAACGCGGTAAATCTAAAAGGTCATAGCCAACGGATCTTCGTCATTAATGTATGGCTCTGTCCAGGTTCAATTGTTGCGGTGTCTTCCAATACATTCGCCGCTTCTAAACACAGCATGGTCAAATACTCTTCGTCTTGGAAGTTGCTCAAACGCTTCGATTTTTCAATCCATGGATTCCACAGCACGCAGGACATTGAATTTTCTCGAGATACTTCAATCACCCCTTGTGGTGTATGAATGGTTTGCACAGGCCCAGCTTGGGTATAAACCATGTCTGTTTCACGCGCAAACTCAACGGTATTGTCTTGCGTATAAGGCCCCTCACCAAACTCAATGAACTTTGCTCCTTGCAACCCATCCACTTTTGTCGATTTGATATCAGGTGTTGGTAGATAAGTATGTAGCGCTTGTGTAAGTGAAAATGGCGCTTTACCTAGGTTCGTATTGGTTAGTCTGACTTCTACAGCGTCACTCAATACAAATTCTACCTCTAGCCTAGACTCATAAGGCCAGTAGAGATCGTCTATCATCATCATAGGTAGTGAGAGGGAAATACGGACTGCATCTGCAGTTTCAACCACTTTTTCAGCGCGCCATACGACTTTTCTCGCCACGCCATGTGCAGGCCAGTCGGGGTTTTCGTGCGTGCCAAACCAAGGCCAACAGATTGGAATGCCACCTCTTACCGATTTACCCTCTTGATAATCTTCATCCGCAGAGACCCACATTAAATCCGTTTTACCGGTGGGAATAAACTCTGTAAGTTGCGCACCTTGGAGAAAAATCTTGGCTTGGCATAATGGGCTGTTTACATCAAAATACTCCAACCCAGACTCGGTTCTCGCTAATTTTACCGATTCGGAAAATTCCATGATCCACCTATAAATTGTCTTTAACTCTCCCTACATTACCGACCCACTTTCATCGAGTAAACCTCAATTACGCACTATGAATGATCTTCAACAGTTTTGTTTAAAATAGCGCCAAATATTTACCATTTGCTCGGTTAGACTTTGAATTTGCCTACCAGCTCAGTGAGTTGATGTGACAGTCCTGTCATTTTTTCACCGTTGTCACACGTATCACTGGCTATCGCACTGACACTGTCAGCGGCATTTTTAATTTCAACAACGTTGCGGTTAATATCTTCTGCCACATGTTGTTGCTCTTCAGCAGCCGTGGCGATTTGAGTATTCAAATCACTGATATTTTGAATCGACTGTGTAATTTCAATAAATTGATTTTGCGCAGAGTGGGTTAACTCAACCGTTTTTTCTGTTTTCGTCAAACTATTCTTCATATCCGTTGAGACGCCTTCAGTCATTTTGCGCAATTTATCGAGTTGCGACGCTATCTCTTCCGTTGACTCAGAGGTACGTTGAGATAAGGCCCTGACTTCATCTGCCACAACCGCAAAGCCGCGACCATGCTCACCCGCGCGAGCAGCCTCAATCGCCGCATTTAAAGCCAACAAATTCGTTTGCTCCGCGATGCCCCGGATCACGCTCAATATCGACATGATGTTTTCACTCTCACTGTCGAGCTTAGTGATGTCCGTTGTCGCGCGATTAATTACCTCAGACAAATCAGCCACACTGTGCACCGTTTCGGTAATCACCGTTTGGCCCAACTCGGATGCATGCTGAGTCTGCGAAGCAAGTTCTGCGGCATTGGCACAACTAGATGCGACCTCATTGGCTGTGGCTGCCATTTCATTGATGGCTGTCGCTGCCATTTCCAAAGCTTGTTGCTGTGCACTTGTTGAGCCAGTTAATTCATCAGCTTGCCCCGCGGTGGTCAGTGCCGTTTGATTGACCTGTTGCGCGCAATGGTTAATTTGCTGCACCAGCTGCGCAATCAAGTTCAAAAATTGGTTGAAGCTTTCGGCCAATCTGCCCGTTTCATCTTGTGTATTCACATCAAGACGCTTGGTCAGATCCCCTCCACCTTGAGAAATTGCCGTTAAACCATCACTGACGTTAACAATCGGCCCAGACAGCAAACTGGCTATATACGTTGCTAATACGATAAAAATGGCCACTAAAATGAGGCTAATCACAATCAAGGTCCACATCATATTATTGGCCGTGCTCATCACCTCTTGCTGTTCAACAAAGGCGATGAACTTCCAACCCAGTGTTTTTGATGTGTAAATATTGGAAAAGTAGTCAATGCCATCAATGGTAATTTCAAACAGGCCGTCAGGGCTACGATTTAACTCGCGATACAAACCGTTTTCCACTTCATCAATGTGCTTAAAGGTATAATCTGGATGTTTTGCATTGACTAAAATCGTGCCCGTGTCCTCTTCCAACATTAAGTAACCGGTCTCTCCCAATTTGATGCTTTTAATGATGTCTGTGAGGCCTTTCAAAGACACATCCATTCCTTGCACACCGATAAACTGACCACTGCGCGACTGTACCGCTTTCACGGTCGAAATGATTGCCGTGTCATCGGGCGCCCAATAATACGCATCGGTCAGTGACGTCTGTCCATTTGCACTTTTGCCAGTTGTATACCAGGGCCTGACTCTTGGATCGTACTGCGCGCTCACCTGCCCTTTTGGCCATTGAATATAGCCGCCTTCGGGGTTACCAAAATAAATATAAGAAATACCAGGATGGGAATCGCCAAATTGGCTGTACAATTCAAACAGTCGCTGCTCTACCGTTGTGCCTATATCAGGCGTCATTTGCTTTGCGCTGGGGTTATCGATATATACAGACACCCCTGCGCTGCCATTTTGCACATCCGGATGACCGGACAGGTATGACACATTCTTGGCAACTTCATCAAAGAACATGCTAATCCCGTTATCTATTTGTTGTGCTTCACGACTGCTCATTTCAACAAACTTTTCAATCGCAAGCTGCCGAGTTTGACTGATCACGATGGCGGCAATAATGACGAGGGGTACCACAATCGCGGTAATGAATGCGAGACGTAACTTTTGAGAAATATTCATAGCGAGACTTCCTGTGAGCATTCAAAAAATATAGTTGCAGATCTTCAACTATACAAAAAGATTAAAAAATTCCGGCCCAATAGCAGCTTGGTGCGGTGTGCAATCTCCGTAATACTCAACTACGCTTAGCTACAGTAACTCCCCATACGGACACCCCAACATGTTACGCAAAACCAAAATCTACGTTGCCATGGCACTGTTGATACCGGCAAGTACATCGTCCGCGCTAGCGTCTGATGATGAATTGGCTGAACTCAAACAACAGCTGCTCAAGCTGCAAAAGCGCATCACTCAACTTGAACAAACCAAACAACAAGAAGCGAAGCAACGAGCGCAAACAAAGGAAAGCGCACTGAAGCCAAGCGTCAAAGTAGGCGGCGCCGTCAGAACAACGTTTAGCCACACCTCTTATGATGATGACAATAAAAATCGCGGGGGCGATTTTGAGCTCGACGTATTTCGTATTAATTTCTCAGGAAACATTGGGGGGTTTGGCTTAAATGCCGAATGGCGTTACTTCGACTATATGACCGCAGTAAAATTCGCGTATCTATATTATGATTTTGCCCAAGATTGGCAAGCACAAGTGGGCCTGACAAAAGTACCTTTTGGTAACTGGCCATATAATTCTCACAGCTGGTTTTTTGGCACCACATACTATGTAGGTTTGGAAGATGACCATGATATGGGCGTGCTGTTTAAGCGTAAACTTGCCGACAACTGGCAACTGGACCTTGGCTTTTTTAAAAATGATGAACTCGGCGGTGTTGACGGGTATGTGGAAGACCGCAGTGATCGTTACTCCTATGATATAGTGGGATTTAGAAATGCAGGAGATGGAATATACGACGACCCTAACCAAGCTATAGGTGAGTACAATACCTTTTCTGGTCGTTATGGCTATCACTTCGAGCACGAAGGTGGTACGACTGAATTAGGCGTCTCAGGGCTAATGGGCGATCTACATAACGGTGTCGCTAAAGCGGGTGATTATCATGCGTGGGCAGTACATCTAAATGCCAATATTGGGCCTTGGAATTTTCAGCTGCAACATGGTGAATATGATTACAGTATCGCCAACGTCGATCGCATCGCCGTGGGCGCATACGCTTTTTATGACTCTATTGCAGCACAAGCGACCATGTCCAACATCAATATCGCGTACAGTATGAAAGTCAAACTTGGTCCGATAAACTCGCTACAGTTCTACAATGACTTTGGCATTATTTATGACAAATCAGATCATACCAACGACACTTGGATGAATGTCACAGGGGTCTCTATGTCCGCAGGCGCCTTCTTCTCTTATTTGGATTTCGTCAACGCAAAAAACCAGCCCTTTGTGGGTGGATCCATCGCCGGAGACAGTGATGATACAGAACGCAGATTTAACTTAAACTTTGGTTACTACTTTTAAACAGGTGACTTTCACAGTAAAGCTAAAAAAACGCCCCACAAACGGATTTTTTTTAGTTTTACAGCGCTGTCTGGCTTACAAGAGATGTTTTTTTACAGTGAAAAACACAAGTCCTTGTTTAATAAAATTATACCTGTAAACACTGTTTAATAAAAACACACTTGGACGGTTCCAAAAATAACAAGTTTGAAGCAACAATCTGACAATCAATAATGCCTGTTACGACATTGATACAAGCCAATTACAAACACTCAAAAGTTGCAAACTTACCCAATTTGCAGACATAAATTTTGTACGTTAGGCTTGCGCCTTTGTTAAATCTCACCCCTCGGATAATCACATAATGTCAAGAAGTATCAGACATGCTTTCGTACTGGGTACGCCACTTTTATTGGCCTCTCCCCAGACACTTTCTGCCACCAATGAGCTTTCAGAACTGAAGCAACAGCTGGCCAAGTTACAACAAAAAATCGAACAAATAGAATCACAACAAGCAACACAAGCTCAGTCAGAAAAGTCACAATCAGGGATCAAGGTTGGTGGTGCTATCCGAGTTAATTACGCAACCAACTCGTATGATGAAGATGCGAAAAACCGAGGGGGCGATTTTGATTTCGACGTCTTCCGCTTTAACTTCTCAGGAGAAGTGGCAAACATTGGCCTCAATGCCGAAATCCGCTTTTTCGATTATATGAATGTCGTAAAATATGCCTACCTCGACTATGACGTCACGTCACAATGGCAAGCACAACTTGGCTTGACTCAAGTACCATTTGGCAATGACCCGTATAACTCCCATAGCTTCTTCATGAGCCCCAATTATTTCGTTGGCCTCGAAGACGACTATGACATGGGTATTGTGATGAAGCGCCGCGTCGCCGATAACTGGCAATTGGATCTTGGCTTTTTCAAAAATGATGAATTGGGTGGAATCGATGGGTATGTGGAAGATCGCAAAGACCGTTATTCCATCGATATTGTCGGTATCAGAGGACAAAAAGAAGGGATTTATGACGCCCCAGAAGTACAGCTGGGCGAACAAAATACTTTTGTCGGGCGCTACCATTACCACCTTGAACACTTTGCAGGTTCGACTGCATTCGGTATTTCTGCTCTCAGAGGGGGCTTACATGATGGCCAGTACAGTGCAGGAGATTATCAAGCATGGGCTATCCACGTTAACAGTCATGTCGGCAATTGGAACGTTCAACTCCAGCATGGTCAATATGACTACCAACTTACCAATGTAGAGCGTATTGCCATTGCGGCCAACGCCACTTATGACACTATGCCAGCCAAAGCGACCATGTCGAGTGCAAACATAGCCTACAATTGGTCCGTTAATTATGGTCCTGTTACACATTTACAGCTATATAACGATTTTGGCACCCTTTACAATAAGTCAGATAACTCAGCAAACACATGGATGAATGTCACAGGCGTTGCGCTTACAGCGGGCCCTATTTTCTCATATATCGACTTAGTGCATGCGAAAAATCAGCCCTTTGTTGGCGGTACCATTGCAGGTCAAAGTGAGGATGTTGAACGACGCTTCAATATCAACATCGGTTACTACTTCTAGTGCTTCATATTGCCATGCAAATTCTCCATATTTGCATGGCAAACTCCCCTCAAGCCACGTCCTCAGAATAAATTACTGCACATTTCGTCTATAATGGAAAAGCAACAGCTGTTAAAATGATATGGGGTCCATACTGTGATCAGCGCATTTTTTGATTCAATTTATGGATATGTGACAGGCGCACAGCACACTTTAAACAGGAGAAACAGCACAACATGAAAAAGCTATTTAATCGCTGTTTCTGGCTACATGCTGCGGGGATCATTTTTGTCGGCCTTGGTTTTATCGGTATGGCATTGCCAGTGATGCCAACCACGGTTTTTTTCATTCTTGCGCTAGCCTGCTTTTCTCGTTCATCACCCAAATTTGAAAACTGGCTGTTAACACACCCTAAATTTGGCCCCTCACTCATCGCTTGGCGAGCACATCAGGTTGTGCCTCCAAAGGGCAAGTGGGGTGCCGGCATCGGTATGCTCATTGGCTATATTTTATTATGCTTTAGCCAAGCTCCTTGGTATGTATTGGTGCTCGTGGCCATCATCGAAGTATCCGTATTAGCATACTTGCTCACTCGACCATCACACCCTCCGATCACCAATACGTAAAATTAGTGCACAATGCCTGCGCTCGGGTATGGGGTCAGCGCATCCATAAATGCCACCAGCGCTTGTTGTTCCTGCTGAGTTAAAGAAAGCGGCTGTAGTAAAGGCGATGTAATAGGCGCGAGTGGATCTTTAGGGTCCCCGCGAAAACGAAAGCCTCCAGCATTATATACCGCCATAACGCCTTCCATATCAGCCAGTAACCCATTATGCATCCATGGTTTACTGTTCATTACACCTCGTAAACTTGGTGTTTTAAACTTACCCACATCGCTCGCTTTACCTGTCACTAAATAGCGCCCTAAGTCTTCATACTCACGTTTATAGTAGGTCAATCCAATATTGTGAAAACCATTATCACTGAACAGTGGTCCATTGTGACAGTTCATACACCGTGCCTTAGTCCTAAATAGATGCAACCCCCACAGTGCCTGATCACTGAGTTTTTGGTTATATGCCTGCTGAATCCTTGAGTGTGACTGTGTTCTAGCCAGTAAGAAGTAGTCAAAATCTGAGCGCCTCGATACAATTGTGCGCTGATAAGTCGCTAGCGCCTTTGCAACCTGCTGGACAGAAATCGTTTTCGTCCCAAACACGGCTTTGAATACAGATTGATAGCTTGGATCTGCGTTCAATTTTTCTAATAATTCAGGCAAGGTCATATTCATTTCGAGCGGATCTTGAATAGGCATTAAAGCCTGCTCTTCTAGGCTTATCGCACGTCCATCCCAAAATAACGTTTGCCAAAAAGCGGCATTTTCAACACTCGGCGCATTGCGCTTGCCTGTGAGCCTGTCATGCCCAAATGACACTGTTCTGCCATCAGCCCAGCCTAAGTCGCGGTCGTGGCAACTCGCACACGCAATCTGCCCAGAGCGTGATAATTTGGGGTCGAAAAATAGCCGTCGCCCGAGTGCTGCTTTTGCTTGACTAAACGGGTTAGACGATGGATGTACCACATCAGGTAGAAGCCCAAGCTCACGATGTGCGACCCCTGCACTGAGCTCTGGTTTAGGCCAAGCTTCTGGTGCCTGACTGTATGTACTGCGTAACGCCTCGAAGTCAACCTCAGCAAAGGCCACGAAAGAACATGAAAATAAAATAACAAATAGAACTGCTTGATACATAGATGACTTTAAAATGACCGCGATGTGCGGCTATGCACATCGCTTAGAGTTAAAAAAGAGCGTTATTTTGCGTGAAGTGCTTTAGGCTCTGCGAGTAGTAATTGTTTCGCCTCGAGCTGAGTGACTTGATGCTGACTGACCTCAAGACATACCGGCTTATTTTCTTTTCTTGCCTCACTTAGCGCAGTACCAAGTTCACCGAAGCGTTCAAACTTTATCCCATGAAGATCTTCGCTTGGTTGGTAGCAAAGCTGAGCGATTACTGCGACGCCTACAATTGAAATTGACATATTCTTTTCCTCTAAAGATCTAGTTTCACCCCTAACCAAAAGCGTCTACCTACTTCTAATCCAGTAGATAAAGGCGCAATGGTATAGGTACGTTGATTAAATAAGTTTTCAATCTCTAAACTGAGACTGAGTTGATACTGCTGAGTATTTAACAGTTTATATTTGATGTTGCTATTGACCGTTGTCACACTTGAACGACGCCGCTCGAAATACACAGAATATGCTTTTTGTGCAGGGCTACACGTTTCACAAATCCCCGCAGCACTGCTGATACTTCGCGTATAAGGCGCTTTGTACAATACATCTTGAGCACCGCTATAACGCGCTATCATCGACAATTGCCAATCTCCAAAATGACCGCCCCAACTGATATTTGCGATAAGTGGACGATTAAAGTCCTGCTTTTGGAACTCGATATCTTTGAGACTCATAAGGTAGTACTTGGTGTCGAGCTCTCCGTTCAAGTTCATCTCATCTACCGCAAAAAACGCCAGTTCATCACTCTCAAAAGCCTCATTCGCGACAAATTTATTGCCACCCAATTTCAAGGCAGGATCCCCATCAAATGAAGTAGCTGCTATCTCATTACTGACTTTTGATAAATTAATTTCAACATGTTGATTATCAAATCTGGCCATCCAGGATGCGCTCAGTCTTTTATACCGATAGGCACCGTCATTGCCTGCCAATAAGGTCGCTTGACCAATCTCGTTGTGCCCTTTTAAACGGTTAATCCCATCTCGCCCAAAGCGATTCAACCATTTGAGCTCCAATGTGCCACCCAATACTTGATGGCGATAAGCCAAGATTAACTCATCGGTATAAGGCGTTCGAATATCGCGATATTGATAAATAAAACCACGTGATACCTTCGACGAATACCATTGCGATAAGCGCCCTTGCTGTAAGTGCCTCAACTCGAAATGGCTAGGCTGCTTGGCTTCATTGAGTTTGTAATCCAGCTGGTCTTGGCTGTAGTATCTATTTGCACCGAACACCCATTGCCCCCGCTCAGACAATACCGACCAACTGCCGCGAAAACGTGGTGCAACATTGTGGTTTTTAACAAAATCATTGTAGTCATAGCGCCCACCTAGCGTGATAGTTAGATCTTGCCACTGCCACTGCCCTTCGATATAAGCACTCAGGTTATTGATGCGTGCACTGGCATCTCCTTTGGGGTTCACTTCACGCTGTGCAAAAAACTGCCCGCTCTGTAAAACGTTATTATTTAAAAGCAGGATGTCTTCAGGCTTGGTTAAATCGAGCGCACGACCGAGCTGTGCTTCAAGCGTGGACACAGGCACCTTGTACTGTGTTTCAACACAGTCAATTGTGTAACCTGAGCAATTGACACTGGGGCGAATAACAGAGCCATTATAAATAATAGCTTCTTCTAATCGGTTGAATCGCGCATATTGTTGCTTAAGTTCAAAGCCTGCTTGCCAACTTAGTTTATTGCCTAGTAAAGCGCCATAATCAAATTCAAAGTCCTGACGAAAAGACAGCGTGCGTTGTGACTTTTCAATGTCACCATAGCCCCCCTCAATACTTGATTCATATCCAAGCTCGCCTCCCCAAGATTTACCGGGTAAGCTCGCCCATGCGAACCAATATGGCGCCGTCTCCTTAGTATTTTCGCTTGTGCGCCAACTCAATTGAGAGTCCATCACCCCCCAACTACGCAGCGCAGACCACTTCACATTAAGGTGATAGCCGCCCCCCTCAACTGTATAGTCACTATTCAGGGCATTCTCGCTAAAATACTGGCCTTTAAACGGTGCATAACTGGCGCTAACTGTCAGGTCATCATTGGCAGTCAATGCATGGTCAAGTTTGATAAAGCCATTGTAGTTGGTCTGCTTTTGCAATCGCAGATGCCCTAATTGGAACAAAGACTCTTGCGACTCCAGCAGGTTGAATTGGGCAACCAAACCAGTATCAGCGTTTATTGGTGCTTTGACATAAGCACCGATATTGTGTTTTTTGAAGTCAGGTTCGCTCAGTACATCCTTACCACTAAACCAAGGCGAGTAAAATCGTTCGTACTCAACCGCTGATGTATTGGTGCCTCGATAGGAAATACCAAATTGCAACTCGTCCCCAGCTTTGGTCGTATCAGCATTCACGACGCCGCCACTAAACTGACCAAAGCGTGCGGGGATATTGCTATCAAACACTTCTATATTGTCTACCAGATCTAGGTTCACAAACGTCTCTTGACTGTGCCCCATGACATCCTGAAGATAGTTGCGATTAGCGTTATTCTGTTCATTGCCAAGTAGTGAATTATTATTTACCCCATCAATGAAATAACCGGATTCTCGACCACTGGCACCAGACAATGAAACTTCGGCCGGGCGAATATTACTCAGTTGATCCGCGCCAAGCATCGCCTCTGAGTACTGTACACCCGGTAATATTCCAAGTATGTCAGTGAAATTGCCATTCCCGGTTCGGTAATCTCTTAGCAACTGACTGTCTAAAGTATATGCACCCTCACTCGAGATGGAGATCGGATTAAGTTTGTCGCCGCGTACTTCAATTTGCTCAATATAGTCTCGTCGGCATCGCTTTGACTCGTTATCGCAATCAATATAGCGGCTTTCTTCTATCAGTGTTGCGGTATCCGTATCCACTTGCGTAGACAGATCTGAACTTTGCTGTGGCTCACTCTGGGCGAATGCCATGCATGAGATAAAGGGCAGCAATACATTGCTAACCCTTATTGGTGTCAATACCTTCATTATTGGCGCTTACTGTCTAATGGGTAGGTATCTTGCGAATCTTCGACGCCATCGTTATCACTGTCCGTGTCAAGCACAAGACCAGATGCATCAATCATTGCTTCGGTCGCATGTTCAGCGAAGAAATTCACCAATCCATCACCGTCTGTGTCTACGTGTGCAATAGAAGAATGAATAAATGCATCTTCACTGGCATAGTACAGTGCAACTGCAGTGAGCATACTGTCGCGTTCTACTTCTCCAAGCAGTGTGTGCCCAGATAGCTCAATCGCACGTTCAGGTTGTGCTAAACGCAGCAGCTGTGAAGAGAGGTTTGTCAGTGCAATGATGCGCTGTTGCTCAAGCACCGTTTCCAGATCTTCAATATGTGAGTTTATAAGGTCAGTCCATACACTGCGCACTTTTTGGATAGCTGCTGGATAATCTGAATGCTTGCCCGCTAACCGTTCGAGTTCACCTAAATAACCAACTTCAGAACCATTAGCTTGAAGATAATCAAATGCGTCATAGGTCAAAGTAAAGCGCATACTCGCATCTAACGTGGCATCAAACTTTTTAATTAGCGCAACAGCTTGCTCATAGTAAGATAAGCTCGTCGTTAACTGCTTACCTGCGGCAAGCGCTCTTGCAACGCGCAGCATATACTTACTCGCTTCATCATCTTGAGCTTGGGCAATGTCAGTATCGAGTAACTTTAGTATTTCAGCTTGTTCCTCTGCTAACTCAAATTCACCGTAATATGGCAGCAGATTAATTTTTGCGGCAATGCGCTCGCCCAGCTCAATGCCTGTATCTGTTGCATATAAATCCGATGCGATTTTATGGCAAGCCATAAAGGCTGACTGCGCGGCGGTTTTGTACTGTGCATCCGCGCTCAAATCAGCGATACTGAGGTATTGATTGATGATTGTTTCACACCCTGTGGCACCCGTTGTAAATGAGACAATATGTTTGTTTGCCTGCAGGTAGTCATCACTACTCAAGATGTCTAATCCCGCTTTTAAGTAAGCCGCGGCCTCGGGGTAAAAACCTTGCTCTTTGATATAAATTGCCGCACCAGGGGTATTAATGTTGTAAGAGATTAAGTCAACAAATAAGGCGCGCATATCACGTCCTTCTTCGTTTTTCAGTAGCTCAGCCAACACTGCCAGTTTGTCTTCACCGTTTCTCACTTTCGATAACAATACCGCACCGTCCGCTTGATCTTTCGCCCAGCCATATTTCCAATCTGTGGTTTCAAACTTACCTAATAACAGGTTCACATCTTTTTCTGGATAGAGTAAAACAAAGCGCGGAATGGCATCGATCAAACCAAATGGGTATTCGTCCATCGTGACATCAGCGTACTGATCAATGTCCAATACGTGGTGCTCGTCATATCCAACTATGCCATATAGCGACAACACTTTTGCTAAAATGGGCTTTGCTTTATCGAACTCGTTGAGGTTGGTGTAATGATCAATGACATAGCCTAAAGCCACTTGTAATATCGAATAGTACGGTTTGCCTTCATTGCCGTTTAAGTCGTTACGAGCATGGCTGATTGGCATTTGCAATGCGTAACGATAAAGCCTGTCTAGCTGCGCAGTTGCAGCTTGCTTGTCAGTATCGCTCAGACTACTTTGCCATGTTTTAACCAGTTCACCGGCATGGTCTGAAAATGAGAAATAGGTACGCATGGCAGCCGTAGCGTTGCCCGCAATCACAGAAGAAAACGCAATGTCTAAGATATTATAAGCTTGATCCGCTAATTCTTGCTGGTCGGAACGCAGATAGGAGTTAGCCAATTCAGAGTAAAAACGCTGATCCTCACTATAAAAGTTTGTAATGCCTTTTGATGCCATATACTCGGTATATAGCTGATTGGCAGACTGCCTCAAAGTATTGGCATGCGCTAATTTGTCTTGCTCAATATAAGCATTGGCCACATACAACTTTGCCCACGCCAAGTCTTGAGGCTGCGTGATAAAGTCTTCTGACAGTAATTTTGTCACCTCATTGTCTAAACCGGCAGTCGCATACCCTTGGGCAATATTTGAATAGACATTACCCTTGTTAAGATCACTGCTTAGATTTTTGGCCTGTGCGTCTGCTTTGCTTAAATGTGAGTTGTCACTAGCAAAATAATAATATGCACGATCTGTATTACTAGTTAGCCCCAGCGTGATCTCTAAATTTTTCTCGACACTACCACCTTGTGCATCAGTTACCACAACCACGACACTGTCGCTTGCAACTGATAACTTTTCTGGCGTATAGGTCACGGCACCAGTTTGTGCATCAACGCTCAATGTACCATTTTGAGGTGCTGCTTTAACACTATAGGTCAGACTGTCTCCATCAATGTCGGTGGAATTTATCTGACCGACTTTGATCTCTCCGCCCAGTACTTGCAACTTATCCTGCGCTATTATAGGTAAGTCGTTGACTGGACTCACCGTCACACTGACAGTTGTTTGCGTGGTACTTTGACCATCACTTGCCGATACTTTAAAACTGTCAACACCATGATAGTTTGCTTCAGGCGTATATGTAATCGCGCCAGTCTGTGCATTTACTTCAACAATCCCATGCGCGGGGGCATTCGCCAAGGCATAGGTCAATGACTGCTGCTCTTTATCAGTCGCTGATACGGTCAAGTTGTGTGCGCTGTCTTCTTGTAAAGAAACTTCATAGTTTTGACTTGAAAAAGTTGGCGCCGAATTGCTGTCTGAGCCACTTGATCCACACCCGGCTGCCAACAACGCGGCAATTGTCACTGATAAAAATTTCAACTTCATTGTTAGGTCCTGAATAAAAAATACACGCAGATCCTAATAGAAACAATTATCATTTTCAAATGTATTTATCTTTGCATTATTTTATTATTTGTGGTGATTTGTTGCATTTATGTTTAATTGAGAGGTAATTTACCCACATAACGCATTACGCATGTGGGTAAACTTATTATCAGAATGTATAACTTAGAGTCAGTTTATAATTTCGGCCAAGCTCACTGGGATCTCGAGCCTCACCAGCTGGCGCTCGCACATATCGCTCATCGGTTAGATTATCGATACCCACTCGAACCAATAACCCAGACAAACTGCCAGTGCCTTGATACTTAGCTGTGAAATTAACTAACTGATACGAGTCGGTCCCATAACCCCGGCTTAAATAGACGTCGGTCAAACGCCTCTGCGAACGATAAGCCAGCATTTGCAATCCAAAATCAAAGTTATCAAACACGTGATATTGCAAACTCACATTGAGTTTATCGGCGGGGGCTTCTGAATATGCTTGCTTGTTTGTCTCAACACTGCCCAAGAAAAAGTTTGGCACACCGTAAGCATCCATGTTGATGGTTGAGTACCCGACATAACTGGCAAATTTACCGAGTTCATAGTGCATTTCCACTTCCCAACCACGGCTCACCAACTTACCAATATTCTTCGCACTGTAATCTCGATGCGTTGCCACAGGTACCCCATTCGCCGGTTCAGGACCAGGTGCCCCCTGCTGCTTATCGCCATTCTGGTCGTAGTAATACATAAATGGGACGTTGTCGATAAAGTTCACGATTTCATTATCAAAATGAATGACTTTTAGCTCAAATTTGTCACCCCAATTCATCTCATCCCAAAACACACCAAACCCACCTTCTAAGTTTTCGGACTCCTCGGGCTTTAGGTCTGGTTGAGGTTCGTAATAGCAAAATTTACCGCCAATGTGACAACGCCACTCATCTTTTTTGTACAAGTCTTGTACCGACGGTGCGCGAAAGGCCTCACTGTATTTGGCGTAAAGATTGATATTATCGCTGACTTTGAATGTCAGGCCCAATTCATTCGATAACTCACTGTCATCATGATCGTCAAACTGGGTGTATACATCACTGCTACGCTTATAACTATCCAGTCGCAGGCCCGCCGTCACAAGCAACTTATTATCAAACAGTGCAACGTGATCGATAACCGATAATGATACATTTTGCGCATCGCTGTCACCGTATTTTGTACTCATCCCCTCATCTGGCGAAAACTCTGACTGGCTAAATGTTTCGTAGTCATAATTCAGTTCTACCGCAATTTGATGGTCAAACTCATCGCTTAAATCAACTAAGTTCGCAAACCTCGCCCCGTAGCGCTTTGTACTGCCTTGTTTTGTTCCTGAAAAGTCGATTTTTCGCTCGCCGCGCATAATGTAGCCAAACGTCTGTTTTTCATAGTCTTTATCTGAGTACACAAACTGTGCATCAAAGTCGATATAGCGATTGTCAGGTTGATATACATAGGTGGAAGTGATCTCGAGGTAGTCATTACTAAAATCTTGACTCAATGCAGGATATGCAAGGCCATAACCGGCATTTAAGTTGTAGGGCTGGTCGTCTGAACGAGACTCTGACCAATCAACTTTGCTCTGTACGCTGTGCGCTTTGCTGATAAACCAAGTATTCTTTAACGCGACATTTTTGCGCTCAGAATCATTTTTGATTTTGTCGAGTTTTGCGACTTCATTAATTGCTTGTGCCTCAGTATCTTGTATATTCGATCCTACAACGTCGATGTCTGAAAACGTGACACGACTTACATGTAAAACGGTGTCCATGTTGTCACTAAGCGAAAACAAAGAACCAGAAATCAATGTGCTATCTGAGTTACTTTGATGCATGGCCATCACTTTAGCCCCCACCCCAGATTTGCCATGTAAATAATCACTGGCATCTTTGGTGACTAAACGAATACTCCCACCAATCGCCCCTGAGCCAACGGTAAGGGAATCAGCACCACGCAGTACTTGCACCTGCTTCAATTGACTGGGGTCTATACCTAAGCTATTGATAGCAGATAAATTTTCATTTCCATCAGACTCTATTTTACGCTTTACGTTGTCTACTGAGACATGGATGCGTTCACCATACAAGCCTCGAACACTAGGCTGAGCCGCCAATGGCGTCACACCACCAGAAAGCTCAACACCAGGAATTTCACGCAATATTTGCGTCAGCTCAGCTTGCTGGCGACGTGCCATCGCTTCACTGTCCATGGCGGTTATAGAGCCTGCAGCATCTTTATTGATCACAGATAATTTATGACCGTGAACTTCAATGACATCGTCTATTTGATTTGGTTTAGTTGTTTGCGCTTGAGTAGTGGTAGCGTTAAGTGCCCCAAAGACGCCAACAGATAGCGCACAAAGAGTGAGTTTCATGTCCTTATTCACCTAGGTTAAATGATAATAATTATGAATCGCATTTGAAATGCGCGATTAGAATAATTAAACTAAGCGCCCAACGCAATAAGCAAATAACTTATAGTTATAAATAGATCGGGACATACTACCCAGAAATTAGGGTGAGCAATTTACAACCACACGTATTCTAGCGTAACGTAAAACGCCTTGAGATTTGATTCATAGGAAGGGGTAAAATTATGAAAGCAGCATTAATATCAGTTACTTTACTAACAATAATGACATTGAGTTCAAACGCACACAGTAAAACTTTCAATGGGGGCGCAGATAAATCTAAATTAGTGCCCATTTCCATGCTACTGAGTGATGCACAAAGATACACAACAGAGTCAGCGACTATAGCAGGCACCGTCACTCGAGTTTGCCAAAAGCGCGGCTGCTGGATGCAACTAGCCAGTGACAAAAAGTTTCAAACTTTGATGGTCAAAGTGCGTGATGGCGACATGGTGTTTCCAATGACTGCGCAAGGTAAAACCGCCTATGCCACAGGGACGGTCAAACTGATCCCTTTGTCACTGGAACAAACCAATGCACGGCGCAAAGCCCAGCAATTAGAACCCGTAGATAGCCCAGAAACATTGCACTTATTTACCCCTGTTGCTGTGACTATCGAGGACTAAAATTGAGTATGTCTTGGTTTAAACTCAATCGCAGTTTGCATCGCGATATCGGCTATTTTTGTATTGGCATGACTTTGGTATTTGCCATTTCTGGTATCGCGCTTAATCACATCCATCAGTTTAACTCTAACTATCAAGTTTCAAGAGTCTCCCATCAAATTACACTTGATGTAGAGCGTATTGAAACGCCAGAATTTGAAACTCAACTGCTGCAAAAACTGACTTTGACGACGCCTGTCAAAGCGCGTTTTTGGCAAGACAAAAACACTTACAAACTGTTTTTAGAAGACACAACCTTATATTTGAACCCGCAGGCCAATACGGTATTAGTAGAGCAAGTCAAGCCTCGGCTTTTACTCCGCCAGCTCAACTTTTTGCACTTAAATGAAGCACGTGCAGCTTGGATGTGGTTTTCGGATTTTTACGCCGTGCTATTAATTTACTTAGCGCTTTCTTCTCTGTTTATGGTAAAAGGCAAAAAGGGCGTTTGGGGTCCAAGAGGCGCTTTAGTGTTGGCGGGATTTGCCGCACCAATTGGATTTGTGGTTTATTATTCAAGTTAGCGAATCAGCCTACCACCATACGTCCCCTGTAATATCGTGTAATAGCGCGCATGCAAATCAGATACTAGAGTGACACCTAGGGTGCTGACATTGCATGCAGTGCACAGCTTTGAGTAATGTACGTTATGGGTAATATGGGCACGCTTATGCTGCACACGCAATCAGGAATTCCAGGCCTATTCCTTGCCAACTTTCTATTGGGGGATAAATCGCTCAATCACGTGCACTTGAATATATCCTTATTAGTGTACGCTCGAGACAAAACGATTTCTGGTCGAGGTAAAGTGTTTATTCCGTCAGCCTCAGAGCAAGATGTCATCTCCAACCTCTATGGCGAATTTCACTATCAGCGTGCAGCCGATAAATGCGATATCGTGTTGGACTTATTTGGGCATCAGCCGTGTATTGGTATGCCACCAACCTGTAAAACAACGCATAACACCAGAATAAACTTACTCCTTGATGATAACTGGCAGATCGGTGAAGCCAGTCTTAGCTATATTGAGCCAATTTCTCAGAACTGGCAATCGGTCGAACGACTGCCAGTCAGACAAGTAGATCACAGTAATATTGCCGACTTGTCACAGCTCGCAATTCAAGTGAAAAATGCCCACCGACACTAAAAACCCAAGCCAATCGCAATACGATTCCAACTATTTATTTGCAGCGTGACAGCCACAACCGCAAGGCGCTGCTTTTCCTTGAGTATGTCATTACTAAAAGGTGTCAGAGGTTTCACTTCTGTGACTTGTCGCGCTAGCTGTAAGACGCCCCGTTCAAATTCAGGCAGTGAGGCTAAATTTGGCTCACATAACGCCTTATGAAAATGCGTAAACTGCTCCTGACTGGTGGTGTCTTTCAATGCCTCTTCGTGCATAATTTGACAGTACTGACAGCCATTTATTTGTGACACATACAATCTGATCAAGTGCACTGTCGATGCAGGCAAACATTGCTCAGCTTGCGTACTTAATCCGCCCAGTGCAGTATGAATATATGGATATTGGGTTAATAGATGTGATTGAGAAATCATGGAAAGCTCCTTATTAAAAACGAGTAAAGAGCTTAAAACAGCTATTGCCTAAAAAATTGGATATTTCCGACATACTTAAGTCGCAATATCAACGCTACTTAGGTGGCAGACTTCTGAACATTTATCGGTGTTGCCAAAATAATGATAACGGCACCGACCATGATCGCGACATCAGCAATATTAAAAATCCCCGTACGAAGCGACCCCACACCGACATTAATAAAGTCGATAACAGCACCTTGATTGAAGACCCGATCAATGAGGTTACCCAAGCCACCAGCAAAAATAAGCGATAAAGAAGTCACTTGTAACTTAGTCAAATCATGTGACTTCAGCATATAGCCCATCAACGCTATGAGAAAAACACCGACCGCAACAACAAAAAATAACGTTCTTTGAAGAGGTGTAAAGTCTGCTCCAAAACTCAGGAATACTCCCATATTCTCGGTATAGCCAATTCTAACAATATCACCCCAGTAGCTAGTCATCTGCCATGCGACCAGATAATCACTGGCCCACCACTTTGTGCCTTGATCTAATATTAAGCAAATTGCACATACCAGTGCGATATGCACAGCTCTATTCTTTGTCATTGTTCGCTCCCATAGCTCAGTACTTCACTATAAAAAACCATTGGTGAACATAAAATGACAAACAGACTAACACCGTAATAAATTTATTTTTTTATTTTATATCAATACGTAAGGAGAAGGTCGAGGTTTCACTGCTTAGATACCTCGACCCGATGGTTAATGATGCAGGTTAGGTCACAAAGCGGTTAAAGTTGGTATGTAAATCGATGATCCTTTTCGCAATGTTCTGATTAGCATCCGCTGTCTCACTTGCGCCTTGTGCAGTTTCTTTAGCTAGTTCATTAATATTATTGATATTTTTATCAATATCTACGGCTACCATGGACTGCTGCTCTGTTGCCGTTGCAATTTGCGTATTAAGGTCGTTAATTTGCTCTATCGCCCCAGACGCCTCATCAAGCATGGTCTGCGTTTTCTCACTTTTTTCAAAGCAGTTATGGGCGCTCACCTTACCTTTTTCCATACTATTGACCACTTTATTGGCCTCTGTTTTCAAGCGATCCAGTAAGTCTTGAATATCTGCGGTTGACGATTGCGTTCGTGTTGCTAGCGTCCTGACTTCGTCCGCAACCACCGCAAAACCACGACCACTTTCACCTGCACGCGCAGCTTCGATGGCCGCATTGAGCGCCAACAGATTCGTCTGCTCTGAAATACTTTGAATGGCCTCTAATACTGAGCTGATGTTGTTGGTTTCTTCCACCAACTCAGCAATATCATCTGACGCCAAGTTCAGCTCAGAAACGAGGTTTTCTATGATCTGATTGGTTTGAGTCGCAATTTGTTTACCCGTCTGAACTTTTTCTCGCACCTTGGCTGTCGCTTCAGCGGCGTGAGCCGTACTTTTTGACATATCTTGCGTCGTGGTGGTCATCTCATAGACTGCCGCAGCCACCATTTCGGTTTGGTTTTTTTGCTCAGTGACGCTTTTTTCTGTTTGGCGCATCACATTCATGGCCAACTCGGAAGAATCCCCTAAGCTACGCACTACATCGTTCGTACTCATAATCGTCGAACGTAAGCCGCTTATGAATTTGTTAAATTCCCGAGCCATGACGCCCGTTTCATCTTTTGCCGACTCATCTAACATCACGGTTAAATCACCATCACCGCTGGCGACAGATTTCAAACGAACGATAAGCTCATCAATGGGTGTGGTAATGGAGCGACTAATAATAAACGCAGCACCAAGGGCCACCAATAAAGCCGCAATAGCCGAAATCGATATCAATTTAATGGCTAGTATTTCGTCTTTTTCAGCCTTTAACGTAGCCTTTTGAGTAAACGCCTGTACTTCAGCAAGGACTGCTATCAGCTCGTCTTTAAGCTGATCTTCCTCTGCTTCGATTTTCTTTGCCAGCGGCATCAATTCTAGAATAGACTGACTGGGGAGCTGATTTAGTAATTGCTTTAGATCTATACTCGCCTGAGCATAATGCTTGGTGATGACTTGGAGCTCCCCTTCAACCTCGTGAAATTTACTGGCCGCTTCTTGGGAGTGCGCCATAGTGATAGCCTGCGCAGCAAACGCTGTCGTATCATCAATTTCTTTTTCGACTTTCGCCATTGAAGTCAATAATTGTTGCGATAACAGCGTTACCTTTGTGTCATAACCTGCTGCACCGCTCTCTGACAAAGATTTATACAACAACAATCGCTCAAATAAAATTGCTTGTTCTAGCTGATGCTCGGTGATTTGCGTTAAAAAGTTATTCAGCGGAATATCTTCCTCGGCAATATCTATCAGTTCATATCCGATCTTGGCCATTTGCACTAAAGCGATTGCACTCACAAGCAATAACATTGCAAGTTGCACAGCCGCCATCAAGTAGATGCGTTTGGCAATACTGAGATGGTTCATACACACGACGCCTTATTTGATTGAATGTGAACACAAAAATATGTGTTCGTACTCAACAGGTTTTAAAGTAGCAAAGTAACTGCACCGAAAAATCGGGGTGACTTTGCAAAAATGCGTAGCTATCTTCCTGACTTAAAAACTCCGAAAACCCTTCTTCATCGCACATCTTTTTGTTATTCAAACGCTTAAAGCCCATTTTCCAGTGAGAAAATACGCGCTCTGGCACGGACTGCTCATGCAATTTATTGATGCGCTCATGGCGAGGATCGTTTGATATCACTTCAAACAGAGCCCGAACTTCCTCTTTTTTACCTTCAAGTAGTTGAATAAAGGTGCCTCTACCATCATAAAGCAGTAGGCCCGTGATCCCCTTTGCGACGTTACGCTGGCGAAACTTATTCATCATTTTAGCTAATTCTAATTCTGTATGGCGCTTTTTTGCTTTACTGATATAAACTAGCTGAAACATGAAATAACACTCCGCGCGATGTCGTTTTAACGGCTTTACTCAGACTTTAGTTCTTAATACGCCTTTTAACGTCTAGCACACAGGCTTTTAAAATACCAAGTATGTATCAAAATCAGTGACTAACATTTACCGCACTTTGAAAAAGCTAATCGCTTCGTGCATCCCCGCAGAAAGCGCATCCAATTTTTGGGTTGCATTGCGGTTGGTTTCGGTCACTTCAATGGCATTGTCTGACATCGCTGAAATAGATCCCATGGCATCGGACACTTCTGAAATGGCGCTGACCTGCTCACCACTTGCCTGCACGACTTCACGCACGCGACGCAGTGAATCACTGGCTTGTGCATCAATGCTTTGCAACAACTCGGTGGCTTCTTGGATCAGTGCCTTGCCATTTTCTACTTGTGGCTGGGTTTGCTCCATTGCCTCAACTGACGCCGAGGTTTCTTTTTGGATTTCGCCTATCATGGCTTCAATTTGTGCAGTTGCCTCACCCGTGCGTTTGGCCAGTTGCCGGACTTCGTCGGCAACCACCGCAAACCCGCGACCAGACTCACCCGCACGCGCCGCTTCAATGGCAGCATTGAGTGCCAACAAGTTAGTTTGTTCTGAAATGCCACTGATCACGTTGGCAATACCACCTATTTGCTCAGTGTTCGCTTCGAGCTTTTTAATTTGTGCCACAGTGGCGTTGACCGTATCCGCTATGCGGACGATTTCAGCGGCACTGGCAGCAATCGCATCTCGTCCCTTGTCGGCAAACTGTACGGTCGACTCTGAATTCTCTTCTGTTTTAGTGGTCAGCTCGCTCACGTGATCGATACTGCTGCGTAAATGTTCAAGTCTTGCCACTGTCTGCTGAGTCAATGTTGCTTGCTGTTGCGCGGCGGCATAAATATCGTCAGAGCCAGAAGAGACCACTTTCGCCTGCTCGGCTAAGTCGGATGCGCCACCGACCACCTTGGAGACGATCTCAGTTAATTGCAATTTCATTTCAAAGAGCTTGGCTAGCATACTGTTAGGATAATCCGTGGCCATATGTTGCGTTAAATCACCTTGAGAGATGGCCGATAACGCGCCTTCAGCTTGACGCACTTCTCCCCCTAACGCCTCTCTAATACTCTTAGCAATCATCAGCCCGATAAACACACTGACCGCAATCGCCAGCAACGTGGCGGCAATCATAAACTGAGCGAACCCGCCCGCAACATCACGTGCTTCTGGCGTTGCCAGTTGGTTCGCTTCTTCTTGATAATCAATAAACTCATTGATGCGTGCTAGCCAAGTGATAAAAGCAGGGCGAGCTTGTTGCAACACGATGTCATCAACCTCTTGTCCGTCTCTTTTGAGTGCAATGATCTTGTCCACCAATGGACGAGTTGTGACTTTAATCTCTTCGATGCTGTTTAAAATCCGCCTTTCTTTATCATTAAACGGCACACCCTGTGATTTCATTTGCGCCATGTTATTCTCAGCTTCCACATAAAAGCTCTGTAACTGGGCAATCTCTTGTTCAAATTCTCTCAGTTCAGCTGAGGAATTGGTAATGGCGACATCTCGGATGGCAATGGCAGTATCATGTACACTCCCCCTAAAGTTAATTGCATAGCGCTGCTTAACTGAGTTGACGTCTGTCATCTGCGCAAGCGTGTCATCAATAAAGTTAACATCCTTAATGCCTATACTGGTCAGTAAGATCATGAGGCACAAAATCGCACCATACCCTACAGACAGCCTCTGTCGTATTGTGAGCCCAGCTAGAAAGTTCATTTATTCACCTTTTTGTCACATCCACTCTGTAAATTTAGGTCCAATCAAGGCTTGGCGCCAATTATCAGTGCGGCAAAATTACGTTTATTTTAATACTCATAGATTACTAGACCCTACTCATTACAAATTAGTCACGCAATATTTCAACCAATTTTTTAAATAATTTATTACTTGAAGTTCAGAAGTATAACGCGTTAACATAAATAATAATCATTATCATTAAATAGAAGTAACGTGAAGCTCTCTAACCCATATTTATCAAACGTTTTCATTGCCATCACTGTGTTTACGGCCCCATCTATGTATGCAATCAGTAACGAAAAACAACATTTGGAGCATATTGAAGTACAAGGTGTACAGTCACGGCTGCAAGCACGCGGCATTCTCAAAGACAGCATTGCTAAAACTGAGTTAATTGATGCGCAGCAACTAAAAAATATGCAAGCGGCTAATCTAAGTGAAGCCATTGATAATGCGCTGGGGATTAGAGTGTCAAACGAGTGCTCAATGTGTGGTGCAAAACGCATCATGATCAATGGCATGAAAGGTGAGCACACCAACATCCTCGTTGATGGTGTGCCTTTGCACACCATGTTATCTGGGTTTTATGGCATGGACAGTGTGGCAACAGCAGGGATCGGTACCATTGAAATTGCACGCGGTGCAGGCGCTTCACTCACCGCACCTGAAGCCATCGGTGGAACTGTAAATTTGGTGTCGCAGAAACCGACCAAAAATGGGGCTGAAATGGATGTGGCATTTGGCAACCAAGACTACCGCAAAGTATCTATGGTCGCTATGGGGCTCAGTGAGGATGAAAAAAGTACCGTGAGCGTTATCGCCCAACATGATAGTCGCGCCCAGTTTGATGGTGATAACAATGGAGTAAGTGAGTCCCCACTATTAGATAATCACTCATTGGCAGTAACAATTACCCATGATTTCTCTTTAGATACGACGGTCAAAGCTCGCTATGGCCGCAGCCAATCGGAGGTCTTTGGCGGGCCGGTTATCGGAGATACCACCAGTTCCATTGCAGAAACACTTGCCAGTGTGAGTAAAGGTGAAGCTGACAACTTATTTGTCGATAATGATGTGCGAAATCGCTACATTGGCAACCCGTGGGAAACCGCAGAGTGGGTTGATACCCAGCGCGAAGAGTGGCTATTTACCCTACTTCATAGCTTCAATGATAATCTCGCGCTGGATGTCAGCTATGCCAATGTTGAACATGTACAAGATTCCTTTTACGAAAGCATCGATTACTATGCTAAAGATGATATGCAGTTTGCTGCAGCCAAGCTCTACTACACGCTGAACAATCAACACCTAATTACCTTAGGCGTGGATCGCCGCGATGAAACCATGCGCAGTCATACCGACGCACTGGCAAATAATCCGCTTTACATGTCAGATAGCTTTGATTACACCGTGGCAGGGGTGTTTATACAAGATACCTACACACCATCTATCGATTTTGAACTGGCATTAGCCATACGGATCGACCAAATTAATGCGAATTTTATTGCCAACCATGCTATTGGTGATGAAATTGATGACACCTTGATATCACCGCGCTTAGATATGAGATGGTTCCATCATGAAAATTGGACATCACGTTTTTCAGTCGGACAAGGCTATCGTGCCCCCCTATCATTTTTCGAAAGTGATCATGGCATTTTAGATGCGGAGAAAGGATACTTAGTAGATGTGCACGATGTAGAGCGCTCTCTGGGCTACAATTATTCACTGAATCACACAGCCGACAGGCTAAATGCAACGTTGTCTGTTGCCTACACGCAAGTCGATAATCTCGCCTCGTTGACGCACAATGCCGCTGGCACACCGGTGCTAGGTCAATTGACTGAACAAGCGGATGTATTGGCATGGGATGTTGCGATGAGCTACCAGCTTACACCATCATTGTTGATTGGTGGCAGCTTTGAAGCCTATCAGTACAATGATGTGTTTAAGTCTTCGTTTGGCATTGCCCCCACTGAACAGCGTGCAAATGTTAACTTGGAGTATGTATTAAACGCGTGGAGCCTCAGTGCAAACTATTTATTTGTACCCAGCAGAAATCTGGCCGAATACGGCTATGAGGCGTTCAATGATCAGCAAGCCACACAAGCCAAAGAAACCAATGTAGGTAGCTATGGTCTGTTCGATTTTAAAGTGACCTATGCACTGAACAAACAAGTTGCACTGTACTTTGGTGTCAATAATGCACTTGACTACAACCAAGCCGCAGATGAAGACACCCCAATCATGTTTGACAATGAAGGGGGTTACGACGTCACCTATATATACGCCCCACTGCGCGGTAGGTTAGCCTACATCGGCTTCGACTATGACTTTTAAACAAGCACTACACATGCTCCCTTTGCTCGTGGCATCATTTTTTAGTGATGCGATGAGCCCGTTTTACGCATTAGAGCTCACCCCCTTAACGCCTCAAGCCCCGGACTCTTTAGCGTACTATCAAGGTCAGGTGCTCGCACTCATGCTGATCCAGCCAAATTGTAGCTGGTGTAAAAAACAGCACAAGTTACTGCAGCAGATGTATAATGTGCAGTCACAAGATTGTCAAAAGTTCTCGGTTTTGATGATGGCAACCGGCGCACAAAAGCGCCGGCTTAAAAGACTGAAGGCACAGTATCAATCACAGTTTGCAATAGCCACCTTACCGAATTCGTTGGCTAATTTACTCGAGCATAAAAGCACACCGCAGTTGTTTATACTCGACTCACAGGGAAACCTCGTTACTTACCACGTAGGCTTTATGCCCGAGATCGCCCTGCGTGCGCATATGACACCTTTGCTGAAAAATACCACATGTCGCATCAAAGCAGTGCGGGTTAGTTAACTTTACCTAACCAGCTTAAAAACCCTTTGGCATCCGCTGTATTTTCAAACGCGATGTAGCTCAGGCCATCTTGGTGTTTTACCGCCATGCGGCATTTGTTCATAGAGATTGATTGGACTGGCAAAGTGATCGCCACCTGCTGTCCTTGGTATAAGTAAGACATAATAAAACGCTCATAAATTAATTTTAATATCTCATCGCGTTTGAACGCGGATCAATATCGATTTACAGGGTGCCTTATTAAGGTCTGCTGAATAGATGCATCGCAAGTCGATGCTCAGTGGAATCATGTTTTTACATGATTGGAAACTTGATAATTTCAAGACAGACGCATAAAGGCGCTAACTTTAAAACTATGACTGACTGGATCAAGGTAAGACATAAATGTTGCTTATTAATTTGAGTCAAACAAGCAAGTCGGCCAGCATACGTTAACTCATCAAAATATACAAGAGAAAAATGATATTAATATGGCAATTCGATTCTTCTCTCGTACATTTGTCGTTTATTGTCCTCACAAGTCAAAAAAGTATACGTCACGTAATATGCTTGATATGTGCAAACTGTTTACTAACTTGCTACAAAACTGGATATAAATCATGCAATACTAACGCAGTAAAAGTAGGTTATGACTATACTTAAGCCTGCACCGTGCTTATAAAGTTTAATTGCCGTTGGAGGGGTCTTGTGCACAGACTTGAAAAGGAACTATACGCTCAAATTAAAAAAAGCCCTGAGATATTTAACTTCTTGGTTGAATGTTCATTGGATGGTTTTTGGTACTGGGATTTAGAAAACCCAGCACAGGAGTGGATGAGTCCTAAGCTTTGGCAAACCTTAGGGTATGACCCAAAGACCAAGCAGCATTTAGTCTCTGAGTGGCAGGATATCATCAATCAGGATGATCTGAAGCTAGCAATGGAAAACTTTGAAAAACATAAGGCAGATCCAACTCATCCTTATGACCAAATCGTACGTTACACCCACGCGACCGGTAAAACAATTTGGATACGCTGCCGCGGACTGATTATCCGCGATGAACAAGATAAACCGATACGCATGGTAGGGTCACATACAGACATTACTGAAATAAAAGAGAGTGAAAAGCGAGCCATTGAAGCGCTTGAAGCACGAGAACAGTTTTTTGCCCGTATGTCTCATGAAATTAGAACCCCATTGTTTGGCATTTTGGGTATCGCTGGGACGCTAAAAAGCGCTGTCGTCAACGACAAAATAGCGCAAGATATCAGTACTATTTTAAGCTGTGGAGAGCAATTACAGTCATTGCTAAATGACATCCTCACGTTGGCAAAACTAGACGCAGAAAAACTTTCCACCAGCATTGAAATTGTTGACTTAGAAAGTGTATTTAGTCATATCCATGAACTGTACAATGCAGCAGCAGATGAAAAACACTTAACCCTCGACGTCGCAACTGACAAGGTGTCAGGCCAGTTTGTTAGAACCGACAAAGTCCGCCTGACACAAGTGCTAAGTAACCTTGTCAGTAATGCGATTAAGTACACCAAAACAGGAGCGGTAAAAGTAACTGCAGACATCGACAGTGACACCTGTACCATTTCTGTCATAGATACAGGGGTCGGCATCAAAGATGTGGATGCGATTTTTAACGCGTATACGCAAGAAGATACCTCTTATGAAGGCATGGTGAGCGGCAGCGGTTTAGGCTTAGAAGTGGTCAGCCAACTTTGTGAACTACTCAATTATGATTTAAGCTTCAACTCTGAAGTCAATGTAGGTACCCACGTCACCTTGTCGATGAACGCCGTTCAAGTTCAAATGCAAAGCACTGAACAGGCAAAAATGAGTGAGCCGCAACCAGAACTGTCCATTTCACGTGCGCTTATCGTGGATGACAATGCGCTTAATCAAGTTATCACAGCCAAAATGCTACATTCGATATGCACACATATTGAAAAAGCCTCGGATGGTTATGAGGCCTTGCAAGTCATCAGTAAAAGCGCCCCCTTTGATTTAATATTACTAGACATTAATATGCCTAAGATGAATGGCTACGAGGTACTGGCTCTTATCAATACCATGTCGCTCGAAAAACCGCCCTATATTATTATGCTCTCCGCAGATGCATTTGAAGCAACCCAACAAAAATGTTTAGAACTTGGTGCTGATGGTTATCTTACTAAGCCATTTACACAACAAGCATTAACGGAGGCATTAAGCGCAATGCCCATTTCCACCTAACTCACCTTGCAGTAACGACCTTTATGACAACCAAGCAACCACATCTAGCCCTAATACTCTTGCTATTCATCATACTTATAGTGAGGCCCGCATTTGCACAAACACTCACCATTGCCATCGGTGACTACCCCCCCTATTCAGGTGAAAAATTAAAAGGACAGGGACTCATCCCACAGGTTATTCGTGCCGCATTTGCGCAACACAATATCCGTGTCGACTTTCAATTTATGCCGTGGGCACGCAGTTTTATGGAAGCAAAAAAAGGTCAGTATGATGCCTCGGCTTATTGGTATTGCACTGAATCTAGACAAGCGCACTTCTCATGCAGTATGCCTCTCTACGAGGAGTCCGCAGTTTTCTTTTTCAACAAAAGCAACCCTGTACCGAGTTGGAATACTTTGGCAGAGCTAGAAAACTATCGGATTGGTGCAACCCGAGGTTACAGTTACACTGATGAGTTTTGGCGACTGGCGAACTCAGGCGATCTCAACGTTAATATTATGACCCGAGATGAACAAAACTTTTCAATGCTCTTAAAGGGCCGTATTGACCTCTTTCCTATTGGCTTGTTACCTGGTCAGTACTTGCTGGAAAAAAATTATCACAATGAGAAAAACGCGCTCAACTATTTACCCAAACCGCTTTTAACCGGCACGTTACACTTACTCTTTCTGAAAAATCAACCAACTTCTATGCGGTTGCTAAGCATTTTTGACGATGGGCTGGCCAAAATAAAACGCTCTGGTGAATATCACGCTATTTTGGCACAGTATCACAATGACCCGACTCTACAGCCGCCAAGCAATGCCCCATAACACGATTTATACGCTATCGGACGCGCTCGATAGCAAAGCCAAACAGTGGTTAAATGATCAAGAATGGTCAGTTCAACATTATACAAAGCGCCAGACATTTTTTGCGCAAGCCGATCTCTCTTTGCCGACTTGTGTCGTGCTTCAACTCAATAACTCTGTGCACCATTACGCTGCGCTATACCGACAATTAACCGACAGCAACAGTCCAATACAACCTGTTATTCTCGAATCTCCAAAAACCCTGTTCCCTCAAAAGTATAACTACCTGTCTACATCACTTAACTTTGTCGCCTTGCCTGTTGAAGTTGCCTCGCTTTCACAGCTTGTCAATCACGCGTTAGAAGCGGCGGCAGAAAAACAACAGAGCATTCGCATGCTGCGTGTGTATTGTGACGTATTTACCGCCAGAGAGTTAGCCATCGCACATCACCTTGCCAACGGGAAAATAGCCCATGAGATAGCACAGTGCTTGCAATTACCCTCTATCACCATTGAAAAGTACCTGATGCGTATGGCAGAAAAAACCGCATGTCAGACACCCGCCGCGTTAATCCAACTGCTTGCCAAATACCCTCCCAAATGGGGGTTACCGCCACACCAAGACCGATAAAAAACGCGGCAAACTGTGCCGCGTTTTTTATTTTGGGCATACACATCACTAACAGAAGATATGACAAATAAAATGCTTCGCGCCATTGTAGGCGTCTTTTGCCGTATCTTCGGCTTTATCTTTCGCCGTATCAAATGCAGTGCCAGCAAAGTCCCCCGCCTTTGCACCATAGTTATTGACCGCATCATCGACACTGATAATGCCGCTAAACACGGCTTCTTGCGCTGAGACCCCATATAGGTTCATAGCCTGATCAAGCGGTAACATATTGGTCTGTACAAAGCGAATTGCTGGCACATAATACTGGGTTACGGCTTGATCAACGGTGAGCATATTAGAGTTAACGGCTTCCAACCCACCGATTACCCCGTTTCCAACTAAATCTGCGGTATCAGCCACTGAGTTAGTATCAATCACCACGTTAACGTCGACATCTAGGCCGATTAACACGGCTAATTCTCCTGATACACCGACAGTAAGTTCACCGTCCTCATACCCTGCCGTAGCGCCCGCATTAATACCCACACCTAGACCCGCTTCAACTCCGCCTTCTGCATTGCCGCCAACACCTGCTAGCGAGCCGCTAGCATAACCGGAAGCTGTTGCCATAATCCCCGCTTCAGCCCCCGCGGAACCCGAAAGACCATAACAACCGTCGCCATAGCATAGCTTGCTATCACCTTCGACATTCGCATAAGCAGACAATGCTGCCGTGCCTTCGGTAGTTGCATTTGTACCAGGTACAAAATCTACTTCAACTTCCAGGGTACTCGTCGCTGAAACCGTTGCTTGCGTGCCTAATTTAACATGCTGAGAAAGCTGTGTTTTATCTGCGGTTAATTGCGCTTCAACTTCAGCATCTACCGTCACCTCTACACCATATTCCTGCGATGCAGAGCCAACGCCATCGACTTCCACAGCACCACCCGCAGTTGCCACCGCACCTGCACCAATATAGCTTCGCGCTTCTGCGTTTACACCATCGGGACCAACGGAGAATGACAGCTCAGCATCCGCCTCAGCATAGGCTTTCGCATTTGCATAGCCATTAATGCGCACACCACCAATCAGTTCTTTACTGATCGAAGTCTCTGCGGTGACACCAACTTTAAGTTCAACGGCCTTGTCTACCTCTACGGTCGGAAAGTCAATTGAAAAGGCATGGGACTGAATTTCATCCGCAAGCAGCGCAAATACACCATTGCCCATGGCCACTGAGTTATTCACGACCGCTCCAGCAGGTACACCCGCAATCATCACCACATTGCCAGGACTTGTATTGACCGACACGGGCAATTGATATGTTTTGGAGTAATCCGCAATCGCCACGACATTGTCTGTAAAGCGAATATAGTCAACATCGGTCATCAATAAACGCGTTACACGTGTTTGATCATAACGATAAGTAAGCACCAGTGAATTCCCCACACGCTCAACCGTATAATTTTTTCGGTTATCCGCCACTTGAAAAACGGTCCCGCCGCTGACGCTGCGCTCCAACTCAGCATCATCAATAAAAATCTTTTGTTGAGATGAAACTAACTGACCATCATACCGTGCTGTCAATTCAACATTGACGTAAAAGTCATGATGAGCATTACTGATATCAAGCTTTAAGCCTTTCGCGTCACTGGCACTTAGATCAATGCTGCCACCTTGTATTAGGTACTTATTGTCCTTATCCAATAGCACGACATCATGCGGTAACCCGGAGATAGTCACCGTCGCACTTTGCGCAACTTTTGGATTCACGATGACGTTCAACGGTACAGCTTTGCCAACACCAAAGCTACTTTTGATATCTCGATACTTCCCGTTTACCAAGTACCAAGGCTGATCCGCACTGCCCCTCACATAACGGTCATTCTTTTCTGTCACCACCCAAACACGACCATCGTTATCAACGGCGATCTCTTTGGCTTTTGCACTGAGCTCTCCTGCGCCGCCATAACTCGGAATGTAATTTGGATCATTAACTGGCACGGCTTTGCTGGTATCACCAAATACGTCTGTGGTTGGGTCAAATGGTGCATTGCTGTCACCGCCTGAAGCAGATTGCGGATCAAAAGCATCAGAAGGCGTAAAGTACCAAGGCGCAGAAATACCAAAACGATTTTTTACATACCCTGCGTAGTCGATGCCCCAAACTTGACCATCGGCCCCCACTGCGAGCTTTTTCATAAAGCCATCTTGGGTTAGCCAATCCCCTGATGATTTTTTACCATTGAGCTTTATCTCTCCTTTCAAGCTATTTCTTACATACACTTCACCATTTTGGCCTGTCGCAGCAGCCCAAACATAACCATTTGGCTGAACCGCCACTTGCGGAAAGAAACCATCAACTTGCTGCCAAGGAGAATCGAAGCGATCGCGAAAATACACGCTCCCATCATCCGTACCGGCCCAAATACCGCCGTCTTTATCACTGCCAATACTGACAAAACGCATACCTTGGTCGACATCAGTATCAACCTTCCAATCGGTAGTTTTTGTTCGACTAAAAACCACACCGCGTTTATTTATACCCCAATAAATGTCACTGTGATGTGTCACTTGTTCAATGGGTTCACCAAAATCAATACTGCCACTTTTCGCGAATAATATATCATCTGCTTTTGGCGGCACCACATACACAAAATTATAACGCTGCACGGGCATGATGGAATAAGGCTGCATACTACCGGCATGCACTTCTACCTGTAGAGAAAATTTGCCAAAGAAACCTTGTGGAATATTAAGCAGTAACCCGTCATCTTGCAGTGCTTTTAAATCCAACACTTGCATATATGTGCCATTTTTATTTTTCTTTGGCAGCAGTGCATTTCCCTTAACACTCACCCCTTTTGGCAAACCAGAAACGGTGACTGCACGATAATTTTGCGGTACGCGCAACTGAGGTACGGTAAAGGGGTAATCTGCAGATGTTGTGCGAGCGGTGCCTGCACGTGCACCATGAAGGTGCATATAATCGCCACCGGTCGCATGGTCTATCACGCTCCCATCCACAATGTCTTTCTCATTGGCTGGATAATTGGCAATTAAGTGAGCGGTCACTGCACTTAATACCGCGCGATTATTTGCTCTGAGCTGCTTTTGTGTTCGCGCTGTGTTCCATATTCTAAAATCATGGATAGCACCTTGGAGTAGTCCATCCCCATTCCATGCACTGCGGCCAATATAACGATGACGGCGCGGCTCGTTACTCGGCAGATTCATATTGCGGTTAGTTGCAACCAATTCACCGTTTATATAGAGTTTGGCCGTTTTCTTGTCGTGTTCGAAAGTTGCTGCTAAATGTGTCCAATAGCCAATGGGAATGGCTTTTGGCGAATCAACCACCGTCTCATGACCATCTCGGTATACACTGAATCTTGGTTTGCCCGTTGTCGCGATTGACGTGGCAAAAATGATATTATCTTGACCTGTTTGGTTGAAAAAATCGAGCAAACGCGCGAAGTGCGTCACTTGGTCCACTTTTACCCAAGCTTCAATTGTAAAGCTCCCTGAGACATCCACATTTTTGTCACTGACGAGTTCTGCGTAGTCATCTTGCCCATCGAACACAATTGACGAGGCAATACCTCGCTCTAACACCCTATACTCTTCTGCTGCAATCGTTTGCGAAAAGACGCTAAACAAAGCAATGAGGGCATATTGAGTGATCCGCCCAATACCGTGATTCAACATGATTAATTAACCCTTTCTTTGTCTTTAAATCGGAATCACCATAATGTGATTCGCACCATAGAGGTAAGCGATACTCTAAAAAAGAAGTATCTGGAATGAAATATTCCCGAAGGCGCTAGGTTAGCATGTAGAGCAATACAAAGTGGTGTGACGAGAGAGTGAAGTACATAAAAAAGCATTAAAAAATGGGACTGTACGCTAAGCTAGAGCCGAATTCTAAAAATAATCGCAAGATCACCATCGTTTCTGAACTTTCCCCTGAATAGCCGAGAAAAATTGAAATATATATCCAGAACCATCGGTCTTTAACGATAATCTATTTTCTAGGAGTTCACATGCAACATAAAACACTAATTAATTTGGTGACCGGATTAACGGCATTCAGCTTGTTTATCTTCGCGCTATCTATGATGCTAGGTGGAAATGATCGATATGTACAAACACTCTTAACATTTTACTACCTAGACTCAGCGATTTCTGACGTACTGGCAGCGCAGTTGTTAGGAGGTGCCATTGTGGTTGTGAGTGCTTTGCTTGTCGCCAGACAGAGTACACTAAAGAAAGCTGCTTACTGGGGCCTAATGAGCATTGCAACTCTATTTCTCGTGACTTTGCTTTCCGAAGCCCGCTGGATCCAATCTCATGGCGGCTTTCCGGTCATAGGTTCCGGGCAAGGGATCATCAAATACTTCGCTCTTTTACCCATCGCGATTTATTTGTTTACCAGAGAAAAGTTCAGTGCCAAGGTACACTTATGGTTAAACTTTTTTCCTGTCGCACTGGTATTACTGTGGATTGGTGGGATGAAATTTCTGGAGCTAGAGGCCAAAGGTATTGAACCACTCGTCAGCCACTCTCCTTTCATGTCATGGTTGTATGACTTATTTTCAGTACAAATGGCGTCTAACCTGATCGGTATTTACGATATCTTTTTCACCGCCTTGCTCGGCCTAGCGCTCTTTTTGCGCCATAAACCGCTATTTTTAGTTTCTGCACTGGCGTGTGGTGCCGTGTTTACAATGACACAAACTTTTCTGTTTACCACACCAGGCGCACTTAGCGCATCTACATTGCTGACCGGCACAGGGCAGTTTGTCATTAAGGATATTTGGTTTATCTGTAACTTATTGATCCTCTACTACCTCATCAATGACCAGACGCATTCTAACAATGCCACAGTGCAATAAAGCCAACGACTTGAAGCGGTGAAAGACACACTAGGCAGTCCTATCAATTGATTGTCAGCCTACCATATTCTGTATTCACCGCTTCATGCATAAGCGTTTTCACTGTGAACGTATTCCTTCCAGCTTCCTTTGCTCGGTACATCGCCTGATCCGCGGTGTCGAGTAATTGTGCACTGTCATCCTCATTTGCAGGCCTGATTGAGCTTGCCCCAATACTGATGGTGACAAATGGGCCCACAGTGGATTTCTCATGAAGAATCTCCAATGCGACCACCGCCGTTAAACACTTTTCACAAAACACCTCGACCTGTTCGGTATCTGGCAAAATAAATATGAACTCTTCTCCACCAATACGTGCAAAAACATCACATGCTCGTTGCGCCAATTGGCTGAGGGTTTTTGCAACTAGGCATAAGCAGCGATCTCCCGCGACATGGCCATAGTAGTCGTTGTACTCTTTAAAAAAATCGATATCGATCACAACTAAGCTAATTGGGCTTCCAACACGCACTGCACGCCGCCATTCCTTTTGAAATTGCATATCAAAATGACGACGATTTGACACATCAGTCAGGCCATCCACTTGAGTCATGGTCAGGAGTTTCGCATTCGCTTTATCCAACTCTCTGGTTTTAATCCTCACGGCCTGCTGAATTGCTATTTGCCGACGATATAACAAGCGTACATAAAAGAACATTAATAAGGTCATTACCATACCAATGAATAACACCAGCATGGGGGTAGCTGACGTACGGCTTTGCACAAAATTGTGAGAGGGTGATGCACTGATCACCCAATTTCTTCCCCACACATCCAACCAAGACTGCAACTGACCTTGAGATTTAAGACGGTTACGATAGAGTGTTTGTCGCTGTGCTTTGTCTGTGACATCTTCAATTACAAATTCAATATCCCCCTCGTTTTTACCCAGCTTAGACTGCGCAACGAGGGCATTTAATTTGAATACCCCCATAACAAAACCACGAATATTCTCTCTTTTATCAGCCACCGTGAGCGACAAATTGTCATAAATTGGACGAAGTGCGATAAATGCTTTTTGCTTATGAGGGTCTTGTACCAAGGTAATACTCGCGGTTACTAATGGGAGTGCGAGGTCTCGGGATGCCGCGATAATCTCTCGCCGGGTTTGATCTGAAAATAAATCAAACCCCAGCGCGGCTTCATTACCAAATAAAGGTTCAATATACTGAACGGGGTAATATTGTGCCCGATTATAGGCGGTCTCCATTTGCCCTGCTACACGCTCAGTTATGGCAAATTGTACGTAATTTTCACGATTTTTTTGCTCAAACGCAATACGCTGTGCTTGTGTAACATGCGGCACCCACTGCAGTGCTTGAACACCTGCTTTGGTGGCTAAAATACTCGATGAAATATGTTGAAACTGCGCTTTAGTGGCATCCGGATGCACCTTAAACAGCACAGCTAAACTCTGTAAAGCAGATAGATTGTTCATGACCGTTTCTTTAAACGAGTCAACACGTAGAAGGTATTCTTTATTGAACTCTTGGATAATGGAATGTTGTTGCTCTTGGTACAACATATACACTAAGGAAGTGGTGAAAAGGCTCCCTGCGAGCAATACACTCAGTTGTATACAAAGCGCCACTTTCCTCTGTGTGATGTCCATAATAAGTCCCTTTATATGCACGCTGTTTGAGCAAGTATAGACTACCAGTTAAAACCTGCTGACTGCACCACAGCTGAACGATGAGTCATTACAAGCGAGCCTAAAACCAATGTGCAGGCGGATTAAATTCGGCAGACCAGATGAACTCTGCTATGATCGCCTATCCAAGGCAATATCGCCAATCTTAGACAAGGTAAAGGTCACCCCTTACCACCTCAGTACAAAGAGAGTATGCATGAACTTTTCTCAACTTGGGTTATCCCAAGTACTTCTTAACACGCTAGAGACGAAAGGGTACAGTACACCAACCCCAATCCAGCAGCAGGCAATCCCAGCCGTATTAAACGGCCAAGACGTAATGGCCGCAGCACAAACGGGTACAGGAAAAACAGCAGCCTTTACGTTGCCGCTGATTGAAAAGTTACTCAGCTCGCAGCAACCTCATGCTAATCAAGCGCGCGTGTTAGTACTTGCCCCAACGCGAGAACTTGCAATCCAAATCGCAGAAAGTGTCGAAACCTATAGTGCGGGCACACGCATACGCAGTACTGTGGTGTATGGTGGTGTTAAAATTAATCCACAAATGATGCGTTTGCGCAAAGGGGTCGATATTCTTATCGCAACCCCAGGTAGGTTATTGGATTTATATCAGCAAAATGCGGTAAAGTTTACAGAACTTTCCGCGCTCGTACTGGATGAAGCAGATCGCATGTTAGATATGGGATTCATCCACGATTTAAAGAAAATCATTCGATTACTACCAAAAAAGCGCCAGAATTTGCTGTTTTCAGCTACGTTTTCAGAGCCCATTAGAGAGTTAGCACAAGGGCTTTTTTCTTCTCCTATTGAAATCTCAGTCGCAGCCGAGAATACCGCGGCTAAAACGGTGATTCAAAGCGCATACGCACTCGATAAAGCACAAAAAAGTAAATTGCTATGCCACTTTCTAACAGAAAAGAAGTGGCGACAGGTACTGGTATTTTGTCGCACCAAACATGGTGCAAACCGGCTCGTGGCTTTGCTCGAAAAAAATCACATTAGTGCAGCCGCCATTCATGGTAATAAATCGCAAGGAGCTAGAGTCAAAGCACTTAACGGTTTTAAATCCGGTGAGGTCAATGTTCTCGTTGCCACTGACATTGTTGCCAGAGGGTTAGATATCAGTGAACTGCCTTACGTTGTGAATTATGACCTACCAAATACCTATGAAGACTATGTGCATAGAATTGGCCGTACAGGTCGGGCAGGCAGTGAAGGGATCGCAGTTTCTTTTGTCACCGCAGCAGATGCCGATGATTTATATGGTATCGAACGCTTTATTGGTGCCCTGATCCCACGTGCTGAGGAGCCCGGATTTATTCCACAAAACCCTGTACCAGAAAAGCCTTTGGATACCCGCCCCATCAAACCAAAGAAACCAAAAAAAAAGAAAGTAAAAACACCGACACCAGACAGCGAAAACCGCTCACCAAAGCAAACTGACAACGAAAGTGGAGGTGGAAAAAAGCATCGCCCACGGCAACGCACACAGCATTCAAACAAGCCCAAGCGTGCCTCAAACTCACACAAGGCAAGTACACAAAACTCGCACACAAAGCCGGGAAATACCCCACGTACGGCACAATCAAATAAGTCCAAAACACGTAAAGCTAAGTAATACTGAGCCCAGTTTAATCGCTGGGCTGATTCTTGTGCGTTTTAATATTCAGACAAAAACAGGCTCCGCCTAAATCAGCAAGCCCGTCAATCACTGTGATATTCCCATCATGTAATTGAGCTACCGACTGTGCAATGGCTAGGCCCAATCCACACCCACCAGAGTCCCTTGAGCGACTGGGATCTAGTCTTGTGAAAGGTTCAAAAATGCGCACTCGTTTACCCGGAGGTATACCAATGCCATCATCTTCAATATAGAAACATGTTTGGCCTTCTTTGGTGCGCACTGATATAAGGCACTGCTGCTGTGCAAACCGCCCTGCATTGCGCATAATATTTATCAACGCTCGGCGCAGTAAGTTGTAATCCGCAATCACTGTGTCGCCATCACATGAGATACGATAAGTGACACTTGGGTAAAACCCCGCGACTTGTGCAATCGCGTCCTGAAGCAACTCCTGACATGATATTAACTGCCATTGCATAGCTGTACTGCCATCTTTGAGCTTGGCGTAATACAACAACTCCTTGACGAGTTCGTCCAGTCCCACCAGCGCAGTTTGCATCGTATTTTTAAGCTCTACTTGCGTATTTAAGTCAGCATCTTCAAGCATATCAAGTGCAAACTGAATCCGTGCCATTGGGCTCCTAAACTCATGTGCCACACCATGCAATAGATCTCTTTGCAGATTTAACTGTTCCGTGCTCTGCTGCTCATTGGTCGCAAGGTAGCCATGCAACTCTGTCAATTGTGCTGATGTACTTTGTGCTTTTTTAATATCCGCAGGCAATACCGCTGCAAGCTGAGTTCTCACGTTTACATGCGCGCGATACATCGCCATTAGCAAGACGCTGAGGCCAAGCCCATTTACCAGACAAGCCATTAACCATAAAAACCAATCAGCAAACCAACTTAAAAAGCTGTGGTATATCACAGGGCCAACGATGAGCACCTGGCTGTTATTTTGCATCACATAAATACTTGCGGTCTGAGCATCGACAAAGAGTTGGTTAATAGGTAATAAGGATAGCTGCTCATATAAAAACGGGTCATCTGTCAACTCATCGAGAGGCACACTAAGGAATGGTACCTCTGCTAATTCGGGTAAGCTCTGCAAACTCGTTGCCACCGACAAAGCGTCCCTGTTTTGAATTTGCACATCCCCCTCGTCAGCCAACAGGTTGAGATGGCGCTCATATTGAGCCAAAGCCGCGTCTTGAACGTCGAAATAGACATCCTCCATTAGCCATTTCGCTGATAAAATGTTTATCAGCACCATGACGCCCACCCAAGATGCAATCAATGTGCCGTTAATCTGCAATGAGGTACCCTTTGTTCCGTATGGTTTTTATGACATGAGGCTGCTTGGGATCGTCGCCGAGCTTTTTGCGAAGTCGCGAGATACGCAGATCGATTGATCGATCCATTGCATCGTATTCAAGGTTAAATATCTTGCGATGTAAGCTGTCTCGGGAAATGATGTTGCCCGCTGATTGAGCCAGCACCCAAAGCAATTCAAACTCTGCACTAGAAAGTATGACTTCCTCATTTAGATAACTGACAGTACGGTTGCGCCAATCTAATTGCAAGTTGCCATCACACACGGTTCGAGTGTCTTTATGTTGCGCTTGTAAACTAGATTGACGACGTAACTGAGCACGAATGTGCGCCAATAAAACTCTGGGCTTAAGCGGCTTACATAAATAATCATCCGCGCCCACCTCAAGCCCTGTTACTTCATCAATGTCATCCACCAACGCCGTCAACATTATGATAGCGCCACCGAAATGCGGACGGACCGCTTTGCAAATCGCTAGGCCATCGGTACCAGGTAGCATCAAGTCTAGAATAATCAGATCTGGTTGAGTCTTTAATATGTGTTCAATAGCACGACGCCCATCATTCAGCACCTCGACCGTAAAACCATTGTGCGCTAAAAACTGACTGATTAAAGACGTTAATTCACGATCATCATCTATTAATAAAATTTTTTGCATAACATCCACTAAGATACAACAAATCAGCGATTCCATCCAAAATAGTCTGTGATGGAAAATAGGGAGCCGAGGCGCCCTATTTAGTTGCTTGTCTACACAAAGTATAAACCTCTTGATTGTAGTCACTAGCAAATTGGTATTTTACTGCTCGGCTGTCACTGGCTTGTGAGGGATATAAGACATCTCCCTCATTTTTCCAGTAGCGCACGCCACATCGTGCTTTTAGCTGCTGAGCCTCTTTATCCTCAAACCCTGGAATAACGAGCCGCCTACTTGCAAATACCAATAACCGATAGTCTTTTTGAGACTTCGCATGAGCCAACTGCGCGTGTATCCCTGACACCTCAGTCTGCATCGGTGCTGTCTGCGTTGATGATTCCATACATCCTCCCAGCACGATCAGCCCCGTCACCACAGCCGCACACAGTTGCCCTTTTACCTTCATACTGACTTACTCCGTTGCCGTCTTAGGCCCAACAGCATCACCCCCAGTAACGACCAAAGAGAACCACTGTTTGACGAACTATTTGTGTTGTCTGGCGCAGGTGTAGGCTCTGGTGTCGGTGCAGGATCCGGAGTCTTGGTATTGGCTTTAACCGTGATACTAACTTGCGCAGTTGCAATCATTCCTTGTGCATCGGAGATGGTATACGTCATCTGATCTTGCCCAGAGAAGTCTGCAGCTGCTGAATATTTGATAACCTGATCATCAAAAGTCACAGTGCCTTTGCCTGCATAATTCACAGCGGTCAGTTTTAGTGCATCCCCATCCGGATCTGTGTCATTTGCTAACACCTTAACCTGCACTTGTTTCGCACCATATTCCACACTCATTGCATCATCCACTGCAAGCGGTGCATCATTCACCGGAGTGACTGTGATACTCAACATGAATGGATCACTTTGCATGTCACCACGTTTAGCAACCACCTGAGCGGCTAAGGTGCCATGGTAATTCGCTACAGGTGTGATTGTAGTCCCTTGCACCGTGTAGTTATTGCCACCAGCAATTTCGATAGCATCAACACCTTGTGCCGTCGCCATTGTTAAATCACTCACTTTTACCGTAATCGCGGTATCTTCAGCAACCGATAATGGCTTTTGCCCAGTTACTTTAGGTTTCACGACTGCCCCATTTTGATTCGCGATGGCAAAATTACCACTGTTGATGGCAAAAAAGATATTGTCACTACACCGCACCATCACCCGGGCTTTGTCTGTAGTCATTGCTGGTAACGACACTTCATATTGGCCATTATTGGCCACTTTGCTAGCCAATGTTGTCGTAAATTTCGCACCGCCATCGTCTGACAACAAAATGTCTACTTGCGAGCAGTTAACGGGGGCTTGTTCGGTGTTAGCAGTATGCCAACTAACGAGCTGCTGATTAGTGCGCCATTGTGAGCTTGCGTCTGGCAGCTTCACTGCGAAGCCAGTCTCATTGGCAATCACCGAAATACGCATGTCATCTTCGCCAACGCCCCCTTTGCCATCTCTCACCAATAAACGAAAATCTAATGCACGCGTGCTCGTTGCGTATGCCTCACCATAACTTAACGAACCACTCAAAATATCAGACATTTTTGGTAATGTACGCTCGGCTGCTTCGGTCGGGTTGAAGGCCCGAAATAGTGGGCGCCCTCCCTCGTCAACACTGTCACTTTGTTTACTGTCTGAGGCACTGCCGATATTGTACTGTTGCCAACTATAACGCAGCGCATCTCCCTCTGTATCACGCGCACTGCCAGTTAATGTAAAAGGGGTTCTCGCTGGTATAGTATAATCTTGCCCGGCATCTACCTGAGGTCGCTGATTCGTTCTGGCTTTATGAGTACCACAGCTTTTTCCGGCTTTTTCACGCGTAAATGCCATCATTTGCTCTAGAGAGTGTGCATGAAAATAAGGATCTGAATTTGCTTGTAAATCTTGCTCATCACAAATGCCTGCATAGCCCATGATCGTAGAACCACTGCCAGGTTCATAAGCACTCGTACCAACCCGATTACCTGTACACGCACCTGCCGTACCATTGAATGTATGTTCTGCGCCTAACTGATGACCAATTTCATGCGCAACATAATCAACATGAAACGCATCATTGTCAGGTTGTTCGCTTCCTGTTACACCTTCTGCTTTTAACTCTGTGCACACCACTTCAAAACCAGCTAAACCGCCGCCGCCAGTACCTACAAGATGACCTACGTCATAATTTTCCAAACCAATATGCTCGTTAATAACCGCACTGATTTTATCAATGTCTGCATCGGTGTTATCAAAAGGGTCACTACCGGCATCAAGGAAAATGAGCTTGTCACTACCTGCGACTAATTCAAAACGAATAGCCATATCTCGGTTGTAAACATCATTGAGTCTATTCACCATGGTGACCAGTGCAGACATCACACGCTCTTTTGTACCGCCGTGATATTTTGCGTATTCGCCAGTGGTTGCCACCGCCAAGCGATATACAATCTCAGTGTTAGGTAACTCCGCTTTAGACAAGCTGCGCTCATGGTGGTGTAATGAATTACCTGCCCCATGCCTGCGCGGCGAGTGTTGACGTATTTCTACCATCGGCTTTTTTTGCCCTTGGCGGGTATACACTGAATAGGTATTGTCAGTATGCCGCTTGGGATCGATGTATATGTGCGCACCTTGATAATTAAACATGCCATAAAAGCCCTGCTCATCCATATTAAAGTGGCCTCGATGCGATGTGTTATTTTTGTCAACACCGATGAACGTTCTAATATGTGGGAACTTTGCTGCCAACTCAGGCGCCATTACCTGATACGGAGACAATATAAATGTCACCATTTCGCCAGATGGCAATGGCAGTACAACCTCGCGTTCTTGCTGCCCAGCAGCACTTAATGCGTGTTTGAAGGCAGGTTCACTTAATGTATAAAGTTTGTGACCTTCCCAGTCACTGCGGCTTTTATCAGCACTTTGCCAATATACGCTTTGCGCATAAGCTGTCGTCGCCACAAATTGGCTGACCAATACCGCAAGTACATGTTTTCTCATAGTAGGATCCTGTTGTCATTGATTGTAAGTGCATGAATGACAATAACCGAGATTCAATATGGCTAGGGTAACCAATTGTGGTGGCTTTGTATCCTACTTGATACAAACGCAGTGTATAGATGTAAGACGGATAAATAGGAGTAACTTGAACAGCTTTAGGGCGTGTTCATACCTTAATTCACTGTAAAAGCGGGAAAGTAAACGAGGACGGTTGAAAAAACAAGGGAAAGAAGGAAGCCAGTACCGCACTCCTTGCGGTCATATACGCAACACACTCCGGCATGTTGACATATATGTGGCGGCCTTCCTTGAAAGATACTTCTAACCACTTTTCTGGTTGTTATATCTATGCTAGTTAACCAACTAACATCTCAAAACTCGACGCTCAGTTAAACTTATCGACTCAAGGAAAAATACCATTTCCTTTTTAAAGGTTTAACTTACCACTGTTTACACGCACTCTGGCTTATTCTTTTTACTACTTTGACTGACAATGCATCCTAGCTGCTCCAGCATCCTGGCTGGTTTCGCTTCCTAGCTAATTTCGCTTCCTAGCTGATTCTGCTTCCTGGCTGATTCTACTTCCTAGCTAATTCTGCTTCCTAGCTGATTCTGCTTCCTGGCTGATTCTGCTTCCTGGCTAATTTCGCTTCCTGGCTAATTTCGCTTCCTGGCTGATTCTGCTTCCTAGCTGATTCTGCTTCCTGGCTGATTCTGCTTCCTGGCTGATTCTGCTTCCTGGCTGATTCTGCTTCCTGGCTGATTCTGCTTCCTGGCTGATTCTGCTTC
>NZ_JAKGBI010000003.1 GCF_021530565.1 Pseudoalteromonas sp. SMS1
AAATAGCGCCGATGATAGTGTGGGGTTTCCCATGTGAAAGTAGGACATCGCCAAGCGCCAAATAAGAGAAAGCCCGATTTGAAAGAGTCGGGCTTTTTTCGTCTAAGTCTCTCGGCAACAGCTAAACGAGCTCAATTCACCTTGCGCAAAAGAAGCGTACTCACTGTGTTCGCTGTCGCTAACCTTTTGCACGATAGCCAATGATAGTGTGGGGGCGGCCAGCGGTGGCTTTCCCATGTGAAAGTAGGACATCGCCAGGGCCCAATAAAAGAAACCCGTTGCAGCAATGCGACGGGTTTTTTGCGTTTAAGTCCCTCGGCAACAGCTAAACGAGCTCATTTCACCTTGCGCAAAAGAAGCGTGCTCACAGTGTTCGCTGTCGCTAACCTATTGTGCTTAATTCATCCCTGAAGCTGGGTTCCATCGCGCATCCATGCGCTCATCTCTTCGAGCTGTGAAGCTGCGCTTCGGTCTCATTTCGTCCATATGAAAGTAGGACATTGCCAAGCGCCAAATAAAAGAAAGCCCGATCCGAAAGAGTCGGGCTTTTTTTCGCTGCGATGCTGCGCTTCGAGCTCATGAAAGTAGGGCGAACGCCAAGCGCCAAATAAGAGCAGTCTAGTCTGAGAGGTCTTTTTCTGTGCTTTGATTTAGTAATACAAGAACACTGTATTTTGTCGCCTAAAGGCATGATAGAGAGGCTTAAGAGCCAAAAGGTGTAGATATGTAAGATAAGCTTGTCGTACTCTCTAGAGAGGTTGTAGGGAGCTTTTTAACTCCCTACAAAACGTAATTACAGGTCGAAAGGTGCTACGCCCACAGCTTGCATTGTATAGCTAGTCTGCGCTAGCTCGCTTTTAAAGGTCTCAACTTTTATCGTGCCCGTGACCGTAATGGCGTCGTAAAGGCTGTCGATCGGTACCCCATCTTTGATTTTTACATGTACTATTTGATTCGGTGGTGGAGGTGGTACATGAATACATGCGCCAAAATAAGGTACCAGTAAAAACTCGGTAATGACTTCACTATCGCCTTCTAATGGCACTACAAAGCCCGGGAGACTAACACTTTTTCCATCTAACGCCTTAACAACCGGTGCATCTAGATCGGGTTGCACCCAATCGCTACTATCATGGTTTGTGGCCTCCTGAGTGAACTTTTGAGCATAGTCGGCAGGCATAAGGTCATCCCAAAAGATTTCTTTTGGAGGCGCGGCTATGGCGGTACTAGCTATTAATAGCATCATAGCTATGGATACGCACCATGATACCAATCGAGTTGAAAACATAAATAACCTCTTAAACTTTGATACTCATACCATCGTTGAGCGAGTAAAAATATGCACGAATTGCAGGGATTGCACCTATCACTGTGCCTGACACCATGATAACGCTAAGTAGTATTAGTTCATAGCCGCTGAGCAGTGATAAAGAGATGGCAATACCAAATTGGGCTTGCAACATCCCCTTACTTACCAAGATGAGTAAATAAAACATCGCAATTCCAATTAAGCTTCCCAGCGCTGTGATTAAAATAGCCTCACTGCACATTAAAGTAAAAATATGTTTTGGTCTTGCCCCTACAGAGCGCAAAATTGCTAACTCTCTGCGGCGTTGGCTAAGCGAAGAGAGTAGGGTGGTAAGCATGCCCAATAGACTTATCAATACGACAACCGCAGAAAATAGCATCAGTATTTTCTCTACGATATCTAACATACCCCAGAGCTCTCTGAGAGTGACGCCAGGCATAATGGCTGATAATGCCTCTGGTTTATATGTATTGATGTTTCTACGCACTTGAAGCGTATAGAGAGGTGAATCAAACCCCATCAAAAATGCGGTCAGTTGTGTCGGCTCACCAATGAGGTCTCCAGGTTCACTTTCTCGTACGTTGTGATCATGATGTCCGTGTTCATGGTGTTCATGGTGTTCATGGTGTTCATGCTCGTCGTGTGATGAATCATTGTTGCGAACAATGGTCGTCGTGTTCACACGATGGGTGGGGCCATGCATCAACTCGATTGCTTTGAGTGGCACATGCAGTGTTTTATCAACGGGTGTGCCTGTGGGCGCTAAAATGCCGACAATCGTTAGCGGGTTGTCGTCATGATTGTGAAAGCTCGTATTTCCCATGCCATGTGCAATGACGACTTGTTGCCCAAGGTGGTAGTGGAGTTGCTTTGCCACTTCGCTACCTATCACAACCTCTTGTGCATTATGATAGGCTCTACCGTGTGTAAATGTAAGGCTCTGCTTTTTCCCATAGCGAAAATGTTGAAAGTAGTTCTCGTCACTTCCCAGTACTGCAAACCCTTTATGGCTGTCACCTAAGCTAATAGGGATAGTCCATGCAACCCCTTTTTGTTGTTTAATGTATTGGTAGCTTTGCCATGATAAACCATTTGTGGCATGACCGATTCGAAATACGCTAGAAAGCAGTAGTTGAATATCCCCAGTGCGTGCTCCTACGATTAAATCTGTGCCGGAAATGGTATTACTAAAACTTTGCTTAGCTTCTTGGCGTACTCTTTCAATCGATAACAGCAACATCACACTGATTGCAATGGTGAATAATGTGAGCAATACGCTGGCTTTGCGATTTGAAATACTTTTGAAGGCTAGGGTTATTAACTTCATAGGGCTGCCCCATTTATGTCTAACAGGCTAACTTTGCGGTTGAATAAGTGGGCTAAACTCGCATCATGACTTACAAATAGAATCGTCGCTTGGTAGTGGGTCGCCTGTTCAAACAGTTGGTTAATAAACACATCGCGGTTATCAGCATCGAGCGCAGATGTTGGTTCATCGGCAATGATAAGTTCTGGCTGACCAATAAAGGCGCGAGCTGCTGCAACCCTTTGCTGTTGTCCAATACTAAGTTCGCCAACCGAACGACTACGTGTTTGTGCGTCGATACCGAGCTCCTCAAGCAGTGTGTTTGCTTGATGCTGGGCGGTGGTGTTGGAAAGGCGTAGTTTCTCAACTCTGCGCTTTGAAAAGTTACAGCCTAGCATGACGTTTTCAACTGGGCTCAAATAGGGAAGAAGGTTAAAGTTCTGGAAAATCGTACCTATGTGGTCTGCCCTAAATCTATCTCTTTTGGTATCGCTTAGTTTGCCCAGCTCTTGATCTAGCATCTTAATGCTCCCCTTTTGAGGAATTTGGATGCCCGCCAATAGGCCCAAGAGGGTTGATTTCCCACTGCCACTTGGGCCATGAAGAAAAAGCCGTTCGCCTTTTGGTATACTGAGGTTTGCGATATCTAACGTGGGTTTTGACTGGCCCGGCCAGCTGAAGGTGAGATCTGAAATTTGGATCATGTAATCATCTCTTTGTACCGAGTTTCAATTATGTTATCTCAGAATGCCTTTAGACTAAACTAAGTTACGCTCGGATTGCGATGTGATGCGGTAAACAATTGTGATTTTGATTGCGCTCGACTATTATACACCCCTCTAACCCCCTCTGTATTTTGCGTCCTTTAGCAAGACGCAGCCGTTCTCTATGGAGATACAATGAGTAGCTACAAAGTTCTAGACGTCAATGACGATCTACCAATTCGCACTAAAGGTGCAGTTCATAGTGGTAAAGTACGTTCGGTTTATTGGTTAACCGACCAAGACAGTGCCAGATTAATCACTGAAAAAGGCTATGATGTTCCAACAGGAACTGAACTTGCGATTATGGTTATATCAGATCGCATTTCTGCTTTTGATTGCATCTGGCAAGGTGAAAATGGATTAAACGGTGTGCCAGGTAAAGGCATTGCATTAAATAGTGTCGCCGCTCATTGGTTTAAATTATTTGATGATGCGGGCCTTGCCGGAAATCACATTGTCGATATTCCCCATCCATATGTTTGGATTGTGAGAAAAGCGAGCACCGTGCGCGTTGAAGCCATTGCCCGCCAATATATCACTGGCAGTATGTGGCGTGACTACAGTAAAGGCGTACGCGAGTTTTGTGGTATTCAATTACCAGAAGGTCTTAAGGCCCATCAAAAGCTTGATGATGTATTGATTACCCCCTCAACGAAAGGCATTATCTCAGGCGTTGACGAAGTACCTGAAGTCGATGATGTAAATATTACTCGCAGCAACATCACTGATAATTTAGCAGCATTTAACTTTAAGTCTGAAGATGATGTTGCACGATATGAGCAACTATTGAGCGAAGGTTTCAGCCTTATTTCGGCCCAGCTAAGCAAGTTGGACCAAATCTTCGTAGATACCAAATTTGAGTTTGGCTATGTAGAAGATGCTGATGGCACTTCTCGCCTTATTTACATTGACGAAGTTGGGACGCCGGATTCTTCGCGTATTTGGGATGGGCCTGCATATCGCGATGGGAAAATTGTGGAAAACTCAAAAGAAGGGTTCCGTCAGCTATTAATTAATAATGTCCCAGATAGCGATGTCTTACTGAACAAAGATCGTATGCCTGAGCGAGAGGCACTTGCTGAGTCATACAAACTGCCACAAGCGGTTATGATGTCTGTATCAGAAACCTACGTTGGTATTGCGAGCAAAATAGTGGGTCAATCTTTAACGATTCCACAAGATCCGCGCTCAGAAGTGATTGCAATCTTAGATCAAAAATACGGTCTTATCGATTAAGCTAACTCACTAAAATGCCTAGCAGTCAGTTATTTAAAGGATTGTTAGGCATTGCGTCATGAATTCCTTGCATTTCCTTCCCAAGTCACTTTTACTTAGTATAAATACACGTACGCTCAATGCGATTGGACTGACGACACTCGATACCAAAACTTATGAATAGGTACAGAAGAATAAGGTATTCATTGGTTTGTTTAGGGGGTCATTGCTGGTCAAAAGGCGATGTCTGTGTTTGGTTATAGTCAGCAGAGAATGGCGACGTGTTATCAAAGAGTCTTCTCATTGATTGTATTGGTATTGAAATTTTATGCCTGACAGCAAGGTCTGTCATGTAGGGCATACTGATAATGATCAAAACTGAACAGTGATAGGGTTGGTTAAGGTAAGTTTATGTTGTTTTTCAGGGGCACTCTCGTGCAGCGTAAACTGAATAATTGCAGTATTAAAGGATCGCTATGGGCACGAGTTTTAAAAACCGCATTATAGTGCTGTGTGTTGGATTGGTACTGATTACCGCCATTGCAAGTTTGGCTGGTTTTTGGTGGTCAACTAGTCAGTTCAAAGAGCGCCAAGTTCAACAAGACATTCAAAAAGCACAGAGTGTTTACCAACAGTACCTTGTTGCAAGAGAGCGACTTTTAGTGACAGCAGCGTCAGTTTTGACACAGGATTTTGGCTTCAAACAAGCTGTTGCGACCAGAGATGCGTCTACCATAAGCAGTGTACTATTTAATCATAGCCAGAGAATTAATGCAGAATTGATGTTGCTATTAGATATGCGTGGCAAGCTCATTTCTACCAATCAAAACCAGTTAGACTTACCACAAGATATGCGGCCATTGGTTAAAGAGTTACTGGCACATCAAGAGCGTTCAGCCTTTGTTGTGTTAGACAAAAAACTTTATCAGGCCATTATTTTACCCGTCAAAGCCCCCAGAACGATTGCCTTTACCATCGTTGGGTTCGTGGTTGATGAGCCCATAGCAGAACAGCTTAAGGGGTTAACTGGCATGGAAATGAGCTTTATTAGCCTTGGTGAAAAAATGAAGGCGAGCTCTATCCTGTTGCCTGAAGATAGAGATCTGTTCGCTTATTTACATGAACAAAAAATCAATCGATGGTTTGGTGAATACCCGCTATATATAAATGCGGAAGTGGCATTGCCTTCTTTGTCCCAGGTCCCTGTGAGCCTTATTTTGAGTGCCGACCTCAGAAGTGAATATGAAGAGTTTGATCAGCTGGTACTGACAATTGTATTTTTGTCCTGCATCACGATGTTGTTTGGTTTTCTTGCAAGTGGCTTCTTAGCGAAAAATTTGGCGACACCATTACAGCAATTAACAGTGATGGCCAGACGGTTTGCAAAAGGGGATTACAATGCTGAAATTCATGAGTCACGTCCGACAGAAGAAATTTGCCAGTTGGTAGATGCCTTTCATGAAATGGGAGATGATATCCAAGCGCGTGAAAAGCAAATCCGTTATCAGGCGAGTCATGATGCACTAACAGGTTTTTATAATCGTACTTCAGCATTACCAATTTTGGATGCTTTGGTATCTACAGAGCAGGTTTATTACCTGCTTGCGCTGGATATCAAGGGGTTACGGCATATCAATGATAAACTTGGTCCTCGTATTGGTGACAGTTGCATTGAAGCTGTCGCCAAACGTATCGAAGTTGTCACCTCGAGTTTTCAAGGGCTTAATATCCGGTTAGGTGGCGACGAATTTTTAACAGTATTACAAGCTAAACCAGATTCAACCATGGAAAACTGTGTAGATAGTTTCCTCGCTGAGCTAAACCAAAGTTATACCATCCATAACTTTGAGATCAATTTACGTTTTAGTGTTGGTGTGGTGCATAGCCCACAGCAGGCGGACAATGCGGATGATAGCATCCGACGCGCATTAATTGCCGCTGATAATGCTGCACATGGTGTTGAGGATGTATATTTCTACCAAACGGGTGAAGACGAAGCTTATCTAGAGCGGTTAGAAATCATTGACGAACTAAAACAAGCTTTGGTCGACGATGATGGTCAGCTTTTTATGACGTATCAACCGAAATTGAATATGCGTTCTGGTATGGTGGATAAAGTGGAGTCACTGATCCGTTGGAAGCGTAAAAATGGCGATTGGGTATCGCCAGAGTTATTTATTGATTTAGCAGAGCAATCTGGGCTGATTGTGGATTTAACACAGTGGGTGCTAAAAACGGTCGTTTCCCAAGTTGCCCTGTGGGAAGCTCAAGGCGTTGCGATGAAGGCGGCCATTAATGTGTCAGCTCAAGACATTGCTGATGCAGATTTTATTCCTCACTTACAGCAAATGTTAAATGAGTTTGCTGTTGCACCTAGCCTAATTACAATTGAATTAACAGAGCGGGACATGATTGAAAATGAGGAAAAAGGTATCGCGTCATTGTTGGCATTAAAAGCGCTGGGGGTACACATTTCATTGGATGATTATGGGGTAGGACAAACCTCTTTGGGTCGTCTCAAAATGCTTCCAATAGATGAATTGAAATTAGATAAAGTGTTTATACTCAAGCTGGCGGCGTCTCACCAAGACCAATGTATTGTGCGATCTACTATAAGCTTAGGGCATCAACTAGGTTTCTCTGTGGTTGCTGAAGGTGTGGAAGATGCCGAATCATTGCAGCTGCTCAAAGAAATGCAGTGTGATTATGCGCAAGGATACTACTTGAGCCGGCCTTTAAAAGCGCCTGATTTAACTCAATGGTTGGGACAGTATCACGAGGCTGGTTGAGCGCGTTGGGTTACAGAGCAATGAGCTCGGTTAACGCGTTGTAAATTTTGTCAGGCGCAATATCTTGGATCATCTCTACTTCATCCAACGACATAGACTGATGTGTCAATGCAATAAGTTTACTGGTTTTAGGTGCAACGAGAGACCATGGCGAAGTGCCGTGGCCAACGATGGCGACACACGGTACTTGGCAAGCTGCTGCAATATGCATCGGACCTGAATCTATTGATACTACCGCATCCATTGCACCTATGTTATCTACTAATTCAGCTAAGCTCATCTTGCCTGCGAGGTTGTGAATGGCAACATCTTGATGCTGTGTCATTGCTGCGAGTTCGTCCATTTCAACCTGTTCCGATTGGTCTCCCAGCAAAAAAATCGCGATATTATTGAGCTCTGCAATCAGAGTTATAACTTGTACAGCCAAATTTTGTGGATAGTATCGAGTCCCTTTTACTTTACCGCCCAAATAAAGGGCGACATTTTTCTGTTTGCTAGACAAAGTGAGTTTAGATGTCTTGGCAATGAGCTGTGGGGCATTGAAACGCGTAAACGGTCTGCCATGCGCATCATTGACAAGTTTACAGTAGCGATAAATGTAATGATGGCATTGATTCAGCTTAAAGGCATGGCTTAAAAGGGGTCGACGAGCATTTTGCGCGTAACCGATGACATTTTTAATGCCTGCTAATCTGGCCAACAATGCATCTGTTAGTGAACCTCGGAACAAAACTGCCAACGTGAAATTCTGCTGTTTCAACTGGCTGGCCATCCCGTAAAGGCCTCGATGTTTGTTATGGCAATAGCGGTCATCGGAGATAACTTCTAATCCATAATGTTTGGCGCGTGAAAATAACGCGATGAGATGAGGCCTGATGAGAATGCAAACGCGTTGGGTCGGATAGAGTTGTTTGAGTAATGCTAAAGCTGGCAATGTATTGATAGCATCACCGATAAACTTGGGCAAAATTGCTAGCACAGCCCCATCTAGTTTATTTGAAACAATAACTTTATTACCCATTACATTGACTTGAGATACATGTTTATCCTATCTAGTATAACGTCAGCAGATTGAGAAATTAACCGGAAGCAACGAAATAAGTGCCTGAATATGACAAAAAATTTGAAAAGCTGTCAGTGGCTCGCTGAAAATGCAACCAAAGTAACTGTGCTTGATGCGGGTATCGTTAAACCAGGAGAAGAAGGTATTTACAGTCCACCGGGGGTGATCCCGGGGGCATTGCGGTTTGATATTAGCAATGTGTTAAGTGAAGCCAGCGCCACACTGCCGAATATGATGTGCTCGGCGCGTGTCTTTCAAACTGAAATGCGCCAACTGGGCATCAATGCATCAGATACGGTGGTCGTTTATGACGATAAAGGCCTTTTTAGCGCGGCAAGAGCTTGGTGGATGTTCAAATCGATGGGATTTGATCAGGTCTTTGTACTTGATGGGGGGTTGAAGCAGTGGCAGAAGCTAGGTTATGAGGTTGTGCCGCATTATGCACAAGCTACGCAAATAGGCAGCTTTACTTCTTTTGCGCGTAATCACTACTTTGTTGATAAAGAACACGTACTCGCAAGTATTGAATGCCCCGATATCCTATTACTAGACGCTCGTGGGGAAACGCGCTTTTCAGGTATTGGGCGTGAGCCTCGAGCGGGCATGCGCAGTGGACATATTCCTAACAGTGCTAACATGCCCTACACCAGTGTATTGACTGAGGAAGGCAAACTCAAACCTATCGCAGATCTAAAGATATTATTGAAAAAAGCAGGTGTTACAGAGGGCGTTACAACGCTTCAGTTTAGTTGTGGCTCAGGTATAACGGCATGTATTTTGGCACTCGTTGCCTTAGAGTGCGGATATTCGGATCTGCAAGTATATGATGGTTCTTGGAGTGAATGGGGGCAATTGTCAGATTACCCTGTGTCGGTTGGCAGGGCTTAAAAGCCAAGGACGATCATTCAGTGTGCATGTATATCAGTTTTTGTAGTCGGCTCGGAATAAATGTGGGAGAGAAATAAAGGGTTTGCATGCTTTTTTCATTGAGCGATGCATGTAAGGGGAGTGTTGAGATACCTGCTAAGACAGTGAGTTCCTGGTTTGGTACTTTAATGAGGCGCACGATGCTTCTTTCACCAAGTTGTGCAATAGAAGGAATAAAGGGTCTAAGTTCAGAAATTAATCCATCTAGGCACGCTTCACCCAAATCGCCTCCAATAATGATTGATTGTGTGTTCAGTAGTGATTCCAGTGTATGAATGGCAATGCGCAGTGGTTCTGTGGCTCTGGCTATCCAGCGTTTACATACTGCATGTTCTCTCGGATCTAGCAATTTTAAATGTATTCCACTCACTTTACTTTGCTGTTCAACATATTGCTTTAGCGAAGTGACAGAAGCGAATTGGTTGAGCGTGCCTAATTCGCCGGTTGTTTGGTTTGTTTCTGGTGTCACAAAGATCTCACCGAGTGCACCAGTGAGGCCATTTTGTCCCAGCATGATTTGGCGGTCATAGACAACTGCGGCTTCAATTTTGTGACCGATATGAATATAGGTAAAGCTGTGAAGGGTTTTTGCCTCACCGAAGAGCATTTGATAGGCGGCACATGCTGATGCTGTGGTTTCACTTGCAATGGGCATCGCTAGTTTTTGACTGAGTGCGCTTTGTAGGGCGAGGCTGCTTTGATATTGCATTAGGGTGTCACCCTCAGAGGGGTGAACACACAGTCCAGCTGCCAATATCATTTTATGCTCAATGTTATGCTGATTGATAAAATGGTTAAATTCATGTGCTATCTGCTCTGGTGTCCAGCCTTGGAGGAGATTGATAACTGACTTGGTTAAGCACTCTCCATTCAAATAGTGCACACTCAATTCCAGCGACTGCGCAGTGATGCGGATAGCCAGCGTGTAAGCTGCATGTTTGTTAAGACACAGCATTTTAGAGGGTTTGCCGGCTCCTTCTGAGCGTTTGATGCCTACCTCTGCAATTAGGTTTACACTCAGCAGCGCTTCAACCATATTGGTGATAGTTTGTTTGGTGAGTTGTGTATTGCGCGCGATTTCTGCCCGTGAGATAGGGCCTAAGGTGACGATTTGTGACAATACTAAACGTAAATTGGTTGCTTTATTCTGTTTAGCATTTGACCCTTTCAATCTAATTCTCCAGATAATGAACACGTTAGCTTTGGTTTTTGGCAAGCATCTATCTTATTACACATATGAAAAATATCGAATAGTTTATGGTATTCGATAGCATCAGTCGTAATGGCTTGATTAAGTAAAACCGATTGACAAATAGAGTGTTGCTGATTAAATGTACGAAAGTCGGTTTTGTTTAAGGAACATGCTGTGTCAAGGAATAGGCCCATTGTACGCGCCTCTCAGTCTGTACTTTTCTATATTAAAGCACTTCGCCAAGGCTTGCTGATATTGCTTGTGATGACACCTTGTTACGTACTTTCACAGGATAAGTTTGCACTTACTGTTGAGCAGTTTGACGAAATTAAAGGGGCAAAGTTGAGTGCGGCAATGGCATGGCATGGTTCAAGCCCTTGGATCCAGGCCGTGACTGCAGGTGCTAGGGAGGAATTTGAGCGCTTGGGGATAAAAGTTGTTGCGGTTACCGAAGCGCATTATGACCCGGCTAAACAGGTATCTGACTTAGAAACATTGAAAATACTGCACCCCGATATTTTATTGTCATTGAGCGTGGACGGCTTAAGTACCAAACCCAGCTACCTTCAAATGGTGGGGGCGGGTACTCGATTGGTTTTGTTGAGTAATCCAATCTCAGGGTTCCGTCATGGAGTGGACTTTGCAGGCATCGTAGAGGATGACGTAGAGAGCATGGGTAACGCGGCAGCGCAGCTAATGGTAGATGCGATATCGGGAAAAGGGCGTGTGGGTATAATTTATCATGAAGCGGATTATCCCATTACCAACCGGCGTGATGCGGCTTTTCGGCAAGCTCTTCGTCGACACGCAGGCATTAAAATCGTCAGTGAAAAAGGGTTCACAAAGAAAAGTCACACTGCTCAGCTGACCGCTGCCATGCTCATTCAAAACCCCAAGCTTGACGGGATTTATGTTTCTTGGGATGCCGCTGCGGAAGGTGTTATTGAGGCACTCAGAATGAGTGGTCACAAAGAGGTTAAGGTGATCACACATGATTTAGGTGTCAATAACCTTATTGACATGGCGCTTGGTGGCAATATGTATGGTACCGTGTCAGATCGGCCCAATGAAATGGGTAAATTAATGGCAAGAATCGGCGCAGGAGCTGCGATTGGATTAAAAACGCCATTGACCACTCAGGTTGACTTTAATTTAGTGACACGCGTAAATATCGCGGATTCTTGGCGATTGGCATTTGCTACTGAGTTGCCGGCTATACTCCAACAAGCTGTGCAACAGGGCAGCCAAGGTGGGGTACCAAGTTTATGAAGGCCATCGCACCGGTGACAGCCAAAACCTTAGTGTATTACGCATTTGCATTGACGGTACTGGTGTTCGCGTTTGTGCTTCGTGAACCGGCATTTTTTTCTGTTGAGAACTTACTTAATATTGTGCGTCAAACGGCGCCGATAGTGATCATGGCAATCGGACTTAATTTTGCACTTTCTGCGGGCTTACTTGATCTGTCAATGGGAGCCGTGGTGGCCTTGACTGGGCTGGTGGCCGCGACGCTGTTACCTCACTATGATGTGGCGATTGCGGTGTTAGCTTCTTTGACCCTAGGTGCCCTGATCGGCGCGTTGAATGGATATCTCACGGTCCGGCTGGCCATTCCTTCATTGATTGTGACGTTAGGCTCGCTGATGTTTTTAAGTGGTTTAGTACGTCAAACCTTTGGTTTGGCATCTACACCAATTTTAAATCACTCTTTTCTGGTGTTGTTCGGAAGTGGCAGTTTGTTGGGGGTACCTACGCTGCTGTGGTGGGTTGTGGGGATTGCTCTCAGTGTTTTTTGTGTATTTAACAGCTTACAGCTAGGCCGTCATTTGTTGGCAAGCGGCGCAAATATCAGTGTCGCAAACGCGGTTGGCATAAACACTGACAAGATCCGAATAATGGCCATGTCGCTGTCAGGTTTGTGCGCTGCTTTGGCCGGGTTACTTTATGCGGGCAGAATGCAAAGTGCCAGATATACGATGGGGGAATCCGAATTAATGACGGTGATCGCTGCCGTCGCTATAGGTGGCAGTAGTATATTCGGTGGTCAGGTTAATATCTGGGGCACAGTTTTGGGTGTATGGCTTATTGGGATGCTCAATAATGGGTTGATACTCGCGGGGCTCTCAAGCAATGCGCAATGGATGGCAAAGGGCCTTATTTTGATTGGCGCGGTTGGCATCACCGTTAAGGCACGCAAGCAATGATACGTACAGCGTTAGATCAAGTTGCATTAAAGGTCGTGAACTTACACAAACATTTTAGCGCATCCGCCGTATTGCAAGGGGTCGACTTTACGGCTAATCGGGGTGAAGTGATCGCTTTATTGGGGGAGAACGGTGCTGGTAAGTCGACTTTGGTGAACTGCATTGCTGGTAAATTACAACCTACGCAAGGGCAGATCCAAATACAGGGCGATACGCAATTAATCGCTTCGCCAAGCGACGCGCAAGCTGCGGGGATCGCAGTGGTCTATCAAGATTTAGCCTTAATAAACACGTTGACGGTTGTTGAAAACTTGTTTCTTAACAACGAAATAAAACATCGTAATGTGATTTTGAACCGCTTGGGGTGGTTAGACAAAGCTGCGATGCTAAAGCGTGGTAGTAAGCTACTGCAAAGGCTCACCAGTGTGACGCTTGATTTGCACGCGGCCGTATCCAGTTTATCTGTAGGAGAGCAGCAAATAGTGGCGCTTATTCGAGCGGTCAATGTCGGTGCAGACATTATTGTCATGGACGAACCGACAGCCGCATTGGGCAATGAGCAATGCAATCATGTTACTGATCTAATACGTTTATTAAGCTCTCAAGGTGTCACTATTCTCTTGGTTAGTCATAATTTGGTGCAGGTAAAGGCTTTATGTGACAGAGCTGTGGTACTATTTCAAGGTCAGTCTGTGGCTGATGTGTCAGTGTCTGATTACACTGAAGTGGAGTTGTTGTCGTTTATGAATGGTGTCACACCTGATGTCGACTCAGTAACGGTAGCCAGTTAAGTATAGAGGTAAAGGCGTGGAGTATCATGATGCATTAAAAGCATTTGCGCAGTGCTGTGGTGAGACAAAAAACGAAGCGTTATCTGTTTTGGCGAACATACCTGAGGGGCAGGGACATTATCGATTGACCGTCAAGACGTTTAAAAAGGTTTTGCAGTTGGCATTGGAAGACCAAATCGATGCAGACGATTTGGAATTTTGGGCGACGGTCTTATTGCAGCGTAATGACTATGAAGTTACCGAGTTCGAAGGCAGTTTATATGCGCTTTCAGACCCCGAAATAATGGGCGGACTGGATAAGGTCAAAATAGCTCGCCTATTAGCGTTGCTAGATTGACCTTTTTTGGTGGTTGTTACTTGTGATATGTCAAACAAGTCTCAACTTCATTTTTAGACCCTAGGATGACTGCAACACGTTGGTGAATCTCACTGGGTTCAATGTCCAAAATTCTTGCTTCACCAGTATGAGCAAGGCCTCCGGCTTGCTCTACGAGCATTGCCATTGGGTTCGCTTCATAAAGTAATCTAAGTTTGTACGGCTTTTCTGGGTTTTTGGTATCTGCGGGGTAAGTAAATAGGCCGCCGCGACACAATACTCTGTGCACGTCTCCAACCATGGCCGCTATCCAACGCATGTTGAAGTTTTTCTGGCGTGGTCCTTCATTACCAGCCAATAGGTCTGCAATGTAGTCTTTCATCGCAGGTTGCCAATGACGCTGATTAGAGGCATTAATAGCAAATTCTTGTGTATCTTCAGGAATTTTCGCAAAGTCTTCGGTTAACAAGAAGCTGCCATGGGTTTTGTCTAACGTGAATATACGAGTGCCTTTACCTGTAGTCAGTGCCAATGTCGTTGAAGGGCCATATAACACGTAACCTGCGGCAATTTGGTTTTTACCTGGTTGCATGAAGATAGCTGGATCTGCAGCATCGGACCCTTCAGGTGCTTCCATAATTGAGAAAATGGTGCCAACTAAAGAGTTGATGTCAGTGTTTGATGAGCCATCTAATGGATCAAATGAGACAATAAATTTTGCATCTGGATTACCCGCGACGGTGTAATCTTCTTCTTCTGAGGCAATCGCTTTAACATAGCCAGATTCAAGTAAAATGTCTTTGATAAGTTGATTGGACAGTACATCTAGCTTTTTTTGCGTCTCACCTTGAATATTCTCATCCAAAGTTGAACCCAATACACCAGACAGTGCACCCTGTCCTACGCGAAAAGAGATTTCTTTACAAGCGGCTAAGATAGTACGGATCAGAGAGACTAATTCTCTAGAACACCCATCTTCAAATAACACCGGCGGTAATCTACGCATATTTTAAATCCTGATAACGTTTGTCGGGCCGCAGTGAAGTGTATGTGAGAGAGTCACTGCAGGCTGCGCTGAATTTCGTCTTGATTCACTGTTTTTTGTATACAATTTTATATACTAGGTAAAAACAATCACAAAACATAAAGAACAAAGACACAATTATGATAAAGAGACGTATGACACCTTATCTCGTTTCGACTTTGTTACTGCCTATGATAACGCATGCTCAGGCAGCAATTAAGTCCATAGACGAATTTACTGATAAGTTTAATCATTTTCCGGGCTATTATTCGTTTTACAGTGATAAAAGCAACGGCAAAATTTATTTAGATGTAGATAAACTTTCACAGCCATTCTTATTACAGCATAGTTTGCCTTACGGGGTTGGTTCAAATGACATTGGTTTAGATAGAGGCCAATTAGGCGGAACCCATCTCGTTCAATTTGAACGATTCGGCGATAAAGTGATGCTTAGGGCAAACAACACTTATTACCGCGCCAGTGCCGATAACAGCGCAGAGCAACAAAGTGTGAAAGAAGCGTTTGCTTCAAGTATTTTGCACGGGTTTAAAGTCGTCGCAGAAGATTCAGACAGTGTACTGATTGATTACACGCCATATTTATTGTCGGATGTTCACGGTGTTAGTCGCAGATTAAAGGCCACCAAGCAAGGGAGTTACAGTCTAGACCAAAGCCGTAGCGCTGTGTATTCACCTCGCTCAAAGGCGTTTGTAAAAAACACCGAGTTAGAGGCTGTATTAACGTTTAAAGGCAACGATCCTGGCAAGTATGTTCGTCAAGCCGTTGCCGATCCATATGCAATTACCGTGCACCAGAGGCATTCATTAATTGCATTACCGGATGAAAATTACACACCACGTCAATTCCATCCTCAATCTGGATTTTGGAGTATCGAGCACAAAGATTACTCTGCACCGTTAGGCGAGTCGATGTATGTGCGCTATATCCCACGTCATCGTCTAGAAAAGAAAGATCCGACTGCCAAAATATCTGAAGCCGTAAAACCAATCGTGTATTACTTAGACCCCGGTGTTCCAGAGCCGGTTAGAACGGCGTTACTTGATGGTGCACGCTGGTGGGAGCAAGCCTTTGAGGCTGCTGGGTATAAAGATGCATTTCAGGTTAAAATGTTGCCAGAGCATGCTGATCCGATGGATGTGCGCTATAACGTGATCCAGTGGGTGCACAGAGCGACCCGTGGATGGTCATATGGTGCCTCGGTGGTAGACCCGCGTAGTGGTGAAATTATTAAAGGCCACGTCACTTTGGGCTCGCTTCGTGTTCGCCAAGATATTCTTATTGCAGAGGCACTTGCCGCGCCATTTGTCAAAGGCGATGAAGTGACACAAAGGTTGCACGAGATGGCTTTAGATCGTATTCGCCAATTGAGTGCTCATGAAATAGGTCACACATTAGGTATTGCGCACAACTTTGCAGCCTCAGGTGATGCGCGTGCATCTGTCATGGATTATCCGCACCCTCTGGTGCAATTCGACACACAAGGCAAACTAGATGTCAGTGAAGGCTATGCCAAGGGGATGGGGGCGTGGGATATTCAAGCCGTAAAATATGGTTACAGTGATTTTTCTGCCATCAACGAAGCAGAAGCACTGGCTAAGGTTATCCAACAGACCAAAGAGCTGGGTTTAGGTTATATATCGGATGCCGATGCAAGGCCTAAGGGGGGCGCGCACCCTAACGCTCATTTGTGGGATAATGGTGCTGATCCAGCGACAGAGTTGCGCAGAGTGTTAGGCATTCGCAAACAAGCGCTGGCACAATTTGGTGTAAACAACATTCAAAATGGTGTCGCTCTGTCTCAGTTGGAAGAGAAACTTGTACCGCTGTATCTCTTCCATCGTTATCAAGTAGAGTCAGTTGTGAAGCTTATTGGTGGTGTTGATTATCACTATGAAGTACGTGGTGAGGGGCCATTGCAAGGGGCTGAAGTGGTTGCCAAAGCAGAGCAGGCTGATGCGCTGAATGCGCTACTCGAAACATTATCTCCAGACACTTTGTCTATTCCGGAGTCAGTGCTGGCGGTGATACCACCCAAAGCCTATGGAGAGTCTCGCAACCGCGAAAGCGTACATGGTCGAACTGGGTTACCGTTGGATGCCATGGCTCTGCCTGAAATGGCGAGTTTGCACACGCTCAATCTGCTATTAAACGCCGAACGATTAAATAGAGTGGCGCAGCAGTATGCGAGAAATACCAAGCATTTTGGTAGCAATGAGTTGCTAACAAAAGTGCACTCTGCCGTGTTTAAAACGAATCCAAGTTCAGAGATGGCTAAAAAGCTGAATGAACGCGTACAGTATTTAACGGCACACAGAATGGCCACGCTCAGTGCCAGTACGAACGTCGATCCTGAAGTGCAAGCTCAGCTTCGTTTTTACTTACAGCAAATTGCTGATACGTATACCGAAAAGTCGATGTTCTCGAGTGCAGACCAATCAAAAGCGTTTGAGCAATATCTTGGAGAGCATATCCAATACTTCCTTGAGCAAGGGCAGTGGCCAGCGAGCTTTAAGCCGCTAGCAATGCCACCTGGCTCACCGATTTAAGGCACAAAAAAGCCCCGTAAATGGGGCTTTTCGCTACGAATTATCGTCAGCTAATAGTTAAGCAATTTGTTTTTCTGCCAATTGTAGTTCCATGATGGCTTTTAAGAGACGGTACAAGCTAATTGATGCGTCAATCTCTTCTTTACGGTTCGTCAAACTTTCAATATTCAAACCAAGTGGCACATCAAGTTGTGCGCAACTTCTGAGAATTAAATCTAAGTTTTCACGACAGATTTTAATCGACTCTTTTAAGGTATTGTCAGCATCTAGCATCCGCCATTTTGTGGCTTCTGGTACTGAAATGCCCAACCATTGCATAAACTCGAGTGTTTTTTCTCCACCACATGGTGTAAACGTTAAAATGATGCGTTTTGGTTCAATGCCTTGCTGACGGCATGTTCTCGCATAGCTCGTCAGTAGGTCAATTGTAGCTTGTGCATCATACACTGCTTGAGAAATAAAAAACTCACAACCTTGGGCCGTTTTATCAATGAGACGCTCATGCTCGTTGCGTTTGCTTGCATGGCGCTCAGCAATGGTGACACCACCAAGAAAAAACTCGTCTTGGTGTTCTTTGAGTGCTTGGTAGGCATCTGGAAGACCTAACTTAATAGCGCCCTTAGACGACGGGCTGCCAACCAGCACAAGGTTATTTAAACCAAAGTCTTGTTTTGTTTTGTGCAACCATTGAGTAAATTCGCCACGATCTCTTTGTGCCACACTTTTGTAGGTGATCACATCTAACTTAGATAGTTGGCTCACTACTTGGCTATATTCGCATGGATCAACAGTTTGTTTAAACGGGAATGGACGAGGCACTTCTGTGCGACTACTTTCATCTTGAATATCGTAGATAACAACACCGTCATATTCTATTTCATGCAATCGATTCAATAACTTAGTAGCAATTGTTTGCACTTGTTCTTTATCTGTTCCTAACTTCGGTGGTGTGGTTCCGATTAAATATACCCCTTGATTTGGGTCTAAGATTTTCTCTTGCAGTGATAATGCCATGGTCCTCATTCCTGCCAATTCGTCGCTTATGGTGTAAATATAGCAGCCATTTAGACGTCTAGATAGATCTTATTGATGAAAGAAATTCAATTAACTTGAGATTTATTCATGTTTGACGCTGTGGAAAGTGACTTTCTACTTAGTTTTCCAACACTTGCTTCTTGTGGTTTTTTTTCGAATATTTGTCGTGATTGTGCAGATTTATTTGGCCTTTAATGCATAATTGTGTCACTAGCAAGCGCTCACAAAAATGCGTGCATTTAAAAACATGAAAAAAAGACTAGGGACACATATGAAATTTAAGCTTTTAGCGACCAGTCTAGCGGTGACGTTAGCACTGACAGGTTGTGCATCAAACAATGCATCACATGCTTCGCCTCAACAAGGTCTTGCTGCGGTGCAACAGGAGAATAACAAAGTTTTCTCTCATGACTATGTACTAGAAGAATTAGACAATGGTTTACGTGTCATGGTGGTTAAAACTGATTACCCTGATGTTGTGTCGTTGCAGATCCCTGTGTCTGTTGGTTCAAGAAATGAAGTCGAAGCCGGCAAAACAGGGTTTGCACATTTCTTTGAGCATATGATGTTTAAAGGGTCAAAAAAGTATCCGGAGCAGGTTTATAAAGACATTATTAAAAACTCAGGTGTTGATAACCGTGCATACACGACCAATGACTACACCAATTATTACCTGAGCTTTTCAAAAGAGCATTTGGATCAGGTTTTGGAAATACAAGCTGATATTTTCCAAAACTTACACTTCAGTGAAGAGCAATTTCGAACAGAAGCATTGACGGTAAAAGGGGAGTACCTGAAGAACAATGCGAATCCGCTGCGAAAGTTACTAAGCGCTGTGCGTGATAACGCCTATAACGAGCATACCTACAAGCATACGACGATGGGCTTCTTCGAAGACATTGAAGCCATGCCCGATCAAATGGCTTACGCAGACTTATTTTTTGAACGTTTTTATAAGCCTGAATATGCAACCATCATTATCGTGGGTGACGTAGAGCCGCGATCAACGATGGACATGGTTAAAAAGCACTGGGGCGAGTGGCAGCGTGGTGACTTCCAAGCTGATATCCCAGTGGAACCTAAGCAACAAGCCGCAAAATATAAACACGTAATTAATGAAGGTCAGCCAGGCCATTGGTTGCTTGTATCATATAAAGGTCCAGCTTGGGAGCCGAGCAAAAAGGATCGCGCTGCAGTTGATTTGATTTCAGAGCTTTATTTTTCAGAAAACTCAAAGCTTTATCAGGAACTTGTGGTAGACAAACAAATTGCAACCCAGCTGATCACTTATAATGCTGAAACGAAAGACCCAGGTTTGTTGCATGTTTTTGTCAAAGTGGAAGATGAAAAAGACTTAGCAACAGTGCGAGATGCTGTAAATCGCACTTACGCGAGTGCACGCACTGAATTGGTGGATGCAGAAAAGCTCGCTGCACTGAAATCAAACCAACGATATAGCTTTGCAAATAGCATGGATTCTTCCAAAGCAATTGCTTCAACACTGGCAAGCTATGTTCACTTCGAGCGTGATCCTGAAGTCATTAATCAGATGTATGCCACAGCGGATACCATTACCCCTGAAGATATTCGCGACATAGCAAATCAATATTTTACGGATAGTGGTCGTAACACCGTGACTATGTCGGCATTGGAGGCAATAGAAGGCTTTGATAAAGAGGTTGAACTTGATGCCCTTGCTGCTGAAATGGCGAAGCCAGCAACACAGTACTTTACGGTGCTTGATAAAACCTCAAACTCACCGCTAGTGGACGTAAACTGGTTATTTTATACAGGTGCTGCGGCAGATCCAGAAGGCAAAAAAGGCCTAGCAGCATTAACCGCTGCAATGTTGGCAAAAGGAGGCAGTGCAACTAAGTCGTACAAAGAAATTCAGAAAGCCCTTTATCCGTTGGCTGGCAGTTTATCTCATCAAGTAGACAAAGAGATGATTTCATTGCGTGGCCGCGTCCATAAAGATAACGCTGAGCAGTGGTATGCATTAGTTGGCGAGCAATTACTAAACCCTGGCTTTAGAGAAGATGACTTTAATCGTTTGAAAAAGGAATTGATTGATGGCATTAAGTCGGGTCTGAAATCGTCGAATGACGAAGAGTTGGGTAAAGAAGTGCTGTATCACAAATTGTATGAAGGTCATGCTTATGAGAGTTTAAATCTGGGTGATTTAACAGATTTAGAAGCTTTAACGTTGCAAGATGTCAAAGCGTTCTATGCAGGTCAATTTACCCAAGCGAAATTAAACCTCGGCTTAACTGGTGCACTGAGTACGGAGCTAAAGACAAAGCTGATAAAAGATTTGACCAAACTACCGAAAGGTGGCCAAAAGCGCCTTGTCGTAGATGATGCCCCTAAATTGGCTGGGCTCCACGCTACCGTCGTAGAAAAAAGTGCAAAATCAACGGCTGTTTCTTTCGGTTTCCCCATTGATACGATCCGCAGTAGTAAAGATTGGACGGCGCTGTGGTTAGTGCGTTCATACTTTGGTGAACACCGAAATTCAGGTGCATTCTTGTTCGACCGTATTCGTCAAACTCGCGGTATGAACTATGGTGACTATGCGTACATAGAATACTTCCCTCGCGGTATGTTCCAAACCATGCCAGATGCTAACTTAGGCCGTTCAGAGCAGATTTTCCAGGTTTGGTTACGCCCACTTCGTTCAAATAACGATGCGCACTTTGCGACGCGCGTAGCGGTATATGAACTGGATAAGTTGATTAAACAGGGGATGACGGAGAAAGATTTTGAAGCTACGCGCAATTTCTTAAATAACTATGTGCCGCAGCTTGTCGCCAGCCAAGATAGGCAACTAGGTTATGCGCTAGACAGTCAATTCTATAACACAGATGAGTTTGTAAACTTAGTGCGTTCTCAGCTGGCGTCACTGAGCTTGGAAGACGTTAACCGTGTTATCCGTGAAAATCTCCAAACACAAAACATGCACTATGTCTTTGTTACAGGGGATGGTGAAGATATGAAACAGCGCTTGGCGAATGAGCAAATGTCACCTTTAAAATACAACGTGACTAAGCCTCAGGAATTGTTGGACGAAGATAAAATTGTGGAAAGCTACAAGTTAGCTGTACCAGCTAAAAATATTGAAGTAATTAAAGCTGAAGATTTGTTTCAGTAAGTGCTTCTAATACGTTTAAACGCCCCTTACGTCGGGGCGTTTTTTTCAATCCTGTTGTTATTCCTCTTCCCCGTTGTCGCTTATAAATATTGTTTCTAATGATATTTGTGTCCTTATTTTATAGCCAGAGACTTGGCTTATGCTCATAAATACACCATTATAGGAACCTTAGGTTATATTTAATAACGATAAAATTGCCTGAGGTGAGTGCGTTTGAGCGAAAATGCGCGTTAAGATAAGTATGAGATCGTAAATGATAGGCATGTGGTAATTATGAGACACGAAATTTGGCAGCAACTAAGAGATGAAGCGCAAGAACTGGTAAAACGAGAGCCGTTATTGGCAAGTCATGTTTATTCGAGTGTATTAAACCATGATTGTTTGGGCGCAGCGCTAAGTTTTATAGTGGCAAATAAACTGTCAGATGCCGTGGTTTCTGCGTTTACAATCCGAGAGTTATTCGATCAGGCATTTGTTGATTGTGACCGAATGCTTACGCACGTTGCCCATGATATAAAAGCCGTTAAAGATCGAGACCCAGCTGCCGATAGTTATCTTAACGTGATATTAAATCTGAAGGGTTTCCATGCATTACAAGCACACCGCCTCGCTTACTGTTTGTGGCGACAACAACGCAAAGAGCTCGCCCGCTTTATCCAAAGTCGCACCTCTGAGGTATTTGGTGTTGACATCCATCCTGCTTGTAAAGTCGGTCATGGTATTATGCTTGACCATGCGACTGGTATAGTCATAGGTGAAACTGCGGTTATCGAAGATAACGTTTCAATTCTACAATCGGTCACATTAGGTGGGACAGGGAATGAACAAGGCGACCGTCATCCTAAGATTAGAGCGGGTGTATTAATCGGCGCGGGTGCCAAAGTTTTAGGCAATATTGAGGTCGGTGAAGGCGCTCGAATTGGCGCAGGTTCTGTGGTACTCAAAGCCGTCGCACCTCACACAACCGTGGTTGGGATCCCAGCCAAGGTCGTTGGCAAGCCAAACTGTCCTTGTCCAGCTGAAAGCATGGACCAGAATTTTTTAGATGATTCAATTAGCCGTATCAACGATTCTCATACCAGTGCGATGCTGTAGCATGGCCGAGGTTTGATCTATGTTTCGCCAATTAAGCTTAATAATCGGCGCTTTTTTCCTAGGAGTGGCAGTGACACATGGCTACCACTCACAACAACTTATAGACCCCCCCACGGACTTCAAAGCCACTAACAAGCAGGTTGCTCAAGTACGGTTAGGTGACACCCTGGAAGCGCCTGAGCTGGACGCTCCACATGAGACATCGGTACAGAACATTGACGATGAGCCCACTGCCCGCGATGGCGCATTACAAGGACTCGAACAGGAAAACGAGCAGTTGCGAATGCAGTTAGTACAACTACAGCAACAAACTCGGCGAGCGAAAGCAACAGGAAATGTGGCGAAGCAACTGCAAAGGATTTTTGAATTTCAACAACGCGACGAAATGTGGGCCAGTGACGTGGAAATCCAACTTGCCGATTTTCTTTTTGTCGCCGAATTGCAGGACCTCGTTGAGATGTCTGAGGCCCAATGTAAAGCGCATGTGTGTCAATTGAATTTTCAAGCGAGCGAGATTGAAGATGGCAATAAACATTGGCAACACGTTCACAATGCTTTAATAAAAATGCCTTGGATGCGGCAATTCAAAACCATTACCGCCGTACAGAATGGCCCTTCAATGCAAGTTCATTTGAGCGTCAAGCGCAGTGATGAGCTCAAGTACGAATATTAAATTGTCTACTATTTTTTTTCTATGCTTGTCACCGTAGAGTGAATTTGACCATCATTTAGCTGCGTTGTGAGGGTATCTCCAGGTTTTGTTTCTGTGACAGAGTTCAAAACCTGTTGATTAATTTGGGTGATACTATAGCCACGAGACAATACAGCCAAAGGGCTCACGCTATCCAGTCTAGCTGCGAGTAGGGCAAGGTGATTTTGACGCTTTTGCTGGTGGCTTTGCATGTTGTTTTGCAATGCAACTTCCAACCGTGACAATTGAGACTTGGCCATATTGAGACGCTTTTCAGGGTGAAATTGCAAAAGTCTTTGATGCAGAATGTTTAGGCTATTGTGATGCTTATGTTGTTGATATTGAAAAGCACGTGCTAACCTTTGTTGCAGTTCGTCAACGCGTTGTCCTTGCTGCATTAACTGGCTTTTCGGGTGCTGTAAACTCAAGCGTTGTTGTAATCGCGCAATGTGTTGCTGTTCATTGAGTATCTTGCGGTGGAACGCTTGTAAGAGTCTGTGCTTTCTATCTTTCACATAGGCAAGTAATTCGCTGCTGTCGGGGCTGACTAATTCCGCGGCTGCTGAAGGCGTGGCGGCGCGAATATCGGCAACATAGTCACTGATTGTGGTGTCTATCTCGTGGCCTACTGCACTAATGATTGGCAGTACGCTGTCATAAATAGCACGGGCGACCACTTCTTCATTAAAGCTCCATAAATCTTCAAGAGAACCTCCACCCCGGCCTACGATAAGAACATCTACTTCATTGCGCCTATTGGCCAGCGAGATTTTTTCTGCAATTTGTGATGCGGCGTCTTGTCCTTGCACGAGCGCAGGGTAAATAAGTACTTCTAGCTGCGGTGCGCGGCGTTTAAGCACGGAAAGAATATCTTTAATGGCAGCACCTGTAGCAGAAGTTACAACGCCGACGCGGTTGATAGTGTGTGGTAAGGGCTTTTTGTGATGACTGGCAAAGAGCCCCTCTGCGGCTAACTGCATTTGTAGCGCTTCAAACTTTTGTTTTAGTAGCCCTTCACCAGCGGGAGCCATTTGTTCTACGATAAGCTGATAGTCACCGCGTGGTTCGTATACGGAGACTCGTGCTTTGACCTGTACTTGTGCACCATTTTCAGGGCGGTATTTACAGTAACGATTATTGCCTCGCCACATGGCCGCTTTGATCTGTGCTTTTTCGTCTTTTAGCGAAAAATACCAATGCCCAGATGCAGGAGCGACAAAATTTGAAATTTCACCGGTCAATTCAAGTGATGCAAAGCCTTGTTCTAATAAACTTCGGATCTCACGATTAAGACGCGAAACAGTATAAATTTTGTTGTTTTGTGGCAATGACATACCTAACTCCATAAAAAATTCACAGACACTCTACCATATTTTTTGCTAAATTTTGTTTACTCGCATAAGGAACGCTGATAAAATGCGCACGCAATTCCTTATACTCAGAATTCACTTGAGAGAAGCCGCACACATGCTAAGAATTGCAAAAGAAGCCCTTACTTTTGACGACGTACTATTAGTACCCGCTCATTCAACTGTTCTACCGCACACAGCGAGTCTTAAAACTCGTCTGACACGCGATATCGAGCTTAACCTGCCACTTGTTTCTGCGTCAATGGACACAGTTACTGAAGCACGCTTAGCGATTGCCCTAGCGCAAGAAGGCGGCATCGGCTTTATTCACAAAAACATGACCATCGAAGAGCAAGCTGACAACGTACGTAAAGTAAAAACGTACGAAGCTGGTATTGTTACTTTCCCAGTCACAGTGACAGCTGACAAAACCATTGCAGAGACTATCGCGCTTGCTGAAGAAAAAGGGTTTTCAGGCTTCCCAGTAGTGGGCGCTGATAACCAGTTAGAAGGCATTGTAACAAGTCGTGATATGCGTTTTGAAACTCAGTTAGATAAGCCAGTTTCGTCAGTGATGACGAAAAAAGCAGACTTAGTGACTGTGAAAGAGGGCGCAGGTCGTGAAGAGATCCTTGGTCTTATGCACGAGCACCGCATTGAGAAAATCTTAGTGGTTGACGATGTTTTCGCACTGAAAGGCATGATCACTGTTAAAGATTATCAAAAAGCACAAGAAAAACCGAACGCATGTAAAGATGCGCAAGGCCGTCTTCGTGTCGGTGCTGCTGTGGGTGTTGGTGCTGGTACTGATGAGCGTATCGCTGCATTGGTTGAAGCAGGTGTAGACATCTTATTGATTGACACATCTCATGGTCACTCTCAAGGTGTAATTGACCGCGTTAAAGCAACGCGTGCAGCTTACCCAGAGCTACAAATTGTTGCGGGTAACGTTGCAACAGGCGCAGGTGCCCTAGCCCTTGCTGATGCGGGTGCAGATGCCGTCAAAGTAGGCATTGGCCCAGGTTCAATTTGTACAACACGTATTGTTACAGGGTGCGGTGTTCCGCAAATCACTGCGATTTCAGATGCTGTTGAAGCGCTAAAAGATCGTAACATTCCAGTTATTGCCGATGGTGGTATTCGTTACTCAGGTGACATTGTTAAAGCACTTGTTGCTGGTGCAGCGTGCGTCATGGTTGGTTCAATGCTTGCTGGTACTGAAGAGTCTCCTGGTGAAGTTGAACTATATCAAGGTCGTTACTATAAGTCATACCGTGGTATGGGCTCTCTAGGTGCGATGAACCAAAAAGAAGGGTCTTCAGACCGTTACTTCCAAAAGAGCAACCAAGCAGACAAGCTTGTGCCAGAAGGTATTGAAGGCCGTGTTGCATACAAGGGCCCAATTGCTGCAATTATTCACCAGCAAATTGGTGGTATTCGTAGTGCAATGGGCTTAACAGGGTGTGCAACAATCGCTGAACTGAACATCAAACCTGAGTTTGTACGTGTTACATCAGCAGGTATGGGTGAGTCTCACGTACATGATGTACAAATCACCAAAGAAGCGCCTAACTATCGCTTAGGTTAAGCCGGCCAACGCGTGTTGAGCCCGCAAATGTCAGGGCTAGCAGCTGCTAGCCCTTTTTAATTCTGGTAAAGCAGCTTCGCTGTGCTTTACTAATTTTATCGTTTCCTAACTAACGAGATTATCAATGAGCAAAGACATCCATGATTCCCGTATATTGATCTTAGACTTCGGTTCTCAATACACGCAGTTAATTGCACGTCGTGTACGTGAGATTGGCGTTTACTGTGAACTTTGGGCGTGGGATGTAACGGAAGAGCAGATCCGTGAATTCAACCCTCAGGGTATCATCCTGTCTGGTGGTCCAGAGTCAACAACAGAAGAAAATAGCCCTCGTGCCCCTGAATACGTATTTGAAGCGGGTGTACCTGTACTTGGTGTATGTTACGGCATGCAAACAATGGCGATGCAGCTAGGTGGTAAAGTACATAGCTCTGATAAGAAAGAGTTTGGTTACGCAAAAGTTGAAAAAGTCGGTAACTGTGCCTTATTCGAAGCGATTGAAGATCACATTGAAGATGGCATTGGTCAACTTGACGTATGGATGAGCCACGGCGATAAAGTAGTTGAAGTGCCAGACACGTTCGTGACAAGTGCGAAAACGGATACGTGTCCACACGCAGCAATGTCTTGGGAAGAAAAACGTTTCTATGGTGTGCAGTTCCACCCTGAGGTGACACACACACAGCAAGGTACTCGTTTGTTAGAGCGTTTTGCGATTGATATCTGTGGTTGTGAGAAGCTTTGGACACCTGCGCAGATCATTGAAGATGCGGTTGAGCGTATCAAAGAGAAAGTCGGCGATGACGAAGTTATCCTAGGTCTTTCAGGTGGTGTTGATTCATCTGTTGTGGCCATGCTTATCCACCGTGCGATTGGTAAGAAGTTAACGTGTGTATTTGTTGATAACGGCCTACTTCGTTTAAACGAAGGCCAGCAAGTAATGGAAATGTTTGGCGATAAGTTCGGCCTGAATATCATCAAAGTGGATGCTGAAGAGCAGTTCCTAAATGACCTAGCTGGTCTTTCTGATCCTGAAGATAAGCGTAAAGCAATTGGTCATACGTTCATTGATGTATTCGATGCTGAATCTAAAAAGTTGAAAAATGCTAAATGGTTAGCGCAAGGTACGATTTACCCAGACGTCATCGAGTCAGCGGCATCTAAAACAGGTAAGGCGCACGTGATCAAGTCTCACCATAACGTAGGTGGTCTGCCTGACGATATGGAAATGGGTCTCGTCGAACCACTTCGCGAGCTGTTTAAAGATGAAGTACGTAAGATTGGCCTTGAGCTAGGTTTACCTTACGACATGCTTTACCGTCACCCATTCCCAGGTCCAGGTCTAGGTGTGCGTGTACTTGGTGAAATTAAGAAAGAATACTGTGATTTACTTCGTCGTGCAGATGCTATCTTCATTGAAGAGCTTCATAAAGCAGACATTTATCACAAAGTATCTCAAGCATTCACGGTATTCCTTCCAGTTAAATCGGTAGGCGTTATGGGTGATGCACGTAAGTACGACTGGGTTGTCTCATTACGTTGTGTAGAAACAATTGACTTCATGACGGCGCGTTGGTCACATTTACCATATGACTTCTTAGGTCTGGTATCAAACCGTATCATTAATGAAATTGATGGTATTTCTCGCGTTGTTTACGATATCTCAGGCAAACCACCTGCGACAATCGAGTGGGAATAATGAAAGTTAGCTTGAGCTAATTGAATGAAAAAAAGGCGAATATCATAAATATTCGCCTTTTTGTTTATAAAAAGTGCAAACAAACAAAAAAATGTATTTTTCCTCTTTACCTTTTCTAAAAGCTCTTTATAATGCGTCGACATTGCAGGGGCGTAGTTCCAATTGGTAGAACAGCGGTCTCCAAAACCGATGGTTGCGGGTTCGAGTCCTGCCGCCCCTGCCACTTCAAACTTTCTACACTTCATTGAATCTTTTATCACTTACATTTAGACTCATTAAAAAAGTGTTTTTATCATGCATCCAATTCATGCTCAATTACTCGGCGTAACACCCTTAAAGCTCAAAGCCAACTATGCCAAAGAGCAGGCATCTGATGCGCCTCAAGTAGATGCATTACCATCCCAATTGGTTCTATCACCGCAATTACTGCAAGATATTTTACTTGCCATACACCAAGATGAACTAACGTGTGTACAAGGCGAATCAATCGCGTTGCTTGGAAACCAATTGCAATTACCCAATGTGCCGTTAAATGCACAGCAGAAAAAACAATTATGGCGAGTACTTTGCGATGCAAGTTCTGAATAATGATATGCTAAGCCAGTATGCGATGTCTGACATTATGGCGGTAGAAGAGGCGAGTCATCCACACCCTTGGAGTGAAAAGACCTTAGCGTCATGTATTGGCGGGCGTTATTTCAATGCCGCTCTTACGCAGGAGGATGAGTTGGTGGGCTATTATATCGCAGAGCGAGCAGGCCCAGATTATACCCTGATGAACATATGTGTACATCCGGGACAACAAGGGCAGGGGCTAGCTGTACTCTTAATGACCTCACTGATACAACGCTGTACCGAAGAGCAAGCAGAAAACCTATTTCTCGAGGTACGTGCTTCCAATACACCCGCTATCGCTTTGTATAACAAAATGGGGTTGTCAGTGATGGGCCAGCGTAAAAACTATTACCCAACGACCGAAGGGAAGGAAGATGCAATTTTAATGGGCTTGCAAATTAACGTACAAGCCGATTAGGCTAACGCGCAGCTTGAAGCTGTACTTCTTCGTTGCTTAACGTATATTTGATGGCTTGTACTAGATTCAAGGTTGCATATTGCCACTGGGCTTTGTTGTTGTCTCTAAGGCTGCTTTCAAGCTCACCTGCAGCGCTGTGTATATTCGTAAAACCAAAACAGCCCGCACTGCCTTTGAGGCTATGTGCTAATGCGCGTAGTGACTCCCAGTCTTGTTCGCTATACAAGGACTCCACTAAATCCAATTGCTCTGGTAATTTTTCAAGGTAATTTTGGCTGATCTGAAGAAACTTTTCACTTTCAAGCAAATTATTCCATTTGGAAAGGTTGTCGTTGTCGACTTGTAAAAACTCAAGTAACACTGCACCGAGCTTTTCTCTATCAATGGGTTTGCCAAGTGTTGCATCGCACCCTGCTGCGAGGTAATTATCGATATCATTTTTCATGATGTTGGCTGTGAGCGCTACAATGGGACCATCATAGGCAGCATGTCTTAGCATCTCTGTCGCTTCCAAGCCTCCCATAACCGGCATTTGCATATCCATCAAAATCAGGTCATAGTCATTTACCAATGACATCTCAACGGCTTCTGCGCCATTATTCGCGATATCAGGTACCAGCCCCCATGTGCTGAGCAGAAGAGAAATGAGCTCTTGATTATCCTTGTTGTCTTCAGCAAGTAGAATGCTGGCTTCGAGCTGTTTTTCAGCGAGCTTCTGGGTGCTACTGATTTGATTGTGAATATAGGAATCACAATCTATCCATTCGATATTGGCAGTGTGGTGATTGGCGGCGATGCTAATTGAGAAGACGCTACCATTGCCCTGTTCACTGGCTACCTCAACATCTCCCCCCAATAATTGCGCGAGATTTTTAGAAATACACAGGCCAAGGCCGGTACCACCAAAACGCCGAGTGGTGGTGGTATCTGCCTGTTCAAACGGTTTAAAGACTCTCTCCATTTCGCTTTCTGACATGCCAATACCAGTGTCTTTAATGACGAACACAAATTGATCTGGGCCAGTCTTAAAATCTACGCCAATAATGATACTGCCTTGCTCAGTAAACTTGACGGCATTGCTGGCAATGTTGAGCAGGATCTGTTTGAGTCGAGTTTCATCGCTATTGAGTATTTTGGGCAACGGGAAATTGTAGTCGAGCATAAAGTCCAACTGCTTTTCTTCGGCCATGGGTAAAATGATGGATTCAACATCTTTGAGCAATGGCAAAAACTCGATTTCATTTTGCTCAACTTCCAGCTTTTCGGCTTCAATTTTTGACAAGTCAAGGATGTTGTTGATGAGTTCTAGCAAGTGCTTTGAGTTGCGTAATATTGTATCGAGGTGAAGCTCTGCATTTTTCGCTTGAGGGTTATGAAGTAACTGTTCAGTGAACCCCATAATGGCTGTTAGTGGAGTACGGATCTCGTGACTCATATTTGCCAAAAACCGGCTTTTAAGTTGGTTTGCTTGTTCAGCTTCGGTAATTGCCACCTCTAGCTGTTGGTTCATTTCTTCCAACGCGCGGGTACGATTTTCGACTTTTTCTTCGAGATGAAGCTTATAATCTTCCAGTTCACCTTGGAAGTCTCGAATTTGTTTGACCATGTGATTAAAGTCGTCGAACAGGGTACCAACTTCGTCATCTTCATGGGCGGGTAAATAGACTGATAAATCGCCATCACCGACTCGATGGCTCGCTTCACCGAGCAATTCTATAGGCGTTAACAACAGGTTACGAACCACGATAAAAATTAAAACCGGTAACGTAACAACTGACAGAATGACGATTAAGGCAGTGATCAAACTAATCGCCTTACCTGATTGATATAAAATACTCTTTGGGATGGTAGAGATATAGTAATAACCACCACTTAGCTGTGCGCTGTAAGTCATGCGTTTAAGTTCATCGACCGAAGGGAGGACGATAGAGTCTAGTTTACCGCGATCGGCGAGTGAACTGATCTGGGCCATTTCCTGATCGCTTAAGTAAGTTTGCGAAAAGTGCCCATCGGACGAAAATAGTACTTCACCTTGCCCCGATACGAGTAGGTTAAGTGTATTGTCATAAGGCGCTTCTAAGATGCTACTAGAAATAATGGAAGGGGCAACTTGGACAATGATGTAACCCTGTCGTTGGGGTCTTTTAAGGTGAAAATTGACACTGTAAATTTGCTGGACAAAATACAGCTGTGTACCGCCTTCTTTGGCTGGCAACATGTATTGCTGTTGACGCAAATTACTTTTTATTACCTGATCAAAAAAGGGGTATTGTTCTGGGGCAAAACTCAGGTTACTAGAGTAAAACGCGGTACTATCGCCCTGTGCATCAACGAGGTTAATACTAATAATATCGGGGTACGCCTCACTGTAACTTGCAAATACATCCATCAACGCGCCCAGCCTTTTGGTTTTTGTAAGGCTTTCATCTGGTGCTGTCAGTAAAAAATCGCTAAGTACAGGGGAGGTGGACAGTAACTTAGTGGTAGATTGATAGATCTCCATGTAATTGAACATTTTTTGCTGTTGCTGTTCAACAAAGCGGCTTACGATCAATTTAGCTTGTTTCTGAGTAGAGCTGGTTACATTGGTGAGCGTAAAACCACCCAAAAATAAGAGGGGAAGGATCACCAGTGGAGTGATATACCACAGCAATCTGATACTGAGCTTACTGGTTTTCATCTATCCTGATATCCATATTTGCCTGTATTAGCCCGAATTACTATCCGTTAAAAGTCCAAACACAGATCATATGATGGCTCGCTGAATTTCTCAAGTTTTTGCGCTGTACAGCAATGGTACACGATGAAAAAAGGTACAAAGAAATTAGTGCAAATAGGTTCGAAAAAGTTAAATAAGAAGCGGAAAAAGAGAGAAGCAGAAGCAAAATTGGGGTCCATTTCGTTTCTGCTTAAAGTCGTTACAATGCTCTAAATAATTCTATTTCAGCAAGTTGTAAAAGGTTATTGCCATTGGCATCGGTAGCTGTATGGGTAAGTTCAAATCGATAATGACTGTAAGGCGTTTGATTATCGATGCGAAATAACTTGGTTTGATTGCGGCTATCAAAACTGTTTTCGCTGCGCGTATCTAGTGTGTGCCAGTGAATGCCATCATGAGAGCCATGCAAGCGCCAACTGGCGGGATCGCGCTCAGGTGCATCGTTGCCGCTGGTGATGCTATAAGCATGCAGCACGTACTGTTCAGGCGCTGTAAATTGTAGCCAGCCACTGTCAGTAAGGGCGACATACTTATTACTTAGGTTGCCATCAAATGCACTTTCAGACCCTTCTCCCCATTGGCTGAAACCCTCATGTTCGGCGCTGATGACACCGCCCGCCAGGACAAAGTTTTCAAGCTCCTGAGGCCGTGAAGCGCTGTCTCTATCGATGAGTAAATCAATGTCCGCGATTTGAAAGACTTCTTGTCCATTGTCTTGAGGTCCACTGTTAGCAAAGTTAAATTTAAAGTGGCGGTAGGTGTTATCCAAACTGAGAGCAAATTCACGGGTTTCCAGACGACGGCTAAAGACTTGGTTTGACTGCGTATCTACCACTTGCCACTGAACCCCATCTGCTGATGCGGATAGGGTCCAGCTACTTGGATCTCTGCTCGGTTGGTTCTCACCGATGGTTAAGCGGTATCCTCTTAGTTGCCCTGCACCATAGCCTGAAAATGAGATATCGGCGTGTGGATGAATCGTTAAATACTTAGTAAAGCGGTCACCATCAAATGCATTCTCAATCGCATAAATTGGGTCCACCGGGGCTTGTAGTGTACTGACTTCTCCACCTAGTTTTACCAAACTGAGCTGGTCTTGTGGTATGGAAGGGGCTTCTGGTGCTGCCCCTAATGTTGCTTGATATTTTTGCCACAAAACATCAATGTCTTGATTCAGTATGCGCTTGAGGGCTTCTCTCAGCGTCCACTCCCAACCTTCGCGTTGACTCGTAAGGACCATCTGATTAATTTTGTATGTGAAGTCTGAATCGTAGTTATCTTGGATCCATGATAGGAAGAACCCCGTGTTGGTATAGCCTCCAAGCCAGTTTCTTGCTGGTGTAGGCTGACGTGTCGCGTGATAGCCTGCGCGGATTCTCACTAGATCAGCAATGCCCTCAATAACTGCATGAACTTCTCCCCCATCTTGCATAGCGCCGGTTGGGAAGTGTTGATAACCATGGACAAGTTCATGCCAAAATACCCCGAGCAACTCGTAGATCACTTCTTCGTCGCTTGCATTGGCTAGCGACTCAGCAATGTACTTCGTGCTGAAGGCAATTTCCATGTTACGACCAGAGCCCGCACGATAAGCCAACGTATCCATCCATTTTAAACTAAAAGTCACCGAGTCAAATTCAGGTGACTCACCATAATGTTTATATAGAAATTGGTTAACTTGCAGCGTGACGTCATTAATGGTTTTTTCTAAATCAGGAAAAAGTCGATGAATACGCTTATAGCCTGCACTTTCTGTATCTTCATGGGCGAACTTAACTTCAGGGTAACTAAAGCCCAGCCATGGATTTTGTGGGTCCACGACTTTAATTGATTGTGTAGCTAGTTCACTTTGTCCATGCCAGTTGTATGTCGTGAGTTCAACGCGCTTAATTCCCGGTGTTGTGAATAATACGCGTGGGTTTTGCGCGAGGCTTGTAGCGGGTGAGCCTTGTTCAAAGTGCCATTCAAAACTATTGGGGCTGTTTAGACTAGCGTCTTTAAAGGTGATTGGAGTGTCAACAAACACGGTGTTTGTGTCACTGGCGATGTGTGCGATAGGTAACTGAGTTTTACCAAATAAGTCTATTTCTGCTATTTGCAGCAGATCATAGCCCCAATTATCAGTCCCTTTATGGGTCAATTCAAAGCGGTAATGTTTAAAGGCGTGCGCTGATTGCACTTGGTAGCTCTTTTGTTCAAAGCGTTTTGTGAACAGTTCGCCATTGCGATTGTCCAGCGTATGCCAGCTCTCTCCATCGTTTGAGCCGCGCAAGACCCAGTTATGGGGGTCTCGACCCGGTGCATCATTGGCAGAGGTAAATTGATATTGAGATATTGTTTGAGCTTCTTGAAGGGATACTTGAATCCAACCTTGTGGTTTCAAAGTCACGTATTTAGTGCGTGGGTCGCCATCGAAAGCATTACTTAGCCCTTCACCAGCTGGAGAGTCAGCTTGTTGCTCTGTGACCACAGTTTGGCCACTGATCAAGCTCTGCAATGAGGTTGGATCGTTCTTTTTGTCATGGGGCATTTTTTCCCACACTTGGCTGGTTCCTGGCGTGTTATTCTGAGTCCACCAACGTGCTTGAAATACTTCGCCTTTATATGCAACTGTGTCACCTTTGTTATAAATTTGCGTGTCTAACCAAGGTGGGGTAATCGCAGTGCTATCGTTCACAAATTGCAGCAATTGCCATGCACCAGACTTGTTTCGGCTTGGCAGGTCCCCTTGAGTCCACCAGTTGGCACGATATAAAGCCCCTTCAAAGTGTACTCGTTGACCCTTTTTATAAGCGTTGTGAGCCTGCCAATTTACTTGTTCACTGGCCATGTGTTGATGTGTGTTTCCTAAATGCGCTTGGGTAGCTGTGGATTGAACAGCCAGCACAATTGCGCACAATACGTACTTTTTCATGACTAACTCCCATTATGTCACTTGTTGTTATTTGTTGGAACGTTCCATTTATTATTGGCATAAGTTGCCCTGAAAGCAAAGTGTTTAATAAATCAACACGGAATTATCAGAGAAAGGAATGAGATTGTGAATGGTTGGATGGGTAAAAAAGCCGACCGGGTCGGCTTCTTATGCTAATTAACTGTCCGCACGGCTCATGAATTTAACTTCAGCGGTGTTAATTTTGATTTTATCGCCTGTTGAGATGTGCTCGGGTACTTGCACTATTAAGCCTGTCGTCAAAGTTGCTGGTTTAGTACGCGCACTGGCTGAAGCCCCTTTGATTGAAGGTGCTGTTTCTTCAATAACAAGTTCAACACTGGATGGTAGATCAATAGAAACTGGCGTGCCTTCAACAACAACTACCAGTAAGCCTTTGGTGTCCTCATTGATGAACAATACCTGTTCGGAGATCGCTTCTTTGTTTAGGTGATATGGCGTGTAATCTTCTTCGTCCATAAACACATACTCTTCACCGTCGACGTATGAAAACATGGCTGGGCGGCGTGTGAGATCGGCCAGTTTTAGCATCTCTTCAGCTTTGAAGGTTTCGTCTACTTTACCGCCATTGACAACATCATACATACGCATACGATAAAGACTACCGCCGGCACGACCTTGCGGGACAGAGCGCTCGATATCACGAATAATCATTACGCGACCATTATATTCAATCGCGGCGTGTTTTTTAATTTCACTGGCCTTAGGCATAGTAAGTTCCCATTTAATTTTGTTTTGCAGAAAACTAGCATGAAGCAAGGGTGAGGCCAAGACTTGTGGAGATTTTATTGCTTTATAAAGCTGGCTCACGTTAGCATGAACACAGTTTTTAATCGCTCACCCTTAAACTGAGCGCATGATCGTGAGGAAAGTAACATGGCCGAGTTTCTTAATTTTCAGTGTGATTGTGGCAGCGTAACGGGCACAGTGGCTTGTGGTAGCGCGTTTTTTAGAAATCGTGTGATGTGCTATTGCGACGATTGCCAAGCTTTTGTTAATCATCTTGGCCACGAACAGTCATTGAATGCCTTTGGTGGCACGGATGTATTTCAGGTAAGCGCATCACAAGTGACTTTCACGTCAGGAAAAGAGCACGTAAAGTGTTTGAAGGTCACGCCCAAAGGTGTCCATCGTTGGTATACAGACTGTTGTAAGGCACCCTTGGGTAATACGATCGGTGCGGCATGGCCGCTGGTTGGGTTGATTAGGTCGAGCATAGTGCAAGACTTGGACAAAGTAGTCGGGCCGATTTCAGGGAGCGTGTTTTGTAAGTATGCAAATCAACCAATCCCACACGACATAAAAGGCCCAAGCTCACATAAACGCATTGTGGTGACGATGGTGATGAAACTGATGATATGGCGGCTACTTGGAAAAGGGAGCCCAAATCCGTTTTATAGCGCTGGCAAAGCAATCAGTAAACCTCAGTGCCTTGCCGACGAAAAAGACTGATCAGAGCGCATACAGTGCGGCCATTTCATTGTATGCCAAACCAAACTGCTTGATAAACCAGCTATTTACGAATTCATTTTTGGGGTCAATTTTGCCACATCGCAAAATATATTCACCATGCTGCGCGCCAATTAAGCCATTACAGTGAGTGTCTTCCCAAACCCGTTCAAGTTGTGCTTTAAAGTGGCTTTGCAAGACACGCATTTGTTTGTCTAAGCGCATATCTACGTCTAGAAAGGTTGCCTGTACGGGTGAAATACCGAGCTGAGGAAAGTCTGCATAGTGGCTTTGGGTATAGTGCGTTTGACTATCATCGACTTTAAACTCAAGGTGTTGTTTTGCAACAACACCTTTATAAACAGCATCAATACTGAAATGTTCTGTAAATTCAGTTACTGGGTAGCTATAGGCTTTTTTGACTTCAACCTCTAATTTATCTTTTGGATTATGTGGATTTACGCGTTCTTCAACCGTCGTATAATGTTTTTGCCGGCTGACTAATTTTACATTACGGCTATGCTCTAGGTTTGCGGTAAGGTCCAAATCAAATGTGTGTTGACCGATGGGGCTATACCACAAGCTCTCTCTAAAAATCTGCTTAAATGCTAAAGATGCGGTGTTAAGCGCGGTTGCTTGACGACTTGTTTGGTGTAGTTTTATCGTAAAATCTGGCGACAAACGAATGCGAGAGTAGCGCGTTGGGTCTTCGTTCATTGTGTGAAAATTTTGCGGCAAAGACCAAGACATACAGTATTTTTCAGCAAACTGTCGCAAATAAAAACGTGATTGGGTGGCTTGAGATACCATTTGCGTACATTGCGCATGCGCCTTACTTTGAAGTGGCGCGCGATAGTTGGCAATGAGCGGGTCCAGTTGTGCGTTACTGATCAAAAATGCATAGCTGTGCTCAAAATACCTGAATTTATCTGGGTAGTGTGATTGTGAGAGCTGTTTCGCTTGTTGCGTGAGCCATTGCGTTGCGTAACCCAGTTCTTCGCGTTGGGTACTGGCAATCGCCCCAAACGGCTCAATTTGCCAATCAATTTGGTTTCTGAGCAATGACTCAAGTTTGAGTGTGGCGCCCGTTTGGTTACCTCCAAGTCGCAGCATGCGAACGTCAATCAGACCTTTATCCAGTATTTTGTTGCGTGCCAATGCAAGCCCTTTTTGCGCCTCTACATTGTGAGGATCTTCAGTCAATGCTTGTTCATAGTACTCGGCTGACTGCGTATACATGCCTGCCTCAAAGAGGTTATGTCCTTTCTCTACTAAGCTTTTACAGCCGACAAGTGCGACAACAAATGCACTCAGAGCAAATGCTTTTTTCATGTTCTTGATTTCCTTTTTGCACCAATGACGAGGCGGAGTGACTGACTTCACGTCTACCGATCATGCAAAGATGGTAAATGTGAAATTTGCTGCTAATGATAATTGTTCACTTATTAGCGTGTCTATGATTAGGGATGAATTTTAGTTGAAACTTGTGCTGTCAATAAACGGATCATCACTTGGGGGGTATGCGCTAAAGGTGTATTTCCGCTTCAGCGCAATAAGATAGTGATTATTTATAAAGCAGTGATGAGTTCATTTACTTTGCAACAGACCTCTGAGCTTAAGGCATTAATAAAAAAATGATCGCCATTGAAGGGGGATTTTGTGATGGGGTGTGCAGATAAGGTTTGCCATGCGTCAATCTGTTCAGGCGTGATATCAATATCATCCAGACCATACAAGATATCAATGGGGACTGGTAAAGTATGAACAGCCGCTTGATAACAATCGGCAATTTCAAAGTCGGCCCGCAATAAAGGTAAAAACAGTGCCATTAGCTCACTGCTTTCGAGTATTTCTTTAGGTGTCCCATTCAACGATTTTAATTGGGCAATAAAGTCGGCATCAGGTAAGTGGTAAAACGGCTTTTTATTGCTTTTTAAATGCGGCGCTCTGCTCGCAGATGCAATTATCTTTAACGGTAAAGCACGATTTTTAATGTGTAGGTTCTTTGCAAATTCAAAGGCAATACGACTCCCCAAACTATGACCGAAAAATACACAGGGCTTTTGAGAGAAAAATGGTTGGTAAATATTGAGCTCATCAATAATTGCTGACATTGAGGCGTGTGCGGGCTCCATTAAGCGGGACCCTCGACCAGGTAATTGCACAGCAACGAGCTCTACATGAGCAGGCAACTGGTCCACCCAAGACATGAAAATACTTGGTGCACCGCCTGCGTAGGGGAAGCAGAACACACGTAAGGTCGCTGCTGGATTGGGCTTGGGGATTAAAAACAATTTATTGGTCATAACGCATCTATCTGAGTTATCTATTTTTTATATATATATCCTAACAACTTGTTGAGATTTGTATAGATAAAGCATGATGTAAATACCACTAATTTGGCATCTGTTTTCGGAGGGGGATGGACACATAACTCGGTTTGTTAACTGCCTATTCTTCAGGAGGCGAAGGTAGACACTTTTGGCTCGAGGTTAACAGTAACCTTGGCGATGGAGTTTATCAGTAAATTGTCAGCCTATAAGTTGTTAAAATAGTCAGGATCGGAGACAATATGCGGATATGTGTTCACAGTAGAGTGTACTGAATTAGCAATCACACTCCGAAAAGCCAAAAGTAGAGTTTTCAATGTCAAATAACAGTATCCAGCAAGAGGTATCGCTACGTCGAACTTTTGCCATCATTTCTCACCCGGATGCGGGTAAAACCACTATCACAGAAAAGGTGCTTTTATTCGGAAAGGCGTTACAAAAAGCCGGTACGGTAAAAGGTCGTGGTTCAAATCAGCACGCAAAATCTGACTGGATGGAAATGGAAAAAGAGCGTGGTATCTCGGTAACAACCTCGGTGATGCAGTTCCCATATAATGATGCATTGGTAAACCTACTAGATACCCCGGGACACGAAGACTTCTCTGAAGATACTTATCGTACACTGACTGCAGTTGACTCGTGTTTAATGGTAATTGATGCGGCAAAAGGTGTTGAGGATAGAACACGTAAATTAATGGAAGTTACTCGCTTACGTGACACGCCAATCGTGACTTTTATGAACAAGCTTGACCGTGATATCCGTGACCCAATGGAAGTGATGGACGAAGTCGAAACAGAACTGAATATCATGTGCGCACCTATCACTTGGCCAATCGGCTGCGGTAAAGAATTTAAAGGCGTGTACCACATTCATCGTGATGAAACGATTTTATACGCAACGGGTCAAGGCCATACCATTCAAGAAAAACGCATCATAAAGGGCTTAGACAATCCAGATCTAGATGCCGAAATCGGTGATGAGTTAGCTGAGCAGCTCCGCGAAGAGCTAGAGTTGGTGATCGGTGCATCAAATGAGTTTGATCATGAGTTATTTTTATCGGGTGAGCTAACCCCCGTTTACTTTGGTACAGCATTAGGTAACTTTGGTGTTGACCATATGCTTGACGGTTTAACAGAATGGGCACCAACGCCAATGCCACGTCAAACTGAAGAGCGTGAAGTCAAAGCTGAAGAAGAAAAGTTCTCAGGCTTCGTATTCAAAATTCAAGCGAATATGGACCCCAAACACCGTGACCGTATTGCCTTTATGCGTATTGTATCGGGTAAATATACTCAAGGTATGAAGATGGACCATGTACGAATTGGCAAAAAAGTCAGCATCTCCGATGCGGTAACCTTCATGGCGGGTGACCGTGAACGTGCTCAAGAGGCATATGCAGGTGATATCATTGGCTTGCATAACCACGGTACAATCCAAATCGGTGATACGTTTACCCAAGGTGAAAAGCTGAAGTTCAGTGGTATACCAAATTTCGCACCAGAGCTATTCCGTAGCATTCGCTTAAAAGATCCACTTAAGCAAAAGCAGTTGTTAAAAGGCTTAGTGCAGCTGTCAGAAGAAGGTGCGGTACAGGTATTTAGACCTCTACAAAATAACAGCCTAATCGTAGGTGCGGTCGGTGTACTTCAGTTTGATGTGGTGGTAGCGCGCCTGAAAGCTGAATATAACGTAGATGCAATTTACGAAAGCGTGGCAGTACAAACAGCCCGTTGGGTGACGTGTGACGACGATAAGAAGATGGCTGAGTTTAAACGTAAGTGTGAAGCAAACTTAGCCCTGGATGGTGGTGATAACTTAACTTACATTGCACCTAGCCGTGTAAATTTAAACTTATCAATGGAACGCTATCCTGATGTTCAGTTCCACCATACACGTGAACACTAATAAACGCTTAAATTGAATCGAATTTAACCTTGCTGGCTTCATGGCTGGCAAGGATCACAGGATAACAAATGAATATCAAAACTCTATTAATTGAAAAAGCCAATGCAGCAATGCAAGCTGCGGGTATTCCAGAAGGCACAAACCCAGCGGTCACACAATCTACTCGCCCGCAATTTGGGGATTACCAAATCAATGGTGCAATGGGCGCCGCAAAAGCGCTCAAAACGAATCCGCGTGAAGTTGCACAAAAGATCATTGATAACTTAGATATCGACGATGTTGCTGCAAAAACTGAAATTGCAGGCCCAGGTTTTATTAATATTCACCTAAAACCAGAGTTCTTAGCATCAAGCTTAGAATCAGCCAACCAAGATGCAAAGCTAGGTGTAGCGCAGCACGCGACCCCACATAAAGTCGTCGTGGATTACTCTTCGCCAAATCTAGCAAAAGAAATGCACGTTGGTCACTTGCGTTCCACCATCATTGGTGATGCGGTTGTGCGTGCACTTGAGTTCCGTGGTGATCAGGTTATTCGTCAAAACCATATGGGCGATTGGGGCACACAGTTTGGTATGTTGATTGCCCACCTAGAAGACCTACTAGAGCAAGGTATTGATCTTGAAACTGTGGCACTTGCCGACTTAGAAAGTTTCTATCGTGATGCAAAGAAGCGTTTTGACGATGAAGAAGGTTTTGCCGATAAAGCGCGTGACTACGTTGTAAAACTTCAAGGTGGCGATGTGCATTGCGAAAAACTATGGCAATTATTCATCGATACTTCAGTGAAGCACTCAGAAGAGGTGTACAAAAAGCTGAATGTCACGTTAGGTCGTGAAGACATCAAAGCTGAGAGTGCTTATAACGCGCGTCTAAATGGCGTTATCGAGCTATTAAAAGAACAGGGCATTGCAGTCGAAGACCAAGGTGCTCAGGTTGTATTTCTCGATGAACTTGCTAACAAAGACGGCGAACCATCGGTGTTCATCGTGCAAAAATCTGGCGGCGGCTTCTTGTATTCAACGACAGATTTAGCGGCATGTGATTATCGCTCAAACGAGTTGGATGTTGATCGAATTTTAATTTTTGTTGATGCAAGACAGGGTCTGCATTTCAATCAAGTAGAGATTACGGCGCGTAAAGCGGGCTTGCTAAAAGACAAAACAAGCTATGAACCAAGCTTGTTTGGCACCATGATGGGTGACGATGGAAAGCCTTTCAAAACGCGTACCGGTGGTACGGTCAAGCTGGCTGATTTGCTTGATGAGGCAGTAAGCCGTGCTGCCGATAAGCTTGCCGATCGTGCCTCTGAGCTTTCAGAAGAAGCGCGCACAGAGATTGCGCGTAAAGTGGGTATTGGTGCGGTGAAATATGCGGATCTATCTAAGCACCGTACGAGTGACTATATCTTCAATTGGGATACGATGTTGAGCTTCGAAGGCGCAACAGCACCTTACCTTCAGTACGCATATACACGTGTAAGAAGTATTTTCCGTAAAGCGAACGTCAATAGCAATGAGCTAGCTGGCAAGATTGAAGTTGTCGCACCGCAGGAAAAAGCGCTTGCGCTTAAGCTGTTGCAGCTAGAAGAAATCTTGGATCTGATGATCAGCGAAGCTACACCACACGTATTGTGTGGGTACTTATATGAGCTTGCGAGCTTGTACATGTCTTTCTACGAAGCGTGTCCAATCTTGAAAGATGATGTGAGTGAACAAACACGTGAAAGCCGTTTAGTTTTGTGTAACTTAGTGGCTAAAACGCTTCAGTCTGGTTTGGACCTATTAGGTATTGAGGTCATGGAGCAAATGTAACGTTTGCTTTGCATGCTTAATACTACAAAAAGCCGCCAGATTAGGGCGGCTTTTTATTATTTGATAGCGACCTGATAAAGTGTGTCAGGTGGAATAGTTAGGAATTGCTAGGGAGTCGCCCTGATGAAATTAGATGATATTCGCAGAGAGTATATACAAGGTGGATTAAGCAGAGAAATGCTTGATGAAAACCCCCTTACTCAATTTGAGAAATGGTTAGCACAAGCGGTAGAAGCGAAATTTAGCGCCGATCCTACTGCGATGGTTGTTGCAACAGTGGACGAAGAGGGACAGCCCTCACAGCGTATCGTACTACTTAAGCAACTTGATCAAAACGGTTTTGTATTTTTTACCAATACAGGATCAAAAAAGGCGCAAGATCTCGGTGTCAATAACAAAATTTCGCTGCATTTCCCTTGGCATGCAATTGAGCGACAAGTCATCGTATATGGCAAAGCGCAACCTCTAAGTACCGCAGCGGTTGCGAAGTATTTTCTATCAAGACCTAAAGAAAGCCAATTGGCAGCCTGGGCTTCTCAACAGTCCCGTCCGGTCTCCTCTCGTCACGCATTAATGCAGACCTTTCAGAGTATGAAAAGTAAGTTCGCGAAAGGCGATATTCCGCTACCTGATTTTTGGGGAGGCTACTGTGTAGTGCCACACAAAATTGAATTTTGGCAAGGTGGAGAACATCGGCTGCATGACCGTTTTATGTACATTAGGCAAGCAGATGACAGTTGGCAGATTGAGCGCTTGAATCCGTAGCTATGGATTTTATCGATACGCACTGTCATCTTGATTTTGCAGAGTTAAGTAATGAGTTAGATTTGCATATTCGCGATGCTGCGAGTGTTGGCATCACACAGTTTGTGGTGCCTGGTGTTACACTGGCGCAAAGTACATCGTTGCTTGACTTTAAAGCGCGTTATCCACAATGTTGTATCGCCTTCGGCCTACATCCTTATTTTCTAGCGTCAGAGAGTGACAAAGCGATGGATGAGCTTTGGCAACTTGCACAATTACATAGGGATAAACTCAGTGCCATTGGTGAGTGTGGTATTGATGCGAAATGTGATCACTTAGTGCGACAACAGGCGCTATTTATTAAACACATTGAGCTGGCTAACGCATTAGCGCTACCACTCATCGTTCATCACCGGCAAAGCCACCATTTAATTGCGCAAGCATTTAAAGCTGTGAAGCCAAAATATGGCGGGGTGATACATGCATTTTCGGGGTCGGTGCAGCAAGCTCACTACTATATTGATATGGGATTTAAATTGGGGATCGGTGGCACGATTACATACCCCAGAGCGCAAAAAACGCATGCGGTGGTTAAAGCGCTCCCCTTGACCAGTTTTGTGTTAGAAACGGATGCACCGTCTATGCCTGTTCACGGGTTTCAAGGCCAGCCTAATTTGCCAAAACGCTTGTTGGATATATTTGAACAATTTTGTTTACTGCGCCCCGAAACAAAAGCAGATATTTCAGCGCAGCTCTACTCGTCTTCTTGTGCACTTTTTTCAATCTGATTTTTAACTTCTCTGCGCGTCAATGCACGGCCTATCTGCCAAGTAAAGATACCGACTATGATGAGCATTAATAAAACCACGCGGCCAAGCTGATGAAAGTGATGGTGGCTCTCACTCATTGCAGCATCGGTAAGATACTCTATGCTGACAAACCCCAGAGTATGTTCATTGTCTCCAATAATACTGACGATGGCATCTTTACTGGGGTTGATCCCCGCGAGTCCATCTGGCAACCCTGAGAAATTAGGGGGGGCTGTGAGGCCATCATTGCCCATCACAAAATGACCCCGTTGGTCATATACTGCAACAGAAAGCACATAAGGATCGCTTGCGAGGTGATTGCTCAATGCCCTCAGCCTGGGCGTATCTGAACGTGACAGTGGCTCAGCTGCATTGAGCGCGAATTGGTTTACCAAACTCTGCGCGGCATGATTGGCATTGGTATGCAACAATTGGTGTGAACGGAAGCTGGTATTACTGGCTATCCAAGCTAATGCTAACAAGCAGCTGGCTGCAACCAGCAATCGCAGCATACGCTTACTTTTGGAAGATTTCAGAAACTCATTGGCTTGTGTATTTTTCATAGTTAAAAGTTGCTGGCTGACATTATCGGCATTAGATGATAAAAAGGGGCTCTACCGTTTCCAGGAGTGCGCCATGCCAATGCAAAATGTTATTGATATCAACCAGCTTGATGTCCGTCCTATTGAAAATCAACTTACCTTAGCAAAGTGGTACGCATTTGAAAATGCCCCAAAGACCGAGGGCGTTGTCTCTGAATCAACATCACGTCAGTATATTGTAATGTTTGGTGTGGAACTCATAGGCAAGCAAGTTGTGGACTTGATAACCTCGCTAGGCGGTACTATTCAATGCCATCAATTATGTTGTTATCAGGCGCATTCGACCTTACCTGCTGGGGTTGTGATTGAAGTCTCTACACAGGTTGAAATTAAAGCCATGGTACGTGAAGCTGCCCAGCGTCTCAATTGTGAAGGGGCGGTGCTAACACTATTGCCACAGCTTGATGAGCCTGGCTTGCTGGTGATGGATATGGATTCAACAGTCATTGAAATTGAGTGTATCGATGAAATAGCACGGCTCGCCAACGTATATGATGAAGTCGCTTCGGTCACCGCGCAGGCGATGGCAGGGCAGTTAGCATTTAGTGACAGTTTGTATCAACGCGTCTCAAAACTACAGGGGATACACCTTAGCTTGATAGAGCCTCTCAAAGCAGACTTACCTTTAATGCTGGGTGTTAAGCAATTGTGTGAGACGCTCAAAGCTAAAAACTGGAAGCTGGCCATTGCCTCAGGTGGGTTTACGTGGTTTGCTGATGCGTTGCAAGAGCGCCTTGGTTTGGACCGTGTTTTTGCCAACACATTAGAAATTGCTGATCAACAACTAACCGGGAAAGTGTTGGGCGAGGTGGTTGACGCACATAAGAAAGCGCACGTGTTAAAGTCTATGCAAGCTGAATATAACATAGCGCCTAAACAAACCCTTGCCATGGGGGATGGGGCGAATGATCTCGTGATGATGTCGGCCGCAGATCTGGGTATAGCTGTGCATGGAAAGCCAAAAGTTGTGGAACAAGCTGATGTTGCAATATGCCATGGTTCGTTACTACAAGTTCTGTATTTTCTAACAATCCCACGAGCTTCCCACGGCAATTGAGTTGCCACTGGCTGCAAAGCGACAAGGTTGGCAGAGTCAAATCATTTCACGAGCGCTGGTTGAGCCGCCAGCGTGTGAATACAGCATTACCGCGTAGAAAAAACATGGCTGATTTCCCTTCTTTTTAATGATGCATCACGAGGCACCCGTCATGCGGTCGCTATCTTAGCGACAAATCGCATAGAGATTTTGTCACTTTTCTGTAGTGTTAGCTTTCCCAAACCATCTGGTCTGACCATTTTTATTTTTCTTTGCAATCAATTTTAATTGTATAAAGTTTAATCTGAATGAACGCGCAAAAAGGATATTCAAATTGATGAAAAAGTGGATTTTTGACAGCGCCGCTTGATTTTGATAACTTATTGTTCAAATTTGGTATGACCAATTTACCTAACAGGTCAAAATATACTAAATTTTCAAGTAAATATTGCCAAGTTTTAAGTACTTACAGCTAATTTATGGAAGTGCTGAGACTTTGCTGGTGGATACAACCCAAATTGGCGTGTTATCAATGTCTTTGAGAATTAAAGCTGCAAAACTGTCAGATGTGATTTTAGAGCAACTGGAAAATATGATCTTAGAAGGGTCGTTATTGCCTGGTGAAAAGCTACCTCCGGAGAGAGAACTCGCAAAGCAGTTTGAAGTGTCACGCCCCTCATTGCGAGAGGCCATTCAAAAGTTAGAAGCCAAAGGGTTAGTCACACGTCGTCAAGGCGGTGGGACATATGTAAAAAACCAGCTAGAAGAAGGGCTGACTGATCCGCTTTTTGATTTGATCAGTAAACACCCTGAATCTCAATTTGATTTGTTAGAGTTCCGACATGCGCTTGAAGGTATTGCAGCCTATTATGCTGCGCTTCGTGGTACAGACAATGACATGCAAAAAGTTAAGCAAAGCTATGACAATATTGCCAATGTGGGTGATGATCTAACCCTTAAAGCTAAGGCAATCAATGCATTTCATTTCACTGTAGCAGAAGCGTCACATAATGTGGTGTTGTTACACCTAGTACGCGGAATGCAAACATTACTTGAGCAAAATGTATTGCAGAACTTAACCGTATTGGTGCAAAAGTCAGATGTGAGCGAACAGCTTGCGCAGCACCGTGCGGTGTTAATGGATGCTGTTATTCAAGGTAATCCAGAAAAGGCAAGGCTTGCGAGTAACGCACACCTAGCCTTCATCGAAGAAGCATTACTTGAAGCGGGTAGAGAACGCTCTCGTATTGAGCGGAGTTTACGTCGCACTAAGCAGCAATAAGTTAGGTAAATTCGGTCTTTTAAGCAAAATCGAGCAATCATGCTTGATTGCGTCATTGACGCATTGAATAAATTTGCATTTAAAACATAAGGAACACTCCATATGTCTGAAGTCAATAAGTTTGACGTTGACGCGTTAGAAACCCAAGAGTGGTTACAAGCGCTTGAGTCAGTTGTGAAAGAAGAAGGCGTAGAACGCGCGCAATTCTTACTTGAGCAAGTGCTAGAGCAAGCCCGCCTAGATGGCGTAGACATGCCTACAGGTATTACTACAAACTATGTAAATACTATTCCGGCAGGCCAAGAACCAGCTTACCCTGGTGATACCACGATTGAACGCCGTATCCGCTCTATCGTACGTTGGAATGCGATCATGATCGTACTTCGTGCGTCTAAAAAAGACCTAGAGTTAGGCGGCCACATGGCGTCTTACCAGTCTTCAGCAGCATTTTATGAAATGTGTTTCAACCACTTCTTCCGTGCGCCAAACGAGAAGGACGGTGGTGATTTAGTATATTACCAAGGTCATATTTCACCAGGTATCTACGCACGTGCTTTCCTTGAGGGCCGTTTAACTGAAGAGCAGTTAGATAACTTCCGTCAAGAAGTAGACGGCAAAGGTATTTCTTCATACCCTCACCCTAAATTGATGCCTGAGTTCTGGCAATTCCCAACAGTATCTATGGGTCTTGGTCCAATCGCATCAATCTATCAAGCTCGTTTCCTTAAGTACCTTGAAGGCCGTGGTCTTAAAGAGACTAACGAGCAGCGCGTATACGCGTTCCTAGGTGATGGTGAGATGGATGAGCCAGAATCACGTGGTGCAATCTCATTTGCAGCGCGTGAGAAGCTAGATAACCTATGTTACCTGATCAACTGTAACCTGCAGCGTCTTGATGGCCCAGTAATGGGTAACGGTAAGATCATTCAAGAACTTGAAGGCCTATTTAAAGGTGCTGGTTGGAACGTAATCAAAGTTGTTTGGGGTTCAGGTTGGGATACGCTACTTGCTAAAGACACAACGGGCAAGTTGCTACAACTAATGAATGAAACAATCGACGGTGATTATCAGACGTATAAGTCAAAAGACGGTGCCTATGTTCGTGAGCACTTCTTCGGCCGTTACCCTGAAACAGCTGCTCTGGTTGCGGATATGACCGACGAAGAGATCTTCGCGCTGAAGCGTGGTGGTCATGAGCCTTCGAAACTATTTGCAGCGTTCAAAGCCGCGCAAGACGAAAAAGGTCGTCCAACAGTTATCCTCGCTAAAACTGTAAAAGGTTACGGCATGGGTGAAGCGGCTGAAGGTAAAAACATTGCGCACCAAGTTAAAAAGATGGATATGTCTAGCGTTGAGCACTTACGTTCACGCCTTGGCCTTGAAGATCTTGTTTCTGACGAAGAAATCGCGAATCTGCCTTACCTTACACTGAAAGAAGGTACGGCTGAGTACGAATACCTACACGCACGCCGTAAAGCGCTACACGGTTACACACCACAGCGTCTGCCTAACTTCACACAAGCACTTGAGCTACCTCAACTAGATCAGTTCAAGCCGCTACTTGAAGAGCAAAAGCGTGATATCTCAACGACAATGGGTTACGTACGTGCACTAAACATCTTGTTAAAAGACAAGGGTGTTGGTAAAAACATCGTACCAATCATTGCGGATGAAGCGCGTACTTTCGGTATGGAAGGTTTATTCCGTCAAATCGGTATTTATAACCCGCACGGTCAGAACTACACACCTCAAGACCGCGACATCGTATCTTACTACAAAGAAGCAACGTCAGGTCAGGTACTTCAAGAAGGTATCAACGAGCTAGGTGCAATGTCTTCATGGGTTGCTGCTGCAACGTCATACAGCACCAACGACCTACCGATGATCCCATTCTACATCTACTACTCTATGTTCGGTTTCCAACGTGTTGGCGACATGGCGTGGATGGCGGGTGACCAACAAGCACGTGGTTTCCTATTGGGTGCTACAGCAGGTCGTACAACGCTAAACGGTGAAGGTCTACAGCACGAAGACGGTCACTCACACATTCAAGCGGGTACGATTCCTAACTGTATTTCTTACGACCCAACGTTCGTATTTGAAGTTGCGGTTATCCTGCAAGATGGTATCCGTCGTATGTACGGTCCAGAGCAAGAAAACGTGTTCTACTACCTAACGCTGATGAACGAAAACTATCACCAGCCAGCAATGCCTGAAGGCGCTGAAGAAGGTATCCGTAAAGGTATCTATAAGCTTGAGTCAAATGCAGGTGAGAAAGCACACGTACAACTTATGGGTTCAGGCACAATCTTGAACGAAGTACGTAAAGCGGGTGCAATCCTAAGCGAAGAGTACGGCATAGGTTCAGATGTATTCTCTGTGACGTCATTCAACGAGCTAGCTCGCGACGGTCAAGACGCTGAACGTTTCAACATGCTTAACCCTGAAGCGGATGCAAAAGTACCTTACATCTCAACTGTACTCGGTGAGTCTCCAGCGATTGCAGCGACTGACTACATGAAGAATTATGCAGATCAAGTACGCGCATTCATGCCAAGCAGCGCTTACAAAGTACTAGGTACTGACGGTTACGGTCGTTCAGACAGCCGTGAAAACCTACGTCGTCACTTCGAAGTGAACGCAGGGTATGTGGTTGTTGCTGCACTTAACGAACTTGCTCAACAGGGCAAAGTTGAAAAATCAGTTGTTGCTGACGCTATCAAGAAATTTGATATCGACACAACAAAAGCTAACCCACTTTACGCATAAGAGGCAAAAACATGTCAATTGAAATTCATGTTCCAGATATTGGTGCCGATGAGGTTGAAGTAACCGAGCTCCTAGTAAGCGTCGGTGACACGGTTGAAGTGGATCAGTCATTGATCACAGTTGAAGGCGATAAGGCTTCAATGGAAGTACCAGCAGCGGCTGCGGGTACTGTTAAAGAAATCAAAGTCGTTGAAGGTGACAAAGTTTCAACAGGTTCTTTGATTATGATTTTTGACGCAGCTGGTGCAGAAGCACCCGCTGCGGCACAAGCGCCTGCTGCAGCGCCAGCACCTGCGGCACCCGCTGCGGCAGAGCTTAAAGAAGTACACGTACCAGATATCGGTGGCGACGAAGTTGAAGTGACTGAGATCATGGTTGCTGTGGGCGACGCAGTTGAAGCTGACCAGTCAATCTTAAACGTAGAAGGCGATAAGGCTTCTATGGAAGTACCTGCACCATTTGCAGGTACTGTGAAAGAAATCAAAGTGGAAGTTGGCGGTAAAGTGTCAACAGGCTCTTTGGTATTCGTATTTGAAGTTGCAGGCAGTGCGCCAGCCGCGACACCTGTTGCAGCAGCACCTGCGCCTGCGACGGCACCTGCTGCGGTAGCAGAAGCGAAAGAAGTACACGTACCAGATATTGGCGGTGACGAAGTTGAAGTGACTGAAATCATGGTATCAGTCGGTGATTCAATCGAAGAAGAGCAGTCTCTAATCACTGTAGAAGGCGATAAGGCTTCTATGGAAGTACCGGCTCCATTTGCAGGTACTGTGAAAGAGATCAAAGTAAATGCTGGCGATAAAGTATCGACAGGCTCTTTAATCTTCGTATTTGAAACCGCAGGCAGTGCACCAGCGGCAGCACCTGTCGCTGCGCCGGCACCAACGGCAGCGCCAGCAGCGGCTCCAGCAGCAAAACCTGCTCCGGTAGCAGTCCCTGCATCTGCACAAAAAGATGACTTTGTTGCGAACGATCAGTACGCACACGCATCACCAGTTGTACGTCGTCTAGCACGTGAGTTTGGTGTCAACCTAGCGCGCGTTAAAGCAACTGGTCGCAAGAACCGTGTTGTTAAAGAAGACGTTCAGAACTATGTGAAAGAGCTAGTGAAGCAAGTTGAGTCAGGTCAGCTATCTAAAGGTGGCAACACCGGTGGTGGCGAGCTGGGTCTAATTCCTTGGCCGAAAGTAGACTTCAGCAAGTTTGGTGAAGTTGAAGAGAAGAAGCTATCTCGTATTCAAAAGATCTCTGGTGCAAACCTACACCGTAACTGGGTACAAATCCCGCATGTTACACAGTTTGACGAAGCAGACATCACGACACTAGAAGCGTTCCGTAAAGAGCAAAATGTGCTGGCTGAGAAGAAGAAAATGGGTGTGAAAATCACGCCATTGGTCTTCGTAATGAAAGCAGCTGCAAAAGCACTTGAAGAGTTCCCAACGTTTAACTCTTCTCTTTCTGAAGACGGTGAAAGCCTAATTCTGAAGAAATACGTGAACATCGGTGTGGCGGTTGATACGCCAAACGGCTTGGTTGTTCCTGTATTCAAAGACGTGAACAAAAAAGGCATCATTGAGCTTTCTCGTGAGCTGATGGACGTCTCTAAGAAAGCACGTGACGGCAAGCTGACTGCAGCTGACATGCAAGGCGGTTGTTTCACAATCTCAAGCCTTGGTGGCATCGGTGGTACGTCATTCACACCAATCGTGAATGCACCAGAAGTGGCTATCTTAGGTGTATCTAAGTCTGAGATGAAGCCGAAATGGAATGGTAAAGAGTTTGAGCCGCGCTTAATGGTGCCGCTCAGCTGTTCATACGACCACCGTGTAATTGACGGGGCGCTTGCAGCACGCTTTACTGTGACACTTGCAAACTACCTGAGCGATATTCGTCAGCTAGTGATGTAAGATGAATCAAAACCGCCCAACCTAAGTTGTGCGGTTTTGTTGTATTTTTAGTGTCCTGTCTGATAATTGGACGGGACATTAGTGAGTGCGAATGATACACTTTCGCGCACAAAAACTCTCTCTGTTGGATTTGCCTTAATTTGGCGACCAGCAGGCAAATTGGGTGCGGATACTCAGTTGAGTAGAGTCCCGTTCGAATAATAGTTAAGGTAATAACATGAGCAACGAAATCAAAACTCAAGTTGTTGTACTAGGCGGTGGTCCTGGTGGTTACTCTGCAGCATTCCGTGCAGCAGACCTAGGTTTAGATGTTACATTGATTGAATCTCGCGATACCCTAGGTGGTGTTTGCTTGAACGTAGGTTGTATTCCTTCAAAAGCACTTCTTCACGTCGCTAAGGTTATCGACGATGCAGCTGAAATGGCTTCTCACGGTGTAACTTTCGGTGCTCCACAAATCGATTTAGACAAAATCCGTACTTGGAAAGAGTCTGTAATCGGTCAACTTACTGGCGGCCTAGCTGGTATGTCTAAAATGCGTAAAGTTAACGTAGTTAACGGTTACGGTAAATTCACAGGTTCTAACACTATCGCAGTTGAAGGCGCTGACGGCACTAAGACAGTGACGTTTGATAACGCAATCATTGCAGCAGGTTCACAACCGGTAAGCCTTCCGTTCATCCCACAAGATGAGCGTATCATTGATTCAACGGGTGCACTTGAGCTTAAAGACGTTCCTGGAAAACTACTTGTACTAGGTGGTGGTATCATCGGTCTTGAGATGGGTACTGTTTACCGTGCACTAGGTTCAGACATCGACGTTGTTGAATTTGCTGATCAGCTAGTACCTGCTGCTGACAAAGACATCATCAAGGTTTACCAGAAGTACGTTAAGAACAAGTTCAACGTAATGCTTTCTACGAAAGTTGTTGCTGTTGAAGCGAAAGAAGACGGTATCTACGTTTCATTCGAAGGTAAGCAAGCACCTGAAGGCCAAGTTCGTTACGATAAAGTATTGGTTGCAGTTGGTCGTACACCAAACGGTAAGCTACTTGACGCTGACAAAGCTGGCGTTGCTGTTGACGAGCGTGGCTTCATCAACACAGACAAGCAAATGAAAACGAACGTTGAGCACATCTTCGCGATTGGTGACATCGTTGGTCAGCCTATGCTTGCGCACAAAGCGGTACACGAAGCACACGTTGCTGCAGAAGTTATCTCTGGTAAGAAGCACTACTTCGATCCTAAGTGTATCCCTTCAATCGCTTACACAGATCCAGAAATTGCATGGGTTGGTGTAACTGAAAAAGAAGCAAAAGAGCAAGGTCTTAAGATCGAAACTGCGGTATTCCCGTGGGCAGCATCTGGCCGTGCAATCGCTTCAGCACGTACTGAAGGTCAAACTAAGCTTATCTTTGATAAAGAGTCAGGCCGTGTTATCGGTGGTGCAATGGTTGGTATCAACGCAGGTGAAATGCTTGGTGAGATCGGCCTAGCGGTAGAAATGGGTGCAGACGCAGAAGACGTGGCACTGACTATCCATGCTCACCCAACACTGAACGAGTCTATCGGTCTAGCTGCTGAAATCTTCGAAGGTTCAATCACTGACCTTCCAAACAAAAAAGCAGTTAAAAAGAAGTAATTAATACTTCTTATTGAATTGAAAAACCCGGCGATAGCCGGGTTTTTTTATGCCGAGGATTGAGGCCAATCCCCTTTTTTCATATTTACTTCATTGGGGCCACATAAACGCCTGCGTTGGCAAAACCAACTACGTCCTCTGTGCCATCGCCATTGACATCAGCCATCATACGAGGGTGATTCTGTACTCGCCAACCCCCAGCGCTATAACCGAAGCTATCAACAACACGTCTAGGTGATGAGAAGCTGCTGCCATTGGATGTTGAAATGTAGACACCCGCGTTACCGAACCCAACGACATCCTTCTTGCCATCACCGTTTACATCAGCCAAATATCTTGGGTGGTTTTCAACACGCCAGCCACCAGCGGTATAGCCATAGCTATTCACCCATTGACGCATGGTGCTAAACCCTGAGCCTGTTGAAAGTGCAACATAAACGCCGGCATTTGCAAAACCCACGACATCATCGCGGCCATCGCCGTTTACATCTGCCATAAAGCGTGGGTGATTTTGAACTCGCCAGCCACCTGCTTCATAACCAAAACTACCAATCCATTTTCGTGGTGAGCTGAAAGATGATCCATTCGAAAGCGAAACATACACGCCTGCGTTGGCAAAACCAACAACATCTTGTTTGCCATCACCATTCACATCAGCCATCATGCGTGGATGATTTTCTACACGCCATCCGCCAGCTGTGTAGCCATAGCTACCTACCCATTGGCGCATCGGGCCAAAACTGCTACCTGTAGACAAGGCAACATACACCCCTGCATTCGCAAAGCCAACTACGTCTTGTTTACCGTCGCCATTCACATCTGCCATCATGCGAGGGTGCTGGTTGGTGCGCCATCCACCTGCTGTGTAGCCAAAACTACCAATCCACTTTTGAGGCGCACTGAAGCTTGACCCTGTTGATAGGGAGACATACACACCAGCATTGGCAAAACCAACAACATCGTCACGGCCATCACCATTGACATCGGCCATCATTCTCGGGTGATTTTCAACACGCCAACCACCAGCGGTGTATCCAAATGAACTTACCCATTTACGAGGTGAAGAGAATGAAGCGCCATTTGACAGAGAGACATAGACACCTGCATTGGCAAAGCCAACAACATCTTTTTTACCATCGCCGTTTACATCAGCCATCATACGAGGGTGGTTTTCAACACGCCAACCACCAGCGGTGTATCCATATGAGCCGACCCATTGACTGTAAGGAGGCTGCTGTGTTTCGTGAATGGAGTAAAGTAAGCGGTTTGGAGAACCTTTCGGATCGCCAATTTCGTTTGTCGTAGCGTTGTCTAGGATTCTCGCAGTCACTTGTGCTGGCGTCAGATTTGGCGATTGCTGTAAATGCAGTGCAGCTACACCCGCAACATGAGGAGCAGCCATTGAAGTACCACTGATCGTATTTACACTGTTGTTAATCCAAGCTGATGTGATGCTTTGTCCTGGTGCAAATACATCGACGCAATTACCAAAGTTTGAAAATCCAGCACGCTGATCTGTGTTTGTTGATGCTGCAACGGTGATTGCATTAGGCGCACTGGCCGGAGAGATGTTACATGCATCACCATTATCGTTACCAGCTGCAGCGACCATTGAGATACCCTGATTAATACTTGCTTGTACGGCATTGTTAAGTGCAGTGCTGACAGGGGTACGGAAGCTCATATTAGCAACCGCTGGGCGTGTTGCGTTTGCCGTTACCCACTCGACACCATCTATGATAGTGGCTAATGAGCTGCTTCCCTGACAGTTAAATACTCGCACCCCCACTAAATCAACATTTTTAGCAACACCATAGGTCTCTCCACCAATAGTACCAGCGACGTGTGTGCCATGACCATGACAATCATCTGCATTATTATCATTATCTATAAAGTCGAAACCACTGGCAGCGCGACCGTTAAATTCTGTGTGATCAACTTGAATACCCGTATCAAGGACATAAGCCGTGACATTAGAGCCGGTATAATTGTAAACATAATTAGAATCAAGCGGTAGCGCACGTTGATCGATTCTGTCTAGACCCCATGTTGCATTGCTCTGTTTTGCACTAACACTGGCATCTAAGGTGATGACACGGTTTGGCTCAATGAAGGCGATATTTGGATCTGAAAGCAGGGCGGAAAGCTGAGATTTTGATGCTGTTACTAGCGCGCCATTAAGGGATGCTGAGTATGTTTTTTCGAGCTTGATATTGTGTTGATTTACCAAATTTTGACTCTGAATTCTATTGAAGTCAGCTCTTGCAACTAGGGTGTCTGCTGTAATGGTTTTTGGTGTTTCAAAGACCACGATATAGCTGTCTTCGACCACCGCGCTTGACGCAGGCACCGTCACCATTTTTGGGTGAGTGACCTGCGCGAGTGCGGAAGTACTCGACAGAGTGGAAAATAAAATACCAGTAATGGCAGCGGCAAGCTGATGCTTTTTATGCATTGCAATTCCTTTTCATGTTTTTGATGGTAAAGGTGGTCACAGGACCACATGTTTATAAATTGTTATACTTGTTATAGGTACTATATATATTTGTTTGTTTTGTGATCAAGTTAAATTTTATGACAGTGTACAGAATTAAAAATTTAGTTGTTTTTTGTACAAAATAGGAAGGCATGTCTGAGCGATAGGGCTTTGGTGTACGCATAAATGAGGCACGCCCTCTGTACAGATTCAGCTTTGCGCTAAAAGATTAGGGAGACGTTAAAATTTGAGATTACCCATTGCTATATTGATTGCCGGCTATCCAGCGCTTTCACCGTGATGGCAGCTTTAAAGGCTTAGGTGAGCCCCATGGCGCTAGAGGCACAAATACCGTCGATAGCGCGAGTTGTATTAATAAATATGTTCAGACGACCTGAACGATGCCAGACATCGATCTGGTTAAGGATTTATATCTGTTTGCTAAGACTGAGGTTCAAGCAAGGGCAAATAAATCTTTGAGCCGCACAGACGTTATACATGTGTCAGGCCGCTTAATCATACCGCACATCATTGTTTTGGTGTCACTGCGAAGCGAGACTTAATGTATCTAGCAGCACGTTAAACCATAGTATAAATTCGGTCGCTGGAATACGCGGATACTTACTCGCGCGATATGCGTATTTTGACCGAAAACATACAGATTAATCGGGCACTGAGCATTGCCTTAACAAATAAGAGTAAAAATAATGTTAAATTAAAAGTGTATATATTCGATTTTATGTTTAAAAAATAATTATTATTTAATGTGTGGGAATTGTTTTTATATTTTATAAATTTATTTATTTTTTATTTATATTTCTTATTTTATAAGGCAGTTAATCATGTTTAATGAACTTTCTATAGTATTTTATGGTTCCTTTGTGTTTATAATGGGCACTAAATAGAAGCTTATATAAAATGGAAATAATATGATCCCATTCAAGAAGAACCTCTTTTTTTCTGCGTTGATTGGAGTGGCATTAGTAGGGTGTGGCGGTTCTAACGATAAAGAGCATGCACAAAGCAATGCCAGTCAAGTTAAGAGCGCAGCGCCCATAGTGTTGTCCTTAACCTCTCTTGAGCAAGAGTCAGAAATTCAGACGTTAAATACAGAGATCGCTGTCAATTTAACTGATCCAGATTCAAGAATAAAAGAATTGATCTTATTAATCGATGGCAAGGAAGTTCAAAAATTAACGAACGCACCTTGGTCTTTTGAGTGGGAAAGCTACTATTGGGCAAATACGCCTGTGCTTAATATATCTATCAAGGCAGTTTCAAAAGATGGTCAATCGTATACGCTTGAAAATGATATTAAAGTCAGTATGAGTGAAGAGATCGCGAAGCGCTTAAAGCTTGAGCGCATGAGTGACTCGCCACTGAAAGATACCGATAAAGTAGATTTTAAAATGGTCCCTGTTATTGGTGCTGCATCCTATGACGTTGCGTATACAGATAATGATGGCCAGTTAAAGCAGGCAAGCACTGATAAAGCTTCCATTATCTTATCTGACATGGCTGTAGGGACCTATCAGGTCAGCTACCGAGCTGTTAACGGCAACGGAAAATCAGGTCCTTGGTCTGACAAAGTCGAGTTTTCTATATTGCCGCCAGATCTACCACAGCTCGCAGAGCCTGTATTTACAAAATCAAACGAGGGCTATCAGCTCGTTTTTGAGCAAGCAGATTTGAGTGCTGATTCAATATTAAATATTGCGCTTTTGAATGACCGCGGGGAGAGCGTTGAGCCACTGGTTCAAGGTGCTAACAAGACAAGCTTTGAAGGGTTGAAATCTGGTAATTTTAGCTGGCGTGCAGCGATTACAAATCAATATGGGCATCAATCAAATTGGTCTCCTACAAAAGCGTTATATTTACCTGTGCCCATAATCCCTACTGTGCACTCAGTGAAAGTGAACGAAAAAGCGGATCACTTTGAAGTACAATTCGAGTGGGAAGCGCTACAAAATGCAGCGAGTTATCATCTCTTAGTCCGAAATGTACGCTCTCAAGCGTCTATTTCTATCACCGAAACTGGTTCATCATCTCTAGAAAAGCTGGCACCGGGTGAATATGAAGTAGAAATGCAGCAAGCAGATATTGCGGGTGAAGTCTCAGCGTGGTCAACACCCTATCAATTTAAGGTGGGTGAATTTGATCTTGCCTTCGCTTTGCCAGAAAAAAGACAAGCAAATTCAATTATACCGAGTGTTATTTCATTAGATGACAATAGCCATATTATTTTTACAGGAAACACCCTTGATAACCCGAATACATTCATTCGAGTAAATTTATTAGGTGAAACGGTTGTAGAGAAATCAATTGAGAGTGCTGGTAGTGGTCAGTTGGTTAAAATGATTCAGCTGTCGACAAAATCTTTACTGGCTGTTGGACATACAAAGACTGAACAACAAGCTCGTGGTTTTGCTGTGGTACTAAACCGTGATGGAGAGGTTGTGTCAGAGCAGATTTACTCAACGTTGATTGATGGAAAACTAAATTATCGCTTCATTGATGTGGTCGAAGATAATGATCGTATCTACGCATTAGGTCGATTCGATGATACAAATAACAATTTTATCGCAGATATTACGGCAGGATCTATCAATGATTTTGTGCTGATTGAACCTGATGCGAGTAATGTCGTAGACGCGCAGTATCTCAGTGTAACTGCTGAAGGCCATATTGTGGTAGCTGGTCAGACATCCTCAAAGTTGATTGTTAGAAGTTATAATCAGGATTTGCAATTTAAGCATGAATGGAGCAGTGCTCAAGATATAGACATTGAAAGCCTAGATGGATTCATTGCGAATCAAACATCTCTCTTAGTTGTAGGAATGGATAATCAGGTCCATGCAAACTACTTTAAGTTATCGAGTAGTGATCTTCAGTTGACTGCCCACTCTAGTGATTACGTTGTGTTTAATGCGGAGTTTCATCATACGATGAAGTTAGCAGCAGATGGTTCAGTGAAGAGCTTTATCCATGAAGGTGCATCATACAACTACCTTGTAGCGCGTACTTATAACAATGAACTGATTAGAAACGACCAGTATGTGCACTATGAAAATATGCCAATATCTTCAGCCCCGATTTATGTGGTGCAAGATGAGCAATTTGGCACTCTGCTAGTTGTAACGTGGGATTGGAATACAAATCAACTTAAAGTAAGTCAGAAAGCACTTTAATACTCGTATTAGGTAAGAGAAAGAGCAGTCATAGTCTGAATGTCTGCTCTTTTCTAATTTTAATGTTTATGAAAGAAAGCGGTATTAAAACGCTTGCTAATTTAGGGCTTAGGCTTTTTTGACACACATGTGATCAAGCTAAAGAATGCTGACACAAAATTAAAACTCTCGCTCGCTAATTCAGCTTCAGCGACTAATTTTTTGTTAATAAACACGTAATACGCGTTAGTTTTAACTTATCCATTTCTACTTTGATTTCTGGCCCTTTCGCACCTAATGCGATCACTTCCTGTGCTTTCACAGTGATGGCAGCTTCATAGGCTTTGTTGAGTACTATGGTTCTAGAGGCGCAAATATCATTGATAACGCGAGCAGTATTGATAAATATGTTTAGACGCTCTGGGCGACGCCAAGCATCCAGCTGATTAAAGATTTGCATCAGTGTATCAGCTTGCCAAGACTGAGACTGTAGCAAGGGTAAATTAGCCTGTAAGTCTCGCAGACTTTCAGCATAGGCTTTTGGGATCTTATGCGTTTGCTCTAAGTCGAATGCGCTCAAATCGGCTGCATATTGCCATAGACTGAACGCAGATCTAAGGTATGCGTTATGATTTTGATCTAGCTTAGATATTTGATTTGCAATGACATTGGAAGTCGTGTGATCCCACTGTGTTTGCCACGGTGTCACATGGGGTAGCGCCTTAAGATCGGATAAGACATTGGTGAAGACGTGAATCGAGCCGTCTTTCAGTGATTTTTCAATTTCCATCCAGACGCGCTCTTTAGTAAGCGTGTTAAGTTCACCCGCATCAACCATATCACTCATGAGCTGAAACGTGTCGTCTGCAATCGTGAAGCCCAAATAATGATAGCGAGCTGCAAACCTTGCGACGCGTAGGATCCTCAGTGGATCTTCACTGAAAGCAGTACTCACATGGCGTAAGATCCTATTGTCCAGATCGGTTTTACCATGGTAGGGATCGATCAGGTTCCCATGTTCGTCTTCTGCGATGGCATTGACGGTAAGGTCTCGACGGATCAGATCGTCTTCTAAGGTAACGGTGGGTGCAAAATCGCAAATAAAGCCGGTATAGCCTTGGCCTTGTTTACGCTCTGTTCGAGCCAGTGCATGCTCATCTTTGCTTTCGGGATGTAAGAACACAGGAAAGTCCTTCCCAACTTGTTGGTAGCCAAGCTTTAGCATATCTCTGATTGTGGCGCCTACCACCACATAATCGCGCTCTAATATGGGCCGGCCGAGTAGTTTATCTCTGACCGCACCACCTACCAAATATACCTTCATAGCCATCCTAAATACTTCATTGTTTCATTATTTACTATGACACTATCATCTTGAGTTTAAAATGTTTGTTCCTAAATTAATGAAAAATTCAGGGGCGATTAAGCAAACAGTGTTTTAACTTAAAGTGATTTTTTGCCATTATAGGCAGCATTCTAACAATAAAGAGACATATCGTGTATTTACGCTACTTTGGTTTAACGGAAAAACCGTTTTCAATTGCGCCAAATCCTGAGTTTCTATTTTTAAGTGATCGCCACAAAGAAGCATTGGCGCATTTAACATATGGGCTGGGAGACGCTGGCGGCTTTGTATTGTTAACAGGGGAAGTAGGAACGGGGAAAACTACCGTCACCCGCAGTATGTTGGCGCAATTGCCTGAATCGACTCAGGTCGCGTTTGTGTTAAACCCAGCATTGTCTGAAATGGAACTCTTAGCCAGTATCTGCGACGAGCTCGATATTGAGTACGATGCCAAAGAAGCAACATTAAAATCACTGACCGATGTGATTAAAGCGAGACTGCTAGACAATCATGAGCAAGGTGGGCACACCATGTTGATCATTGATGAAGCACAGCACTTGGCGGCGGAAGTACTTGAACAATTGCGTTTATTAACAAATTTAGAGACAAACCATAAAAAGCTATTGCAAATTGTCTTGGTTGGACAGCCCGAGTTGCAACAGTTACTTCAACGCAATGAGCTGCGTCAGTTAGCGCAACGAATTACAGCACGATATCACTTATTGCCTTTAACAGAATCACAGGTATTTTCTTATATTAAGCACAGACTGAAGAAAGCCGGCTGTGATGTGAACTTATTTAGTGATCAATCTATCCAATATATTCATCAGGTCACAGCGGGGATCCCGAGGTTGATAAACCTACTGGCTGATCGCTGCTTGCTGGGGGCTTACTCCTCTCAACAGCAAGAAGTCAGTAAACAGATTGCGCAAGAAGCTGCAAAAGAAGCCCTGCCGCTAAATCTTATCCCAGAGCAACAAAAAAGATCTTTGAATGTGCCCGCTTTGGTTTCTGGCTGGATCGCAGCGATGTTTGCTTGCGGTTTTGGTCTTTCATTTATATTTTAATGGTGTGCTATGTCTTACCTTGTCAATGCATTAAAACAATCACAACAACAGTCCAAGTCTGAACAAGATTATGTTCAGGCACGACAAAGTGCACAAGTGGCGTTTTACAAACGCTTAAGTATGGGTTTAGGCGGCGGGTTACTGACGGTATGTGCGCTCGGTGCGGGATACTTGGTGGGACAGTCGGTCCAATCTACCCCAGTTACTGAAGTTTCTCCGCAGGTTGCCACAACGCAAGAAGTCACAGAGGGAGCAAAAGCAGAGCCGAGCGTCGATAAAGCGACATCAACGCCAGAACCGGTGACGTCTTCAACAACTGCTCAAGTCGTGCCGGCGACAGCTGCGCCCATACAAACACAAGTTATTTTGCAGCCAGGGCAAGTGATGACGCAAACACCCGTGCAAATGCAGCCGCAGTTTAATGCTGGGGTCAATAACCAAATCAGTTATCAATGGATGTCGGTACATGTGGGGTTTGATGCCGCTGGCAGCCCTGTCTATTCACAACAACTCGTGCCCGTTAATAGTCAAGGTCAGATTATCAATGTACCGGTTCAGGGACACACGCCACAAATGCAACCGTTCGTTCCTAATCAGCAGTTTACACAGTCTAATATGGGATATACACCGCAATCTATGGTGACTACAAACAATCAAAATAGGGGGCAGTATCGTGCTGTGGGTTCATCATACAGCCGCGTTGAACAAAGTAATTTGGTTGAGCAACAGCAAGCGGATGAACTTGAAGGGGTGTCTGATGAACTCAAACAAGCCTTTGCGCAAGCGGTTGCTGAGTCAGACTACCGAGAAGAGCGCACTGACGCAGAAGTGGTTTCCAGTAGCCGTGGCACTGCCAATGCGACGCCGGTAGAGCTGTTACCACCGCGTTTGCAAAATAGTATTCCATCCTTACGTTATCAGGCACATATTTATGCCACCGAACCTGAAAAGCGTTGGATTAAGATTAATAACCGTGAATTGTACGAGGGGGATAACCTTGGTGCACTGACCATTGTTGAAATCACCCCTGAGCAGGCGTTGTTCGATTTTGACGGTATCGAATTTACGTTAAGCGCAATGCAAGATTGGATACCCTAATTCATCCTCGCTCGCTGTCTTGACTACTGGTATGGTCAAGGCAGCATCGAATGGCGGAAAAACTTGATTAAATCCAGCCCGAATTCCTCAGGCTTCACCGCGGCCTCCAATTCATCATCAATCCGTTTATCACTGAGATCTATGTCTCTGACTTCAACATGAAACATATTTTTAGCATTATAAAAAACCTTCACCACGGGTTGTAAAGGTGAGTCAGGGTTGCTGGCTGCAACAATCCCCACACGATGACTCTTAAGCTTGACTAACGTCCCCACGGGGTACATACCAATACAATGTATAAACTGATTCAGTAACACTTCATCAAATTCATCTGGGCAGCCGGCTTTGAGCTTTTTAAAAGCTTGAATGGGTGTCATGCCAATTTTATAGACGCGTTCGGCAGTTAATGCATCATAGACATCCACAATCGATATCATACGTACAAATTGTGAGAGTTCATCGCCTTGCTTGGCAAAGGGGTAGCCAGTGCCATTAAGTCGTTCGTGATGAAATCCTGCAATTTCAGATGCGATGCTGCTTAGCCCTGCTTCTTTAACGATATCATGACTGTATTTTGCATGTTCGCGCATGATGGCAAATTCGTTTTCAGTGAGCTTTTCCGGTTTTTGTAAAATCTCATCGGGAATTTTTATTTTACCAATGTCATGAAGTAGTGCACCAGTCGCGAGTTCTTCAATAAGTGCCCTGTCAAAGCCAAGGTGTTTGGCAAAAATACTCATTAAAATTGAGACGTTTAAAGAATGCTCTAAAAGGTAGCCATCTTTATCTCGGATACGAGCGATACAGGCCAGTGCATCTTGATTACGAAATACCGAGTCGATAAAGCCAGAAGCGGTTTCTTTGAATTCGGTGACATCAATTTTGCGCCCATCACGAATATCAGTAAATGCCTTCTCCTGCAGTTGTTTGGCTTGCTCATACATTTTTACTGCTTGTCCAAGCTCGGCTTCTACTGGTACCGATTTGTGCCAAGGATCAATTTGCGGCGGCTCTGCGCACTCTTCAATGACACTGTCTACTTCTTCGTTTTGATGAAGCGTTTTGTCAGGGTCAATCTCGACTTCCAGTACACCTGATTGGATCAGGTTCCGGATCCCATTTTCATCCCTTACCCAGCCTTGATTTTTTACCCTTACGTGGCCTGCTTGTTTAATCACGCCGACAACAAACATACCAGGTTCTAAATCTTTGATATTTATTGTTTTCACAGTATGAAAATCCCCCTGTAGAGAATTTAAGCTTAGCAAAGGGCGAGCAAAATGGTAGATCAAAAACAGCAAAGGTGGCACGTGTTACCTAAACCTTCAGGTATCGCATAAAATAGTTGCAATTACGGACTTTTATTTGCACTCTGATATGACTTTCTAAATTCAATAATAATAAATTTATGAAAACATTGATCACCGCAATTACGTTACTTTGTAGCGCTGGCTCCGTTTTAGCTAGTAATTTAGATCAACAGGTTACTCAGGCGATGCCAGCGCTAGAAGCGCTGTACCTTCATCTTCATCAAAATCCAGAATTGTCGCTGCAAGAACAGCACACCGGGGCGCGACTTGCTGCTGAATTAAAGCAATTAGGCTTCAACGTCACTGAAAGAGTGGGCGGGTACGGCGTGGTGGGTTTGCTAAAAAATGGCAAGGGTCCCACCGTGATGATCCGAGCAGATACCGATGGTTTGCCCATCATTGAGCAAACAGGGAAACCATACGCGTCCAAGGTGAGAGTGAAAGACGCCAATAATAATACCGTGGGAGTCATGCATGGCTGTGGTCATGACATTCACATGACCAGCTTTATTGGCACGGCAGAACAACTTGTGGCCAACAAAGATCAATGGCAAGGGACGTTAATGATGGTCGCGCAGCCCGCGGAAGAAGTTGGGGCGGGCGCAAAGGCGATGCTCAAAGAGGGGCTTTTTAGTCAGTTTGCCAAGCCTGATCATGTACTGGGACTACATGTAAGCGCTGCACTTCCGGCGGGTAAAGTGGCCATATCTCCGGGCTATGCTCTTGCGAATGTTGACTCGGTAGACATCATTGTTAAAGGGCAGGGCGGACATGGGGCCTATCCGCATACGACCATAGATCCTGTGGTCTTAGCTGCGCGCATAGTGCTTGGGATCCAGACCATTACCAGTCGTGAGATCTCACCATTAAAACCGTCGGTGATCACGGTTGGATCCATCCATGGCGGATCTAAACATAATATTATTTCTAATGAAGTGAAGTTGCAGTTGACGCTGCGATCATACGACAGGACGGTGCGAGATCAACAGATTGCAGCACTTGAACGCCTCACCAAGGGCATCGCCATGAGTGCGGGGTTACCCGATGCACTGGCACCGGTCGTGTATGTGCATGAAGCAGAGAGTATTCCGTCTACATACAATGAGCCTGCTTTGGCCAATCGTGTGGCCGACAGTATTCGTCAGGAGCTTGGTGAAACGCAAGTGGTCAAATCTGACCCTGTGATGGCTGGAGAGGATTTTGGGTTATATGGCCGTACAGCCGAGCGTGTGCCAATCACTATTTTTTGGTTGGGTGGTGTCAACCCAGAAGACTACCAGCGCGCTCAACAAACTGGCGAACCATTGCCATCGTTGCACTCTAGTCAATTTGCACCTGATTATCCATTGGCCATAAAAACGGGCGTGCGTGCAATGACGGCAAGTGCACTCGATCTGTTTAATCAATAATGTTTAGCTGCACCAGATTTAAAAGGGATCTGGTGCCTCAAAATGCATCATCTCTCCACTTATAGGATGGCTGATCTGCAACATTTGAGCATGTAATTGTAGCCTAGGTGCCGCTGTCAGTGCGTCTCCCTGAGCATAGAGCCGATCACCGAGAATAACATGTCCCAGAGACTGCATGTGAACACGCAACTGGTGTGAGCGGCCCGTGATGGGCGTCAGTGAGACACGTGTGGCGTGTGCTTCATGTTGAATAACCTCAAAATGGGTGAGGGAGGGTTTACCGGATTCATAACACACTTTTTGTTTGGGTCGATTAGGCCAGTCGCAGATCAGGGGGAGGTCTACTGAGCCTGTCGGTTGCTCTAATTTACCGTGTACTCTGGCCACATAACGCTTTTTAGTGAGCCTATCTTGAAATTGAATACTCAAAAAGCGATGCGCTTCTTTATGCATGGCCAAACATAAAACCCCAGAAGTTGCCATGTCTAGGCGATGTACGATTTTAGCCATGGGGTAAACACGATTAATGCGACTGATTGCACTGTCCGCATGCTTGGGATCTTTACCTGGCACCGTCAATAACCCGCTGGGTTTGTTGATCACCAGCATGTGATCGTCCTGATATAAGATCTCAATATACGGGTCGAGAGGTGGATTGTAATTTAGAAGCACTGCGAATTTCCAAGATAGATCAAAACTTGCCTATTTTAACTGCCAAGCGGAAAAACGCCAAGCAAGTGAGTGCACTAATCGTTGTCGACAAGCGATAGCGCTATACCTTGCGATTTGATGCTGACTTGCACGTCAGAACGAAGCCCCGCATCGGTGATGATATGGTGGATCTTGTCTGCGGCGACAATTTGATAAGTCATGGTTTTATCGAGTTTATCATGGGGGCCCATCAACACGGTACGGTCCGCTTGTTCGATGGCTGCTCTAAGTACCTCTGCCTCTTCAAAGTAATTAACACAAAATCCATGTTTAACATGGAATGCGCATATACCCATAAAAACGAAGTCGAAGCGGATTTGTTGGAGCATCTCAATTGCGCTATGGCCAACTGTGCGCATCGCGGGTTTAAACATACGCCCGCCAAGCTGAATAACTTGAACTTGTGGGTGTTGCATAAGGTCCTGCACAATGAGGGGGCAGCCCGTCACGACGGTTAGGGACACATTTGCGGGTAGGTTTTGTGCGAGGTAACGACAGGTTTCTCCTGAGTCAATCATAATTGTTTGGCCAGCCTCTAACATAGACAATGCGGGTTGAATAAAGCGCTTTTTAGTGGGGTCTGGGGTACTTAACCGATCGAAGTAATCCGGCGTATCTTCTTGGCGAACTAATGCCCCACCATGGACACGGCGAAGAAGTTTGAGGTCGCCCAATTTATTGAGATCTCGCCTGATCGTATCTTCACTGACGGCGAGCCGTTTGGCGAGATCGACAGAGGTGATCCTGCCGTAAATATTAAGCTGTTCTAAGATCATTTGATGTCGTTCGGCTAAGAGCATTGTGCACGTTCCTGCGTTTTTCTGCCGAATTTTACTTGATCTTACGGGAATGGCAAGGCTATTATTTGCATGTGTTAGCCTGTTTTTGCATTTTATTTTGCTTGTATTCATTATTTTGCATATTTAAAGGGAGGAGAGATATGGGAAGTTTTTGTGATCTGTCTGCATATAAAGGGGTGATCTTTGATATGGATGGCACTTTAGTGGACTCTGATCAAGCTATCGCCAAGGCGATTTTACCTTGGTGTGAATTGCATGATCTTGAGTTAGATAAGGTATTGACTGCGGGGCGAGGTATGCGCTTTGCGGATTTTATCAAACGATTTGTGCCACATTTAGATATTCGCAATGAAGCACAAAACTTAGAAAAGACTGAAGAGACTTTCGCCGAGCATGTCATTGAAGTGGCAGGGGCGGGTCGATTCATCAGTTATTTATGCGATATGTCACTGCCTTGGATACTTGCGACCTCAGCCGATCTCGACAATGCAATTTCTCGCATGCAAACATGTCAACTGCCTATCCCTAAGGACATGGTTACTGCGCAGGATGTAAAAAAAGGCAAGCCGGACCCTGAACCGTTTATCTTAGCCGCAAAGAAGCTAGGTTTGAGCACGCAAGCGTGTGTGGTGTTTGAAGATTCTGATGCGGGCGTCACAGGGGCATTGGAAGCCGGTTGTGACGTGGTGGTGGTTGGTGAATTTTGTCAATTAACACACCCAAGAATTGTAGCCAGAATTACGGATTATTCGCAGTGGAATAACATGCTGGAGAAGGAAATTAGAACGTGAAAAGGTTAACGTGGTCAAATTTTTTATCTAGTCATGAACGCCATTGGGATATGGCTGGCATGCTGTTTGGTGCCATTGCGAGCATTGCCTTGCTTGGTCAACTTATCACGGAGGTAAATCGCCAAGAAGCAAGCACGCTCTCGATGACGTTTTTGCTAGGATATTGGGTCGTTTTTGGTTTTTGGCTACTGTATGGCCTGCGCTTTAAGCGCCCTGCGATTATCGTGACAAATTCAGTCTGTTTACTCTTACAGTCATTGATGGCTATATTCGTACTAGTATAGAGGGGGGTTAATCCCCTCAAATTTTATCTCAATTTACAGCGTGGTCGGTCCTGCATCATGGCTAAATTTGAAAACCCCCATCCTGCCGCTTTGACAGCTTTGTCCCGCAGGGTATTGACATACTGTCACCTTATCGCGTTCAAAATGGGTCAATTCAAATACCATTTCCTGTTGCTCAATCACCGTGTGCAGCTTTCCTTCGATGATGGAGAACGTCCCTGTTCCCTGGGGCGTTGTCACGTCTGAGGTTGTATGTCCATCAGGGGTGGGCATCATGCTAAAGAGGTAGGGTGTACTGGTGCCGCCTGATTCTAAGGTCATTTTTGTGTAGCCTAAGAAACTTTCGGAAAACGCGTCGATACCTAGTTCATTTCTGCGTATGACCTTCACGATTCTTTTCCCTTGCATTTTCAAAGGGCCTTGTGGATAAAACTCGGAGTAAAAATAGAAGTTGACGTAGAGGGTATTACCTACACTTGCCAGTAATTCGTAATAAAACTGACAGCTCACATAGCAGCGCTCATCCGGGCAGTTTAACACGGTTCCGTGCTCTGGGTGATCGAGCTTTTCTCTATACAGTTGGCCTCGGTGGTCGACAGACCATTTTGATGCCGTGTGCGCAATGTTGGCAACGGCCACCTGATCGGGGTAGTAGTCGTGAAAGCGACCTGATACATGCCACTGACCAACAACTTGCTCATGAGTGAGTACAACATCTTGCTTTTCGATCATCAAGCCATGTAACCATCGCGCTTTTCGAGTTATTTTATCTCGCTGTTTGGCTACAAAACGCAGGCCTAAATCATCGATGTAATCCAATACTCTGAGTACATACTTGATTGGCTTGGTGCCACGTTGATAGTGAAGGATGAGCCTTTTTCCTTTTATGTTCCAAGTGAGCTCGCTTTGTGTGTCATCCCAGTGTTGTATCCATCCCGTCCCGTCCGCACTAAATGTGACCGAGGCAGTACTGGGGGCGTTAAACCACGGGGTATCAACATGCGTGACCTCATCAATATATTCAATTTCCCAAGTTTTATTGACCAACTGAGTTTGCCACTGTTTGAGTTGGCGTTGCTTTACAAGTACCGCACTGTTTGTTTGCGTATAGTGTCTGACCTCTTGCTGGGTTTCTTTATGCCATACTCGTATATGTTGAATATAGTGACTCTCTTGTCCAAGGTTTAAGGGGTTGAGTGTCAATGCGGTTACCTGATAGGCATGTGTTTCATGCGCGGAGATAGGTATTTCATATTGAGTAAGTGGTTGTGTTAATTGAATATGTATTTTTTCCTGAGGCAGCCATTGCCACTGGCCTAATGTATCGCCTTCTGCGGAAAGCGTAACCTGATTATTGGACCTAAATGACAGCTTGTAGGCCTGATTAACGACATCATTGTCAATTAAAAAGTAGTGACCCAGTAAAGTCGGGTTATAAACAGCAAATGCCCTGATTGACGCAGTACTCAGCAGCAGCATGCTGATCAGAAGTAAGGCCGTTGTTAGTTTTGTTTTCATTGTTGATCGTCTCCTTGATTGTATAAATCTTAATCAAGCTATCAACAGTAGGTAGGATAAACAACGGTTTTGATATGAAATAAATAATAAAAAAGAATTGGTTTATCTATGGGTAGAGTAGGGAATGGAGGACAAACAAGGTAACGACACAACAGGCCGTTACCTTGTCATATTTTCTATGCTTACTGGTTAGACACCACGATGAGGCGAATGGCGTCCAGTTTTACCTGCGCTTTGGCAATATGTTCACTTAGTTGTGCTTTTTGCTTATCAAATACCTGAACTTCTTCATCACGAATATTCGGATTGATTGCTTTAAGCGCACTTAGGCGGTCTTGCTCTTCTTCTAGACGTGATTGCATAGTGCTTTGTGCTTCTGATTGCAAAGTCTCCAGTTGCTGATTCGCAAGCTCGTTTGCTTTGGCAATCAGCGGGTGGATCCCTGATTGTAGTGCATTGGCAAGCTTACTCGCTGTCTGGCGACCAACTGCAGACAACTGCTGGTTAAATGCGTCAAATGCAACATTATCAGCCAGGTTATTTCCGGCTTTGTCCATCAATACTCGAATTGGCGTTGGTGGTAAAAAGCGGCCTATTTGCAACGATTTAGGCGCAGAGGTCTCGGCAACGAAGATAAGTTCAACAAAGAAAGTACCGACAGGCAGTTTATTGTTTTTCAACAGTGCCACGGATGCACAGCCAAAGTCATCGTCGCTGATCATGTCCATCACCCCTTCTACCATTGGGTGATCCCAACTGATAAACTGTGCGTCTTCTTGCGACAAGGACGTAGCTCGGTCGAAGGTGACGGTAATACCATCATCTTTTAAACACGGGAATGAAGGGTTGAGCATATGTTCGGTTGGTTTGAGAATAATGGTATTTTCGCCTTTATCCTCTTGATTCACGCCGAAAGTATCAAACACATTAATCATATACGCTGGCAAGATAACATCGTCATCAAGCTGCTCAATTTCATCAACGATGCGCTCCGCACGACCCTGTCCGCTTGAATGCAATTCTAGTAGGCGATCCCGACCTTGCTCCATTTTCGCGCGTAGGATTGTATTTTGCTTTGCAACTTGTTCTAACAAAGGATCCAGCGCATCTTCGTCACAATTGTGTGCGCCAATGAACTCTAATAAATCCTCGCTAAATTCTTTGTACAATAGCTGACCCGTCGTGCTGGTGGTTTCAAATGCATCTAAGGCTTCGTCATACCACCTAAGTAATACTTCTTGCGCTGTGTTGCTGAAGTAAGGTACATGGATATTCACATCATGTAGCTGACCGATACGGTCTAATCGGCCAATGCGCTGTTCCAGTAGGTCTGGGTTCAATGGTAGATCAAATAACACAAGGTGATGTGCAAATTGGAAGTTTCGGCCTTCAGACCCAATTTCAGAGCATAGCAGTACCTGGGCACTGTCATACTCGTCAGCAAAGTAAGCGGCAGCACGATCACGTTCGATAATTGACATCCCCTCATGGAATACCGCAGAGCGTATCCCTTCACGTTCGCGCAGTGTTTGCTCTAGGCTGATTGCGGTTTGTGCTTCGGCACAAATCAGAAGCACTTTTTCATGCTTCAGCTCTTTTAGCTTGTCAATTAGCCAACTAACGCGGGGATCAAACTGTGTCCAACTTGCGCTTTCTCCTTCAAACTCTTGGAAGATCTTTTCTGGAAATAGGGCGCGTAAAGCACTCTTTTCTGCACTTTGGATACCTCCAATGTTGCCTAATACAGACATAGCGGTCTTGTATTGTTTTGGCATTTCGACTGGATAGGCATGTACCTGACGGCTAGGGTAGCCATCGATACCACTACGACTATTTCTGAACAAGATGCGACCCGTGCCATGGCGATCGAGCAACATGCTCAACAACTCTTGTTTTGCATCGTGCTCGCCGCGGCTGATCTGCGCCAATAGGTCAGAAATATCGGTTTCTTTAAGTAGTTCGATGATAGTTTGTGTTGCGGTATCATCCAATTTACCATCCTGCAACAGCTTGTTGGCTGCATCTGCGATGGCTTTATAGTTGCTTTCTTCTTCTACAAATGCGTCGTAGTCGTAGAATCTATCAGGGTCTAATAACTGCAGTCGAGCGAAGTGACTGCGGTGACCTAGCTGATCTGGTGTCGCTGTGAGTAGAATAAGCCCAGGGATATCCTGGCTCAATTCTGCAATACGTTGATACTCCGTGCTCGGCTTATCTTTTTCCACGGTTAAGTGGTGCGCCTCATCGACAATCAGTAAGTCCCAATCGGCGAGCGTTGCCTGTTCAAACCAGCGGCGTTTTTTAGTAATAAACTCCAGACTAACAAGCACCAGTTGCTCTGTTTCAAACACATTAGGTGAATCGGCAAATGCTTCATCACAGCGTTCTTCGTCAAATATAGAAAAGCGTAAATTGAAGCGTCTCAGCATTTCAACCAGCCACTGATGCTGCAAGCTTTCAGGGACTACAATAAGTACGCGATTAGCGCGACCTGTTAAGATTTGCTGGTGCAGAATCATACCTGCTTCGATGGTTTTACCTAAGCCGACTTCGTCCGACAGTAAAACACGAGGTGCGAATCGTTGACCCACTTCGTCCGCGATGTATAGCTGATGTGGAATAAGGCTCGCACGCTGGCCTATTAGGCCTTTAAGATGAGATTGCTGACGGTTAAATTGGTGCTGCCAAGTTTGGTAGCGCAGTGTGTAGCGGTCGAATCGGTCAACTTGTCCTGCAAACAACCTGTCTTGTGGTTTGTTGAACTTAATAAAATGATCAAGAAACGTTTCTTTTAAACTGACCGTTTCGTCTGTATCTAGACGAACACCATGATAGCAAAGTAAATCTCCTTGCTCTTCAATGCTGTCGACACGCATTTCCCACTCTTCAACACTGCGGATCACATCCCCAGGGTTAAACGCTACACGAGTAACCGGCGCTTCTTGTACAGAATAAACTCGGTTTTCTCCACTGGCGGGAAACAGAATGGTTACTTGTCTACCTTCTAAGGCGACAATGGCCCCTAAACCCAAATCTGATTCGGTATCGCTTATCCAGCGCTGACCTAAGGAAAAATTCATGGTTTTCTCATCTTCGCAGAAAAAAGGCGGCTATGTTACCGAGAAGCAAAGCCTTGTTCAAGATTGTAAAAGCACATTAAATATGCCTTAGTACGGGTATTTATGGTGGTTTTGCACAGTGTCTTGTACATCTTGTGATTTTACTCATCGGTGATTGTTTTTGATTACGCAATATTGGTTCTTAAGCATAGTCAAAGTTTGCCGATATTGAAGATAAAATATACGAACTGGCGAGCTAAGAAAAGTCCTCCGAGTGTTAGTGTGTGCCAATAAAGTGGACGATGTCATAGGGGACAGGATTGAGAATCTTTTGTCATAAAAACGACTTTTGTGACAAATAGACTAAAATTAAGTTAGAGCTTTGTACTGTGTGGCGAGCAGTGCTTTGTTCATTCATAGAAATTGCAGACGAATAGGAATGCACTATGGGAAAAGATGACCTCGACCGGAAAATTTATGTTTTAGATACCAACGTTTTACTTCACGAGCCCCTTGCTTACCTCTCCTTTCAAGAACACGATGTCGTTATCCCGATGACCGTGTTAGAAGAACTTGACCATATTAAAGACCGCAAGCGAGATGTGAGTCGAGATGCGCGTGTGGCGATCCGTAGTCTAGATGATGTGTTAACCAACGCAACACCAGAGCAAATGCTCGAGGGGGTTGATTTACCAAAAGTACAAAGAGATCCAAATAAGCCTGCCAGCAGTGGTAAGCTCATAATCGTCAATGATCACTTGTATCCTGACAGTATTTCAGGCTTACCCGGCAATGAAAACGATCACAGCATTATTAACTGTGCGCTACAGCTACAAAAGCAATACGCAGACAAAAAAGTGGTTTTGGTGACCAAAGACATTAATATGCGTTTAAAGGCCAAAGGCGTCGGATTGAAGTTTGTTGAAGACTATCGTACTGACCAACTGATTGATGACATCAATTTATTGACTTCTGGCTATAACAAATTTGACGGCGACTTTTGGACAACCGTAGGGGAGTGCCAAACCGAGCAACAAGGCCGTTACAGCTTGCATAAAGTGCCCAAAGATCGGATGCCAGAGGTGTTTTACAATGAATACCTAGTAGATGACAGTGAACACTTTGCCGCAAGAGTGGTTGGTTATGACGAATCATATGTCACGTTGAAAGACATCAGTGTTGAGCGGCTACTTCATCAGCAGGCGTGGGGAGTAAAACCCAAAAACATGTATCAGGGGATGGCACTTGATGCATTGCTAGACCCAAATATTGAACTGGTGGTGCTCACAGGCCCCGCAGGGTGTGGTAAAACTTTGCTGGCACTCGCCAGTGCACTGGAAATGATCATCGAAAAAGGCATTTACGATAAAGTTATCGTCACCAGAAATACCCCTGAAATTGCCGAGAGTATTGGTTTTTTACCTGGTACTGAAGAAGAAAAAATGGCCCCTTGGCTTGCGGCCATTACAGATACACTGGAAGTTTTACATAAGCATGATGAAAGCCCCATATCTAGCCGTAACTACATTATGGAAAAAGCCAATATTCAATTCAAATCGGTTAACTTCATGCGTGGTCGTAGTATTCAAAATGCGGTCGTGATTTTGGATGAAAGCCAGAACTTAACGGCTTCCCAATTAAAAACGATAATCACGCGCTGCGGTGAAGGGACGAAATTGATTTGCACTGGCAACTTAGCTCAGATTGACAGTAATTATCTAACCCCTGTTACATCGGGCCTGACTTATATTGTGGAGCGCTTTAAGGATTTTGAAGGCAGTGCGACGATTAATCTAAATGGAGTGGTGAGAAGTCGTTTAGCCTCGTTTGCTGAGGAAAACTTATAGCAATAGAGGTTTTTACAGCAACGCCTTGAATATCAAAGCTGCGGCGCAGGCCGTAGCTTTTTCTGTCTAGCTAGCAGTATGCTGTCTCATAATTTAGCAATGCGGTTGAGTTTAACTTGCTTATCCTACACTGGCTCGCTAACCTTTCAAAAAACAAGGAATAATAATTAACGGGCCTTTTAATGGACATTTTGTCTGAATTCCTGCCACTAAAAACCTACCGTCGTTCTATTTGTGTCGCGCTCTTTATTCCCTTAATTTTGGCTGTCGTCCTGTGCTTTCATCTTTTCAATATTAAACTGGAACGCCAGTATGAAGTATATGAGGTGCAATTTGCATCAGCACTTGCGCAAGTTGATCAGGCGGCAAGCGCAGCAAGCACAGTGATTGGTAGTATTAAACGGGGCTTGGATACGCCGATCAAATATCAGTTAGATGACAGTGTGCAACAGCAAGTGCGTCAACAATTAGGCTACTACTATCATCAATTACCAGAGCAAGGTGGCGAGTTGATCGGGTTAGGTACTTATCAAGCTTCCCCGCGCGTGATCGAGCACTGGTTACATGTTATGGCACTGGGCCCAAGTTTTGATACCGCACTTGCGTTGATCTCTGAATTGGAAGCCGTCGCGTATTTTAATGAACATGGATTTGCCTTTGTTAAGCGTCGCGACAATGCCAAAAGCCACCTTTTGACTGCCATTGTGGAAGGGCGGTTTAGTCCAAGAAGAGGGGTGATATCGACACCGGATAGCAAGCACAGCCGTATTTTTGGTAATGAGTATTTTAGTATTACACAACCTGTCAGCAGTGGCGGAAAGTCTCATATTATCTTGATTTACAATGCTGACAAAGCCACCGCGCTATTAGATAAGTTGATTTTCAGCGGAGGGACATTGGCTTTAGTTGATCAACAGTCTCGGGTATTAGTTCAAAGCAGCGAGCGAAGTTCGCCCATTACCCCTAAAGTTCAGGAAAATGGATTGCCATGGCGCGGTGGGGTAGAGTTTCAAGGTAATACACAAAATGCACCTTACACCCTACGTTTTTCTCAATCTGAAGCGGAATTTACGGCTGCAGTATATGCTGAAGTGATGGTTGAAGTGGGCTTTTTAGTGTTGTTTATCTTATTCACTTTTTTCACCTTTACTTGGCTCAATGGACAAATTTTTATTCGTCCATTACGACACTTTGTCAATTACCTCACTAAGCAAGATCAAGTGGAAGCGCAGACCCTAGCTTACCCAGTCCCGAAAGACTGGCAACCTTGGTTCAGCGAAATTAAACGGGTGGTCTCACAGCGGCAAAACTTTATTACGCAGATGGCGTCGCACAATGCGCGGTTGGATGAACAAGTGCAAAGACAGCGCCAGGCACTGTCGCGAAGCTTTGAAGCGAAGGAGCGCCAAGCCGCCTTGTTAAATACGGTGCTAAACTCAGTGCCGGATCTGATTTACTTTAAAAATATCGATGGCTCTTTTATTGGATGTAACCAAGCATTTGAGCGATTCATTGGGGTCACACAAGGCGATTTAGTGGCAAAAGAGCATCACGAGATCAGTCAAAAATACTTTGATCTGCTCGATCTTGAGCATGCGATGGAAATCCACAGCATTCCATTGACTGAGACACTCAGTTTTGACGACAAAGCTTATTTGGTCAGTGTCTCTCCATTGTTCGATGAGCAAGGTAAGCGTATTGGCAGCCTCGGGATTGCGCGAGATATCAGTGAACAACAACAAGCGATGACAGCGCTACGTGCATCGGAACAAAACTTTAAAGCGGCCATCGAGCATGCGCCTAATGGCATATTGTTGGTATCGATTGAGTGTGTCGTTTTGGAGTTTAACCGCGCTGTGCGCAAACTATTAAAAGGCGTCGAAGTTGGTGCCCATATTGGCAGTTTGTTTGAGTCAGAAGAGTTGGAAACATTGAATAGTGTGTTACAACAGCTCCTTGAGGAGCGTAAAGGCGCCAAAGTGCTCAGTCTTGCTCAAACTGAGCCCGCCATTTGGCTACAACTGAGTATTTCATTGGTGTGGGACAAGCAGAAGAAACCTAAATACTTTGTTATTCATGTACAAAATGTCACCGCGCTGACCCAAGCGAAAATTGATGCTGAGCGCGCGAATAAAGCAAAAAGTCGATTTATCGCCAATATTAGTCATGAAATTCGCACGCCTTTGAATGCAATTTTAGGGCTGGTTGGGATATTAAAACCAGCGCTATCTAAGCCACAAGATGTTGAAAAGCTGTCACATATTGAAGGTGCTGCACAACAGTTATTGACGATGTTAAGTGACATTCTGAGCTTTGCTCGCTTAGAAGGGGGGCGCGGTAAACTGAATCACAAGGCGTTTTCATCTATCAATTTAATGAACAGCCTGAGTGCTTTAATTCAGCCTTTGAGTGATGCTAAAAACCTTGCTTTGAGGTTGCATATGGGCGCGACAGTGTGGCCAGAGTTTATGGGAGATGAGGCGCGTTTAAAGCAAGTGTTGGTTAATTTGCTCGGCAATGCGGTTAAGTTCACAACCAGTGGTGAAGTAGGTCTAAAGGTAGAGTCTAAGTGGGGTAAAGCGGGTGAGCAATGGTTGTCGTTCTCCGTATTTGATACGGGCCCTGGTATTAAACAAATAGATCAAAAAAGGTTGTTTGATGCGTTCACACAGGGTAATGAGTCTAATTCAAGAGAGCATGATGGGATAGGGCTTGGTTTAGCGATCGTAAAGCAACAAGTGGCGTTATTGGGCGGGAAAATTGAAGTACGCAGTGAAGAAGGTTGTGGCAGTACTTTCGAGTTGGAAGTTATGTTGCAAACGAAACGCATGACAGAGTTTAATCGGGACATGCCCATTTGTTTGATATCAAGTCAAGACCAACCTGCCTACTTAGCAGAGTATAAAGTACGCTACTTTGCGAACTTTGGCGAAGCGCTGCATCACCTAAATCTGTTTTCATATGTGGCTTGTGACAATCTCGATGAACTGATGTATTTATGTCATCACTTCAGCGAAGCAGACACTGTGGCTTGCAAAGGGTTGGTGATCCCCGACACCGTGAATGTTGAGAATGTGAGTATCCCGCTGCCAATATTTAAATTACCAGCACATGCATTTTATCAATCGCTGTGCCTGTCTCCATTGGAATCGAGCCACAGTGAACCCGATGACGTACAAAATTTGTCAAATGCGCTTTGTTTGGTCGTGGATGACAATGAGCTCAACTTGGATATTTCTAAAACGGTATTAGAGCAGCATGGGGCTGTTGTGGTCGCTTTAACCAACGCCAAAGACATAGTAGAAATCTGTACTCAGTTACAGCCGGATATGGTGGTTATGGACATATACATGCCACACATTGATGGCTATCAGGCAACCGAGTCACTGCGTCAAGTATTTGATAAACAAGCTCTGCCAGTGATAGCGTTGACAGCCAATGCGCATGAACATGAACGGGAAAAGGCGTTTGCAAAGGGCGTCAACGAGTTTTTAGTGAAGCCCATTTCGCCCGTTGAGCTCGGTAAGGCCTTAAAGCCATTTGTTACGCATCAACACAATGTGTTTGATAAACCATTTGCGTTTAAACAGTTGATGGAAAACCAATCCTTGGTAACAGCAATGCTCGATAAGTTTGCTAAACTGTGTGATGAGTATGTAAGTCGATTGACCAACGCGACGACGGATATAGAGGTTGCAGACGTTGCGCACAGTATAAAAGGTGCCGCAGGGGGGATTGGGCTGTTACGTCTGGCTGAATGTGCAAAAGAAGTTGAGGCCCAAGCGAGACAAAATGCAAAAAGTGCCTGTTTTGAGCGTGGTGAATCAAACGAAGCCACTCACAATTTTGAAGCCGAGTGTGCACGATTACGGGTGTTGTTAATCCAAGCTAAGCGGTTTATTTTATTTGAGATAAAAGGAAGTTAAATGCAAAAATCAGCCAATGTATTAGTGTTAGATGGAGATCCGTTAAACCGAGTTGTGCTAGAGAATACGCTCAGCGAGGAGCATTTGGTTATTAGTTGTGACAACAGCGATAAAGCATTTGAGCGATTGGCGCAAACCAAGTTTGATTTAATTATTGTCGATATATTAATGCCTGATGATGAAGGGCTCGATTTTTTGCTGCAGTTAAAAGCTGACCCAATGTGTTATCAAATCCCTGTCATAGTCATTTCAGCAAGCAATAGTTATCAAGATGAAGCGCGAGGATTAATGCTTGGTGCGGTTGATTATATTGTGAAACCTTTTAGTCCAAATATTGTGAAAGCGCGAGTGAAAATTCACCTCGCAATTAAACAAAAGAATGATTTGCTCGAGCGCCTAGCAAATATTGACGGATTAACCGAAGTGCCAAACCGCCGCGCACTGGACGAAACCTTGGCGCAACTTTGGTATCAAAGTCGTGACCAACATGTGCCACTATCTATCTTGCTGGTGGATATAGATTATTTTAAAGAGTTTAACGATTCCTGTGGGTTTAGTGCAGGAGATGAGTGTCTCGTTAAAGTGGCCAAAGCTCTGCAAAGTATAACGCAGAGAGTGGATGGATTTGTGGCGCGTTATGACGGAGTACGATTTGTTGCTTTAATCAACAAGCGGGGAGCTGAGCAGGCACTCGCTTTGGCTTCTGCAATGCATCAGGCTGTCGATGCACTGGAAATTCCGCACCATAGTTCACCAATCTGTGCACATGTAACTATCAGTGTGGGGGTGGTACATGTCAGTGATGACTTTTCAGGCGATCAAACCGAAAGTTTAGTGCAAGCCGATGAGGCATTGGTAAAAGCGCATCAACTTCAAGAAAGAGTGGTATTAGTCAACCGTTAGAGGTTGCATTGAAAAAGCCGCATTTTGCGGCTTTAGTCAGGGAAATTAATTATTAAGGATCAGCGGCTATTATAGATAATTGTCGACCGCAGATTGTCCAAAGCCAACCAATTTCTTATCTTGAAATACCAGTGGTGTGCACTCATCTTTGGTTACTTTTCCATCAGAATGTTTGCTGTTCGTTGCAAAGTACAATACTTGGTATGTATGGCCGTTTTTGGAAACTGCTTCGGTAAAATCCGGCGTGTTAAACTGTTTGATCACATCTTGGTAGTCTGTCCCCAGAGCTAGATGAGAGATTTTCTCACGGTTGCTTTTGTGTGTTTCTTCCCAGTTACTATTGTAATGGCGCATCTCGCCGTCCGAAACTGCCACAATACAACCTGATAATAAAGTGGTGCTTAAAAGCGCAGTTGCAACAAGTAGTTTTTTCATTTTTGTATCCTCTGTAACTCAACATAGGGTTGTTATGCCAAGCTATCCATGTGTATTTTATTTTGTTTAATAGGTAGCAAATGCTTTGCCAGTTTTTTTGTTCTTATAAAACAGTATCTTACATTTTATACTTGCTTGTCTTAGTGTCTTAAAAACAAAAAAGTAACAAAAATAGTCAAAATGTGGTTATTTACACCACCTTTTTAAAATGGCGTCACGCTTTAAACAACACGATTGGTTTGGCCGCCATTTAGATAGCTGGCAATATTCTCAGCAATGCCTGCTATCAGCCTATCAATGGATTCCTTGCTTGCCCAGGCCGTGTGTGGTGTAAGCAGTAAATTATCGCCCTGGTATTGAATGAGAGGGTTGTCTGCTTGTGCGGGCTCCGAAGATAAGACATCGACACCAGCAGCACCTAGTTGCTTGTTTTTTAGGGCGTCTGCAAGTGCGTGTTCATCCACAATCCCCCCGCGTGCTGTGTTAATTAAAATGGCGTGCTGTGGAAGGAGTGCCAGTGTCTTGGCGTTGAATACGTTTTCGGTTTGCGGCGTGAGTGGGCAATGAATACTGACGATGTCTGCGAGTTTTAAAGCCTCCTTAAACGCCACCCTACCGCGGCGAACATCTTTGCTATTCGGTCTTTCGGCGATGATCACCTGCGCTCCAAATGCCTGTGCAACATTCGCGACAGCCTGTCCGAGGTTGCCATAACCTACAATCACAAAACGCTTGCCTGCGATTTCATTAATGTTGTGATCTAAGCGGCAAAACATCGGACTTTGTTGCCAAGCGCCATGTCGACAATCGTCAGCATAACGGTGAATATTGGTCATTAAATTGCCCAACATAGTAAAGGTGTGCTGAACAACTGAAGGTGTCGAATAGCCTGCAACATTGGTCACAGCAATACCCGCAGCTTTGGCTGCAACTAAATCGATATTATTCGTTCCGGTGGCTGCCACGCAAATTAACTTTAACGTCGATACTTTGGAGAAGTGTTGTGCGTTTAACTGGACCTTATTAGAGATCACCACATTGGCTTCTTCAATACGACTGAAAACTTGCTCAGCGGTCGTATGTTCATAGGTAGTGACTGTGCCAAATTGGGTGAGCGGTGACAAGTCTACGCCAGCTAAAGTGGCCGCATCCAAAACAACAATATTCATATTTTTATCTCGTTATTGACCTTGGAGTTAACTCCAAGGTTTATACTTCTTATTAGCGTGAAATATGCTGAACAGTCGAGTGTTGATGATCGTCGATGTTAATACTCAATGGTCAAAGGTATCGCCATCGCTGCAAGGCTAGCAAAGTTCACAAGGTTAAGTTCGAAAACCCAGCTGGCAGTGTACCATTTTCACAGGGAAGTAGGGACATTGCGGCAACAGGTTTTGGTTGATCATGTTACAGCGGCTTTTGGCGTGCATGGTTTAATGAGAGAGGAAACAACGAGTATGTTTCGGATTGGACAATTAGCAAAGCAGTTAAATGTGTCGACAGACACTCTAAGGTACTATGAGCAACAAGGATTATTAACCGCATGTGAAAGAAGTGCCTCTGGGTATCGTCTATATGATACGCACGCAGTAGATAGACTGCAGTTTATTATTCGTGCAAAAGAAGTTGGGTTTAACTTGAAAGATATCCAAGAATTGTTGAGTATCAAGATAGACAAGCAACATTACAGTTGCGAAGAGGTGAAAGCCTTGACGTTGCAAAAGCGTGACTGGATAAGAGCGCGCATTGCGCAGCTGAGCATTTTTGAACAATCTCTCACGTTACTTGCCAACCAATGTTGTGGTGGTAGTGAACCCGCAGACACTTGTTCCATTTTAACCGCATTGGAGGATGTAGATGGCGCTCATTGATAATTTTTGGCAGCTATTTGTCGTATCAGCACCATGGTTAATGCTTGGATTATTTTTAGCTGGCATACTTAACGTATTTATTCCTAAAGACTTTTTGCAGCGACATCTCGGCAAAGAAGGGCTTTGGACAACCGTCAAAGCAGCATTAATCGGCGCACCAATGCCTTTGTGTTCATGTGGCGTGATCCCTGCTGCAATCGGGCTTAGACGTGCTGGCGGGTCTAAAAGCGCAACCACCGCTTTTCTTGTATCGACCCCTGAAACCGGTGTGGATTCTATTTCTGTTTCATATGCATTACTTGGCCCGTTTATGGCCATCATTCGACCAATCGCAGCGGTAGCAAGTGCGATTACAGCTGGGCTATTGGTAGGCAGAGACACGGCACTAAGTACGCCAGACTCACCCCAGAAGATCGGCAGTGCAGAGTCTAGCTGCTGCAACGGTAAAAAGCCCTCGTCCGCGGAGGTAGCGCCGCAAGTCGCTTGCTGCGACACGGCTGCAACGGCCACCGAGTCGGTCAAGGTAAGCGGCTGTGAAGCGGCGTCATCGCCCTCTCAGGGTTGTGATACACCACAAAACCCCTCACTTCATGCACATTCGCACGCATCAGAGTCGATAAACAGTTGTTGTGACAGTGAAATAAAAGACACAGTAACGACATCGTGTTGCGCGAATGAAACAACCCAAATGCCGCGCTTAGGCGACAAGCTTTGGCAAGCAACCAAATTTAGTTGTAACAAGCTGTTATCTGATACTATGGTTTGGCTTTTAATTGGTATATTCTTCGCAGCACTGGTACAAACATTTGTACCAACTGAATTTTTAGCACAGTGGGGGGATGGCATTCTGGCTATGCTGGTGGTGATATTGATCAGCATCCCAATGTATATCTGTGCGACGGCGTCGACACCGATTGCGGCAGGCCTTTTGCTTGCGGGCGTATCACCTGGGGCAGTTTTAGTGTTTATGCTTGCAGGACCTGCAACCAATGTGGCGACAATCGGTGTTGTGGCAAAAGAGCTCGGGCGCAGAGCCGTTGTGGCGTATATCGTCGCAGTAATCGGTGTTGCTATCGTGTTTGGATTTTTGACCGACTATTTAGTGCTACAGTTTGGGTTCGAGGTTGCCCCTTTGATGGGCCATGAACATGAAGTGGTACCTAGTTGGTTGGGCCAAATGAGCGCCTTAGTACTCGTCGCCTTGATGTTACGCTTGTTTGTAATTGACGTGAAACAACGTTTGGCTAACTAGTGTGGTCAGACTTGATATTCTTAGCATCTCATCAGAGAGCGAGATAGAATAGGCTGTTTTTTGTCACACGATCCAGATCAGTAAGAGTAATTTAGTGGATAAATACGCAGATATAAGACCTTATAACGATGAAGAAGTACCGGCTGCACTGGCTAGACTGTTAGCCGATGAGCAGTTTTTGGATGTTATTGCAGAGCATAATTTGCCTAAGTGGGTTTCCTCTTGTTCCAAGGTAAGCCGCCCATTGGTGCGTGCGCGCTTAAAATTAAAGTGGCGTACGGTCAATAATGTAGAGGCCGTTCAAAATGAGGTTGCGACCTATTTATCCATGCTAATTGAACGCACAACCGATAAAGTGACTTATTCAGGTCTAGAGCAATTAGACAAAGATAGTGCCTACTTGTTTATCTCTAATCACCGGGATATTGTTCTCGACCCAGCTTTAATGAATTGGGGCCTTCATCAAAATAATTTGCCCACTGTGCGCATCGCGATTGGCGATAATTTGCTGCAGGTGCCCTATATCACGGAATTAATGCGGTTAAACAAAAGCTTCATTGTGAAGCGCTCGGCAAAAGCGCCAAAAGAGATGCTCAAGGCGCTGTCTCAATTGTCAGGTTATATCCATGACTCTTTAGATGAGGGGCACTCTATCTGGATTGCTCAAAAAGAAGGGCGCGCGAAAGATGGTATCGATTTTACCGATCCAGCCCTGTTAAAAATGCTGCAATTACATGGCAGACGACTCAAGCTGCCATTTGCAGAGTACGTAAGAAAGCTAAAAGTGGTACCTGTTTCTATTTCTTATCAATATGAACCTTGTGCTTTGGCCAAGGCGAAAGAGCTTTATCACAAACAGCAGTTTGGCGAATACCAAAAAGCTGAAGGCGAAGACATTAAAAGCATCATAGATGGGTTTAGTGCGGATAAAGGCAATGTCCATGTTGCATTTGGTACCCCGATTAATGATGAGTTTGAAACGCCAGAGCAGCTGGCAGAGATCATCGATAAACAAATCATTGAAAACTATCACCTGCATTCTAGTAATTACTTAGCTGCGGGAGAAACGGAGCAAAGTAGCCATGAAGAAGCAGCCTGTTTCAATGACACGCTTGAGTCAATTCCACAGGAGTTGAAAGAATTTGTGCTGTCAATGTATGCGCAACCGGTTAAGCGAAAATCTTCAATTTAAGATACTGCAAATCCACGTCTAAAGTGAGCGCTCAAGGGAACACCTTTGGGCGTTTTTCTTTGTGTACCACCAGAAAATTTAATTGGGAAGAGGTGTGAAGTGTCCCCGGCTGCGCGGATGCGGATATAAGTCCTTGAACCCTAAGGTTCAAGGCGGAAGGCAACAACCCACCGTAGGCTTCTCGGTACCTGCCAAGCTTGCGCAAAAGTGAGTAAACTGCATCCCTTACAAAAGTTTATCGGCTCAGGGACATAATCCACTGTCCGGCGAGCTAGGGAACGCTTTAAGTATATAAGACATCTTGGCGTGCTTAAACCAAAATTTGAAAAAATCTCGTCTAATTGCTGCGAAAAACGACACTTCTCAAATAGTGGTCTGATTTTGTTGAATTTACGTACATAAAGAGTGGGATTTGATGCATGAAAGCACGACTGATTAGACTGCAATAGCGGCATGGCATAAAAGTTGTGCATCCATGATACAAACCACATTTGTTAGATGTAAAACAAGGGTTTTTTCTCTGTAAGTCTGACAATTCGTTGGAGTTGCTATACTTCGAATGGTAGCATTAACGCTATCAAGTGAATGAGAATTAAGCCTTATGATCGAATTAAAAGACTATCAGCAAGCTCAGTTATTGCTGGAGAAACACGGTATTTTTGTAGCACCTTCAGAAGTACATGGCACCATCAGCGGCATTCTAGCATGCGGCCTCAACATCGATGAAAAAGAGTACTTAGGTTTACTCAGTGATGTGTTTAATGATGGTCAAGGCTTTGGTGTTGAATTAAAAGTATTTTTGGCTGAGCTTTACAAGCTGGTTGTGGAGCACTTTAACGATCCTGAATACGCTTTCGAAGTGTATTTACCACAAGAAGACGAGGCGCTCATCGATCAAGCCAATGCGCTTGTGGCCTGGGTATCTGGGTTTTTACTTGGTTTTGGTTTAAAACAAAAAGACTATGGGAAGCTGTCGGCAGATGTGAAAGAAGTGATCAGTGATTTTAGCGAAATCACAAAGTTGGATACGCACTTTGATGACACTGAAGAAGACAAGCAAGCATTCCATGAAGTGGTTGAATATATTCGTGTGTCTGCGCTGCTATGCTTCGCTGAAATGGGCAGAGAGCAAGGCGACGCGTCCACCTCAAAAACAGTGCATTAATTATGATAAAAAATGAAGAGTTTGTCGCACGTCGACAGAAGCTACTGCAAAACCTTAAAAACAATTCGGTTGCAGTGATCCCGGCCGCATCTGAAATTACCCGTAGTCGCGATACTGAGTTTCCTTTTCGTCAAGACAGTGACTTTTTTTACTTAACAGGGTTTAAAGAGCCAGACGCTGTATTGGTATTGAGTAAAGACAAAGGCGGTGCGCAAAGCAGTGTGCTATTTTGTCGTAATAAGGACAAATTAGCTGAGATTTGGCACGGTCGTCGTATTGGCTTTGAAAAAGCGAAAAGTCAATTTGCCATGGACGAAACTTATGCGCTGAGTGAGCTAGACAGTGAATTACTGACGTTCATCAATGGGCGTCAAACGCTCTATTTTGCGCAAGGCACCTACAACGCATTTGATGACAAAATTTGGGGGGTACTGTCTACTCTGCGTGGAGCACCCAAAAAAGGTTATCGCGCTCCTGAAATTATTCAAGATATTCGCCCGCTCATCCATGAAATGCGCTTGTTCAAATCTGATGCCGAAGTTGAGATCATGCGCCAAGCGGGGAAAATCAGTGCGCAGGCTCATATTAGAGCTATGCAATTCGCCAAACCTGGTGCCACTGAATATCAGCTAGAAGCTGAAATCCACCATCACTACGCCATGCATGGGGCTCGTTACCCAGCGTATGGCACGATAGTGGGATCTGGCAATAATGCCAACATTTTGCACTACACCGAAAATAGTGATGTCCTAACGCAGGGTGATTTGATCTTGATCGACTCTGGCTGTGAACTAGAGGGATATGCTGCTGATATTACGCGTACCTTCCCTGTCAGTGGTCAATATAGTGACGCGCAAAAAGACGTTTATAACTTGGTATTAAAAGCGCAATTGGCTGCATTTGACGAGGTAAAGCCGGGCGGCACACTTGTGCAGGCTAACAATGTTGTGATGCGCATATTGACGGAAGGTCTGGTGGAGCTTGGTATATTGGCTGGTACAGTTGATGAACTGCTAGAAGCACAAGCGTGTAAAGCATTTTATATGCATGGCCTCGGTCATTGGCTGGGGTTAGACGTACACGATGTGGGCGAGTACAAGCTGGATGAAGCCGACCGTCCATTTGAACCTGGTATGGTCCTCACCATAGAGCCTGGACTGTACTTTGATGAAGATGCTGAAGTGCCAGCACAGTACAAAGGGATCGGGGTGCGCATTGAGGATGACTTACTTGTCACTCAAGTGGGCTATGAAAACTTAACCGTAGATGTGCCAAAATCTATCCAAGAGATTGAAGCGCTGATGCAAAAGGCCTAGCTGAATAGTTTGGGAGTATTGGGCTTGCAACACTTTGATGTGCTCATTGTTGGCGGCGGTATGGCGGGTGCAACCGCTGCTGTCAGTATTAAAAAACAGCATCCACACTGCAGTGTGGCGGTGGTTGAGGCATTTGCGCCAAAAACCAATGCGCACCCAAGTTTTGACGACCGCAGCATTGCCTTGGCTGAACAGTCCATCGACTACTTAAGTCGACTGAATTTGTTTAGCAAAGAGTGGCGCTTTGCGGAACCTATCTTAAAGGTGAATGTGTCTGACCGCGGTCACTTCGGTAAAACAAGCATTGCGCCGCAAGATTATAATGTGGATGCCTTGGGGTATGTGGTCGAGGTTAATCCTTATGGCCAGTTCTTGCATCAACAGCTACAAAGTCATGACATCACCCTGTTTTGCCCTGCAACCGTGGCAAAATTAACACAGCATCAAACACATGTCGACGTGACAATAACGCGTGAGACTGGCACCGAAGATATGACCTTGCAGACTCGTTTGCTCGTTGTAGCTGACGGCGCGAAATCGCCTACGCGTGGGTTGTTAAACATGGAATTTGACAGTTTTCCCTACGAGCAATCGGCGCTTATTGCGAACGTTAAAGTAGCGCAAGGGCATAAAGGTGAAGCATTTGAGCGGTTTACATCGCAGGGACCAATGGCACTATTACCGATGAGTGATGGGCGATATTCCGTGGCTTGGTGCATGAAACGTGAAGCATTAGAGGAAGTGCTGGGCTATGATGATACGCAATTTCTAGCGCGTTTACAGCAAGCGTTTGGCTATCGAGGCGGAGTCTTCGAGGCCGTGGGCACGCGCAGTAGCTATCCGCTCGTACATGGGCGTGTATCGGATGTGGTGCATCATCGTGTAGTGATCATTGGTAATGCTGCGCACGCCATTCATCCAATCGCCGGGCAAGGGTTTAACCTTGGGGTGCGTGATATTCAAAGTTTAAATGCATGTCTAAATCACCATGATGTAAGCGAGTGGGGCAGCCACGCATTTACCCGCGCTTATAAAGTGGCGAGAGATCACGATATCGGTAGAGTGATGACGCTGACGGATAGTTTGGTTCGGTTGTTCTCCAACCACTCGCGCACCGTCGCTTTTGGACGAAGTTGTGGGTTGTTATTTATGAGCCTGTTTACCAATTTAAAGGCACCATTAGCGAAGCAGCTAATGGGCCGAGTAAAATAAAGGACACTTTATGCAACAAGTGCAAGTTTGTATTGTGGGCGGGGGGTGTGTTGGCTTGACCTTAGCATTGGGTTTGGCGCAAAAAAATATCTCCGTCTTAGTGCTGGATGCGGGTGCAGCTCCAGCTCCTTTGGCCGAACAATACAGTATGCGTGTCAGCGCGATTAGCCTAGCCAGTCAGCAACTATTTGAATCTCTCGAGGTATGGCCTGAGATTATTGCAAGTCGCGCTACGCCTTACTCGGCCATGGATGTAAGAGATACCGACAGCTTTGGTAAAATTGCATTTGATGCCGCTTCTTTAGAACTATCTGAATTGGGTCATATCATTGAAAATGAGGCGATCCGTTTTGCTTTGTATGAAAAACTGCAAGCATATAGCCATGTGACATTGGCCTTTGATAGCCGTTATAGCACCCTTCACCAAACAGACACCGACGTACTAGTGACATTAGACTCCGGAATGCCAGTGATGAGCAAATTGCTGGTTGCTGCCGATGGCGCAAATTCTGGTGTGAGAAGGTTATTTGATATGCCACTGAGCTTTTGGGACTATGACCATCATGCCTTGGTGGCAACCGTGAAAACTGCTCTTCCCCATGAACAGGTTGCCAGACAAGTCTTTTTACCGACCGGTCCACTGGCGTTTTTACCCCTGCATGAAGACAATATGCACTCAATTGTGTGGTCAACTTCCCCTGAACATGCCGCGCAGTTAATGGCGCAGGATGCACAAACATTTAATAAGTCGTTGTCGGCGGCCATTGATATGCAGTGTGGGCTGTGCGAAGTGCAAAGTGACAGAGCGGTTTTTCCTTTGACGATGCGTTATGCACAGCAATGGCTGAAAGGCCGCGTCGTGTTGATGGGCGACGCAGCTCACACGATTCACCCGCTTGCCGGTCTCGGTATGAACTTGGGACTAAAAGATGCGGCACACTTGATACAGGCATTGTCTAGTGAACATGGTGAGTTTGCTGCGCATTCTGTATTGCGCGAGTATGAGCGCACGCGCAAGCTCGATGCACAAAAGCACATTGCCATGATGCAGGGCTTAAAAACGCTGTTTGAGGGCAATCACCCAGCCAAAAAGTTAATCAGAGGTTTGGGGCTTAGCATGGTGGATAATTTAGGGCCAATTAAAAACTTGTTTGTAAAACAGGCGGTCGGTCAATAGACCGCCCAGACAGGTTTACCCCAGTCGCAGTGCAATAAACTCCGCGAGTTTGTTTACTGCATGCGCCGACTCTTGGGTATTCTTAATTAGGCTGATGCCGATTTGCCCCAGTGCGGGCAAGTGGGGAGTATGTTGCTGATAGGTCAACTCGCCAGGCACGGTGCTTTTTGCCAATACCGTGACCCCCAACCCCTCTTTTAAGGCGGCGGTTAACCCCGTTAAGTCGGCATTGCTATAGACAATACGAAATGGACGACCGCTTTCTTGTAATGCTTCAATGGCTCTACGACGATAAATACACCCTTCGGGTGCCGTCACTAAGGTGACCACTTCCTGCTTGGCAAGGTTTAAATCACCTACCCATACCAACTGATCGCGCATAAAAACAGGGTGCGATACGGATTCGAGTTCTTCGTTTAATGCCAAAACGAGATCAAATTGATCTTGCCTAGAAACAGAAAGTAAATGCTTACTTAGTCTTGACTTTACCTCTAATGCAACATCTGGATATAACGATACAAAGTCACCAATAATCGCAGGCAGAATGCGTGCGGCAAATTCACTGGGTATGCCAAGGCGCACGCGCCCAGTTACACTTTCTGAAGTAAATTGTTGTAGTATCGCGTCATTGTATTGCAGCATTTGCTTAGCCTGCGGCAGCAGTAACTCGCCATACTGATTGAGTACTTGACGCTGGCCTTGTTTTTTAAACAGTTTGCAACCGAGCAAATCTTCTAATCTACGGATCTGCAAACTCACTGCTGGTTGAGACAATCCCAGTAATTCGCCTGCCTTTGCAAAACCTCCGACCTCTACAACCGTGACTAAGGTGCGTAGGCCATCAATTGATAAGTTCTTCATATTTAAAAAAGCTATTTATAATTCTTGAATACATTAATATTATTTATCAATTGATAAATAATTACAATTTGTTGTTGGCTATCCACCACCCTATACTTTTGCTCATCTTAATTTCACTAAGGTGGTTGTATGACGTTTTCACCCATTATTTTTGCCAAACACCGTCAGGGCACTGTCCCTGCGCAAAATGCCTACAGTCAATTGGCATGTCAGGTTGTTATTGATTTTAGTGGCTTCGAAACGACTCCTTTTCTGAACAAAGAACTGGGTATCAACCTCAACAAGCTAATTGCGCCAGGATTAGGTATACAAGGCGTATTTGCCAATGGCGATAGCTATGCTGTTTATTACTTTAGTGAAACTGCCTATCGCTTTGTGCTTGGGCAAGAAGCAGCGAATACCTTGGTTGCTTTGGTTGCTGAGCACGAGCAAGACTATGACATCGAATTAATGCGCCGTGATGACCTCGCGATTGGTCAAATCTGTGGGCAATCTGCTTTTGATTCGTTGTTGACGCATTTTTCGCTGACGCCGGGTCTGGGGATTTCAGACCTACAAACTTGCTATGGTAAACAAAGCGGCGACGTGTTTGTGACTACTTTACTGCAAGATGGCGTACAGCAGCACCAACTGATTGCGCAGGCAGAGCCACTACTCGTTTGGCAAGAGAAACTCTGCGCAGAAGGGTTTAGTGTCAATTAATTCCGTGCATTTGAGTTGCGCTGTAACTCAAGATTAACCCCGTTTGAGGTCGTGTGATCTCGATAAGTGTGGCTGGCGTATTCGTTGGTTGCATAAAATAAAAAATTGAAGGACAAGTATGACTTCTAAAACAGTACTACATGCTAAGCACCTAGAAGCTGGCGCAAAAATGGTTGATTTCCACGGCTGGGAAATGCCAATCAATTATGGCTCGCAAATCGAAGAACACCATGCAGTGCGTCAAGACGCGGGTATGTTCGACGTGTCTCACATGACTATTGTGGATGTGAAAGGTGCGGATGCGCAGGCATTTCTACGCAAGCTAGTAGCAAACGACGTTGCTAAGCTGACAGTGCCTGGCAAAGCGTTATACACAGGCATGCTCAATGAGCAGGGTGGTGTGATCGACGACCTTATCATCTATTTCTTCACTGAAACTGAGTATCGCCTAGTTGTAAACTCAGCAACGCGTGAAAAAGATCTTGCACACATCGGTACTGTTGCAACTGACTTTGAAGTGGCGGTAACGGAGCGTCCAGAGTACGCAATGATTGCCGTTCAAGGTCCGAACGCAAAAGAAAAAACAGCGACAATTCTAACTGCGGAGCAACAAGCAGCTGTAGAAGGTATGAAGCCTTTCTTTGGTGCTCAGGCTGGCAATTTATTCATCGCAACAACAGGCTATACTGGTGAAGCGGGTTATGAGATTGTTGTGCACAATGACGATGCAGCGGAGCTTTGGCAACAATTACTTGACGCAGGTGTGCGTCCTGCTGGCTTAGGCGCGCGTGATACGCTACGTTTAGAAGCGGGCATGAACTTATACGGTTCTGATATGGATGAAACGGTCTCTCCGCTGGCTGCAAACATGGCTTGGACCATCGCGTGGGAGCCGGAAGAACGTGATTTCATCGGCCGTAAAGTGGTTGAGCAGCAACGTGCTGACAAGAGCACTGATAAGCTGGTTGGCCTAGTGCTAGAGAGCAAAGGCGTACTACGTGGTGGTTCTAAAGTTATCGTAGAAGGTGGCGAAGGTGTTATAACTTCTGGTACATTCTCTCCGACTTTAGGTTTTAGCGTTGCATTGGCACGTGTTCCTCGTTCAACTGGGGAAACAGCACAAGTTGAAATGCGCAAAAAGCTAGTAGACGTTAAAGTTGTGAAGCCTTGCTTCGTACGTAACGGCAAGTCAGTGATCTAAGCTATCATTGTAACGAGTAGAATAATGGGCAGTTGCCCAAACAAATGACCAAAGGAACAAAAAATGAGCAACATTCCTAGCGAGTTAAAATACGCATCTTCACATGAATGGGTTCGCGCTGAAGGCGACGGTGTATTCACTGTAGGTATCACTGAGCACGCACAAGAGCTGCTAGGTGATATGGTATTCGTTGACCTACCAGATGTTGATGACGAAGTAGATGCTGGCGAAGACTGTGCAGTTGCTGAGTCTGTGAAAGCGGCTTCTGACATCTATGCGCCTATCACGGGCACTATCGTTGAAATCAACGAAGAGTTAGAAGATTCTCCAGAGTCTGTTAACAACGACCCATACGGCGACGGTTGGTTATTCAAAGTGAAAGCATCTGACGAGTCAGAGCTTGCAAACCTACTTGACGCTGAAGGTTACCAAAATTCAATCGACGAAGACTAATTCGTTGTAGAACGTAAAAGCCCCAACTTTTGGGGCTTTTGTTGTTAAATTAAACCGTTTTGGTTTGGTTTATCTCAAAGCATTATTTTGTGACTGCGTTACCAAGGCCTTTGTCTAGCAATGCTTGCTAGGCATCAATGCAGGACACACCCACTTAATTTGGATCATAGGAATCTGGACTAATGTCAAACGCCAAATCTCTTGAACAATTAGAGCAAAAGCAAGACTTTATTCGCCGCCATATCGGCCCGAATGCCGCACAAGTAAGCGAGATGCTTGCTGAGCTTGGAGTATCAAGTGTTGAAGAGCTGATCGGTCAAACGGTACCTGACTCTATTCGTTTAGAAACAGGTCTTAAGATTGGTGAAAGCCGTACTGAAGTTGAAACGCTAAGCTACCTAAAATCAGTAGCGGGCCAAAACAAAGTATTCAAATCATACATCGGCCAAGGTTATCACCCAACACACGTACCTAACGTCATTTTACGTAACGTGTTAGAAAACCCAGGTTGGTATACAGCGTATACACCTTACCAGCCAGAGATCGCACAAGGGCGTTTGGAGTCACTTCTTAACTTCCAAACTCTAACGATGGATGTGACAGGCCTAGACTTGGCAAGTGCATCTTTGCTTGATGAGTCTACCGCAGCTGCAGAGGCGATGGCCCTCGCTAAGCGTGTAGCAAAAGCAAAAAAAGCAAACATTTTTTTCATCGCAGATGACGTACACACACAAACAATTGACGTAGTAAGCACCCGTGCTGAACAGTTTGGTTTTGAGGTGGTGGTTGCCCCTGCAAGCGACGTGGTAAATCACGAGATCTTCGGTGCACTATTCCAGTACCCGTCAACATCTGGTGAAGTAGTTGACGTCACAGACCTAATCGCACAAGTACAAGACAAAAAAGCGATTGCCTGTGTTGCAGCAGACATCATGAGCTTAATGCTATTGAAAGCGCCGGGTAAGCTAGGCGCAGACGTCGTACTGGGTTCTGCACAGCGCTTTGGTGTGCCTATGGGCTACGGTGGTCCACACGCGGCATTCTTCGCAACACGCGACAAGTATAAGCGTTCACTACCAGGTCGTATCATTGGTGTATCTAAAGACCGTTTAGGTAACGACGCACTACGCATGGCGATGCAGACGCGTGAGCAGCACATCCGCCGTGAAAAAGCGAACTCAAACATTTGTACAGCGCAGGTATTGCTCGCTAACATGGCGGCGTTCTACGCGGTGTACCACGGTCCACAGGGTCTTAAGACAATTGCACAGCGCATCAACCGCTTTGCAAGCATCTTGGCAACGGGCCTTAAATCTAAAGGCGTTGCACTGAAGCATGACACGTGGTTTGACACCATCACGGTTGTGGCTGAAGAGGCAGACAAAAATGCGGTTGTTGGCCGTGCAGTTGCAAACGAAGTGAACTTTGCAATTAACCACGCAGGCGAGTACTCAATCGCCCTGAACGAAACAACAACACGCGCAGACATCGCTGAGCTATTCGACATCATCCTAGGCGAAGGCCATGGTCTTGATGTGGCTGCGATTGACGCTGAAGTGGCGGCAAACGACATCACAGGGGTTCCAGCGAGCTTGGTACGTGATGACGAGATCCTCACTCATCCAAACTTCAATGAGTATCACAGCGAAACTGAAATACTGCGTTACATCAAGCGTTTAGAGAACAAAGATTTGGCATTGAACCACTCAATGATTTCTTTGGGCTCGTGTACTATGAAGCTAAACGCGACAGCGGAGATGATCCCAGTAACCTGGCCTGAATTCGCTGAGCTTCACCCATTCTGTCCACTTGAGCAAGCACAAGGTTATCAAACTATGATGACTGAACTGCACGACTGGCTTGTAAATATCACCGGCTACGATGCAGTATCACTACAGCCAAACTCAGGTGCACAAGGCGAATACGCGGGTCTTATCGCTATTCGTAAATACCATGAATCACGTGGCGAAGGTCACCGTAATGTGTGCTTGATCCCAAGCTCTGCACACGGTACTAACCCGGCGTCTGCACAAATGGCAAGCATGAAGGTTGTGGTTGTTGGCTGTGATGACCAAGGCAACATCGACCTTGACGACTTACGCGCAAAAGCAGAAGAAGTGTCTGAAAACTTATCTTGTATCATGGTAACTTACCCGTCTACACACGGTGTATACGAAGAGACTATCCGCGAAGTCTGTGACGTTGTTCACCAGCACGGCGGCCAAGTATACATGGACGGCGCGAACATGAACGCGCAAGTAGGGGTAACGAGCCCTGGCTTCATCGGCTCAGATGTATCGCACTTAAATCTACACAAAACGTTCTGTATCCCTCACGGTGGTGGCGGTCCTGGTGTTGGTCCTATCGGTGTTAAATCACACCTAGCGCCATTTATGCCTAACCACAGCATCATCAATGTTGCGGGCACCACAGAAGGTAACGGTGCGGTATCGGCGGCACCTTACGGTTCAGCAGCGATTCTACCTATCTCATGGGCATACATTGCGATGATGGGCAGCGAAGGGCTTAAGCAAGCGACTGAGATTGCAATCGTCAACGCGAACTACCTAACAGCTAAACTGGCAGATCACTACCCAGTGCTATACCGCGGCCGTAACGACCGTGTTGCGCACGAGTGTATTGTTGACTTGCGTCCACTTAAAGAAGCATCTGGCATCACTGAAATGGATGTGGCGAAGCGTCTTATGGACTATGGCTTCCACGCACCGACGATGTCATTCCCAGTAGCGGGCACACTGATGATCGAGCCTACTGAGTCTGAGTCTAAAGTTGAAATCGACCGCTTTATCGAAGCGATGATCTCAATCCGTGAAGAGATTGCTAAGGTTGAGTCAGGCGAGTGGTCTGTAGAGAACAACCCACTGGTATTTGCACCGCACACGCAAGCTGACGTACTAGGTAACGAGTGGGAGCGTGCATACGACCGCTTCTATGCGGCATTCCCAGTACCTGCTGTAGCAAAAGACAAATTCTGGCCAACGGTAACGCGTATCGATGACGTATACGGTGACCGTAACCTGATCTGTTCATGTCCAGCTGTTGAGACATATGCAGAGTAATTTGTTTTAGATCGGGCCAATTCCCGACTTGGATTTTTAAAAACCGCCTTAAGAGATTGAGGCGGTTTTTTTGTGGGTGGGTTTTGGCTTCAATCACAACTTTGTCACCCTGACGGAGATCAGGATCCATTTTGCAGAGATGTCGGGTTCAGGTGCGATCTCACCTTCGTCGTCATGACGGAGGTGAGGACCTATGTTTTTCAGGACTAGCAGTTTAATAACAGGGCTGGTGCCGACAAGCCTTCAGCTAAACACTTTGTCGCGTTGGTGACGGCAGTCAGAAAAGGCCGATGCTAGCCGCTCATGTACGATCTTCGCTCTAGTGAACACCTCGAAAGAGTTCATAAATTCCAAATATATAAGGAACCCATAAATACTCAATGACTCTGGCCTGTTGGACTAAAACCTTTATTAGCGGCGCTGTAATACTTTGTAATAACGCACACCGTTTCCACACTCTACGCTTGTAATCACATTTAATGGAGAGCTTAAAACGCTTCTCAGTAATCGTTAGATGTAACTATAATCTCACTTACTTAAAGGAATTATTATGCCAATCCAGCAAGCGTTACAATTCTCAGATCTCAGTGCCCTTGATTCTAGTCCCAATGCTGTTAGAGACTGGTTTAAACACTCATTTTCAAGAAATCCAAAAGAGGTGACCCCGGATGGGATATCTGTAAACAGTGAAACCTATTTCAATGCTGTTACCCCTGCAATAACTGAACAGTATAGTCACCCCGCATATAAAACCCTCGGGTCCATTGACTATACGCAGGGCGAGACAACTGGAGATACACAGGCAGTTCTCGGTTCTAATTATGCAATAAATAAAAGCAACCAAGAGCAGACCATTACACTTACTGTGTCTGGCGCTTGGCAAGAGTCACAAACAACTTCGAGCTCAGTGACAAGTGGCATGTCATTTACCGCTGAGGTTTCGCTAGAAGGCGTGTTTAAGTTAGGTTCAACTTTTAGCACTTCAATTACAGCGGGAGAATCAAATACCAATTCGACGACTAGAACGAGCACTGCCAGCGCCACAGTGAAAGTTCCGCCAAACTCAAAGATTAAAGTCACGATGGTTGGTACAATGAAGACGCAAACAGTCAATTTTACTGCGCCTATTCAGGTTAGTGGGATGTTCGGTGCGAATTTTCCCGATCGAGTGAGTGACCATTATTTTTGGTTTGCTGGAGTAGAGCAGGTTCTTCCTAAAACCACAGGAACTCTTAGTGGTACGATTAAAAACACATCAGCTTTCGATGTACAGACAGAGATTGGTGAAGCAGAGCCTTTATAAGAAACTCTTTTAATTAAGGGGTCAGGGTTATTTGATCCCTTTCAAAAGTTAATTCTTCAAAATAATGTGGAATCAAAGGGGTCAGAGTCATTTGATCCTAATTTTTAATGAGTCTGCAATCTTATAAGAGTTTGGTTGAGGAAAGAGTACTTTTCACTTTTAAAGTCATTTACTCTGACCCCATTGATTACATCCTGCGCAAAAGTATGTTTCGCAACTAAACTAATCTTGTTACTGGTACGATGAGTTGCTACTCTCAAAATAAATAACCATAATTTGAGGCAACATCATGCAGGAGTTTTTCGAAAAGTTTGCAATTAATACAAAAATTAATGTGGTGTGGGGCGAAATGGATGCATTGGGGCATGTGAATAATGTGTCGTATTTTCGTTATTTCGAAACCGCTCGGATTGATTTTTTAAAGCAAACCGGCTTACTTTCTATTTTGTCTGAACCCAGCCATAGTCCCGTGCTACGTGATACTTATGCGCAATACAAACGACCCGTGACTTTTCCTGATACTTTGTATATTGGTTCATATATCACTGATATAAAAGAAGACCGCTTCACAATGCGCTACGAGGCGTTTAGCGAATCACAGCAAGCAGTATGCACAACGGGGTATGCTACTGTGGTGATGTTTAATATGAAAACAGGGCAAAAAGCGCCGATCCCAGACAATATGCTTGCCATACTTAAGCGATACGAGATGTAACCAATAGGGTCAGAGTCGTTTGATCCCGCTTTTTATGATTCCTTCGTCCTTAATCAATGGGCTCAGAGTCATTTGATCCCGTTGCTTATGACCCCGTGGTCCTTGTTATCGTCTGTAAAGCTGATTGTGGGCTGCGGGTATAACATAAATAATCAATGGGGTCAGAATCAATGGGGTCAGAGTCATTTGATCCCGTTGCTTATGACCCCGAGGTCCTTGTTATCGTCTGTAAAGCTGATTGTGGGCTTGAGGGTATAACATAAAAACCATTGACTCTGACCCCGTTGATTCCAAAATATGGGGTATTTTGCGGTATGATATTGATCTCAATTAGTTAGCACAGCTAGAAATGTCAAAATTAACCGCGAAGCAGAATATCAAAGCCATAGTGACTGCAATTAACTCTGAAGAGACATCACTTAGAGCGCGTTACCCTATTCTTCGTCAGCAAAATAGCATTGCCATGGTAATTTTGCTGTTGTCATTATGTTCATTGATTGGCGTTGCAACGCTTTACTATTTGGCTGTTATTCCTGCGTGGCTGTGTATTATTTTGGCTGCTGTCATTACCTCTATAGCGCATGAGCTTGAACATGACATGCTCCGCAAGCAATATTTTAGTCATCGGCCATTTATATATAACCTTATGATGCTCACCGTGTGGTTGATGCGGCCAAATACGGTGAACCCTTGGTACCGAAGAAAAATTCACTTACGCCATCATAAAGTGTCTGGCACTGCACAAGACCTAGAAGAGCGTTTAGTGGGCAACGGGATTCAATCGCCTTTTTTGAGAGCATTGGTGATTGCAGATGGGTTGCTTGGTTTAGTAATCAATGCAAAGTGTTTTACTAAAGAGATCCGAGGCTTTAAGTTTTTACGGGTATTCAATGCAGGCGCGCCGCTTGCTACGGCTTACTTTGCGATTTTATATGGTGTGATTGTCTACTATGCGCTGCAATTTGTTCAGCCATTTGAATTGCCTAGCTGGGGAGCTGAGTTACTTGCGGTTGCTGAGTTCTTGATGGTGGTGCTGATTTTGCCAAATGTTGTCCGCTCGTTTTCGCTTAATTTGGTGACCTCTTCAATGCATTATTATGGCGGTGTGAATAATGTATTGGCGCAAACGCATGTGATCACCAGTCGCTGGTTTTTACCCTTTCAATTATTTTGTTTTGACTTCGGCCGTACGCACACCATTCATCATTTTGTGCCTAATCAACCCTTTTATATTCGACAAATGATTAGTAAAAAAATACGGCCAATTATGGCTCTGCACGGTGTACGATTTGACGATTTGCAAAGCTTAAAGCATGCAAATCAGTACCGAGAAAAGAGCAGGTAGGCTGCTTTTTGTAGCCATGGGGTCTAATCAAAGGGGTCAGAGTCATTGATCCTTTTCAATAATACCTAGCTTTAAATGATTATTAAAAAGCCAAAGAGAGTGTGGTTACAATCTGAATGAGGTCAGTTCTCTAAAGCAGTCTAAGCAATCAACGACTCTGACCCCATTGAAATTAATGCACGGTTATTGGGTGATCATTCACGACCAAAGATTGGCCATTTTTCTGTGCGCGAAGAAAGCTTGATACTAGAACTTCGTTGGACAAGGTATTGATATCATCGACTTCTTCGACCATACAAAACATAATGGACTCCCAGCCTAGATCTTTAATAAATGTCTTAAGTTGGTTGATATTATCTTGATAGTTTTCATCGGTTGTTAATAGCCCGATAGAGTGCTTATTTCCGTGCTTGTACTTTCCTTTTTGAGTGGCCGAGCACTTGGCATACCCGCTTAACACATACACTGTACTTTCGCTTTTATTCATAGTGATGACATTACCAAATTGAATTTGGGTTCTCATATGCATTTTTCAAACCAAGCTTATCTCTATCTCGATATTGTATGTCTAAGTATTGAAAGTATTGAGGAAAATTATCTCTTACCTATATCAGAAAACCATGCCACATAAAGGTGTCAATTTTTTGCAAAACAGGGGGGGAAAGGGGGTGAGTCATTTGATTTCACCCAAAAGTACTCGGCTCAAGTCAATTCGCATAAAATTAAAGTGTCGATACGACATGACTTATTGCGCTCAGAAATGCTAAACGCGTAAGTCATTAATAGGGCTAACCTTATTTGGCGCCAAAGTTAGGTTAATTGCCAAGCGTTATCCAGAGATCTTTATTATCTGTGGGGGTTGATTGCGACAAAAATGGATTGTCTATCGTTAATATCGTTTTATTGTTCCATTGGCTGAGTGGAAACAGGTGCTTAGTCGCTGGGTGGGTTTTCATATAGTGATCAAAGCTTCCATCTTTTAGCGCACGGGTTAACCCTGATTTAAGGTCATTAATGAGCTGTTTGTTGTCTTTGTGCGTAAAAAAGTACATCGGGAACCGATAATGCAGTATCAAATCATCATAAACCATTAAATCGGGCATGATTTTATTGCGACTTGTCACTTCAGAAAAAGCCTCGTTTATACCTCTTGGAAATGCTTTACATCTTCCGGCATAAACTTGCTTGAACATGTTTTCGTAAATCACATTCGTAGTCACACTAAGGCCTGCCGCTAACATAATATCGGTATCAGGCCAGTGCTGCCCTTGGCACAGTGAAATATTTCTAAGCGATTTTATAGACTTAATTTCAGAGAATAACTGCGCATTGTCTTTGTGGATGGTAAAAACGCGATACCCAAGCAATCCTTTATTGAGTGGAATTCGCACGACGCCCAATTCAGATTCTCTTTGGTGATTGGTGCCAGCCCAATATAAATCAATTAAGCGCCCTGATTGTAACTCTGAGAGAGCACGGTCTTGTACCATGTAAGGAGAAGACTGAATTCTGATTGGTTTGTTTAACTTTTCATATGCGAGTTCGATAAGACCGATGTAGTAGTTGTGGGTGCTATCATGTTCAGACTGGCTGCCTCGTACGCGAATTGTCTCACTTGCAATTGAAGTATAACTCACTAGCAATAGCCAAATAAGAATGAATTTGTTCATTGGCTTCTCATAATGATGGGTTACTTATATTAGCGTAGTGCATATTTTTGACTTCCGTGGTGTTTGTCTGAACAGGAAGTGACAAGCTGCAATCAATGGGGTCAGAGTCGATGATGCTTTAAAAAAGAACATGCGCTTATCTCTGTGCAATTTATAGTTCTAGACAACGCTCAAGTGATTTATTGTAAGTTTGCGCAGTGTATGAGTGAAAGCCGTGTGATGATGCGCCGTGCGTTGTCGGCATTAGATCGAAGGCTACTTTTTTTGGGCTTTCCAAGTTCCACCGTACTGATATGTTTGCGCGTAACGCTTTTTGATAACGCGTAAACAAGGGCCACAAACAAACTGCCATTGGCTAAGAGTGTTGTAACGACAGCGGTACATCACTGCTTTACTTTGTTGGCATTGTTCACAGAGTTTATGGCGTATTCGCATAATATCTCACTGATTGAAGGTTTTGAAAAAGGACACTTTAATTACATGCTGTTAGTTTGTTTTTTAAGCTGGTAACTCAGCATAATCAAGGTACAGGTTTAAAAGCGTGATTAGCTAAATGTTCAGAACAATGCCTATCAATACGAAGTTCATTGTAGTTCGATCAGTGCCGGCCATTTAATGCATGCAATAATATTTAAAACTAATTAATACTCTAAAAATCAATATATAAGTAAAGCTATAGCCTCGAACGGCTCTGGCCAATTTAAACTGGAAAAATATTTAGTGACTCAGACTTCATTAAAATTTAGATAAAAATAAGGTGGGACAAAAGTTTTATTTTTTGTGTTGATTAAAAAATGCGCTGATGTTAGTGTTTTGTGAAATAAAAACAGAAAAGGAAATTAAAATGAAACTTAAACTAAAAAGTAAACCAATTAAAAACCTTTCGAAGGATAAAACTGCGCTTCAGGCTGATGTTACACCTCAAGTAGGTGGTGGATATACTATCGATCACACTAGACTAGCTAGCTGTTGGGTTTGTCATATTACTAAGTAGTCGCGGAATATCGCCACTAGTCAAAGGGATCAGAGTTGCTGATCCCTACATAAAATACGGCCTAACTAGATAAGTAGTTAGAGGGTTTAACCTTGCAGGTTTCAATTTACAGCTTTGCTGTTTGTAATGCGGTTTTACTTCAAATCTTTTAAAAAGATAACAGCGTGATTTGGCTCTCAGCAACATGTGTCTTTACTCCGTGTATTTAGATTGAGTGGGTTATAGGCAGTACAGCACACGGTTTATACAGATTGGTAAAGCACAAAGAGCAAGCGGAAGATATTCTTAAGCAGTTAAAGAAATATACTAAGCTTCAAGCTTTGGCAAAACACGCTCAAAGGGAAAGAATTTAGACGCAGTACAATGGTTCCTCAATTTGATAAAGTTTGCTTTTCCGCCAAAGTACTCGCACCACAGCTAGTCAAAACAAAGTTTGGTTGGCACATCATCAAAATATTGACCCGCATATAAAATATCAATGGGATCAGCGTCGTTTGGTCTCACTCTTGATAGTTTCTACTTCGACTCATACATGTTCAGTTAAACATTGATCTGCGACGTCTAATACCGAACAGCACTGACCTTAAAACCATGCCCTGCACGCTTTTTAATACCCAATTACATAATATTCCCCGAGCGTACAGTTGGGCTGTGCCTTAAGGTGTGTCTAAAGCGCAATTTACAGGATCACAACGATGGCACTAGAAGATTTATTGGTTCGCTGGTATGACGCAAATGGCAAAGCGGCGGCTACAGTTGCAGATATGGATAAAGAAGAGCTGGTTATCGGCTCATTCAAGATCTGGTTGTTGAAAGACATGGCTGTGACGCTATCTGGGCGCAGACACTTTTTTGCATTCCACGTCAGTGAGACCAACGTACTCTCAAGCAGATATTTTTGGGAGTCGAGCAGCGAAGGCTGTTGGCGTGCGGGTACCGGGCACGATGACAATGGTCGATTTAAAAAAGGTCGAGAGAGGGATTTTGGAGGTTACATTTTCGAAACGCAATTGCACCATCTACTCGAAGCCAAGCTCAATAGCAGTTTTGTTGAAAAGAGTCAGGCTGGCGACCTATTCAGTGTTGTCAATAAAATCGGTGATGCGCCTACAAAGCGTTTGGTTGAAGCTTATCTTAAAGAGGGGATTTTCAATATCTACACACCTTTGGTCAGTTATGAGAAAGCCTTGACCAATGTGTTGGCGGCTAGGCTTGATAACATTGACGAAGACTTTGTGAAAGGCCAAATCGGGGCGACAGATTTACAGCGGGAAGTAGAGTCGACAACAACGCCCACCAAGCGCAAACGGCTCAAGCAAGATGATACGTTTTGGCAAGGTTTAAACGAGTGTTTGACCCATCAGGTTGTTAATGGCGATTATCACTATAATTTAAGCACGCTGGGTGATAAACGAGTTAATATAGAAACCTATCAATATCGCGGCGACAAAAATGTCGACATCGAGGTAGCTTATACCCAAGACAATTTTCAACTATCGTTCAAGAGTAAAGATTTGAGTGTTGAAGACTCCATCAATACGTGTATTTGTTGGGTTAAATCCGTACGGATTGCAGACGCCGCGCTAACTAGCTTTGGCAATTATGCGAAATTTCCGATGGATCTTTGCTTTTTACCACAAAAAGCTATGGATTATAACGGACAGGTGGGCCTGACTTCGAAAAATCGTCAGGGACTGAATTATGGCGCTAGCGGCCAATACACCTGCCTCGCTTTGTATGATGAAAAGTATTGCCCATTAATCCAGCAATTTAAACGCGAAAAAAGCTTCTCGCTATTCACTCAAAAAGCGCTCTTGCCTGTGATTAAGGCTTACGCCGACACCTTGACCGCTAGTTTTGACCCAGCAAAAGTCACTCAATTAAAAGAGGCCATTACCGACGGTTGCGATGCATACATTGTTAAAAATGGCCAGATTAAGGGCTCAATATTCCATCGTCACGGCTCCACCGGCGTAAACCGAGCCAACGCTTTCAAAAACAAAATTGAGCGTTGTGTTACTTTGCCAGATATCACGTCAGCCATTGACCAACTGTTTCGCCTTAATCAAGTGGACGGGGCTAACCAAGGAAAAAGTATCAATCATAACCCCAGTTCGTTGATTACCTTCATCTACCAGAAGGTATTTCCATTGCTGGAAACGCCCAGTCTACAGTTGAACGACCCGAGCAATACGGTGATAAAAAAGGTGCTGAGCAAACATTTTATTGGTAGTGCTAACTGTTTGGTGCGACTGGGCGTTGTTGTGGCACTTTACAAATATACCGCAGACACCGCTACCCAAACTGATTTGGGGGTGATCCTCGATGCAATCAAAGGGTCCCTTTAATTGCATCGAGTACAATTTGATGGGGCGCAACCATGGCTTCTGCTTTAACTACTTTGTTTGCCTTTATGTAATTTGTCCACTCAGGGTTTATTAGGAAAGTGTATTACATAATCCAATCTCAATGCTCCTATTCTAAATTTGCTTTTAGTGGGTGAGCGCAGTCAGCATACGTAATAACCTGTAATGGTGATTTATATGGAGGCTGCTAGTTTGATGACTGTTCGTGAACTCAAAATTCACCAATTAAATATGATCATTACTAACTTTAGAAAGGAATTAAAACATGTGCACCGACTTTTCAATCAAAGCATTAACATTAAACCCAGATAAAAGTATTCCTGTGATAGGGCGCTCTATGGAACTAGGTCCTAACTTAAAATCACAGATATTTTTCCGACCTCAAAATTTTGAATATACGCAACTTGCAGGGCACTCATTGGATGTATTGACTGAGGATAAAACCAGAGAACATTTTATCCTACGTTCGGATATTCATAAAATAACTCCTTTACTATTAACGTGGAAGGGTAAGTATAATTTTATAGCGCTAAATGGCTTTGCGACTGAAATAAGTAACGTGCTCGACTTAAAAAACGATTTAAATGCAAATATTGCAACCAATGGAATGAATAGCGAAGGCCTGACAACAGGGGCCATGGTATTGGCGCAATCAAAATACCAGGATCCACTCGATGAGCACAATAAACCCATTGCTTCAAAAGGTGTTATCTATTATCCGAGTTTAACAACATGGATTTTATCCAACTGTGCAACTTGCCAAGATGTCATCGATGGTTTGCAATACGGGCAACTTAAAGTCAATAAACATGGCTCTAAACTGAGAGAGAGCAAGGTCGCAAAGAAAGATAAAATAGTCGTTGCCAATCCTTTTGTACCAAGTTCAGTACCTAGTGCGATGAATTTTCATTTTCCTGTTCACGATGCACTCGGGAACAGCATTGTATTGGAATATGTAGATGGGCAGTTACAAATCACGGATCTAAACCCAATTGGTGTGCTGACTAACGACCCTTTAATTAGTTGGCAGCAAGAAAATGTGGTCAACAACTATGTGAATGTAGTGCCATTTAACTTTCAAAATGATGATGGTTACCCTGATGTCCCGAATGCGGATATTGCTCGTCGCACAGCGTATAAGTTTCATTGTTTTTCTCATGCCCAAGGTACTGGGTTTTCGGGGCTTCCGGGGAGTTCGACACCGGTAGATCGCTTTGTTCGAGCAGCTATGATGAGCAATTTTTCATTCCCGGTTTTTCAACTTTTGGAGCCAAGTGAGGTAGATAATGTTAAGCGATTTAAGAAAAATGCCAGTGACTATGCAAAAGTTTACAATGAAAGGTTACCGATAGAAGCTGATATTGAGGTTGGTATAGCTGATGCGACTACACTGGCCTTTCATATACTGAATACGGTTGATATTCCATTGGGAACAAGTCGCGATTCGCAAGGAAAAAAAGTACATGATTATACACAGTGGGCAACCGTCGCCGATTTGGTCAACAAAACCTTTTCAGTTCGAATGTACCAATCAACACAGGTTTTTGAATTTAATCTAGATCAAATTCATTTTGAGGGCTTAGAATCCTACGTACATTCACTTGATGTAACGATTAAATCTGTAGACTTAACTGATGTAGTTAATCAACATTCTTCGTTTGTAAAACAGTCCCAGCAGCAGACTGTTTAATCGCATGCTTTAATGTGCTAAATCAATCTGGTCAGAATCATTGTGCTTGTCGAATCTGACCGATTTATTTTCTGTATGTGCTCTCAAAGCCAATCCAATACGAACAGTTAGCGTCCAAGTTCTCATCATGCTCACCGTATTGGTGTATTATTGCAGTTATTGAAAACGCAATAATTTAGACAGTGAGCATTGAGTCATATGGCCAGTACAGCACACGCTTTACATATATTGGTAAAGCACAAAGAGCAAGCGGAAGATATTCTTAAGCAGTTAAAGAAAGGCGCTAAGTTTCAAACTTTAGCAAAAAAACATTCGACCTGCCCTTCTGGCAAAAAAGGGGGAGATTTGGGGGAATTTAGACGCGGCACGATGGTTCCTCAATTTGATAAAGTTTGCTTTTCTTGCGAAGTACTCACGCCACAGCTAGTCAAAACAAAATTTGGTTGGCACATTATCAAAGTATTGTACCGCACATAAAATACCAATGGGGTCAGAGTCATTGATCCCAAATCAAAATACTTAGCTATAGTTAACTTACCGAACACTAAAGGATTAGTGATATTATGGCGAGACTGCCGAGATTAAATTTACCCAATATTCCCCAGCATGTTGTTCAACGCGGCAATAACCGACAGGCTACTTTTGTTGAACATGAAGACTTCAGCGTTTATTTAGATAAATTAAAACAGTACGCACTAGAGTATGGCGTGCAGGTCCATGCCTATGTTTTGATGACAAATCACGTGCATTTACTACTTACACCAACCACTACTTCTGGTGTGAGTAAGTTAATGCAATCTTTGGGGCGCTATTACGTGCATTACTTCAACAAAACGTATCAAAGAACAGGCACCTTGTGGGAAGGGCGTTATAAATCAACCTTGGTGGATACCGAACGTTACTTTTTGTTAGTTAGCCGGTATATAGAGCTCAACCCGGTGCGCGCCAATATGGTTGCTCACCCAGTAGAGTATATTTGGTCAAGCTATCAGCATAATGCTGCAGGCAAAGCGATTGAACTTATTACTGAGCATGAGTTATACAAAGCACTCGGTTTAACACCGCAAAGCAGGCAAGCGAACTATCGAGCTTTGTTTAAAATTGCAATCCCAGCAGATACACAGGCCGAAATAAAAAGTGCAACCGACAAAATGTGGGTTCTTGGTAGTGATAGGTTTAAACAACAAGTTGAAGCGTTAGCTGGCCAAAGAGTAACACCAATGCCTCGTGGTGGGGATAGAAAATCTCGTGCTTACAAGAAGCAGAATAGTAATCAATGACTCTGACCCCATTGATTTCAAGAAGGGGGTCAGCAATCAATGACTCTGACCCCATTGATTTTAGGAGGCGGTATCCAGTATTTCACTCGGCTTACCGTCCCGAATGATTTTGCCATCTTTAATTTCAATAATACGATCCATCATGGTGAGGACATCGTAAGAGTGCGCAATAGATATGACGGTTTTGCCTTTTACAAGAGCTTTAAGTGTGGAGACAAACTCCGCTTTTAAAGCAGGATCTAGCGCGCTGGTTGCTTCGTCCAATAAGAGAATTTTCTTATCTCTCAAAATAGCCCTAGCGAAAGCCAGACGCTGACGTTGCCCGCCAGATAACTGTCCACCATTCTCACCGATAAATGCGTTTAAGCCTTGTCGACCTTGGCCGTCAGTGTAGTTTTCTACAAATTCGAGTGCATTGGCTTTTTTCAGGGCGTGTATTACGGACTCTTTACTCACATTATCTAAACCAAATGCGACATTCTCAAAGATACTTTGATTAAATAGGCCTATATCTTGATTTAGAAAGCTGATCTCTCCACACACGCTGTCTGTTGAATAGTCTTCAATGTTTTTGCCATCAATGTAAATGCCGCCTTCCTCAATTTCATCAATACCCGAAAGCATATTGAGTATTGAAGATTTGCCTACACCAGACGGGCCTATAATGCCCACTTTCTCCCCTGACTTTATTTTAAAAGAGAGGTCGCTAAAGAGCGGCGGTTTATTCTCATAAGCAAACTCGACACCTTTAAACGTGATTTTTCCCCGAGTTACACTAAAGTTGCCCGTTTCTTCTGGGGGATCAACATCTTCAAGGAATTCATTGATTAGCTCCCGGCCTACACTCACCTGACCCCAAGACACAAAAAAGGCGTCAAATTCTTCTTGGCACCACTCTGATAGCGTAATGACCCGATAGACTAAAGCCAACACCATAGAAAATTCACCAATGGAAATATGGTGATTGAGCCATAACTGCAAACAGAGGGCACCCGTGCCAACAATTAAACATCCATTGAGCAAGCCAACCACGGATGCAAAACTGGAAAAAACACGAAACTCTTTAGCTACGACTCTGCGGTGCCGAGTAGCCCATTTTTGTGCGAATTTTTGCTCGTAAGCCTGATTAGACAACATTTTTACGGTGCGAATACGCGCGAAACGTTCGGTAAACTTACCTGTGATCTCCGCACAACTTTGTGCTTCTAATCGATTTGTGGTGTTGGCTTTGGGGATCCACTGATAGATCAGCAGCGCTAAAAATAGGCCAGTCCAAACGATAAAAGGAAGGGTTAGGACACCATTAATATGACCTACATATACAAGCAATCCCCCCAGAAAAGCGACTAAGAAACCAGCAACACCACAAAACTGTAATACCACATCAATGATGGCTTCAGAGGTATCGACAATCACAATTGCGGTAGAGCCCGGATCGTCTTCCTCGTGATAGCTTGCGGGGGAGCCAATTAAGGTTTGGTAGAGTTTAATGATGGTGTTTTTTTGTAGATTTGGCCCGAGTAATTGATGAAAAGTGAGGTTTTTTAACAGCGTAATTGCGGGAATAATGAAGGCGATGATGATGGCGACAATCGCTAATTCATCGCCTTTTTCATTTAGCTGTGCTTGGTTGCTCGTGGTATCGAGCCAATCGATTAACTCACCCAAAAAATCGAAGGTCGCAATTTGTAAAATGCCACTCAGTAAAGCAATGGTGAATGCGATAATTATCCAACCTGAAAACTCTTTTGAGCACTGGCGAATAAAAGGCAGGTTATGTTTAGCCTCACTTAAGTGATGATCCAATGTCTCTTTGTGGCCAATTTTCTCAAATAGCTTAAATAATGATTTCATCGCGCTGTATCGTATTTGGGTGTATCAAACGCGTTCAAGTTAAAGTAACTGAGCGCTTTATAAACTAAGCCACTGACATAGAAATAGACTGCGTGCCAGTGGCTTTGACTTTAATGTTCATGCCTAAAATGAAGTGTGGGTACTAATCTTCGCAGCCGTTAGACGTTTCTGGTGTGTAGTCATCCCAATCGCCCGCTTCAGGCATGGATAGCTCATCCACGTTTTCACATTTTATGGCCTGATTAACGTAGGCACGCATATCTTTTGATAAGAAGAAGGAGCCAAAATGTGCTTCTGGTGAATAGTATTTGGTTTGAATATCTGCCTTATCGAAACGTGATTCAAGCTCTTCAAGGGTCAGTGTGTTGATGGTACCGTGCCGGGTTGCCCAAATAAACGCATGTGAGCCACCAAAATAGTCAAAACAGCCACCTAGGTAGATGCCCGCAGGGTTATTGAATGCCTGTGTCAAACGAGACACCATCGGTTGCATCATATAGGGTTCGAAATAGGGTGTCCCACCTTGTGCAACTAAAATGCCATCCGCCTTTAGTGCGGTTAAGCAATTTCCAAAAAAAGATTGGGTGAAAAGTGTTTCTGATGCGCCGCCATCTGGATCTGCTGCGTCGAGAATGATTAAATCAAAACAATCTTGGTATTGAGAAATAATCTCAGCGCCATCGCCAATACGTAGCACAAACCTTGGATCATCAAACGCACCGTTATTTATTTCTGGTAAATATTTGCGACTTAAATGAATAATTTGTTCGTCAATGTCGACCATGACGACGTTTTCTACACTACGGTGTTTTAACACTTCACGGGCACTGCCACCATCGCCCCCGCCAACAATGAGTACGTTCTTAATATTGCCATGAAATAGAATGGGAACATGTGCCATCATTTCGTGATAGATATGCTCACCTTTTGTGGTGACTTGAATACCATCATCTATGCGCATTACTTTACCGAGGTGGCGGGTCTCAAAAATGCTGACATCTTGAAATTCAGTCTCTACTTCTGCCAAATCTTGCTCTGAACGAAGTGCAACGTGAACGCCGCTTGTCATTTGTTCATAATGCCATTTGATTTTAGTCATGTGCGTTAATACTCCGTTTGTTGTGCGGTTTTTAGGGTTGATTGCAGCTGGTTGTGCATAAGCGGTCGAAATTCGCCTAAGCGATTAACCGACCCTCCTCTTGTGAGGTCATTGACGACTATTTTGCTCGGTTGAAAGCACTTTTCGATCACCGGCAAGCAACGCTGAGGCTGTGCATCACCACACATAAAAATGTCCATCGCGGCAAAGTTGTACTCTGGCCATGTATGAATAGAAATGTGGCTTTCGGCCAGAATAATCATGCCAGAGACACCGCCATTTGTTTCAAATGGGTGTATATGGGTTTTTAAAATGGTTGCGTTTGCAGCGTGAGCACAGTTGATCATCATATCTTCGATGTGCTTCTCTCCAATTAGGTTTGAAGCATCGAAAATATCGACAATTATATGTTGCCCCAAAGGGTGCACTAACTGTGGCTCTGAAGAGGTTATCGTCATTGTTTTGCTCAGTGTTCTGCTTTAAAGGTACTTTGTAGAGGAAGCGATAGATTAATAACGCCTCACTCGAGATACGCAGATATTCCAGCATTGAAATGTGCAGCGAATGTGGAACCAATGGCGTCAGTGTCCTTGTTGCTTTTTGTCAGTGATGACGGATGGCAATCTCATGATGGTTACTTAGAGAGTATGGTCGTGAGCGAGTGGGTAGAATACATTGCCATTTTTTTTGCTAAGTGATAATTGCAATAATTTGATTTGTTTTCTTATTGGGGGCCGTCTTTCTAAGAGTATGTTATTTTTTAATGTTGATATCCGTATAATGTGATTTTATTTTAAAATTTATTTTTTTTGTTTTATTTTTAAATGTTGTATTAATAAATTAATGTTGGTATGTTTTTTAGGGTTGAGGGGCGATTAATGTAGGTTATCTTGTTTTTCAAGGTTTATTAATTTATTAACTGTGTATAAGGAATAATATACAATGAATATTTTGAAAAGTGCATTAGGCGTATCTGTTTTAGCTCTGGGTTTGTCGGCAAACTTAGCGACTGCCGCACAGGTAACAATCACTGAGCAAAATTATGGCGGTGGTGTCATCATAGAAAGAGCTGATGTGATTTTAGATCACAGTCAAGGTGGGACTTTTACGTTGACGGTGAGCGAAAATCATTTGTCAATCAACGCAACTGACAGCAATGGTCGCAGATTTAGATGCAGTATGAATGGTATTGTGTCTTACGACCCCCAAAACTTGCTAGAAAAGGTCACGAATATTGCTTCGACGATCTCTGAAAATGACAGAGTACAAATTGAAGTTCAAAAAGGCGCTTTACCTCAAAAGTGCCATATCAAAAAGCTGTTGAGCTTCTAAGCTCATTTTGAATCATAATCAAACGGGTCAGAGTCGTTGATTTTGACCCTTTTCTCACTATTTCGTAGATGCAGTATCCATTTGTAGGGGGAGTGAATGTTCACTGACATCAGCAAAAGAGCTGTTCACCTCGAATCAAAGGGGGCAGAGTTGTTGAATTCAACCCAATTCCCACTGTTGCTTAAATACGGTGTCTAGTGACTGTTGAAATCAAATAACCAAAAGGGTCAGAGTCGTTGATTCTGACCCTTTTTCCACTTTTGCTTAGATGCGGTGTCTATTGACAGGTTAAGTCAATGCTCACTGACACCGAAAAAAGACCTGCTCACCTCGAATCAAAGGGGTCAGAGTCAATGAATTCACCCATTTCCACTGTTGCTTAAATACGTTGCCTAATGACTGTTGAAATCAATGGCCACTGACGCACACTCTCCTCGGTTGAATAGAGTAGAAGTGACTTATCTAAATTACATGCTTTATATTTTGGTTATAAAATTCGATTTGTTGATATGTATATTCTGTTTTTATCAACTTGGTAAAAATCTATTTTTTAAGTGGGTGGATGTGTTTTTTTATATTTAATTGGCTTTTGTTGGGCTTGTTTGTGTTAGTAAATGTGTTTTGAATTTTAGTGTGCCTAGTTTTTGGGGTGTAAGTGAGTAAGGTGATTTTTTATCCTCTTTTTATTTAATTTCATCTCTTGTATTAATATTTTTCATTTTTATTTTAGGTGGCTGATTTATATGGTTAATTATATAAATTATGGATTTATTAATGAGGGTGAAAAAGGTGTTGGTTTATTTTTATTGGCAGTATAAAAAACAGTCTGCTAGTAATAAGTTGAACCCACAAAAGGAACTTGGTTTATGAGAATCCAAAAAACACATCTCGCAGGTTTAATATCTATGGTACTCTGCTCCAGTGTCTTTGCTACCACTGATAGGGGCTATGAACACCGCTGGCTTGACCCCAATGGTGACCCTATGTTGGAGTTACAGTGGAATCTACTTAATGCAGGTGTTTTACACAATACGCAATCGGGCATTGATTTAAATTTATGGCAAACACACCTTTGGGGTCACAAAGGTCAGGATGTACTAGTTGCTGTAATCGATACCGGTGTTGATTTGAGCCATGAAGATTTAGCCGCCAATACACTTAAAGATCCACTCATTGACGCACAGCCCGCCTCATCTTTCGACAACCACCGCACCATGGTGGCTGGGATCATCGCGGCAGCACAAAATAATATTGGCGTTCGAGGCGTTGCGCCACTCGCTAAAGTGACTTCATTCACAAACTTTGGTGGTACTTTTGAGGATCACGAGCAGTGGAAGATCAGTCATGGATTTGATGGTAACCCCTTTGATAACTCAACCGCAGACAAAATTCGTATTTTCAATAAAAGCTATGGTATGAATCCCGCGGTCAGTTTGCCTTACACTTTTTCGAAGATGATTAAAGATGCGCAGGGCAAAGACGTTGTGTTGTTCAGTATACCGGAGCAGGAAAAAATTTATGAAGCGGTCTCATTGTCTACAGAGTTGGATCCACGTACGGCAGTGTATGTGCAGGCTGCGGGAAATTCTTATCGAGACTCTCGCATTCATTATTTCACTGAGCAAGAGATCTCATTTTTAGGTTTTAGTTTACCATTTGGAAACAACCATGGTTTGCCTTGGTCGAATGGAAATTCGTTATACACTCCCGCGAACTTTTGGAACTTAACAGTCAGTGCGCTCAGTGCAGACGGGGTTCTATCAAACTACTCTACGGTCGGCAGTAATGTCTTTCTCACCGCCCCAGGCGGCAATGACAGGGGGACTCCTGGGCATGCTACCACCCGAATATCATGTACTTGGGTCATAGAAAATATCGACCCCAATGTTGATTGCAGCGAACACAATGATTTTACAGTATATATGAGCGGTACCTCATCGGCAGCACCGAATACGTCAGGTGCTATCGCATTGCTTTTGTCTGCCGCTGAGCAGCAAAAACATGATTTGACACCACGGGACATTCGTCATTTACTTGCTCGGACAGCCACAAAGGTCGACCCAACACGTGCGGATATCAAAGTGAATGGAATAACAGGGTTAGAAGGTTGGTCGACGAATGCTGCGGGTCATATGTTTTCTCCGTATTATGGGTTTGGTTTACTTGATGTGGACAAAGCGACAGAGTTAGTGAGGCGTTATGCGATTGAGGACTTGCCATCAGAGCTTGTAAAAACGCCTTGGTATGGCCTAAATATGCCCATAAATGCAACGATACATGATGATGCGACGCGCACAACGTCGGCAACTATTCGCATTGAAGATGACTTATTTATTGAGGGTGTACAGATCCGCCTCAATGCAAAGCATGAACGTATGTCAGATTTAAAGGTGGAACTAGAATCTCCAAATGGTACGCGGAGTATTCTGATGTCGCCTTTTAACAACTTAGTGGGGCAGCATCTTGATATTCCCGCACAGTCTCCCGGAAGCGCAGAAGGTTACAATGATCATCTGATGCTCAGTTATAAGTTTTGGGATGAAAAAGCCAATGCTAAAACGGGTGAATGGAAAATACATATTACGGATATGAGTCGTGAACAGTTGCTATTTGGTTTTTACGATATCGTGCACGGTGGTCAAGTTCAACGGGTAGAAAATAACACCAAGCCAGGTACTTTAGACAGTTGGTCGATACGCATTTTAGGTCACAAACATAAAGTAACCAAGAAAAAAGCACTTTAACTCCTGTCATCAATCAAAGGGGTCCAATCAAAAGGGTCAGAGTCGATGGTTCTGGCTTTTTTACTCCTTTCTTCTCTTTACGGTGGCTCGCGCTGTCTACCGTAACCTCAATAGCACTGTCATTGAGATAAACGTATCGGCTATTACGGTAATTTTCTCACCTTTGTTGGTGCTGGTGGCCTCATTTTGGCGTAAACTAAGCGTGTTATATTTTTTATGTCTATTTGAGTTCGAAGTTCGCACTTTATAGATACACATCGTTTACTCAGCCAGCGGATGGTAGGCTTGAGTATCCCTTTTTTGAAGGCAACTATGAAAAAAACATTTGAGTTAACTCACCCAAAAATTAAATTAGCAAGGCGTGTTGATGCGGTTAAGCATGAAATAAAAAAGTACTTGAGACGTGAACGTAACAAGACCTTACCTACAGGCGCTGATTTTTGGGACTTTGACTGTAAGTTTGGTAATACAGAAGCGGAAGCTCAACCTGTGCATGTGTCACAACTTAATAAATTGATTGACCAAACTCAACTTGAAAACCGTACGTCATTTTATGTCGAAATTTTAGCTAAAGAAGGGTTTAGGCAAGCACGTACTGACGCCGAGGATGCGTTTGACGACGAAGAGTAGCGAGTAGTTGGGGGAGCGTTGTCGAACGCTACCCAATGTGATCATCAAGAACCAATGACTCTGACCCCATTGGTTTCACGACGAAAAATCGCGAGTGGTTGGGGAGCGTTGTCGAGCGCTACCCCATGTGACCATCACGAATCAATGACTCTGACCCCATTGATTTAATTGACCGCTTGTGGCGACTTCGCAGCGGTTGCTAACCTATCTTCTAGACGCTCTAACTGTTCTGCAAGCGCGCTTTGTGTGATTTCCAATTGAGCAAGTGTGCCGCCTATCTCAACTTGCTTGGCGTCTCTGCCGCGTGATTGAGATTTCAATTGATCTAAATCGCTACTGATGGACGATAGCTGACCTCTAAGCGCATCAGCTGTTTGCTGTCGTTCTTCTAGAAGTGACAGCTTGAAAGCCAAGTCGGTTTGACTCTGTGACAGTGAGGCCACTTTTGTAGCGACATTTGATTGGGTGTTAGCGTGTTTATCTTGGCTGTTGGCAATACGGGTAGTTTGCTCTTTCAGCTGTTTTATTTCAGACTGATTTCTTCGCCATGCAGATGCCCATAGTTTATCCATTTGCGACCAAAGTTCGTCAGTACGCTCGGTCAATGCCACGAGTTTTACTTGGATTGCACCTGCCGATTCACCCATTTCTTCACCGGTTGCAGAGAGTGTGTGCTCAAGTTCTGCAATGCGTTTAGTCGATTCGAACAATTGTGCCTGAATGGCCTGATTTTGTTGATAAAGTCCATATGAACCAATGGCTAAGGCAATGATGGCGGCAGCACCTAACCAGGACATCCCCCCCGACTTCTTTGCGGGTGAGGTTGCCTGATCTGGGCCACTACTTGGCAAAGGAGCTGGTTTGCTCGCCGAATTGAGGGACTGTTTATAGGTTTCAACCTGATCTAAGTCGGGCGTAATACTGGGTAATTCAGGTTCAATTCTTTTATCCAACGCGCTTTCCTCGTTTGGGGTTATATGGAATGGGGCAGCTTACTTGAAAACAGCCATGGATGGAATCAACAAATGACGAGCGCCAGTGTCAAAAACGTTTTATAAAATGGGCTTGCTCGCTATATTTCTACCGAATAAGGGGTTAACCATAGCTGTTGTGTACAGTAGCTTTATCATCGATTATTGAACAATTGCATAAGGTTAACGCTTTATATGTGCTTGCAAAAATCGACTTGTATAGTGTTACAATCGTTTATTGAGTCTAAATCGGCCAGACCATAAAATGGCTGTCACCTTGCCTTGAGGGTTGGTCTCAATATTCACTTTGACCCCAGTACTTGTAGATATTAACGTGTCTGGAGCCTCGGCAATAAACTTAAACTGTCCACCTTCAAATAGGTTATGTATTTCAAACTCATCCCCTTGTTTAACTATACGCATTCTCTTTGAAGTGTCTTTTTCCCATGCATACTCGCCAACAAGATCTGCACGTTTGGCATTGTCCATAGCATAAGGCGTTACTTCAATATGGGCGGACAGATCCCAGTTAAAATGCGCACTTATTGCATTTTGAAGCTGGCCAACAACTGGACGAGCAGAATCACCATTGGTCATAATAACCATGCCATCAGCTTTATCTACATAGGCATGAAACCGGTTGCTAAAGCCTGCACTTTTACCAGAGTGATGAAAGACCAATCCTTGTTTTTCATTTTTTAGCATCGGGCCAAGGCCCATGCCTCCCAAGTGTAAAGAGAGCATGTTCTCCACCAACTTGGGGGTAATCGGGCCCGTTGTTGTGCCTTTCTTCGCTTTTTGTACGGCAATGATATATTTAGCTAAATCAAGGGGGGTTGTCCATAATCCAGCGGCCGATTGTTTGGGGTAGTTGCGCCAATCTCCCTGTATTTGATTGCCCTGAGCATCGAATGCGGCGCTAGCCTGTTGCCATAGTGCCTTAGGTAACGGCTGTGCAAAGGTACTCTGATTCATGCTAAGAGGTTCTAAAATCGTTTTATCAACATACTCAGAGAAAGTGCGACCGGTAATATCCTCAATGAGTACGTCAAGAATAGCGTAGCCATCGGTTGAATATCGAAACTGTGATCCGGCTTTAAAATTGGCAGCCACTTTATTGGTATTGCCTTCACCATTTAACGATGCCACATCTGAGGGAATTGGTGCGCCGCGTAGATATCCGGGAGAGGGCTGGTGCGCCAGTCCCGATGAATGGGTGAGTAGATGTCGTAATGTGACAATACCAAATTCACTGCTTGGCATTTTCCATGATTTTAGATAGGTGTTTATGTCAGTGTCTAAGTTAACTTTGCCCTGCTCAGCAAGGTTAAGCACGGCTAATGCCGCAATAGGTTTACTGATTGAGGCGGCCTGAAATAAAGTGTCTGTGGTCACCGGGCGGCCAGTCTTTTTATTGGCTACACCATAGCCTTTAGCCCAGACTACTTCAGCGTTTTTTATCACTGCGACACTTAAACCGGGTAGGTTGAATGTTGCCATCGCAGCGTCAACGGTGTGCGGCTTATACTGCTCTCCGGTGATACGCACTTGGGGTAAAAGCGTCGAGTGTATCTTTTCAATATCATGGGGAAGTGCGAGCACAGCGTTAGAGAAGAAAGCCATTGCGCACAGTGCCGTTGTAGAGAAAAAGTGTGTCATGAGAACATCCAATGTTTTTGATGATACTAAAATGCTAAGGCCAGATTTATTTAATGATTTATTGTAACAATATGTTTTTGATGATGTTTGTAACATGGCGTTTTACGAAAAACAACTTGATTGCACATCACCATGGAGGAGCGATTAAGTTGAAATATGGGGTCTACTACGTCGCGTAATACGCGAGTATGGAGCCTTAAGATAATAACGACACAGTCAAAAAGCGAGAGATGGCCGTCAACCTGAAAAAAGCTAATAATTAAACCTTGCAATGTACCGAACAATCAAACTGTTTCCACGCTGTCATATATCTTAAAAACGCTATGCTAGAGCCCGTTCCAACTGTGTTTACTGATCTCAATTTGAGGTGAGCAAGGTAAATACAAATGTGAATTTTTTAATAAATGCGGGTTTTTCAATATTCCATACTGGCGAGTCATTTTCTTCCTGCTACTTTTTTGTATGAAACCGCATTAATGAAATGATTATTAGTTACATCACCAAGGATCTGTCCGTTGTATCGGCAGAAGCTTGACTAAACGGACTCTTTTACAGGCTAGGTACTATGGGGATCTCATACCACAGTTATATTGGTAAGACAGTTGATCAATTACCAGCATTACCGTGCTCGACAAGTGGGCACTTATCTCTTAACACACCGGTTGGTAGTTGTGTCGACAACTATGGCCGGATTTGGCTCGCTGATACTGCACATAACCGCATTTTGGTATTTGATGCCGCAATGGGTCAGATACTGGCATGTTTTGGCACTGTAGGCGCCTTGCCCGGGCAATTTAACATGCCATTTAGATTACTTGCGCACCCTGAAAAAAACAGGGTCTATGTGACAGACATCGGTAATTGCAGAGTGCATATACTGGAATACACCGAGCAGTTAGATATTCAATCCATTAAAGTGTTTGGTGATGAGCCTGAAGTGGCGCTAAAAGGCCCCAACGGTATCGTGATATACAATGGTAAAGTGTGTGTGGCCGATGAATTTTATGAAGGGCCTAGTAGTCAATCTCGATTGGTCATTTTTAGTGAAGAGGGCAAATTTGAACGAGCCATTGAGGAAATCATCCCAGATAACGAGGGGGATCCTGTACATTTGCTGTGGCCGCAGGGACTGAGCTTAGACAATAGTGGCAATATTTATATCGCAAATACGGGATTTGCGACCGTTGTGCGCTGCGATTGGCAAGGGAGAGGCATCACGTTTAAAGCGTCTGGCAAATGTTACATTGACGGGTTGGCACTTTCTCGCGGTGTGTCTGTTATTCAAAATCGAATATTAATCCCAGGTGGGGAGGCAAATGCGATTGCTGTCTATGATCTACAGGGTCAATTTATGGGGCGTTTAGAGGGTTTTTTTGCCCCAGTTCAAGTGACCGCCGCGAGCGAACCAAACACCTTACTTATTACGGAGCCTTTTTTGGCGTCTTTGCAAAAGCACACGGTGAATTTGTCGACCCTCAAAGGGGGCAAATCACGTGCGACTAAGGTGCTAAAAGCGGTGGGAGATGAACGTGATAACCCTGGGCAACTGCACTTTGTGACATCCGTTGTGGGAGATGTGACGAATACTCAGTCAGGTTATTCAAGCAATGCCCCGATATTCGAACATTGGGTTGATCATCAACTTGCACTACAAGAGCAGCTATTTAAGGTGATGCAACCACCAGGTTTGCCCTCTTGGTTAAGTATTGCGTTGTCAGCGCAAACCGAGTGGGTGCAAAGGTGGCAGCAAACGATGGTGCGTATTTTTTTGAATGATAAATTTGATGATCCTGAAGACTTACTCTGGATGATGGACTCAGGTAATTACCAACTACAGGCCAGTGAAGATGGGAAAAGTGACTCAGCTAGGCCTATAAGCTTACCAATGTTACCAGGATCTTTAGGGATTGCGGCGTTAACGCCTGCAAACTCGCTACCGGGTCAACTGGACCCCCAAGTGCCTCTGTTGGTGGTTAGCAACTACCTCAGTGGCATTGTCACTGTTTTACAGTACAACGATACGCTGGGAGAGATGGTGCCATACACTGTTTTTGGCGGACTGGGGACCAGTGATGAGCAACTCAATAAGCCCCAAGGAATTGCCGTTGACCCCACAAACAACGATATTTTAATTGCTGACTCAGGCAATAATCGAATTTGCCGCTGGCGCCTCTCTGAAGCTGGGAGACCATTTTTAGTCCACACATTTGGCCGATTAGGGTCTGAACATGGCGAGTTTCATACGCCTTCAGATATTACCGTTGATGCACGAGGAACCTGCTTTATTACCGACCAAAATAACAATCGTATAGAGGTCTACGACCAATTAGGCCAGTGGGTGCGAAGTATTGGGCAAGAAGGGTATGGTACCGATAGTAGTAACTTCTTATTGCCAACCAGTATTGACCATGAAAATGGGTATTTATTCGTTTCTGATCTCGTGAATCGTGCCATTAAAGTATTCACCTGTTCAGGCGAGTACCTGGAGTCGTTTAGTGGTTTTGGTGCAGATACAGAGCAAGGTCAACTTTGGCTGCCTTACCTGCTACACGTTAAAAATAGTAAGGTTTATTTACCAGACTGTGCACTAAACAGAGTCAATATTTATCAATTTAATATTTAACAAGGACTGTGCATGGGAGGGCTTTGGAGTTAGCCACAGCGTGCACAGACGACGCCAGGGGGGGTTATGGAAAGTGTATTTAAACGTGCTCAGGGAAAAAAACTGTCGCATCGTAAAACACAGCAAGAGAAGGGGGTTTGCCAAAAATCTGAAGCGGATGCTAAGCAGTTATTGCAGCAATTTCAGACGGTGATCCAACATGTTGAAAATAACACCAAGGATGAAAGCACGTGTCGAGAAGCGTTGCGTGGTCTCTACACCAGCCATGAATCTTGTTTTTCATCTCAAAAAGTGACAGAACCGCACGAGTAGCTAGGAGGCTAATATGAACTATTCATTTCATCATGCGCCAATAAGCGCACGTGCTTGGATGATAGTGGTGCTATTTGCCATCGGGTTGTTTGCCAATTCTTTGCTCGATGCACACAACACCAACAAGCATATGCGAGCCAATTATGAGTATGGTGTACAGCTCATCATTGAGAGTGCGCTCGGCGTTATCAACCATTATTACGCGCAAAGTGCCAGTGGGGCACTCAGTGAAGAAGAAGCTAAACGCCTCGCGTTGGTGTCTATTTCGGCCATGCGTTTTGATAATGGGAATTATATTTTTGTTTCGGATAAGAATGGGATCCAGTTGGCATCGGGGTTAAAGCACCTGCTGGGAACTAACATTCTTCCGCTCAAAGACGGCAACGGTAAGCTATTTGTGGAGGAGCTATATGCGACAGGTAAAAGTGGCGGTGGGTTTGTGGAGTACTTATGGAAGACCTCGCCAGATGCCACAGAGCTTACGCCCAAAACCAGTTACGCTGACTATTTTCATCCGTGGGATTGGATGATTGGGACAGGGATCAACATCACGGCTTTGGAAGAAGATATTGAGCAATCTCAGATGATTTCTCTGATGAACGTGGTGATGGTCTTAGCGGTGTTATCTACCTTGGTGATTTACTTTATTAGAAGCATTACTAAGCCAATCAAAAATACGGTATCAGCGATGCGAGATTTGGCCAGCGGTGAAGGAGATTTAACACAGCGTTTAAAAGAAGAGGGCAGTAAAGAGCTAATTGATTTAGCTCAGTATTTCAACCGCTTTGTGGGCTCGATTCAAGATATTATGCTCAGTGTCAGCGCTGCGGGCACACAGTTGTCCGACTCAGCCAATCGCCTCACTTCTTCTGTGTCAAGTGTGGATATGAACTTAAATCAACAAAGAAATGACACTGAGGAGCTCGCAGGGGCGATGAATGAGATGCTCAGCGCAGTGACCGAAGTGTCAGGGAGAACCGTTGATGCCTCCGAATTTAGTGTAAAAGCCGCCAAGCAAACTGAACAAAGTCTTGAGATTATTGAGTGCAACATTCAAAAGTCACAGCTGTTAGCGCAAGATATTGGTGAGGCAAGCGAAGTCATTGCGCAATTGGCATCGGATAGCCGAAATGTTGATACTGTACTGGAGGTGATCCGAGGCATCGCTGAGCAAACCAACTTGTTGGCACTGAATGCAGCCATTGAGGCCGCTCGGGCTGGAGAGGCAGGTCGAGGCTTTGCTGTGGTTGCTGATGAAGTACGTACTTTATCACTGCGCACGCAAGAATCTACCATTGAAATCCAAACCATCATTGAGAAGCTGCAAGCAGGGGCTGAGCAGGCGGTAGAGGTGATGAGCAAAGGTGCAGAAAAAGCATCTAACACGTCAGAAATATCCTCATCTGCTGGTGAAGCATTGAATGAAATTGCGCAGGAAGTTCACGCTATTCAAGGGATGAATCAGCAGATCTCCGCAGCCACTGAACAGCAAACCATGACGGTGAATGGCATTAATCAAAATGTGGCGAACCTGAATGATGGCTCTTCGTCACTGGCGAATGAGTCAACCTTGATGGCTACGGCCAGTGAGGAGTTAAGTCAGGTCTCTGACAATATGATGAAGATGATCAATCGGTTTAAGTTGGCTTGATTTGCGTTGGCAATGTCTCGCAAAAGTACATTGAGTAACGCACGGTGCTAGCCATACTCAATGTGCTGAATACGATCGAAAAGGCTGTGCAATCACATGCTCATAATTCAGAGGAGAATAGTTCTATCGCTTTGTGTAGCTTGCATGTATTGCTGAGAGGTGACAGCAGAAGCTGAATTCAAACGACACCACTGAAATTGGGGTAACTTGTTAGCGGCTTTGTTGGGGTCACTTCATGATAGTTGAGGTGACCTCGTTACTACATTCAGTCTTCAGGCCCTTTCATGGTGAACACCAAGTGCTTGCGCATATCTTTTAAAATCACCCCTTTTTTGACCATGGCTGCGCTTAAACGTTTTTGCCATTTGAGGAGATCAGGTTTGGCAGCCTCTAATGCTTGCTCGCTTTCAAATTGAAAGCAAAGCAGCAAAGAGCTTGGAAATAAATGAAATTCCATATCAAACCAACATTGCAACATGCCTGGTATTTCTTCGCGCGCTTGGGCTTCGAGTTTATCTGCGACGTCAAGTACAAGTGTTTGTTGTTTTTCTTGTACTTTTGAGAGTTTTTTCATGATGGGCTCCAATTCTCAGGCTTTACATCTAACCTGTTAGGTAGAGTATAACCAAGCCCGCTGCGTGCTAACAACTTGAATGACTTAGTGACAGTGCACTTTTTAATGCGTTGAATTGGTATTTTACTAGCCAATAAATCATCACTTCAATAACTCTAGAATATATCTCATTCCCAATCATTCTTTTCCATTGGGCAATAATTTATTACTGTGCACAGTAGATAAAAATTCGACTTATCTTCGTAGTTAAATTTTCTCCCTTACAATCATTTAAAGGTAAATTTATGTCCTTCATTGCAATGATGAGCCTTGCGGTGTTTGCTGCAATTCTCGTTGTTTTATTTCAATCTCAGAAAAAAGGCGCAACGCTTTCTCGGCTCGTGCTTATTGGCCTTTCTTTGGGAAGTGTATTTGGTTTTGCGTTGCAGTTTTTACTTGGAGAAGGTCATCACGCCATCGCTGAAACCTTAAACTGGACGAATGTGGTCGGCAGTGGTTACGTAAGTTTACTAAAAATGATCATTATGCCGCTGGTCTTGGTTTCTATGGTTGCCGCGGTGGTGAAACTCGATAAGTCGGGGGCTCTTGGCAAAATTAGTGGCGTGACAATCTCAGTGCTGGTGGTGACGACTATGATTGCAGCACTGATTGGCATATTTATCACGCAGTTATTTGGGTTGAGTGCGGAAGGCTTAACGGAAGGTGCGCGTGAAATGTCACGCATTGCGGTACTGGAGTCTCGCAGTGAAACGGTAAGTGACTTGTCTATCCCGCAAATGTTGGTGAGCTTTATTCCGACGAATATCTTCCAAGATTTAGCGTGGGAACGCTCAACGTCCATTATTGCGGTTGTGATATTTGGTATTTTAACGGGGGTTGCTGCGCGCAAAGTAATGAACGAGCGTGAAGAATTAGAAGCGCCCATTCGTACTTTTGTTGAAACGCTTCAAGCCGTGGTCATGCGACTTGTTAAAATGGTGATTTCTCTCACACCGTATGGTGTGGCGGCATTAATGGCAAAAGTGGTCGCAACGTCTAGTTTGGCTGATATCACGAATTTACTTGGATTTATTGTCGCATCATATTTGGCGATATTTTTAATGTTTGTCGTTCATGGTTTATTAGTTGGGCTCGTAGGTGTAAGTCCAAAACAGTTCTTCCAAAAAATTTGGCCAGTACTGACATTTGCGTTTACTTCGCGCAGCAGTGCGGCAACGATTCCATTGAATGTAGATACACAAATTAACAAGCTTAACGTGCCACCTGCCATTGCAAACTTATCTGCATCATTTGGTGCAACTATTGGCCAAAATGGTTGTGCAGGTATTTATCCTGCGATGTTGGCAGTTATGGTGGCACCCAGCGTGGGCATTAATCCGATGGATATCTCTTTCATTATGTCTCTTGTTGCGATTGTGGCTATCAGTTCGTTCGGTATTGCAGGTGTGGGCGGTGGTGCGACATTTGCCGCTTTAATCGTGCTTCCAGCTATGGGCTTACCGGTGACGATCGCGGCACTTTTGATTTCAATTGAGCCTTTGATAGATATGGCGCGTACGGCACTGAATGTATCCGGGTCGATGACCGCAGGCACAATTACTCACCGTCTTTTAGGTGACAAAGCGCAGGCTTCTGCTCCCGCAGAATCTGTTGCTCAATCTTAATTATATAAACAACAGGGGTCTGCATTGACCCCTGAGCCTACCCCTAATAGATCTTTATTCTCCTCCCAACAATCGCGCATTGATAACTGTTTTAACCAATGATAAATGACCAGTGCATTTACTGCTTTGTGACTCAAGATGTGTGCGCAATGAAAAATGGTGTATGCTGCAAAGTTGACATCATCACTCAGCTGAAAGAAAGTGACGTAGTGGACGGGGTAGTGTCACTAAAAAGCGTAGGTTGAGTGCGAACAAGCTTAACGAAAGCACCGCAACCTATGGGTTAAAACGTGAATAAATAATAGAAAGGTAGCGATGATTCGGCATATATATTTTCTAGTAGTCAGCTTATTTTGTACCGTTGCCTATGCTGCACCAGCAGCAAAGAGCGATATTGAGTCCATTGTATTCATGCACTCGTATATTGAAAAAGTGGGTGGTGAGGTTATTCACGAAGCCGCCGCAGTTAACGATGTGATCAGCATAGGTGAGCGTACAAAAACGTTAAAAGAGCGGACCTGGGTGATTCCCAATAAATTGGGAACTGGCTTTGAAATTGGTGTGGCATTTCTTTCAATTCCTCAGCAGATACAACATTTTGATTTGCGGATAACTTATCCAAAGACAACGTTACCCTCAGGGGAAACAAGGTCACAATTAGAACGCAAAATCGATATTTCAGGGCACCAGGGGGAGTACGTTTGGGGGTTTGCATATTACTTTGACTTTCCGTATGAAACGACACCTGGCGATTGGCATATAGAGATACGTGCTAAAGGCAGCTTAATACATCACTCTAAATTTACTGTCGTGGCAGAAAACTAGGCCAAACGGGTTGGGTAATGTAGGTAGGGCTGCCATGCACGCATCACTCAACCAGTGAATTTAAGCAGACATCATGATCTTGGCTTTTTGGTTATAAACCAAGGTCGCATGCTATATAGCACTTTGTCCTTCAGAACAAACTTGTGTCCTAGGGCCGCGATGATGTGACCCACCACGACGATGATCAGCGATTGAATACACACGACGTGAATTGAGCGAAAGGTATCAAAAAGCGCACTGTCGTGATGATTGTTGAGAGCAATTTGACCCAAAACTTGCACGGGCAAGTGATGAAAGTTTGCGGTGATGAAGCCTGTTAGAGGAACCAGTACCATAAGCATGTACATTGTAAGCTGAGTGAGCTTGGCTAAGGTTGTCAGTCCTGAGGGAAGTGCATGTTGTGGCTGTGGGTGCTTCAATACAAATCTTTTGCCTATTCGTATTAATATGAGGACACATAGAAGGGCGCCTATGCTTGAATGCCCTACGAGCATTATGATGCGATCGGCATCGCTCATCTGAGGGTCGAAGCCGATAAATGCAAAACACATGAGTGTAAACAACACGGCAGATAACCAGTGCAGCAATTTATAAGACCAACTATACGAGTTCATGGGTGCCTCCAATTAAAAACAGTAAACGGTTTCAGGTTGAGAGCTTAATTGGTATCTTTAATTAGATAATCACCCAAAATTACAAAAGATTGTTTTTATATATGAACAATGATTTGAATCAGATTCGCATTTTTTGCAAAGTGGCCCAACTGCAGAGTTTTACACAAGCTGCTATTGCACTGGACGTTGAAAAGTCGACGGTGAGCAATAAAGTCAGTCAGTTAGAGTCCCGCTTAGGTGTCAAACTGTTACATCGAACGACTCGCTCGGTAAAGCTAACTGAAGAAGGCGCGCAGTATCTACACTTTTGTGAGCAGGCAATGTCTCAACTTGAGCAAGGGGAAGCCTTGCTGAGTGATATGCGTCAACAGGCCTCTGGCCATTTACGCGTTGCTGTGCCGCAGAATTTTGCTGACTTTATGGCGGCTACGATCGTGATACCATTTTTACAGGCTTATCCGCAGGTCACGTTAGAAGTTCAGCAAGGCACACAAAATGTCGATCTAATCAAGGAAGGGTTTGATGTGGCGATTAGAGCGAGTTTCAATGATATTGAAGATTCTAGCCTAATTTATCGTAAAATATATCAATCGCAACGGGTTTTCGTCGCTTCGTCTAATTACACCGCAAAGTATGGTGTCGCAAGCACCATTGAACAACTCCGTTCGCAGCCTTATATTGCGAGCTTTGCCGGTGAACGCAGTGATGCGTCCTTTAATCAAGTATATGCGCAAGGTAAGTGGCATACTCTCAATGCACGCTTGACTGTCAATTCTACTGCCGCCGTGCTAAGTGCTGTTGAAGCGGGGTTAGGTTTCGCCATTATGCCTATTGGCATGGTACGAGATAAAATTGCAAGCGGTGAATTTGTCAAAGTTGCTGCTGATATCACCTTGACAGACTCCGTCATTTTTTTAGTGTATCCGTGCAGGCTTGGACAACCTGCAAAGCTTAAAGTATTTATCGACACTCTGGTGCGTTGGGGAGAGCGTATGATGCAGTCGAATAAGGCAAGGTAGGCTGTCTTTAATTGCATTTGAGTCAAGCTGACAAAAGGAGGTATGCCAGTGCTAAACATTGTGGCTACATTAAAGGCCCCGCCAGTGATGTCGCGCTGGCGGGGCTTGGTGCTAAATTAAAATGACCTTATTCTATGCTCCGTGTCGTTCAAGTCAGATTCTGAAGTCCCAACTTATGCCTAGATGCATACCGACGACTTCTTTGAAGATTTGAATAAGTGCGTGATCCATAAACTGGTATTCATCGGGTACATCAAGTACTCGAATGTCTTTGTGTGTTGTTACGCGAGTAAATTGACTTTTTAATCGACGCTTGTGCTTTTCTTCCATGACAAAAATAATCTCAGCCCATTGAATATCATGTACTTTCACCGTCTTTTTGGCCTTTTGGCTGGTACCTGCAGAGCGGACATTCAACGCAGGATGATGCTTCCATACTTGCTCACCTGTCGGACTACGCCATTGATTACGGCTGCAAATAAATAAAATATTACGCATAATGTCCCCCTTTAGTGCGTGCTTCCTTGTCGATAAACTTGGGTCCTTTAAAAGTTTTTACTGGATTACCTCGTTCGATTTCCTTATGTTGTTGCCAGCGTGATTTCTCTTGTGCGTTGAGTTGCATTTTCTGCATGTCTGCAAGTTTTTGCAGTACCAAAATACGCGCCTGCTTTTTATTGGCATGTTGACTACGCGCACTTTCTACACGCACCGAAATCCCCGTTTTTGTGTGCGTTGCTCTGACTGCTGAGTCGGTTTTATTAACATGCTGACCGCCAGCTCCCGAAGCTCGACAGGTTTGAAAGGTGATTTCAGAGTCGAATTTATTGTCGTCTAGTTCATAAATATGGCCACTGAAAAACCAGTTTTTACGCCGATGCTTTGGACGAAATTGGCTTTCACATACCCACAACATAGCCCCTTGCCATTGACGCGCAAACTGCCTCGCTGCATTCATATCAGGAGACGATAGTTTCACGATAACCGACTTGTAACAACCTGATATTTCGGCTGGTATCAACTCAATAGGGTCGCACGTAACCCCTTGCGCTTCGCTCTGTTTTTGTAACTGAATCAGCGCGAGACCCACGGCTTTGCAGCATTCAATCGGACCTTGCCCAGAGGATAATTGCAATATCATCATCCAATGCAACCTCCATTGGTTTTAAAGGTTAAGACTGGACGAAGTTTGGCGACGACCTCCACTAAATTGGCGTCCACTAAGTCACTGATGATGGTTTCGCACTTTTTATAGGCCTGTGGCGCTTCATCATAGAGCAGTTCCTTATTACCGCAAATGACTCGGCTCCCCAAAGCGGTGTGATATAAATCAACGCGTTTGTATTTGTGGCTCAATCGCCCCTGACACTCACCGCGTTTCCACTTTCTGCCAGCGCCATGGGCCAGTGAGTATAAACTTGCAGGTGCACTGGTGTTGACCAGGGGTCGCACTAAATAGCTGTAGTCACCGCGAGAACCAGGAATAACAACATAGCCTTTGTCACTTGGGGTCGCGCCTTTGCGGTGCAGCCAGCCACTTGTATTATCAATGCATTTTGGGGATACCAGGTTGTGGTTTATATCAAGGGTGCAGTGCCCTGTAGTACGGATTGCATCTAAAAAGCGCAGTGCAATTACTTCACGATTGAGTTCAGCCCACCTCACTGCTTCATTGTGCGCCGTTATATAGGCATGAAAGTCAGATGTATCGAGGTATAACCCATCATGATTATGTTGTGCGATATGTTTCACTAAAATGGATTGACCAAGGCCCCTCGAGCCTGAGTGAACCAATAGTTGAAGGTGCTTTTTATTGAGTCCGAGCTTGTCCAAGGCACGGTATTCGTATACCTCATCAATGGCTTGAAACTCGGCAAAGTGATTGCCGCCTCCTATGGTGCCCAGTGCGTGATCAAAGTGATGTGTAACAATGTCTTTTTCTGCTTTTCGTGTTTGAATGAAACTGTCCCAGCTCTCATCAAGTGGTTGTTCTACATGCGTAAATTTCTTAGCAAGTTTATCTAGATTGACCTTCGAAATTTTTGCTGAGGTTTGCCATAATGACATGCCGCACCCAATGTCATTCCCCACAAGTGCTGGGTAAATTTTAGATGTTGTAAAAAACGCCGCACCAATAGGGTAACCTCTACCCGGGTGCAGATCTGGCATGCCAGCGACACGGTGCATGCCCGCGAGCTCTGAGGTTTTAATAAGTTGCTGGATAGCAAGCCCTTCAATCCACGTATCTTTAGACGCAATAAGGGTTGTATTTTCTGTTATTTTTTGGACGCAGTTGCCCATAGTACCAATACCTTAAAATAGTATTTAAAACAAAAATGTATTGGCAGGTCGTGTTCACTGAGCGTGACCGGGGTAGCTTTACAAAAAGCTAAAGTGTGATTTTAGCTGATGGCTACTTAACGGGTAAGACCTGCAAAGGGTAATAATGTCTTTGTCATAATTGATACGCCTCCACAGTTAATTGAAAATTAAAAATTCGGGGCAATGTTAGTCCCTTTTTTGTGTCAATGCAAACGCTTAATTGCAAACAGTGTGCTTTTTAGAGGGCGTTTTGGGACAGTGAAGTGCAGGTGTTAACACGTTTTTTTGTAAGATTTTTTAGCCAACATCACTGCTTTAGAGGAAGTCCCCCCTAAGGCAGTGACAAATGCGTTATTCGGGCTCGTGGAACATTTCTTCGACAGTTAATCCTGTCAGCTTTTTAAGTGATGTGAGTAGATAGTACAACGCGATAAAGAAAATAATCATTGTCGGAAGTACGATGACTGGGTAGCTCAGGGCGGTCATGCGACCCAATTCACTATTGTAGGCTTCCGTGCCTGCTGGGCTGACAACGATCATTTTTGCTAGCACGTAGTTGAGCAGGGAAGATAAAAAAAATGAACCAGCCAAAATGTTTGACGCAATGACCTGCACTTTGGGGAGTTTCTCCGTGTTACCTGCTTGTGCGAGAGCGGATTCTATCTTTTTAATATCCATGATTTTTTCATTAAACATCATCGTTTTAAGTAACGGGTACTTGGTATATTGACTCACGATAATAGCGATGCCGATTATGCCCGGAATAAGGGCTTCTTTGATGGCAATATACTTCGCATCGAGCTCTAATAAACTAATCCCGCCGGTTAAGAGCACGGACACGATGCCTAAGCCAGAAATAAAGTTGAATTTTCCTGTCTTGTTGCGTTCCCAAAGACCAAACCCAATTGGGAATGCCAAAGCCACAATAATACCTAGTGTTGGGCCGAGTGCATCTTCACCAGAAAACCGTGTGAGCACAATCACAGGAATAATAATGTTAAAAAGTAACTGGCTAAACATGCCGGATTGTTTTTTGTCAGTTTTAGGCACAAACACCTCTTTGTAATTGAACTGAGATTGATAGGAGTGTACGGCAAATTAGGGTACTGCGGCAATCACCGTTGGTCGCTAATGGGGCAGTTGACCTGTTTTCGGGGATGAGCGATTCCTGCGTCAAACCGTTATTTTTAGTTGATGAATGCTTATTCATTAAAATTAAATGAAAATGATATTTAATGTACTGGTTTTAAAAAATGTACCGAAATATAAAAAAGCATAATTTGCGAATTTTAATTCTTTAATTGTGCATAATAATTCTTTACTATGTTTGTTAACTTGTTGTGTTCAATCATTCTGTGTGAAAAAGGTAAATACTGTGCGTACAACTGAATTGGTAGATGGCTTTCGCCAATCGACTCCCTATGTGAATGCCCACAGAGGGAAAACATTTGTCGTGATGTTGGGTGGGGAAGCTGTCGATCAGCCTGGTTACCGCAGCATTATCAATGATGTCGCTTTATTGACGAGTCTAGGTATTAAAATAGTATTGGTTTTTGGGGCACGTCCTCAATTTGACAGTGCACTTGCGCAAGCCGATATCTATAGCCAGTTTCACAATGAAATTAGGGTGACTGATTGCGCTTCTTTGCAGATCATTAAACAAGTGAGTGGTGCAATGCAATTGGATATAACGGCCATGTTGTCAATGTCCTTGAGCAGCACGCCTATGTCAGGTACTTCGTTGAATGTGGTCAGTGGCAATTTTGTCATTGCACAGCCATTAGGGGTCGACAACGGTGTCGACTATCACCACTCGGGGCGTGTGCGTCGTATAGATGCTGAGGGGATCCGGCATCAACTTGATAACAATAGTATTGTCTTACTGGGTCCCATTTGTGCTTCGGTAACCGGGGAAAGTTTTAACTTAACTGCTGAAGAGATTGCTACTCAGGTCGCGCTGAAACTGGGGGCCGATAAAATGCTGGGCTTTAGCCACGAGGCAGGCATACTGGATGAAAAAGGCGAAGCGGTTGCAGAATTGATGCCCAATGAAGTGGCGCAATGGTTAGCGCAAAATAGCGGAGCTGCTTCGATCTGTAAAAGTACATCCGCGTTTTTGCATGCAGCGATTGAAGCATGCCGAGGAGGAATACATCGTTGCCACTTAGTCAGTTATCGAGAGGATGGCGCGTTACTACAAGAGCTATTTTCACTCGATGGTATTGGCACGCAAATCGCGCCTCAGAGTTCAGAGCAATTGCGCAGCGCAACCATCGGTGACATTAATGGGGTGTTGAATCTCATCCGACCGCTGGAGGAACTGGGGTATTTAGTTCGTCGCTCAAGAGAGCAGTTAGAAATGGAAATTGAGCAGTTTATGGTGATTGAACGTGATGGGTTAATCATTGCGTGTGCTGCGTTATATACCTTCCCCGAAGATGAAGTGGGTGAGTTTGCCAGTCTTGCTGTACATCCTCAGTATCGAGATGCCGACAGGGGAAGCTTTTTACTTAGGTCGGTGATCAATAAAGCCAGAAAACGAGGGTATAAGTCATTATTTGCACTGACAACTCGTAGTATTCATTGGTTTTTAGAGCAAGGGTTTGACTGCGTGAGTGTGGACGACTTACCCGCAAAGAAAAAGTCACTGTATAACTATCAACGCCGCTCCAAAATACTCAGGCTTGATTTGACTCGCCTGCCCAAAAATCGCATGTCGTAATCAAGCTTATTGCTTACACACGTTTGGCGTGCAGACTTTTTTATATTTTAATACCATTAGGTGGGCGCATTTTGATTGCGCTCATCTAGCTTGCTCATTACTTAGTGGCGGGTATTTACATGGATTGGTTTTGATTGAAGCGATGTTAAATTGATAAGGGCAGTGAGTGTGAATACAAAAAGGCGATAACGTCAAACACACGGCTTGATTCACCATGTCGTGGTCGCGGCTTTTACACGCGGTGATCTCCATTCATGGGGGAGTGTTTTTTCAACCGCGTTGCCTGCCTATCTAGCCTGCTTTTATTTATCCCGCATTTTAGAACTGCTATCCTATTGGCTTTGTATATCCGCAGAGCCAGTTAGCATGATTGATGATAAAGAAGAGATACGTACTTTAGATGAATTAGAGTCATTTTTGACCTTAGTCGAAAACGGTGGGATGGGATTAGAAAACGTGGCAGGCATTGCGCTGGCAACGAATAACAGCAATGGCAGACCTTTTGTGGCGGTACTGGACGATAATCACCAATTACTGCTTGGACGTTGGGTGACGCAAGAAGTGTTTGAAAATGGTAAAGAAATAGTAAGAGTTGGACCTAAAAAACGCCATTAAACAAGCTGTGTGTATTGGGTGAGAACTGTCAAAGGTACTTAAAACCAATACACTTACCTCCCTTATTTCATCTTGCCGCTACTTTTACTCACCTCAAATTTTTTCTCATTTGCATAGGCGGGTGTTAAAACTACCCACAGCATACTGTTCTGGCCGATAGGTAGGAATAGTTAAAGTTTAACTCGTCGTAGGAAAAAAATAGTGTCTGCAACAGAAACGGTCAAACAGAGTGAGGGAGGGGTTATCTCATTCATAGAGAAGGCCGGTAAAAAAATCCCTGATCCAATTATCATTTTTATCTGGTTTATCCTTGGAGCGTTTGTTTTAACGGCGCTTATTGGAGGACTGACATTTGAAACACAGGGCGCTGATGGCAACCCGGTGCTCCATACCATCAAAAATATGACAGACGCTGAACATGTTGTTTGGTTTTTTGACAATGCGCTCTTACAAAACTGGTTAGGGTTTGGTAATGGCATATTGGGGGTCATTTTAATTGTCATGCTTGGTGTGGGTATTGCCGAGAGCTCTGGATTATTTAATGCCATAATTAAAAAGCTCGGAACGCGATTGAAGGATAGATACCTTGCACCAGCGTTGATTTTTTTGGGCATTATGAGCTCGATCGCGACGGATGCCGGCTACCTTATTCTGATCCCGTTAGCGGGTTTACTTTACGCTGGGTTGGGCAAAAACCCATTGATTGGTATGGCTGCTGCATTTGCTGGTGTATCAGCCGGTTTCAGCGCCAACTTACTTCCTGCAACTCCAGTCGATGTGGTGATTGGTTTAAATGCTCAGATTTTTGCACAGTCACAGGGAGTGCCATTTACGGACGCGAGTGGGCGTGAGCTTACGCCTGCGACCATGCACTATTATTTTATTTTTGTTTCTACTTTTATGCTGGTAGGGATTGGCGCATGGGTGACAAAAAAGTTTGTGGAACCTCGCTTAGAAAAAATGTCATACAACCTGCCTGAGGGATTGGACCTTGCCGACTTTGCCCTCACCGCGCAAGAGCAAAAAGGGTTAAAAGCGGCATGTTGGGGACTTTTATTGTCACTGGCATTAGTGATTCTACTCGCGATGGGTCCGTTAGCTCCTTATGTGGATGCATCGGGCAAAACTATCACGCCGTATCTTAACAATGTCATTCTGTTGATTACGTTTGTGTTCGCAGCCGTTGGTGCCGCATTTGGCATTGCGACGGGCAAGTTTAAAAGTTTACTAGATATTGTGCAGGCAATGGTCGCACAAATGAATACAATGGGATATGTGCTAGTCCTCACCTTCTTCTGTTATAACTTTTTAGGAATTTTGGGTTATTCGGGGCTTGGTACGTATATCACGTATGTGGGTGCCAGTGGGTTATCGGCACTGGGGCTACAAGAGTTTCCAATTTTATTAATTATTGGGTTTGTAATCACAACGGGGTTGATAAACCTATTCGTTGGGGGGCTGACGTCAAAGTGGATGCTACTTGGGCCTATTTTTGTTCCCATGCTTTATCAAGTCAACCCAGCTATGACCCCAGACCTTGTGGCTGCAGCTTACCGTGTGGCAGATTCATCCACCAATATCATCACGCCAATGATGACTTATGCGGGAGTTATATTGGCATTTATGCGTAAATACAAACCAGATCTCAGCTTTGGCGAGGTAATCGCCATGATGATCCCATATTCAGTGGCTTTTCTGGTTTTTTGGACATCACTGCTCATTGGCTTTTTTACTTTTAACTTGCCCTTTGGTTTTTAACATCGCATTTTGATGTATTTTGAGCCATAAACTAACGCCGTGCATGTCGCGGTGTTATTGTGTGTTAGATTGAATTTGTAAGTGGTAATGATTTGCGTTAGCATTTATCTAAAGTAAACCTCTAGGTAATCAACATGAGAAAAGAGCGGCCAACTAACTTGGCAATTCAAACCATGGCACTACCCATTACCGCTTATGCTTCTATTTTGCACCGTGTGAGTGGTGTCATTGTTTGGGCAGCTGCGGTGGTATTATTGCCATTACTGATCTTTGCGATGCAATCAGCGCAAAACTTCGACACTTTAAACGCAATCGTGAGTGAACACTTTTTTGCTCAATTTGTCGTCTGGGGGCTGTTAACAGCACTTGGGTATTACTGTTTGGGTACCATTAAGCATATCGTTCAGGAATTTGGCTATTTTGAAGAATTAGCCAGTGGATGCATGATTTCTCGCGTTGCAATTGGGTTAGGCGTGGTACTTAGTCTCGTAATAGGAGTATTGATATGGCGATAGTAAACATTGCGCGTTCCGGTACCAAGCAGTGGGTTCTTCAGCGTATTAGCAATACCTTTATTGTCGGATATAGTATGATCGTTGCTGCCTTGTTGCTGTTAGAACCGGTGACAACCCATCAAGCATTAGTCGATTTTTTCTCGCCAACTTGGTTTAAAGTGTTAACGACCATCTGTGTCTGCGTGTTTTCATTTAATGGCATGATTGCAGGCTGGCAAATCGCGGGTGACTATGTGCAGGGGGCTGCGATTAACAAAGTCTTTAACCTTGTTTGCGTGTTGCTCAGCTTATCGATGATTTTGACTATGTTAAAACTGATTTGGTTATAGTGTGCTAGTCATACAGCTCTTCCTCTAGTGGGAAGAGCAAATCAAATACAGGTTCGATAACACTGACGGCGATTAACGCGGCTGATAAAGCCCACACATAGTTAAGCTCGGTGTTTGCTTCTATGACCCAAGATACACTCATGCTCAACCAAAAAACATTAAACAGCATAATATAAAAATTTGGCTTTAATGGTTTGGCACAATGTTTACAACGGACGCTCTCTCGATTAAGCAATGGTAGTCGCTCGCTAAGCGTCAGCGGCTTTTTGCAGCAAGGACATGGCCGGGTAACGAAATCTCTCAACATAAGTATATTTGAATGATAATTGTTATCATTCAAATATACTGCTTTTAAGCACGAATGAAAAGCAGTTGTGTTGATAAAATTAAATTCAGTGAACTTTACTGAGTAGGGGGCACAGACATCCTTGCCTGTGAGGTGTCTGTGGGCTAGATAAAGCCCATTCCCAAGCCTGCCAACATAAATGTCAACACTAACCAAATAATAGGCAGTTTGAGTTGCTTCATAAGGAAAAAGCCAGCCAAGACAAGGGCAATGTCCATTGGCTGTATGACGGCACTGATAAAGACCGGTTGATACAAAGCCGCGACGAGTAGACCCACCACTGCGGCATTGACGCCACTTAGAGCTCCTGCAATGCGAGGCTTTTGTGCTAGCGCTTGCCAATTCTTCAATACTGCCAAAAGCAGTAAAAACCCCGGCATAAATACGGCAATGGTCGCAATCACTGCGCCGACCAATGGCGTTGCAGGCATCAGTTCATAGCCAATGTAGGTCGCAAAAGTAAACATGGGCCCTGGCACAGCTTGTGCAGCGGCGTATCCGGTTAAAAAGGCATCTTCACTGAGATTATCACCCACGATATTTTGTAACAGTGGCAGTACCACATGACCCCCCCCAAATACCAAGCTACCAGCCTGATAGAAGTCATTGAATAAACGCAATGACGGTGACATATAGGCGATAATGGGTAATCCGATCAGCAAGACCACAAACACAATAAGTGGCATATAGTTCGGCTTGAAAGCGGGCAAATCGACAGGTGTGGATTGTGGTTTGAGGTGATGGGCACCCACGATGGCCGCGAATGTCAGTACGCCAATTTGCATCCAGATACTTGGCAAGAGCAGCAAAGCAATGGCCGTGGTGAAGCATAACCCAACGGTGAGCGTGCTTTTACAGAAATTCTTATACATGCCCCACGCAGCATCCGCTACTACGACCACGGCAAGGAGTTTCAGCCCATGGACGACACTTTGAAAAGCCGTGGTGTCAGTGGCTTGACTGGCAAGCAGTGCCAGTCCAATCATGATCAGCACAGAGGGTAAGGTAAACCCTAAAAATGCCGCACACGCACCTGCTAATCCTCCACGTTTGTAGCCAAGTGCGAAGCCCACTTGGCTTGATCCAGGGCCTGGTAAAAACTGACTGAGCGCGACAATTTGTCCATACTCGTGGTCATCTAACCATTTGAGTTTTTCTACAAACGTTTGTCTGAAGTACCCAATATGCGCCGCAGGCCCACCGAAGCTGAGCCAACCAAGGATAAAAAATAGTTTAAATATTGCAAACATAATGAACGTTTTTTGAGATTCGTTTTTAAGCATGTGTATAGGTTAAAAAATGAATTATAATTACTCAAATTAATAGTATTGATTGTAACTATGAATAAAATAGGATTGTGAATGAGCTTTGCGGACGTGCAGTGGAGAAACATAGATTTAAATTTGCTGGTTGCTTTCGCGTATTTATATCGCTATGAAAGTGTCAGTATCGCCGCAGAAAAAAACTGCGTCAGTCAATCGGCAATGAGTCATAGTTTAGCGCGCCTACGTATTTTATTTGACGATCCGCTGTTTGAGCGACAAGGTCATAAAATGGTGCCAACGGAGCGTGCACAAGCACTCTCACCTTCCGTCACGCAAATTTTAGAGTTGGTCACTCACGATCTTTTGACTACCGCCACTTTTGAACCAAGCCAGTATCAAGGGGTGTGTCGTATTGGGTTAACGGATTATGCCGAGTTTATCTTTGCACCACTCATTTACGATGCGATTCGCCAACAAGCATCCCATGCGCAAATCAGTTTTATCAATGTCAATCGCAGCAATTACATGGTGTTGGCGGAGCAAGAGAAATTAGATGTTGTGATTGGCAGTGTCCCTGTACCCGATAAGGCCTTTGAGTGCGAGCACCTCTATACAGAGCGCCATGTTTGTCTTGCCGATCTCGAGATGGTAGATATTAACAATGGACTCACGCCGTCTCAGTTTGCAGAGGTTGATCATGCTTTGGTGAGCCCAGACGGACAACTATCTACCCCGATAGATAAAACGTTACAAAATGAGGGGTTAACACGCCAAGTCACGGTGGCGACCCGTAACTTTTTAACAGTACAAAGCTTGTTGAAGCAGCGACGCTTGGTGGCTATTGTGCCTCAAAAAATGGCTGATATTGCCAGTCAAAGCAATGGGCTTGGTTGCTTTCAACCACCCATACCCGTGGCGGATTTTGATATTTCAATGCTGTGGTTTAGTCGCAAACAACGAGATGATAAGAATCGGTGGTTACGCCAATTATTAAAAACGGTAATAACTTAGCGCTTTAAAACGACGTAGGCCGTTAAAAAGCGCATTCACCTTCGCGACAACTATTGCATTAGTTTAATGGTGATCACACCAATGTTTGCCTCACTTTGAAAATGTACACCTTGCGCAAAATCTGTATCGCTGCGGGTACTATCTAAAAGTGTGATGGTGCTTTGAGGATCTGTCACAAGGTTTGCGGAATCAAAAGTGACGCCGCTGTCACTACCTGCATCATAAACCTTTAACTGAATTGTCTGTTGAGTGAGCCATTGTTCGTCGTTGAACAGTGCGAGGCTATCAATGCCAATAAACCAGTCTGGGCTTGGGGCGACCATAGATACTACGCTCAAAAGCGGAAAGTCTTGACTCGCTTCAAAAGTCATGCTGACACTTTGGCTATTCCCAGATATACCAGATTCATCAATGAGGTAGTTAGAGTGGCCGAGATTTTGAATGTTGCTGATTTCAGTTTTCAGTGCCGCCTTAGAGCCCGTTTCCGCCATGCTAACAATGCCCGCAGACGCCATTTCTCCGCGCTGGAAAATACGCCCTTGCGCATTGTGTGTCAGCCCAATCACAGGAGAGAAGTGGGTTCCACTTGGATAATTGGTCGGAAATGTTTGTGCATCCCAAGTGCGTGTGAATGTCAGTTCATAAGTTGCAGTGGCGGAGGCGGCAGGCGGTGTGTTTGGCGTTGTTGGGGGGGTGGTGTCTTCAGACGGTGTCGGGGTTGGGGTATCACTGCTACTGCTGCCTCCACAGGCTGTTAAAGAAAGCACTGCACTGAGCGTCACTAATTTGAATATACCATTCATATCTAACCTCTAAACGTAAATAAAGGGGGCTTGTCAAACACAGACCTCGGTGACGTCAATTATCTTTCAAAAAAAGTGTGTTTTTTAGCCTGTATTGTCACCTACAGCTCAATGGCGTTTTTCATAATCTCTCTGCCTTCTGTTTCAACGTAATCAAGAAATACAGTGGCGATGGGAGATAGCACCTTTTTTTTAGTCCATGAGAATGACCACTTTGAGCGAATAGGTAATGACTCAACATTGATCACCTTCACGTCGTGAATTTCGCCAAATGCGAGGGTGTGAGATGAGAGGATCGATACACCTAACTTCGACAGCACCGAATGAATAATGGCTTCATTACTCGCAATGGTCATTCTGATATTGGGTTTAACGTTTTGACTATTAAAAAAGGCTTCGGTGGCGTAGCGTGTACCTGAGCCTGATTCTCGAATTAAAAAGTCTTCTTGGCAAAATGCCTCAAGGGACACTTGTTGTTGGTGACTGAAAGGGTGTGATGCGGGCGCAATGGCAACCAAGTCGTTTGACATAAATTCAATCACTTCTAGGTCTAGCCCTTCAGGTAAGTGACTAAAAACATAGAAATCATCAAGCCCTTGCTCTAAACGTTCGATGACCTGTTGACGGTTTGCGACTGTGAATTGAATATCGATCCCTGGGTAGCGTTCGCAAAATGGACCAAGTAAATGCGGTATAAAGTATTTGGCAGTGGTGACGCTCGACAGCCTTAAGGTCCCAGATTTTAGGCCCCGTAAGTTGGATAAATGCATATCCAACGCTTCGCAACTTTGCAATATTTGCTTTGCTGTGGCGACGGTGGCAAGCCCCGCATCAGTGAATTTAAGCTGTTTGCCTACTTGTTGATATAAGGGAAAATCGATGGCTTCGGCCAGTTTTTTTAGTTGCATAGAAACGGTTGGTTGAGTCAAAAACAGCTTTTCTGCTGCAGCTTTAACGCTGCCTCCTTCATACAGCGCCAGTAAAATTTCGAGCTGTCTAAATGTCCCAATGTGTGCATGTAATCTGGACGCCATAATGCCTCTTTTTTATTTGGTTAGATTTTTATCTATGTATTTATTAGTTACTATCTATTTTTATCTATATTTGTTTTTTTGTAAAATTCTTAAAAATACAGAGGAGCAGTTTATGATGACGTGTAAGAGTTTGGCCCTGCCTTTAATAACCAGTTTGTGTCTATTCGCCTTTTCGTATTTCAGCGTCGTTATTGGGGCAAGCGCAGTTGGGTTCGTCGTTTTGGCATTATCTTTATTTGGTGGCGCAGTGCTATTTGGCTACAAATCGTCGCTGAGTAAACACACGGCAACATACACTTCAGAGGCTAAATCATAGATGGTCGACGCGGTTGTTGCTTTTTTTGTACTTGGCATCATTGCTCAACTACTCGGTGCGAAAATTCCGTTTACCGATGGCTTATATAAATCCCTAAGCATGTTTTTGATGATTGCCATTGGTCTAAAAGGCGGAATGGCATTGCAACAGCATGTTGATCCCGCGTTATTGTTGATGTCTGTGGCGGTGATAGGGTTTGGTCTTTTGCTTCCGTTGATTGCCTATCCACTGCTGCGCTATTTTGGTCAACTAGATAAAATAAATGCCGGTGCCATTGCGGCACATTATGGCTCAGTGAGTGTGGCAACCTATGCGGTAGCCGTTGCTTTACTTGAGGCAAACAGCATCGCATATGAAGCGTATTTCCCGCTGTTTGTTGTATTGCTCGAAATGCCAGCAATTGTGGTGGGTCTTGTATTAGCCAAAGGTAATTTCAAAATCATTAACAGAGAATTTATCAAAAAAGAGCTCGTGGCAAACCAGAGCATTCTGTTAATGGTTGGTAGTTTGATCATTGGCTTTATCGGGGGCGAGAGCGTCCAAAAGTTAACGCCATTCTTCGTGGATCTGTTCCCTGGTATACTGGCGTTGTTCCTCTTAAAAATGGGCTTAGTTGCGGGTGAGCAGCTAGGCACGTTGAAAAAGAACAGTGTTTTTTTAATCAGCTTTGCTGTCTTGATGCCCATGTTAGGCGGTTTGGCTGGCACAGGTTTGGCCCTGTTATTAGGGTTGAGTGCTGGCGGCATTGCATTAATGGCAGTACTGGGTGCCAGCGCATCTTACATCGCCGTGCCGGCTGCGATGAAAGAAAGTTTACCAGAGGCCAATGCGGGTATGTCCATTACCGCGTCATTGGGGATCACATTTCCATTTAATGTGTTAATCAATGTGCCTTTTTTCATTGCACTTGGGCAATTCCTAGGCGTGTAATCCGTGCCTTAGCTGACAAATTAAATGCTGACGTCCTGAGGGCGTCAGTGTACATTAAACGGCATTGCCCAAAGATATTCAGATATAGGTAAACATTCGTGCCGGAAAAGAATTTATTAAAAGCAGAGCGAGTCGCATATATTCTTGACTCATTGCAAGCGCGCTATCCAAACCCACCTATCCCGCTTGACCATAAAGATCCGTACACGTTATTGGTCGCGGTATTATTGTCAGCGCAATGTACTGATGAGCGCGTCAACAAGGTGACACCTTCACTGTGGCAATTGGCAGACAACCCATTTGATATGGCATTGCAATCAGTCGAGGACATTCAAGAAATTATTCGTCCGTGTGGTTTGTCTCCGCAAAAATCAAAAGCGATTAAAAAACTTTCTGAGATTTTGGTGGCTGATTATGATGGGATTGTGCCTGAAGATATCGAAGCGCTTGAGACATTACCCGGAGTTGGCCATAAAACCGCTGGCGTTGTGATGGCACAAGCGTTTGGGGTGCCTGCATTTCCGGTGGATACCCATATTCATCGATTGGCGCAGCGTTGGGGGTTAACCAATGGCAAAAATGTCGCGCAGACGGAAAAAGATTTAAAGCGCTTGTTTCCTGAAGAGTGCTGGAATGACTTGCACTTACAGATTATTTATTACGGTCGGGACTTTTGCACCGCGCGAGGCTGTGATGGCACGGTATGTCCAATTTGTACGACGTGCTACCCAAATCGAAAAAAACCAAAGTTGGTTAAAAAGCCATAGCAAATTGATTAAATGTACTTTGGGCGTGAAGCCCAAAGTACATTATAAGATTACGTACATGGCATGGAAGTACACACGATAGGCCCTTTTGAGTAACACTCCATGTAGGTACATTGCCCAGTAAGTCGTCCACCACCGATTTGTTTGGTTTGTTTAACACTTACGGTATTCAATCCTAAAACTTTAACGTGCTTTTTATTTAGTTTCATTTTCATAGCTATTTCCTTGGTGAGATCAATAATTGACCTGTGGTGTTACTCGTTCTAGGGAAGTTATCTATTGAGTTTTTTAATGGCACGTTGTGACATGGCACATAATGATGCTTTTGACGCAATTGTTGCGCGTTTTACCTGCGTAATACATTGTATATGTTAATAGAGTAAGCATGTGAGCCAACCACATCCAGGCGTGATTTCCAGATTATGTTGTTAAGCAAAGATAATTCGTGGGGAACACGCCTTTTTCACTGTTTATGGATTCAATACTCAAGTCGTTCTGCACAAGCGAGCTAATACGCGGCCAGCTCTTTATGAATGGATTGCACGAGTTCTCTTGGCAGACAAAGTTGATTTGCGAGTGTCTGCAGGTATTGCTGTGACACGCCTTGTTGCAAATCAATGGCACTGGCACTGGCGGCATAGACTTCTATGCCTGTTTGTGCATCAGGCACCGCTTGAACAAGCTCAACCAAACTCATTGGCTTCCTTAACTCGTCAAATAGCATCGCTTTTTCAGGAACTGACAGCGCCATTGTTTCGACTTGCGCGAATATCTTTTGTCGTTCAGTTTCATCGATATGCCCATCGGCATAGGCTGCAGCGATCATGGCACGCATCAATATGAGTTGGCCAGATCCGCCATCCACTTCAGCAATTTCCTCGAAACTTTGCTGGGGCATGTGTGCCGGTGTAAAATCAAATGTTTTACTGTGTTTATTACGACCAGCCATCGCTTGATCATAGGCCGCACCGTCTCTTTGTTGGTTGGTCGCCTGATTGTGCTCTGAATACTGTTTATATGCTTTCCAAGCGAGTCCGCCAACTGCTGCTAATGCGCCATACTTGACGGCCTTTTTGCCGGTTTTCTTTCCCTTTTTACCACTCAGCAAAGAGGTTAACCCACCGCCGGCAACCCCACCTAAAAAGCCATTTAATGCACCCGATTTATTCAGGTTTCCTACGAGTTTCTGTAATTCTTTCATTGCTGTCTCCTTGGGTTGCTGTCAGTCCAGAGTAGGGAAAAAGAAAGAGTTTGAAAACCACTATTTTGTTACAAATAGATTCAATTTATAGAGGCTAAAATGGGTGTATGAGCTGAGATACGTTCTGAGTTGGAAAAACCTAAGTTGATAAGCCATCATACCAAAGAATGGACTGCCCCATTGTCACATTACTTGGCTATGAGTGGATTCAATGAGTCTGCTCACTGAGCAACTCTTTAATTGGGATTTGATAAAACATTGCAAGCTGCCTTGCTGTGCGGTGGTATACACGACATCCGCACTCTGCACGCTTTAAAGTCGCAATCGAAACACACAAGGCTCGCTCCTGACATGCGCATGCTAACTTCTCCTGACTGAGCCCCAAGTCTCGGCGTAGTTGTTTCAGTCTTCTGCTATTTAGTTGTACACGGCCATCCATTTTGGTCACTCCTTTTGTGGGGGTAACTAAGCCTAGCAATGACTCTAAATCTTCGCCAATTGCGAAAAGGAATGTGGTGTTTTTGATTGTATACGGTGGTGTCACAAATGTTGCACAGTGCCCCGTACGGAAACACTCCGGGTGATACCAAACTGATACCAAACTGATACCGACAAGGACTGAGAGGATGTCTACACTTGGAACCAAATTCAAGGCACGACGATGGTCGGCGTGCTGTTCACTTAAAGAGATAAAAGGAAAACGTTATGTCTCAAGCAAATCGCATGTTAGGTGGGTATGGTCCAGTCATTTTAGCTCAGGATTTTGATAAAGAATATATCAGTGCCTTTGAGCATATTAATCAACGCACAGGGGTTGATATCAAGCCATTGGCGGGCCAGTCTCAAGTCGTAAATGGCACAAACTATGCGTTTTACTGCTTTGTTTCACCAGTGGTTGCAGCGGGTATTCCTAAGGTAAATCGCTTAGAGCTGATTGTTATCAATCAACAAGGTGATCAATACACTGAACTGAAAGATCGCGTATTCAGTGAACCTGTATTAGTACCGCCCATCGGTTCTTTTGACTCTGTTGCTTTACGCAATGAATTCAGTGACGTAGAGCGCCAAACGGCAGAGAAAATCGAGTCAATGATAGGGGTTAAATATGACATTTTGGCGGCGCAGCAGCAAGTCGTGGCGGGTTTGAACCTTGCATATTATACGATAGTTGAACCTGTGACTCCAAACGCCCAAGCATTTTTCGCGCGCCTAGATGTGTATGTCAATTTACGTGGCGAAATTGAAAACGAAGATCTGGTGCATATTCACCCATAATATATACGCCACGGTTTAGCATTTGCTAAACCGTGGCAATGTTAAGCTCCTTACAGGCTTGCCAGTGAAACGGGTGCACTGGTTTGAGACTTGATGGCATCAAGTACTTGAACTAATGTGTCATGTTCACTTAATGCATGCGCTTTTAATCCGATAGCCGTAATCTCTCCTTTAGCGGCAACTTTGGCGACATTAATTGCAATGGTGTCGACATCAATTTTCCTGCCATCCAAATAAACCTGATTCTTGTCGTCAATGCTAAATTGCGGTGTAAGCGCTGGCGTGAGCGAGTGTGCAGCTTGGTTTTGCTTGTTGACGTCTAGTACCGACTCTTTAGAAAAGCTGGCTGTTACGATAAAAAAGATAAGCAGAATAAAGACGATATCAAGCATCGGATTCATATCCACATTGGCATTTGATTGCATCGCAAGTTGATTTTTTTTGCTCATATAGGTACTCCCTAGAGATTGCTGCGCCATTTTTTGTTTTTGTATAGGTATAACGGCGCATAATTGAAAAAGGGGTGATGAACGGGATCGAATGTTTGCGAGGGGGCGTTGTCGAGTTATTGCCTTTACACACTCAATATGCAACTTAGGGATAAATTGAATACGCAAGGCTATGTTTTTATAAGGATATAGCGTGTTGCTACACAACCTCACAATAAGCAAGAATTTGTAACAGGGTTGTACACTTTTTGACTGGGCAATGTGAAGGAAGCGTGATGGAATAATCTTAGTGTTAATCAAAGCAAGGATAGAAAAAATGAAAACATCTCTTATCGCAGGGGCAGTTTCTGCCATATTGTTGTTTGGCGCTTCTAACGTTTTTGCCAGCGACTCTAATGCCCATAAAGCTCAGTACCGAATGGTACTTAAAAATGTATTATCTAAAAATGAGCCCGGCGCGGTTGCGCTAATTAGCAAAAAGGGAGAAGTGATTTTCAAAAAAGCGATAGGCAGTGCAAACCTTGAACTTAAAGTTCCGCTTAAAGCCAAAAATGTTTTTAAAATAGGTTCGATTTCAAAGCAATTTACCGCTGCTGCGATCATGATATTGCAGGAGCGAGGTAAACTCTCAGTTCAAGACGACATCCACAAATACGTACCAGATTTCCCAACTGAAGGACACGTCATCACCATCGAGCAGCTTCTGACCCATACTTCGGGGCTGGCCAATTACACGGAAGACCACGAATTGATGCTAAGAGAAGTTCAGGCACCAGCAACACTGGATGAGATTTTAGCAAGGTTTGCGGTTCATCCGATGAAGTTTCAGCCTGGTGACGCGATGGCGTATTCAAATACTGGTTATGTGTTGTTAGGCAAGATCATAGAAGTGGTCAGTGGCCAAACTTACGCAGACTTTATTGATGAGCATATATTTGACAAGTTGGATATGAAACATAGCCATTATGCTGGTCGTCAAATCATCAAGCATCATGTCTCAGGATACGAACTGAGCCCAGAAGGCTATGTCAATGCTGGCTACATTGACATGATTTGGCCTCACGCGGCAGGTGCATTGTCGTCCAATGTATTTGACTTGAATATCTGGTATACGGCGCTGGCCAATGGTGCTCTGATCAGTGAGCAAAGCTATCAGCAAATGATAGCCCCCGTAATATTGAATGATGGCAGTGTTTCTAATTATGGCTACGGGTTGGTGTCGACCACCATTGGGGAATATCAGGCAATTGGGCATGCCGGGGGTATTCACGGTTTTGTATCGGATGCAGTGTATGTGCCGGAAGAAGCGCTTTATATTACTGTACTAACCAACTCTACGAATCGTAATCCACAGGCATTAACGCAGCGCCTAGCGGCAAAGGCTCTTGGTCTGAAAAGTCCAAGTTATAAAGAAATCAATTTAACATCACAGCAGTTGCAAGCCTTCGAAGGGGAATATCAGTTTGAAAGTGGTGCAGTGCGTCGTATTGTATATTATGAAGGAGATTTATATACGCAAGAAGGAGAAGGGTATATTGCGCAGCTTTCTCCGTCTTCACCAGATACATTGTTTTTTGACCAAAGCACGACATACATGAAGTTTGTCACCAACGAACAAGGTCATTTGGTTATGAAGTTATTTGAGAATTTCTCCGAAGTGCCCCGTAGAGCGGTCAGAAAGTAGTGCATGTTCGCAAGGTAAAAATAACAGTCAAAAGGCAATGGATGCCTTTTGACTTTTAACCGTACGGTAGATTAATTTAACAGCGTTAAATTGCTCACACTACGTACACCTGGATGACTCATGTAGTCATTTTTTATACCTTGAACACGCAGGCGTTTACCTATTAGCTCAGGGTTAAGCAGTGGGCTAAAAGCATCACGTTGAGATGACTCGAGCTTAATATACAGTGTGTTACCCGAATTATTTGGATCGGTCAGCTCGAGTGCATACTTGTTGTTAATCGCCGCAGTAATGGTGCCTGTGACCACAACTGGCTGGCCGTTATTCATCGCCAATACGTCAGAGACAGACAAATCACTCCCTTGATCAGGATTGCCGCTACCACTGTCAGATGCGAGGGTAATGCTGGATACTTGGCGAACGCCAGGCTGACTCATATAGCTATCACGAACGCCTTTAATTACCAATGTGGCATTTAAAATATCAGGATTCAGCGCAGGGCTAAATTGCGTGCGTTGGCTACTTTCAAGCTTGATATTGATGGTGAAGCTAGTGTTGTTCAAATCTTCCAGTATCAATGCATAGATATTGTTTAAGCCAGACTTTACACGACCTGTTAGCTCGATTGACTCACCTTGAGCGGTCGCAAGAGCTTGTTCAACAGACATGTAAGATGGCGCTATTTGTAGATCTGTGACGTAGCGGATCCCTGGCGCGCCCATATAGCTATTGCGTTTGCCTGTAACAATAATATGTTGGTTTAGAATGGCTGGATTTAATTGCGGGTTGAAGTCCGCTCTTTGATTGCTTTCAAGCTTCACGTAAATATGAGTAGCAGGGTGATTGAGATCGCTCAGTTCTAGCCCATATATACCATTGATGGCAGCCGTAACTTTGCCTATAACCACAAATGGCGTGTTTTGTGCTGCGGCGAGTGCATCGGTGACTGAAATGGCATTACCCGGCGTTGGCGTTGGGTCTGGATCCGGATCGGGGTTGGTGTGTCCATCGCCATAAGGCGCATTAAACGCATTATTTTTATAAGTGTCCGTATCCCAAGGGTTAAAACCAGACGCAGGCGTGCCCCATGGTTGACCATTGTTCGGATCCGACATCTCCTGCGAAGCCATTGGCGTCGGTGTTACATACCCGCTGTAATGCCCATTTTGACCGTCAAAGTACTGATAGCTTTCTGGGGTCGCTAACCAGTTAATGATATTCACTGCGAGGACAGAAGCATGGCCCGGATCAGTCCAACCTGGATACGTTTTTTTGGTGTTGCCATTGTCTTGACGACGATACTTGGGCGTTGCATCCTCAATGGGTGAAGAGTCACCAATAAATGCGGCCTTGCCAGCCCCTGATTTTGCTATTGCGGCATATGGACCTTCGGCTTTTCCTCCAAAGTACAACCCTTGGTCTTTGGCATGGCGCCACTTTACAGGGGTGTCTGTTTCAGAGAAATAAACTAGGCCTTTGGCCTTTTGCGGATCAACGATTGCGAGTGTCGCGCCGGCGGCCATCAGAATTGGGTCTACACCTTGGGTGATGCCTTCTGTTTTTGAACTGGGTTCAACCCCACTGACGCCTTGTTTGTAATCAACACCGTTAAAACGAAAGCGAATACCGAAATTTTCAACTAGCCAGCCAGCGTTGGCCGATTTTGGGTTACGCCAATCGCCATAGGCGCCACCCATGTTGTATTTACTTAGATCAGAGCGGTTATAGCCATTAAAAACTTCAGTGGCATCCCATGTGTTTAAATTACGGTCCGCATCATAGTGATCCGCAATGAAGAAAATGCCTTTACCGTTGGCGATATATTGCTCAAGAGCCGCTTGCTCCGCGATTGTAAAAGGACGGTTGGTTTCAGCCAGAACAAATACGTCTGCATCTTTTATCGCATCATAGGTGATGATGGCTTCATTGGTATTGCTACCATTTGTGCGATCATCATAAAAACGAATGCGACCATCATTGTTTAAATCAACACCGCGATATTCTTTTACGGTATAGCCTTCTTGAACGAGCGCATCTGCAAAATCAGAAAATGCACCGTCGATTACCCAGTCAGCATTTCCTTCAACACCGCCATGTGAGACATCAAAGTAAATGGTTTTGCCATTATTGTTTGCTGCGGTTGGCACCTTTACAGGCGCGGTATTATTCCAATCATATGCTGCGGCGAGAGCAAAGCTACTTTGGGCAAGCAGGCCTGCACCGAGCAATACTGATAAGGTCAGTTTGTTCACAGTCATTTTTTCAATTCCCGTTGTAATGGTTTATTTTTGGCAGCCTATTTCCTAACGCACTGCCATTGGGTGGAATTGGTGTGCAAATGGGTATTTACACACCAAAATTGGGTAGAAGTATGTTGTCTTGTTAGTTTTGTGGTTGCATCAGCTTAAGCTTGTAAAGCGCAAACCCAGCCTCATTGGTTTCACCCAAAGGCGCGATGTGTTCAAATTGCTCACTGTACGCTTTGGCTTCATCGCTATTGGAGCTAGTAAATTGAATTTGTGCTGTGTCGATAGGGGCAAATGTCCAGTTCATATCAGCGGATGGATCTAGGCCTTTTCCATCGTTTTGCTCGCTTTGATAAGTAATGTAGTTTGCAACGACTTGGCGATTTTCATCAGGTGAGTCGACGACAATTTTATCTGCGCCAATACCTGGGAAGTTACCTCCCCCAGAAGCACGATAGTTATTCGTTACGACTAAAAACGACTGTTCATCAGTGACTGGTTTCCCCTGATACTGTAGCGCTAAGATGCGTTGTCCATCTGACATCTTCTCCCCTTTGCTGTTGTAGCGAGCGGGTTGGGTCACATCTATTTGATAGGTAACACCATCGATGACATCAAAGTTATATGAAGGGAAGTCGGGGTTTATCAGCGATTGCATATCGATACTATGTGGGTCAATTTGATTAAATTGCCCTGCTGACATCTCCAGCCATTCCTTCACTTGTGCACCGTTTAATTTCAGCACTTTTAAAACGTTGGGGTAAATGTATAAGTCTGCAACGTTGCGATAGGCGATATCGCCCTGTGCGATGTAAGTGTAGTCGTCAGCGCCCCCACGACCTGCTCTGAATGGTGCGCCAGCCGATAAAATGGGTAAATCAGCGAGTTCAGTACCTTGCACTATTTTTTGGGTATACCAAGTTTGCGCATCGGTGACAATTTGAATCGAAGGATCATCATTAACAAGTGCAAAAAAACTATTCACCTGACTGGTCACTTTGGCGAATGGTTTGTTGACCCACGTACGTGTTTCTTCATGGTCATGATGTGTGGCCGCTTCAATTGCTGCGTCGTTTTCGACTAATGAAATCACATTTCTGTCTTCATCTTGCTCGAAAATCGGTTTTAATGTTGATAGAGAGTCCGTCACTTGCCAGCCATTTTCTTGATAAGTGAGGGTAAGGTCGATGATACCTAAGTGATTGCCCCAAAACCCCGGCATCACCGCAGCGACACCATTAATGGTGCCTTTTTCCAAGTCGATGCCCTTGTCCTCTAAACCTGCGTAGCGTGAGCTTGGGAAATTCGCGTGTGCATGGCCGAACATGATGGCATCAATCCCTTCGACTTTTGAAAGGTGATAGCTGGCGTTTTCTTTTTTGTCTGTGTGCTCAGCAGTATCTAAGCCCGAATGTGGAATCGCGATAATGACATCGGCACCTGCTTCTTTCATTTTTGGCACGTACTTATTGGCCATGGCGATGATGTCTTTCGCAATGACCTTATTTTCAAGGTTTGCTTTGTCCCATTGCATGATTTGTGGCGGCACGAACCCGATATAACCTACTTTAATGATGTGGGCATTGCCTTCAATATCTTTAAACGTTTTTTCTTGTACTAGGTAAGGCGTAAACAACGGCACATCATTGCTTTCATCGTCGTCACCATCATATTTGAAGACATTGGCTGAAATATACGGGAAGTTTGCATCATTAATGGCTTCATGCAAAAACTCTAAACCAAAATTAAACTCGTGATTACCAATGTTCGCAACATCATAATTGAGCGTATTCATTGCTTTATACACGGGGTGCACTTCTCCATCAGCCAAGTTCTTGATTTTGGCAATGTAGTCACCCAACGGGCTACCTTGAATTAGGTCGCCATTATCAACCAATACCGAGTTAGTGGCTTCTGCACGGGCTGCATGGATCAGGGCGGCAGTCTTTACTAGGCCAACTTTGTCATCTTGCTTATCAGAGAAATAGTTAAAATTAAGTACATTGGCATGAAGATCAGTCGTTTCTAGCAAACGTAGCTGCAGTGTAGTCCCTACCGCAGGAGCCGGATCTGGGTCCGGTTCTGGTGTGGGTTCCGGTTCCGGTGTTGGAGTGGGCTTGTCAGTCCCTTGCGTGGGTGCTGGTGGCACAATGTTGACCTTATTGTCGTCGGAATCAAAACATCCTGAAAGTAAGGCTGAGGTGCCACATAAAATGGCCAGCGGTAGTAATTTTGTTTTCATAGTCCCTTCACTTTTATTGATTTTAGAGCGGCCACTATAGAAGGGAAAAAAGACAAATAAGCTAAGAAAAAGTGGCAAGTTAGTTCCAAAAATATGACACTTTCTTGAGCGCTTATCTACGCTGGTATTGGTATAAATATTCCGAGTAAATTTATTTTTTATCAGTCTATATATATGAATTTATTAATTTTGCACAGCTTCTGTGACATGAAATTATTTATCATTTTTAGCGAGTTGTTCGCTTAGCAACTAAAACTAATTGCATTTAATTTAAACTTACGTACATTTGGTTGCGTTTGAAAGTATGTCATGTGAGTAGAAATATGTCTTCGCTCGAAGAAAAGAGAATACAAGTTGAAAATAGGCTCGATAAACAAGAGTTGCTCGGTGCGACCTTCGGCAGTGTGATAGGGGCCACGATTGCCATTGCGATTTGGTTCCAAGTGTATGTATTCAACCCCAAATTGGGGGCGCTGATGCTGCCAGTCAGTGGTACCGTGATCGGCCTTTTCGTCAGGTTTTTCGGGCGAGGGTACCATGAGTGGTTTTCTGCGATCGCCTGCATGGTGTTTGCTGCACTTTCGGTGGTTGCTTGGCAGGTGGAGATCGTCGTGGGTGGTCATATTCCACTGATTGTACTGGCAGGATTGTTTTTTGCAGGTCTCTGGAGTGCCAATTATTTAGCCAAACTCAAAATGCCGATTGTGCTAGAAGAAGCGTTTGAACACCTTCAAGCTGCAGAGACATATCCGGGAAAAAGGACCTCATTAAAGGGGGGCGTGGCCGTCGTTTGTGCCACAATTTTTACGGCAGGAGCGACCTATGGTACGGCGTTCATGATGATGGTATTAAACTATCAACTTCAAGCTGATAACGCAGCTGTATCACAGCAGGTTGAGCAACAAAAAGTACGAAATAAAGAGATTGCTGTTACCGCAGAAGCTTTATCACAATATACGACCAATGAGGCGTTACTATATGCGCATGCTTACTTTAGCGGCTACAAGTTTAACCAATTAGGGAGTTATACTCGTGGATTTCCTCGTTCAATACACAAATCACAAATGATTTTAGAGTTCTTGATGAAGGAGCGGCAAGATCCAAGAGCCCAGTTCATTTTGGGGGTATTGATACAAGGCAATCGTGGTGAGCGTTTGATAAATTTGGCTGCCGCGCAAGGCGATCATTATGCTGCTCTCTATCAAGCGTTTTATGCGGGCTGCAATCAAGATACCGAGACCGGAGATGGCATATTAGACACTATCTACCCGTTAGTGGAAGAGTCCGCGATTAAATCCGAAATAGAAAGTGTCCGCTCATATGGCTATGAGCCAGTGTGCAGCGAAATATCAGAAGCCCATTTCCCACATAGCTTTGTACGTGGTTATATTGAACTTATACGGGAGTAAAAGGGGCACGCCCCTTAAATTATGCACAGTGCTGCTGGGGTAGAGCGCGTTGCCGATATTGGTTTGGTGTTGTGCCTGTATAGGTTTTGAACGCGCGTGTAAATGGGCCGACAGAAGCAAATCCACATTCTAGGCCAATAACAAGAACAGACCAATGTTGCTTATCGGGATCCGAAAGGATCTCTTTGGCGTAGTTGACCCGCAGCGTGTTGATGAACTGATTAAAGTTTTTGGCTTGTAATTGATGACGCAACACTTTACTTATCTTGTACTCGGGCACCGTCAGTTCACGGGCGATGTCAGCGACTTTGAGATTCGCTTGTAAAAAATAGTTTTGTTCAACCAGTAATGCGTGTACTTGCTTCGCAAGGTGCATGTCATCATCACGTACTGTCAGTTCATCTGGCGCACTTTTTTGAGGCTGGTGCGGTGACCTTGTGTTGGTATCCACTGCACGGTGAAAGCGCCAGTAAAGTAGGTATTGTAAGCTTGCTAAAACGCCCAGCGTGATAACAGATAGAGTGACTGTTAACATGTCGGGGTTATCTACAAAAATGCCCTTAGCACTTTTACTGGCTAACACAGCGCTGCCAAAGGTAACCATAAACAAAATACGCTGCTGTTTGTCCTGCTTTTGCACTTGCCCAAAACCTCGCATGGCTTCCCAAAACGACAGCACCAAGATGCAGGAAGAAAGCAATATGGTTGCTTCGCGCAGCATGTGACTAAAGAGAGACAACCAAGGGGCATGTAAGGCCCATTGATGCGTGGCGAATAGGTAGCCTTGTTGGATCATGATGAGCACTGCGATGGCGACTGCAACGGCAAAATGGATCAGGCTAATGGGGTTTTTTTCACGAAATAAGGTGCGGGATAAGAGCCAAATACAATTGCACGTGGCACAAGCGCCCATACCAATCAGGTATTGATATGGACCTAAGCTATTGCTCGATAGCTTTTGTAGGGCAACCATGGAAACCGAGGCGCAAAAAATTGCAAATAAGATATGTGCACTGTGTTTGTGTCGTACCGTTAACTGTGCCATCAACATCGTGATACTGACAGCCAGTAGCGTGAAATGAAGGTATGCTGGTTGCATAAAAATCCGCCCCAATGAGTTCCATCTTATAGTAGTGAAAACCCCTCGATGACTCAATTTTGCTTTGTAAGAAATCTTTACCAAAAAGTATGTGCCGAATTTCAAATTCGGTGCGACGAATTGAATTTTTAGTGGCACCTTAGCAATTAAATCAATAAATTACGAAAGGGGCTAGAATGATTTCTTTAACGGTAAATAAGCTTAGAGGATTGTCTTTTAATGCTGATAGTACCCTCAGAGGTGCAATTAAAACTTGGATGGTTGTGGCATTAGCTGGGCAGTGGGCCTTCGCAATGTATATTTTAAGCTTATATGCATTGCCACTGCTCTTAGGTGCTGTAGATAAAGCAGAGGCGGTGTCGCCCTCACAAGGTCTGAACAGTAACATCGATTTAAACTCGGCGATGTTTTTCGCGCATGTCTTACCCGCGATTTTAATGGCGATAAGTGGGTTATTTCAGTTGATCCCTAATGTGAGAACACGATATCCAAAATTCCACCGTTACAATGGACGTATGTTTTTTACTCTGGGTTTAGCAGGGGCGTTAACTGGACTTTATCTAACTTGGGTTACTGGGCATCGACTCAGTGATATAGGGTCTTTAGGGGTGACAGTGAACGGTATTTTGATCCCGATTGCGATTTATTTTGCATGGCAAGCCGCGGTGAAAAAGCGGTTTGCGCAGCACCAACGATTCGCCGTGCATAGCTTTTTACTGGTCAATGGCGTTTGGACTTTCAGACTGTATCTAATGGGGTGGTACATTGTGAATCAGGGGATGAATGGTAACACGCTTACTTTGGATGGCCCTGCAGATATCGCGCTTTCGTTCGCTTCCTTCTTATTGCCAATGGCAATCTACGAGGTTATTTTATGGGGTAAAAAGCAGCGTAAAGAAAGCATCAAGTGGGTAATTTCAGCGGTGGCTTGTTTTGGCGCACTCATTACCATCATTGGTGTAATTGCTGCTGGCATGATGATGTGGCTACCGAAAATAAGCCGCATTCTCAGCGTGTTGGTTTAAGCTTTAGTGTAAAAGGTGGCAATGTTTGGTTGCCACCAAAGTACTATTAAAGGTTACCCTTGTTTACCAGTTTATGTAACTCTTCAAGTGATGCTGCGATTTTGACACCTGGAATGTTGGTGCCAATTGTCGCTTCGAAAGACCCTTCAACTTGTGAGCGAAAAGAGGTAAATGAGATGCGGTAAACGCCTCTGACCAACGATTCAGTAGGGTTGTTGAGGTTGGTGGTTTGTCTTAGCAATGAATTGTAGTAAGCGCCACTGGGGTTAGCGGGGAGTTCGCGGGTATCATCATTGTAACCAAGCGGCTGAAGGACTTTGCCTCCTTGTGCAATCTTGTTGCTATCAATGATATTCAATCGATCAAAGACGATATAGGTGTCGAAAAACTTGGCTTGGTCTTTCTCCATTCCTTGAGCAAAGTTGGTGTGAACAAAATCTTTATCTGTCGGTTTTGACTCAACAGGTGATTGCATTGAAATGCCAATTTCGTCCACGGCAGCGGGTACCCAGGCATATAGGTAATAGGTATCTTTACCCTTATATTTACCTTCGGGTTTCACACTTGCATCGACATAGCCATAGTAGTTTACGTAGTTTGCATAAGGTGCACGTACTTCAAGTGGGCCAATACCTTCAGAAATAGAACTTTTTAAATATGGGCCTGAAGAGGTGCTCATGCATGCGGTCAGCGTTGAGAGAGAAAGAACAGCTAAAACCTTTCCCGTAGTTTTAAGCGTCATAAAATGACTCCTTGTCCTGATTAAAATCAAGGCAAGTCTAGTCGCAAACGAAACGATTGCAATGTGCACAAGCGTGATTTTTTCTAATTTTTAAACACACGATACTGACAACATGGTTGTCAGTCGGTTTGGCTGTCAATGTGCTTTTGTAATGTATCGAGTTGCGCCAATATCGCTAAAAACTGTCTGCCGAGCTCGGTGACTCGGTATTCAACTCGAGGTGGTAGTTCATTAAATACTTCTTTTTCTAAAATGCCAAATTCCACATTGCGCTTAAGACACTGGTTGAGCACTTTGGTGGTGAGGCCATCCACACAACGAACCATTTCTCCGGGGCGGTTTATGCCATCTTTGAGCAGTTGGTATATCGTCAATGACCATTTGCATCCGTAGATGGTCTCAACCATTTTCGCACTTTTGCTCGGCGCTATTTTCCGTGAAACTTTTTTTTCGTTTGAATTCATAAATATGTACCAAAAAGTACTTAGTTAACCAATTTGTACTTACTATTCAGTGAGTTCGCATAGGCCTAATATTATCACGAAACAACCAACACACTAGGTGAACATATGAACTTTACAAAATCAGGCCGTGCGTTAATCGTTGGAGGCTCCAGCGGAATGGGCCTTGAAACAGCGAAAATTTTACTCAGCCACAATGTGCCCGTGACACTACTCGCAAATAACCAAGATAAACTACACAGTGCCGTGCAAGCCTTGTCGTCACTCGGCGACGTAACAGGCGTACAGTTGGATCTATACAACCGCAAAGCCGTGCTGGACTATATCACGCAGTTGTCGCAATCAGACACACCATTTAGTTATCTGGTTAATGCCGCGGGTTACTTTTCGCCACTGCCGTTTTTAGAGCACCATGGTGAAGACTTTGACCGCTATCATGAATTGAATCGCGCTTTGTTCTTGATAACACAAGCTGTTGCACACCACATGACGGCGCTCGGTGGAGGCAGTATCGTCAATATTGGTTCTATGTGGGCTAAACAAGCGATAGGCGCCACCCCATCTTCGGCATACTCTATGGCCAAAGCCGGCTTACATGCTTTAACCCAACATTTGGCGCTGGAATTGGCTGGGCATGGTATACGCGTTAATGCCGTGTCGCCAGCTGTCGTCAAAACGCCAATTTATGGTGCTTTCATTGATCCTCAAGAGATTGATGAGACATTGAAAAGCTTTGATTGCTTTCACCCGATAGGGCGTATTGGTGAGGCAAAGGAAGTGGCCCAAACAATAGCCTATTTATTAAGTGATAGTACGCAATGGGTCACAGGAGCAAACTGGGATATCGATGGTGGTGTGATGGCGGGAAGGAACTAGTAAGTAGTGGTTTGATTAATTGTATCGAGGCGCGCCTAATGAGTTAGTCGTGGCGGCAATTAAGCAATTGTTCACTAAGCTAAAAAACACTGGAAATCGCCTTGTATTTGAAGGATATTTATCTATAAGCAAAGCCTTTTTGAAGTCAGGGAGTCAAGGCGATGAAAACAGTGGTCGTGCTCGGGGGATATGGCAATTTTGGTAAAAGGGTGGTCACAGCTTTGGCCGAAGAGGCTGGCATTCACCTTATTATTGCGGGAAGATGCATATCAAAGGCTCACGCCCTTGTGGGTAGCTTAAGGGAGAGCGCAAAAGCCACATTGGCAGTGTGGCAGGTAGACATATTCTCCCCCGAGTTTGAAAGGCAGCTACAGCAGCACATGCCATTTTTAGTGATTCATACCGGTGGACCATTTCAAGGGCAGGACTATCGTGTTCCCCAAGCCTGTATTGATGTCCAGGCGCATTACATCGACCTTGCAGACGATAGGCAATTTGTATGTGATATCAGTGCGCTAAACGCACGAGCACAAACCAATGGTGTGTTAGTGGTGAGCGGGGCGAGTTCGGTGCCCGGGCTTTCCTCTGCGGTGATTGAACATTTTCAATCGATGTTTGAGCGTATTAATACGATAGACATCGCGATTGCACCGGGTAATAAGGCGGAACGAGGACTCGCAACGATTGCTGCCATTTTGTCTTATACTGGGCATCCTTTCCAAGTGTTCAAAGGGGGACATTGGCAACCTGCATACGGTTGGATGGATGCGAAAGTGAACGACTTTGGTGATATCGCTAAAAAACGTAGTCTAGCAAATGTGGACGTGCCAGATCTGCTGATTTTCCCAGAACGTTACAAAGTGAGTGACAGGGTGTCGTTTCAAGCTGGTCTTGAATTGCCACTACTTCATTGGGGGATGGTCGCAATGGCCTACCTGACAAAACATGGCTTGGTAAGGAATTGGGCACCCTACGCAAAAAGCATCCGTACTTTAAGTGAGTATTTACTGCCTTTTGGCACAGATATAGGTGCTATGGAGGTGCGCATTGTTGGCACCTGTCACGATAATTCAGAAAAAAGTGCCGTGTGGCGTTTATATGCGCCTAGCGGGCAAGGCCCCTATATACCGACTTTATCAGCAATCATAATTGCTAAAAAGTTACTCGCAGAAGAATGCAGTGAGCGCGGTGCCATGCCATGTGTTGGGCTGTTCAAACTGAGCGATTTTGACACTTATTTTAATACTTTTGGTATTTATGCGAAGGAGGAGGTAATACCATGTTAGAGCCTTATTTTGTCGCCAAATTGATTCATATTTTAGCGGCTGTCGTCGTAACTGGTACAGGTGTTGGCATTGCCTTTTTTATGTTTATGGCGAATCGCTCGAACAACCCGCAGGCAATATATATAACAACTCAACTCGTTGTTTTAGGGGATTGGCTCTTTACAACCCCTGCGGTCATTGTTCAAGTTGCCAGCGGTTTGTATTTAATGCATATCCTTGGTTATTCATTCAGTTCTGATTGGTTTTATGCCGTCGCCGGGCTATTTACGCTGATCGGATTGTGTTGGTTACCCGTGCTTAAAATTCAATATCGCTTACGTGTATTAGCGGCAGAGTCTGCAAAAAGAAATCAAATTTCGGGGGAGTTTAAATCGCTTATGCGAGTTTGGACGCTCCTTGGTCTGCCTGCATTTGCAGCCATATTGGTGATTTTTTGGTTGATGGTTTTTAAACCTCTGCCTGTCGTTTAGGTGGAGCGTAATGAATTGAAGCCTATATATTATTTAGCGTGTTTTTCTTTGGCGTTTGTGTGGCTGTTTACCGGTCTAACGTCGATATTTTTTGCGCCAGAGGTTGGTTTTGAAATACTGGCCAAGGCACAAATCACAGGTATATATGCCGACATTGCAGTATTTGGTGGGGGACTCTGGGATATTTTTCTCGGTATTTGGCTTATCGTGCAGCGAAAACTTAGGAGCTGCTGTATAGCACAAATAGTGACTGTGCTTATCTACAGCATGTTATTGACAATCATTGATGTGTCATTTTGGTTACACCCCTTTGGCCCCGTTACTAAAAATTTACCGATCCTTGTATTAATTGTGTGGCTTTATCAAGAAAAAAGTGCGTCGTCAGTGTAGAAAGTAGAATAACGACGCTGAAGGAGACTTTTGAATATTATGCATTTGCTATCTATAGTTTAGACAGAGTCATTGGTTGGAGAGGCGGTGTGCGGTTAGCTGGGTTTATTGTGTTACTTGGGCTAATTTGTCACAGTACGTCGGCGGTGACCATTGATGAAAAAATCAAAGAGGCGGAAGATTACTTACGGATCGACCCATCCCGCTCACTCTCTATTTTACAGGCCGTTCCTCACACGCGTTCATTAACGGATACTCAGCAAGTGCGCTGGCACATTGCTGCTATGCGGGCAGCGGTGCCTACCGGCGACATGAAACTACTCATAGACTCACTTGAGGTAGTTTTTCATCATCAATCCCATCCTTATTTCATGGACAAACTGGTATCCATTGCCAGTGGTACCGGTATTTGGTTGCGCAAGCATGACTACCTGTATGATGCGCAATTGAGTTTTGAATGCTCTTATAAATACGCCATTAACGATCGACAAAGGCTCACCTTAACTAACAGCTTGGCCCTGCTCGCTCGACAATTGAATGATTTAGAAAAAGCCAAGTCCCTGTATATTAAAGCGAAGAAAATGGCGCGCCTAGCTGATAGAAAAAACCTATTGGCTATCATAGAAAATAATCAGGGGATGATTGCGCTTGAAGAAGGCAACATTACATTAGCAGAGCAGCACTTTAGAGCTGCCTTAGCGGGATATCAAAATATTGATAAGCGCTCAGGGCAAATATCTGCGGGTGTTAATTTGTTATTTGTTTTTGTGATTCAGCAGCAGTGGATTAACTTTCAGCGCTTATATCAACCCACTGAAACGTTAGCGCAAGCATTTCAAAATGTGGCTAAGCAGTCTTTGCTATTGTGGCTCAATACACGTTTCAAACACATGCAGGGGGATCCACTTAATGCAACAGAAAAAGCACAGCTCTTATCAGCTTACCAACAGCTAGACGATGACAGAATCAGGGCGTTAGTGTCACTACACTTAGCTGCCTTCATGGACCTTGACTTACCACCGCCTTCCCCGCCTAAACGAGTCCGGTTTAATCGACCTTGGTTTGAAAAGGTGAAGCAGTGTAATTGGGAAGGTGAATAAGCGCGCGTTACTGGGTGAGTAACCCCTTCAGTAACGCGCCAAGATAAGCCTACGCTTGCTATCCTTTGACCTTTCGGAACCAGAGCGTGTGCAACTTGTCTTCAAGGAATGTGGCATGGATAACAGGCATACCAAATTCATCGAATAAGAATATGTCTTTTTTGTCGCCTTCCTTAAGCGATCTGGTCCATAAGCCATCTTGATAAGAAATATTAAATTGGCTGACTTTTTGCTCCGTGGATTCACCGTCGATTTCAGCTAATGTATGACTACATATACCAAGTTGCGTGGTACATTCAAATGGCAAGTATTTGAATGTAATAAAGCTTTTTCCAATTGGTTGATTAGTGACAATTGGCTGACCAGATAGGGTGCGCTTCTCCAGCATGACCCCTTTTGTTGAACGATTAAAAATAGCGAAAATAGCTTGTTCAGATTCGATACCTTTAAAGTGGTAGCTAAGGGTTCGGCTGCCTGGGCCCGGTTTGAAAATATCAAAATGGTAATCTTGTGGCAGTTTACTGAGGTCTATTTTATCCGCATTTTCAGGTGTTAAATAAGCGTGGTTAAGCTCAGACTTTTTCGTCTCAACTAACGATGCAAAACCTTTTTGCCACTTTTCTTTGCTTGCTTTATTTTCTTTGGCGATATTTTTGAATATTTGACTGAATGCGTTAGCTTTACCCTCTTGCGTCGTCATATCGTCTAAATCAACATCTTTGGTGTACGAGAGAAGCGATAAGAGCGGGCTAGTTGGCTTTGTATCGCAACTTACCGGCTCATGTTTACTATAACAGCCGTTTTTATCGCGACCAAAATATAAGCCGGATCTGCCTTTAAATGTTTCAGGGTCCGCACCTTGTACTATTTGACCATCAAAATAGACATGGTTTTTATCATTGAAGTAGCTACCATTTTTTTGGAAGGTGGATATATCTGCATCGAGTTTTTTATCTTTGTAGTATACCGAATTTTGGTCTTTCACAATATGTAGCGACATCCTCTTCAGCTTTGCAGCGTTCAGATCGGGCAATACATGATGCTTAAAATATACATTGTTTTTATCAACGCCATGACTGTCATATTTTACCTTGAAAGTGCGCGGGTCCGCGCCGTCAATGACTTTACCTTCATAGTATACACATTGGCTGTCTTTTGCATGGTAACTTGTGTTGCGTGTAATGACTTTGAAAGTATCGATATCACAAGGAGTAAACGGTTGAAATTGAGCAATGCCATTGAACCAAATTTGACTATTCGATCTCAGGTAGGTCGCGCCAAATGGCTCATCGTTGACCTCAAGCAGTGTCAAATTTGTTGGTGATAGCCCAGGCACAATATCACCAAACCTAAAAACGTGTTGTTTATCATAGGCAAAAGGCCCTGTAACAATCGTAAATGAGGCGGGATCGGCAAATGGAATGGCGGCGCCCCAATGGTATACATAATTTTTATCTTTCGCGTAATTATCATTCAGATACGTAAATGTCGAAAAGTCGACATTTTTCATTTCTACATAGTTTGCTGGTTGGTAATGTGAATAGCTGACATTGTAGCTTACTTTCTGAATGTCAGGATTGAGACGGAAATTTCCAACAACTGAGGCACACCCGTTTAAGAGTAAAAGGTAGCCGAGGGCCATAATCGCTTTTTTCATAAATATTGACGTATCAAGTTTTGAGAGTAAAAGATTATACCATATTTACTCAAAAGGCTCGGTGTAGATTTAACCTGGTTTGGGTACGTTAGTGTGTTGATATTGACGAGCTCTAGGTCGTTATTCGACTGAGGCTAAGGGGAATTACCTGGCTGTCGCAGCGTCAGTTGACGTAAATGCCGCACTACGTTTATCGGCATCGGTGTTTGCAATGGCTCAAGGTCGATTATTGGCACCATCCTCTGTGACTATTGCATCCTTTATATGGCGTTGTGATACAAGGTCCATTTGTCCAGCAAGGCATTTGACCTGAGTGGCACCAATAGTCTTTTGATGCAATTGCACCACCAGCAACTTGATTGGTTACATCTTTATTGAGTTGCTTATTGCTCAGTTGTTTGATGCCTTTTTTATTGAGTTTCAATTTCACAGCTATATCCTTTTTGGTTGTTTTTTGCCCGCCTTAGCCTTGCAACATATGATAGCGTTGTCAATTGCAGTTTTGTGATCCCTTAACAATGTGCAGATTGATAAGCCACACGCAGTGTTCAGCTCGAATCGCACATGGATTTTGGCATCTGGTGTCGCGTTGTACTCTATGGCATAAATTGTGCTGTTTTACGCTGACACTGGCATAACGCTTGAGAGCTGAAGCGTCGTTTCCAAAGCGGCGTGACCCTGTTGGTATTAAAATGGGTCATTTATAACGCTTAAAATATATTAGATTCAGGTGGTTGGTCGCAATATGCTTTCAATAGGCCTTGCCTTTGAGGCATCTTTACATGGTGTATAGGAGTGGCGTGCGAACAGTACGTCTTAGATGATGCGTTGGACATTTATCCCGCTGACGATGACAATACCACGAGTATGGATATGAACAAAAACAGAAAATTGAAAGTAGCGGCTTGTTTAGCTCACTTGCTAGTAGCTATGCCATTGATGGCACAGGGTAGCCAAAGTTCAGAAGATGACATATGGCAGTACCAAGATGTATTTAATATAGAGTATGCGGCGTCCCCTGAGGTGCACCCTGATGGGTATAAAGTGATCTATGAGCGAAGAGCGATGGACATAATGTCTGACAGCGTGCGCTCAAACCTTTGGGAAATCGACCTCAAAACGAAGGCGCATAGCCCATTACTGTCTGATAGCAAACAATATCGTAGTGCCCGTTACTCACCTGATGGAACGCGTGTGGCGTATTTGACTAATGCCGAAGGCGACAATCAACTTTATGTCCGGTGGTTGGACAGTGGCAATACAGCGCGTGTCACGAATGTGACGCAAGGTGTGAGCAACATCAGTTGGTCGCCGGATGGTAAATGGATTGCATTTACCATGTTTAAGCCCAAAGCGCACAGCGGCATTTTTAAAGACATGCCGAAAAAACCCAAAGGGGCTAAATGGGCGGGCGAGGCGACTTATATTGATACTATGCTGTATCGCCGTGATGGAGGAGGCTTTATTAAGCATGGCTATGAACATATTTATATCGTACCTGCAGAAGGCGGCACACCGCGCCAATTGACTCATGGGGACTTCCATCACCGCTCGCACCTTGCTTGGAGTGAAGATGGGAAATTGATTTACTTTAGTGCTGATCGTCATGACGATTGGCAAAACAGGCCTCGAGAGTCAGATATTTATCGCCTTGATGTACAAGCTGGTGGGGTGACACAAGTAACCAATGAGGTAGGCCCAGAGCATCGCCCGAAGATAAATTACCAAAGAAATAAAATCGCTTATCTGGGATTTAAAGATCAAAAGCGTTCGAACCAAAACTTTGATATCTACATGATGGGCTTAGACGGTCAAGAGGTGGTCAACTTGACTGAATCATTAGATAGGCCCATCAAAGCACACCAATGGGATAAAAAAGGCCGAGGGCTCTACTTTAGCTACGATGACCATGGTCAGCAATATGTTGGTCATGTCACGCTAAAAGGAAAAGTCACTGAAAAATTAGCCTCATTAGGAGGTCAATCTCTGGGCAGGCCTTATACTTCTGGCGAGTTCGCGGTAGTGGGCAATGGCCGACTGGTTGTTACCGCCGCCAATACAGAACGTCCTGCTGACTTAGCACTGGTTGACAAACGCCGCAGTGTAACTCCTTTGACAGCGCTCAACGAAGATTTCTTAGGGCACAAGAAGAGTGCTGAAGTACACCCTCTAACAGTTAAGTCTTCCGTGGATGGTCGAGACATCGAAGCGTGGTATGCGTTGCCACCTAACTTTGACAGTCGTCAAAAGTACCCATTAATTTTAGAAATTCACGGTGGGCCTCATACCGCTTATGGACCAAATTTTAGCACCGAAGTACAACTTATGGCCGCTAAGGGGTATGTTGTAGTTTGGTCAAACCCAAGAGGCAGTACTTCCTATGGCGAAGCGTTTGCGAACTTGATCCACCATGATTACCCATCGAAAGATTATAACGACCTCATGGATGTTGTCGATGGCATGGTGACTAAAGAGTTTGTCGATAAAGACAACCTGTTTGTAACGGGCGGCTCTGGTGGTGGCGTATTAACGGCTTGGATCATTGGGAATACCGACAGATTCAAAGCGGCAGTCGTTGCCAAGCCTGTTATTAACTGGATTAGCTTTGTGCTCACAGCGGATGCCTACAATTATTATGCAAAATATTGGATGCCTGGTATGCCTTGGGAGAAAACAGAGCACCTTTGGAAACGTTCACCTTTGTCACTGGTCGGCAATGTTAAAACGCCAACCATGCTGCTCACGGGAGAGCTAGACTATCGTACACCAATGAGTGAGACTGAGCAGTATTATCAAGCGTTACAACTGCGCAATATCGATACTGCGATGGTGCGTATACCTAAAGCGGGCCATGGCATCGCTGCCAAGCCAAGCAACTTAGTACAGAAAGTGGGTAATATTTTGGCATGGTTTGAAAAGTATAAAGACCAAAAGTAAACCGCGTTAGCTGCGCATGGATTTTTGCTAATCGACATTAGGCCACAGCAAGCTGTGGCCTTCCTTCATGATTTAACGCCCGTCTGATCACTAAAAACAAGCACAATGTCGTACAAATGCTCATCATCACGAAGATGGCAATCATGATCATTAATTGATATTTAATGGCAACCATCGGTGTTGCCCCACCTAAGATCTGACCCGTCATCATACCAGGGATAGTGACTAAACCGGTTGTGGCCATGGTTGCTAACATCGGGGCTAATGCGTGTTGTAGTGCATGTTGTACGAAAGGGCGTGTTGCCTCAATTGGTGAAGCCCCCAAAGACAAGGCGGCTTGATACTCTGGCCACCGCTCTTTTAAGGAAGAGAAAAAACTCTGTAAGCACACAATGTTACTGGTCAAACTATTACCAAGCAGCATGCCCGCCAGAGGAATGGCATACTGTGCGTGGTAATATGGCTGGGGCTTTATCACTGCCAGAGTGAGAATCGCAAGCAGAGGAAATAGCCCCGCAGCAAGGCTCATTGCAACAGGTGAAAACAAGACTTTAAGCGGGAGCTTGGTTTTACTGACAATGGCAGATGTGCCTATTAAAACCATGATACTCAGCCAACTGATGTTAATCCAAAAATTATTTAATTGAAATAGAAACTCCAAGTAAAGACCAATCATAATGAGTTGTAGCGTCATCCGGCCCAAACCGACTATGGTGTCTTTGGCCATGCCTAACTGATAGTGAAAGTTAAGATAAAAAGGAATAATCAGTGTGAGGCTAAAAGCGGCCAATTGCCACCATTGAATGTCTATGACGCTGTGCATAATCAAATCTATTTTAATCTGTTTAATATGGGTTTGTTTACTATTATGAAGCGGTCATTAAGCTAGCACCTCTGCATGACACTTTTATTGACAAAAACAGTATGAAGCAATGCGTCATTGCTCGAGAAGGTCGCGGCGATAAACGCCATCCTCTCACGAACTTACTTTTGAGTACCTAAAAACTGATAATCTGAAAAGGTTGTTTTAGAGGTCTCTTCAATATCTATAAAAAAAGAAAACGTGCCATTCATTTCCATATAGCTGCTTTTGGGCAACACATGATTTTTGAGAGTTTGAAATCGCATGTTTAATTTAAAGTGGCTGATATTGGCAAGCGCAACAGGACTAAATTTGTCCGTATTAATGATGTTGATTTCTTCAATACTGGCGGTGACTTTATTTATGGTCACAGAGCCTGTTAGTTTCCCAATTGCATCTTTACCTAGATCAGCAAGTTGGACAGGATAAGTATATGTGATGCCGTGTGCGGTTTCGCTTTCTACAGACAGTGAGCGTGGGTTAATGAGTTCGCTCAGTGGTACACGGTACCCTTCATTTTCACGGCTAGAAGCAAACTCTGCTACTTGCTTTGGGGTTGGCGGCGTGCCGTTGAGTTTCAGTAAATGCCAACGTTTTCCGCGCGGTTTTTGGGGGTGATATTGGGCATAAACATCCGTTTTTTCACCTTCTTCAACTTCACTATGGTGGTAGGCGAAAGTCCAATTACCTCGTTCAGTTGCCTGAAATTTCGCAATTGCCTTTTCTACAAACTGTTGGTGTGTATGCTCTGTCGCCAATGATGGGAAAGCGGTGATTAAACAGCTGTATAAAGCGTATTTTACGGTGTTCATAAGCGCTCCTTTTTTAATGATTATGGGCGCTTTGATGTGAAATAGACGTGAAAATACGTGTGTGTAAAAATGCCTGTCAATAATTACACAACAGACTTTTTCGAGCGGTGTCTATATACAGATATCATAGCCACAAAGGTCACTGCCACAGGTTGAAATTGTGACAGGGGATTTCCCTCGGAAATCGGTTCAGATAACTGAATTGGCAGGCGTTTTTGATCTGCACTTACTGTTTTTAGTGCTTTTTCTTTTTAACTTCATGATAATTTTCGTTGTTTAACGGACGGGTGTTACTCACGTTGATATCCGCACAACATATCAATCAGGCATCCGTTTTATCATCCATTAAACGTTATTTGGCGCTAAAACTATCAACACTCAGTAATAACTCCTGTCTTAATATTTCGGTTAGTGTTCCCGGGGGGTAGGTACCCGTTAAGTGCTTGTCGACGCTCGTAGACGCTGCGGGGTCATAAAGGTTGTCAGCACCAGCCAACTTATAGAATTGATTAACGATACCGGTTGTATAATGAGGATCTGCTTCGACCATAATCATGGCTTGGGCAAGCACGCCTCGGTGCAAACCGTAAGGGTTTGAGCCTGATAATGTGATACGCTGGGCTGTGCCTGTCACTTTGAGCGCATCGATATTTAGGTTAAACCGTCCATCGCAATAGGCACCTGGCGTTTCACCATACTCGCTTTGTATCCCCAAATTACTCAGCGCACTTCTAATTGGCTCACACAGAGCAATGTAAATGGTATCGACATTAAGCGTGGCCTCTTTGGTTTGAGCTAAAATGAGCGAAAAATTCAAGATACCTGGCCCGTGAGGCACGGCGGTGCCGCCACTGTCCCTAACTGCAACTGGCCAATCAAGTTGTGCTAGGGTGTGACTTGCGAGTTCAAAGTGAGGGAGTTTGGCTTCCTTACGACTGACTATGAGTGACTGTGGGCACTCCCAAAGTCTAATCGTTGCTGGCAGTTCACCGGTGGCAACCTGTTTTAGCAACAGACTATCTTGTTCTAGTGCTTGTTTCGTATCTTGAGCAAGCGGCTCATTCAGTACGCGCCAATGATGTGCTTGGTAAAAGCGTTTCGCGAGTTCTTTTTCTGTCATGAGCCCATACTTCCTTTAATGTCGCGTTATTATTATGTTGAATACTCTGATGTAGTGTAGACGTAAATAGAGAATGTGTATTTACGTGATATTATCTAAAGCAAGTTGAGAAGTCGGCATCATCATACTTTGGTATCTGAGCTCACCTAGAAAAGCACGGGCAGCGGGCCCTAAACTATCCCCGTCGACAAAAGTAAGATGGAGCTGTGCCTTACGAGTACGTCCGGTTTGTAAATTGAGTGGCACCAGTTCACCAGAGTTGAGTTCTTGCTCGATTAAGGGGACTGGCAGCCATGCAAAGCCAAAACCTTTCTTTATCATATCGATGGATGTGCGCATATGGCTGACCGTCCAACGCTGCGAGGCTTGTAGCCATCCGGAGTCATGACTTTTTGCCACCGCCGAGTCTCGCACAACAATTTGACGATGTGACTTGAGATCTTCGAGTGTGAGTGCCCTTGTTGTTTGATGCAGAGCGTGATCTGGGCTGGCGGTGGCGATGAAATCTATCTGGCACAGCTCTTCGCTAAATAAGCCCTCTAGTGTAAACGCTGAGACTGCAATATCGACAAGGGCATTTTCAAGTTGTTCATTGGCCCCATTAAGCACCGATTCAACCAGTTCTATACGCAAAAAAGGGAACTCATTGGATACTTTGTCGAGGACTTGGTAGAGCATGGGGGCAGGGAAAATTTCATCAATGGCAATTCGCAATTTGGTTTCTATCCCCTCGGCAAGATTGACACCGATGGTTTCAACTTTGGCGGCTTCTTCGAGTAGATATTCAACCCTCCGCAACATGAGTTCACCGGCTTCTGTAAGTACCGTTTTCCTGCCTTCTATTCGAAATAACTTTACGCCAAGGACGGTTTCGATTTTATTTACGGCATTGTGAATACTGGACTGGCTTTTATGGATTTGCTGAGAAGCTTGGTTGAAGCCCCCAAAATCTACAACGGCCTTAAACATGCGCCATTGTTCTAGCGTGACTTTAAGCATGGTCGTTTTACTCCTCACATCTGAATGTAACATTATTAAATGACGTTCAATCGAATGATACAGTATACATAGCCAAGTTTTTATTCGGTATAGCCGAATTTCATGGTATGAGGACTAAGCCTGGTCGATGTAATATCATGTATTAAATACCGAGTTACCATGGTTTGAACACGGGCCGCGTTGCTTTTTCTTAACTGCAGAGTATAAGTGGTTTTATTTACGTCGGTTTGTAACGTACACATGCAGTTATGGTCAATTTGTTATTGTTATTGTTATTGTTATTGTTTTGACTCCCAAGCCATAAAGCCCATTCAATACCGGTGGGCTTATTCTGAGCCTGTTTAGGTGTATCTCACTGGGTTGACTGAGCTTAAGTAGAAGGCTTTTTGCCCCAATCTGGTTTTTGGGCTTTTTTTGCCAGCTTTTTTGCACGCTTGGCCTCACTTTTACGCACATGTTTGACAATCCATTTTATAAGTTTTGGGGTCAGTTCAGGTGGAAAATTATGGCCCATGCCCGGGACAATTTTGAGCTTGGATTTACGGATCTGTTGCGCGGTTCTTTCTCCCTCTTGGCTAGGAATGATAGGATCTGCTGCACCATGAATGACTAAAGTGGGTGCTTTGACTTTGGACATCAAGTTGTGCCTTGAACCGCTGGCTGCCATGGCGGCAAGTTGTCTTTGAAAGCCGTGCGGATTATAGGCCCTATCTACGGTTTCAATGGCTTGGCGTTTGAGTGTACGCTCATCTTGTGGGTAGCCAGGGCTACCAATTAATTGATTGAGGCGAATGTTGTAGTTGATTGCCGCATCTCGATTAGCTTTATCGGGTCGCATTCCCGCGAGTTTAACAAACACCTTCAAATTGGTGTGGGTCAGCTTCAGCGCGGAGGAGGAAGACATTATTGAGGTTAAGCTGACGACTTTTTTTTTCTGTTTGGCTGCAATTAGCTGCGCTATCATGCCCCCCATGGATGCCCCAACTAAATGTGCCCGTTTAATCTTTAGGGCTTTCATAAGTGCAAGCGTATCTTGCGCCATTTCTTCCAATGTGTACGGCACCTGTGTGCGAATGGGCAGTCGAGCACTGAGCCAGGTTTTGAGCACACTAGGCTTACCATGGTGCTCCAATTGGGTTGAAAGCCCGGCATCTCGGTTGTCAAAGCGCACCACGCGAAACCCTGCATCTACTAGGCCAAAAAATAATTCATCGGGCCACAAGGTCATCTGCGCCCCCAGCCCCATAATTAAGACAATCGTAGGTGCGTTTTTGTCGCCGCTCTCCTGATAGTTAATTGAAATACCTTTGTGAATAGAGACTGATGCCATAGATATATTTGAGGTCATTCAACTTACTGTTATGCATTCTAGTCATAAAAGTGAGCGAATGCCTACCTTCTCGATTCAGTGTACCTTATACATAATATGTTTCATAAAGTGAGGATAAACACCTATGCAGCAGCGGATTTGACACAATAGCACTTGCGGTGGTGCGACTGAACATGAATAATGATGCGGCAATGACTATTTAAATAAATCTGGAAATACGATGAGTAAAAAAATAAAACACGCCCACCAGCGTGGAGAAATCAAAGAGAATGCCTTAAAAGCATTGGTGACGAGCCCATTATTCAAAAGCAAAGTTGAAAAAGCGAAAAAAGGCAAAGGAAGTTTTCGCAGAAAAGCAAAGCATCAGGGCCAAGAGCCTTATTTTATGGCAGCGTAACCCCCATTGCGGCGAGCTATAAAATAAGCCTTTTGAACCCATGTATTTATTTGGTAAGACAACTGACGAACAAGAAGGATTTTATTATGCGTTATAAGGCTGTGCTTACTTTAGTGATTGCGCCCTTATGTCTTTGTGCATGCCAAACAACCACGTTTACCTATAACCCGCAAAACCGTGAACATAGTCAATTAGCACTGGTGCATTTAGAGCAGGGCCCACGCAGCTACGCGAACGATTATTTAGCCGAAATTGAATACATTTGGAACGAGCAAGGCAAAGAGTTAAGTGGGCGATTACCTTATGTCAGCGCCACCTTTTCGACGATGAAAATGCACCCGGGTGTTTACCGTATTCAAGCTAAATGTGCCAATGCAAAATATGCAGGCAGTGTTGAAGGGATTTTTAATTTTCAGTCTGGCGGCCAATATCGCGTTTATTGTGAACAAAAAAAAGACCGCAATACGTTGGGGTTTGCGGTCTCTACTCATGTGTCTTTAAAACTTGAAACACTCAAGTAAGTTGCTGCTTAGCGCCGCAACTGCACACTGTTTACTTGCGTTTCAGTGGTGTCATCAGAAATTGAGCGTCTGCACCAAAAACTTGCCAGCATAGAACCACTGATATTATGCCAAATTGAGAATACTGTGCCGACCAGCGCTGCAGAGTACGGGGCAAAGAACTTCATCGCTAATGCGACGGCGAGCCCTGAATTTTGCATGCCAACTTCAAAAGCAATGGTGCGGCAAACTCGCTCTTGTAATCCGCACCAGCGCGCAACCCAATAGCCCGACAGTAACCCGGCACCATTGTGGAGCATTACGGCAGCTAAAATTAATGGACCAAGGTTCATAATTTGGGATTTATTGAGCGCGACAATTACCGCAATGATGAAGATAATGGCGAGCATCGAAATGAGAGGTAATACAGGCTGGATTGTCTTTATTGTGCTTTTGAACCGCATATTAAGTGCTAATCCAAGTAAAACTGGGGCGAGTACAATCTTAATCAGATCTAGCATCATTGCGAGCATCGGAATGTCCACCAATTGCCCTACATAAACTGAAATAAGCAAGGGCGTTAAAATAACCCCAATTAAGGTACTAATTGCGGTCATAGAAATGGATAAGGCCACATCACCTTTTGCTAAAAAACACATGACATTGCTTGCTGTACCGCCGGCAACGCACCCTACTAAGATCATACCAATGCTCAGGGTTGTTCCCAGTTGCAATAAGTAAATCAGTAACATAGCAACCAGAGGCATCACCAGAAATTGCAATGACACACCCAGTACAACAGCTTTCAATGATTTTCCTACGCGGCTAAAATCAGCCAGAGTCAGGGTCAAGCCCATGCTGAGCATTATGAGACTAAGCAGGGGGATAATCGCGGATTTAAATTGCGTAAAGCGCTCTGGCGAAATAAAAGCGATGGCGCTAATTAACAATGCCCACAATGGAAATAACTGAATAATACGATTTAACATGAGATGTCCACTCGGTTGATATGACCCCCATTAAATACTCACAATGTGTAGTGATTATGGTTATCTTGGGTAAAGGGTGAGTTTGTACAATGTTTAAACTGTTGTTATGTTAACAATCAGTTACTTCAAGTCAAGATTGCCAGCTTCTTCAAGCATAGAGTCTTATGACATAATCGATTCGCAGATCAGGGTAGGCATTATGAGTGAGTTTTTAATTGGGCCAATGAACAGTTTACTGTGGGGAGATGGGCAACTCCTCATTTATGTCCTGCTGTTTGCCGGAGTCTGGTTTAGTGTTCGGTTACGTTTAATTCAGCTGCGTGAATTTACGCATATGTTTAAATTGCTTAAAAAGGATGGAAAATCTGATCCGCGCGGGATCAGTTCATTTCAGGCATTATGTACGGGGTTAAGTGCCCGGGTGGGTACCGGTAATTTGGCTGGTGTCGCCATGGCCATTTCTTTAGGAGGCAGTGGCGCCGTATTTTGGATGTGGGTTATTGCACTGCTAGGGATGGCGACGGGGTTTGCTGAAAGTGTACTTGGACAGCTATACAAAGTACGCGATAGTCACAAAGAGTTCCGCGGCGGGCCCGCTTATTACATTCGTTTAGGGCTTAATAACAAGGGCTTAGCGGTGTTATTTTCACTGTGCTTATTTTTGGGCTACGGTGCAAGTTTTAGTGCCATGCAAGCAAATACCATTGCTGAGGCCTTGCACAATACCTTTGCGATTTCGACTAGCACCAGTGGCATGGTTATCGCGGTTGTCGCGGGTGTTATTGTGATGGGGGGATTTAAGCGTATTGCTCGGTTTGCGGAATTAGTCGTGCCCTGGATGGGATTGGCTTTTGTGGCCACCGCCGTGATCATTGCCGCAATGAATTTTACGCAGTTACCGTCGCTTGTCGCGGATATTGTGCTGTCTGCATTTGGTTTGACGGAAGCTTCTGCTGGGGCATTGGGCGCTGCCATCAAAAGTGGTATTCAACGTGGGATGTATTCCAATGAAGCTGGGGCGGGGAGTGTACCTCACGCGGCCGCCGGTGCCGCACCTAAACCTAACCACCCTGTGGCGCAGGGTTATATTCAAATGCTCGGTGTATTCCTCGATACCATAGTTTTATGCAGTTGTACCGCGGTTGTGGTGCTGTTGGCGGGGGTTGGGTCAACAGGGCAAATCGCAGGGATTGGAGTCACCCAATACGCCATGTCGGTTCATTTCGGCGAGTATGGCGATGATTTTATTGCTGCCGCAATCACGTTATTCGCGTTTACGTCGGTGGTGGCTAATTATGCCTATGCGGAAAGTAACTTACACTTTTTTCGCTTAGATAATAAGTGGGGCAAAGGGGGGTATACCGCCATATACCTATGTATGGTCGTTTGGGGCGCAAATGCCAGTCTACGAGAAGCTTGGAACCTGGCGGATATGTCTCTTGGCTTGATGACGCTCGTGAATATCTACGCCATCGTGCAATTGACGCCAACAATCGTCAATTTGACGAAAGACTATGCTGACAAAAGGCGTACTGGCGGTGATATGGCTTTTCGCCGTAGCGACGTTACAGTGCAGGGTCGGATTGCGGAAGATGTTTGGAAAAATTAAATGAAATCATGGCTTAAGTATTTTTATCCTCAACCAAGCAAGTGTGCGAGTTTAACACCTATCTCAGCCATAGCTGCGAAGCAGGTTGGTCAAAGTAAAGAAGCGCTCATCAAGGCAATACTGAGAGACTCTCTGGCTGATCCTTTTATAACGGTGCGTTATCATTTGGGTAGGCGAGCAACCGATCCGTTGACCGATGTGTTTGAGAGCGTTGCCTTAGTTAACATGGATAAATTTTTAACATCGAACCGGTGGGAGATTCGCGCGGAGGCACAGTGGCAACAGGGGGTGTATACCTTGGTGTTTGGCAGCAACAAACTGCTGGATGTTTTGAACACACGGTCGATTTTTTATGCTGATGCAGCACAAGGAGAGACGCTGTCGTATTTACGCTTAAAAAGCCAAAGCGACTTATATCGACCGGTTTACCGGCACATCATTCCTCACATGCTAAAAAGCTATCAACGTCAGTTTACAAACCAGCAATCTTCAGAGCAAACCTTTTTGGAGGTTAAACTGTTAAAGGAGTTGATAGCGTCGTATTGTCAGACAATGCACAATGCTGACCAGCACAGTCAGTGGCATACGCAAACCCGAGCTGCAGTTGAGGCACATTTCATAGCATGTATAGCAGCCAACCATGTTGGCGACTATAACGATGAACAGGTTGCTAAGGCCTGCGAAATATTACAGGTATTTGAGAGTTAAGCGCTAAACCATGCATTGAGTTGAGCTTGGTAAGGGGTTATGTCACCGATGTGCTCTTTGACCCATTCGGGGTTGTAATAGGTATCTAAGTAGCGGTTACCGCTGTCACAAATCAAGGTGACAATGGCACCTCCCTTATTGTTATGCTTCATCTTTTCCGCTGCGCATAAAGCCCCCCATAAATTGGTGCCTGTGGATGGTCCAGCTTTTCTACCCGTAAACTCCTCTAACCACAACATGGCTGCGATACTGGCAGCATCGGGTACTTGCATCATGTGGTCAATCACATCAGGTTGAAATGATTTTTCAACTTTAGGACGTCCAATTCCTTCAATGCGACTGGAACGGCCCGTACAAATACAGTCATTTTTTTGTGAGTACCCTTCGTAAAATGCTGAAAACTCAGGATCTACGACCATAAGCTCCGTTTCATAGCCTTTATACAAGATATAGCGTCCCAATGTTGCAGAAGTACCGCCTGTGCCAGCCCCCATAACGACAAGGTCTGGGACTGGGTGTGGTTCGTATTTCATTTGATTAAAAATACTTTCGGCAATGTTATTATTGCCACGCCAGTCGGTGGCACGTTCGGCATACATAAACTGGTCCATAAAGTAGCCGCCTAATTTGTCGGCGAGCTCTACCGCAGTATCATGCATGTCTGTTGCGCACGCCACAAAGTGACACTGCCCGCCATAAAACTGAATTTGATCGATCTTGCTTTGCGCTGTCGACGCGGGCATCACCGCGACAAAAGGAACCCCAATCATTTGGGCAAAGTAGGCTTCTGACACCGCCGTGCTGCCAGAAGAGGCTTCTATGACGGGGGTGCCTTCTTTAATTTTGCCGTTGCACAAAGCGTATAAAAATAATGAGCGAGCGAGTCTATGTTTAAGGCTGCCAGTTGGGTGTGTACTTTCATCTTTTAGATAGAGATAAATATCATCGAACTGGGGGATTTGAAATTTAAATAAATGTGTATCAGCAGAGCGATTTTGATCTGCTTCTATTTTGGCAATACTTTGTTTAACCCAGCTTTTCATCTCATCTCACTCCTGTCGTACTGACAAATTACACTTAAGTGTTGTATCTATCATCTAATATTCTTTTTTGTTATATCTTATTCTACACGCGTTTTGGTGGTATTTTAAGCTTTATTTCAAGGTCTGTTTAATGTCCCTGTTTGCCTATCTTTTGTGCGGATGTTAAGGGCCTGGTAGAGGTATTTTCTTATGAGCGAACTACTCGGTTGTGTTTTTAATCGTACAGCTGTGGCAGACTGACGGGATAACACTGTGTTTTTTTCGTCAATACACAAAGCGCGATTCAATTTAAGGAGTTACTATTGAGTGCCAAAGATGCCCAGCCCGAGCGGGCCATTACCAGTTTGCTACCGATTATTTCATTTATAAAACCTTACAAGTGGGTTGCGGCTTTAGCACTGTTTGTGTTGCTGGTAACTGCAGGACTTAACCTATCCATTGGTCAGGGCGTTAAATTTGTTATCGACAGTGGCTTTATTGCCGGCTCAAAAGCGCAGTTAACCCAAGCTATAAGTGGGTTAGTGATACTCATTTCTTTAGTGGCGGTCGGTACATTTTGTCGATTTTACTTGATGAGCTGGTTAGGAGAGCGGGTCAGTGCAGATATTAGAAAGGCTGTTTTTAATCAAATCGTGCATCTACATCCGAGTTATTTTGAAGAGAATCGTAGCGGTGAGTTAATGTCTCGATTGACCACGGACACTACCTTATTGCAATCGATTGTCGGTTCGTCTTTTTCTATGGCGCTGAGAAGCTCACTGGTTCTAGTTGGTGGCTTAATTATGCTGTTGGTCACGAATTTTAAATTGACTTTGTTAGTGATCGCTTGCGTCCCTCTGACGTTAGTACCAATCATGATATTCGGTAAGCGAGTACGCAGACTCTCTGAAAATAATCAAAGTGCAATTGCGGATATTAGTACATATGCGGGTGAAATTATTCAGCATATTAAAGTCGTACAAAGTTATACCCATGAAGAAAAAGAAAAGCAGGCATTTGGTGGCGAAGTCGAAAAAGCATTTGGGGTTGCCAAACAAAGTATCAAACAACGCTCTTTTTTAATTGCTGCGGTGATATTTCTGACTTTTGGGGCGATCAGCGTGATGTTGTGGGTGGGTGGTATGGACGTACTGGAAGGCCGAATGACAGGAGGGGAGCTCGGCGCATTTATCTTTTATGCCATTATGGTGGCAATGTCGGTTGCAACCATTGCAGAGGTGTATGGGGAGTTGCAACGCGCAGCAGGTGCAGCTAGCCGGCTATTAGAACTATTAAAAATCAAAAGCTTGATTCAGAACGTCGCCAAGCCTAGTGCGCTTAAGCCCAATTCAGAGCCTGCTATTGTGTTTAAAAATGTCGATTTCTATTACCCGTCAAGGCCAGACTCTGCGGCACTCAAAGCAATAAACTTGAATATTGAACAAGGTAAAATTATTGCTCTTGTCGGGCCTTCTGGTGCCGGTAAAACCACATTATTTGAGTTACTACAGCGATTTTATGATCCGCAATCAGGGCAAATTGAATGCCGGGGTGAAAATATAAAAGCGCTGTCTCTGAGTGATTTACGTCATAGCATGGGGATGGTACCGCAGCAGCCAGTGCTCTTTAGCTCAGATGTTTGGCACAACATTCGCTATGGCAATCCAAATGCATCAGATGATCAAGTTATTGCAGCTGCAAAGCGCGCACATGCACACGACTTTATTGAGCAACTACCGGAGGGCTACCACAGCTTTTTAGGCGAACAAGGCGTGCGATTGTCTGGTGGTCAAAAGCAGCGTATTGCCATCGCGCGGGCAATTTTAAAAGACCCAGACATACTACTGTTAGATGAAGCCACCAGTGCATTGGATGCACAAAGTGAATTTCATGTTCAAGCGGCACTGAATGATTTAATGCATTCGCGTACGACACTGATCATCGCACACCGACTGGCTACGGTGACGCATGCAGATATGATAGTAGTGATGGACAAAGGTCAGATAGTGGCCACAGGTACGCACCAAGCCCTTATTGAAGAGTCAAGGTTGTATCAGCGGTTATGTGAATTGCAGTTTGATAAAGCTAATCCGACGCTGGTGTAAATCCCATGTAATGTAGTTGTCACTTTCTTGTGTGATAAGTGGCTACGACATTGTCTGAGCGTGAGGGAGTAGACCTACATGCGACTTAGCAGGTCTTTCACAAATGGTGACTTAGCTTTACCGTATTCGTCTTGGTTGTGCTTGCCCGATGCTAACACCGCTTTTTTTTGTTGCTCGTATGCCACTCGATCTGCTGGGTTAGCGAGCATATGTGCTTTGTAGGCCTGCTGCTTTAAATGCTCTTGACTATTGAGGGCGATCACATGTGCATGCACATTGAACTTTTCGTTATTAAAAATAACGGCAATGTCTTTACGTGGTCGGGTATCAGGAAATGGTTTATCACTATGCTGAGCAACAAAACCAAAGTGCTCTAAGTGACGCACAGCTTGCTCCCGGCAATCTGGTTGATACAGAATCGAAATATCGATGATACCTTTGCCACCGACTTGGAAAGAGGAAGAGCCAAAATGAATAAACTCAAAACGAGGATCGCTCAGATGTGAAATCACGGCTTTTGCAACGTCGAGGTAAACCGGGCGCCAAGCGTTAAAACTCGCTGGAACTAATTCATAAGGGCAAAACTTAATCATTATTATGCTCTAAGTATTAAACAGAGCACTTATTTTGCCTTGCTACCCGTGAAATCACAAACGCCTTTTGGCAGGTAAACACGGTGAACGCTATTGCGGTAGATGAATATCATGTAAAGTTGAGATGATGATTTTATGGTGTAATCCCATTCACCTTAGGATAAAAAGTAATGTCACGAGAGGGACTGATATGAAAAAGCAAACACTATGTGGACTCGCGCTCTTAATGCTCGCAGGTTGCTCAGATAGCGAGGTTGGTGATGTGTCATTGGGCTTGTTTACGCTGAAAGACATTAAGTTAGATTCGATGATAGATCCCGTTGTTACTGGAGTAACCTGTCATGTTGCCAGTGTTGAGGCTGATCTTAGTTTATCAGATCCGAGTGACAGTTCGATTTCTTGTCGACAAACGGGTGAAATTACTGCGCAAATGATCGCCCAAATAGATAAATCGAAATCAGGGGAAGTGGTCTTTAAAAAATCGAAAAGTATCTTTTTGAAGTCAATGAAGGTACGTCGAATATATGATCCCACGAGTCAAACATTGATGTATTTATCGTACAGCACGAAGGAGACGTCAGGCAGTTTTAAACATAGCTTGTCGACGGTGCCTTTGTGGGGAACTGAGGCGTATATCCAGTCTTCACAAAAGGCACAATAGCGCGTTGAGGGGCGATGTAAGAGACTCGCACGGCCCTCGCAAAACAGCGCAATTTATTTTTCACCTTGCACTTCAAATTCGTCGAAAATTAAGCGTGCTTGGCCATCTTCTTCCACAATCCAATGTTCTTTGTGGACGACACCATAGGCTTTATTCATGGTCCATTTGGCGGTTAATATGTAGCCCCCTTGTGGAGATGGTTGCCATTCAACATCTGTATAGTCAACGTCACCAAAACCCTGTGAAATAATATCTTGCCAAAATTGCTCGATCTGTTCACGACCTGTGAATGTACCAAAAGGGCGAGCATGCATAACCGCATCGTGGCAGTATTGTGCAGCACAGCCTTTGGCGTCTTGATTGTTGAATGCGTGTTGCCATGCAGCGATACCCGCCTTGCAACGAGTGAGTACGTGTGATTCAGTCATTGTATTGATCCGTTGAATTAAGTTTGTCACAGTGTAGAAAATTTATTACCGTATAAAAACAGAATAAATAGAACGTACTGTTTAATTTAAAGAGACAATCAATGAACAAGTTGCGTCACATGTCGTTGTTTGCGCATATCGTAGAAAGTGGCTCTATCACCGCGGCTGCACAATCGTTGGCGTTATCAAAGTCCGTACTTAGCCAGCATCTCAAAGCCTTGGAGCAAGATTTGGGCGTGACATTGTTAAAACGTACAACTCGGAGACAGCGTTTAACGTCGGCAGGAAAAACGTTTTATGAGCAATGCAAGATACTGAACCAAACTGCATTGCATGCCTGGCACGAAGCACAGCAGTATAGCTTGGTTGCAAAAGGTAAGGTGCGGATCACTGCGCCCAATGCTTTGATGTCCACATTGATAGCACCGGCACTGGCAGAGGTGTGCATTACACACCCACAACTCGAACCAGAGTTGATTGCGGATGATAGACAATTGGACTTATTGGAAGATAATATCGATCTGGCCATTCGCGTGGGTCACTCAAAAGATTGCGACGCGAAGCAGCGTTGGATTGGCGAGTTTAAAGATGTGCTGTGCGGCACGGCGGAAGTCGTGAAAAACTACCAACCTGATCAACATAGGTATATTGCTAACCTTTGGCAGGGCTCTGATATACACCATACGTTGAAAAATGAACACGGAGAGTGCAAACAATTCACTGCCATTGCAAGTTGCGTAGTAAACTCGTTTGATACCAACTTTGCATTGATTAACAATGGTGCGGGTATTGGATTAGTGCCTGAATTTAAACTAACAGAGCCAGATTGCAATTTGCATCCTGTCTTTCCTGGCTTTGTGCTCGCAAGTAACCCTGTATATGCACTTTACACGTTCAGCAAGCAGGTGCCCCTCAGTATCAGCGTGTGCTTACAAGGTATTGAAGCACAGTTGGCAAACACAATGGCTTAAAAGGGCTGTTGGCCCCAATAAACCATTGTGCATAGCGACCTAGTTTGCAGAGTAAGGCACGTAATCACGTTGTAAAACGTATACGGCATAGCCTCTCTGTGGGGCGCTGAAATAACCTCGACCATCCTCGTAAATTTTAACCGTATCGCTCGGCTCAAAGGCATTCACGAGGGTTTTTCCTGCAAAGTTTGAAAAGCCATTCGCATGGGTCGAAACCCAGAGTCCCTTGCGCTGTGAATCATGGTTATTTAGCACGATTATGGCACCCTGAGTTGACGCTTTGCCGTTGCGCCTCGCCACATAAACGTGTTGCACATCGCCAAATGGGCTACCCGATTGTGATAGCACATTTAGTTCACCATCTAGATAAGTATTACGCGCAAATATGAGCTGATTGATGTCTTGTTGTAACGTGATTGGCGCCGTAATTTCTTTTGACGGATCATGGTAGTCATGCTGCTTAACGCCGTAGTAGTGTGAATAAAATACGGTCGGCTTTCCTTCATGGGTGAGGATGTAGGCATATGCCATGTTGAAGTCCTTGTGCACCCACTTATCATGTTCTTTACCTGTGTCATGATTTTCTACAAAGGTGACGACATCTGTCTCTGGTAGGTGATTGCCAGCTTGGTTGCGCACAAGCCCGGCGTGATTGAGTGTACGCATGTCAAAGTGCTGATTTTGATTGGTCATCTGTGTCAGTACTGACTTTAAAGGAAAATCGAAGACCGCAACGTCTGCACCATGGGCATTGACCGTATCAACCCAAGCCTTGATACTGTTATCTCCCCCCCAGTATTCCGCGACAACAAACGGTTGCTTATCCTGTTCTCTGGGTAGGTTATTAATCCACTTTGCGGCAAACTCTGGTTGGAACCCACGTACAAAATCAAGTCGAAATCCATTGAACTTATGCTCATTTTTGAGCCACTTTCCCCAATCCATCAATTTCTGTTGTACACGGGGTGAAAAGGTATTGTTGTCATTGCCAAACATTTTGGTGTTGGTGATGATATTGTCACTGCCAAGATCCCCCAGCCAGTCATACTCATCAACGGGGTGAAAATCACGGTACTGCCAACCATCATCCGTTGTGGGCGTGTTCGCGCCGTGGTTGCGCTGCGGAGGGGTTATGTTTGTATTGGTATAGGCAACTAAATGGGTGTCAGTAATTTCAATGGTGGGCGCAGAGGCACTTGCTTGTTGCCATACCTCTATGGGAAAGTAACCATTACTCTGCGCTGCATCTGTCCATGCTTGAGTGCTGTTTATTGGGCCTTGCTTGGCGCTGAGGGTAATAAATAAGTCGCTTTTTGTGGCAATATCTAAATAGTATTCGTCAATATCCTGCTTATCGCTAATCTGACCACGGAGTGCATAATTAAGATCTGGAAAAGCATTGCTACCGGCTCTAATTGTCGAAAAGTTGCCATCGTTTGGCTCTTGTTCAGTGTGCATATTATCGGTGATTTGCCCGCCATTGACGTCGGTAATGGTTAGTTGATAGCCGCGTTGATTGATGCTTTGCGTCCATGGCATTGTTGAACCATAGCCTTGGATTTTGATAAACACCCTGCCTTGTACATCCTTTAATTGCCAGCTTATTTCATTGCTTGGGTAGGCGGCATGTTGATGGTTATGCGCTTTTTGCTGAGCGTACGCTTTGACTGCTGGGTTAGGTTCACTGTCTTGCCCATTGGTGTAGATGTGGTTAAGTACGACATCAGCATAAACGTGAATGTTATTCTGTTGTAATTTTGAAATCATTTCGTGCAACTCTTGCTGGCTACCAAAGCGTGTTTCTATCGTGCCTTTTTGGTCGTAACTACCCAAGTCGTAATGATCATAAATTCCGTACCCCATATCGATTATTCCCCAATTGCCTTTTGATGGGGGTGGGATCCAAATACTGGAAAATCCAGCGTGAGAAAGTGCCGGTGCTTTATTCGCTAAATTGTCCCACCAAATACCATTTTTATTTTGCTCATCGACGGGGACATCCCAGTAAAACCCTTGTAACATGACATCCTCTGTTGCCGTGCTAGAAGTAGAGAGGACCAAAGAGAGGCACGCTACAAGTGTATAGTGGTTGCTAAAATGAATGGCTTTTAAGAGGCGGTTTTGTGTAAACATAGCGATTCCTTGCAATGAAATGTTGTGTGAGTTTTATACATCACTCCTTCCAAGGTAGCATTTTTGTAAAGATTTTGTTTTGAATACGTATGCAGTTTACACTCAAAAATCAGTACTTATCGCATTAACCGATGGGTAAGCTGATAAACACGTCTGTGCCAGACTCGTCGTCGCTGCGATATTCAATAAAGCCATTTTGCTTCTCGGTCAGTTTTTTGGCTGTGTATGTACCAAGACCCGAGCGTTCTCCTTTACCATGGGTGATAAACTTTTCAAAAAACTGATTGCGAATGGGGTGAGGGATGGGATCCGAGTTGTGAATGCTCAAAGTGTGAACTTGGCTTTCACTACGGGCACTGATGCTTAGCACTCTCTCTTTACATGACGCCTCTAACGCATTTTGAATCAGCTGCGTCAGAACTGTGAATAGCAGTTGTTGATCGCCTTTAACTTTTAACCCTGGGGCTAGGTTATTCGTTATTTGGATTTGCTCTTTAGAAATAATATGACTCAGCCCAAGTAGTACTTTTTCAATCATGTCGCTAAGAGAAAGGCTTACAATAGAAAGTGCATACTCATCTCGCTCAATTTTTTGCAGTGCTTGCATATTGTCTATGTGTAATTGTAGCTGTTGGCAATGTTGTTGGATCTGGTCCAAATACGGTTGTGCTTTTTCGGGCTCGGTTAAATGCGCCGAAAGCTTATTGCTAGCATGTTGAATGTCTTTAACCGGTGCAATAATTTGATGCTGACTCATATTATCAAACTGGTCTTGGAGCTTGGCATTTTCCATCATGGTGTCAATTTGATTGCGCATTAACCGATTCGATTCAATCGCACGACAGTGAGCTTTTACTCTGGAGCGCACAATCGAGGGGTTAGCGGGTTTGGTAATATAATCTACGGCCCCCAACTCAAGGCCTTTTACGATGTGTTCAGTTTGTTCTAAGGCTGACAGAAAGATAACCGTAATATGCTGTGTTTGCGGATCTGATTTTAATCGTTTACAGACTTCAATCCCATCCATGTCTGGCATCATAATATCCAGTAGCACCAAGTCAGGTTGAGGCTCCATTGCACAAATTTGTAGCGCTTTTTTACCATTGAGTGCCGCTTTCACTTTGTAGTCTTTACGTAAAATATCACTGATCACTTTGATGTTGTCGGCGACATCATCCACCACCAAAACCTGTGTAATATGTTCCTGTTGGGGTTGCTCTGTGGCACTTTGTTTGATGACTCTGACCGGTTTGCTAAGTGCCCTTTGTAATCTTGAAAGCAAAATTTGGCTCGAGAAGGGTTTGACTATGTATTCCGATACGCCACTTTGAATTGCCTGCATGACGTTGCTTTGGTCTATGGTGGCAGAAGTCATCACAAATGGAATGTGCGCGGTGCGCGGGTTGCTGCGCACCCAATGCAGCAAAGAGATGCCGTCGAGTTTGGGTAATTGCCACTCTGAAATAATCAGTTGTATGTCATGGTAGGTGAGCTTTTCTCTGGCATCCACGCCATTTGAGCTTTGTACTACGGTGACGTCTCCGAGCTTTTTCGCTGTGCTGGCCATCATCGATCGAATCGTTTCATGGGGCTCTACAATGAGTACTGTGAGGGTTTGGCTACTGTCACTGCTGGTCATTGGATCCTCCGCGTCGATTCCGTTTAAAAAAAGTTTAAACGCTAATTAGCTGCCTTTGTGCACGCGACTTCATAACTGAGTGATAGTTAGACAAAAATTAACTGTTCTTATTTTGCACATGTTCTCCAAAAGTGTCTAATAATTATGCATACAGATTTCAAATTTAGATACTAATTTATCCCAGGTGGCAGCGTTAAGCTGTGAGGAGATTTAAACGGTGAGAATTAAAACTCAATCAAGGAGTCAGGTATGAAGCCATTGCGGCTGTTACTCGTAGCGATAGGTATGCTTGTATTGGTCGTCAGCAAACTAGGCTGGGCGCAAATAAAAGTTGAGAGTATTTCAGCCTATAATGGCTTATCAAACCCTCAAATTTATGCAGTTTCAAAGGATCCAGAGGGGTTTATGTGGTTTGGCAGTGCGGATGGCGTTAAGCGTTACGATGGTTACGAGTTCACTAGCTTTAATCACGACCCTGACGAGCCGAATTCGTTGTCAGCCAACAGTGTTGGTGCACTCTTATTCGATCAACAAGGGCGTCTCTGGGCGGGAACTTGGGGGGGAGGACTAAACCTGTTCATCCGAGAACAACAGCACTTTGTGCATTTCAAACATGATCCAGCTGAGCCCACATCGCTTGGTGCCAACAAAGTACAGTCTTTGTTTGAAAGCCGCGATGGTACTCTGTGGGTAGGAACCAGTGGCGGGGGGCTAAATCGTCTGCGTGAAGATGGCAAAAGTTTCGAACGTTTCATACATATTGATAATGATCCCGGCAGTATCGGTAACAATCGAGTATGGAGTATCAGCGAAGATTTAAGTGGTGGTATCTGGGTAGGTACATCCAATGGACTATATCGACTAAATCGCAATAGCGGAAAGTTTCAGGGCTTTGGGGTTGCTGAAAGTTCGCTCGATCATGCTGAGGTTAGACAGGTATCTGTTGATGACCAAGGCCAAATTTGGGTTGCCACCAGAACCAGCTTTGGGCAATTTAATCCGAATACGAATGAGTACAAAACATACAACTTACCCACAGGGACATTGCCAAGTGTCACGAGGTTAATGCACTTTAATGGCGATATTTTACTCGCTACGTTTGCCGGGATATACCGCTTCTCTCCAAGGCAAGCACAGTTTTTATCTCCCCTGCCAAACAGTGGTTTAACCCTATTACAAAATAGAGATGTACGCCAAATATTGATTGATGATAGTGGGTTATTGTGGGCGGCGACACGCTATTCCGGTGTACAAAAAGTGTTTCCAAACCCACCAGCTTTTATGTCATGGCAAGATTATTTGCAAGATGAGTTGTTATCTGGGCTGTTTAATCAAGTACTCACGGCCGAACAGGCACGCCCAGGGGGCGTTTGGTTGGGCACTGGGCGTGGTTTAGTGCACTTTGATGGCAAGAATACATTTGCCCCATTTGCCGATGCTGAGACGTTGCAAGGTAATTACCGTTTGCGTATACACAGTATGGCACGTGATGACAAAGGGCAATTATTTGCGGGCACGAGTTTTGGTTTATATGAAGTGGATGAATACAACAAAAAGCTTGAGTTGGTAACACTTTCTTGGCTACCAGATTCTCGCCGTTCAGTCGAGCATGTGAGCTTTGATAGTGCGGGGGATATGTGGCTTGTATTGTCTGGCCGCGATGGCATGGTGCGTTGGGATCGGCGCTCTGGCGAAAAACAAAATTATGTGCCACAACAAGATTTAGAATTTGTCTTTCACGATAGTGAAGGGCAAGTTTGGGCAGGTACAGATGGCGAGGGGGTCTTTAGAGTTGACCCAAGTACAGGTCAATCTCAGCAGTTTACAGCATATGGAGACAAAGTCGGTCCTAATGGGAATTATGTTACGCACGCAATGCAGCAGGGCCAGTTAGTTTGGTTGGCAACGAATCGTGGGGTAACCAGCTTTGATTTGACGACGAAAGAATTTAAGCAGTATGTTAACACCGCATCTCAAGTTAATTTTGCAGTCAAATCCATTGTGTCAGATGAAGAGGGCTTTCTTTGGTTTGCAAGCGCCAGTGGGGTGTTTAAGTTTGATCCGACATACGGTATTTTTCATCAATTCACCACCAATGATGGGTTGATTAATCATCACTTTCTAGCCCGCTCTTTTGTAAAGTTTGATGGCAGAATTATGTTTGGCAGTATTGATGGGATCACAGGGTTTAATCCCAAGTCTGTTCGTGTCAATACCAGCGCCCCACCGATCGCGTTTACGCAGGCGTTTGTTGATGGTAAAGCAATAGACATTCAAAACGGTAGCGTTGTTCTTAATCACAATGATAAAAATCTATCGATTCACTTTGCCGCTTTAGATTATCAGGCCACTGACGACAACCGCTATCGAACGTGGCTAGTTGGTTATCACGATGGTTGGAGTGCCACGACCCCAGAACATACGGTGAATTATCGTGAATTGCCTCCTGGTGAATATCAACTTAAGGTACAAGGCAGCAACAACCATGGTGTGTGGAATCAAACGGGGATTGAGCTGGCAATTATAAGTGTGCCTGCATGGTATCAAACGATGTGGTTTAGAATTTCCTTACCGGTAGGGACGGTGATATTGCTGCTGTTTTTGTTTTGGCTGCGGGTACGTCAACTCAGAGCAAACAGTTTGGAGCTAGAGCAGAAAATCGCGCGAAGGACACGAGACATTGTGGTGTTGGGCGAAGTTGGAAAAGAGGTCGCTGCCACTTATGACATGCATGTCATCAGCGAGACGATTTACAATCACTTAAGCACTATTTTGCACTGTGAGTTTTTTGCGGTTGGGGTGTTTTATGAAGAGCAGCAGTACATCGATTACATCTACGCCATGCAGCAAGGAGAGCTGTATGACGCCCTAGAAAGTCATACAAAGGTGATCAGCAGCGCAGATGTATATTGTGTCGAAAATGGCAGGGAGTTTTATGCAGCCAGTGATGAAAGTTGGCAAAAAATGGATCTCAAAGCCTGCAATAATTTGTATGGTGAGCAGACCAAATCGGTTTTTTGTGCGCCCTTAATCGTGGAAGGTAAAGTGCTTGGGGTCTTCACTGTGCAGTCTAATAAGTCGCGTGCATATAAAGAAGTACACCTAAACGTACTGCGAACAGTGGCCAACCATATTGCCGTCGCTTTGGCCAATTCACTTTCATATAGCGAACTGAAAGAAGCTGAGCAGCGTTTGGAGCTTGCGATGCAAGGTGCCAATGCGGGGACATGGGAGTGGGATTGTCAAAGTGATAAGCTGATGACGAGTGCCATTTGGTCAACCATGCTGGGGTATGATGATGGGGAACTTGAACTGCAATATGGGGAGACGATCCGCCGCTGGCGAAGCCTTGTACACCCAGATGATATAGCGCGCGTCGAAGGCGCTTTACAATCGCATTTAAGTAAAGAATCTGAGACTTATCGCGCTGAGTTTAGAATGAAGACTGCCGACGGTGGCTGGAAGTGGATATTAAGTATGGGCCGCAGCGTCAATATTAATCAAGACAGCCGTCGCAAAGAAATGTTTGGCATTCATATGGATATCTCTGATGCCAAAGAATTGGAAACCGCCTTGAAGCAAGCAAAAGAGCGGGCCGAGAGTGCAACGCAGGCTAAGTCTGACTTCCTTTCAAACATGTCTCATGAAATCAGGACGCCGATGAATGCGATCATTGGTATGAGTTACTTGGCACTAGAGACTCAGTTAAATCATAAGCAACGTAACTATGTAGAGAAAATCCATCGCAGTGCGGAGTCATTGCTTGGCATTATTAATGATATTTTAGACTTCTCTAAGATTGAGGCGGGGAAGCTGGATATCGAGCATGTAGAGTTTTGTTTAGAGGACACGCTCGGAAGCTGTTTAGATGTGATCTCAGTCAAAGCGAAAGAGAAAGGGCTTGAGCTCAGTGCCCATATCGATGAAACCATTCCAACGTATTTAATTGGCGACCCACTACGCATTTCGCAAATTCTACTCAACTTAGGCAGCAATGCTGTGAAATTTACAGAGTTGGGTGGCGAGGTATTACTGGATGTTCGTTTAGAGAGTCAGTTTGATGGTGATATTACACTGAAATTTGCTGTCATCGACTCGGGTATTGGGATGACGCCGGAGCAACAAGCCAAACTGTTTAACTCTTTCTCTCAGGCTGATACGTCGACGACGCGTAAGTATGGTGGCACAGGTCTTGGGCTTGCAATTAGCAAAAAGCTGGTGGAGCTCATGAATGGTGAAATCCATTGCCAAAGTGCCCTTGGGGTAGGCAGTACGTTTAGTTTCACGCTGATGGTGAATGATGCACTCAAAGATCCTGAACCATTGACACAGGTGGGGGTTAAAAATGCCCTAATCATAGATGCAAACTCAAGCTCTAGCCGCAATTTACAATCGTGTTTACATCGCTTTGGCGTCAACGCTGAATGCGCAGTCTCATTTGAAGGTACAGAGCTGGCTAAACAGGCAAGAGAGAAAGAAGTCGTTTTTATCGATGCGCGCATTGAAAATGAACTGGGACTGTTGAAACAGCTCAGAGCGCATGGTGATAACATGCCTTGCATCGTAATGCCGCTGTATGAATTTCAGTCTATTGAGTCGTACTTGCAGTCATTTGAAAACGCGACCTACTTGCAAAAGCCGTTTTTACCTACCGCTGTGTACAGCTGTTTGTTACGGGCTGTGGGTTTACAAGATACGACAAGCACTGGGGAAGCAAATCAAAAGACGACCACGACTTCGCTGGCGGGTGCGCATTTGTTGCTTGTCGAGGACAACGACCTCAATCAGGAATTGGCGATCGCGCTGTTAACAAGTCATGGTATCACCGTCGATGTGGCGGAGCATGGTGCGCAAGCGCTTGAAAAGTTAGCATCCAATCGGTTTGATGGTGTACTGATGGATTGCCAAATGCCCGTTATGGATGGTTACACAGCGACCAGAAAAATTAGGGAGCAATCACAGTTTGCGTCTTTACCCATTATCGCGATGACTGCGAGCGTAATGATGGATAACCAAGAGGCTGCATTAGCGTGTGGTATGAACGATATTATTGGCAAACCGCTCAATGTAGAAAAAATGTTTGCAACCTTACATAAGTGGATTGTCGTTGCACAGCCGCCAGAGAGGGTTGATGGGCAATCTATTGCTGTTGCGAATACGGACAGCGGGTACCCTGTGATTGAAGGCATAGATAATCAAGTTGCTAAATCCATTTCACAGGGTGATGTGGCATTATTCACGCGATTGTTAAAACGTTTCTCTGACAAGCATCAATATTTTACTGAGCATTTCGAAACCGCGTTAGAAGGAGTCAGTACCGATCCTGACGCGCCGATGCGCTGCGCGCACACATTGAAAGGCACCGCTGGTAACATTGGCGCTACGGCTGTGCAGAAGGTCGCCGGCGAGCTTGAAAATGCGTGTGCACAGGGGCTGCCCGTAGACCGTATTGTTGCGCAAGTACAGGACCAACTCATACCATTAATAGCGCGCATTAATCAGGCATTAGAGGCGGTATCTTCAGCTGAGTCAGAAGAACAAGCTGAGGTACAACCTCAGCTTTGCGATGAAGAAATTGCACAGAAATTGGCCGCTTTAACAGCACTGCTAGCCGACTATGATACAGATGCGATTGACTTGGTTGGTGAATTACTGCCCGTCTATCAGGGGACTGTGTTTTTTGATTCTTTTAATCAGCTTAATGTGTTAATTGACGACTATGATTTTGATGCTGCGAATGCACTATTGGCTGACTTAAAGCCTAAGCTCTTGGTTCAAGAGCAGGCTTAGGTGGTGAAAAATCTTCAGGCTGGTATTAGACGTGAATATTGACTCGTATTAGTATGGGGTGTCCAACAGAGCAGAGTAAAAGAGAGTCAAGTTTGCAAAAGCAGTTTATCAGCTTAGGGTATCGAGTTGATGGTCACACATTTAGTGTTGAAAATGCGGCAGGTGAGCGGTTAAAAATAAGACCCAAAACCTGCCAGCTACTTCTGGTATTAATGGCGCATCACCAACAGATACTGAGTAAACGGAAACTGCTGGAGCAAGTGTGGCCCAATGTGGTGGTTGATGAACAGGTGGTGTTTCAATCAATCAAAGAAATCCGTCAGATATTTCAGCCTCATGAGGTGATTAAAACGTTACCGACTCAAGGTTACCAATGGATTGCGCCAGTAAAAGCCCATACCCGAAAGAAATGGTCACTCAATACGCTGTTGATGGTTGTCTTTGCGGGAGGGTTGCTATTAAGTGGTCTCGTTTATCTGAGCTCTGGCAGCGTTAAAATGGATTTGCCTATGATGGCAGCTCAGCTACCTCAAAAAGCGCAGCTTTCTCACGCTACGGCATCGCCTAAGCTGCAAGGTTCCATTGTTATTTTACCTACACAAAACCTCATTGCTGGCAATGATTATGATTGGGTCAGGCTTGGCTTTATGGATCAATTGATAAAACGATTGCCCAGTAATCCCGATTTTGGTGTCTTACAAACTGATTACGTACTCGAAGTTATGAGCCGTGCCGGTATGCCTATATCCGCACCTGAAAAGGTACCAGCTGATCGCTATCGTGACAGTGAAATACAACAGGTTTTTACTGTGTCAGGTGCACAGTTGGTCGTGGTGTCTAAGTTAATGGGCACTCCCCATGACTATCAATTAAGTTATAAGCTTTACTGGCCACAAAAAACCATGCAAGGCGTCATTTTCGGTGGTGATACTCGAACATTACTTGATGAGTTAGCGATACGTTTAAAGCGTTTGACGGGCACCAAACTGGCCCTCGAAACACCGTCTTATCACAGTGACTTTTATAACGAAATGATGGGTCGCGCATTGGAGCTAAAGCTATTTGGAGACACAGAAGGCGCCATCAGTTTGTTACAAGCGCTCATCACTCAAACACCTCAAAATATTACCGCGCGACGTATCCTAATCGAATTACAACTCTCTCAAGGACATCTTGCTCAAGCTGAACACCTACTAGAGACGAGCATGCCAATGGCTGAAGCACGACAAAATCACCACGAGTTAATTCGAATCGGATATCTACATGCGTTGCTCGGCGCCATGAAACAGGATTTGCCGTTGGCCTCGGCGCGGGTTGAGCATGTTGTTGCGTTGGCAAAGCAGCATCGAGATTGGTTGTACTTAGCATATAGCATTGACCTTCAGGGTCACATTGCCATGCGAAATAATCAATTTGAATCTGCAAAAGCGCTGTATCGTGAAGCTAAATCATACCATCAGATACTGCGTTGTCCTGTCGGGGAAGCCACATCTTGGCTTAATTTAGCAAAGCTCGCACAGCAAATGAAGATGCAAGACAAGTACGATGACGCGATTCAAAAAGCCACACAAATCGCGCGCTCAAGGTCATTGGGTTCGATCCTAAATGAAATCAATGAACTTAAAAAATAAGTATTTAATTCAATGGCTTTAAATAATTTCAGGAAGTTTTATTAGTGATTTTTTGGAATCGATGAGACAACGCCAACTCAAATTATAGGAGTTGTATATGTCGAGATTTCAGTCCCGCCCATTTATTGGGGTGATTTTGTTTTGTGCACTACTGATTATGCTAGTGACGTCTGTGATTATGTTTTCTAAACAACATAATGCGCTGATCGCACTCATGCATACGTTGGTGGGTCTACTCATGTTACTGGTTTTGGTGTGGCACTTGGTTAAAAATATCCGACCACTAAAACACTATCTAAATCCATTTCAAAAGCAAGTCGGGCGGTTTTCTATTGCATGGCCACTGGCAATTTGTGTGGTCGCCTATGTAGGGCTCGCACCTGTATTTCAGCTACCGCCAGCAATCGAAGTCTATCGTTTTGGTCAAACGCTAAAGGCAGCAGATAAATCGCAAAATGATCCGGAACTGAAATATGTGCAAAGAGACGTTGAGGCGCCACAAAGTGCAGGGCAATGGATCACAGTAGAGCTCAAAAAAGGGCCTTATTTTATGTGGCCTCAGTATGCTTTATGGATAGAAAATACCTCAGGTGAATTTATTCAGCCATTGTATGTAACTGAAAAGTTAGCGACCAACCGGTTTACCAACAAAGTGGTGAAAAAAGATCCAAACCAAGTATTTAACTCCCATCTGTTAAAAGGTGAAGGACCCAATGCATGGGATGTTTTGGAGGGAGAAGAAGATCCCGCTTCCAAAGATAGCCGTATGCGCCCAGAATCTTTGCCCGTATTTTTACATCAATTAAATATGCGCGCTGAAAATGGCATGATGGTGCCAGATAATGACACACTGACAATCGATGGCTTCAGTGGTGCAACGATGACCGATAACTTTATCTATACAACGCGCTTGAAATCCCCGTTAAAAGGTTTGCACCGGGTGCGCTTGGAAGTCAATCATTCCTTTGATTACAATGCCTACTATTCTAGCGATAGGTTTTTAGACGACCCCATATACTCAGGTGATGGCTATAGCGCTCAGCCGTCGGTTATTTATGAAGCAGTGATTGATTTTGATAATCAATCAAATGAGGCACTGTCAGTGATGTCGTTAGTCGGCCATGGTCATCATTCAGGTAAAGATGGCAAGATCTATGAGGATGTAAGTAAACTGACAACAGCTTTAGAATTGGTTGAGAGAGTGATTGTAAGTATTCGCTAATTGATCACTATGTACTGGGATATAAAAAGCTGGGCGCACCAAAAGGTCAGGTTTGTTGGCAAGGATGACTAACGTACGCCCAGCGAAACTTTTACATCTTATTTGTCCATTGCGTGGTAAGCAGATTGAGTGATGTAGTGATGATTATTCAACTCATGTCTAATGACTTGATTGTTGAGATACGAAAGGGTTTTGGGTCGTCCCGCCGCATCGAGGGAGCCGTCATTTTCAATACTGTTTTCAATGAGCTTATGTGCTGACGAGGTGTTAACTGCATACAGCTTTATGGCGTAGCTTTGAGGATGTACTATCAGGTTACTTTTATAAGAATGTGGCGCGCCACCAGAAAAGTTAACGTCCTGCTGAGCACGATTGCGTGCGAAAATACCGTTTTCTCCCGGGTAGATAATATGGTTGTTGAGCACAGAAATATCATCGCCATCTATCATCATGCCGTTGCCGCCACTGCGATAAATTAGGTTATCTTTTACTTCGACATTGTTACCGCCAATTTGAATGCCTGTATTTTGCCACTGTGGGTCAAATGGGCTGACCCCGGTACGATAAATCGTATTGCGGGCAATGTGGGCGTTTTGTTTGATGGCATTGACTTGAATTCCATCCGCGGCAATATGCTCTAAGCGATTGTCATAAATATGAATGTCTTCGATCTTATGCGGGTAAACCGTGGTGAGTTCGTTGTCACACATAAGGGCGCGAGACAAGCCAGTATACCCAATATACATGCCTTCACCGAGTTCAGTGTCATGTATGTAATTATTGTGAATACGCAAACCCGTCATGGTAAAGTTTTCAGCCCAGGTTTGTGGGTCACAGGTTGGATCTGTCTTAATTAACATACCTGCAAAACGGGCACGATACACTTCTATATGGTCAATTTCAATTTGTTCACTTAACGCGCCAATGCCGAGTGTGCCTCCCAATCTCAATCCGTATACAGATTCATTTTCAACGGCGTTTGAGGTAACTCTGAGCCAACGGCTGTTTTCAATGGCAATGCTGTATTCGTAGGGTGAAAAGGTAACGACACCGTTTTGATTGCGCAAAATGACAGGCGCATGTGCACTTCCTTGCACATTTCTTAGTCGTAATGGACCTCTTTGACCAGCTTCTAGGCACACGGTGTCGCCTGCTTGAATGGCCATCGTATTGCCATCAACCAGGTGTTGGGATGTGCTAATAAGATGATCGCATTGTGAATTTATTGGATCTTTAAAGTTTTTATTTTGGGGGCTTTCTGTTGCAAAGGCGGTGGTTGTTGTGAGTAAATTAATGATAACCACCGCTGATTTTTGTATTGTTGAGAAATTCGCCATTGGACACTCCATTATCAAATGTTTGAATGTATTGTTGTTTCAAAGTGAATAAGAAATTGATTGTATGGTGTTCACGTAACGTAAAAAACACTAGAAAAACAGGGTAAATAAAGAGTAAAATCATTTTTACCGGAAATGGGGAATTGTTACTCATTGATATGTATGGATAAATTTTTTATGGAAGAAAAGAGTTTGAGTTTAGAGAATTGTAAAGGCCTTTGGGTTGGCAGTGTTTATGCAGATTTAAACACTAAAAGTTTAATCAAGAATGGTGAACAGCAACCACTCTCTGAACTGTCATTTACACTACTTTTAGCTTTGGTTGAACATCAAAATACACCGCTGACTGCTGAACAATTACAAAATATTGTTTGGCAAGGGGTAATCACAGGGAATGAGAACGTAAAGCAGCGTATCAGCATTTTGCGCAAAGCATTTCAAGCGCTGGATGACCAAGAGCAGATCAAGAATATCCGTGGAAAAGGTTATCTGTTAGCCCAGCCCGTTAAATTTGATTATGTGACCGATGGTAAGCACTGGTATTTACTTGTTGTGGGCGCATTATTGGTCGTGGCAGGTATATTAATATGGAGTGTTTGGCCAAATGCAAAAACGAGGGTCTTAAAAAGCGAGCAGTCACAGCTTTCAATTTCTCAAGGGGAGGTGATTAGTCTTGCGAATAAAAAAGACAATGTCGCGTTTTGCTTAGATGGTTTTGATGATTATGTCGAAGTACATGATGATAATTTAGATGTGCACAAAGGTGACTTTTCAGTTTCTACTTGGGTAAAAACAGCCTCACTTGGGCAGCACATTATTATTGATAAACGCTATGAAGACCAAGTATCCGATGTACAAGGTTACGTATTTTATATTGATGATGGCTTTTTGGCGTTGCAGTTGGCTGATGGTAACGGCAGTTGGTATTGTCAGGAACCTGATTCATCGTGCACATTTTTTGATTCAAAAGCGTTTGTGGCTGATGACCAGTGGCACCATGTTGCAGTGAGCATCGATAGAGATCGCCGCAAGGGGATCCGCTTTTATTTAAATGGCGAATTTAACAGTGCATTTGATCCCACAGGCCGTCAAGGTTCATTGAGCAATGAGGTAGCGCTGCGTATAGGGAGCCGTTCTTCTTTTAAAACAGGGCTATTCAAAGGCGCAATTGGTGAGGTGTTGTTTTATCACAAAGTGCTAACCCCATCCGAGATAAAGCGTGCATTCCAAAAAGGGAACACAAGAAGTTGTAGCGGTTCGGGTAATAAAGGGGGAATTTAAAGGTGATAAAAACACTGTGGCAGCATAGCAAGGCATGCTGCCAAAAGCCGCGTTTAGCGGTTCTTTTTACGACGCTCTTCTAAGATCATATCAATCATTTTTGTGCGCAGTTGGGCCGCTTGAGATTGTTTTTCTCTGAGTTGTTGTTCGAGCATTTCAACCTGCTCCTCCACTTCCGTATTTTTGTAATATTGACTGCCTAAATGAGCATTTGGTTCTTTAAGGTTGGGATCAGGCTCTTCGGGTGAAGGTGTGGTATGTAAGGTCAATGTGCGTTGGATAGGCGCTTTCCTCAATTCATTTATCTCTTTTTGTAAATTACGAATTTGTTCTTGAAGCAACGCAACGACCTTTTCTAATTCTTCATATTGGCTCTTAAAGCTTGGGTTACGCGCTTTGTAGCCATTCGCTTCTTCATCCAATTCTTTGGTGATAATGGGGGACTTTTCGTCTTCTTGTTGTTGATTTTTTGCTTGTTTCGCGTGAACTGAGTCATTGGAACGAGCATCTTGTGAAGCGGCAGCTTGCGGCTTATTGGGCATGGTTATAGATGTGTGAGAAAGAATTTTCGATAGCATGCTGACTCCTTGTCAGGGGGAATGTTCATACACAGTATATCGGCTGAGGTTGGATTTAATTTAGTCCCTAAAATATAAAGAGCATAAGTGTATAAGAGGGCATTTGCCCTCTTATACATGAAGCCTACTTGTCTTGTGGCTTGCGGTACATGTCAAACCAGGCCAAGGTATGTTCAATTTTGGAAATCATACGTGATGGTCTGCCTGCGATGCCATGTGGTGCCCCTGGAACGCGAATCAGTACGGTGTCGACTTTACGCAATTTAAGTGCTTGGTAAAATTGCTCCGACTCAGACATTGGTGTGCGTCTATCTAGCTCGCCTGTCATGATAAGAGCGGGGGTTGTGACGTTGCCCACTAAAGAAAGCGGTGAACGCTGCCAGTAATGCGCAAGGTTATCCCAAGGTAAACCAGGGAATTGGTTACGGATTTGTCCTAAATAGCTGTCGGCGGTCAGTACTTTACTGATCCAGTTTATGACGGGTTTGGTAATTGCTGCAGCATTGAATCTATCGCTGAGGCCAATGGCGTATGCCGTTGCAATGCCACCCGCTGATCCCCCAGCAATAAACAGGTTGTTTTCATCGATAAATCCTTTCGCGATTAATGCATCTACTGCTGAGTTGTGGTCGGCAAAATCTTCTTTTGAACTATATTTACCATCTAGTAAAAGGGCAAAGCGCTCGCCATAACTGGTTGAACCACGGTAGTTCACGTAAACCACGACATAACCTTCTGCGGCATAGCGCTGTAACTCAGCACTAAAGTGCGGCCCATAAGCGAGGTGAGGGCCACCATGGATCTCGACCAACAATGGGTATTTTTTGGATTTATCAAAATTGGGTGGCGTGATGTACCAACCTTGAATCTGTTCACCATCGAATTCTGATTGATAGGTCAGTTCATGCACCTCTCCCAGTGTCTTAGTCGCAAGTAAATCTTGGTTTAATTGGGTCAGTGTCGACTTTTTACCTTTGTAATAGTACCCAACATCGGCAGGGGCATGACTGTTGCCTTGTGTGAACGCAATCGCCCCACTGTTTGCCATGGTAAAATTACCACTCACATATGGGCGCCCCAACGTGGTGCCAGAGACATCGTTAAGAAGGTGCTTTATTTTGCCTCGCGAGGAAACTTTTGCCAGTACGCGTTTACCGTGGTCATCGTATTGAATCACAAAGTCTCCTTTACCTGACCACTGATAATCTGCCACAGACCGATCAAGCTCTTCAGTTAACGTCTTAATTTTACTGTCTTTGGTATTCAGTAGCGCCAATTGTGCATTGATGTAAGGGACCGGTTCATTGCTACGACGAATAAATGCGAGTTTGTCACCTTTATCTGAAAATGTTGGATTGTACTCTCGACCTGGTAAGTCGGTCAGTTGTGTCAAGGTTGTGTCGTTCACATCCACTTTATACAGATCGGCTTCTGTGGTCCTGTATTCCCATTCAGGGTGGTGATCTGAAGAGAAAACCACGTATTGGTTGTCTGGGCTCCAAGTTAGCGGACCATAATGTTGGAAGTCCCCTTGGGTGATTTGTCTTGGCGTTCCGCCGTTCGCTGGCAAAACAAATACATGGCGAAATGCAGGTTCTATAAAACCGCTGCCGTCAGCTTGGTATCTTGCTTTATCAATGACTTTAACAGGTTCAGACCACTTCGCGCCCTTTGGTTTGCTGGGTAATTTGACCGACTTAGCAAAGTTGGACTTACCTTGTGGCACGTTCATGGTAAAGGCAATTTGCTCTCCATCAGGTGACCAAGTGATGTTGTTAACCGCTTTTGGCAGTTGAGTTAGTACAGCTAGTTTATCTTGCTTGACCCAGTAAACATGTAGCTGTCGAGATCCACTGCGATTACTTGTAAATGCGATTTTACTGCCATCAGGTGACCACCGAGGCTGACTGTAGTTGAATTGGTCCGAAAAGAGTGGGTAGTGCGCTTTTGTCTGTACGTTGTAAATCCACAAAGCGCGTTTTGGCGTGTCGTTCATGATGTCATAACTATTTCGCTCATAAACGATTTTTTTACCATTTGGACTGATTTGCGTGCTTGCGGCGTACTCCAATTGGAAAATGTCTTCGGATTTAAGTGTTGTGCTTGCGTAGCTGCTGACAGATGCAAGCCCAAACAAAGTGCTCAATGCTGCGAGGGTAAATGTCGTTTTCATAATTTTTATCAGTTAACTAGGATATCACTTACATTAAAAGTGAAGTGCAAGGGAGACAAGCGTTATGAGATAGGTAGACTTTGCACAGGTTGAATGGGTTAATCACGGTTTGATCTATGTCAAAAGTGCTTTAGTTTCAATTGTTGAGATCGCTAACAGGAAAAGATTTAAAGTGACTAAGCTGAGTTACCGAATTTCTGGACGATGGCTGGCTTCGGCATTGCATTTTATTATTTTGATTTGTGCATTTTATTGTTCTAATAATATGCAAAATAATGATTTAAAAGTATTTTTAAATAATTTATGGCTTGATATTTGATTTTTTTGGGGTATTTTATTTTTCGCCATAGTGATGGCAGTTGATTAATTTAAATAAGGAAATGATCATGAAACTTACCCTAAAAGCAAAAAAACTGGCTAACCTTTCAAGCAAACAAGTCACTGTTACGGCAACAGCTAAAGTGGCCGGTGGCGCCGCGGTTACAGGTTGCTACTTCCCATGTAAGCCAGTTCCACATACTGGCAAGTAATTGACCGGTATATCATGGCAGCGTTGGTCTTGTCAGGACCAGCGAAAATAAGTCTGCCCATTAGCTGGTTGGCGTGCCAGCCAGCTAAGATAGGTCGCAAGTAAAGTGATAAAATTGACCGCCTATGCTTGTTTAGAAGGTATGCATGCTTCGTATGTTTGCCCCTTTGTCATATCGTTCCATCAAGTATTCTGGTTGAGCAGGGCACTCAAAGCCAAACTGTCGATATAAGTCGTGCGCGTCATGGGTTGCGAGTGTAAACCGTCTCAGCCCTTGAAGCTTGGGGTGAGTGACCACTGCATCTATGAGCTTTTTACCCAGCCCTTTACCTCGAAAAGGCTCCAATACAAAAACATCTAACAAATTGGCAAACGTGGCATAATCGCTTACCACTCTGGCAAAGGCAATCAATTGCCCACCATCGACCAAGGCAAAGCAGAGCGAATTATCTAGTGCGGTTCTCAGTTTATCTTGGTGAATGCCCTTACTCCAATAGCTTCGTTGTGAGAGAAATAAATAAACTTCATGAAACTGCTGTTTGTTCAATTGACTGATTAACTTCATATGTCGTCTCGCAATCTCTAATTGATGTGGATTAATGGTAAGCAAGCGAGCAATAGGCAAGCCATAACATAATTAAAGTACTGCTGATGTTTGGGGTTTTGCAGTCGTTGGCTTATGACCTTGCCAAAGTATATCCAACTGAAGCCACTGAATAAGGCAATGAGGTTAAACATCAAGACACCAAGTACCGCTGAAGGCCAATATAATTCGCCCGGTAGCGTGAGTGCGGTACTTAACGAAAGTAATGTGGCAATACACTTGGGGTTAATCAGTTGAAATATGGCCGCTTGTGAAAATGACATCGGCTTGTCTTTCTCACTTTTAAGCTGATTGGGCGCGCTGCTTTGAGAGATTTTATATGCTAAGAATAGGATGTAGCCACTGGCTAGCAATTTAAAGAGCATATGTAAATTAGGGTTACTGACAAGTAGCTGACCGAGCCCAATGAGCATGATCAGGTGGATTAATGTCATACCTGCGCGAATCCCTGCAATGTGAGGAACTGTTTTTCTAACCCCAAAATTTGCGCCAGAGTAAGTGAGTAAAATATTGTTTGGCCCAGGGGTGATCGAAGCGGCAAAACTAAATATGACTAGGGCTGGCATGAGCGCGACAAGATCCGCGGTTTGCATTGTGTTCCTCCTATTATTGTATTGATACAATTGTTGCTATTTGCTCTGTATTCTATTAGTGTCATAAATACAATTAGTCATCAATTTATTTATTGTTATGAATACAATTTGGCACCCAGAGATTGAAACGTTTCATGCGCTTGCTCTAGAACAGCCTAAATACATGGCTTTAGCACAATTAATTGAACATGCTATTGATGAGAAGCGATTGGCGTTTGAGCAGCGATTGCCAGCTCAAAGGACATTGGCTGATCAACTGAATATTACGCATGGCACCGTGACACGTGCTTATGTGCTCTTAGAGCAACGGGGATATGTCAGTGCAAAGTTGGGGGCCGGCACCTATGTGGCGAAACGCAGTAATGTGCGTTCAGTACCGGGGCTCAGTGATTTAGCATCCAGCGTGCAACCAAATATGGGGCAAGATGCCGTGATGGCTGCGGCCATGCAGTCGTTGTCTAGCAATGTTGCGGCGCTCAGTGACGTGATGACATATAAGCTCAATGGATTAGAGCGTCATCAGCGATTTTACCGAGAGTGGCTTAAGCTTAAAGGGTTTGAGTGTGCGCAACATGATATTATTTTCACGCAGGGAGCACAGCAGGGGATTTTCGCCTGTTTATCAGCCCTGTGTGAACCACAAGACTTGGTATTGCATGAAGCGCTAACTTACCCTGGTTTTTTCAAGGCGTGCGACAGCCTTCACTTGCAACATCATGGTATTCCCATGCTTGATGATGGCATCGACCTTCAAGCTTTAGAAAGTGTATGCCAGTCTCACACCGTCAAGGCGATTTATATCACACCAAATTGTCAAAATCCGACCAATATACAGTATAGCGAAGAGACGCTAAGCGGATTACTTGCGCTAAGTCGTAAATATCACTTTTTCATATTAGAGGATGACGTTAACTATTGTTTGCCAGAGATGTGGCGATTGCCTTTGTGGCAAAAAGCACCAGATCGAGTGTTCTATATCGCGAGTTTTTCTAAGTATTTTAGCGGTGGTTTGAGAGCTGGCTATGTGCTCGCCCCTTTGCTTTGGCAGCAGTCGGTCATCGGCGCCATTCATGCGCAGTGTTGGTCGGTTTCGATGATGAACTTTGAGTTACTGATGCGCGCTTTGCAGGGCAAGGAATATGAGTACGTACAGCATAAACTTGCGGATGAATTGCGGTATCGCAAACAAGCGCTACAGAATGTGCTAGTGCGGTTCGATTTACATGCACGATTTGCTGGGTTGAATGTTTGCTTGATACTGCCCGATGCGCTCAATATGCATTACATATCAGCCCACTTAAAAGGACACCGTGTGTTGGTCCGAACTTTGGATGTATTTAGTGCCAAGCAAGCGCCCACCACTTTAAATGGCATTCGCTTCACTTTAGGTGGACCGGCCAGTAGGGCCGAATTTGATGTTGCGATGACACGGTTAAATGAAGGGTTGGTGCAATTAACTGAGCGTGCCGATGTCGTAATCTAAATGATTGGACTTTAGGGGGGCAAGTATTTCAGCTTGCCTCCACAGGTGTATTAGCCTTTTTTCACGGCGGCAACAACCGAGACTTCTACGAGTAATTCGGGTCTCGCCATAGCCGCTTCAACGCATGCACGAGCTGGCGCGTGACCTTCAGGTACCCAAGCGTCCCAAACCTCATTCATTTGCGCAAAATACTGCATATCACTAATGTAAACGGTTGCGCTTAAAAGGTGGGATTTATCGCTGTTGGCTTCTTCTAACAGCGCATCTACTTTATCTAACATGGTTTGTGTTTGTTCTTTGATGCCTTGCGTCGCGTCTTTACACACTTGGCCACACAAATAAATGGTATCGTTGTGCACAACAATGCGACTCATACGCTGATTGGTATGTTGACGAGTGATGGTCATGAAGTTTCCTTAGTTTGGCGCCATTTGGGATGGCAGATATGACAAGTTCAAAATAATTACTGGCTACCTTATCATATCAAGCCGTCACCTTCAGACTTTGTCGATGCGATTCATTGCCCAGTTAAGAATGTACACATCGCCAATTAAACCGAAATCATTAATAATCCAATTGCACAAACGATGGTAAGTCCAATAAAAATATTAGCGAGATTACCAGTATCAGCAATGGGCTCCGCAATGGCCTCGGGTTCGGGGAGTTGCTGCTGTGTCATACGGTAGAAAAAGTTGTCGCCGTAGCGCGCTCTTAAATCATCCCGAGATGTCCACTCTAATTGTTCAGTGAGATAAATGAGGATCTCACTCGAGATCAACTGTTTGTCATCTTCGCACGTCCTCTGATGGTGAAGAATGAAATCAAATATCAGGGCACTGAGATCGTCCCTTAATACGTGTTCTTGTCCTGCAGGGTGATCGATTAATAGTTGCCATGCGGTCAGTTGATTTCGACGTAAAGCATTTGATAATAATGAGGTTAACTCTTCGTCAAATTCCTTAAAAAGTGGGTTCGACAAACTTGACTCAGCAGGCTTAAAAGGTTGCCTCAGTGTTTGCAGGGCTGCTTGATACGCTTGCTTGAGAATCACGGTTTGTTGCTCTCGTTCCGACTCTGCCTCAGCGTCAAGCTGTGCGAGTTTTTGCTGATAAGCTGCGTCGATCTGTTGTTGATCTGATGTTGGTTCAAGTTCTAATACTTTCCAAGGATCTATTGACACTGTTACATTCACCTTATTCAATCTTGGACAAAAAGCTGCGCAGAAAAAAGCGCACTAATAACCAAGAGTTTAGCAGATCCCACATAATAATCTAAACTGCCACCATTGGGTTTGTACTTATTTTAGAAAAATAAAATGGGTTTGTAAGCTGTTTCTAGCATGTACGCTTCAAGGATGAATATAGATGGTTTTCTTGTCACACAGGGTGTTTATGCAAGCTGAAACGACCGTTTTCCCTTGATAATTGCGTAATGAAAGCTGTGATTGTGAGATCGGTCGGTGATTAATAAACCATTGTGTCTCCTTGGGTCGAGAAGAGGCGAGGGGCAATACATCTAGCTGGGAGCGATAGTAGTGCTGGCCATTTCGCAACGATGTAATGGTAATCGACGGTTTGACTTCGTCAGGTGTTTCTATGGGATGCAGACCTTTTCGTGTAATCAGCCATTGCGTTAACTTGGCAGGCCATTGTGAGGTTATATTGAAATCGCCATATAAATCCATACTGGGCGGTGTCATGCCGTTAATTGTAAGCGCCTGATGTTGTTCTACACATTGATCTTGCGGCACTTGACTGATTGCCCTGCCGCTGGGCCAGCAAATTAAGGTTTGCTCAACCCCTTCGGGTTTTGACAGTGTACGCTGATCTTTGGGTAACAAATCAAAAATATCAAACATGATGGGGGCGGCTTGCGTGGCGCCCAGGTAGCCTAGCATTGGACTGGAATCGGGTCGCCCTACCCAAACTGCCACAGTATAGTCAGGGCTAACGCCCACAGACCAAAAGTCTCGGTAGCCATAGCTCGTGCCCGTTTTCCAGGCAATTTCTCTGCGAGTAGAGGGGACAACTCGATCTGGGGCACTTTGCGAGCTAAGCATTTTGAAGACTATCCAGCTACTTTGTGGGCTCAATATCCTGACTGTGTCAGGTGATAATTGTGGGGTGGGTAGGTGATGCGGTTGACGCAGTTGTAACGCCTTAACCTCACCATGACTTGCCAGTGCGCCATACAGCTTAGCCAGGTTGAGTAAGTTGGTACCGGTCCCCCCTAAGCCAACTGATAAATTGGCTTTTTCATGAACAAGTTGAATATTCGCAGCCCTTAAATTGGCGTCAAAACGTGCTGGGGTAATGCGATTGAGAAGTTGCACGGCCGGTACATTGAGAGACTTTTGTAGTGCTTGCTCTGCACTGATGGCACCACTGAAGTGGCCATTGAGGTTTTGCGGTTTATAGCCCTTGAAATCGCTGGGAATATCACTGAGTAAGCTTTTACTGTGAATGAGCCCCATATCGATAGCTTGGCCATAAATGAAGGGTTTTAAGGTTGAGCCAGGGGAGCGGATTGCTCGAACCATATCGACATGGGCGAAACGACTTAAATCATTAAAGTCAACGGAGCCTTGATATGCAATGACCTGTGCACTGTGATTGTCAACAACCAGTGCCGCAGCAGAAGCCCTGTGTGGCAAGCGTGTGCTGACCCTGTGTAACAGTCTGCTAAGCCGGACCTGTAATTCGTAGTCCACAGTCGTCTTTATTGTATGGCTAAGTGGAGACTGGTTTCTTAAGTACCTGCTAAGAAGTGGCGCTAATGGATATTCTGCTCGATCGTATAACTTAATGGGTTCAGCTGCGAATAATTGGTACTGTTCGGCATCAATTAAATGACCTTGCTGTAGTCGATTGAGCACTTTGTTACGCATATTTTTTGCCAAGTCGATGTCCCGATCTGGGCGAAAACGCGAGGGCTTTTGGGGAATGACCACCAGCAATGCTGCTTCGTTTTTATTGAGGTGTTTCGGGTGCTTGCCAAAGTACTTGAGCGATGCGGCACCGATACCCTCAATGTTGCCCCCAAAGGGCGCAAGGTTGAGGTAGAAGCTGAGAATATCTTGTTTGCTGTAGTACCACTCTAGCTGTATCGCGCGGCCTATCTGATGAAGCTTTCCCATGATTGTACGGTCATGGGGATCAATTAATCTTGCGACTTGCATAGTGAGCGTCGAGCCACCCGAGATGATCTGACCATGTACAATCCACTGCACCGCAGCACGTGCAAGTGCCAGCGGGTTTACGCCATAGTGATAATAAAACCAACGGTCTTCATAATGTAGCAAGGCATTGAGATAAAACTCGTCCACTTCTGAAACTTGGACATGGTAGCGGTGAACACCGAGTTTGTCGCCAAATGCACGTAAAGTCATTTGATCGCTTGCGGTGATACGCGTTGCCGGTCCATGTGGGTAAATCGGGGGGAGTGGGTTTTGATAATGCCAAACCATCGCTGCCATCAACAACATGAGAAGCGTGAATAATGCGGTGATAAAGGCTTTTTTAATGATCATGTTAGTAAGGCTAAGTGAGCGGCAGATAAGTGCGTTGCAATTATCTGCCTAAGGAACGATTAACCTGCTAGCGCACGATAGTGAGCGTAGAGGGATATTGCCTATAAAGCACATGCTTTTGCGGGCGGTACATTGATTCTAGAAAGGTGGGTGGGTTGCCATATACTCCAGGTACCTCTGCGCGAAGCAAATAGGCAAACTGTTGCTTCTCTTTAGTGAGCTCGGCCGCTGCCACATACCTATCATTGCGGTACTCCTGATGTTCGATATCTGCGAGGTTGACATTAGGTGGTAACAATTCACTTATATTAAGATCTTGCAATAAGGCAGGATTTTCAAGTACAAAACCAGCCGGTATACGATCTACGATAAGCGTATCTGGAATACGTTCTTTACTTTGAACATCCAGTACGACGAGAAGGCGGTCGCCCACTTTGAGCGTAATATTATCATCCAAAGGTTGGCCATCGAGTGTATACCAGCGCCTGACAAAGTGCTTCATTTTAATCGTGTTAAATGGATTGGTGTGATTCGCAAGTTGCTCATCGAGCTCAACATACCCTTTTGCTAATTGCTGAACATACAGGTTGCTATCTCCTGTATTTTTAATTAACAGGCCTGGCGTCAAGGGATGTGATACTAATCCTTGCTGCGTATTCGCTTGGTTGTCTATTGTTACGGCCACATGCTGCTGGTTCAGTTTGGCGCTGGCAACGGCACTGCGTAACAAGGCGGCACGTTCTTGTGTACTCAACCAATCAATGTCTGCCACTTGGTCTGGGAGTTGCTCTAACAAAGTTGTGCGTAGTTTTTGCGCTTCTTGATGAAGATCTTTTACTTGGGCAATGCTATCAAGGGCCAATGTTGCCAGTGCAGCATCACGAATGTCACTGCCATAATCATAAAAGTAGTGTTTCGTTCTTTGCTGCTGTTGATACTGTTTCAATAGCTGTGCGCTAGGTAAGCTCGCCCCCGTGTTGGCGTAAGCCGCCGCAAGGTGTAATAGGCTCAATTTAGAGGGATGCGTTTTCAGGTGCAGCGCTTCGAGATCACTGAAGCTTAACTTTCCTAATCGACTTGCCAGATAAGCCGCATAACTTTTTGCGGCAGTGGACTCGGCATGAGAGTTTGCTAAGCCATCGACAAAATCTCCACGTGCATATCTTAAAACACGATACTGCGCATCTTCTAACATGGCGCTTGGCACTAATTCTGGGTAATTGCGATTAATGTGCGTCAGTAAATCGGTTACATAGACCGTCAACCAAGGTTTTTCAGCGCCATAGCTTCCCCATAAGGCAAACCCTCCAGAAGTCTTTTGCATGGTTTTTAAACGTTTAATTGCGGCACTTAAATATGCTTGGCTAGTTGATAGTTGCACATTTTTCTGTAATGCGTTGTGCTGAAACTTTGTTAGTTGGGCATGGTTTAGTGCAAAGGGCCAGGCTTTACTGGTTGTTTGTTCTGCACAGCCATAAGGGTAGGCATGTAAACCGGTTGCAAATTCAGTAATATTGAATATAGGTCCATGACTGACCAGTAAATTGCCCGCTTTGCTTGGTTGCATATTGAGCCCGTGCCATGCAGATGCTGAGACAGTCATCGCTTGACCAGGAGGAAGTATTTGGTTGGTCACTCGAGTTGCCCATGGTTCTATGTATTTGACGGGTACGCGCCAGCTTCTCTTGAGATCAATATCCTCTCCTTGAACGGACAATGTAAAAGTAACGACGGTATCTGGTGCGGTTTCTGACACCCTGATTGGTTGAGTGTGACGCCAGTTTTCTCCATCATCCAATGAAATACGTTGTGCCATATTTTTAGGAAGTTCAATGTCCGAATCGGTCTGTAAATTGACTGTTAAGTGCTTTTTGTTCCCACTGACATTGTGTAAATCAATGGCGATGCTAGCGTGGTCACCTGGCACTAAAAAGCGCGGTACACTAAGCTCTGCGACGAGTGGCATACGGATAACTTGGTCTTGTATTAATTGGCCAACTTGTTGGTCATTAAAAGCGGTCACAATGATTTGGGCTTCGCCATTGTAGTCTGGCAGTGTCAGCTCAACAACTGCCTCGCCGTCAACTAGTTGTGTGGGCTTAGACATTAACTGAATGGTTTTGCTTTCAACGAGGTCATCATTTCGATTTGTGTTATTGGCATTGTTGTCGCTACCAAATCTTGATTGTGCAAACGGGTTGGGCCTCGGGTCATATTGGCGCGAATATAAATCGATGATATCACCACTGTATCGACGCTGAGAAAACAAGAAAGTGTGCGGGTTTTGCGGCTTAAAGCGACTTAAATTGATGATCCCTTTGTCAACCATTGAGACCGTGACCCAACTGGTTTGATCGGTTTTTACGCCGGAGGCTTTGATGGGGATGGTAATGGTTTGCAGGGGCTCTATGCTATCAGGGAGCGTCGCTGAGAGAGCGATTTGACGCTCTGTTCTATCCAATCTAAGAGGTGTGATACCTAAATAGCGCTTGGGGGCTTGCTGTTGTTGACCAAATAGGCTTGCGGTGACATATAAATCATGACGATTCAGGTCTTTGCTCAGAGGCAGAGTGATGTTTCTTTGCCCTTGCTCGATGGCTACTTTTCGACTCCACAGTACTTTGTCAGACTCCAGTGTGATCAGGAGCTCTCCATCAATGGGGGCATCAAATGTGACCTTTGCTTGCTCACCAGCTGTGTAGGCTGTTTTATTCAGTGACAATTGCAAATGCTCTGGTTTTGCTGGAGATTGGTGGTAACCGCGCTCCCAACCTGCGTAAAAATAATGCAAAGTTTGAGCGCCGGTGCTCAGGTCCGTGGCTTCCAGTTTATAGTCTCCCCAACTTACCGGGAGTGCTATACGTGCGGTATCCGCATTCAAGTCAACAACGATCTGTTGATCCTTACGCCATTGATCTTGTTTCTTGCGTGTCCAGCCAATGCCTTCTTCATACATCCAATAAGCGCGGCCTTGGTCATAATACAAAGTTAACTTGACGCGACCGGTTTCGAGTTTTTGGCCATTTGGGCTAAGTAATGCAACATCAAAGGTTGCATCAGATTTATACGCAAATGTTTTGCTGAGCGGTTTAAGAGCGGGTAGGTTTTGATCTTTCCAGCTTGTAAACGTAGTACTGCGCTGTACCGCAGCGCCCCCTGACTCTTGCAGTGCAAAAAACACAGTCGTTTTAATTGGGCTTTTTATCCTGCTGGCACTGGGGGTAGGGATATCGACCGAAGCGATGCCTTCGTTGGACATACGTTTTTTGGCCAGAGACTTAAAGCGACTCGGCAGATAAAAATCTTGTCCGACAACAAACTCTTTGTAAGGCCCTGAAAAGTGACGTATCGGCTGATAAGAAATATCTGTAGTAAATTGGTTGCCAGCAGCTGGGCTGCCAAAGAGGTATTTACCCGTCAACGCAATTTGGTTGCTCCTACCTGTATAGACAAACTGCGCAGTGGGTGATACGTTCAAGTCCATGCGCTCAGGAACAAATTCTTCTAATTGAAATTGAAATTCATTGAGTGACCGAGTTGAGCTTGGGTCTATTTTTACGCCTACGGTATAGCGTCCGGTTGGCCAATCTTTGGCGGTAGTCAGTACCTTTTCAAATAAACCCGAATCGCTAATAGGCAGGGTTTCTTTAACAATCTCGTCTTGATGTGGATTTTTAACCGTGAGGGTAAGTGTGTCTCTGTCTATGGAGTAACCATCTTGGTTACGCAATAAAATATTGATAGGCAATGCATCACCCGGTCTGACTAAATCTCGGTTACTGTAAATATAGGCTTCCGAGTCTTGGTACATTCGCCCACCAAGATCATAACCAGAGAGGTCGAGTGGAGTTTCTTTCAAAGGTAATAAGGCGACTTCGGGTGTGTGACCGTTGCCTTCATGTTCAACAAAGACAATGTCATTTTCTTCAACCATGACTGAGAAGTGGACATTGCCAGCGGTGTCGGTCGTTCCCTGTCTGATTAATTCATGCTTACGGTAAAGACTGACCTTTGCATTGGCAACACTACTGCCATCTTTTAGCCGATTGACACTAAAGTACGCCTCGTTTTTTTGGATCCTAGCCTGTACCCCTAACTCTGTCAGTAACATGTGTTTGGCTTGAATATCATCAAACATCCCCGCGGCTTTAAGGGTGACAATATACCAACCGGATGCTAACTGGGCAGGAATTGGGAGTTTGGCACTATGAATTTCTTCTGAACTCCCTGTTGGTAGCGTATACCTGTCGGCAAAGACACTGTTAAAGCTGTAACTCAGGCGATCTAAGGTACTTGGATAAACATTGTCATTGAGGTAATAACGATTCAAGAAATCATGTGGACTGGTGAGATGTAGGATTTCAACATCAACCTCTGTGGTATTTTTATAACTAATAGGGATCGCTTGCCCATTGCCTTGGGGTACCAAGGGCCCTGAACCGACGATGGCCACGTGAGGTTTTTGGCGTGTGTCGCTTTGCGCTTGCGTTGCACCATGCCATCCTAATACTATGAGCAAACACCACCACAGTATGCCGTATGTTTGCACATTCCTTATGTTCATGATTTTCCCCTGTCTTTTCACTACATATTGAACAAGTTTAAGTGATTCAAATGAATCTAGAGTGATTATCCAATGATTCCTAATAGAGAGTAAATGCCTAGTCTCAAAGTATTAAACAATAAATGGCGCTGACCCTCAAATCAGGCCATTTGTTGTTGTGGAATTAGAGAAGGCATGCTGTTAAGCAGCTGAAGCTGACTTTGGGTGAGTTTGTATGGACTTGTCACCAAACCAAGGCTGCGATAGAAGAGCTGCCATAAAAGGCATGCTTAACACCGCGCTGAAGGCCATACCACCTACAATGACAGCGGCAAGCCCCCTATATATTTCCGCCCCTTCTCTGGGTACCAGCATCAGTGGCAACATGCCAAATATACTGGTGCCTGTACTCATTAAAATGGGCCGTTTACGAACAGAAATTGCCTGTATGATGGCGACTTTCTGAGTTACGCCATGCTGTATAGCAAACTCATAGTGATTTATCAGTAAAATCGCATTGTTGATGACCAGCCCCATTAAAATAATAAATCCAATCATTGTGATGATATCAAGTGGTTGGTGAGTTGTGAGTCCGAGTAGGCGCAAACACAGCATGCCGCCGAGCATGGCCAGCGGCATACTCAGCAATACAGCCCATGTTTGGCGCCAATTGCTTAGACTTAGGCGCAGTAAAAAGCACAGCATAAGCAATGACATTAAAAACATGGTGCCAAACTCTGCGATGAATTCATCAAGCTTATCTGCACTTCCTCGCCATGTGGTGTTTATGTTGGCAAATTGATTGTGAGTTAAAAAGTCAGCGGTCTCCTGCTTAATTGTATTGATGAATTCACTCTGGCTCATATGTGTTGGCGGCGTGAGGCTTAAGGTGACCACGCTGCGCTGATTAATGCGATTGCGCTGAGCGGGAGCAACAGAAAACTGCGCATTGGTAAGCTCAGAAATGGGTCTGAGTCCCACTCCTGCAATGTCTATTTCCCTATTCATGAGCGCTTGCAAATCTTCTGCGGGTTGTATCTTTAAATAAAAGGGTAAGTTTTGCCCTTGGCGATTAAAGCGGCCTAGATACACGCCTTGAGTAAGTGCTGATAAGTGCATGTTTAAATCGCGTAAATTGATGTTATAGCGCAAGAGCGTTTCATGATTTGGCGTAAAGTTGATCCTAGCAATACGATTAGTCAGTTCACTGACTGCTCGAATTTGTGCACCGTCAATAGTGGTTTGTAAGTGGTGCAATAATTGTTGACCAGCAAATTGTAATGTTGAGAATTCAGCGCCTTGCAAATCTAAATAGGTGACACCTGCATTTGGCATCACGAGTCGTAGCAGCGCTTCTTGTACGACAGTGACATGTGTACCTGGCAAGTCATGGACAATTTCACTTTTCAGCCATTGACTAAATGTGTCGTAATGCCATTGCTGCGGCGGGTAAAAGTACAGTAGACAAAACCCTTGCCAGCAAAGTAGCCCGGACAAATCGTAACTGGGTGCACTGCCTTGGCGTTGTTGTTGCGCTAATCTGCTCAGGATTGGCTCCGCAATATGGGTTTGAGTGGCCTGCGGAGAAAGTGGGTCTTTAAAGCTAATGTAGGCATGTACCGCACGATTTTTGGCGGCAGGTAGTAAGTTGGTTTGAGGAGTAAGCTGCCAAATCACTAGGCATGCCAGTGGAATTAATACCACCAGTAAACTCAATGAGGCAGGTTTGGAGTTAGTTAATTTGTAGAACACCCCACGCACGTGCATGGCGCTGTGTTGTTGGTTTGGGGCCTTTCTCAGGAGCGTTTTGGCGATGACAGGAAGTACATACAATGCGTATAGCAAAGAAGCTAGCAAGGCGGCTGATATCGTAAAAGCAAGATCTTTAAATAGCTGTGCTTCGGGGCTTTGCATCAAGAGTATGGGGACAAAAATCACAATACTTGAGAGTGTTGATGAGATCACCGCGCCCCTGACAGCGTGAATGCCAGATATAATCGCTTGATTGAGATGTTCACCTTGGCGGCGTTTTTGTTCAATACTATCAACTGCGACGATACTGGCATCGAGTAGTAATCCAATGGACAGTGCCATACCAGCTAAGCTGATAACATTGAGACTAAAATTAAATATGTGCATGAGCAGCACAACCACAGCAACACAAACGGGGATTGAGACAAAAATCAAAACGACAAAGCGACTCTGCTTGATAAAGTAGTAAAGCACCAAACTGGATAAAATAATGCCTAAAAGGAGTGAAAAATAAACTTGTGAAATGGCGTTCTTAATGGCTTTTGAATCGTCTCGACTGAGCACCAGCTCCATATCGAGGTCGGCCAAAGGTCCTTGATTTAACTGCGCAATGACCTTTTTAGTTTGATCAAGCGCAGCAAGTACGTTGACATCGGGAGAGGATTGAAAGTAGATATAAAATGCACGCTTCCCATGTACAGATGAGAACATCCATTCACGCTCAGTGCGTTGTTGAATAGTTGCAATGTCAGACAACTTCACAACCGCCGGTGCATGATAGGCGATGGGGTGTGACATCAGCTCAGATAGGTTTTTTTGTCCAGAAAAGTGTAAAGCGTATCGCCTGTCGCCCAAATACATATGGTCACCAGAGCCATCACTCAGTGTATTTAGCTGCGTTTGTATATGTGCGATGTTCAGGCCAAAACGTTTTAGCTTTTCATGTTGTAAAACAATATCAACGCGTTGCTGAGTTGGGTTATTGCTCGTGATTACACGTTGAACCCCCTTTATTTGACTGAGCGCGGGCTTTAAATACTGCTCAAAAGCGCGAATAAAGTCTTGCTGTGTTGCCGATGTTTTGCTGATTAACATCATTGAGGCAAGAGAAGCACTGCTGCCAGAAGCATAGTTGGTGACGGTGGGGGCAGGGACTTCACTTGGCCAACTTGAGACTTGATTAATCCGATTTAAGGTTTCGAGGTAGGCCGCTTCCATGTCCGCGTTTGCTTGGAACCTCACAGTTATATTGGCACTGCCTGCACTTACCGTAGTCGATATAAGGGTACTACTTGGTATGCCATTGAGGACGTCTTCCAGCGGAGAGCTCAATGTTTGTTGAATTTCCTCGACACTTTTACCCGGCCAAATAATATTAACGGCTATTTCGGGTCGTTTGATAGGTGGAAGTAAGGCACTTTCTAATTGATTGGCGATAATCACAGCAAAGATACATATTAACGCTGCGACGGAGGCAATGACTTTATCTTTGAGCGTCATGAGTGTATGGGGTCTCGTCATGGTTACTCTCCTTGTGCGAGCAAGGTGTCGGTTGGTAGTACGTTAACCTGGGTACCTTCAGAAACGTTTGCTTGGCCCAACACAATGACGTGCTCCCCGGCGCGTAAAGCGCTCTGAACGATAAAGTGATGAGCCTGATTTTGTAACACTTTCACGGCCACTTTCTCGGCCTTTTGGTCCATACTAACGCGCCAGACATACGCATTATTGTGTTCAAAAGTCACCGCTTCAACAGGCAGTTTGGCGAGTTTGTCGGTATGAGATTGCCATTGTACAGTGACGAGTTTGCCGATGGGCAGATTGGCAAACTCGTTAGGGATCAGAAACCACAATGATTGTGTTTGATGGCGCTGATTTAGACTTCTGGTAAATCGGTTTAATTGCAACGGTGTCGAGGAGAAGAGGGAGAATGTGATGTTGTCAGTTTGATGTGTCAGCTGACCTTGCGCGTGGGGTCGCTCGCAGTGAAGCTCTCTCTCATTGGTTGCAATAAAGCTTAGTATGGCATCCCCTTTCGCAACAAAACTGCCGAGGTGGCTATGTAGTGCACTGACTTCACCATCGTGAGGCGCGTAATGCTTGAGCGCTGCAATCTGTTTTTCGAGTGTTGAAATCGTATTTTTTGCGGCTGCAACTGATTGTTGGGCGAGCGTTAAGGACAAAGCATGTTGATTAATCGAGGACTCAGAAATATGCGTTTTGTCTAGTTTTATTAAGCGTTTATATTCTTGGTCATGATAATCAAGATTGGTCGTATGTTTTTTGAGTTCATAGTGTTGAGCTTTCAGTGATTGATGTAGGTAAAAACCATCTTGCTCTGCTAACAAGTCTCCTTTTTTTACATAACTGCCATTACTGAGCATATAAATAAGCTTAGCCTGACTTTCGCTGGCGATGGTGTATTGGTGAGGGACGGACACCTGACAAGAGAGCTGACCCTGAATGCCTTGGTGCCAAGGTAAAACCGATGTGGTTTTGACTAATGGTGAAGTGGGCGCGGCGCGTGAAACGGATGCGCATAACAAACTTGTGGCCAACAAAATGGCATGAAGTTTTGGTTGAGAGGTAGGTGTAAATAACTGAACCATTGTATTGATAATATCCAAAATAGATGACATATCATGCAGCTTGCCAAGACCAAGATGTGACTTACATGGAATTGTTATGAACTTATGTGTAGACTGAGATAGTCACAATTAGTCATTCAAATCGAGAAAAATAAATTGAAAAATCAAAGGATTGAATATATGTCTAACGAACTGATACTGGGTGAGAATCGAGTTTGCGCTAACACAGGTCGGGTGGCGAATAGTCACAGTGAGCAACGTTTAGAGCCTTTGCCTTTGGCTTTTCTTAATTATTTGATTTCCCGTGCGGGTGAAGTAGTGAGTCGCCAAGAGTTACTCGAACATGTTTGGTGTAATCGTCAAGTCAGCGATGATGCGATTCGCAGAGTAGTGAAAAAAGTTCGTCTCGCGTTAGGTGATGATGCAAAAGAGCCGCGGTTTATCAAAACTATTCCCTTGCAGGGTTACCAGTTTGTCGGGGTTGTGGAAAAGGCCTCGGACCTGTCAATCACGCAACGAAGACCACTGCACGGATGGTGGTTATTCATTGCCTGTCTAATTGGTATTGTGCTGGTTTGGCTGGGGGGGGCTCACTTCGATGCAAAGGGGGGGGCACATTACGAGGCTAAGATTACCCCATTAACGCGAATCTCAGGATCTGAGATGGGCGGTGAATACAATGCCAAAACTAATACGTTGGTATTTATGTATCGAGGCAGTAATAGAGAGCCATTTTCTTTATATGCCAAAGATTTAACCAGAAACCTGTTATACCGATTAAGTTATGATGATGGCGCATATCACAGTATATCGATGTCGCCGGATGGCCAGCAAGTGTTGTTTAAAAGAGATACCGGTGAGGGGTATCATGTTTTCGTTGCACAATACCACCAAGGTGCATTACTTCATCAACGTCGTTTGGAAATCCCTCATAAAAATTTATCACTGCTAGGTTGGTCTGCGAATGGGCAGTCTATTTTATACAATGCCAATGTTGCGGGTGACAACACGTACTATAAAGCTAGTAGCAAGGCGATATTCAGTTATCATTTAACGCAGCAGGTGAGCACCCAAGTCACTTTCCCTTTATCTAAAGGGCGTGGCGATATATTGGCAAGAGAGTCTTTTGATGGTAAGTATTTAGCGGTCGTGAGAAACCAGCAATTGCGACAATATCGGTTGTTAGTATTCGCGTTAGCGGATGGCAAACTAATTCATGAAATGCCGCTCGGATTCGAAGCCTCCAATATGGTATGGAGTCACACACAACCTAACTCTTTACTGCTCAGTAGTTTTAAAGGCCAGTTAGCAAGGTTCTATGTTGACAGTGGTGTACTCAATGTCTCAGCTCTAGTGACGCCTGGTTTGAATGATGTTTTTGGTGAGTGCGCGCAAGATTGCTTGTTAATGCGTCGCCATGGCATGAACTACAGAGATATTGTCTCGATGCCTAACCCGTTTGTCGCCAAGGACATGACTTCTGCCATGCTCAAAATTGCCAGCGACCAAGTTGAGTGGTCACCCATTTATAACCATGATGGCACTGCTATTTTCTACCTAAGTCGAGATTCAAGATACAGCTACCTGTATCAATTGCGCACTGAAGGTGTTAATGCAGGTAAGAAAACCCGGTTATATCGCTTTGACACACTGGATGCGATTAATGGGTTGCAAGTAAGCCGCAATGGTAAACAGCTCTTGGGTCGACGAGAAGAGCGCTTGTTCATGTATGATATTCCAAGTCAAAAGTTTATTTGGCTTACGGGGGATGATGAGCAGATAATGTATGCCAATTGGAGCGCTGATGGTCGGCATATCTATTTTTCACGCGTTGAACAGCATCGCTACAAATTGCTGCGTTATAGCCTTGAGGCCCAAAAAGTGGCGCGAGTGAGCGATGATATTTTGGCCCGTATTGAAGATGAATCTGGCCGGGTTTTTATGTTGCGCGATGATTTTTGGTTGGTACAAATGCGGTCTTCGGGCGATGAAAGGCCGTTAGTACAGTTGCCAAGGCTTGCTGAATTAACCATTATTGCGCGTGACAATGCCATATATTGGGCGGACAGACAAAGTCTGATAGTCCATTTAAATAAGTTGAATTTAAATACGTTGCAGCAACAGGCATTTCCTTTAAGTCGTAACGAGGGGACATTCAATTTTGATTTGCACCCGAAACTACGGTCGGTGATCTACTCAAAAGAGTTGCTTGCTGCCAGTGACCTTGTTCAAGTCACCGACAGGGAATAGACGAACTTAGGGTTTTACTAAGAAAGTGATTCTGGTGAGCAGCTCTTGGGGCGCGGTATCTTTAAGGTCATTCAAATACTCTTCGAATGGTGGGAAGTCGGCGAGTTCAAATTGGCTCTGCGGCAGCCACTCACCATATAACCAATTATATGGCTTCTCAAGCTCGGCATAGTCACCTTTAAATAAAATACTGACCGTGTTGCCTTGGGGTATTGTGATCTGCTCAAATTGGTGATCTTCTGGCAGCAACGCGGCGTCCACTGAAATGCAAGCCATAGACCTAAGCTTATCTTGCGCCACGGTGTCTGGATCATCAAAATAGATCCCGAAGTAGCGTGTTTGTTGGTCGATCAGCTGTGCCTTACCAGCCATCAAAGATAATTTCTCAAATGCTTGTCCGATTTTCATATAATCGCCCTGATGTGAAATGCCAATTAATGAAAGTGAGTTGATAGGCTGTTGTTTAACTGAATACATTGTTTGGTACTCCTTTTTAGACTTAGGATACAACACGGTGACATTTGGTTGAGCGTCAACACGGGATTGCCGATACTGCTGAGGGGTCTCACCATAATGTTTTCGAAAAGCACGGTTAAATGCCTCAACGCTGCCGTAACAAACCTGCTTTGCGATCTGTTGTTGGCTCAAGTCACTGCGTATTAGGTATGTCGCCGCTTTCAACATACGCATCCTTCTCACGGTGAGATTGATGGTTTCACCGGCATATTCACGATAAATACGATGAAAGTGATAAGTAGACATGCACGCGACCGCTGCGAGTGTGTTGACATCGAGTTCTTTATCAGCATGCTCATAAATGTAATCAATGACCTTGAGCAAACGGTGTTCATACTGATTTTGTGTACTTACCTTATGTTTCATACGATTGGTTACCTTAGGGTGAAAATACCTTTATAGGTTTTTATGTTGTTGGCGACAAGTCTAAAGTAGCGCAGGTGGGATTGATAATGTTTGCGAACTTTTGAGGTTAAGTAGTGCGAAATGAAGCATCGGTGAGTGAGGTGCCACAAGTGATATGGCACCACAGCAACAGCGCGTTATAAGTGCTTTGCAAAGAAAGGGAACATTTGATGTTCAAGGCGTGTTAGGGCGTTATCACTGTGACCACCTGGGAAGATCGAAAAAGACACCGGTAGCTTGTGTTGTTGCGCTTTTTCTTTCAGTGCGAGGACCCCCTCGGTTATCCAAATATAGTCATCTTTGTCACCTACGTCGATGTGAATTGAGCGGAGCTTGTGGACGACTTCTGGGGTGCTATACAATGAAATAAGCTCACCAAACCCGCGATACCACAGCGGTTTTTGCTCAATATCTTGACTAAAATGTGTGCCAAAAGGGTGTGCTGACGTGCCTGCAAAGGCGCCAGCATAAGCCAATAAGTAGGCACTGTAGCTATTGTCTTGACCATTTTCCCAAATCGCTCGACCCTGAAAAGACGCAAATTCCTCAGCCATCACTTTTTGGGGTGTTTTACTGGTTGCAAGCTTCTGCTTGAATGCTTGGTAGCGTTTAATGGCTGCCTCTGAAGTCAAATAGGATTTAGCCATACCCTGCTCATCAAACATACCCGGACTTAGCGCGTAAACGTGGCTAAAGACATCTGGGTGATGAGCGGCAAATCTCAGCGCGCCAGTGCCGCCCATAGAAAACCCTGCAATACCACGATGTTTGGCGTGTGCTTTAGTTCGATAAGTGTTGTCTACCCATGGCACAATTTCTTCTAGAACATAGTCACTGAAATTACCATGAACTTGGGAGTTAACGTAAAAGCTGCCCCTAAGTGGCGTATTGCCTTCAAGCATCACTACAATCATTTCCATCGCATTGCCTGCTTTTTTATGATTATTGAGCATTTTCTCGATATGACTACTGTATTTTATTGGCCAGCTATAAGCGCCCAAAAAGTACAGAACGGGATAGCGCTTTTGACTGGTGTGATAATCATCTGGTAGATAGATATGAACTTCTCGCGTGGTTTGCGTGCCGATCAGACTATGTTCTAGTGCTTTGGAAGTAAAAGGTACTTTTACTAACTCTGCACGTAGTTGGCTACTCAAAAATAGCAAAAATATGAGGCTCAGGTATTTCATTCTTGTTCTCCTGCTGATTTGGCTTGCACTAAACTTACATCGGGCCTAAATTAAGAACAAATATTAAAAAATGTTTATTTATATGTAATGAATATAAATTGGTTAGATATTAAAAAGCTCAACTATGTCGTGGTTGTGGCTGAAGAACTGAGTTTTAGTCGCGCAGCACATAGGCTGCACATGTCTCAGCCTCCATTGAGTCAACAGATCCGGTTAATTGAAAAAAACTTAGGGATGCGTTTGTTTGAGCGTTCAACGCGCTCCGTGTCATTGACTGCATTTGGCCTGTTATTTGTCGAAAAAGCGAAGCGAGTTCTGGCGGCCCATACAGAGTTAGGAGAGTGTGTGAGTGCTTCTCAAAAAGGGGGAGATCAGCCTTTAAAAGTAGGTTGTATTAGCCTTGCCTTTGAAGCGCTGATGTCGGATGGTATTGCTGCATTTCAGGTGCAGCAACCATACTTAGCCTTAGTCTTAGAGGAAGGTAGCAGTGCTGAACTTATCAACCGGTGTGATACTCAGCAATTGCATGGCGCGATCATTCGTGCGCACGCCCCTGATATGCCCAATCAAGCATTACGCCACTTAAAAAGCGAAAAGTATGTATTGGCTTGTCCGAAAAAATGGCAACTTACGATGTCTTCGACATCAATTTGTATCCTAAGTGGCCGCCCATTCATTCATTACCCACAACACGTTCAACCTAAGTTACATGCTGCGATTACGCAAGTATTTGATGAAGCGCAAGCCGAGATGAATGTGGTGCAAGAAGTCAAAACAAAATCAACGACTTTATCGCTGGTCGCTGCGGGGTTGGGGGCGGCCATTGTGCCACAGTCAATGTGTCGAAAATATCAGCATCAGGTAGATTTTATTGATATTGAAGAACATTTACCGAGTGTAGACTATTATTTATATAGTACGGACTGGGAAGCCCATAAAGGACTGGAAGCATTATATGGCGTGCTAAGTCATCTAGGTTAGCGAGTACTTAGCACCGTTAATCACATTATTTGAAGAAGTCGTCTTCGTTTTTAGCCAACATGGCTTCTATATCCTCAATGAGGGCTTGGGGATCTGGCTGTCCTAGATCAGCGCTTTGAACTTGCGTGGATATTTTATTGTTCTCTTCTGACCACTCGCCTAAATCTATCAACTGGCAGCGTTTAGAACAAAAGGGGCGATGTGGGCTTTGAGTTGACCAGATCACCTCTTTTTGGCATGTGGGGCACTTTACAGCAGCAGGCATAATGGAATACTCATCTATCAATCAGCGTATAGTTTACTGGTTTACAGTAAACTATACCAGCCGTGGAAACTTGGCTTAGAAATTAGTGACACGGTTGATTTCGGCAAGTGATGTCACACCAGATGCCGCTTTCTTGAGGCCAGATAGCCGCAAGTTATCGAAGCCGAGTTTGCCTGCAAGCTCTGCAATTTCTAATGAATTGGCACCAGCCATAATTTGTTGCGAGATCTCAGGTGTGATTTTTACAACTTCATAAACACCAACTCGCCCTTTGTATCCATCGGTACAATGATCACAGCCTTTGGGAGCAAATAGGGTGAGATCTTTGATTTGCTCTTCGCTAAACCCTTGACGTAATAACTCTTCTGGTGGCAAGTTTTCTGGCTCTTTGCACTTGGGGCACAACCGCCGTGCTAGACGCTGGGCGATGATCAAGCTCACTGAACTGGCTACATTGTATGCGGGTACCCCCATGTTTAACAAACGTGTGAGGGTTTCAGGTGCTGAGTTGGTGTGAAGTGTACTGAGTACTAAGTGACCAGTCTGTGCAGCCTTGATTGAAATTTCAGCCGTTTCAAGGTCTCGTATCTCACCTACCATAACCACATCAGGATCTTGTCGCAAGAATGCTTTTAGCGCGTTGGCAAAAGTCATATCCGCTTTCGTGTTGATCTGTACCTGATTGATACCTTCTAGGTTTATTTCCACAGGGTCTTCGGCCGTACTAATATTCCGCTCGGGTTTGTTCAAGATATTCAAACCAGTATACAAAGAGACGGTTTTACCAGAGCCCGTTGGACCCGTGACTAATACCATACCCTGAGGCTGAGCCAGCGCATTTAGATACAACTCTTTTTGTTCTGGTTCATAGCCGAGCACGTCGATCCCTAGCTTTGCTGCAGAGGAATCAAGAATACGCATTACAATTTTTTCGCCCCAGATCGTCGGCAGGGTACTGACACGAAAATCGATACTCTTGCGCTCGGATATTTTCAGCTTGATACGGCCGTCCTGTGGTTTCCTTTTTTCCGCAATATCAAGGTGTGACATTACCTTGATGCGTGCAGATAAACGGCTGGCGAGTGTGTTAGGTGGGCTGGCCATTTCATGTAAAATACCGTCGATACGAAAGCGCACACGATATTTTTTCTCGTAAGGTTCAAAGTGTAAGTCTGATGCCCCTTTTTTAATTGCATCCATCAAAATTTTATTGATGTATACAATGATGGGAGCATCATCTTTTTCTTCATCTTGTTGCTGTGATTGTGGTTCATCCTCAACGTCGAGACTCGCAAACTCTTTGAATTCATCTTCACTCAGTGATAGGCCCGAGTTGTCATCAAAGAGTTGATCAATTTTTTGTTCAAGTAACTTATGGTCTACAACGACGATTTCGCACTGTAACCCAGTACTAAATTCAAAGTTTTCGAACGCGCCATAGTCTGTTGGATCTGACGTCGCGATGAATAACTTACGATCTTTTTTAACTAACGGTAACAGGTAGTGTTGCCTGATCAGCTTTTCTTTTATCAGGTCTTTGGGGACATGTTGGACGTCAAAACCATTAAGATCAAAATAAGGAACACGAAACAGGTCAAGGCATTGCTCAGCAAGTTCTTGGCCAGTCATGCCACTGCACAAGCAAATCAACTCGGCGGTCGTTGTCGCTTCGGTATGCTTTGCTTTTATCTGATCAGGAGTAATTCTACCTAAGGTAATGAATTTTCTCAGTAACGGAGAGTGATGTTCCATAACGTCCTTTAATACTTCAACAACTTACACAAATGTAGCAAACAATTAGTCAAACTGCTTAATTTTGCTTAACTGAACACATTATTTATTGTTCTAATGAATAATACCTAATTTTTCGGAAAATAGGATTAATAATTTTTTGCGGCTTGTAAAAATATCTTGTGTAAAGACAATAACTCAGCTCGTACCTTGTCAAGCGTTCTATCATTGTCAATGATATAGTCTGCAAGCTGTTGCTTTTCCTCGCGACTCATTTGCGCTGCAATTATATTTTTTACCTGTGCTTGAGAGACTTTATCTCGGGCAATCGTTCTTTTGATTTGTACTGACTCGGGGACATCAATTAGCAGTGTTTTTTGACAGTATGACTGCAGACCGTTCTCAAATAGTAACGGTGCACACAGAATACAATAATGACTGTGCGCCGCTTCAAGTTGTGTAATAATTTGCGTGCGAATCAAGGGGTGAAGCAAGTCATTGAGCCAGCGCTTTTTCGTCTCATCACTAAAAATAATTTCTCGAAGTTTAGCCCGGTTGAGCTCGCCATGGTCTGTGAGCACATGATGACCAAAATGTGATTTGATGGCGTTGAGACCTGGTGTATTTGGCATAACCACTTCTCTGGCGACGATATCTGCGTCTATGACTTCAATACCAAGCGATTGAAAATAATCGGTCGCGGCGGTTTTTCCCGCGCCGATACCACCGGTTAGGCCAAGTATCCACTGAGACAACACTACACTCCTAAAAAGTTTAAATACCAATCTATCAGGGCTGTACCGTAAAATAACGTCAGCCAACCAGCAATTGCCAAATAGGGCCCAAATGGAATCTGGGTTGATTTATCTTTACCTTGAATGGCTAATTGAATACTACCGATGATGGCACCAACAAAACTTGAAAGTAAGACAATCGTCAGAATGGATTGCCAACCGAGTAAGGCGCCAAAAAGGGCGAGCAGTTTAAAGTCGCCATAGCCCATGCCCTCTTTACCGGTCAAAAGCTTAAAGACCCAATACACACTCCACAAACTCAGGTATCCTACTGCCGCCCCGACAATGGCATCGACGGGAGCAATGGTAATGTCGGCAGCGGCTGCCAATAGTGCCAACCAAAGCATCGGTAAGGTGATCTGGTCAGGTAACAGCATTTTGTCAATATCGATAAAAATCAGCGTGATCAGTGCCCAAGTGAGTACAATATAAAGTAATGCTTGCAGTGTTGCGCCAAAGTGCCAAGCCACCCACAAAGAAGTAACGGTTGTTAGCATTTCAATCAGTGGATAGCGCACAGATATAGCTGCATCACAATAGGCACAACGACCCTTCAGTAGCAGCCAGCTTAATACGGGAATATTGTGGTGTACTTTGATTTGTGTGCTGCAAGTGGGGCAGGTAGAGCGCGGTGTCACTAGGGTGAAAGGTGCATCCGAAACGGATTGATTTTCGCTATCTTCACCTAAAATGATACGGCTCTCTTCTTGCCATTTTTTTTCCATCATTTTGGGCAGTCGATATATCACAACATTGAGAAAGCTGCCGATGCACAGACTGACCAGTCCAACGGTTAAGAGGTAAAACCAGGATTGTTGTTGCATGAAATGCCAAACATCTTGCATATGTGCGCTCTTATTATTATTTCGATTGGGGTTTAAATGACAGAACCGAGTTGGAAAATCGGTAAGTACATCGCAATGATAAGGCCGCCAACAAGGACACCCAATACCGCCATGATAATCGGCTCAAGTAGAGTGGATAAGCCATCTACGGCATCATCAACCTCTTGCTCATAAATACTGGCAACTTTGCTGAGCATACTGTCCAATGCTCCTGACTCTTCACCAATGGCAACCATTTGAACTACCATATCGGGGAATATTTTAGAGTTACGCATTGCCCAGTTCATTTGGTTACCAGAGCTGACTTCGCCTTTAATATCTAAAATGGCATTCTTATAGATGATATTGCCAGATGCGCCTGCCGCTGAATCTAGGGCATCTACCAAGGGCACACCCGCGGCAAAAGTGGTTGAAAGCGTTCTTGCATATCTTGCAACCGCAGCCTTTCGCAAGATTTCACCAATGACCGGAAATTGCAGGAGCAATCTATCATTGGTGTGGCGTACCGATTCATTCCGAATGAGCATTTCTTTGTAGGTATATATCGCAGCGCCAATCGCAATGAGCATAATCCACCAGTATTCTTGCATGAATTCAGAGATGCCGATCACAAAACGAGTGAAAGCAGGTAGTTCGGCGCCGAACCCTGTGAAGATATCTTCAAATTGTGGTACCACAAAAATAAGCAGTATCGAAGTCACGATCAGTGCAACGGTGATAACCGCAATGGGGTAGAACATGGCTTTTTTGATTTTTGACTTCAACGCCTCCGCTTTTTCTTTATACAGCGCGACGCGATCAAAAATTCGGTCTAATGCACCTGATTGTTCCCCAGACTCGACAAGATCGCAATACAGCTCATCGAAATAACGGGGATGCGCGCGCAAGCTTTTTGCCAGCGGTTGGCCAGCCTTGACTTCATCGGCGATAGTGCCAATAAGCTTGCTGACGCTTTTATTTTTTGCGCCAGAAGCAATCATGTCCAGTGACTGTACTAAAGATACCCCAGCAGTCAGCATGGTTGCGATTTGTCTGGTGACAATTGAAATATCTTTAGGGGTAATTTTTTGCACGCTTTTAAAGCCAAAGAGTGGCTTAGGTTTGCGCTTAACCTTGGAAGGCGTGATACCTTGTTTTCTGAGCTGTGCTTTGACCAAAGCCACACTAGTGCCAGTCATTTCACCCTCGAGTCTTTTTCCTCGAGCGCTTACACCAACCCAAACAAATGTATCTATTTTGTTTGTATTGTCTTTAGAAGGGAGAGCCATAGAGTATATTCACGTAAAAAGAAACTGGGCATAACCCAGTTTCTTTTATTATGTGTTATCAGTATCTTATGGTGTACCAGAAACTGTCGCTGTACAAGTGCTTGGAAGCCAGTTAACTTGGTTCTGGTTAACTGTTGCCGCACAAGTCCATGAATGAACAGCGAACGAATCAGTAAAGTTAGTTGCTGTTGCAGCAGTATTTGCTGCGCTGTTTGGTGTAAGCGTCATAACGATACCAGCAAGGTCGTTTTGACCCGTGATAGTCATCAGGCCTTTCGTATCAATTGTAAGTGACGTTACAAGGTCAGTTGCGCTGAAACCTTGTGCACAGTTTGTTGGCGCGCTACCTAGTTGTGCTCTTTCTTCAACACATGCTTTTGGCATACTTGAAGCAGCTAGCATTTCAGAAGTTTTAGCACGGTTGATGTAGTCTGTATAAGCTGGAAGCGCTACTGCTGCCAAAATACCGATGATTGCAATCACAATCATTAATTCGATAAGGGTAAAACCACCCTGTTGTCTTTGCGTCATGATGTGTCTCCTAAGGGATATTAAGCCCGATGTTAGTTAACACTTACATCAGGGATTTATTAAACCAGTTAACTTTAGAGCGATACGTGTGACCTTTGCAGTCTTAACCTTTGTTCACCGTATCCGCCATGATTAAGTCAAAAGAATTATTATAAATCATTAATTTAATTCTTTTTTATTAAATCTCGTTTGTAAACAATTGTCAATGTATTAAATGTACATTTAGTTACAATTTAATTACAACCAAAAATATACTATTCAAAGCGCATCGACAAATCTATGCTCTGTACATGTTTGGTTAGGGCTCCACTAGAAATATAGTCGACGCCAGCTTGTGCGTATTGCTCCAAAATCTCTAAAGTCATATTACCTGACACTTCGAGCTTTGCTCTACCTGAGGTTAGTTTAACGGCGTTTTGAATGTCCTCAACGGTAAAATTATCCAACATTATAATATCGCTGCCTGCATTTAGCGCTTGTTCCAGCTCATTTAGGTTTTCTACTTCAACCTCAACAGGTTTTTCTGGGTGGTTGCTTTTAGCCTGACTGACCGCACTTTCAATGCCACCACATGCCGCGATGTGGTTTTCTTTTATCAAAAAGGCGTCAAACAATCCAATACGATGATTTTTACCGCCACCACAAGCCACAGCATATTTTTGTAAAGCCCTTAAACCCGGAATGGTTTTTCGGGTATCTAGTAATTGTGTACTGCTGTTTTCTAACGCTTTCACATAATGTGCCGTTGTTGTTGCGGTGCCGGATAATGTTTGTACAAAGTTAAGCGCTGTTCTTTCAGCGGTTAATATTGCGCGGGCAGACCCTTTGGCAGTAAAAATACGTGAATTCGCGCTCAATCTATCCCCATCATTCGCCAAAACATTTACCTCAACACTCGGGTCCACTTGACGAAACACCTCGAGAATTAGATCTTTGCCGCAAAAAATACAGTCCTCTCGAGTGATGACATACGCATTTGCAGTTTGTGCTTGAGGGATCAAGGCTGCGGTAATATCACCTGCGGCAGCTGACTGGTAGTTTAAGTCTTCATCGAGGGCTTGTTTTACAAGTTGAGAGATAAGTTGTGGTTGCATAGCTAGAATCAATCTTTATTTGTTATATCTTAAATTCTACTTCGATTAGTGCAATGAAACAATTTTCTTTGCAATTCACCTCAATCTCAGCGACATAAAATTGCCATAGTGCTCTACGAGAAATCTTGATAAGGTAAGAAAGGTGTAGTGACTATTTTATTTTTTTATGCAAAATCAATATCAATGGCTCCCATTTGCCGTTCAAAGGCAGTCACCTCATTGTGATGAGCGCCCTAATGAACAAGATGTCAGTTTGCTGGTGATCCACAATATTTCTTTACCGGCAGGTGAGTTTGGTACGCCGTATGTGGACGATTTGTTTTTAGGGGCTATCAACTGTGAAGCGCACCCGAGTTTTCAATCTCTCAAGGGCGTGAGGGTGTCTGCACATTGCTTTATTCGTAGAGATGGCCAGGTTGTTCAATATGTGCCTTTTACAAAACGAGCATGGCATGCAGGTGTGTCCTATTTTTCAGGGCGTGAACGGTGCAATGACTTTAGTATTGGCATAGAAATGGAAGGTACAGACAATATACCTTATACCGATGCACAATATGACGCACTGATCCAAGTCAGTCAGGCGATATTAACGCACTACCCAAATATTACCTCTGAGCGTATTGTGGGCCACTGCGATATTGCACCCGGTAGAAAAACAGACCCTGGTGATGCATTCGATTGGCAGCGCTATTTAGACACGTTATCCCAAGAATCAACGACTGAGAAAGAACAATGATACTAATCTCAATATTAATGGCACTTATCATTGAGCGATTGGGTGCCCGCTCTGACTACTGGCAAATTGACTATTATTTGGCTCACTACCAAAAATGGTCATATCAGAAACTATCAGGGGATTGGATCGCCAAATCTAATATTGGTGTAATGGTTTGGATGGTGGTGCCAGCAATCTTGGTGGCACTGCTTTATAATTTCTCTGACTTCTTCATTTGGGAGTTGGCGCTTAATGTGTGTGTGCTGTTGATGTGCTTTGGGTGTGCAAGCTATAGAAGGTCATACAAAGCGTACTTAAATGCGTTAGCTCGTGGAGACAATGAAGCCGCAACATTGTATGCATTTCAAATGGGTCAAACCAAAACTGAGGACGAACCTCACGGTGAGACATTTGGACAAACACTGGCGTGGATTAACTTTACGCACTACTGTGCAGTGATGTTTTGGTTTGTTGCTTTAGGGGCGCCTGGTGCTGTTTTATATGCCACAACTCGGACTATGGTGGAACTGTTGAAAGACAAAACAAATGCGGAGCCACCTGAAAATCAGCGGCTCTGTGTAGACATGTTATCTCAGCACAGCGCGCGTTTAGGTGTTCTCTTCCATGCATTGAATTGGTTCCCTGCGAGGCTTGCTGGTTTTGGTTATTTGATTATCGGTAATTTCTCAAAGGGTACAGGCAGTTGGCTGAAATATCTATTGGACTTTAAAACCTGCAATCGAAAAGTGATCAGCGAAACAGCGTTGGCAGCAGAGCAGATAGAACAACAGTACTTCGGATGCACTTACGAAGCCGCATGTATGATGCGCCTCGTAAAGCGGAATGTTTTGTTCTACCTTTTCATCGTGGCTGCATTGACCCTTTTTGCGGGATTAAACTAAATCCAGTTTAAGAGACGAAGTTAATAGTCTGAATGGCGCTTTAATGGACTTGGCCAAGCCATTCAGATTTTCTATTTTGCATACGTTCAATTAAATGTGCATCCAATCCAAACACCGGCAATAAAACATCTGTGACATCGACGACATCACACACGCCTGCGACGGACCATAAAGCTTCTTCCAGCCCTTTTGCCTTGTGTAAAGCATAATGGCTGACATATCGTAATTCGTTAGACAAATGGTCCATGTCTGGTCTGCCAGTTTTAGAAACATAGAGATGGCAAATAAATAAAATGCCATTTTTCAATGCTTTTTTTGCAAATAAAAACAAAGGTTCGATTGGTTCACCAAAAGGAATGCACTGAGATTTTATGCCGCCATTGGCTTCGCCCGAGTTTTTCTTGTCAAAGTGGATAAATAACGTGAATCGTAACGGTTTATCCTGGCGCGACTTCGATCTTAGGTTTTCAGTCAATATGTCCGAGATATAATTGTTAGGGAACAAACTATCAGGGAATACCAACTCTTGATGATTCTGTTGTACCAGCTTGGGTATCAATAAAGCATGCAGGGGAGATGGATATAAGCCATGTCCTACCGCACCCACCTCAAGATGTGATGATTTTTTGTGGAGATACAAAGGCAGTTGGCAAATGCTTTTGGTCACCATGTTTCTCAGCGCAGTAGACAAACCAGGGATCTTCGGGGCTTCTTCACTTGGCTGAAGTTTGTCTTTATTGTTGTCAATCAGGGCTGTAAAAAACTCGATTGCAGTGTGAGGGACGTTGGTAAACTGTTTTACCTTGAGGTTGATAATGGTTTTAGATTTGCTGACCGCCATGACTTCATACTTGAGATCTGACAATTGATGCTGTTTGGTTATCTTTTGCAAATCTGGTAAATCAACCGTGACTAAATCTCCTTTGGTGACGTCGCTGGGTTGTTCTACCTCGATTTGCATACCCATAATGGAAAAGTCACGAGTATTACCGGTGACAACGCGTTGCTCAGAGATATTAAGTTTGACGCCGGTTCGGTACAAGAAGCGCTTGTGGGCGCGCAGATTGACATATTCCAAAGCGACTTTCTCAAGTGGCGGTGGTGTTTTTGCCTTACCATGACCAAACTCTTTTAAGCGGTTTATGCTTTCTTGAGGGTATGCTAATTCATTGCAATGTTTGCGTAGCTCTTGCGTGGTAATTTCCGTCAACATCATGAGATGATGTACTGGCTCTATCAATCCCTGTGCTCTAGGAGGAGGACGCTTATTTAACTTTTCTACATTTTTACCAGCGCTTTTGGGTAAAGAAAGCGGAATGAATGCATCTTCATGATGACTGGGCATAAGTTGCACTTTAAATACTCGCCAGCTCTCTTTTTCACTGCCAAAACCCAAGAACAAGCTCTTCAGCTCAGGTTTTTGTTCTAATTCATAATCAAACGCAGAATAAAAATAAATTTTGCCACCATTTGAGTGTGTAAATGTATAGCAGTAAGCATCTTTGACTGGTTTTGTTTGCGTGAGCAGCGCTTGTAGTCGTTTGTTATTGAAGACACTATACAAGCATGAGGTTTTCCGCTCGTCTTCAAAGTAGTAATTGATAAACGCGTTGTTTTCGTTAGTGAGTACCATGCTTGGTAAAAGCATGTTGTTGACACGGCTTATAAATACAAACAATGAACTTACTCTTGGCAAGTAATATTGTTCATAGCCTTTGCAAACAACGGCATCCATGGTGTTATCTAGGTTAATTTTGTAGCGGCGTTTATTACCATGGATAAAGCTTTCAAGAAATTCGTCAAACCCCGAGTTATTTTCGACAAAAGTACGTTTCAACCTGACATAATTGTAATCACTGTTAGTTTCTTCAACAGCGACAACTTCGTACTGGATCCCCTCTTTCAGTCCTAGCTCAAAGTCTTGCTCTAGGCCAACCAGTCTCAATGTCAGGAGGTTACGTGGATAGACGGTGTAGTTTTTTGAGAGCTTAATTTTCGAACCGCTAAGTGAGATGTCTGACGTGCTAGCTGGAACAGTGGTGCCACTTTTTAGTTCAACGGTGATTTTTATCGAATAGTTCATTCGTTCTTCTATTCGACTTTCGTAAGAGGCAAAACGTATTAATTGCGCTGCATGGTCATAGGTAGCTTCAGGCGCTATATCTACCTGCTCCTGTGCTTGTTTTTGCATGACCTTAAAGTTGTTTTCTGTATGCATAACCGCTTCATACACGGCCATTGTATACGCACCATGCTGTGCCACTTCGCGTTCAAACACGCTAATTGCAACATCATCCATAAAATGTTGCTTGCCGTCGTGTTCATAAGGTTTGACTTCGCCAGAGACTTGGCCGCGTAAATCAATAAACCTTGCTACGGGCTGAGATAGGCGTGTCATCTCCATTTTTAAAAGAAATTGATCAGGTTTACTTAATTGGGCAGTCTTTTGCTTGAAGATAAACTCAAAATTGGGATCGCCTAAGTCTTCCTTAAGGGTATTGATAAGATCTTGATGTAGTTCTAGTTTATCTTCACTCATAGCATTTCGCGTTACGTCTGCAGACAGTCTCTCGTTGTTATTATTTCAGCCTTCGCCAATTTTATGTCAGTATAGCCACATATTTAACTTGTAGCTTAATGGGGTTTCCCTTTTAAGCAATAACTATGCCTTGATTTTTATGGGAAAAAAGAAAACCGCATTTGTATGTAGTGATTGTGGAGCGGAATTTGCTCGTTGGCAAGGGCAATGTTCTGAATGTAAAGCCTGGAACACGGTAACAGAGTTTCGTGTACCTTCTGTTAAAGCTGCGCCACGCAGTGCGAGCATGACTGGTTATGCTGGGGTTGTTGAAGCAAAAATACAGACTTTAGATGAAGTTAATCTTGAATCTTTACCTCGGTTCTCCACCGGCTTTAAAGAATTTGACCGCGTTTTAGGTGGTGGTGCAGTACCAGGGAGTGCGATATTAATTGGTGGTGAGCCTGGCGCAGGTAAAAGTACTTTGCTGCTACAAACCATGTGTTTACTCGCTCAATCGATGCCAACGCTATATGTAACGGGTGAAGAGTCCCTACAACAGGTCGCAATGCGCGCGAAGCGTTTAGGGCTACCGACTGACAAATTGAAAACACTGGCTGAGACCAATGTTGAAACTATTTGCCAGCTGGCGCTTCGAGAGAAGCCTTCAATTATGGTCATTGACTCGATTCAAGTTATGCATATGACGGACGTTCAGTCCGCGCCAGGTAGTGTCTCTCAAGTACGAGAGAGTGCAGCTTATTTAACGCGATTTGCAAAACAAAACCAAGTCGCGATTGTCATGGTCGGTCATGTAACGAAAGATGGTACGTTGGCAGGGCCTAAAGTACTAGAGCATTGCATTGACTGTTCAATTTTATTAGAAGGCAGCAGCGACAGCCGGTTTAGAACACTGCGAGGAAATAAAAACCGCTTCGGTGCTGTCAATGAGTTAGGCGTATTTGCCATGACAGGGCAAGGCTTGAAAGAAGTTAGCAATCCATCAGCCATATTTTTAAACCGTGGTGAAGAACAAACGCCAGGGTCGTTGGTGATGGTCATTTGGGAAGGAACGCGCCCATTATTGGTTGAAGTACAAGCCCTCGTAGACTATTCGCAACTTGCAAATCCTAGACGCGTAACCGTCGGCTTGGAACAAAACCGACTGGCAATGTTATTGGCGGTATTACACCGTCATGGTGGGCTTCAGGTTGCCGATCAGGATGTGTTTGTCAATGTTGTGGGTGGTGTCAAAGTCAATGAAACCAGCGCCGATTTAGCGCTGATCACCGCGTTAGTTTCAAGTTTTAAAAATTATGCACTGGACAAGCAACTTGTCGTATTTGGTGAAGTTGGTTTAGGGGGCGAAATTCGCCCTGTTCCAAGCGGTCAAGAACGATTAAGAGAAGCGGCAAAGCATGGCTTTAAGCGTGCGATTGTGCCAGTTGCAAACAAACCAAAAGAAGTCATCGAGGGGATGGAAGTCATTGGGGTTTCTAGCTTAAACGATGCATTACAAGCTCTATTTTAAGGAAGCAATATGAATAAAATGGCCATCGCTGGCGTTGCCATAGCGGTAAGTGGTGCAGTGGGTGCACAGTGGTATGCAAACAAACGAGCCGACGATGTTATCGCGGAGCAGGTTCAGCAGTTCTCAGAACAGACTGGTTTTGATGTAAGCTATGAAAATGTCGATTATAGTTTGCTGAGCAATACCGTTGTTATCGAACGTGTTTCATTTAAATCTCAGGAGACTGCGCAGCAGTTGATTGATATTGAGAGCATGTCAATAGAGGGGTATGAAGCGGACAAGGTCAGTCCATTTACAGAGCTTGTTGTGAAAGGTTTATCATTATCAAGTGAACTGGCCAGTGCACCTGAAGCCGCAGCGTTGCCAATGCGTATCGTCAACGCTAAGTATGACCTTGTGTCGTCGGTAAGCTTCGACGAAAGCAATGGGAATAGTGAAGTCAAGCTATCTGCGTCGGCACAAAACTTGTTAGATATTGCATTTAATTTCGATATGGCTAACAGCCAAGAGGCAATGAACCTACAGATCGAAATTGACAAGATGCACAAACAGGGCGAAATGGATTTGGAGGCAGAGTTGCAAATGCAAAGTAAAATGCTGAGTGCAATTCAGGCGCTTCAACCAAGAACGCTGTCGTTTTCGTTAGGCAATGGTGGTGAGCTTAAATCATTGGTGGATGAGCTTTTGCAAAAAAATGGGCTAGATCATGCCCAGTTACAGGCTATGCTGGCGTCTCAGTTAAATGCAGTGCCTGCCAGTGATGTGAATAAAGAAGCAATCAAGGCATTTGTAGCGGGTTTAAACTCATTTGAAGTCAGCATGGAATTCCCTGAGCAGACAAGTTTGATGCAACTAGGCATGCAACTTCAGCCTCTGGCAGCAGATCCGCAAGCACTTGAGCAGTTCTTAAATCTGAAAATGGTCGGTAAATAAATAAAAAAGGCGAGGAAATCCTCGCCTTTTTTATGCCTGAACTGTTAGTTATTCATTGCAAGCATCAGTTCTCGTTTGCGCTCTAGACGTGCCAACATATTGTCGGCGAGCGGTTTAAACTTAGCTAACTCCGTTTTAGGCAATGGTAATGATTTTGGTAACTTTACCGTTCTTGGATTGCGATGTTTGCCATTTACCAAAAATTCATAATGTAAGTGAGGGCCGGTTACTCGACCAGTTGCACCAACGGTGCCTATTTTCTGGCCTTGTTTGACTCTTTGCCCCGTTTTAACATGCTTTTTGTTAAGGTGCAGGTATTTGGTGGTGTATTGGCTGCCATGTTCAATAAACACATAGTTACCGTTAAGTCTGTTATACCCTGCTTTCGTCACCTTTCCATTACCTGCCGCCACGACGGGGGTGCCGACTTTAGCTGCATAGTCAATGCCTCTGTGTGGACGAACTTGTTTGGTAACTGGGTGAAGCCTGCGAGGATTAAAATTAGAACTAATGTACTTAAAGTTTACAGGGGCGCGTAGGAAGGCTTTTTTCATACTGCGGCCTTCAGGTGTGTAAAACTCGCCGTTGGTATGCCTGATTGCGGTATATGTGTCGCCTTGGTTGATGAACTGTGCTGCAATAATTTTACCATTGCCGATCTCTTCGCCATCGACATAGTGCGTCTCATAAACAAGTGTGAAGGCATCGCCTTCACGAATATCGTTGGCAAAGTCCACATCCCAGCCAAAAATATTTGCAAAGTTCATAATTTGTCTTTGCGTTAAACCCGCGGAAATACCTGCCGTCCAAAATGAAGAGCGAATTTTTCCGCCTGCTGTTGCTTCTCTGGTCTCAATTTCTTTGCTGGTTATTTGGGTTTCGTATTTATTGTCATCACTTCGTGTGACATACAGTGTATCCGTTTTAGACAGTACATATTTGAGCTGTGCAAGGTTACCTTCTGCGTCACTGGCAAAGCTAAGAACTTCACCTGGGTGAATTTTAGTCAACTTACGTGTTTCGGCATTGGTGTTGACAAGATTGTGAAGAGTTTGTGCAGAGTACCCTGCGCGTTTGAACAAGATAGCGAGACTGTCGCCAGATCTCACTTTATGATCTACATAGTCATAGTTCACAACATCCGTTTTTTCTTCAGACGGCGTATGCTCAGCGCTTAATTCGGTGATTTGTTCTTGTTGTTCTTCCACCTTGATAGGAAGTTCATAGCGTTTGCCCACTTCTAGTGCATCATCTTTGTGATCTCTAGAGGCAGTGGCCTTTTCTGAAGGTATCAAGGCTATCCCGATCATTGCTGCCAACAAGCCGCCAATAAGCATTTTGTGTTTTTTGGGTAGCTTCTTTACTGCAGGTACCATAACGTGCCTTTTTCGCTGTCAAGAATTTTTATGAATAATAGTGCAGCATATACGTAATAAAGCGTTAATACCAGTATTTTGTGCATTTAAACTCCGTGAAATATAGGCTAGAATCGGGCGATAAACTGAATTTTGTGTTGGAGTAATAATGGTGGACATTGAAACTGCATTTGCTGAGATAAAGCGTGGTGCAGAAGACATACTGGTTGAAGATGAGCTAAAAGAGAAATTAAAGTCAGGGAAAAAGCTGCGTATTAAAGCTGGATTCGATCCAACAGCACCTGATTTGCATTTAGGTCACACAGTACTAATTAATAAATTAAAAACTTTCCAAGATTTAGGCCATGAGGTCATTTTCCTAATTGGTGATTTCACTGGAATGATCGGTGACCCAACTGGCAAAAATGTTACGCGCAAGCCACTGACGCGTGAAGATGTACTGGCCAATGCAGAAACGTATAAAGAGCAAGTGTTTAAAATCTTAGACCCTGAGAAAACAACCGTTGCATTTAATTCTCAGTGGATGGAGAAATTGAGCAGTGCGGAGATGATTAAGCTCGCATCGCGTCAAACTGTTGCTCGAATGCTAGAGCGTGATGATTTTAAAAAGCGTTATGCCGGTGGCCAAGCAATTGCGATTCACGAGTTTCTTTATCCACTTGTTCAAGGGTGGGATTCAGTTGCATTAGAGGCGGATGTTGAACTGGGTGGTACCGATCAGCGTTTTAATTTATTGATGGGTCGTGAGCTGCAAAAAGAAGAAGGGCAAAAACCACAAACCGTATTAATGATGCCACTGTTAGAAGGGACTGATGGTGTACAAAAGATGTCTAAGTCTCTAGGCAACTACATTGGTATTACAGATGCGCCAACAGAGATGTTTGGTAAGGTAATGTCCATTTCGGATGATTTGATGTGGCGTTATTATGAGCTACTGAGCGCCAAGTCTCTAGCCGAGATAGAAGCACTAAAGGGCGAAGTGGCCGGTGGTCGTAACCCTCGAGATATTAAAATCGATTTTGCTAAAGAAATGATCGCGCGCTTCCATAGCGAAGACGATGCACAAGCTGCGCATCAAGATTTCATCAAGCGTTTCCAAAAAAATGCATTGCCAGATGATATTCCTGAAGTAGTAATTGAGATAGAAGGGGAAACAACTTTTATCGCGAACTTGTTAAAAGAAGCCGGTTTAGTGGCAAGTACGTCAGAAGCGATGCGCATGATCAAGCAAGGCGCAGTAAAGCTAAACGGTGAAGAGAAAGTGACTGACACCAAACTAGAAATCGCAAAGGGCAGCACTGAAATTTATCAAGTAGGTAAACGTAAGTTTGCAAAAGTGACGGTCAACTAAACAGCACCGAGGCCAAGTAATATTTTATTACTTGGCCTAAATTAAATTAATTCCAGCCCAAATTAAACCGCTTAACCCTAACCAAAACCACCGCATTGTAGCCTGTAACTTGAGCATCTGTGTAATATCGTCAACCTGGGGTTGTCTATCACTGCCAATACGAATATTGTCAAAACGTTGGCCATGATAAAAGCGGGGTCCTGCTAATTGAATATTGAGACTGGCTGCAAATAATGCCGTGATCCAGCCTGAATGGGTGTTGCTGTAATGCTGCGCGTAGTGTTTTAGGTAATGGCGTGTCTTAGCAAAGCTTTGTGTCACTGACATAACAAGGACGAAAGCACGCAGTGGCAACCATTCCAATACATATATTGTTTGTTGCACTGGCTTCAAAAAAGGGTGATCAGGACTCAGTTGCTGCCGCCAACTGTGATCACAAAGCATCATCAGTTTGTAAGTGAGCGCAAGGTATGGACCGCCAATCAGATAGAAAATGAGAATTAAATAAAATTGTCTAAGTGAGTTGAGCGCTAAAGAGTCTAAACAGGCTTTAATAATGCCAATTTCTGATAGAGATTGCGTATCTCGCGCAACCATGGTGTCCAATAATTGTTTCGCAGACCCTTTTTGACCGACCTTTAGTAATTTCGCTATCCTTTGCACACGTTTCTCATAGTGTGTGTCTAAACAAAGAAACAAAATAAGCCCACCGAACCACTGTGGATAAAACGAAATATACGACAGGGCGTAGAGTAAGACGAGCAGGGTAACGCTAGGTAGGATAAACGCCAATGTCCCACAAAGTAGGTGATGGCTTACAGCACTATTACTTTTGACTACGCGTTTTGCTAGATTGCCAGTAATAAGCGTGAACAGTGTATTTGGATGATAAAGGTTAGACGGCCTAAAGTAAAAAGCGCAAAATAGTGCGATGTAGAATATCAGCAAGCCCTCTTGGGCTTGCAATATTTGGAGTATCACTTACAGAGAGACCTGTTGAAGTTTTGCCAGTAAAGCAACAACTAATTTAGATGAGTTTACTGATGCCACTTCCAAGTATTCCTCAAAAGACTGAGGTGACTCTTTGCCTGCAATGTCAGACATTGAACGGATCACCACGAAAGGCGTCGTCAATACATGGCAGGCTTGTGCAATGGCGGCACCTTCCATCTCAACAGCCAACATGTTTGGAAAATCTTGGCGAGTTTTTTCGATTCTTACTGGATCACACATGAATGAATCACCAGTACAAATTTGGCCTACCATAGTCTGAATGCCCTCAACTGCATGGATGCTTTCTTTAGCAGCTTGAATAAGTGCTGGGTGGGCTGCAAACCCCGCTGGCATCTGTGGCACTTGTCCAATTTCATAACCAAATGCCGTCACATCGACATCGTGATGGCGTACTTCATCTGAAATCACAATATCGCCCACATTCAAAGATGGCTCAAAACCACCGGCAGACCCAGTATTGATGACGCAATCAGGCGTAAAGTTATCAATGAGCAGTGTCGTTGCGACCGTCGCCGCCACTTTGCCAATACCAGATTGAACCAAGGTGACTTCATGGCCACCTAATTGACCCGTATAGAAAGTGAACCCACCTTTTTGAAGTGTCTTGGGTGCTTGCATTGTGTCGCGAAGAATGGTGACTTCTTGCTCCATCGCACCGATAATGCCAATTTTCATAATTTGTCTCTTCAGATTTAATTACTGCTCATTATATACATTCTTATTTTGAAAGCATTATTTTAGCCATTCAAATCTGCAAAGATTACTGCCTGAGATACCAGGCAGTATTGGGAAATATTAGATCTCTGCAAGTTGTGTACTTGCTGCTTTTGCTTGAGAAGGTGACAGTACCGCAGGTTTGTAGTTGCGCTTGCGAACGGGTTTCGTTTGTTCAGGTTTTTGGCCTAGTTTAAACAAAATGGCGGCACGTACTTCTGGGCTTTTGTATCCTGATTTGATCTTCATACGGATGTGAGGAATACCCGCAGACTCCAATGCTCCACTGACAAACCAATCTTTTTGCGCCTTGTGGCCATTTTTGTTTGCATTGTTAACTAAGTCGACAGCGGCAACAATATTCAAGGTGCTCTTGTCGACTAAGACGTAATCAAGCTGTTTGTTTTGTGCCTTTGTAATGGCCGAACGTCGTGCTTTTTTTGATAAGCCAGGTTTGCATTCAATGACATCAACGAGTTTTACTCGGCTAACTATTTTAAATCTATCGCCAACTGCACGTTCTAAAAGCTGTAAAAAAGACGCTTCAACGGTTGTGAAGACGGAATCTTTGCGATTGAACGGATATGGGTTTCCGCCCGCGTCTGTATATTTTGAAATTACGATTGAGGCAACTACTACGAGCGCTAAAATAGCTAAAAGTGTAAGTTCCATAAATCACTCCACGACAACAATTTGACTTTGTTTTTACTAAGCAAGGAGTATGCCGAAAAGTGATTTATGACGACGCGAAGGTTAAAAACCTTCGCTGATCAGGTTAGGCTTGATAGCCGCCTTGTATACCTTTAACCGCATAGGCGACGGCATCATGGGCATGTAGAGATTCGTAATGGTTAATCTTGACGTAAAAATCAAGATAGTTCTGTGCGTTTAGGAGTGCTTTTAATTTTCGTGCTGCATCTTCGCAGAACATCAAGTTTTGGCCATTTAATCTTGCGAACTCTTGTTCGTCCTCTCTTTTTACTGCCGTTTGAACAGGCGTTTTAAGCTCTTGCTCTAGTGCATCAACAAGCCCGAGAATATCGAATTCAGTTTCATCATGTGGTAATTGAACTTTAATATTGGCAATTGAGCGCTGAGAATGTGGGGTTGCAACAATCCCTTCTGTTGTACCCAACCAGCCCATGACCGTTTCATGATCTAATTGTTGTCCTGCAAACTTTTCTTCAAAGGCGTTTTGGATCAATTGTCTTGCCAGTGCTGCAGAGCATGGGCAAGTTGAAGAGTAGGTCACATCAACAGCCAGTTCCAATTTAACTTGATTGTCTCTGAGTACGGCCGTGATGGTAACCGGGTAGTTTTTCCATCCATGTTTGCCGCTTAATAAAGAAGCACGTCTCAATGGTAGCTCAAAGGTAATAACGACTTTTGCAGCCTGACTTAAATCTTTATGCGTTGTCAAAAACTGGTCAAGTAATGCTGTTAGCGTAACGGGTGTCAAAGTCTGTTCGCAAGATAACTGATCCAGCGCTAAAAATAATCGTGACATATGGATGCCTTTGGCATCGGCTTTGTCTAAGCTGACAAAAGCATCTGCTTTTGCCGTGACGGGTGTATCATTTAATCCCTTACTACCGAATTGAAGGGGTAGCTCTATGTTTCCCATTCCTACCCAGTCTAAAGTTCCTGTTTTTAGCGCATCTGCACAGTGCGCAATGTCTGGCATTGAAGTTGGCATTTAAACTCTCTTAAATCACGACCTAAAACGCTCGCATATTACACTAAAACAAGACGCTTTGCTGTTGATATTCTGATTTTGCATAAAGAAAATATAGGCTACTGTGCAATTTTTGATACATTATCACATAAATTTTATGGGTATTTATAAGCGGGTTTGTAACTGGAATTTTAGATTTTTCAACAAAGTTACAGTGTTAGGTCACTCGCATATGTGTTCAGCTGAGGTATAATAGCTGCGTTAACAAGGTGACTATTATTATGCTTGATTCTTCATTTGGGTCATGGGCTCGAATTCTTTCCAATTTGGTTCGTAAATACGGTGAACATAAAGCCGGCGCGATAGCGTATGCATTGGTGCTTATCGCTTCGTTGGTTTTGTCCTGTATGTTCTTTTATGTTGCACTGGGCGCTGTGAGTTTAGTCAATGTGTTGTCTGTTGTGATCTTCGCGGCTGTGACTTCGCCTTTACTGATCTCTGTTGCAGTATTTGCAATTCGTCAACTGGAAAGCTCGAAAGAGTATTTAGAGTCAGCAACGCAGCAAGAAAAGCTATTAAACCAGACACTCAAAGATAATATTAATCGCCTTAACAACGAAATCGATGAAAGAAAAATGGCATTGCACGCTAAACATCGGGCTATCGCAGAGCTTCGCAATGAAATTACTGAGCGTCGCAAAGCGGAGCAAGAGCTTGCCCAGCAAAGTATGTTACTGCGTTCAATTGTCGACTCTTCACCAGATCTGTTCTACTACCGTGATGAACATGGTGTATTTGCCGGTTGCAATAAAAAATTCGAACAGGTCATTGGTATTGAAAGTGAAGGGCTGATTGGTAAAACGGCCGATGAAATTTTTGCTGAACATCTGATTCCAAAAGTATTAGAGACTGATGAGCAAGTGAGTGCTACTCAACAGACGCTCTCACTGGATGTCGAATACCCCGTAAAAGACGAAAACCGCTGGTTTGAAATGCGTAAGCTTCCTTTTATCAATAATGAAGGAGAATACATCGGTTTATTGGCCTTTGGGCGAGATATCACCAGCCGTAAAGAAGCCGAGCAAGCGTTAGAAACGGCATACAAAGACAAGGGGAAATTTATTGCCACCTTGAGCCATGAGTTACGCACTCCACTTAATGGTATTGTAGGCCTTACGCGCATGCTGCTTGATACTGAGCTGACACAGCAACAAAAAAGCTGGTGCAACACCGTATTCTCTAGTGCCGAGACGCTGGGTAATATTTTCAACGATATTATCGATTTAGATAAAATTGATAGAGAGCAGCTTGATATTGCAACAGACAGCATCAACGTGTCTGATTTTATCAATGATGTTGTCAACTTTTCAGACTTAATCGCCGGACAGAAAGGTTTAGAATTTAAGATTAAGCGAACTGGTGTGTTAGATATTTATGCGCTATTGGATCCAACTCGATTGCGACAGGTGCTTTGGAACTTAATCAACAATGCCGTGAAGTTTACTCACAGAGGTAGTGTAACGCTAGAGTGTCGCCGAGAGAATCGAGCTAATGGCCCTTGGCTGACCATGAGTATAATTGATACGGGGGTTGGGATCTCTGATGAACAACAAGACAAGATCTTCGATATGTATTACAAAGCGCCAGATGCAGAAGGTAACAATGCCATCGGTTCTGGTATCGGCTTGGCTGTAACAAAAGCCCTCGTATTGGCAATGAAAGGCAATATTGAAGTGCGCAGCGAAGCTGGGAAAGGCAGCCGTTTTGATGTCGAAATACCGCTAGAGCTGTGTAGTGCGCCAAATCAGCAAAGTTATGCTGGGCGTGGGCTGTATATCCTGCTTGTGGAGGATGTACCTTTGAATGCTGAGATAGCAACCAACTTGTTAGAACAGCGCGGACATGAAGTTATCTGGGCGGAAACTGGGGAAGACGCATTGTCTTTAGTACAAACAGAGGATGAGTTGGACTTAATCTTATTGGACATGCAGTTACCTGATCTAAATGGAGATGAGGTTGCAAGGCAAATTCGTGAGGACAGTCATTTCGATTCGTTACCAATCGTTGCCTTGACTGCAAATGTCCGTAGTGCGGAGCAAGAGCTGCAAGGTATCAGTATTCAAGGGGCGCTGGCGAAGCCCATTAACACAACGAAACTCGATAAAATGTTAGCCGAGCTGTTTGGCATTGATAATGCGAAAGAGGACTGTGGCACTAATAAGCATGACGCCATTGAAGTGCTTGAAGTGGAGCGAAACCTCTTAGATATAGAAACAATTACAGATTTTGTGTCATCAATGGGCGTGGATACGTTTAAACGCAGTTGTGAGTTATTTGGGAAGCTAAACCCAACGTATTGCGGAGAATTAAAAGCGGCGAATCAGGCTGATGATGAGGAGGAGTATGGTTCTGTTGCTCATAAGTTGAAAGGTGCAGCAGGTTCAGTTGGATTAAAACTAGTGCAGCAGCATGCTAAAGTCATGGAAACGAAATCTACAGACTCAAATAAGGTTATGCGTGAAGCGTGGATTGAGGAACTTGAAGAATTAATAAGAGAAGGGCAGATAGCCCTTCACTCATTAATTGCAAAACTCGCTGAAAACTCGTAGCGATTGATTACGGTTGAGTGTTATCGATTTTGCCTATGAAACGATAGCCCTCACCGTGAATAGTGCTAATAAGCTCAGGTGTGTTGCTGTCAGTTTCAAAGTGTTTACGAATACGACGTATCGTTACGTCAACCGTACGGTCGTTTGCACGAAGCTCACGGCCAGTCATGTGCTTTATTAATTGCTCACGGCTAAAGATGCGGCCCGGAGAATCTAGCATTAGACGCAGTGCTCTGTATTCACCTTTAGGAAGACGCTTTGATTCACCTGTTGGTGACGTCAAGCAGCGGCTATTCTCATCTAGTTCCCAACCATTGAACGTGATCACACCGTTGCTGTCGATAGTCGACTCTTCTGGTGTTGAGCCTGTACGTGAAATTAAGTTGCGTACACGAATAGTGAGCTCACGAGGGTTGAAAGGTTTAGTGACGTAATCATCTGCACCGATCTCTAAGCCCAAAATTCTATCGACATCGTTGTCACGACCCGTTAAGAAGATTAGGCCGACATTTTTTTTCTGGCGTAACTCACGAGCCAAGATTAAGCCATTTCTACCAGGAAGGTTTATATCCATGATTACACAGTTGACATCGTCATTTGCTGTCAATTTTTCATGCATATCATCGCCATCAATGGCTTCAATTACCTTATGACCTTCGGCTTCAAATAAACTAACGAGGTTCAGTCGAGTTACGTCTTCATCCTCAACAATTAGAATGACTGGCGTTTGCATTATTAATTAACCTTTTCGGAATGTTTTATTTACAAAAACTTCGGTGTTATATAATAAAACCGAATGTTAACGATTATAGGAGTATATTCAATTGTTAACAAGTAAAATCAGTCAGGATAGAACTTAGAAACAGCGAGGAGTCTAGAGAGCACTTTGAAATTATGTTGTGCAACTTCTTGTCTGTTAATATATAACCGAATTTTACTCCCTTCTTGGACCAAGGACGCAATCCCACCCCCTTCCAAAAATTCGATACTTTCACCCACAGTTACCATGTTCAATGCAATTGTATCGGTCCAAGCGGATAGTATATCATCTTCCTTTGTTTCATCAATGTATGTGATATCACAGCGCTTAGAAAGTTCCCTAAAGGGGTCAGAAATATCGATTTTAATTATCTCAATCGGTTTTCCACGTATTTTTAACTTGTTATTTTTATTTAAAATTGCGCCCGGTCCATGATTTAAATCATAAAAGCAGAAGCGTGTCGCATTTTTATTTTTTTGTTCCGGAAAATCGATCAACTTTGCCATTTGATATAAAAAAGCCGACCGTATTTCATGAGTCGATTTTGCGTCAACTTTTAAACTACAAAAAATAAAAATAAATGCAGCTATTAGGTACATTATTTTCATTAAATTACCCCTTTTAGAGGCAAAATTATAATAAACTTTGTTCCTACTTTATTCTCTTCGGAGAGCGTTATTGAGCCACCGAGTGCTTGCGTAATTAAGTTGTAAACTAGATGCATGCCTAAACCGCTGCCGCCTTCTCCCCGCTTAGTGGTGACAAACGGATCAAAGATGCGTTTTTTAATGGCTGTAGAGACGCCCACACCATTATCCATATAGATCACTTCAAGCGATTGATTTCGAAGTTCGACATTCACGGAGATTTGATTGTCTTTTAAATCTAAAAAGCCATGGAGCAGAGAGTTTGATAAAAGCTGTTCAAAAACTTGTTGTAATAACCCTGCCTTTGTTCGAATATTCAGTTGTTCAGAACAAGTTAACTGCCAAGTTACATTTTTTAAGTCCATCTCAGCACGCATACTACGCACAATTGCATTAAATAATTTACTGATATTTACTTCAGAGCTTACTTCTACATCTTGACTCACAGCCACCTTCTTAAAGCTGGATATCAATTCTGCGGCGCGATTCAAATTGCGATAAATTAGGTCTAAATTTTCAATCCCATCGTGAATAAATCGTTCTAATTGTTTTGAAGTAAGGGTCTTTTGTTCAAAAGCAGCACTAATATCCGCGAGTTTATCTCTGAGCAAAGTGGAGCCCGTCACACCCAGGCCGATTGGCGTGTTAACTTCATGGGCAACGCCCGCAACCATTTGGCCAAGCGACGCCATTTTTTCGTTTTCGACAATCTGGTTTTGGTATTGATGCATTCGTTCAAGCGTGTTCAATAGCTCTTGGTTAGCTTCTCTGAGTGCAATAGTGCGTTGGTTAACCTTTTCCTCAAGGTTCTGATTAAGCTGCTTAATTTCAAGTTTATCGGCTTGGTGCCTTGCCAATTGGTTTTGCGTACGCGCCAGCATGATGTTGAGATTATTTGCCAGCATGTTGAGCTCTTCAATGTCACTTTTCGTCGCCCTAGCGGAGTAATTGTGATTTTTAGACACATCTTGTAGTAACGAAGATAGAGAATCTATTGGGTTTGCAATCCGTTTTTGAATGGCCCTAGCAACCAAGAGTACCAGCAATAACACAAAGAGCGTTAAGGCGATATCGACCAATATCTTTTGATTAATGTACTGGGATAATCGCTCAAGCCCACCGCGCACATAAACGTAACCTTCTATTTTGCCTTCGTACTCAACTGGAATAATGAGTTCCACGTAATCGGCTGATATTTTTGGCTCTTTGAGAGATTCTATATCATTAACCTTTAACGGAACTGGAGGCGTTTTACTGGCGTTGTAACTGGTAAAAAAGACGGGTTTATTCGTAACGTCATCAATGGCGTAAATATGAATGTTTTTTACTAAGTCGACTTTATTGAACGACTTTAGACGTTTTTCTTCAGTTTTCCTATCATCAAATATCAGCGTTATCTGGGCGTTAAACGCAATGATTTCAGCAATCATTTCCAGCTTGTTTACGATGAGCTTCTTTTGCTCTTTAACATCTAAATAGGTAGAAATAGAGATGGATAGAGAGAGCGACAGCGCTGTGACCAGCATGACAGCACTGATTAAAACTTTTCTTATACTTGTTTTTGTTGCGTGTTTTCCCATTGTGAGCTCATAGTTGGACCTCTTAACAGCTAACCTTAGTTTAGCAGCTTAGTTAAGTAAGTTAACAAAAAAGCGGACAATAACGAAGAACCCGTACATTAGTTGTAGATTAGCAGCGGCGAGCAGGCCGCTTTGTGCCAATTTTTTAAACTTTATCTGCTCGATACACCGCAAATTTTGTATTTTTAATTACCGTGCTATAGGTGCCAAAATATTGCTCAATGATTGGTTGGTATTTCAAAAAGCTGTTTGCTACGATTTGTAAACTCGCACGCTTATTCATGCTGTGTTTGGCGTTTTTGATAAAAGACTCTGAAATTGTGTAATCAGTGCTTAAGCCGGTATGAAATGGTGGATTACTAATAATAGCATCGTATTTTTCAGTCACTTCTGATAAACCATCACTCAAAATAAAACAGCCATTGTGGCCATTGAGCTTTAATGTTTGTTCTGACGCGTATACTGCGAGGGCACTGACATCTAAGCAATGCATTGATAATTTGGGATGCGCATTTAGTATAAAAGTTGCAATGAGCCCTGCACCACAGCCAAAATCGAGCACTTGCCCGCTCTTGGGTAAATCGAGGTTATTGAGAAGGAGTTCTGTGCCAATATCGAGTTTGCCATGGTTAAAAACACCCGGCACGCTTATGGCTTCAAATGTTTGTCCTGCTGCTTCTACACTAAACTGCTGATGGTAATCAGTAATATTAAAACGCTCTTCAAGTGTTAACTGATTGAATTCATATAGGATGCAATGTTTTGCACTATCGAGTTTATAGCTGGCTTGAGCGTGGTCTTTGAGCTGCTTTTCGACCGATTTAACCCCGCCTTTGTTCTCACCAACCACGAGCAGTCGTGTTTCGGAGGAACAAATTGCACGTATGTTCGTTAGCGTCATCAGAGCTTCAGGCTTGGACTTTGGGTAGTAATAAATAACCAAGTCTACATCCCCTAGTTCTGGTAAACGGTGGTCGACATAGCTTGTTACCGAATTAACCTTAGAGGCTGCCTTATAATCCGCAAAGTTATAGCTAAAAGCATTGATTTGGGCGTGTGGATTGAGGTGTGCCAATTGAGATAAAAAACCATCGTTACTGTGATTTATCACCAGTATGTTGTTGCCTGATAGTTCCTCTTCATTACGAAGTAATAAAAGGCTTGGGTTAGATAGTTTTTGCATATTGTATCTCTAATTCAAGGGCCGATTTAATCACAAAATTTAAAGCTAAAAAGCGGTATTTGGGGACCAAAAGGTCCCAATATAGCGCTTATGCATTACGCTCAAACATGAGGTCCCAAACGCCATGTCCAAGTCTATGTCCACGTTGCTCAAATTTAGTTAAAGGTCTGAAATCTGGTCTCGGGACATAGTCGTTGTTCTGTGATTGGTTACCATACCCAGGCGCTTGCTGCATAACTTCAAGCATGTGTTCTGCGTAGTTCTCCCAGTCTGTTGCCATGTGGAATACGCCACCGATCTTCAATTTAGCTCTGATTTTTTGTACAAAGTCAGGTTGCACAATACGACGTTTGTGATGACGTTTCTTGTGCCAAGGATCTGGGAAAAACAATTGTAACTTACTAAGGCTGCCATCAGCGATACAATCAGCCAATACTTCAACAGCATCATGCTCAAATACGCGAAGGTTAGAGATACCTTGTTCGTCAGCCTCCATTAAGCATGCACCAACGCCAGGGCGGTGTACTTCAATTCCAATGAAGTTTTGATTCGGGTTGTTTTTGGCCATTTCTACGAGAGATTTACCCATACCAAAGCCAATTTCTACAACTACATCATTGTCGTTGCCGAATACATCATTGAAGTTGAGTAAGCCTTGGCTATGCTCAAGTCCAAGTGTTGGCCAGCACTTTTCAAGCGCCGCCGCTTGGCCTTTGGTAAGGCGACCTTCACGCTTCACAAAGCTGCGCACTTTACGGATGTATTTACCTTCTTGCTCAGCCTGCTCTAGGGCTTGTTTACTCGATTCGTTCATTGTCATCATCTGCGGTGTAAAAATTGGGCGCACATTATCCCTGTTCACGCCGATAAGTACAAGAGCTTGACGTTTTTAAAAAGGTTCTTACACTGGCGGCTTAAAGCAAGAATATTGAGAACAAAGATGTCTATTGACCGTCAAGACGCAGACTGGTTTGCAACACAAGTTGTAGATTGGTATCACCTTCATGGTAGAAAAACCTTGCCATGGCAGATAGATAAGACGCCTTATAAAGTGTGGGTTTCCGAAGTGATGCTTCAGCAAACACAAGTTGTGACTGTAATTCCATACTTCGAACGTTTTATGTCTCGTTTTCCCACTGTTATTGAGCTAGCCAATGCCGAAGAGGATGAAGTACTTCATCATTGGACTGGGTTAGGGTATTACGCCAGAGCTAGAAATTTACACAAAGCGGCAAAACACATTCGGGACAAATATGCTGGCCAATTTCCCGAGACGTTTGAAGAGGTTATTGACCTACCCGGGGTTGGGCGTTCCACTGCAGGGGCTATTTTATCTCTGGCACTTGGACAACACCATTCAATCTTAGATGGCAACGTAAAGCGAGTGTTAGCGCGATTTTTTATGGTTGAAGGTTGGTACGGAGTAAAAAAAGTAGAAAATCACCTTTGGGAGCTGACAAACGCAGTGACACCATCAGGCAATGTTCGCGAATTTAATCAAGCGATGATGGATTTAGGGGCGAGTCTATGCGCACGGTCTAAGTTTCAATGTGAACCTTGTCCTTTGGTTGAAAAGTGCCTTGCGCACAAAAATAATGTGGTTAAGTCTTTTCCAAACCCAAAGCCGAAGAAAGACAAGCCCAAGAAAAGTGCCTACCACTTAATGATCAAAGCGGATGATAAGGTATTAATGGAAAAGCGTCCCAGTAGTGGCATTTGGGGCGGGTTATTTGGCTTCTTTGAATTTACTGAATTAGCGCATTTAGAACAGTTTTTAGCTCAACAAGGGCTTTCATCGAAAACCCGAACGCTCGAATCATTCGTGCATATTTTTACGCATTTTGAATTAACGATTCATCCAATCTGTTTGGAATTGAATGCAGTTCCAGATTGCGTACATGACAATCAACTACTTTGGTATGATGTAAATGAACCGCCCGAAGTGGGCTTGGCTGCGCCAACGAAAAAGTTAGTTAAAGTATTAAGAGCGATAGGGTAAACTTGCCTTAATAAACAAGACAGAATATAGGTGATAAAATGGCACGTACAGTTTTTTGTCAGAAGCTAAACAAAGAAGCGCCAGGGTTAGACTTTCAGCTTTACCCAGGTGAAGTGGGTGAGCGCATTTTCAATAATATTTCAAAAGAAGCTTGGCAGCAATGGCAGCATAAGCAAACCATGCTGATCAATGAAAAGCACTTAAATATGATGGATCCAGATCATAGGCAGCTACTTGAAGAACAAATGGTCGGCTTTTTGTTTGAAAACAAAGACGTTGAGATTGAAGGCTATAGGCCTCCAGAAAAGTAAAGAAAAGCTGCCTAGGCAGCTTTTTTAATGTGATTAATACTCTCTATCTACAGAGAGTTTAGCTAATGCAATGAGCGCCGTTTTGTAAGGTGAATCCGCTATGCACGCTAACTGTGCTATGGCTTTCTCTGACTCGAGCTTCGCCTTGTCCATCGTTTGCTTTAAAGATTGGGTTTCTTCGAGGGTCGCCAAAATGTCGGTCAAATGATCCATACCATTGCCAGTCTCAATGGCTGTACGTATTTGATAAACCTGCTGCTCAGAGCCAGACTTCATCGCATAAATAAGTGGCAGGGTTGGTTTACCTTCTGCTAAATCGTCACCAATGTTTTTACCGAGTAATTCTGCATTAGCGCTGTAGTCTAGGACGTCGTCAACCAGTTGAAAGGCTGTACCTAAATGCATGCCGTAGAGCTTTAAAGCTTCTTTGGTTTCTTCTGATTGATTTGAAACAACCGCAGGAAGTAAAGTCGCAGCTTCAAATAGCTTTGCCGTTTTACTGTAAATGACCTGCATGTAGCTTTCTTCGGTCGTATCTGGGTCGTTACAGTTCATCAATTGCAATACTTCACCCTCAGCAATGATGTTTGTCGCGTCGGCTAATATCTGCATTACTTCCATATTATTGAGGCCAACCATCAGTTGAAAAGAGCGCGTGTAAATAAAATCACCCACCAAAACACTCGCTGCATTGCCAAACTCAGCATTGGCAGTAGGTTCGCCGCGTCTTAAGTTAGACTCATCAACGACATCATCGTGTAGTAGTGTTGCTGTGTGGATAAACTCTATGATAGTAGCCAGTGTGATGTGCTTATTTTGTTGGTCTACTTCCAATGCTTTAGCAGCAAGTAAAGTCAACATGGGTCGAACTCTTTTCCCGCCACTGTTAACAATGTAAAGACCCAATTGGTTTACTAATGCAACATCAGATTGCATTTGATCAGAAATAAGTTGATTCACAGAGAGCATATCTTGCTCAATCAATGATTGGATAGCTTTAATATCCATAGTATACCGTGCTAAAGCCTCAATTAGAGATAAACGCCGCAGATTGTACATTAAAATTTAGCCTTACTCGAATTTTATGCGTGACGAGGATAAAAAAAGTCACTTTTCGGCTAATTAATGATCTAGTGACTGGTGGGTTCTCAAAAAAAATGATTTTGTCAATAGACACATTAAGTTAGTTTTATGAACAAAAAACAGTTTGGCAAAACGAACTTTTTAGCTAGAATGGGCAAAAATGAATTAATGCTCTCAAACAAGCCAATTTTTATTCATTATTTTGTCTTTAGGGTATTGCGTGTGTTACGACATTAGCGTAAACTTCGCGCCCTATTGAAGAATATTAAGTTGCGTCGATTTGAGGGCGCACAACGGAGTTAAGTTATGTACGCGGTTTTCCAAAGTGGTGGTAAACAGCACCGTGTGACTGAAGGTCAAACAATTCGTCTAGAGAAGCTAGACGTTGAGACTGGTGCATCAATTGAATTTGATTCAGTACTTCTAGTTGCTGATGGTGAAAAAATCGAGATCGGTGCACCATTCGTAAATGGCGGTAAAGTGACAGCTGAGGTTGTTTCTCACGGTCGTGGCGAGAAAATTAAGATTGTTAAGTTTAGACGTCGTAAGCATTCTCGTAAGCAGATGGGCCACCGTCAGTGGTTCACTGAAGTTAAAATCACTGGCATTAGCGCTTAATTTTAGAGGTACAGAAAGATGGCACATAAGAAGGCAGCTGGTAGTACTCGTAACGGTCGTGATTCAGAAAGTAAACGCCTAGGTGTTAAGCGTTTCGGTGGTGAATCAGTATTAGCGGGTAACATCCTTGTTCGTCAACGTGGTACTAAGTTCCACGCAGGTTCTAACGCAGGTATCGGTAAAGACCACACTATCTTTGCAAAAGCAGATGGTAAAGTTGTTTTTGAAACAAAAGGTCCTTTAAACCGTAAGTACGTTAGCATCGTTGCTGAGTAATCGGTAAAGAATCTAAAAACCCCGCTTAGGCGGGGTTTTTTGTTTTTATAGCAACATATAATTGATCAGCAGCTAAGCGTACCTTGCTATAATAGCTGTTGCTGTTCCAATCCATTAAGAGAGTAACCATGAAGTTTGTCGATGAAGTAGAGATCCGTGCTGAAGCCGGAGATGGAGGAAGCGGTGTTGTTTCATTCCGTCGAGAGAAGTTTGTCCCAGATGGTGGTCCAGATGGTGGAGACGGTGGCGACGGCGGCAGCGTGTTTCTTGAAGCTGATGAAAACTTAAATACTCTGATTGATTATCAATTTGAACGTTTCCATCGTGCCGAGCGTGGTACTAATGGCCAAGGTCGCAACTGTACAGGTAAAAAAGGCACTGATTTGGTTCTGAAAGTGCCTGTGGGTACTCGTGTAACTGATGTTGATACGCAAGAGAGTCTAGGCGATTTAACTCGTCATGGTCAAAAGCTTTTGGTCGCGAAGGGCGGTTACCACGGCTTAGGTAACACACGCTTTAAGTCGAGCACGAACCGAGCGCCAAGACAAAAAACCTTAGGCACACCGGGTGAGGTGAGAAACCTAAAACTAGAACTTATGCTGTTGGCTGATGTCGGCTTATTAGGTTTACCTAATGCAGGTAAATCCACATTTATTCGCAGCGTGTCAGCGGCTAAGCCAAAAGTTGCCGATTATCCGTTTACTACTTTAGTGCCAAATCTCGGTGTGGTTAGACCTGAAGCAAACAAATCATTTGTCATTGCTGATATCCCTGGTCTTATTGAAGGTGCATCTGACGGTGCTGGGTTAGGTATTCGCTTTTTGAAGCATTTGGAGCGCTGTCGCGTTTTATTACATGTTGTTGACGTAATGCCAATAGATGGTACAGATCCTGTTGATAATGCCTTTGCTATTATCAATGAGTTGCACCAATACAGCCCTAAGCTAGCTGAGAAGCCGCGTTGGTTAGTACTCAATAAAATTGATTTATTGGCTGAAGATGAGCTGGACGAAGTGTGTGAACGTATTGCACAAGAGCTTGATGCATCAAAAGTATATCGTATATCCGCTGCTAATAAATTTAATACTCAGCAGCTATGCTACGATATTCAAGGTCTATTGGATACTTTACCAAGAGATAAGTTTGAAGAAGATCAACAAGAAGAAGTTGAATTCAAGTGGGATACCTACCATCGACAAGCAACCCAAGACAGTCAAGATGACTGGGATGATTGGGATGAAGATGATTATGACGTAGAAGTTATCTACGAACGCTAATAAGGGGCCAATAGGCCCTTTTTTAATACAAAATTATGATTGGAGTAAATTGTGGTTATATCAATGATAGCGGCTATGGCAAAGGATAGAGTGATCGGTGATGATAATAAAATGCCTTGGCACTTACCTGCGGATCTTCAGCATTTCAAAAAAGTGACTATGGGCAAGCCAGTTATTATGGGCCGCAAGACGTTCGAATCGATAGGGCGTCCACTGCCTGGTAGAAGAAATATAGTCATCACAAGAAACTCTGAATATAAACAGGAAGGCATTGAGGTCGCATCATCTACAGAAGCTGCTTTAGCTATGGTGGATAAAATAGACGAAGTAATGGTGATAGGTGGTGGAAATATTTACGAACAGTTTCTACCCTTATGTGATAGGCTTTATCTTACTTACATCGATTTAGATGTAGGTGGCGATACAAAATTCCCTGATCATAGTAAAGTGGGGAATTGGGTTGAAGTTGAGAGTGAATCTCATATGCCTGATGAGCGCAATCCGTATAACTATAAGTTCGTAACCTTGCATAAAGGATTATGACTTTGTTGCTAACAATTGTATGGGTTGCTACAATAGTGTTTGTCCTTATGTAATAAAAAAGTGCTAGGTGAATTGGCAATGAAATTTGTACCTGTTTTGTTAAGTGTTAGTATGGGATTGGGCGCGTTTTCTTTAAGTTTTGAAACTAAAGCAAACGATCAGCTTGCAGTAACTCTATGTGAGTACATCGCTGTAGATGACAAAGGGCGTGTTCGTAAAGCGCTTAAGAGCTCACGTGTTAAAATTCGTAATGTTTTTGATGCGATTGAATGTAACGGCAATAACATGCTACGTCATGCAATTGTTAGCAATGCAGTTGAAACTGGCAAGCTTATTGTTAAAGGCCTTCCTAAAAGTGCACTGGCAGATGGTGCAGACATTGCTTGGGCTGAAAGTAATGGCCACGGTGGTTCGCCGTTAATTGCCGAAATTAAAAAGCGTGCAGGTTTATAAACCGAGCACTTTTTAAAAAAGCTCCCACGGTGGAGCTTTTTTGCATTTTGGACCAGCGAATATAGAATTTTTAGGTTTCCCACCCAGAAAAATATTCGCTTCGACATGGTAATGTGTAATACCGTATCACTATGCCGTATTAAGCCGTTTTGAAACCTGACCTAAATCAACTTTATAACAGCGTAATGACATTTTTCTTAATTTCCCCCTTGAGAATTGGATTAGTTGCTCCAATACTTATCTATAGGGTAAATAAAAAAAGGAAGATCCTATGAAGATTAATCTTTCTGGTCATCACGTTGACATGACAGATGCTGTTAAACAACACGTACATGAAAAGTTCGCAAAGATTGCGAACCACTTTCCATCGTTGTTATCTCTAGATATCATCATCACCAAAGAGCATAAAAAGTTTTATACGGAAATTAGTACAAATTATGCGGGTTCAAGAATTTCGGTAAAAGGTGACGATGATGTCATGTACCCCGCAATTGCAAGCGCTGCGAAAAAGCTGGATGCGTCACTCAAACATAGAAAAGGTCAGCTAAAGGCAAATAAACATGAAAAGCCGGTCAGTACGACACCACCCATCGCACATGAAATCATTCAAGAGATGAATTTAAATTAGTATAGAAAGGGGTCGATATAGACCCCTTTTAAATTAGAACTGCTCACTCTAACGCGTCGACTTTGGTTATGTATTTCATTACATTCATTAGTAAGATAAAATCGCGTATTAGATTTTCAAAACTATCAAAATTTTACAGCGAACATATATGAAAGCAGTGATCCCTGTTGCGGGTTTGGGAACTCGTATGTTGCCTGCAACTAAGGCAATACCAAAAGAAATGCTACCAATCGTAGACAAACCACTTATACAGTACATCGTAAAAGAATGTGTATCTGCAGGTTTGAAAGAGATTGTGCTTGTTACTCACTCTTCAAAAAATGCAATTGAAAACCACTTTGACACGAGCTTCGAACTAGAAGCAACATTAGAAAAACGTGTAAAAAGAACCTTATTAGATGAGATTAGAGGCATCTGCCCAGAAGACGTGACCATTATGCACGTCCGACAAGGGGAAGCGAAAGGCCTTGGTCATGCTGTATTGTGCGCAAAACCAATCGTAGGGGATGATGATTTTGTTGTGGTACTTCCTGATGTGATTTTGGATGAATATAGCGCAGATCAAAGCACAGAAAACTTAGCTGCAATGGTAAGAAGGTTTCAAGAGCACGGCCACAGTCAAATCATGCTTGAACCTGTACCAAACGAAGATGTCAGCAAATATGGTATCGCAGATATCAGCGGTATTGAGCTTTCTCCGGGTCAAAGCACGCCGATTAAGTCAATGGTAGAAAAACCAAAGCAAGAAGAAGCCCCTTCAAACTTAGCTGTGGTTGGACGATACGTATTGTCAGGTAAAATCTGGAGCTTGCTAAAGAAAACGCCTATTGGTGCTGGCGGGGAAATACAGCTGACAGATGCCATTGATATGTTGATGGAGAAGGAAACTGTCGAAGCATTCCACATGAGCGGTGTGTCGCATGATTGTGGAGATAAAATGGGCTATCTAAAAGCAATCGTTCAGTACGCAATGCGGGATGAGACGCTAGGTGCTGAATTTACAGAATACGTAAAATCTTGCTAAATAAAGCTTTTTAGGCAGTTGCTATGTTGCAGCTGCCATACTTATCGAATTGATAAATCCTTGTTCATACACCAGCCTAGTGACGATCTAGAAACCGTTGCCAACTAATTTTTGTGTTGATCACGCGCAATGGCTTAATCACCTTATGTAGCGTGTCAGCGTTTGGCTTACTGACCACATGACCTTCTTCTTTTAACCCCAGTAAATAGCTCATTGCAGAGCGTTGCCCCAATTGAATAGCTGAAATATAGATTTGCTGTTCAAAGTTCAAGCGTAAACTGCTGATTGCTGTTTTCATTCCATGCTGATCAATATTGGGCAAATCACATCGTTGCAAATAGCCTAACCGTTTCCCTTCGCCTGAAAACCAAATTCTGACTTTTTCGCTATACCTGCCTGACTTGGCGGGGAGATCAAAGAGTAATCTTTCATGGCCTAATTTTTTGACATACCCTATGTAGTCCTCTAATCCTGCGTGCCACAAAGCAGCATGGATTGGCACAATTCTGGACTGGATCTTTTCGTTAGTCGTAAAGTGGAAGGTATGGGTTAAATCAACTTTCTCGATGTCTGACAGTGTCAGGTTCCCGAGTTCATCACTGTAAGCGCCAGTATAGTAAGCTAAAAGTGGTAACCAAAAATGCCAGTGTTTGGGCTGTTCTCGTTTTAGTTTCTCATCGCCATATATGTAGCCGTTAAATAAACTATATAGCTCCATATGGGTGAAGGCGCGTCTACCAAAATGAGATTTCATGAACAAGTGCTATAACTTTCAGATAATTAATGGAATAGTCTATAAGCTTTGAAGAGATTGATAAAGCTTTGTTAGCATAATTTACGAGTTACGACATTGTAGTAGTGGGCTACTACCACATAGATCTTAGGTTTTTGTATTATTTAGCAGGTAAGTGATACAAGAAATACGAAGAAGAGAAGCAAGGTTATCCACTTTGCCATGTCGCTCGATCGATTCTTGATACAATGTTGAGATGAATTGGGGGACTGATAAGTTTTCCTGCTCCGCTATTTGCTTCAGCACTTGCCAAATTTTGTTTTCAAGCGCCAGACTGGTTACAACACCTTGAAGCCTAATCGACTTTTTACTGACATGATATAACTCAGGGCTTTGTGAGGCGTACAGTTCACACATAAATGAGAGGTTCCTTATGGCTAAAATGCTTCATTCAATGATCCGCGTAAAAGACTTAGCGCGTTCTTTACAATTCTATCATGATTTATTTGATTTAAAGGTGAAACGGCAAATTGAGTTTGAGCAATTTTCACTGACGTATTTAGCTAATGACAGCAGTGAGTTTGAACTTGAATTGACTCATAATAATGCGCAAACAGAGCCCTATAATATCGGAAATGGCTACGGTCATTTGGCATTGGGCGTGGACAATTTAGAGGCGTGTTGGCAAAAAGCCAGTCGATTAGACTTTGCACCAAAAGAGATAAAAACATTTTACAATCATACGCAATTTGTCGCTAAATTCTTTTTCATCACAGATCCAGATGGATATCAAATAGAAGTCATTGAACGCAACCATATTTATAAATAAACGCAGCGTTAAGCCATTGCAAATTCGCTACGATTGCCCATCCATCTCAAAATAAGTGGATCAACATGTTCGGTATGATGTTTGAGTAAGTCGAATGCAAGGCTTCGAATACTGGGTAGCATGTGTTTGTCTCTGGTTAGATCTGCGATTTTGAGGTCAACGAGCCCTGTTTGTTTGGTGCCAAGTACTTCACCTGGCCCCCTGATTTCGAGGTCTTTTTCAGCGATGACAAATCCATCGTTGCTGTCGCGAAGGACACCCAAGCGCTTTTGAGCGGTGTTGGACAGTGGCGCATGGTAAAGAAGTAGGCAATGAGAGGCGATATCACCTCGTCCAACCCGACCACGCAGTTGGTGTAGTTGAGCCAGTCCTAGTCGTTCAGGATTTTCGATAATGATTAAACTGGCGTTGGGCACATCCACCCCCACTTCAATGACCGTTGTTGCGACTAAAACATGATATGAACCAGCTTTGAAGTCAGCCATTATTTGCTGCTTTTCTTGCGCTTTCATTCTCCCATGTACGAGTGCAACCTTAAGCTCCGGAAGTTGTTTACTAAGCTGTTGGGCAGTCTCTTCTGCTGCTTGACATTGCAATGCTTCAGATTCATCAATTAACGTACATACCCAGTAAACTTGGCGTTGTTGCGATAAACAGGCACTTTCAACCCGTTGTATCACTTGGTCTCGCCTCGTATCAGGTACCGCAACAGTCGTGATAGGCGTTCTTCCTGGCGGCAACTCGTCAATGATAGAGGTTTCTAAATCCGCATAGGCGGTCATTGCAAGAGTACGGGGGATGGGAGTTGCGGTCATCACTAGCTGATGAGGGTAACAATCTCCAAACTTGCCTTTTTCCCGCAAAGATAAGCGCTGATGAACACCAAAGCGATGCTGTTCGTCGATAATAATCAGCGCCAGATTTGAGAAAACAACTTGTTCTTGGAACAACGCATGGGTCCCAACAATCATTTGCGCTTGACCAGTGGCTATTTTCTCAAGTGTTTGAGTTCGTTCTTTCCCTTTTGTTTTTCCGCCCAACCAACATGTTTCAATGCCTAGTTGTGTAAACCAAGTCTTAAAATTGTGCGCGTGTTGCTCTGAGAGTATTTCTGTGGGTGCCATCAGTGCAACTTGATAGCCTTTGGCGATGGCCGTCAGGGCACTTAAAGCGGCGACGAGTGTTTTCCCTGAGCCTACATCACCTTGCACTAGCCTGAGCATTGGCTCTGACTTTTGTAGATCTTGTTTTATTTCACTGACCACGCGACTTTGTGCATTCGTTGGCTTAAAAGCAAGTTGTGCTAGAAACTCTGGTTCCAATAGGTTGGTGGGAGGTAACGAAACAGCATTGACCGCTTGGCTTTTTTGTCTCAACTTTAACAAACTTAAGTTTTGAGCAAGCAACTCTTCAAATGCCAGCCTTTGCTGTGCAGGATGCTGACCTGTTTCAAGTTGTGTGAGGTTGACATCTTGCGGCGGGCAGTGAAGTAAGAGTAATGCGTCTTTCAAGCTTAACTGGTTTGGTCTGTACTTTTGCGGTAAATGGTCCTCGATGTCATACTTTCTTAGTAATTCAACAGCTTGCTCTGCTATGGCGCGTATGCTGAGCTGTTTAAGCCCTTCAGTTGTTGGATAGACGGGAGTCAGTGATTCTGTATTCGAACTACTTTCTTCGAGGCTATCCAATATGCTGTACTCGGGGTGTGCCATTTCTGGGCCTACTCTGCCACGGCGGACTTCACCAAAACAGCGCATAATCTTGCCCGGTTGCATTGCATTTTTTTGCGCGGCAGAAAAGTTAAAAAACCGCAGGGTTAAACGGCCTGTACCATCATTAATCTGACACACTAACATCTTGCGTTTACCAAACGTAATATTCGCCTGTTCAATCTCTCCTTGTGCTGAGACATGCATATGCGGCATAAGGGTCGCAATAGAGTAAGTTTTTGCTCTATCTTCGTACCGTAAGGGCAAATGAAAAAGCATGTCTTGAACACTGGCGATCCCTAACTTAGCAAGGCGCTCAGCTGCTTTTGGGCCTACACCTTTCAAGTCTGTAATGGCATATTGCGCTAAATTAGGGCTCGACATAGTATTCCTTACGCTTTGCTAAACTTAAGAGTATTCCAAAATGCGTCATCTGCGATGATTTCACCTTCATCATCCAGCTGCGGATAGGGTAACCCTTTCTCGTTACAGCGATTTGCAATAATAGGATGGCACCCTTCGAACAACAGTTTATGTTTAACCTGTAGATCAATCATATCTTTGCGTTCGTACATGCCTGCTGCTTCTCTTTGTCTTTGTGCTTCATATAAAATAAGCGCCGCAGCAACCGATACATTCAAAGATTGCACCATACCAGCCATCGGTATCACGATATGTTGGTCGGCGTGCTGGAGAGCGCGGTCGGAAATCCCAAGCCTTTCTTGACCCACGATAACTGCTGTCGGTTTCGTATAATCGATGTCTCTAAAATCTACCGCGCTGTCACTGAGGTTAGTGGCTAATAATTGTATGCCTGGGTTTTGTTCACGGATTGCACAGACCGCGACATCAATGTCATCATGCATTTGTGTGTCTACCCAGTTTTTGCTGCCACCTGACGTATTATTGGTTAAACGCCTTTGATCTTGTGGCCATACAGCATGAACATAATGACAGCCAACGGCATCAGCAGTACGTACAATAGCTGACAAGTTATGGTGCTTATGTACTTCATCAAGACACACAGTTAAATCTGTTTGACGTTGTTCCAAAATACGTTTTACGCGTTGAAAGCGATTTTCTTTCATCAAGTACTGCTCATTAATACAAAATTGGGCGCATTATATCAAATTTATTACTGTATAAGTACACACCCTTGTCGTGTATCCATGTGGGGCATTAAGGGGATACTTCGCGTACAATCGGGGCTTGTAAAGAAATTAGGGTTTCCGTGGATTGGATGGCCTCAATGGATTGAATTTTGTTAACGAGAACATCGTGTAAATGGTCCATTGAGCGACTGAGCACTTTTATGAATATGCTGTAGTTACCCGTCGTATAGTAGGCCTCCACAACCTCTTCAAAGCTTTCTAATTCAGCAATTGTATTTTGGTAGTCTCTCGCATGCTTTAGGTTAATGCCGATAAAGCAACAAACGTCATACCCTAATTTTTTGGCATTGATACATACTTTCGTTCCCTCGATGATCCCCGCTTGTTTCATTTTTTCGATTCTGACATGAATGGTCCCTGCACTGACTTTGAAACGTTTCGCCAATTCTGCGTACGGTGTCCTCGCATCAGCCATTAATGCGTGCAAGATAGATTTATCGAGATTATCGATTTGATAATTTTCCATGTAATATTGGGGTGTTAATTATTGATTCAATAAATATATAGCTATTTTTTTGATGGTTAAAGTAATCTTTTGATGTTTTTGCTTTTGAATATTGAATTTATTTCGAAATTTGTTGACGATGGATATATCAGCACTGGCTGCACACAATTATCAACAGTTTGGAATGAGGTTCAAAATGAAAGCAGATTACTTGGTAACACAGCAACAAATAGCACGCGTTAAAAGCGTTTTTTCGGCTCAATTAACAGAGCGCCTAGGTTTGGTTGAAGTACAAGCTCCTATACTGGCAAAAGTGGGAGATGGGATTCAAGATAACCTCAGTGGGACAGAGCAGGCGGTCGCTGTAAAAGTGAAAGCATTGCCTGAATGTGAGTTTGAGGTGGTTCACTCATTGGCGAAGTGGAAGCGCAAAACCCTAGGAGATTATGGTTTTTCTATAGGGGAGGGACTGTACACTCATATGAAAGCACTGCGTCCTGATGAAGCGCGATTATCGCCAATTCACTCCGTGTTTGTTGACCAGTGGGATTGGGAAAAAGTGATTTGTGGTAAAACACAAAGAAGCCTAAGTACATTAAAAGATACCGTTAGTACCTTGTATCAATGCATTAAAGCGACCGAACAAGCGATGTCAGACGAGTTTGGGGTTGACCCTTTTTTACCTGAGAGCATCAAGTTTGTACATGCAGAAGAGCTACGTAGTATGTACCCTGATTTTAGTGCAAAGCAAAGAGAAAAGGCGATCGCACAAGAGTATGGCGCTGTATTTCTGATAGGTATTGGTGGGGCGTTAGAAGACGGAAAAATCCATGATGTACGCGCGCCGGATTACGATGATTGGTCAACGCCGACTTGCGATAAATACCAGGGTTTAAACGGAGATATCATTGTGTGGAACCCAGTGCTACAAGACGCATTTGAGATTTCATCTATGGGCATTCGTGTTAGTCCTGAATCTTTGGCACATCAACTTGAATTGAGCGGTGCACAAGCGCGTAAAGCGTTTGATTGGCACCAAGCACTCTTGGCGGGCGAACTACCGCAAACAATTGGTGGTGGCATTGGTCAGTCGAGGTTGGTGATGTTATTGCTTCAAAAAACACACATTGCGCAAGTACAGGTGGGGGTTTGGCCTGACGCACTTAAACAGTCAGTTGAAGGTGTTTTATAATCTCATGACGGGGCCGCAGGCCCCTATGTTTTAAACTCTATTTCGATTTTGCCTTCTAACAACTTAGCTGTACAGGGAGGGTAACTACGATTGGTCCGGTAAGTCTTGTCAAAAATATGAAGCTCAACCCCTGAATGGAGTGCATTCGTTGCTTGTAACTGTGTCCCCTCTAACAGTTCGTGTAAAGTGTGATCCAGCTCACTCAGCTTGTTTTCCAAAGCTTCTGCTTGTTGGCTGTAGTGGTTTTGTGTGGCGCTGATTTTTGTCATCAGCATCTTTTTCTTCTCAGCGTCTTTTAATTGATCGGCCTTCTCAACCGCTTTTTGCAAATTGTCTATTTGTTCATCTGTTTCACCAAGCTCGCGAATGCATTGGTCAGTTTTATTGGTAATTTCGATACCTGACGTGGCTAAGTAGACCGACATTGTTGCGCCGGAAGGGCTGCCTATTTCTCCTGCGGTAACGGATTGCGCATCGAAAATTGTGCCGCCAATGAGTTTTCCTCGGGGGTTATCCTCTTGCCCTACGAGGACTTTTCGCAGTGCTTTTATATCGCAGTGGTTAGCTTGTTTTTGGATAAAAACATTACGCCCCTCTAGGTAGGTGTACTGACCGTGCACAATATTGATATCGCCTTTGGCAATTAGTTTGCTGGTTAGACTTTGGTCATTGTCGCTGTGGTCTAAATGGCCGATTACTCCGCCACGCACTTCAATATTACCATCGCTAGTTATCTCTCCCGAGTCAACTGTGCCCATAATTGTAACATCCCCAGAGGCCTTTACTTTCATGCCCGGTTCAACATTGTGGGTCACAATGACACTGCCACTAAAGTCAATATGACCGCTTTTGACATTGACGTCATTGATGGTAAAAATGTCATCAACACGCATGCCATTGGGGATATCTGAGGGGCAGCCTGCAATGGTGGCAATGAGTTCAAGAGGGTTTGTGGGGGATATTTCAGTGCCATCACCGGCGACCAACTGAAATGTTTCACCCGGCGTCGGTTCAATGGTTTCTCCGGTCACGGTAAAGCCTTCTTTTCCTGGGGTTGCAGGTCTTTGGGTGATGAGCAAAGTGCCGGGGGAAACACTCGATAATGCGCCAAAGTCGCGCATATCTACTGTCCCATCTTCGCGCATTTTTGGCTGTTTTAAACGCTCTTTTAAGGTTAAAACATGAGATATCAGTTTTGCAGGCAACCCATTTTCCGGCGGTCTTCCTTGGGCGACGACCCCTGAAAATTCTTCACCGGGCGATGCGTCAAACTGCTTTGCGAGGATTTTCTCTAACAACGCTTGTTTGTACCCACGGCATACGCCCGCTTTCACAATAATTTTTTTAGCTTGATCTAAGCTGATCAGACTGCCACCTTTTGCGGTGACAAGTGTTGCAGAAGCTTGCATTTTGTCTTCTGAAATTGCAATACGCATTTCAGCGTCTTTTTGTTTGGCAACAAGTAATTGGTGCTCGGCAACTTCACTTTGAAAATAGGCCGCGATAGAGTCATGATCTACCTCACAGTCAGCGTAAGGAGAGCACTCTAGTGCCTCAACAATAAAAGCTTGGCTAGGCGGTGTCGCTGTAGCAACATCCATTAAAACTTGGCCATTTTTAGTGACTTTAAACACAGGCTTTTCCTTATCGACTGAGCGGCCTTGTGCCAAGGCGCGCATATAATCTAACCCTTGTAAGTTCGCAATCGTAATGCCTATCTCTGCCTTAATTTCTTGGTGGCTATTCTATAAGACAGGCTTGAGCCAGATAAATTCCATAACGCACTGTTAGGTGCGATTTATTATTTTAGATTTGTAGTGCCTCTTTGCTGGTTTATCTTTGTACTTAATGCCAGCTTGCTTAATTAATATTATGTAGTCAAGTGGTTAAGATCAAAGTTAAAACTGCAAATAAATAAGATTTGTATAGAAAGTACTGTTTTTGCTTAACATCGAATTTAAAAAAGCCCACAAAACGTGGGCTTTTTTAATTCTGAGGTGTGAGAAGAGATTTAGTTAGTGGATGGGAGCTCCATTATGCCATCTATCTCAATTTGAACATTTTTCGGTAGTTCTTTGACGCCAATTGCCGCACGTGCAGGGTAGGGAGTTCTGAAATATTGGCTCATAATCTCATTTACTGTCGCAAACTGGCTCAAATCGGTCAAAAAGATATTTACTTTAACCATATCTTGAAGTTCTCCACCTGCTGCTTCACACACAGCTGATAAGTTCTTAAACACCTGATGCGTTTGTTCCGAAAAGTCTTCTGAAATGACTTCCATTGTATCTGGCACCAATGGAATTTGGCCAGATAAATACACGGTGGTACCTACTTTAATCCCTTGATTATATGTGCCGATTGCAGCAGGTGCCTGATCGGTGGATATGATAGCTTTAGTCATAATACGTTCCTCTAGCGTTTACGATAAACGCGTTGTACATCTGGCATTACTCGGATTTTTCGCATGATATTGGCAACATGGACCCTATCTTTAACGGTAACGCCTAGATCAATAATATACAGATTGCTTTCTTTTTCTTCGGTGGCAATCTCAACAATGTTGGCTTGGGCACTGGCAACGACATTGGTTAACTTGGCAAGTGCACCTTGATGGTTGATGATTTCAACGCGCAGTGCTGCAATGTACTCTTTTTCAGGATTATCTTCCCACTTGACGACACAGTATTTTGCACGTTCACTTTCCCAGCCTTTAATATTTCGACATTCTTGCCTGTGTACCATTAAGCCTTTACCTTGGCTCACATATGCAGCAATGGCATCCCCTGGTACAGGACGACAACACTTTGCATAGGTAACAAGCATACCTTCAGTCCCAATGATGGCGGCTTTAGCCTGTTTGGCAAAGTTTTCTATGCCGTCATCGGCTTGCAGTAGTCGCTTAGCAATGAGGACACTCATGATATTGCCATTGCCTATTTCTACCAAAAGTTCGAGCAGAGAGTTTAAGTTGTGCTCTTCAAGCACTCGCTCAATTTGTTCGGCTGAAATGTCATCTAGTTTTTGTTCACCCAGTGCTGAGTCTAAAAGGCGACGTCCCAATTGAATGGACTCTTCTTGGTGTTGGCTCTTTAAGTAGTTTCTGACGCCAAGCCTTGCTTTGCCTGTCACGATGAAGTTCAACCAAGTTGCATTAGGGTGAGCGCCTGAACTGGTTATGATTTCAACGGTTTGGCCTGTATCTAGTTCTTTGCTCAGCGGGTAAGGCTTGCGGTTGACGCGAGCACCAACACACGTGTTACCGACATCTGTGTGTACAGCATAAGCGAAGTCGACCGCGGTTGCCCCCATTGGCAATTCAATGATCCGGCCATCCGGTGTGAACACGTAAATTTCTTCTGGGAAAAGTTCGGTTTTGACGTTTTCGACAAATTCGAAAGAGGATCCCGCACTTTGTTGCAACTCTAATAAGCTTTGCATCCACTGACGCGCACGTTGTTGTGCGGTGTGGCCTGCACCATCGCCAGCTTTCTTATACATCCAATGTGCAGCAACCCCTTTGTCTGCCATATGATCCATATCATGAGTACGAATTTGGATCTCAACGGGAATACCATGTGGCCCAACAAGCGAGGTGTGCAGTGACTGATAGCCATTTGTTTTGGGTACAGCGATATAGTCTTTGAAGCGCGTTTCGATGGGCTTATAAAGGTTGTGTGCAACCCCTAATACACGGTAGCACGTATCGATATCATCTACGTTAATTCTAAATGCATAAATATCCATGACTTCATTGAAAAGCAGTTCTTTGTTAAGCATTTTACGATAGATGCTGTAGAGGTGCTTTTCTCTACCTTTCACTGAAGCTGAAATCCCTGCTTCTGCCAATCTTGATTCGATCTCAGTTTGAATATTGCTGATGACTTCTTTTCGATTGCCACGGGCTTTGGCAACTTCTGATTTTAAAGCGCGGTGGCGCATTGGGTATAACGCCTGAAACCCTAAGTCTTCGAGCTCATTTTTTATATCATGGATACCCAAACGGTTAGCTATTGGTGCGAATATCTCAAGGGTTTCTCTGGCAATTCTTCTGCGTTTCTCAGGTCTTAAGAAACCTAAAGTACGCATATTGTGAGTACGGTCAGCGAGTTTGATCAGAATAACGCGAATATCCTGCGTCATTGCCATAATCATTTTGCGATAGTTTTCGGCTTGGAATTCTTTTTTATCTTTAAAGTCGAGCTTATCTAATTTACTGACACCAGCAACGAGTTCAGCTACCGTTTCACCAAAAATTTCAGCCAAATCAGCCTGACTAAAATCAGTGTCTTCAATAACATCATGCATCAAAGCAGCCATAAGTGTCTCATGGTCTAGCTTCATGCTCGCAAGTATTTGCGTGACTTCTACCGGGTGGGTGATATAGGGTTCACCGCTAGAGCGAGTCTGTCCTTCATGTGCTTCGCGAGCGACAACATAGGCTTTTTGCACCAGCTCAACGTCTTCTGGTGATAAGTACTCTGAAATTTTTTTCTTGAGGCCTTCAAATAGATACATTCACACTCCAATGTTCCAGTGAAGTTAATAGATAGTTATTATTGAATATACGATGAATTGGCTCGGAAGCCAACGCAAAGGCAGCATGCTTTTGCAATATAATGAAAAAAAACGCCAGCTAAATGCCGGCGTTGATTCAAACTTTTAAAAGACTTTGGCGAAATTAGCCGTCTTCAGTTTAATTTAGCGGTTACCACCCACAATGGCTGCTACTGCTGCTAGCTCAGCTGCCTCTTGGTTTTGTTGCTCTTCACGGTCAATCATGTCTAAAGAGTCTGTTGTTACCAGACCTTCTTCAATTTCACGTAGCGCGATAACCGTTGGCTTATCATTTTCGGCTTCAACCATAGGGTCTTTACCACCAACAGAAATCTGACGAGCGCGACGCGCTGCAACAAGGATTAAATCGAAACGGTTACCAATTTTATCTACTGCATCTTCTACAGTTACGCGAGCCATCGAAGCACTCCAAAAATATTATACATTTAGCAAAGGGCTAGTGTACTGTAAACTGCCGACTTCGCCAAGTAAATGGTTAAAATTTATCGAAAGCAACCACCTTGGTTGGTCGCCTTTCAATGTATGTTATGCCAACAGCTGTGCAATCAAATCTTTGTGGCGAATTTGCTGCGCAGTGGTTTGAAGCCTTGCTGCAACGACAATATGCTCAAGCTCTGTAAGGGCAGTGTTAAAGTCGTCATTGACAATGACATAGTCAAACTCATTGTAATGGCTACTTTCTGACTTCGCTTCAGCCATACGACCTGCGATCACTTCCTGAGAATCTTGGCCGCGATTATTTAGTCTTTTCTCTAATTCTTGTCGCGAGGGGGGCAATATAAAGATCGTTTTTACATCAGGCATCAGCGCACGAACTTGTCTTGCGCCTTGCCAATCAATATCTAAGAAAACATCAATTCCCTTGTTAAGCTGATCTTCAATCGCTTGTTTTGATGTGCCATAGTAGTTCTCGAAGACTTGTGCCCACTCAAAGAAATCGCCTTTGTCGATTAGAGCTTTAAACTCATCAACATTAACGAAATGGTAATGTTCACCATTGTGCTCGCCTGGACGTGGAGCGCGAGTAGTATGGGATACAGAAACTTTAATGTTTGCTTGTTTTTCCAATAAAGCTTTGATTAAGCTTGATTTACCAGCGCCAGAAGGGGCGGATAAGATAAACAGATTACCACGTGTCATTGTCATAGTGAGACCTTTGTGTACTCAAAAGGAAATAAAATAGAGCTTGATACTGCTCGTAAAAAGCCCCATTTTAAATCTTTGAGCGCAGAGATACCAGCTTCGTTATCAGCGTAATCTAAATCGACTAACGAGTGTTGCTAATTCCTCGGCTTGTTTGTTTAGCTCTTGTGCTGAGTGTGCAGCAATTTGTGTGTCTTGCAAAGAGCTTTGGCTCGACTGTTCAATTTGTGAAATATCTCGCGCCATTTCACTGGCCACCACCGATTGCTCTTCGGTTGCAGTTGCGATGGATTGGATCATCGCTGCAATTTCACTGGCGCCTGTGACAATGCCTTCGAGTTGCGTGCCTGCGTCTTCAGCCATAGAAACACTGTGGTTTACCTGAGATACGCTATTTTCCATAGATTTCACGGCGTGTTCTGTTTGCGATTGAATGGACTGTACTGTACTCACCACTTCTTCAGTGGCTTTTGAAGTGCGTTCTGCCAATGTCCGGACTTCATCAGCAACCACCGCAAACCCTCTGCCTTGCTCACCAGCGCGAGCGGCCTCGATTGCGGCATTTAATGCGAGTAGGTTTGTTTGCTCTGCGATACTGCCTATCACGCCAATAACATTACCAATTTGGCTGCTGAGTTCCCCTAAATGCGTCACGTTTTCTGCGGTGTCTTGCACTTCATTGGAGGCCGATTTGATTTTATCAACGGTAGAGGTCACCGTTGAGCCGCCCTCAGAAGCCAGGCTTCTAGCTCCTTCAGCGTGGCTTGCCGCCACCTGACTTTGTGATGCCACTTCTGAGACGGTCGCGCTCATTTCTTCAATTGCTGTTGCAACTTGGGTGGATTGATCGGCGGAAGCTTGACTTCGAGAAGCAATTTGATTGTTGGTCTCTGCAATGTCATGGCTAGAGGTTTTAACGTCATTGACCACATTGCTAATTGCTTGCAACAAACTATTGAGTGAATTAGACATTTTGTTAGTTGCCTCGGCTAGGCTATCAATTTCATCTTTGCCTTGATGTTGGATTAGTGGTCTGGAGATATCTCCCTCACCGATGCCTTCAGCGATGGTCAACACTTCACTGATGCGGGTTACAATTGAGCGGCTGATTACGTATGCCACCGCAATCGCGATAATCGCGGCTATGAGCGTGATAATAATGATGATCACCAAGGTGGTATTCAAGCCTTCAACTAGGTGGTCGAGTGCGTTGGTGGCGTCGACTTTTTCCTCTTCACTTGACACACTGAGGATGTCTGACAATTCCACCATTTGAGTGGAAGTTAACTCCTTAAGTTTTTGCTGTGCTTTTACGTAGGCAGTCGAATCGTACGTTTTGAAAATCTCTTTTGCTTCACTTTGAATCGTCGTGAACATAGCTTCAATACGGGCTATGTCTCTTAACTCATTCGGCTTTTGCTCAAGAGGCTTGAGCAAATCTAAATAGTACCGAAAGCTCTGCGCGTCATCATTAAAGTCGGCTTCAGCAGCTGGAGCGCCAGTAGTGTGAGAGATGATGGCTGCTATCATATCACCCGCTTCATCTACAAGCTCTAGGTAATAGCGTACACCTGGGAGGTCATCATTGAGCGATTCCTGCAGATCGGAAGACTTCATTGCGTCATTGAATTCTTGCTCTTTTAGTGTATCGAGTAAATCTTCGAGCTCTTCGCCGGTACCTTTGTCCAGCCGATCAACGCGTTCTTTTACCTGTTGATAGGCTCGAGGGTCATACTTGGCAAAAATGTCGTTATTGACACCACGATGAAACTGTTCGGCAAGCGCCATAATTCGCGCCATTTTCTCGCGATCAGATTGCTTGGCGGATTCATAGCCATATAACTCTTTTTGCGTCGTTTTAAAGCGCTCAAAAAGTTGATTGAATTGTCCTACTTTGCTTACGTCACCATTGAGGTATTCAAGTGCGGTGTTACTGAGTTGGTATTCTAGGTGTAGCAAGCGGTTGTATAGAATCATCCCCGGTAGGTCATCACCTTTCACTTCAAATGCGCGTGCCGTTTCTGTAGAGACCTTAAACCATACGATGGTGCTTGAAAAAACCATCAACGCGATAAGGCAGCCAAAGGCCAAATATAGCTTTTTGCTCAAGTTCATATTGTTACCCAAGAAAGTTGTGTACTCCAATTCCTTGGAATATCAAATTTGCCTTTTCAAATTATTATTTAAGGATAAGAAAATTGCGAATTTACGAATTAATTTATACGTCAATTGTCCCTTATTTGGTTATAAAGTGGTTCATAAAGGCCATCATTGGGTATTTTTAATATTCAATAGCGCCTGAAGGTTTGCCAAAAGACGTGTTGCAAGAGCGATACTTGACTTGCAAATGCTGTTTTTCTCATTAAAACGGGCTGACTGATACGTAATCGCAGGGGCAAATTCATGTTATTTTGAGCCAGTTTATACTGTCTAATGTACTTTACTCTCTTCGCCTCAACCTACCCGTAAATAATGACACTATAATAGTGAGGACCTGACAAACCGAGGGGAGATAAGTGTTGGTATTACAGGCTCTATTATAGAGCAAGTGGTTGCGCCCACTCATCAATTGGTAGTGTTCAGAATGAGTGTGAATTTGGTAGTTTGAGTTGCAGCAAGGCGCTATTGATATACATGTGTGGGTTTTAATGATGCCAATGGTGAGGATGAAACATGGTTAAGTCTTCGCGATGAAACACTATATAGTCAAGCCATAACGCCTGGCTTGACTAAGTGTTTGCTAAGCCGAATTAACTTGTGCTTTGAGGCTTTCTTGAATGAAAAATTGCCAGTGCAATATACACGCAAGTCGCATACATGTTAATTAACGGAATACATGCAGTAAAAACAGCCAAAACTTTACTGTAACTAAACTTATGTGCCACAAATATATTTACCAGAAGGCAAATTAAAATCTGCATGGCTAACAGCACTGGTGCCAAATGTAAATCGCCGTTTCTAAGCATTTCTATCATATTCTAAGTCCTTTGAATTGGGACAATAATGACTCTGCCCCTTACTCCAGTTTGAATTACTCTTACTTCAATACCGTACTGCGAAGCCTTTTCTAAATACTCATTAAGCTTTGCTTGCGACGAAAACTCATAGGTACCTTGAATCGAAATACCCGCATCTGGGATCCGGTTACCTTCAGAGTCAGTCGCACTTTCACTTGCGTACGATAATCTTAGTTTAGTCCCTGAGCGTAAAGTTGCCGCTTTCATTTTAAGTTGAGAGCCATCTTCAAACTCAAAGAGTAGCTCTATTCCAGCGACTGGATCGTAAAACAGTCCGCCAAACGCTGACACAATCTGTGTTGCCCAATATTTTAAAGACTCGTTTTGTGCGGCCCAGTCGTCAAATCGGTCACGACTACTGCTATTCTGTGCCATCTCCCAAGCTGAGCGATATCCACTGCTACCTGGCACCAATGTCTTTCTGGCCATGTGCATGTATGATTGTGCGCGTCTGGCTTTTTCAACCAAGCTTTGAGGGGTGGTTGCCCTGCTGGCCGTAACCACGGTTTCTATTTCGCCAAATCTGTCGAGTATGGGCCTTGAAGAAACACGAAATGAGCCTGCCAACCCATGAGGGATACTGACGAGATGCACGGTATAAGATGACGACATGCTATCGCCATTAGTCCGATCAAAAATATAAGACTGTGCCTGTTGTTGCATTGATGTCATCGAAGCGCAACTTGAGCAGGTAAGGTAATCATCGGCACTGGCTTTTAAACTCCATACGAGCATTAAAGCCGCAATTGAAACAGAGTGAAATAGAACTTTAATCATATTGATATCTCCTTTATTAAAATGCCGTTTAAATGTTGTCTAAGCGCACAGAACTCGCAATTAATTTGAAGTGAATAAAAAGCAGGTTAAATAAACTTAAAAATTAACTCATTAATGTTGTATTACTTGCGGGTAAATGCGGTGCTTGACATATGTCATAAATTCGGAGATTTCGTGTTGATTTCTATATTAACTCAATGAAAGAAAAGGGTATTTGTTTTTCTAATTAAGATTATTTGATATTTAATATTTTTTTTATGCATATTTTAATGATGATTTTTGCTTATTTTAATATTAATTAAATCACCTATAGCAGGCCGATTGATGCCTTAAATCTTTAAGAGACGTTATATAAAGGTTGAGAGAAGCGGTGTTTTGATTGCGATTGAACGACTTTTGAGGGAGTTTACAGGGGGAAAAGAAATCATTTTCCCCTGCATTTGCGCGCCAATCGCTATTGGCAGCATTCAGGATGGGATTGCTTATTCGATATTCTGGATCTGTTCACGCATCTGCTCAATTAAGACTTTCAACTCAACAGCCGCATTGGTGATCTCTGCATTGATAGATTTAGAGGCTAGAGTGTTCGACTCGCGGTTAAACTCTTGCATCATAAAGTCTAAACGACGGCCACATGCACCGCCTTTTTTCAAGATTTTATGCGTCTCTTTAACATGTGACTTCAAGCGGTCAAGTTCTTCAGCGACATCTTGTTTTTGCGCAAGATAAATAAGCTCTTGTTCAAGGCGAGATTCATCGATTTCAGCTTGAAGCTCTTCCAGTTTTTGAGTGAGCTTATCACGCTGCCACTTAGAGACTTCTGGCATATGGCCTTCAACCACCGCGACTTGCTCTAATATCGCATCTAAACGGGTTGTGATCATCGTTTCAAGGTTGGCACCTTCGCTGGCTCTTGCCGCTTTAAAGTCGGTGACTAATTCATTAAAGCCTTCAAGTAACGCGCTGTTTACTTCATCTAAATCAACTTCTTCGGCTTCCATTACGCCAGGCCAACGTAAAATATCCGCAGGGTTGATGTCACCACCACTTTGAGATTGAACCCATTTTGCGTTGTCGATCAGTTGCTTTGCTAATGTTTCATTAATCGACATTTGACCAACGTGTGCGGGGTTTGCTGCAAACTTTAAATAGACCTCAACTTTGCCTCGTTGTAGCTGTTTACGAAGGCGTTCGCGTACTACTGGCTCTAATGCCCTAAATTGTTCCGGTGCACGGATAAACGTTTCAAGATAGCGTTGATTGACTGAGCGGATCTCCCAAACCCCAGTGCCCCAATCTCCTTTCACCTCTTTTCGAGCGTAGGCGGTCATACTATGGATCATATAAAGTTCCTATTTTATTAAGTTAGCGTGGCCATTATAGCCTAAGAAAAACGCTGCTCGATAGGTAAAGCTAAGATTTCTTTTGGTATTGCGTGGCATAGCGCAGAGGATCCCTTTATAATATCGCGAAACTTTGATGATAGGGGAACGTGGATGCGTCCAAGTGAAAGAACTGCGAATCAGATTAGACCTGTAACATTTACCCGTAACTATACAATGCATGCAGAAGGCTCAGTGCTTGTAGAGTTTGGCAATACAAAAGTGCTGTGCACAGCAACAGTGGAAGCGGGCGTCCCGCGTTTTATGAAAGGACAGGGTAAAGGTTGGATCACCGCAGAATATGGTATGCTTCCTCGCTCTACTCATACCCGTAATGGTCGAGAAGCTGCCAAAGGCAAGCAAGGCGGCCGTACGATGGAAATCCAACGCTTAATCGCACGTGCACTACGTGCAGCGGTTGATTTGTCTGCCCTTGGCGAAAATACAATCACGATTGATTGTGACGTATTGCAAGCAGATGGTGGTACACGAACCGCTTCTATCAGTGGAGCCTGCGTTGCTTTGGTTGATGCGCTTACGCATATGCGTACAAAGGGCATGATCAATGCTAACCCGCTTAAGTTCATGATTGCAGCTATCTCGGTTGGTGTATATAACGGTGAAGCAATCACAGATTTAGAATACCTCGAAGATTCTGAAGCGGAAACCGACATGAATGTGATCATGACGGAAACAGGCAAGCTTATTGAAGTTCAAGGCACTGCGGAGGGCGAACCATTCTCGTTCGAAGAACTTGATGAGCTTTTGGCACTGGCTAAACACTCTATTCGCGAAATCATCGATATGCAAAAACAAGCTTTAGCGTAAATATATAAAGGTGAGTTATGAAACAGTATCAAAAAGAGTTTATTGAATTTGCACTAGAAAAGCAGGTGCTCAAATTTGGTGAGTTTACGCTTAAGTCAGGCCGTACAAGCCCTTACTTTTTTAATGCCGGCTTGTTTAATACTGGTCGCGATCTGGCGCGCTTAGGGCGTTTCTATGCTGCGGCGCTAGAGGATGCGGGGATCGAGTATGACGTATTATTTGGCCCTGCATATAAAGGCATTCCAATCGCGACGACGACGGCGGTCGCACTGGCAGACCACCATAATAAAGATGTTCCTTATTGCTTCAATCGCAAAGAGAAAAAGCAGCATGGTGAAGGCGGTAACCTAGTAGGGTCTGAGCTAAAAGGTCGCATTATGTTAGTCGACGATGTGATTACAGCGGGCACCGCTATTCGCGAGTCGATGGAAATCATTCAGGCGAATGAAGCAGACTTGGCAGGTGTACTGATTGCGCTGGATCGTCAAGAAAAAGGCAAAGGTGAACTTTCTGCTATTCAAGAAGTTGAGCGCGACTTTGGTACTGAAGTTGTTTCCATTGTAAAACTTGCAGACCTTATTACTTATCTTGAGCAGCAAGGCAGTGCATCTGAGCACTTAGCTGCGGTTAAAGCTTACCGTGATCAATACGGCGTAGCGTAATCTTTTCGAGATTATAAAAATACCAGCCAAGGGGCTGGTATTTTTTTGTCTGTGCAAAAGTGTTTTGCACACAAAGTCAGCCTAGGCTCATGGGAGTGTGTTACCCTAAGGGCAAATTTAATAACTAGCTGAACTTATGCATATTCATATTCTTGGGATCTGCGGCACCTTTATGGGTGGTATTGCAGCCATCGCACAATCTTTGGGCCACAAAGTGACTGGCTCAGATCAAAACGTTTACCCGCCAATGAGTACACAACTTGAATCTTTGGGTATTGAGCTGACTCAGGGCTACGACCCGGCGCAGTTGGAACCTCAGCCGGATGTAGTTGTGATCGGTAACGCAATGAGCCGCGGCAATCCGTGTGTTGAATATGTATTAGAGAAAGGCTTACCTTATACATCAGGGCCTGAATGGTTAAAGCACCATGTTTTACAAGATGCTTGGGTATTGGCGGTGGCTGGTACTCATGGCAAAACCACTACAGCCAGTATGTTGGCTTGGCTACTTGAGTACGCGGGGTTAAAGCCTGGATTTTTGATTGGTGGTATTGTTCAAAACTTTGGTGTGTCAGCACGAGTGAGCGATACGCCATTTTTTGTCATTGAAGCGGACGAATACGATACCGCGTTTTTCGATAAACGCAGTAAGTTTTTGCACTACTTACCACGTACATTGATCTTGAATAACCTTGAGTTTGATCACGCAGATATCTTTGCTGACTTAAGCGCAATTCAAACCCAGTTCCACCACCTTATAAGAACCCTGCCAGGCCAAGGCAAAGCCATTTACCCAGCGCAAGACATTGCAATCAATGAAGTCATTGAACGCGGTTTTTGGAGTCAAAAAGAATCGTTAGGGAAAGATTGGTCGTATCAACTAATCAATCCAGATGGCAGTCGATTTAAAGTCGTGCTGGAAGGAGACATTGTTGGTGAGGTGAACTGGCAAGCAATTGGTGAACACAACGTAAAAAATGCCATTATGGCGATTGCTGCAGCACGGCATGTCGGTATTCCTGTGAGTGTGAGCATTGAAGCTCTGGGTGAATTTAAATCCCCGAAAAGGCGCATGGAACTAAAAGCTGAGATTGCAAACATTTGTGTCTATGATGATTTTGCTCACCATCCTACAGCGATAGAAACGACGCTTGCTGGCCTTAGAGCCAAAGTCGGGAAAGAAGAAATTATTGCGATTCTTGAACCTCGCTCCAATACCATGAAAATGGGGGTTCATCAGGAGACGTTGATGAATGCATTAGAGGTGGCTGATAAGGCATTCGTTTATGAGCCTGAGGGCTTGTCTTGGTCCCTTCAACATGCGGCAGACGAGGCGGGACGTCAGTGTTTTTCAAGCACCGATGATATTGTGGCGCAGGTGGTAAAGCAAGCTAAGCCTAACCAACATATATTAATCATGAGTAATGGCGGATTTAATGGCATACATGATGCCTTAATCGCTGAGCTTAACAAGGTAATGTCATAATCACATGTCAAAATATAAAGATCCCATCACGTTAGCATTTAGTGGCGCATCAGGCGCACCTTATGGCTTGCGCTTATTAGAAGTGCTTGTTGAACTTGATTATCAAGTATATGTACTTATATCTAGTGCTGCGCGAGTGGTGTTAGACACAGAGTCTAACGTCAAGCTGTCTGGCAATGAAGAAAAAGCCACGGAACAATTAAGTGTGCTTTGCAAAGCCAAAGATGGACAGATAAAAGTATTTGGTAAAGACAACTGGTTTAGTCCGGTGGCTTCTGGTTCGGCTGCACCTAAAAAAATGGTGGTATGTCCATGCAGTGCGGGCAGTGTGTCAGCCATTGCACTGGGGGCGTCAGATAACTTACTGGAGCGTGCAGCAGACGTGGTGATTAAAGAGCGAGGGCAATTGATTTTAGTGCCTCGTGAGACGCCATTTAGTCCAATCCACTTGGAAAACATGCTGAAACTTAGCCAGCTAGGCGTGACGATTATGCCAGCCGCTCCGGGCTTTTATCACCAACCACAGTCAATTGAAGATCTCGTGGATTTTATGGTGGCGCGCATTTTGGACCATTTGAATATTGAACACACGCTCGCCAAACGTTGGGGTTATGGCGATTAAATAAAGTGAAACACATCTAGGGGATTGGGGATCCAAAATACATGACAACTGCATTAAGTATAAAAGGCTTGCGAAAAGTCTATAAAAACGGTGTCGAAGCTGTAAAAGGGATTGATTTAGAAGTACAGCAGGGCGACTTTTTTGCGCTGCTTGGTCCAAATGGGGCCGGAAAATCGACGACTATTGGCGTGATAGCTTCACTGGTCAATAAAACTGAAGGCGAAGTTACGGTATTTGGCCACTCAATAGATTCAGCGCTAGAAGCCGCTAAATCTGAGCTTGGTCTTGTTCCGCAGGAATTCAATTTCAGTCAGTTTGAAACGCTGAATCAGATCTTAGTAAATCAAGCTGGTTATTATGGTGTACCGCGCCAAGTGGCCCATGAACGCGCTGAAAAGTATCTGAAGCAATTAGGTTTATTTGATAAAAAAGATAAGCAAGCGCGTACTTTATCAGGAGGTATGAAACGCCGCTTGATGATAGCCCGAGCTTTGATGCATGAACCAAAACTGCTGATTTTGGATGAACCAACCGCAGGTGTTGATATTGAACTAAGACGCTCTATGTGGGATTTCTTACGTGAAATCAACAGTCAGGGTGTGACGATTATTTTGACTACGCACTATTTAGAAGAAGCCGAGTTATTGTGTCGCAATATCGCCATTATTGATAAAGGGGTCATTGTTGAACACACCACAATTAAGGCGCTACTAGCAAAGTTAGACAAAGAGACGTTTGTTCTGGACTTACAGGCGCCAATTAAGCCTGTGTCACTTGAGGGCTATCAGTTTAACCTTGTTGACGATCATACGCTCGAAGTAGAGGTCGAAAAGTCACAAGGCTTAAATGGGGTGTTTACTCAACTTAGCGAACAGGGCAATACCGTGCTGAGTATGAGAAATAAAGCGAATCGATTGGAGGAGCTATTTGTTGGTCTATTAGAGCAGGGGCGCAGTAAATGAGTATTGTAAAGTATCGAGTGGCACTGAAAAGTATCTGGATTAAAGAGTGTATTCGTTTTTTGCGGATCTGGGTGCAAACACTGGTGCCACCAGCCATAACGATGACGCTCTACTTTATTATTTTCGGCAGTTTAATCGGCTCTCGAATTGGTGAAATGGGTGGCTTTGGTTATATGGAGTTTATTGTTCCCGGTCTTATCATGATGTCGGTGATCACCAACTCTTATTCTAATGTGGCTTCGAGCTTTTATTCGACTAAGTTTCAAAAAAGCATTGAAGAACTGTTAGTTGCACCAGTGCCCAATTACATTATTGTACTTGGTTATATGGGTGGCGGCATGGCACGAGGCATGCTGGTGGGCCTTATCGTGAGCATCGTGAGTTTGTTTTTTGTAGATATTCAAATTCATAATATTGCGGTGATTGTGGCGACGGTGGTATTAACTTCAGCGGTGTTTGCTTTAGGTGGCTTAATCAATGCTGTTTACGCAAATAGCTTTGATGATATCAGTATTATTCCAACATTTGTGTTAACGCCTTTGACCTACCTAGGTGGTGTTTTTTACTCAATTCAATTATTGCCTGAGTTTTGGCAAGGTGTGTCACAGATAAACCCAATCATCTATATGGTTAATGCGTTCAGATATGGCTTTTTAGGTGTTTCTGACGTCAATATTTACGTCGCTTTTGGGGTATTGATTGGCTTTATTTCAGTGCTGTTTACGATTGCATTGACACTGATTAAACGTGGTGTTGGTTTGAGACACTAGTATTTATCTGTTTAGCACCGCCCACAATAGGCGGTGCTCTATAACGAGACATATCATTCTCAATACAGTCAACTCCCTCAAAATAACCCTTCTCACTTTTCTCTTCTTAACAGCAACGATCTTCATGGTAAGAAAGCTTAGTGCTAATACTCAAATTTAAATATTACTGCAAATTATAACCAGTACTTTTTTCTATAATTCAATACTTTATGATTGAGTCTGTAGTTTAATATGAAGGTTAACAGTATAATTTGGTTATCGGAATAATAAATTACCAACCAATAGTCAGAGGGAATAAGGATGACTAAAAAAGCTCTACTTGCGCTATGCATTTCTTCAGTTTTTACCGCTCAAGCGGTGGAACTGCAAACTAACCAAGTGAATGACCAAGGCATTGCTGTGAACAAAAGCGCACAGCAGGCTATTTTTACAGGTGTGCCAACCTTGAATGATGTAAGTCCAGGTACCGTATCTGTCGTAGACAATAACGATGGCACCGTGGCAGTTAAATTTTCTGAGTGGTCTTATTTAGATGGTGCTCACCAAGATGAAACCGTTCCAACGATGGTAATGGGCATTGGCCGCCATCAGCAGCTGGATGGTTCTATTTGGGAGGTAGGCGTAATTGATCTTGATGCTGCGAGTAAAATGGTTTCTTTCCAAGAAAAGATGCCGCAGGTGCCATATGTATTTTTAACGGGTCAAGCACTTAATGGTACAGAGCCATACACAGCGAGAGCGAGTCACGTCACCCGAGAAGGCTTTAACGCGCAAGTTCAATATCAAGAAAGTAGCAAATCAACAACGGCCCAAAAAGTTGCTTATTTAGCAGTCTATGCGCCGAATAATGCAGGTGCTTTAGATTCAGGAATTAACTATAAACTGGACCAGACGAGAGTAACGGACCAGCTTACTTCAGTTGGTACACATGATATTCAATTACAAGAAGAGCAATCGAGTGACTCGGAAGTAACCCATACGACTGAAGTAATTAACGTACTTGAATTGAATGAGCACTTATTTGCACAGGATATTACCACCTTAGGTGGAGATACCATGACCATTCGAGCAAACTTGAATGTACGTGAGCCAAGTGTACCTGTACCACAAAGTTGTCAGGCTATTCTAAGCTCAGACCCTTCTGCTCAGTCGGGTTATTACAAACTTGATGTAGATGGCGAAGGTGGATTAAGCGAGTTTACAACCTACTGTGATATGGAATATCAAGGCGGTGGTTGGATGCTTGTGAGTCTTAGGTTTGTTCCAAATAAAAACTACAATGGCTGGCCAAATGATCTGACAGGCTTTTTTGTAGAGGCGCAGAACATCACTTCATTTGATGATAACTACTACTTACCTGATGCGCACTGGAAAACTATCAAAGATACGTTCCAAGAGTTAATGATCACAGCGCCTACGGCAAATGGAGCATACGCGATTGCTGATATTGCGGTATTAAAACAGGCTAACTGTATGCCATTACAAGAAACACTGGGTTTGATCCCTGGAGAGTCGGGCGAGAGAAGATACAGACTATTCTGGCATGAGAACTCAGGTTGTTCAGGTTCTGGTAGTGATTATTCTATGCTTAACTACCAAAATATCTATGGTTTCTCAAGCATATACAAATCAACAAACATTAGCTCGTATGTATCTCAGCATACGTCGTATGTTTATGTAAGATAAGCCTTACCGTTCTGCATGGCTGTTTGGGGACACAAAATTATTGTGCTCTTCAATCGGCCATGAAACTGATACCAAATATACCCCAGTAGGAACAAAAGGGTATTTAATTTGACGACCAGTCTAGAGAATCGCCTGCACAGCCCTATTAATTTGACAATACGCTATTTACTTTGCTCACCAAGCTTCTAAAATTGCTCCATTTACAGATAAAAATACGAGTACCATGGCTGACGCAAACTCTCGAAGTATCACCACTAACCAGACTGAACTGCATGAAAAGCTGGATGAAATTGTCCAAAAGCACCTTAATTCAGAGTTCAAAAAGCCTATCGCAGCGCATACTTTAAACGCATTTAATGAAGTGAATGAAAAGGTTCAGGCTTTTAACGGGCCAATTATTTTGGACTCCTGTTGTGGGGTGGGTGAAAGCACAGCTAACTTAGCAGCATTACATCCTAATGCGCTCGTCATTGGTATCGACAAATCTTCCCACCGACTTGATAAGCACGATGTGGAGTATAAACAGGATGAGCATGGGCAGTATATTTTAGTGCAAGCGGACTTGAATGACTTCTGGCGTTTAGCGTGTGAAGCGAACTGGCAGCCAACCCATCACTATTTACTTTATCCAAACCCTTGGCCCAAGGCGAAGCATATCCAGCGTCGTTGGCATGGTGCTGCGGTTTTCCCATATATCGTTAAATTGGGCGGCTGCTTAGAGGTACGAAGCAATTGGAATATTTATGTAAAAGAGTTTGCCCGAGCATTGCATCTTGCAGGTATAGAAGCTGATGTGCAGCCATATCAAAGTGACAACGCTATCACGCCATTTGAACGAAAGTACTGGGCTAGCGGTCAATCCAGTACGCGCTTAGTGGTAAAGATCAAACAGTAAAAAGGCACCTTATGGTGCCTTTTAGCTATCAAAAATAGGTGCTTCTTGTGGTTCTTTAATATGCGGTGCAGCAGCACCGATATAGGAGCCCTCAAACATCGTAATATGAGTTTCTTCAAGTTGTTGTAGCTGTGTTTTGCTCGTAATCCCTGACACAATTAAAGATATTTGACTGTCTTTACATTGTTCCCCGATATGTTTTACGAGCCCTCTTACTTGTGGGTTATCAGCGAGTTGCTCAACAAGCGTCTCTTCAAGTTTGACTGCATTAATCGACATTTTTAGCATTCTGCTGATGGTGAGTAGGCCGCTGTTACGTGAATTTACAAGGATATTTACCCCCTTACTGCGCAATATACTGATGATTGCTGACATATCATTAAACTGGCTGATCAGGGCTTGTTCATCTAATTCAAACGTAATTAGGTTCGGCTGTGGGTAGCGGTTAATCGCTTGGCTAATGCACTCCATCATTTGGGGATCGCTTAAATCCTGAGGCGTCAGCGCTAGACTCCAAGCGATATTCGTTTTTCTAAACTGAGTGACACATAACTCCAACATTTGCTTTGTAAGTTGAGAGTTTAGACGCGAATGCTTGATGACCTCGCCAAATGCTTGGGACTTAAGAATGACGCCCTGTTCGGTCAATACGCGTGGAGCACAGTGATACTGTACAATCTTGCCGTCATGAATACGTGCCCTTGGGGTAAAGTATGGAATGATACGGTGTTGGTCAAAGGCACTTTGCACTGTTTTTGCGATGGCCAAGTTGGACTCTTGTAGCAATTTGGTTTTTTGTGTTTGCTGACCATAAATGTACGTTGTTGGACGTAATTGCTGAGCTTGGCGGCATGCGATAAATGCATTTTCCAATAGGAGGCCTTTATTCCCTTTAGCGATACCCGCCTTGAGTTGAATGTATAACAGTGGTTCATCTAATATAGGTCGAGAAAAAGGAAATTCAGAGATCAAATTATTCAGGTAATGTTCGCCATTTGGCGTGTCACACAGTAAAACAAGCTTCGAGGTCGCCAGTCGATAAACCTTAAATGGTTTTGTAAAACCCTGAAAGTAGCGCATGACATTTTGAATAACGTTGTCGCCAACTGCCGCGCCGTAAAAACTGATGATTTCTTCTAGTTCGCAAATTGAAATAATTGCCAGACTTAAATGTTGGCGTTTGGCGTTGAGTAAATCTTGTTCTAGGGCCAAGCGGTTGGCAAACCCTGTTCTGGCATCTGTTGTTAAAGTACGTCGATAGACCAGCAAATACATACCAGCCACGAGCAACGCAATACAAAAGAAAAAGCTGGCAGACAGGGCTGCTTGGGCGACGTTGTCTTGCAGTTGCGACTCAATGTGAGAAATGGGGATGTCAGCACCGGTTAAATAGATTTGTCCTTTAGGCGTAATATGCGGGACGAAAATAGTTTTAAAATGTCCCCACTTGTCAGCGGACACCTCAAACACAGCCTTTGTAGAACGAAAAGCGCCTTTATTAATCGTTGTTGCTTCTGGGTAGATATCTCTAAATAAGGTAATGTTACCGTTGGTAATGTCATCTACGGTATAGCTGGACGCTGTGAAACGAACATGTGGCGAGTCATATACCATAGTGTAGACATATTCGACGCCAACCGCTTGTGCGAGCTTGGTCAGTTGTTCACTTGCATGTTTAAATTCGGCTTCGCTGATGTTGTTGAGGTTATCGTGATAATCAGCACCGACAAATAGGTTGGCACTTTGTGCTGCGATCCGCAGTGTTTCATCGATGTCTTCCATGATCACTGTTTTGGTATGATGGTAGGTGTAGTAAACGTACCCTGCCAGCGATATCACGAAGGTAAAAAAACCCACCAACACCCAAGTAAAAGAGGGAGGACGGCGAGCAAAGTTCCATTTTTTCATTGCAGTTCCGATTGCCTGAGCATTAACAATATTGCAAATTTTATAGGCTTGGTGAGGATTTTACAAAGTATTTCATTAAATGACGGTTAAGTATGTTCCTAAAAAGCCCTATTTCATCAATTTATATAGAAAATAGCGTTTAAGATTACTTTTTTACTCCCTATTTGCAGACTTTCCCGTAACTTTAAAGTAGAGTTAGTCATTTCGTAATAAATTAGCAAGGTAGATGTGCCTATCAGACGCAGCCTCGTGGCGCACACATCTGCCTACTCTTTTGTGATTGGGAATTAGAATGGGTCCAAAGCGTTGTGCAGTCGCTTCTGAAGAAAGCTTAATGCGAATCTTTACCGTACCAGAAGCGCCAGGCTCTACACTCAGTAAAATAGAACAAGAAATCTCACATAACCTAGCTGGGTTTTTGAATGAGAACATTGCTGCTGTTGAGAAGCCATTACACGAGATAGAAAAAGATTTTCAATCTGCTTCTATCCCTGAAGAGCCGACTTTTGTTTCGGATTATGCTCAAGATATCATGGAGCAGTTAGTCGCGCATTCGGTTCATACCGCGTCACCAAGCTTTATTGGCCATATGACGTCTGCATTGCCGCATTTCTTGCTGCCGCTCTCTAAATTGATGGTTGGGCTAAACCAGAACTTAGTAAAGATTGAAACTTCAAAAGCTTTTACGCCACTTGAAAGGCAAGTTCTGGGCATGATGCACCACTTAACTTATGGCCAAAATGATGCCTTTTATCAAAAGTGGATGCACAGTGCTAAAAATGCACTAGGCGCCTTTTGTTCAGGTGGCACGATTGCGAATATTACTGCTCTGTGGATTGCGAGAAACCGCCTGCTTAAGCCAGATGGCGATTTTAAGGGGATCTCTTCTCAAGGTATGTTTGCAGCCATGATGCACTATGGCTATAAAGGGCTGGCAGTCTTGGTATCTGAGCGAGGACACTACTCGTTGGGTAAAGCGGCGGATGTATTGGGTATTGGCCGAGAGAACTTTATTGCTATCGGGACGGATAACAACAACAAAGTAGACATGGTTGCAATGCGAGCAAAGGCATTAGAGCTAGAGTCACAAGGTATTAAAGTAATGGCCATTGTGGGCGTTGCAGGGACTACTGAGACGGGTAGCATTGACCCGCTCGTTGACATGGCACAGTTGTGTGAAGAATTAAATTGTCATTTCCATGTGGATGCAGCATGGGGGGGCGCCACATTATTGTCCAATACATACCGGCATTTGTTATCAGGCATTGAAAAGGCTGACTCAGTGACGATCGATGCACATAAGCAAATGTATGTGCCGATGGGGGCTGGTATCGTATTATTCAAAGATCCTGCTGCGACGGATGTGATTGAACACCACGCTGAATATATTTTACGTAAAGGTTCAAAAGACTTAGGTAGTCATACCTTAGAGGGGAGCCGCCCCGGCATGGCAATGTTAGTGCATGCGTGTTTGCAAGTAATAGGTCGCAAAGGCTATGAAATGTTGATAGATCATAGTATAGAAAAAGCACAATACTTTGCTGATCTGATCGTCAATCAGGATGATTTTGAGCTGATCTCTCAACCTGAACTGTGCTTACTCACCTACCGTTACGTGCCTAAAGCGATTAAAGCCGCGCTAGAGACAGCGGATGCGCAAGAAAAGTTGGACATCTATGCTGCTTTGAATCGATTAACGGCGAGCATGCAAAAAAGGCAGCGTGAAACCGGTCGTTCATTTGTATCGCGGACGCGCTTGACGCCAGAGCAATATGATAACCAGCCTACGGTTGTATTTAGAGTTGTGTTGGCAAATCCATTGACCTCTTACCAAATGCTGAATGATATTTTGGAGGAGCAGCGTGAAATGGCGCAGCATGACCCAATTATGAAAAAGTATTTACTAAAATACTTGTGATAAAAAGGAGCTTTCAGCTCCTTTTTATTTTCCACACAATGCAAATTGAACGTCCCACTTTAGGGGGCTTCTTGTAAATCAATGCCTTAGCTTTCTACATCGAAATATCCCAAATAATAAAATGTTTATAGGGGATGACGTTGGTCGCATTTTTTGCAAAGAAGCATTGCCAGTGAGATAAAAATGGGTGATTTTTTATCTCACTGGCGTATTATTATTCAAAGCAGTGGCTTAGTTGTTTTACCCCAAAACAAAGGTATCTGGAAATTGGTAAAACAGAACCAATGAAATACTTGGTACCAACTTTCTATTGGTAAGTTGCGAGATGACTTGGAAACAAGTACAAAACGAGATGTATTTGGGTGAATAAATTGGCTGTAGATAGTAGAGAAAATGATGATTTGTCTAACCATAGGCATAATGAGCTCACGCACGTTACGCAAAGGCTGAGGCGTGTTTTATCCAAAGAAGTCGATGTCTCCGTTGGCCATCAACAATTTCTCGCTGATATTATTTCGGAAGGTAAGGCATTACTTAATGTGAGTCGTGTATCGGTGTGGCTGTTCGATGATGCGGCTCATCCCACCAAATTAATAAACTATGCCAACACAGATTGGAATGCTGTCTTTTCAGGGTCTATGCCTGAACTTCTTGTGACCGACTATCCCATATATTTTCGTACTATTGTGAGTGGTGAAACCATCTCGGCGCGCAATGCATTAACCGATTCTCGGACCTGTGAATTCAGAGAAGGGTATTTAAAACCGCAACAGATATCTGCGCTACTTGATACTGCTATTTTTCAAAATGGTTTAGCAATTGGTGTAGTGTGTTGCGAAGGCCGCTTTCATCCTCGAGATTGGTTGTCGTGGGAAGTGGTTGCTGCGGAACTCATTGCGGATTGTTGCAGCCGTCGATTATTGGTCCATGAGCTGTGGCATATGCAGCAAAAGTTAACTGAAATGGCGTTTCAGGATGTGCTTACCGGACTGAAAAACCGTCGATATTTAATGGACTATGCAAAGAGTGAAATGAGTCGTCATCAACGCTCTGATAGGCCTTTGAGCTTGCTCATGATTGATTTAGACCGATTCAAGGGGATTAATGACAAGTATGGGCACGATGGTGGGGACGAAGTATTAAAACGTTTTTCTGACTGTTGTACTAACTTAGTTAGGGCAGAAGACTGCGTGTGTCGGCTAGGAGGCGAGGAGTTCATTATTCTGCTGCCAGAGACGGAAGTTGCGTTGGCTATTAACGTCGCACAGCGACTTCGTGAGGAAGCTGCTGCGCTTACAGTACCGTATGAAGGACAACAGATATCTTTTACCGTCAGTATCGGTGTTGCAGATGTCAATTTAAATATGCCTTTTAGTAAGTCTCTAAAAGCGGCTGATCAGGCTGTCTATCAGGCCAAAGCCGCAGGTCGTGATCAGATCAAGTTAGCGCTCTGACATAGTCAGTAAGAATGATTGAATAACGCTTTTAGTTTTGCAGGCTTCAAAGGCTTCGTTAAATAGTGAATTTGGCATTCTTTTACGTGTGTTTTTAGTGATTGATCGCGCACCGCGGTAATGAGTACTGCCGGTATGTCACTTTGCCATATCTCGCGCAAGGTCTTGATCAAGGTAATGCCATCGCAGTGTGAATCCAATTGGTAATCGACTAAAAGCATATCGGGTGCTTTGTTGTCTTTTGCATACTGTATCGTCTCTTCGACTTGACTAAACAAGTTGTGCTGAAGCTGCCACTTTGTGAGTAAGCTCGACATAGCCGATAAATTGTTAGGATCGTCATCTATGACCATCACCTTGAGCTTACGTTTGTTGTCAGTCTGATTCACCTGATTGGGTGAGACCACTTGACTCTCATCTCCCAGCGGTACATCAATATAAAAGCGGCTGCCTTTTGTGGGCACTGATTTAATAGCCAGTGGAATACTCATCAAGTCGCATAGTCGCTTCACAACACCAAGGCCTAACCCAACTCCTCGGTTGTCTCCCGCTTCAATGCGATAAAAGTCATTAAAAATCTTTTGTTGTTCATGATGGGTAATACCGGGACCCGTGTCCCAAACCTCTATACGTAAACTGTGCGCGCGTTGTCTACAGGCAATTAAAACACGACCTGATTCCGTGTACTTCACGGCATTGGAGACTAAGTTTTGAACGACTCGACGTAAATACGTGATATCACTGTGCACGGTAAACTCGCTGTTCCTGACTTTCAGCTTGAGGCCTTTATCCTGACATATGATTGCGTACTCATTTTCCAGTGGCGCTAAGATGTCTGTGATTTTAAAGTGACGTGGCGTCGGTTGCATGGCACCTTGCTCTAACTTAGCGATGTCGAGTAACGATGACATCAAGTGCACAGTAGAGTCCAAGCTGTCACCAAGTTTGTGAAGGTTACTGCGCTCAGCGTCAGGTAAATGCTTTTCCTCTATAGCACCTAAATATAATCTGGCGGCATTTAAGGGTTGTAAAATATCGTGACTTGCGAGCGCCAAAAAGCGTGTTTTACTGTCATTGGCTTTTTCGGCTTCTTTTTTAGCCGCCACTAAATCCTGTTCAATTTTTTCTCTGGTGGCGATCTGGGCTTTAAGGTCTTGGTTGATCGCACGGATTTCTAGCATTCTGGCCTCAATGCGATTTTCAAGATCCATATTGATTTCTTCTAACGCATTTTGTGTGGCCATGTGCATCGTGATATCAGAAAAACTTGTTACAAACCCGCCGCCGGGCAATGGGTTACCTGTCATCTCAAACACTTGGCCATTCTCTCTGTGACGAATATAATGGTGTGGTGTCCCATTTTTAAGATGTTGTACACGTTTCTCTACTAGCTTCTCTAGTGCGCCGGGACCACATTCACCACGTTGTGCGTTATAGCGAATAATTTCTTCAATATCTTGTCCCACTTGTAAATATCCCTTGGGGTATTCAAACATCTCATGGTATCGCTTGTTCCAAGCAACAAGCTTTAAATCTTTGTCGACAACAGAAATACCATGGCTAAGGTTTTCCAAAGAGGTAAATAGCAAGTTTTGATTAAACTGCAGGGCTTGTGTGGTTTCATCGAAGAAAGTGACGACTTCTTCAAATGCCATTTGCTTTCCTGAAGACACGGCATGGATCAGAGCCTGTGCGGATGATGCGCCTAATACACCGGTTAGGGCACGTTCACAAAAGCTAATAAAATCAGCCGTTGGGGAAGCGTTGTTATTATCGATATCTTCATTGAGAGCATAGTGACCAAGCAATTGCTGGCTACGTTGGATCCCCAAGAACGTTTGCAGTAAGACCTTAAAGTCATAGACTGTGGCCTTGACTTCTTTGTTGAGCTTCTTAGCCAGTGCCGCTTGTTCTTTAGGCTTAACAAATGCAGTTGCCTGCAATTTGTCGATTAAACGCTCATATGCACCTAAGGAAAAACTGATATAACAGCTGATATTGGCCAATAAAGCGAGGAGTGTACCGCGTGTTACAATGGATTGTTGAGTTTGGTAGTCCAACAATTCTGGCGTAGATATAATGGGTAGTAATAAAAATAAGGCCCAGCAAATGAGACCCGCAGTGAGCCCCGCGTATACACCATAGGCATGCCCTTTACGCCAATAAAGCCCACCGACTATTGCGGGCAGTAATTGCGTGACTAGCGAAAAGGCAACCAGCCCCATACTCGCCAGTGCGGCGCCATGCCCGACCCATTGTTGATATAAATAGGCCAATAATAATATGGCGCCAATGATAAAACGTCGAACCAAGAGAATTTGAGATTTGTAGTTGTTGGTTAGGAGGCTTCTTTTAAACCGTCTCTTTAGTAACAAGGGCAGAACAATATCATTGGATAGCATGGTACTGAGTGTCAGTGTTGCAACGACAATCATAGCTGTTGCTGCTGACAACCCACCGATAAAAACGAATGTTGAAATGACGGGGTATTCAAGATTCAGTGGCAATGCCAATACAAAGCTATCGGCTGAAATTTGCTGACCTATTTGTGGGTGAATGGCCGCGCTAGCAATGGGGATAATCATCAATGCTATGAGCATTAAATAGAGAGGGAATGCCCATCTGGCAGTATTTAAGTGATTACTATTTTGATTGTCGACCACGGTAACGTGAAACTGTCTTGGCAAGCATATAATGGCAGCAGCAGCCATCAATGTCTGGCCAATAAAATTGAAGTTAGAAAAGTCAAAATCTTGCCAATGCGCCCACACAAAATCAGTATTTTTTTGGACCACAATGGCTTGAAAAGATAGATAAGCAACCGCAATTAAAGCCAGCAGCTTTATCACTGATTCAAAAGCAATGGCCAGCATTAAACCAGATCGATACTCCGTGACATCCACTTTTCTTGCACCAAAAAAGATGGCAAACAGTGCCATCATCAAGGTGCCGGTGAGCGCCAAAGCTGCGCCTGAAATATCGTCATTATTACGCAGTAGTTCAAAACTGTTGGCGAGGGCTTTGAGTTGCAGTGCGATATATGGAATGGTTGCGAGCAGGGCGATTAGTGTCACCATGATAGCTGTGGTTTGGCGTTTTCCATAGCGGGCACTGATAAAGTCGGAAATGGTTGTAATATTTTGCTTTTTACTGACTAAAATCAGCTTGCGTAAAAAGCCATGACCAAACAAAAACAGCAAGGCTGGGCCTAATAAAATTGGGAAAAAGTGCCAACTGCTCGCTGCTGCAGTGCCGACAGAGCCATAATATGTCCACGAGGTGCAATAAATCCCCAATGCGAGTGCATAAACAAAAGGGTGATGACTGATTTTTTGTGCCAAAGGGGTTTGTTTGTCACCCCAATTAGCTAACCAAAATAGCAATCCGATATAGCTAAGAGCAACGAGTATGAGGGCTGCAGTCATCTTGAATCCTAATAGATGTTTTTGATTGTATTGTTAATTTCTAGCCTTAGTGCTGATTTATCATATCTGGCTTAGTTTCTATAAGCCAGTCATCGCGAATGAAGAATATAATACACTGATTATTAAGGAATAATGCTTGTTTGTTGTGCTATTTAGACTAATGTCTTATATAGCATGGATTGTTAATACTAAATGTATGAGAAGCATAATAATTTCATAACTATCTGATTTATATAACTATTAAAGTTATTCAAGTTCGGTTTTCTTGCAGTTTACGTAAACGTAAGATTGGTTTTACGACTAAGGTCTCAATTCAATAATCCAAAGCCATTGCTACAGTCAAAAGGTCAATTAATACCAACACATTCATTTTGAATGAGTTAAAGGGGGAGTAAATAATGGCCTTTAAAAGTGAAGAACAAGCAAAAGCATATTGGTCAGAAAATCTAGCCTTGATGTTTAAACTGCTGACAATTTGGTTTGTCGTATCATTCGGTTTTGGCATTTTACTGGTAGATGTCTTAAATGAAATACGTTTTTTCGGGTTTAAATTGGGCTTTTGGTTTTCCCAACAAGGTGCAATTTATACGTTTGTTGCTTTGATTTTTGTCTACGTATCAAAAATGGATGCGCTTGATAAAAAATACGGCGTGGATGAATAGGGAGCAACATGATGGATGTTCAATCGTTTACATTTTTAATCGTTGGGCTGAGTTTTGCCCTCTATATTGGTATCGCAATTTGGGCACGTGCAGGTTCAACGAATGAATTTTATGTTGCCGGTGGCGGTGTGCCGCCATTGGCCAACGGGATGGCAACCGCCGCTGATTGGATGAGCGCAGCCTCGTTTATTTCTATGGCGGGAATTATTTCTTTTGCAGGGTATGACGGTGGTGTTTATCTCTTAGGGTGGACAGGTGGTTACGTGCTTTTGGCGCTGTGTTTGGCACCTTATCTACGTAAATTTGGTAAATTTACCGTGCCAGATTTTATTGGCGATCGTTACTACTCTCAAGTCGCGCGTGTGGTCGCTATTCTGTGTGCCATTTTTATTTGTTTTACTTATATAGCTGGCCAAATGCGCGGCGTTGGTGTGGTATTTTCACGCTTCTTAGAAGTTGATATTGAAACCGGCGTGTACATCGGTATGGTGATCGTATTCTTCTATGCTGTCCTCGGCGGTATGAAAGGGATCACATATACCCAAGTCGCACAGTATTGCGTATTGGTATTCGCTTATCTTGTACCAGCGATATTTATTTCGATGATGATGACAGGCCACTTGCTACCACAAACTGGGTTTGGTGCAACACTCGCCGATGGTTCAGGCACGTATGTATTGGATAAGCTTGATGGGTTGAGTGCGGAACTGGGCTTTGCGCAATACACCGAGGGCTCAAAGAGTATGATTGATGTCTTTGCCATCACCGCAGCATTGATGGTGGGTACGGCGGGTCTACCTCACGTCATTGTGCGCTTCTTTACGGTACCAAAAGTAAAAGACACACGTATTTCAGCAGCTTGGACATTGGTGTTTATCGCAATTGTATACACAACAGCTCCAGCCGTTGCATCGTTTGCACGCGTCAATATGATTGACACCATCAATGGTAAAGATGGCAGCGGTACCGCGTATGCTGAAGCGCCTCAGTGGGTTAAAAATTGGGAAAGAACAGGGCTTATTACTTTTAACGACAAAAATGGTGACGGCAAGATGTTCTACTCAGCAGGTAAAATTGACGACCCTGCGAGCACAAACGAAGTAAAAATTGACCGCGATATTATGGTACTTGCAAATCCTGAAATTGCTGACTTGCCAGCATGGGTAATTGCATTAGTGGCGGCGGGCGGCATAGCGGCTGCATTGTCAACAACGGCTGGACTCTTGCTGGTAATTTCTACCTCAGTTTCCCATGATTTGCTCAAGCGTACATTGAAACCTGACATCAGTGATAAACAAGAATTACTGGCAGCAAGGCTTGCAGCAATGGTGGCCATCGGTATCTCTGCGTATTTCGGTATTAATCCTCCCGGGTTTGTCGCCTCAGTGGTAGCCTTTGCATTTGGTTTGGCGGCGGCAAGTTTCTTCCCGGCAATTATCATGGGTATTTTCTCTAAACGCATGAACAAGGAAGGCGCAATAGCCGGTATGGTTTCGGGTATCGGCTTCACTGCGGCTTACATTATTTACTTCAAGTTTATTAGCCCTGAATTGAATGCGCCAGCCAACTGGTTGTTTGGGATTTCACCTGAGGGTATTGGGATCATAGGCATGGTTGTAAACTTTGTGGTGGCTGCTGTGGTTATGAAGTTGACAGCTGAAACGCCAGAAGAAGTCAAGCGTATGGTTGATGGGATCCGTAATCCAAAAGGGTCTAGTGCTGCTCACGCACACTAATATTCAAACCGCAAAAAATAGCCCAGTTTTTTAGCTGGGCTATTTTGCTTTGAGATGATAAAAATATGACGCAAACAGGAATGACAGTAGAACATCAGGATGTTTTAGGCTTTGTATCAAAGCAGTCTCCATTTAATGCGCTTCCAATAGCGAGTGCACATTATTTTGTTAATCATGCTGAGGTAATTTATCTCACGGTACATAATCAAGCAGATGCTTTACAGGACGAAGAGAAATATTTATACCTCGTAAGGACGGGGATATTTGACTTGGTTGACACGACGGGAGAGGTGGTGACCCGGTTGTCTAGTGGTGATTACTTTGGCTATCCGTCGCTATTGACTGGGGAGGAAATCAAAAACCGTCTTGAAGTGCAAAGCCCTGGGCTCATACTCATATTGCCACAAGCAGGTTTTGATTTTTTGCGACATGAATACAAGCTATTTGAACAACACTTTGTGAGGGCGCATAAAAAACGTTTGCTATCCAGTCATTACCAAGAACGTGGCAAAGGGTGGTCCGAGCGAAAAATCTCAAAACTAATGACCAAGTCAGCGGTTGTATTAGAGCCTACAGCCAGTATTGTTGAAGCTGCGCAAGTCATGCAATCTGAAGGGGTCTCCTCAGTGATGATAACCGAGGGAGGACAATTGCATGGCGTTGTCACGGACAGAGATTTGCGCAATCGCGTATTGGCGAGTGAACTTGACCCTGCTATGCCGGTAGCATCGATCATGACACCTGAACCTAAGTTTATCTTTGAGAATAATCGAGTATTTTCTGCTTTACACCTCATGCTAAAGCACAATATTCATCACCTACCGGTGCTAAATGAGGCGAGAGTGCCGTTAGGAATGGTCACCAGCACCGATCTATTGCGACTCCAAAACAGCAATCCCGTGCAACTAATAGGTCAGTTGTACAAAGCAAGTAGCGCACAAGAATTACAACTTTTAGCTAAAGAGATCCCAGTCCTATTGCGAAGCTTCTCAAATACGGTGGAAGATATTTCATTTGTGGGAGCACTGCTAAGCGGGTTGACGGATGCCTTGATGAGCAGACTCACAGAGCTCTTTATCAAGCAGCATGGTGATGCACCTTGCGCATTCAGTTGGATATGTTTTGGCTCTCAAGCGCGAGAAGAGCAAACGCTGGACTCTGACCAAGACAATGGGCTGATCTTGGCGAATGATATTAGCCCTGCCGAGCGAGCATATTTCGCATCTTTAGGTGAATTTGTGACTCACCAATTGGTTGCGTGTGGAATTCGAGCATGTCCTGGTAATATTATGGCAAGTAATGAGTTGTGCAGAGGCACCGTGGATGAATGGGCAGCACGGTTTTATGGCTGGATGATGTCACCGACGCCGCAAGCAATGCTCAATTGCAAAATATTCTTTGACCATCGATACATCTGTGGCGAGCAATCGCTATACCAAAAATTGACGACACAACTTAGTGAGATCAGTCGAAAGGAGTTATTTTTTGCTGCAATGGCAACGGATATCAGCACCAATAGCGTGCCAATAGGACTGTTTCAACAGTTTAAATTGCAGCGCAGCAAAGATAAAAGCAAATACTTAGATTTGAAAACGCGAGGAATCGCAATCATCAATGACTTGGTAAGAATATACGCGCTCAAGTGTGGGATTAACCAAGCCAATACGCAAGCGCGTTTAAAAGCACTGAAAGCGCACACTCAGCTAAATAAAAGTGATATTTATAATTTACAAGATTGTTGGCGATTTTTAACTCAACTCAGGCTTCGCAGCCAAATTGAGCAGCATCAATTACCGGCAAATTGTATTAACCCCGAGACCCTCAGTTCTTTAGAGCGACACCAGCTAAAAGAAGCATTCCATTTAATTAAGCAAGCGCAGCAGGCATGTGTTTTTAAGTTTGCGAGAGGAAGTTTGTAAAATGATGCGATGGAAACTCCCTTGGTTTTTTAAACATGGTGCAGCAAAAGGCTTATGGATTGAACGTGAATTCGTTGTATTAGATTTAGAACTCACGGGGTTAGACTCTGCGCAACATGAAATCGTCTCCGTGGCTTGGGTTATCATCAAGCGAGGAAAAATTGTCCTATCTCAATCACGGTATATGCTAAATCGCGGCGTAGAATGTTTAGATCAAAGTCCCATTTTTCATGGTATTGATGACGTTCAGCTGGAAGCTGGACATGATATTGACGACATCATGCATGCGTTGGCCAAGGTCCTTGAAGGGCGGGTTTTGGTGTGCCACAACACGCCGCTTGATTGGTCGTTTATACACGCATCATTTTTGGCGATGGGCATAACGACACGTCCCACGCATATGATAGACACCCTGAAAATAGAAAAGTCGAAGTTGCTTCGTCAGCATCCACAGTTAATTCAAGATCATTTGCGCTTGCCTGCATGCAGAGCACGATATGGATTACCGGATTATCAAAGCCACCACGCGCTGAGCGATGCGTTGGCGACTGCTGAGCTTTTACTGGCGCAAGTAAATCATTTGGGCGCCCAAAAGCATATTAAGTTAAACGCGTTACTTTAGACGTCGTTAATATGAGTTTTATAGTGGCTCACCGTATAACCAAGAAAAATTTTTGCATATCCCTTACACATTTGTTCAAGGTCGATTACAATAGCGCCATCTTTATAAGGGAGCGTCGATAACTCCTTTTTGCACTTAGAAATGGGTCTTCTAATTAATGACAATCAAACTGGCAATCAATGGTTTTGGTCGCATAGGTCGCAATATTGTCCGAGCCCTCTATGAATCAGGGCGTCACAATGAAATTCAAGTCGTAGCTATCAACGAGCTTGCCGATCCTGAGGGGATTGCGCACTTGATGAAATATGATACCTCTCATGGGCGTTTTTCCTTCCCTGTCGCGCTCAATAAACCATACTTAGAAGTTGCTGGTCAGCAGATTCAGATTTTCAATGAACCCGATCCAAGCCACCTACCATGGCATGCGCTGGATGTTGATGTCGTACTTGAATGTACAGGGGTATATCACTCTCGGCAACACGCTGCTGCGCATATCAGTGCGGGTGCAAAAAAAGTGTTGTTCTCTCATCCAGCGGATGCTGATGTCGATGAAACCATCGTATATGGTATCAACGATGACAATTTGAAGGCGCATCATAGCGTTGTTTCAAATGGCTCTTGTACTACAAACTGTATTGTTCCTGTCATAAAAGTACTGGATGATGCTTTTGGGATAGAGTCAGGAGCAATCACCACGATTCATGCTTCTATGCATGATCAACAGGTGATAGATGCCTACCACAAAGACTTAAGACGTACGCGTGCGGCAAGCCAATCGATTATCCCAGTTGACACAAAGCTGGCTCGTGGTATCGAGCGAATTTTACCCAAATTTCATGGCCGCTTTGAAGCGATTGCCGTCAGGGTACCTACGATTAACGTCACGGCTATGGATTTGAGTGTGTCTTTAGATTCAGATGTGACTTTAGAGCAGGTCAATCAAGTCTTGGAAAAAGCAGCTGTAGGCAGGCTTCAAGGCATTTTAGATTACACAGAAGAGCCTTTGGTTTCAGTCGATTTCAATCATGACCCACACTCGAGCATTATTGATGGTACGCAGACGAGGGTGAGTCACAAGCGTTTGGTAAAAGTTTTAGTATGGTGTGATAACGAGTGGGGGTTTGCAAACCGTATGCTCGACACCGCAATGGCAATGATGAAGGCCAAATAATTTTAGTATCGTTCTTTTAAGGAGATGTCCATGTCAGTCATCAAGATGGCGGATTTAGATTTAAACGGCAAACGCGTGCTTATTCGTGAAGATTTAAACGTGCCAGTGAAAGACGGCAAAGTAACGTCTGACGCACGTATTAAAGCATCTTTGCCAACCATTAAGTTAGCACTTGAAAAAGGCGCGAAAGTAATGGTTATGTCTCACCTTGGTCGCCCAACGGAAGGGGAATACGATGCTCAGTATTCACTGCAACCCGTTGTTGACTACCTCAATGAAGCACTAGCGCAAAGCGTACGCTTGGTAACTGACTACTTAGATGGCGTCGCGGTTGCAGACGGCGAAGTGGTTGTTTTTGAAAATGTGCGCTTTAATAAAGGTGAGAAGAAAAATGACGAAGCACTGTCTAAGCAACTTGCTGCATTGTGTGACGTGTATGTGATGGATGCTTTTGGTACGGCTCACCGTGCACAAGCTTCAACACATGGTGTTGGTCTATTTGCAGAGGTTGCATGCGCAGGTCCTTTGCTAGCTGCTGAATTAGATGCACTGGGTAAAGCGTTAGACAATCCGGCGCGTCCGCTTGTGGCGATTGTTGGTGGTTCGAAAGTATCGACTAAACTAACGGTACTAGACTCGTTGTCTACGATTGTAGATCAACTGGTAACTGGCGGTGGTATCGCGAATACGTTCATTGCAGCGTCTGGTAGCCCGGTTGGTAAATCTTTGTATGAGGAAGACCTTATTCCTGAAGCGCAAAAGCTTAGCGCAGCTGCACAGGCAAACGAGGGGGCTATTCCTGTGCCAACGGATGTTGTAGTCGGTAAAGAATTTTCAGAGACTGCTGTAGCAGTGATTAAGGATGTTGCAGAAGTACATAGTGATGACATGATTTTTGACATTGGTCCAAATACGGCAAATGAATTGGCAAAAATCATCGAACAAGCGGGCACTGTCGTGTGGAATGGCCCAGTTGGTGTATTTGAATTTGACCAGTTTGGCAATGGCACAGAAGCTATCGCGCACGCAATTGCGAAGTCAAAAGCGTTTTCAATTGCGGGTGGTGGCGACACATTGGCAGCCATAGATAAGTATGGTGTTGGTGATGAAATTTCATATATCTCTACTGGTGGTGGTGCTTTCTTAGAATTCTTAGAAGGTAAAAAACTACCAGCAGTTGATATGCTTGAGCAAAGAGCAAAAGCATAAGTTTATATGAGGCGCTTGCGCCTCAGACTATTTATTAAACACTCTCTCACTCTTTGTTTAGTAAATAGCGGTTGTTAGCAACCACAAAAATATCTATCCCGTTCAAATAGATGGTGAAAAGCCATCAAAAATTGGAGAAAAGCAATATGGCTTTAATCAGTATGCGTCAACTTCTCGATCATGCGGCTGAGAATGGATACGGCGTTCCTGCCTTTAATGTGAATAATCAAGAGCAAATGCGTGCCATCATGGAAGCGGCTGATAGAACAAACAGCCCTGTGATCGTACAAGGCTCTGCAGGGGCTCGACAGTATGCAGGCGCGCCTTTTATTCGCCATATGATCCTTGCAGCAGTTGAAGAATGGCCACATATCCCGGTTGTTATGCACCAAGATCATGGTACCTCACCAGCAGTGTGTCAGCGTTCAATTCAACTTGGCTTTTCATCTGTCATGATGGATGGCTCTTTACTAGACGATGGCAAAACGCCTTCGACTTATGAGTACAATGTAGATGTTACACGTCGCACAGTTGAAATGGCACATGCGTGTGGTGTATCAGTAGAGGGTGAACTCGGTGTATTAGGGTCTCTAGAAACTGGTGAAGCAGGTGAAGAAGATGGTATTGGTGCTGTGGGTAAATTAACCCAAGACCAGTTACTGACAGATCCAGAAGAAGCGGCAGACTTTGTTAAGAAGACAGGTGTTGATGCACTTGCCATTGCTTGTGGTACGTCTCATGGCGCATACAAATTCACGCGTCCACCTACAGGTGATATTTTAGCGATTGATAGAATTAAAGAAATCCATGCGCGTATTCCTGATACGCACTTAGTAATGCACGGATCTTCCTCTGTACCACAGGAGTGGTTAGCGGTGATCAATGAGTTTGGCGGTGAGATCCCAGAAACTTACGGTGTACCAGTTGAGCAGATCGTTGAAGGCATCAAACATGGCGTTCGTAAGGTAAACATTGATACGGATCTGCGTTTAGCTGCAACAGGTGCAATTCGTCGTCACCTTGCTCATAACCCGGCAAACTTCGATCCACGCAAATACCTAGCTGAAGCAACAAAAGCAATGACAGACATTTGTATTGCGCGTTATGAGGCTTTCGGTACTGCTGGTCAAGCCGCAAACATCAAAGCTATTTCTTTAGATGACATGCACTTAAAGTATCTTTCAGGTGAGTTAGCACCGAAAGTAAAGTAATACATTGTGTAATATAACGACACGAAATTAGTAAAAGCCCCGAGTATCGGGGCTTTTTTGTGGCTGGTAAGTGCCTTCATGAGGCGGCTATGGACTTACGAGTGGGCAGGTGCATGAATCATGGTCATGGGACTTGCAGATCTCACATATCATATTTTGGGATCATGATTTAACTAAGTTCTTGATGAGGGATCAAGATCCTACCAACTCATATCGCATTCAGATCAGAGTTATACTTACCTGTGCCTCAAGGATCGTATTTTTACCAACATGCGTTTTAAAGGATCTGATTTATACCAACTGATCACCATCGAAACTCGGGAACTGCGCGGATGTTAGGTGGGAGGTCTATTTCCTAAATATAAATATCAATAACTTAGGAATTGTAAGGGAGGTGAGTTTTGAGATGAGTCAGTAAAAACATGATCCAAGTGAGATCCACTAGGTAAGAATTTGATCCCCCATCGTCACAGTTAGAAAAATACTGATCTCACAAATTTGAGAAATTTTTTGTCCTATAAATGGTCTTTCAAATACTAAGCTATTCGTCTCTAATTGCATCAATTTGAAGAGAATTTAGGGACAAAGTGCATCTAACTCATTGAAATTATGTTCTAGAGAAATGAATATACCTGAGATTTATCAGGTAAACTTTCATAAAACTGTCATACTTAGTCATAATAATGAAACCGACTTCGGTAACGTAAGAGATAAATGGGAATGTCACGTAGAGTACTAGTAGTTGATGACGAAGCACCGATCAGAGAGATGCTGGTGTTTGTGTTGGAACAAAACGGCTTTCAAGCAATTGAAGCTGAAGACTATGATTCGGCAATTGCGGCCATGGTAGAGCCATACCCAGATATGGTACTGCTGGATTGGATGTTACCGGGAGGTAGCGGCATCCAAATTGCGAAAAAATTCAAGCAAAGCGAATACACACGTCAAATCCCAATCATCATGTTGACAGCACGTGGTGAGGAGGAAGACAAAGTTAAAGGATTAGAAGTAGGTGCAGATGACTATGTGACCAAGCCTTTTTCTCCTAAAGAACTCATGGCACGGATCAAAGCTGTCATGCGTCGTGTATCACCCACTTCATTGGAAGAAGCGATTGAGGTACATGGTTTACGACTCGATCCTATTTCGCATCGTGTTACCTCAGCAGGTAATGAGTTAGATATGGGTCCAACGGAGTTTAGACTATTACACTTCTTCATGACGCACCCCGAGCGCGTGTATAGCCGCGAGCAGTTATTGGATCATGTTTGGGGAACCAATGTTTATGTTGAAGACCGTACAGTAGATGTACATATTAGACGTTTGAGAAAAGCGATTGCACCATTAGGTCATGACCGACTAGTACAAACTGTGCGTGGTGCTGGTTATCGTTTTTCTAGTAAGGTATAAAGTAATTATGTACGCGCTGTGGTAGCGTTATCCTAGCGCTTAAATTTTAGGATCATTTTATATGTATAGAGTGATTGATAAACAGGCGTTATTAAAACGCCTGTTTTTGTATTTTCTTCCCCTAACCTTGATTGGGATTTTACTGGGTGCACCATTCGTATTGTTGTTTTTGGGAGCATCCGTTCTGCTATTTTGGCATTTTAAACAACTCTATAAGTTGAGTGATTGGTTGATCAACCAGCGCAGTTTTAACCCACCTGAAGGATCTGGTGCTTGGGAGCAGATTTTTGAAGGGATTTATCATCTACAACATCGCAATCGTAAAAAGCGCAACGAATTGGCTGTATTGATCCGCCGTTTTCGCGAAGGCGCAGAAGCGGTGCCTGATGCGGTGATCGTGATGCAGCAAGATCTCAGCATTATTTGGTGTAACCAATTGGCACTTAAGATCTTGGGGTTGCAATGGCCGACAGATCATGGGCAGCGTCTAGATAATTTGATCCGTGATCCGAAGTTTGTAAAGTATATGCAAGAGCACGACTTTACGGATCCATTGGAATTGGAGAGTGGTCAAATTGGAGAACGTGTTCTCGAGTTTCGTGTTATGCCCTACGCTGAGCAATTAATGATGGTGGTCAGGGACATTTCAAGACTGAAAAAACTTGAACAAATGCGCAAAGATTTCGTCGCCAATGTCTCCCATGAATTACGTACGCCATTGACTGTGGTAACGGGTTATCTAGAGATGATGGAAGGCGATCAAATGCCGCCGCCAGCGATGTGGAATAAAGCGCATAATACGATGATCGAGCAATGTAAGCGTATGGACAGCCTAGTGAATCAACTGCTGTCTTTATCTCGTATTGAAGGGGACCGTGATCAAGGCAATGACAAGGCGGTCAATGTGCCTGACATGCTCAAGCTTATCCATACAGAAGGACTGTCTCTCAATCAGGACAAGCACCACGATATTACCTTTGAGGTAGACGAAAGCTTGGACATAAAAGGGTGTATTGATGAGCTGCGCAGTGCATTTTCTAACTTGGTGTTCAATGCCATTCACTATACTAAACCCAATGGGAAAATAGTTGTAAAGTGGTATTTAGATGGAGAAAGCCCAGCATTTTCAGTAACAGACAATGGCGATGGTATTGCGCCTGAACACATTAATCGTTTAACAGAGCGCTTTTACCGTGTCGATAAGGCCCGTAGCCGTAAAACCGGCGGTTCGGGACTCGGGTTGGCTATCACTAAACATGTGCTGAGCAGGCATGACTCACACCTAGAGATCCAAAGTACACTGGGAGAGGGATCTTGCTTCTCGTTCTCTTTCCCCAAAGAAAAACGTATTTTTATGACATCTACAGAAAGTCATAAAAGTGTCATTTAAGAGTAATTTTATTGTAATTAACTGAGCGCACAATGAGCACCAGTTAAACAAATGGGACGAACAATCGGAGTGACCCCAATGAAATTTAAAAGCTTAGTTGCCGCAATGGGTGTGGCTGTAACAACATTGGTATCTACACAAGTTTCTGCACTTGATAAAAACTTACCTGAGTACAACAAAACCAGCGGAATCTCGGGTAATTTTTCATCTGTGGGTTCAGATACGCTAGCAAACATGATGACGTTTTGGGCTGAAGAATATAAGCGTATTTACCCTAACGTGAATATTCAAATCCAAGCGGCAGGTTCTTCAACGGCACCTCCTGCTCTAACTGAAGCAACGGCAAACTTCGGCCCAATGAGCCGTAAGATGAAGTCGAAAGAAGTTGAAGCATTTGAAAAGCGTTACGGCTACAAACCTACTGAAGTACGTGTCGCAATCGATGCATTGGCAGTATTTGTACACAAAGATAACCCAATCAAAGGACTTCGTATCGACCAAGTTGACTCTATTTTCTCATCTACTCGTAAGTGTGGTGGTGATAAGCAAGTTAACCGTTGGAGCGATGTAGGCCTAAATGGTAACTGGGCTGCGAAAGACATTCAGCTTTATGGACGTAACTCAGTATCAGGTACTTACGGTTACTTTAAGAAAAAGGCACTTTGTAAAGGTGACTTCAGAAACAACGTAAACGAGCAACCAGGTTCTGCGTCTGTTGTACAGTCAATCTCTTCATCAGTGAACGCGATTGGTTATTCAGGTATCGGTTATAAGACGTCAGGTGTACGTACTGTACCACTGGCGAAAAAAGGCGACAACTTTGTTGATGCAACTTTAAACAATGTTGCAACTGGTAAGTATCCACTTTCTCGCTTCTTATATGTTTATGTAAACAAGCACCCGAACAAGCCGCTTTCACCAATCGAAGCTGAATTCTTAAAGATGGTTCTTTCGAAAGAAGGCCAGAAGATTGTAGAAAAAGACGGTTATGTGCCACTTACTAACAAAATGGCAAGCCGCGAGCTTAAGAAGCTAGGTCTTCTATAAACTCAAATTTAAATTAAGCCGCTCATCTGAGCGGCTTTTTTGTGCCCATAAATTAAGTCTGTGGCACTGTTAATATTGGCCTGTCCTAATCTTTGAGAGCTCGTCAGCTTGGGCCTTACAACTATTGTATTTCTCGACACATTCACCACTACAAATTTGTCTTGTCATCGTTTGCTCTGTCGAACTGAGGCTACAGTTTTGCTCACATTGATAGTTTTGTTGTGCACACTGATTCAACTCAGGCGAATTATTTTGATTGCTACAGGCCGCAAGTGTAAAAAATATAATCAGAAGAAGCGCAGTTCTCATAGTATTTCCTAATATGGCGTGATTTTAGAGGGTGTGGTTAATATTTATTATTAATACTTTGTTTAATTTAGCACACTTTATATTTACAAGCGTGGCTACGCGCAGAATACTTGAATAATTTCAGTAAAGATGGGGAGTTTTAAAGATAAAAAAGCGCCCTCTAAGGCGCTTAACATCGGTTTTTTTGGATTGAGCGTTAAGCGACTTGAATATTGTCGATCAGCCTAACGTTGCCCAAAAAAGCAGCCGCTAAAATGACAAACTGGCTGTCTTCTTTCATTGCGGGCTTAAGCGTAGTGCGGTGCGCGATAGAGAAATAATCCGGTGTCAGCCCGGCGTTTTCCAATTGCGATTTCGCTTCTAGTTCAAGATGATGAAAGTTACGTTCTCCTGCCTTTAATGCATCTGCTGCAAGGTTTAATACTTTATACAGTACTTTAGCAATGTCTTTTTCTTGCTCTGACAAGTAACCATTTCGGGAGCTCATTGCCAAACCGGACACTTCGCGTTGTGTCGGTACACCAATGATTTCAATTGGCATCGACAGATCATGCACCATCGTTTTGATCACTTGGAGCTGCTGGTAATCTTTCTCACCGAAGCATGCAAAGTCCGGTTGTACTAGGTTAAATAACTTAGTGACGACGGTTGCAACGCCTCTGAAGTGACCAGCACGGCTACCACCACAATATCCCTCAGATACACCGGGTACATCGACAAAACTTTGAGTGTTGAGTCCATTGGGGTATATGGTTGCTACACTGGGTGTGAAAACGATGTCTGTTTCCAGCTCGGCAAGCCCTTGTTTGTCTTGAGATAGGGTTCTCGGGTAGTTGTCTAAATCTTCGTTTTGGCCAAATTGCATTGGATTGACAAAAATGCTCACAACGACCTTGTCCGCAAGGGTTTTAGCCTTTTCAACCAAAGAGAAATGTCCTTGATGAAGATTGCCCATAGTTGGTACAAACGCGATGCTTTTACCTTGTTGACGCCATGCTTTTATTTGGCTTCTAAGAGACTTTATTTCAGTAATAGATTGCATTAGTTAAACTCGTGTTCACTGCCTGGGAAAGCGCCTGATTTAACATCATCGCAAAACTTTTTCACGGCATCTTGCATATTGCCTGTTTCTGCCAAGAAGTTTTTGGAGAACTTAGGAATATAGCCTGCTGAAATGCCTACTAAATCGTGCATTACCAAGATTTGGCCATCCACTTCTTTACCTGCACCAATCCCAATTACTGGGATGTTAACAGCGGCAGTAATACGTTTAGCGAGACTCGGTGGCACACATTCGATGACCAGCATTTGTGCACCAGCGGACGCCAGTGCTTGTGCATCTGCAATCATTTGCTGTGCTTGTTCTTCTTCGCGACCCTGAATTTTAAAGCCGCCAAAGACATGGACAGATTGAGGCGTGAGGCCCAAATGACCACATACAGGAATGCCTTGTTGAGTGAGCATCTGAATTGAATCCGTAAGCCAAGTGCCACCCTCTAATTTCACCATATTGGCGCCGCTGCGCATCAGTGTCGCTGCATTTTCGCAAGCATGTGTTGGATTCGAATAGCTCATGAACGGCATATCAGCAATCACAAATAACTCTTTACTGCCTGCTCGCACACTGCGTGTATGATAAGCAATGTCAGCGGTGGTAACAGCGAGTGTATCTTCGCCACCTTGTAGTACCATACCAAGCGAGTCACCCACGAGCACAACATCAACGCCATTTTCATGAAAAAGTTTAGCAAAACTAGCATCATATGCCGTTAAGGCGGTTATTTTTTCGCCTTGTTGCTTTTTCTTTGCGAGTGTTGAAACTGAAACTTTTGCCATTTTATGTCTCCTTATTATGGGTCATGGGCAGCGATGTTAAACCATTACGTGGCAGGGTGGCTGCGATGTCTTTTAGTGCAGTACCATTTGGCAGGCATAACAGGGGGTCTAGTTCTAACAATGGAAATACAACAAACTCTCTGTCGCACAATCCATAATGCGGCACTGTTAGTCTTGGCGTGTCAATTGTTGTGTTATTAAACAACAAGATGTCCAAGTCTAATGTACGAGGACCCCATCTATTTTCTTTTCTTACTCGACCTTGCTGCTGTTCAATCATTTGAAGTTGGTCAAGTAGTTGCTCTGCGTCTAACGAAGTTGAGAATGTAGCAACAGCATTGACATAATCAGGCTGATCTTGAGGTCCCATTGGCTTTGAGCCGTAAAAACTAGAAACCTTCAATTCTGCTATATCAGGGTGGTTATGCAGCGTTTCGACCGCTTTATGTAACTGTGCCTGAGGCGCATATAAATTTGCCCCAAGCCCTATGTAAACTATGTTCATGTATCTTGTTTAGGTTTTCTTCTTGGCTTATTACGATAACGACGCTTTGGGCGATCTTTTTGACCGAGGTTTTTCACCATATCCTTCTGTCCAGAGACATCTTGCTGGAGGTATTCAGTCCACCAGTCAGCCAGTGTTTGTTGCTCTGTTTCACCACTCTCAACGCGTAATAAAAGAAAATCGTAAGACGCTTTAAATTTAGGCTGCAAGCTCAGTCTATACGCTCTTTGGCCACTGCGTCTATCGAGTCTTTGTTGAATATGCCAAATATCTCGAGCACCTAATGTAAAACGTTTAGGTACTGCAACGCGCTGGGCATTTTCACTCAATACTTGGCTAATGGCCTGCATAAATGCATCGTATTCAGAAATACCTTGCTGTTGCAGATGCGCAGCACGATTTCTTAGCGGGAACCACAACAACGCAGCATAGATAAATGCGGGAGTGACTTTCTTATTGCTATTAATCCGTGCATCAGTGTTAGCAAACATTTGTTGTACAAAGCGGCGTTCAAATTCACTGTTTTCTTGCGCTAAAATTTCTTCAAGGCTTGGGAACAACTCTTTAAATAATCCAAGCTCTCTGAGCATAAGGAAGTTTGCTTCTGCCTTACCATTTAAAAATAGCTTCAACGTTTCCTCAAACAACCTGGCAGGAGGGATATTACCAAGCAGCGGAGATAGTTCTAAAATGGGTGAAAGTGTGGCTGGCGCAATGTCCATATCCAATTTAGTGGCAAAACGCACTGCGCGTAACATGCGCACTGGATCTTCCCTATATCGGGTTTCAGGGTCACCGATTAATTCAATCCTTCTTGCTTTAATGGCATCGATACCACCTGCAAAGTCTCTCACGCCAAAATCTTTGACCGAGTAGTAAAGGGCGTTAATTGAAAAGTCTCTGCGCTGTGCGTCTTCTTCAATGGTGCCGTAAACATTGTCACGCAGCAGTTGCCCTTGTTCACTTGCCTTACTTGTTGGGTCGCCCTCACTGTTAGTCGACATATGGTGTCCACGCATGGTCGCGACTTCGATCACTTCTCGACCAAAAACGATGTGGGCCAATCTAAAGCGGCGTCCAATCAGACGACAATTTCTAAAAAGGCGTTTAATTTCTTCTGGCGTTGCATTTGTTACAACATCGAAATCTTTGGGTTCAATACCTAACAAAATATCCCGAATACAACCACCCACAAGATAAGCGTCGTAACCGCCATCTTTGAGCCTATAAAGCACTTTGATTGCATTGGGGCTAAATTGTTTGCGTGAGATATTATGCTCACTACGAGGGATTATCTGAGGTTGCGATTTTGCTTCCACGGTTCCCCTGTCTTGCTTTGACCCAACAATTTGCCGGCACAGCTTAAAAATTTTAGAAATAATAACCACTCTCCTAACTACTCTGAGTCCCCACCCGTAGCATCATTTATTGTAACTATCGAACGCCAACTATCGCTTTATTTTTGTAAAGTGTAGGCGAATTCATAAGGCTCGCTATGATATACGCAAACGCTTCTAAATTGAAGTTTCCCATGTGAATTAGCGATTAAATTTTCATCCAAGTTTTATCAGTCTGTTTTTGTAAAATGCGGATGGGGTTTATTTTCAAGATAGCAATGATAGATTGCTGTTACTTCGCGTAAAATTTCAAGCAAGATTTTCCCAAGTTTGAGCGTGAATATGGGAGATTTAAAGAGGGGTGAAGGTGTAATGTAAATTATCTTGCTGAATAACTTGGATCTCTTTGTTATGGGGAAGATTAGCGCGTTGGTAATTGGAAATGGCCCACGTGAGCAGGGCATCGATACTATCAAACTGCAAATCAGAGAGACTAAAACCGAGAAATGTCAGCGCAGCCATTAAGGCTGGCAACGGGTTTTGATTATCGATTGCTGGCGCGTGGTTTTGTTTGGATAATTTAAACCCAGGTGTTGCGACGGCCAATGGCACGTGTGTAAAGTGTGGGGTGGGATAAGCGAGCTGCTTAAACAGGCTGATTTGTCGAGCCGTGGGCTCAAGTAAATCCGCACCGCGAACCACGTGAGTGATGCCTTGATCATGGTCATCGACAACGACCACGAGTTGATAGGCGAAAAGACCATCTCTGCGCTTAATGATATAATCTTCGCGCGCAATGTCATCCGGGATTTGCACATGACCTTGCAAACCATCCTCAAATTCCATTACGGGGTAATTTTGCTGCAAACGCAATGCATTGCTATCAAAACGATGATGTTCGGCTCGACAGTGGTTATCGTAATATCCTCCGCGTGCTTTAATTTGTTTTCTAGTACAAGTACAAGCATAAACATGCTGACAACTGACCAATGACGACAAGACATCTTGATAGAGCGTATGTCTTTGGCTTTGATATTCTACTTTGCCATCCCAGTGCAACCCATAGGCATCTAGGGTAGTTAGAATTGCATCGTCAGCTCCGGCTACGACTCTGGGGGTATCAATATCCTCTATTCTTACAAGCCATTGACCGTTATGTGCCTTAGCATCTAAATAACTGGCAAGTGCGGCAACTAAAGAACCGAAGTGAAGTGGGCCTGATGGAGAGGGGGCAAAACGGCCGCGATAGCCGTTGTGTTGAATACCCAGAGCTGCACAATCGCCTTGCTCCGGGTGTGTATCTTGTGAAATTTGCATTTTCGGCGAAACTTAACCTTTGCTAACCGCTTTCTATCGCGTTTGACTAGCCTCGGCCTTGTTGCTTTTCTCTAATTTCAGCAAGTGTCTTACAGTCAACGCAAAGGTCAGCTGTTGGCCTCGCTTCTAAGCGACGAATACCAATTTCAATACCACAAGAGTTACAGAAACCGAAATCATCTTCTTCAATCAACTGCAGTGTTTTTTCGATTTTCTTGATCAATTTACGCTCACGGTCACGTGTACGCAGTTCGAGAGAAAACTCTTCTTCTTGTGCTGCACGGTCTACAGGATCAGGGAAATTTGCCGCTTCATCTTGCATGTGGTTCATGGTGCGATCAACTTCATTACGAAGGTCATTGCGCCACGCTTCTAATATTTTTTTAAAATGAGCTAGCTGTGCCTCGCTCATATATTCTTCGCCCGGCTTTTCTTGGTAAGGTTCTAAACCGGCCTGAGCCAATAACCCTAGTTTTTTCTGGTCTGGCATAGCATTCTCCTAAATCCTTAATAAACAACCCCAGCTAACGCCGGCGGCTATAAATAGCAAAATCTTCACCCCTTAGCAAACACTTTTTAATCATTTACTGTTCTCAGACAAGCCTTTGACATGAAGTTTTTAACGCCAGAGATATAAGGGTGAACTTATTTTTTTCAAGTGTCTAAAACAGATAGTTGCTTAATAACTTTGACTTCGTTAGGTGTAACTTGCGCTTTATAGGCATAAATTTCAACCCCTTGCAGTCTTGCATCGGCAATTAACTGCGCATACTTTTTATCAATGTGTTGTGCTGGCGTCACCGTTTCAATGCCATTATGCATGACGATAAATAGCAACACTGCTCTTTGATTACGTTGTTTTATGTGCATAAGCTCACGCAAATGCTTTTGCCCTCGTACTGTTTCTGCATCAGGAAAGAAGCCCGCACCATCAGATTCCAATAAAGTCACTGACTTCACTTCTACATAGCAGTCAGGTTTCCCTTCTGTGCTTAATAAAATATCTATTCGGCTATTCTCATGGCCATACTTTATTTCGCTGGCAAGGCTTTGGTATCCAGTTAATTCTGAGATTACATCTTGCTCTATTGCCTCAATAGCCACTTTATTGGCCATGTTGGTATTGACACAAATAAGATGACCTTGCTCGTTTTCGGTTACTTCGAGAGAGTGCGGATATTTGCGTTTAGTATTGTCACTGGTCGAATAGTATGCGCGAAATCCAGCGTCTGCACACCCTGTCATTTTTCCCGTATTTGCGCAGTGAACGGTAAACTCTTCTCCGTTATCTTTACGTAAGTCGACGAGAAATCGTTTATAACGTTTTAACAGGGTTGCACTTTTCAGCTCAGATGAAAATTTCATAGTTTAATCGCATTCGTTTGGGGCTGTTGTGATGGTGGTGTACACTGACCATAATCTACAAGCGTAAGAGTGAAAATCTATATGTCTGAAAAATTTATTGTTCGCCTAAGTGAACAAGCACCAGCTGCACATTGGGGCAGCAATGCATCACTGTCATTTGACGAACAGGGTGCAACGATTCATTTAGTCGAGCAAGAAACCTTAAAGCATATTCAAAAAGCGGCTCGTAGCCTAGCACAACAAGGTATTCCAGCGGTAGAGCTAAGTGGTGAAGCTTGGTGTACTGAATCCCAGTGGGCTTTTTATCAAGGCTATGTGAGCCCTAAGCAGCTTGACCCTGTCACTTTTGTTGACAACGCACAATCAGATCTTAAAGAGCTCGTCGCGTTGCAGCGTGCTGCAATTTGGACGCGTGAGATGATCAACGGCACAGCAGAAGACATCTATCCAGAAAGTCTAGCAGGAAAAGCGGCAGAGTTTATACAATCTTTAGCTCCAGAACATGTTAGCTACCAAATTATTAAAGGTGATGCGCTATTAGAGCATCAGTGGATTGGTATTCATGAAGTTGGTCGGGGTAGTGAAAGACCTCCTGTATTGCTTGAGCTTGACTTCAATCCGACAGGCGATGAAGATGCGCCGGTAAGCGCAGCATTAGTTGGTAAAGGGATTACCTTTGATTCGGGCGGCTACTCAATTAAGCCGAGCGAAGGCATGTTAACAATGAAATGCGATATGGGCGGCGCGGCAACAGTTACAGCTGGCCTTGCTTTGGCTATTCAGCGTGGCATTGAGAAGCGCATCAAGCTATTTTTGTGCTGTGCAGAAAACCTGATCTCTGGTCATGCCTACAAGCTTGGTGACATTTTAACCTATAAGAATGGGACTACCGTTGAAATCGTAAACACCGATGCCGAGGGGCGTTTGGTACTTGCGGATGGCCTCATGGCTGCTGGTGAGACTGGTGCGCCGTTAATCATTGATGCTGCAACGCTGACGGGCGCTGCATTGGTTGCGGTTGGTCAAGAATATAATGCCCTGTTTGGTTTGGACAAAGAGCTTGTAAATGAGGTCCAACAATTTGCAAGCGAAGAGTTTGAAGCGGCGTGGCCACTGCCTCTTGAAAAGTGGCACCAAAATAACTGTCCTTCAGCATACGCTGATACGGCAAATAGCCGTGCGCAAAAAGGAGGGGGCTTTGGCGGCGCTTCCAATGCAGCGGGTTTTCTATCACGCTTTGTGCCAAATGAAGGTCAAGGCTGGGTACACATCGACCTTGCTGCGTCTTTCCAAAACAGCGCGGGTTCACAATGGTCCTCAGGTGCAACGACATTAGGGATGCGCACTGTCGCGCGTACTTTAATAGCAAAAGCCTAATCGCTGCATAAAATAAAGAGCCTCCCTAGTGTGAGGCTTTTTTATTGCTGTGACATTAAGACAATAAAGCCGCGGCTAAACGGACAAAGTCTGAAGACGTCAAAATACCTAAGAGCTTATTGTTATCATCCACGACCGGCATGCAGCCGTGGCGATTTTCCACAAAAAACTTCACGACTTCATGAAGACTTTGCTCTGGGGTGACACTGGCAAAATCTTGCGTCATAACATCAATGACTTTCTCTTGTTTTTCTTTTCGCTCGAGCGCTAAAGTTCCGTACGTAGCGAGTATATTCATGACTTTGGCAATCATGATTTTTTGTGTCAACATCCCGACTAATTGACCTTCTTCATCAATCACTGGAATATGGCGAATGTTCTTTTCGCGCATAAGATTGTGGGCGTCGTGTAATGTGTGTGATGCTTTTACCGCCAGCGGATCTGCGGTCATCAGTTGCTCAACTGTGTGCAGCATAATATTTTCCCGTTAGTTCATCTTACTAAGGTATAACTGAAAGTGCGTCAGTTTGCCTGTGGCTAGATCAAGAAAGTGGGAGAAACGAGTCGCGCTATTGATTAATCTGTTTGTCTTTTTGCAGTGCGACCAAGCGTATGTATTTATTTTCTACGAGTTCAGAGAGGGGGACCAATTCAAACCCTTCAGCCGTCAAATCTTGCAATGCTTGCGCTAGAAACTGCTGTGTTTCTGGGTAGGGGTGAGCAATGCCGATCGCATAACCTTGCGTTTGTGCGACGCTTTTTAGCTGAGCAAGCTGTGCTTGAAGCTGTGCTGTTTGTAGTTCATTGTCTAAAAATACATGACGTGCGATATTGTCGACACCATAGAGGTTTGCCACTTTTTGCGCTTGGCTGTAAGGCGTTGTTTTACTATCGAGAAAGTAAAGGGAACGCTTTTTTAGTACTTCCATTGTCCATTTCATTGGTTCATCGTGTTGTGTCAATGCGGAGCCCATATGATTATTTACGCCTTTGACATAGGGTAAGCTTGCCAATGCGTGCCCCAGTGTGCGCTGAAGTTGCCATTTTGGCATATCGAGTGTTAAACCACCGGGACCAAGTGCTTTATTATCCAGTGCTTGCATCGGTATATGTAAGATAATTTCTTTGTTCTGCTTGGCTGCTTGATAGGCAAAATGTTGTGAAAAAGGCGTGTGCGGAAGCACTGCATAAGTGAGTTCCCCAGGCAGAGATAAAAACGCGAGATCGCGTTGGTGGTTGCCTATATCATCAATGACAATCGCGATTTGTTTTGCATAACAAATGATTGGCAATAGATAGAGTAAAACGATAGGTACAACTTTTTTGCGCACAAAGTAAATCACAATTATTTAATTATTTTATGGTTATATGTTGTTGGCATTAATCGCCGACGCTTTTATCGTCTAACCTAGCACGTTTTTTGTTCATATAAAAGCGTCGGTATGTACATTAATTGATCACAGGTTGTTGTTTTGTCACCAACTTTTTAGCCTCTTTCCAATGTTTAGATAGCCGTGTGTAGAGATCTTTATTGACCTCATCGTTTGACATTATAGCTGCTTTGTTCAGCACCGATAGGGCGTTATTACTATATTTTATGTCCGGCTGTATGCCCGTTCCTTCAATTGATTGGCCTGACGGTGTGTAGTAGCGGGCTGTGGTTAGCTTTAACGCGCTTGTCCCATTGCCAATTGGAATTAAGGATTGCACAGATCCTTTACCAAATGACTCTTGTCCTAGGATTAATGCACGTTTGTTATCTTGTAGTGCTCCAGCCAAAATTTCCGCTGCAGATGCAGATTGCTTGTTAATGAGCACAAGAATGGGCGCGCCGTTCAGGATATCCCCTTGCACCGCATAAAACTTTTGGTTGGCATCAAAAAAGCGCCCTTTGGTGGTGACGATGACACCGCTTTGTAAAAAGAGGTCTGATATAGCTACAGCGCTATTCAATGTGCCCCCAGGGTTATCTCTCAAATCAATAACCAACCCTTTAAGAGAAATCCCGCTATGGGCAAATAGCATATTAATATGTCTCGCAACATCATGATAGCTATGGTTATTAAAGGATGAAATAGCCAGATATCCAATATGCCCGTTGAGCAATTTACTGGAAACACTTTCAAGCGTAATTTCTTGACGTCTTAATGCCAGCGTTACCAGCATTTCTGAGCGTTCTACGGTGATGTGAATAATGGAAAGTTTTGCTTCTCTAAGTAGCTTGGAGACTTCGGAAATGGTTTTATTGGTGACATCATGGGTATTAACCGCGACCAGCATATCACCGCCTTCAATACCTGCCTGCTCTGCGGGTGAACCGGGTAAAGTATCCACGATAACGATACGATTCTCAATTTCCTCAACCTCAATTCCCAACCCTGTGTATCGCCCGTTCGTCGCGCTAAATAGCGTCTCTAATTCATACTCATTTAAGTATTTTGAGTAGGGATCGAGCTGCTCAAACAACTCGTTAAAGTTGTCACGCTTGATATGATTTAACTGCACTTCCTCCACATAATAGGTTTGGATATGATAGAGGACCTCTTCCATGTGCGCATGACTGATCTGTTTAGCTTGAAGGGGGCTTGCAAACAGCGTAAATAACAATAAAAAAATACTTACTACAGTGTGGTAGTAGTGTAAGGGCGGGGAAATAGAGACGAAATATTTCATATGCTGCTCCTAGTGACGGGCAGCATAGGTTATTCATTTAACTTGATCTGCACCATTTAACTGGATTCACAGCGCTTCCTTTATGCCGTATTTCGAAGTATAGCCCAGGATTCTGTTGTCCGCCGCTTTGCCCAACTAATGCGATTGAATCGCCGGGGTTTACATAGTCGCCCACATCTCTAAGTAAGGTCTGTGCATGCCCATAGAGGCTCATAAAGCCTTCTCCGTGGTCAAGTACAATCACCCAACCAAATCCATTCAACCAATCTGCATAAACGACGTGCCCAGGGGCAACACTGGTAATCTCATCGCCGTTTTTGCCGGCAATCATCACGCCTTTCCAGCTCATGCCTGCATGCTTTCTTTGTCCATAGCGTTTGGTTAGCTTACCTTTGAGAGGCCAGGCAAGTTTGCCTTTGAGTCTTCGCAACCCATCTAGTTGTGCAATGAATACCTCTTCACTGGGGGCTTGGACGTCGGCCAGTGCTTCTAAGGTTGTTTTTAATGTGGTTTCGTTTTCTTCTAAGTAGGCGATTGCAGACTGAGTTTGTTGCAACTTATCATTGAGGTTGTTCAAATGCGTTTGGCGTTGTCTTTGTGCCAACTGAAGTTCATTTTGTCTTACTTGTTGCTGGGCGAGCAAATCAACCAATTGTTGCTGCACTTTTTCAAGTGCACGCTGGTTTTTTTCGAGCTCTAAAAAGATGTCTTTTAAATCTTCGAGCTGATTGATACGGGCTTTATTAAAGTAGTCATAGTAACTAATTGTGCGTTCTAACGCCGACGTTTTTTGTTGGTTCAGAAGCATTTTTGAATAGTCATGACTGCCTGTGACGTAGGCGCTTTTCAACTGTGCAGCGAGCAGTTTCTGAAGGGTTTTCTTACGCCGATTTAGCTGTTGGCTTTCTGTTTTTAGGGTGTACTGTTGCTGTTTGTTTTCACTGATCCCTTGCTTTGTAAAAGCGAGGGCTTTTGCACTGCGCGCAATTTCCAGCTCGAAAGATTTTAACCGCTGTTTAAGCGAGGTAAACGACTTTTTTTGTTTGTCGTAGGCGGCCTGACTTTTTTTAAGCTCAGCTTGCACCGCAGCGAGATCAGCCTTGGTTTGGGATTCATTAGCAGCGCTTGGAAGCACTGCTAACAAACAGATAAAAGTCAGGCCAGTGATGAGTCCACGTCGCATATTATTTTAAACGCATAATCGGTGAACCCGTCATTTCTTCTGGCTGCGCCATACCCAATAGGTGCAGTATGGTTGGTGCAACGTCACTTAACGTTTTAGCCGCTTGAGGCTCGGCATCGCGCCCCACATAGATAAATGGCACTGGCTCACTGGTATGTGCTGTGTGCGCTTGGCCCGTGCTTGGATCTTGCATTTGTTCTGCATTCCCGTGGTCAGCGGTGATAAGTGCTTCACCACCAGACGATTCAAGCGCTTTAACAACGCGCCCAATACAGTGATCAACCGCTTCACATGCTTTAACCGCGGCGTCGAAAACGCCAGAATGGCCTACCATGTCTCCATTTGGGTAGTTACAAATAATGACGTCAAATTCACCACTATGAATCGCGTCTACCAACTTGTCTGTGAGCATCTCAGAGTTCATTTCTGGCTGCAGGTCGTAGGTGGCAACTTGTGGTGACGGGATCAGTTCGCGTTTTTCGCCTTCAAACAAATCTTCGCGCCCGCCACTAAAGAAGAAAGTCACATGTGCATATTTTTCGGTTTCAGAAATACGCAACTGTGTTTTGTCATGTTTTGCAAGCCACTCACCTAACACATTATTTAGCTTTTCAGGTGCAAAGGCGATGGGCGCTTTGATGTCTGCGGCATATTCCGTCATCATAACAAAACTGCTGAGTACCGGTGTTTTTTGCTTGTCAAAGCCATTAAAATCAGCGTCAACAAAAGCGCGCGTCATTTGCCTTGCTCTGTCTGCGCGGAAGTTTAGAAATAATACCGCGTCGCCATCATTGATGGTTGCAGCTTGTTGGCCTTGTGGCACGATAGTAGATGCTTTAACAAATTCATCATTTTCATCACGCGCGTAGGCGGCTTGAAGTGCTTCAACACCATCCACGAAAGTAAACTCTGACTCACCGCTTACCATCAGGTTGTATGCTAATTCAATGCGCTCCCAGCGATTGTCCCGGTCCATGGCATAGTAGCGGCCAATGAGCGTCGCTAAGCGACCACGGCCAAGTTTTGCGAATACAGATTGAATGCGTTCGATAGATGCCTGCGCACTTCTTGGTGGTGTGTCACGGCCATCTAAAAATGCATGGAAGAAGATATCTTTCGCGCCACGCTGTGCAGCTAGTTCTATCGAGGCAATGATATGGTCTTCATGGCTATGAACACCACCTGGACTCAAAAGGCCCATTAGGTGAACCGCTTTACCTTGCGCGACGGCATCATCGATACTTGCTACTAACGTTGGGTTATGCGCAAACTCACCATCATCAATTGCTTTTGTGATCCGTGTAAAGTCTTGATAGACAATACGCCCAGCGCCGAGGTTTACGTGCCCAACTTCAGAATTTCCCATTTGACCATCTGGCAAGCCAACATCTAAACCAGAACCTGAAATCAGTGTTTTAGGTTTTGTTTGCCAAAGCTCATCAAGTACAGGTGTATTAGCAGCGAGGACCGCATTACTCTGTGTTTCTTCTCTGTATCCCCAGCCATCTAAAATCATAAGTACTAGTGGTTTTTTCTTCGCAGTCATTTGGGCTCCTGAAAAATGCACGATAGATGGGCATAGAATACCTTGTTTTGCGTAAATATTCAGCCCTGTGCTGGTGATTTATGTTCAACTTTGATTAATGCAATGGTAACAACCGCATCGGTATACTCATCCGTTGGATTGAAGGGCTTATGTTGTCCTGAATGGTCACGAGGGTTATTGCGTCTTAACAAGGAAGCTTAAGATGGGTTTGTACCATGAGACGTAAAAAAGTATACTCGCTGCACTGTAAGTTTTATCTCCCAATAAGTGGCAAGGTCCATGGAACAATATATAGCTTTTTTTTCAAATCACCCAGTATTGAGTATCATCTGGGTTGTGTTGGCGATTATGCTGGTACATAGCTGGTATAAAAGCCGCTTCTCTGCAATTCGTCAAATTAACCCTCAACAGGTTACTTTGCTGATTAACAAAGATGATGCGCAAGTACTCGATATGCGTGGCAAAAAAGACTTTACAGCAGGTCGTATCGCGGGCGCCGAGTTGATGAGTGCAGACAAAGCCAAACTAAATGACTTCGGTGGACTTGAAAAGTACAAAACCAAGCCCATTATACTTGTGTGTAATACAGGTATGACTGCAAACAATATTGCCGAAAGAATGCATCAACAGGGTTACGAACAAGTTTATGTTCTTTCAGGTGGCATGAGCTCTTGGCAAAGTGCAGGCCTACCAACGACTAACGGAAAGTAATCGGAGTGGTTTATGAGTAATGATGTAATTATCTATACAAAAGATTATTGTCCTTTTTGTCATCGTGCCAAAGCCTTGTTAGATAGCAAAGGCGTAACATACACAGAGTATGATATTGGTGTAAAGCCAGAGCTGCGTGAAGAAATGATCGAAAAAGCAAATGGCGGTTACACGGTGCCACAAATATTTATCAATGGGCAGCACATTGGCGGTTGTGATGATATGATGGCGCTGGAAGCCCAAGGCAAACTGGTATCTTTACTGAACTAATCGAGCAAGATTAAGTATTAACAGCGTCAATACTGACAACGATATTCGTCATGGATGCTGATTAAACAATATATATAGGAATAATAATGACTGAACAAAATCAAAACGCGGCAGCAGAACAACAAGAAGGCCCACAATTCAACATCCAACGCATCTATGTAAAAGATGTATCGTTCGAGACGCCTAATTCTCCAGCTATTTTTCAAAAAGAGTGGACGCCTGAAGTTAAGCTAGATATGGACACGCGTTCAGCTAAATTAGACGAAGGTGTATTTGAGGTTGTTTTAGCACTCACAGTTACTGCGTCAATCGGCGAAGAGACTGCATTCCTATGTGAAATTCAGCAAGCAGGTATTTTCTCTGTTGGTGAACTTGAAGAAATCCAACTGGCGCACATGTTGGGTGCATTCTGTCCTAACATCCTATTCCCATACGCGCGTGAAGCCGTTGCTAGCCTAGTTAACCGTGGTACGTTCCCACAACTAAACTTAGCGCCAGTTAACTTTGATGCATTATTTGCTCAATACATGCAACAACGTGCAGCGCAAGAGCAAACAGCTGACGCATAAGCTATGAATACATCACAGTCTGCTGTGACCGTATTAGGGGCGGGGTCTTATGGCACCGCCCTTGCTATTTGTTTTGCTCGCAACGGTCACCGAGTTACCTTATGGGGACGCAACCAAGCGGATGTTGAAGCATTGGCTGTCGCGCGTCAAAACCAACGTTATTTACCAGATATTACGTTTCCAGACTCACTGCAACTGGAAGCGGACCTTGAACGTGCCGTAAAAGCAAGCCAAATCATCTTGGTTGTTGTGCCTAGCCACGCGTTTGCACAAACATTGCATCAGGTAAAGACCCATTTACAGCCAGGCGCTCACGTAGCTTGGGCTACAAAAGGGTTAGAACCCAACACGGGTCGTTTATTAGAAGAAGTAGCGAAAGATGTGCTGGGTGGATCCGTGCCACTTGCTGTATTGTCGGGACCGACTTTTGCAAAAGAGATGGCCGCTGGGCTTCCCACTGCAATATCGGTGTCTGCTCGAGATGAATCATTGCGCGATGAGCTTGCCAGTTTACTACACTGCAGCCGCTCTTTCCGTGTTTACAGCAATGATGATTTTATCGGTATCCAATTAGGTGGTGCGGTCAAGAATGTGATTGCCATTGGGGCAGGTATGTCAGATGGCTTTGGCTTCGGCGCAAATACACGTACGATGTTAATTACACGTGGACTGGCTGAACTTTGCAGGTTGGGATGTGCATTGGGTGCGCGCACTGAAACTTTTATGGGTATGGCGGGACTTGGCGATCTGATATTAACGTGTACCGACAACCAGTCTAGAAACAGGCGGTTTGGTTTGGCCCTTGGTAAAGGGCAAACGGTAGAAGAAGCCATGGACAGCATAGGTCAAGTAGTAGAGGGCTATCGCAATACCAAAGAAGTTTATTTGTTGGCAAAACGCAGTGGAATTGAAATGCCAATAACAGACCAGATTTATCAGGTACTCTATGAAAATAAAGATGTCAAAGAGGCCGCGATGGCGTTGCTTGGTCGAGAGCAAAAGTCTGAATAGACATCGCTAAAAAAACCACCTTGCGGTGGTTTTTTTGTGTCTCTTAAAATGCGTATTTTACCGACAATTGAAGCCTATTTAGGTCGCCATCGGCCCCACTTTCTGTTTCTCTGTTTGCCATTTTATATTCGGCGCCAAAAGTCAGCTTTTTAACAGGAGAGTATAGAATGTTAGCGCTGTAGCTCACCGTTGACTCTGTCGGATCGCCAGTCACTGAGAGTAGAGCGGTGTCGTTGTCTGCGCTAAAGAACGAGTATAGGAAAGTTGAACGCCATTGGTCATTCCAATAGTGTTGGTAGGCAACAAAGCCAGAGGTTGAGTCAATGGCGTGTAGTGCATTGCCATCATAAACCCCGCCATTCGCTACATTCAAGCCAACGTAACGCCCTAACCCCTGGCCATGCGTCACCATAAACTTCAAATTATGCTTACCAAAATTAACACGACCTGATGCACTCACCCCAAAGGATGTTTCTGACTCGTCGGCTGCACCAATCTTATAGGTAAGTTGCCTGCCTAGCGCGGCAACTGTTAAGTGTCCCCAATCTGCTTTGTAATTGTATCGAGCTGTGAAATCTGGCATTTGCGCATCATCGGTCACAGTGCGCGCGCCTCCGGCAACCGTTACTGTGCTTTCCGGATTTTCGGCTGAGAATGACCAGTTACCAACCGTATATTTTGCCATGGCTTGTCTGACAAACACGGTACCTTCTGCGGGCCCAACAAAGTCAAGCGTTTCCGGCAATGCCCCGACATTCTGAAAGTTTGACCAAGCTTGTCCAAATAGCCAGCCTTTATAGGTCACAAAGGCTTGCCTAATACGCGGCGAATATGAATTACTTACACGTTCATTGCCGCCAACAGATGCGATGAAATCCAATTCAATTTTAGTTTTAATGGTACTGCCATCATCAAGCTTGGACGCGGTGCCAAAATTAAACCTCGATTGACGGGCATGCATATCAAACACAGCGTCTTCGCCAGTACTGGGAGTTACGGGGGTTGTGCCTGGTACATAAAAGTCACGTCCGATATGTTGTGAACTTAACGTACCATCAGAAAAGTCACTCCAAATTGCGTCCAGTTTAATATATCCGCCATAACTGACTTCGGTGTTACCAATGTTTGCGGCGAGCGCCTGACCTGAAAGCAATGAAGATACTGCAACAGCAGCAAGATTTTTTTTCATATTAATTTTAGTTGTCATAATGTTGTTCCTATATTACTGCCTATTCAGTTGCATTGCAGAGAAAGTATTTCATCATCCACTTTTGATGATGGTTGTTAAATGCTCAATTACCCATTGGTCTATAAGACTAAGGTTTAATAAGCTCATGTATATTTTGAAAAAACCTTTGGCAATAAATAATTACACTAAAATTTGGGCCCTTTTACGGCCTTTCTAGCTTTAATTTGCAAGAGCCAGTATGCTAGTTCTGGTTAATTTATAGTTAACACTTAGATATTTGAGTAAAGTTAGAGCAACAATTACAACTAAGGTCTAATACTTAATCGCGTAGTTGTAAGTGATCCTTGAGTGAAGCCGTAAGGCAAGTAATTAATATGGAGATAAGTATGTCACAGAGCATTTATCCGGTCCCTGAAGCGATCAAAAAGGCTGCACTGGTAGATAACGAGCAATATCAATCATTATATAAGCAGTCTATTGACGACCCTGAGGGGTTTTGGGCTGAGCACGGTAAACGCCTAGACTGGTTCACACCGTATAATAAGGTAAAAAATACGTCTTTTGATAAAGGCCATATCAGTATCAAATGGTTTGAAGACGGTGTCCTTAATGCTTCCTATAACTGTATTGATCGTCACCTAAAAAATAATGCCGATAAAGTGGCAATGATTTGGGAAGGTGACAACCCTGACCAAAGTGAAAATATCACATTTCAAAAATTACATGACGAAGTTGCTAAACTCGCAAACGGCTTGAAGAAGTTGGGAGTTGAAAAGGGTGACCGAGTCGCTATTTATATGCCAATGACGCCACAAGCTATTTATGCCATGCAGGCTTGTGCACGAATTGGCGCAATTCATTCGGTGGTTTTTGGCGGCTTCTCTCCTTCTGCCATTGCCGATAGAATCAAAGATTCCGGCGCAAAAGTGGTGATCACCTCTGATGAAGGTCGACGAGGTGGCAACTCCGTGCCACTAAAAGCAAACGTGGATGAGGCTGTTGCTCAAGCGTCGGTAACAACAATTGAGCATGTTATTGTGCATCAATTAACTGGCGGTGAAGTTGAATGGAACAGTCACGACGTATGGTGGCATGAACTAACCGCCGATGTCGCTGCTGAGTGCGCTCCAGAGCCAATGAATGCAGAAGACCCACTCTTTATTCTTTACACATCGGGGTCGACTGGTCAGCCCAAAGGCGTTGTACACACGACCGGTGGTTACTTGGTCTACGCATCCATGACGCATGAATATGTATTTGACCTAAAAGATGACGATGTATTTTGGTGTACAGCTGATGTGGGTTGGATCACAGGCCATAGTTATATGGCTTATGGGCCGCTTGTAAATGGCTGTACGCAAGTCATTTTTGAAGGGGTACCGACTTACCCTAATTCGGGTCGTATTGGGGAAGTGGTTGATAAGCACCAAGTGACAATTTTATACACAGCCCCGACCGCCATTCGTGCTTTAATGGCGAAAGGTGATGAACCGACAGCAAGCTCTAAACGGACGAGTTTACGTATCATGGGATCTGTCGGAGAACCGATTAATCCAGAAGCGTGGGCTTGGTACTACGAGCAGATTGGAAATAGTGAGTGTCCGATTGTAGACACTTGGTGGCAAACTGAAACAGGCGGAATCATGATCACGCCGTTGCCTGGGGCAACAGATATGAAGCCAGGTTCAGCGACACGTCCATTCTTCGGAATTGCACCCGCTTTGTTTGATGCTGAGGGTAATACACTCACTGGTGCGACAGAAGGTAATTTGGTTATCCTAGATAGCTGGCCTTCACAAGCTCGCACCGTGTATGGCGATCATGAGCGTTTTGAACAAACCTACTTCTCTGCATATCCAGGCGTGTACTTTACGGGTGACGGCTGTCGTCGTGATGAAGACGGTTATTACTGGATAACCGGTCGTGTAGATGACGTCTTAAATGTCTCTGGTCATAGACTGGGTACCGCTGAAATTGAGAGTGCCTTGGTGGCACATGAAGCGGTTGCTGAAGCTGCGGTTGTAGGGTATCCGCATGATATTAAAGGCCAAGGCATCTACGTTTATGTAACACCTAATGAAGGGGTCATCGTGACTGAGGAGTTGACCAAAGAAGTACGTAGCTGGGTCAGAAAAGAGTTAAGTCCAATTGCGTCACCGGATATGATCCAGTGGTCTCCGGGGTTACCTAAAACGCGCTCAGGTAAAATTATGCGCCGAATTCTTCGTAAAATCGCTGCCAATGAGTATCAGCAGCTAGGTGACACTTCTACACTTGCAGACCCTGGAGTAGTAGACGAGTTGATTGAAAATCGTTTGAACCGTTAATTGAGCGTTAAAAACTTGAAATTTAGCGAATTCTAAACGTACTATATCGGCTGTCTTTACAACAAAGACAGCCGATTTTTTAGGAGCTATGCATGAATCAGTTTTTAATTGCGGATGATCACCCCTTATTCAGAGAAGCGTTAAAAGGGGCATTGCAAAATCAGTTTGAGGGACTTGAAGTCATTGAGTCGGAAAATTTTGAACAGACATTAGAACGGCTGTCTGAATACGATGACTTGGACTTGTTGCTGTTAGATTTACACATGCCTGGCAACGGCGATTTATATGGACTTATTCGAATTCGAGAAGATCACCCAAGCTTGCCCATTGTGGTGGTGTCGGGCAGTGAAGATCTGAATACCATCTCCAAGGTAATGGGTTATGGTGCGATGGGCTTTATACCTAAGGCGTCCTCCTCACAAGATATCGTCACTGCACTGCTACAAGTGCTGGAAGGGGAAACTTGGCTACCCTTTGACATAAAAGAGAAAATAAAAGACCTCGACGGTGAAGAGAGGGAGTTGGCACAACAGGTTGCATCGCTCACGCCACAGCAATACAAAGTGCTGCAATATTTGCACGAAGGTTTGCTCAATAAACAAATTGCTTATGAATTGAATATTTCTGAGGCAACAGTCAAAGCGCATATCACAGCAATATTCAGAAAGTTAGGGGTTTATAACCGTACCCAAGCCGTGTTAATCGCTTCAAAATTACAATTAGAACCCATTGAGGCCGCAAAGTAGCTTTTGGCTACTTTCGCCCCTTCTGTACCTCATTACTTAAATACGACCGTTTTATTACCATTGATAAACACTTTATATTCAGAGGCGAGCTGAAGTGCTTTACAAAAAACGGTTTTTTCTATGTCTCGACCAATTTTAGCCATGGATTCCGCATTATTCGCATGCGTTACCTGAGTAACATCTTGGACAATAATGGGGCCCTCATCGAGCTCATTATTGACAAAATGTGCAGTTGCACCAATGATTTTTACACCGCGTTCAAAGGCTTGATGATAAGGTTTTGCACCAATAAAAGCGGGTAAAAACGAATGGTGAATATTAATAATTTTGTCTTCAAACCGAGCGACAAACTCAGGGCTTAAAATACGCATGTATTTTGCGAGCCCAATTAAATCCGGTGAGTATTTTGAAATTAAGTCGCCCACTTTTTTATCATGCTCACTGCGGCTCAAACCTTCGTGAGATATGCAGTGAAAAGGCACATTAAAGGCGTTCGCCAAGGGGGCTAAGCCTGGGTAATTTGCGATAACAGCTTGCACATCGATGTTAAAGGCATTTTCAAATTGTTTGAGGAGCACGCCCCCAAGACAATGGGCTTCTTTGGTGGCAAGTAGTACTACTTTCACTTTTGTTGGGCTATGTAAGTGCGTGATAGCGCCTTCAGGCAAGCTTGCCTGCAATTGTGAAAGAAAGCGTTCGCTGGGTGTTCCTGTCAGTTCAGTACGCATAAAAAAGCGCTTTCCTTCGGTGTCTACGAACTCATTGTTGCGCACAATATTTAAGTTATGTTCATGACATAAACTGGTAATTTTGGCTATCAAGCCTATTTCATCACGACACTGTGTCGTTAATATATAACTCATGGTCCTCATTCCATTCATTTGGCGGTCTTTCAGATTAACCTAACCGTATGTAAATGCAATGCGACTTTTGAATCGATTATTCGGATACATGCGCTCAATCAAATTACATCGTACATGGTTTGTTTTGAACACTTTATACACTTATGTACTACACTCTTATTTCGATAAAATTAGCCCAAGTCTACAGGTGCGTATGGCTCGAATAAAAATATTGATCGCGGATGATTCAAATACAATGAGGCAGTTAACTTTACAGACATTGAGAGCGCTTGGTTATCGAGAACTGGATGAAGCCAGAGATGGTCGGCAAGCGTTAATGAAACTGAATACCTACCATTATGATGTGCTTGTCACGGATTGGAATATGCCTGGTTTAAACGGGTTTGACTTGGTCAAAATTATGAAAGCAGATGAACGCTTAAGTCGAATAAAAGTGATTATGCTGACTTCAGAAACATCCTTATATAAGGTAAAGCAAATAGTCGAGTTGGGGATTAACGAGTATATTTGCAAACCCTTTTCACCTGATATGCTAGCCAAGAAAATTTCGCGCCTGAATTTGATTTAGACGTCGGGAGAGTCGTATTCAAACACCTAGCCTCCTGCGAATGCGGCTCAATGCAATCGGTGTAATGCCGATATGAGACGCAATCATTTTAAGCGGGACTTGATTACAGAGAGCCGGGTTTCGATCAATAAAATCCAGATACCGTTGTTCCGCACTATGTTGTACAAAAGCATATTCACGCTCTTCTTTTTTTATAAACAATGTCTCCAATAACTGTGTGTAAGCTTCCAAAAAGCCTGGTTGTATTTTCATTGTGTTAAAAAAGCGACGCCATTCAAACTCTAAGCAAATAACGTCGTCCAAAGCTTCAATATTAAAAAGAGCGGGGGTATTTTGTGTCATTGCGCGGGTTGAACCGGCGATACTGGGCGCACTGGCAAATGACTGCGTAAACTCTTTCCCCTCGGCAGATACATTAAAATACCGTACATGACCTTGCGTGATAAAAAACACATTGGGCGCGGGGTTACCCTGAGTCATTAGCAATGCCCCCTTTTGATAGTGTTTTAGTTTGCCTTGAAGGCCAAACCGTTCAAAGTGCGCAACAGAAAGAGGGTTTTGATCGTGACAAAAAAATGCGAACAATGTTTCTAATTGTTGATGTGTATTCACGCAATGGGTCCTGATTGGCGTGGTGAGTATGGTGTTCATCCTATGCGTCTCGCGCGATCAAGTAAAGTGCCAGCCCCGTGAGTAAAAAAGCGGGCGTACAAGCCATGAATACACTCGCCTTTGAATCACCTTCAAACAGAATAACGAGCACTGGGACCAGATAGGTGGCGGCTATAAATGCATTGGGACTCAGGGATTTGAGTAAATACTGCTGCAAAAAGAAAGTGCCCAAAGTCGTGAAAAGCGTTAAGTACATAATACTAAACCAAAATAGTTCACTACCTTTGGTGATATCTTGAGGTGAATTCGATAAGAAAAGAAATGGCAGTAATAACACACAACCCAAGGAGAGAATGAAAAAGCTACTCAACAAAGCGGGCTGATCACTCGCCCACTTTTTTGTGAGTACAACATGTACTGCGAGACTGAAGCAAGAGAGTAGGAATAGGGTGTCGCCTTCAAACCACTCTGTTAAATTCACCATTTTGTTATTTGCCGCGAGTAACGTCCAAATAGCCCCGCACACGCCCAGTAGAAAGCCGAGTAATTGCATTGCTTTTGGCACTACTTTCAACAATAAGTAACTGAGTAATACACATAGTAGCGGGAGCACGGTATATATAACAGCAGTCCGCTGAGCGGTAGTGGTTTTGAGAGATTCGAACAATCCAACAAAGAAAAGTACGAGAAACAAACTGATTGTCCCATACTGAAGCAGCTGCATACGGCCAATTTTAAAACCAGATCTGATCCCTACAATGGGCAACAGGCATAGGCTAGTAATAAAAAAGCGCAGCCATGTGGCAACGATTGGTGACGCGTAAGGCAATACGTACTCTGAAACTACAAATGAGGAAGCCAATAGGCTAACCCATAACAATAACAAAAATTTGTGTAAGTGATGGGTATGCATCAGTCTCCCCTTATTTTATGGTGTCGGCTGCACGTACTTTCTGAAAAGATATGTCGAGACCGCAAAGTCCAAGTTGAGGTGGAAAAGGTCATTTAATAGTTGATGTAGTTGTTTTTCACTGGTGATGGTGGTGATCTCTTTGTGATGTGGCGTGATATGGTGGTATTGCTGATTTCTGAGAGAGTGTGTTACGTAGAGCGTTTTTTGACTGACAACTAAATTATTCACAAAGGCGGCATCGGGGTGTGCATGTGAGTAAAAGTGGCTTAAGTCACAGTCTGCTTCCGTAAAGTGACCCAACTCAAAAGTGTAGAGTGTGAAGAACATATCATCTTTTAAGATCTGAAAGTGATACTCTGTGCGTCTTTTTTGAAGTATTCGGAAGGTGTCATTGCCTTGGCGTTGAGGCTTGTTTGGCACCAGTGCCAATGGATAAAGCGCGCCTTGAGGGCCAAATCCAACATCGATTACGTAGTGAGTCCCTTGATAGGTGACTAAGGTTGCTCTATGCGTGTTTGGTACATCAATATCGCGGTTATATACGACCCTAGCCAGCAGTCGCTTAACTTCAAAACCAAGGTTTTTCAGTATGTGATATACCAGCTTATTGTGTTCAAAACAGTATCCACCGCGTCGCTTCGCAATGAGTTTATTGAATAAGTGTGGCAAATCCAAAGGCATAGGCTGATTGAGCAAGACCGAAATACTGTTAAAGCTATAGTGAGCAATATGCGCGCGTTGTAATTGATTTAAAAATGCGAGATCGAGCGTGTCGTTCGAGAGGCCTAACTCTGCTAAGTATCGCTGTGTAATCTGAGAGATGTTCATAGGAAGCTCTTTGTCTTTTATATGGTCGCATCAAGGGTAAAGCGCATCACCCAGGTTGTAATGAACCGAGGTTTATTTCTGAAAAAAAGCACGGCAACTAAACCTCGGTTAATGCCTCATGGTAAGTCACATTCTATAGTGGGCACTCGGTAATACAGAGCACAGAGCATAATCAAAGGAGAATCATATGCGTATTACAGTTTTTGGTGCGACAGGAAACATCGGCCAAGTGGTGGTGTCAGAGGCGCTTAAGCGTGGTCATCATGTGGTGGCCGTGACGCGTGGCGCAATGAAAGCGGCCCAGTTACCCTGCGCTGCACACACCGTGGTAGGAGACGTAAACAATATTGCAGATGTCATTCGGTTGAGCCGAGGTCAAGACCTTGTGATAAGTGCAACCAGACCCGCAGCGGGCCAAGAGCAACAATTGGTCACTATTGCAGACACTTTATTGAATGGGCTTTTAGAAACGCGGACTCGATTGCTGCTTGTTGGTGGCGCGGCGTGCCTAACGGTACCCAACAGCGGAGGCCGGTTGGTGCTTGATGACGAGTCATTCGTTCCCAAACCGTGGAAAGCCATCGCACAAGCTTGTTTTGAGCAATATCAGCACTGTGTTTCACACAGTAATCAAAATTGGACCTATATGAGCCCTGCTGCATTAATTGGCCCAGGGAGGCGCACTGGCCAATTTAGAGTCAGCAATGGAGAGTTACTCATTGACAAACAAGGTAAGTCGCATATTTCTTGGCAAGACTTTGCCGTGGCGTTACTCGATGAGGCGCAGTCTCCGCAATTTTTGGCACAAAAATTTACGGTCGGGTACTAACCTTCTCAGAGACAATGAGTCACTTTTGTTTGAAGTTCAGAGTGACGGTACCTATGTGGTGTACTCATAAAGAGAGATTTAAAAGCTTGAATATAAGCGGCATCCGATGCAAAGCCGAGGCTTAAAGCGATGTCATTTATTGAGCGGCGCGTGGTGAGCAGCTCCAAAGACAATACCAGCCTTAAATGTTGACGCCATGCACTGAATGAGCGATTGAATTCTTTCGCAAATAAACGACTCAAGGTGCGTTCAGAAGCACCTACGTGCGTTGCCCATTGGGCCAAGGTCAAGCGTGTTGAAGGCGCTTTAATCAACGCCTCAAAAATTGCCTGAATGCGCCGGTCGGTTGGTAATAATAGCGGGATTTCATAGTGTAAAGCGGCCTTAACTTGATCATTTAACACACGTAATAAATTCGAGGTAGCTTCACTATCGGTATGTTCAGCTGTGTTGAGCAACAGCAGCACCAGTTCCTTAAGGAATGGCGTGACCAAACATGACTTTGGTGAGTGATCAAAGGGGGGTTGAGCTGCGGGGTTTAAATACAATGCGACAAACTCGGTATGGGTGATAGCCACGGATTTATGACAGATACCTGCTGGGATGTATAGTAGTGCATTGTGTGGGAGCACCACACTGTGGCGTTCTATATCCGATTGCAATAATCCAGCAACTGGAAAAATTATTTGATGCCAACTGTGCTGGTGATAGTCATCGATGTAGCCAGCTGGCATGTTGATGGTTTTCGCGACCAGAGGTTTTTGCGCATTGTTAGCGATAAGTGTATTGGCGTCCATGCATGGCGGATTTTATATATTTTATGTCTTATAGCTTAAACTAAGCCAATGCAAATTGTTATACGATGACCTTATATTTATTTAAAAAGGGTGGGTTAGATATGCATCTTCATTTTGTCATTCATGAACATTTTGAGGCGCCGGGTGCCTTTGAATTATGGGCATGGCAGGCGCAGCATCAAGTAAGTTATTCTCGTCTATATCAAGGAGACACACTACCAAGTAATGCCAATGGACTTGATATGCTGGTGGTCATGGGTGGACCGCAAAGCCCGGCAACGACAGTCGCGCAATGTGCGCACTTCGACTCAAAAGCTGAACAGGCTTTGATCTTGCAATGTATTGAAGCGGGCAAGTTTGTGATTGGTGTGTGTTTGGGGGCTCAGTTGATCGGTGAAGCGCTGGGGGCTCCCCACCAATCAAGCCCTGAAAGAGAGATAGGTAAATATCCAATCCACTTAACTGCGGCGGCAAGCACACATCCGCTTGTCAGTCATTTTGGTGATACGTTAGAGGTGGCGCACTGGCATAGTGACATGCCAGGTCTCACATCAGAGGCGAGTGTCTTGGCTTACAGCGAAGGTTGTCCAAGGCAAATTATTCAATATCAAGATAGGGTGTTTGGTTTTCAATGTCATATGGAGTTCAATACTGACTTGGTTCAGCAGCTTAGTGACCATGAAGATTTTAGCCAAGCTGACCAACAGCCTTTCGTTCAAACGCCAGATGCATTATTGAATCAAGATTACACACACATGAACGGCATGCTGTATATCTTTTTGGATAAGCTTACAGCGCCAACAGCACGCGGTTTGCATCTTGACAGTGCTGATTTATAGCTCAACTGATTAAATGTGATTATACTGCGCTTGTCGTTGTATTTACTGGTCAAACAAAAATGGAAAAGTACGAAGAACTCTTGGTGTCGATAAGAAAAGTAATTCGCGCCATAGATTTACATTCAAAGCAGTTAAATAAGTCGTCGGGCTTGACTGGACCGCAGCTGCTTATTATGCAAGAAATAGCTCGAGTAAAAGGGGTGACAGCTAGTCAAATCGCAAAAAATGTCAATTTAAGTGCGGCGACAGTGACAAATATTCTTGATCGCTTAGAGAGTAGAAACCTCGTTGAGCGTGTACGCAGTTCGCAAGATAAAAGGCGCGTGAGTTTGTTTTTGTCTCAACAGGGCAAAAGTTTATTGATCGATGCGCCACAACCGCTACAGGAACATTTCATTCAAAACTTTTGTGAGTTAGAGGCATGGGAGCAATCTCTATTGCTGTCGTCGATGCAGCGTATAGCGACAATGATGGATGCAAATGAACTCGACGCGGCACCCGTTTTAGAAATTGCACCAATGAGCCAAAATGAATCTGGCAAATAACCCAATGTGCTACTCGCGTAGCACATTTAAAAAGTGTAGATGTTTCTGATACTGAGATAATACGTCATTGATTATGGCTGTCTCTGACCAGCCCATAATGTCGTAATTTTGCCCACCTTCACTTAAATACACTTCTGCACAATAATATGAATCATTGTCGGTTACATCGCTCTGCGTAAAGTCGGGTTGTAAGCGTTTGTTTTTATAGACACCATATATAAAATCGTGCTCATCACCATGATGCACAGTTAACACAATGGCGGAGTTTTTCACTGTCACTTCAGCATCCACTTGGTTGTTGTCAAATTCATCTCTGATTTTTTTCAATGCGGGTTTAACTTCTTTTAAGATGAATTTATCTACTTTCCCTTTAGCTGGTGTGGCAATGAGTAACGCGAGACTTTCTTGCCAAGTTTGTTCGTCATTGACCTGATTTTCAAAAGTCATTGGCATCGTTTGTGCGCTACGTTTGGTATCGTCGATTCGAAGTGCTTTGATCAGGCCATAACAGGCAATCAATAACACCACAGAAAACGGTAGGGCACTCACAATCGTGAGGGTTTGTAGAGCGTCTAAACCACCAGCAAGGCTCAGCGCTGCTGCGACGACGCCAACACCGATGGACCAAAATAACCGCTGCCACAATGGGGTATTGTTGTTGCCATTTGAACACAGCATATCAATGACCATCGCCCCCGAGTCGCATGACGTCACAAAAAATACCACAATCATAATAATCGAAAGACCAATTAAGAACTGTGATAGCGGGTAGTTTTCTAAAAATACGAATAAAGCAACTGCTGAGTTATTACTCACCATTTGTGAAATATTGGTAAGCCCTTGCTCAAAAATCATCGCCAGCGCAGAGTTGCCAAAAATCGTCATCCATAACAGCGTAAAAGCTGTGGGAATGCATGTGACGCCAATCACAAACTCGCGAATAGTACGTCCCTTAGAAATACGCGCGATAAAGAGTCCTACAAAGGGCGCCCAGGCGAGCCACCAACCCCAATAAAAAATCGTCCAGCCACCTATCCAGTCTTTCTTTTCATAGGCAAATAAATTGAAGGTCGTTGATACGATGTCAGAGAGGTATTCACCCACATTCTGAACATAAGCTTGCAGTAAAAACACACTTGGACCAATCAAAAAGATTAAGCCCAAAAGCACCACGGCTAAGATCATATTGGTCTGAGATAAAATTTTAATGCCTTTGTCTAGCCCAGTTGCTACGGAAATGGATGCCAGTGTTGTAATCGTAACCATGATCAATACTTGGTTGAGTGTGCTTATCTCAATAGAAAATAGGTAAGCCAACCCAGAGTTGACCTGTGCAGCGCCTAACCCAAGTGAGGTTGCGACACCAAACACCGTGCCAACGACAGCAAAAATATCAACGGCATGCCCGGCCCAGCCATTTATTTTATCACCAATGATCGGGTACAACGCTGACCGCAGCGTGAGGGGGAGGCTGTGCCGATAGCTAAAGTAAGCAAGGATCATAGCAACAATGGCATAAATGGCCCATGCGTGAAAACCCCAATGAAAAAATGTGATCTTCATGGCTTCTTTGATTGCTTCGAGAGAGCTGGCTTCTTGGGAAGGAGGGGAAACAAAGTGCATAACCGGTTCTGCCACACCAAAAAACATCAAGCCTATTCCCATACCCGCAGCAAACAGCATTGCAAGCCAAGTAGAGAAGCTATAGTCGGGATCGGAGTGGTCCGGTCCAAGCTTTATCTCACCAAAGCGAGATATGCTCAAATACAGTACCAGACCCAAAATAATGGCCACCGTTAAAACGAAAAACCAGCTTGCATTTTGGGTGATGGCTGACTGGGTGACAGAGAAGATAGACGATGCCGTCGAAGGGCTGAGTACAGCAAAAATGACCAATGCCAGTACCATGGCCGACGAAGTATAGAATACAGGTAAGTTTAGAGACGAGTTGTCTTTGTTCATAATGAAACTCAATCTTTTAGATCACAAATTAATTTGAATTGACGCCATCGCACCTAAGCAGCGACTGGTTTCCCGTCTTTATGGGAGAGTGGTTGCTTGCTTATTGTGATATATAAAGCGCCAGTATTTTTAGAGCTCTAACATTTAGTAGTGTAACTTTTTGCCACGCAGAGATAAAGCCGCTATTGGCTTTAAGAAGGAGGTGGGCTGTAAAACGCATGGAGTGGCGTCCTTGTGGTGACTTAAATAGTTTTAGTTGAAACTAATTTTGTGATGGTTATTTATTCTCAGCGACAACCTGAAGTGCTGCACGTGCAGATTCTCGTAGCTGCTCCTCGAGTTTTTGCGTATAAAAGGGCGCATAACGTTGAATAATTTCGAGTCGTTTATTGGTTTGGTTGAGTTGGTCCAGTGCCAATTGCCACTGCGCAATAATATGGTCTGGGGTATCGAGCGAAAATGCCATATATAAGCCATGTGCGGGCAATGTAATATTCATGGCCTTGAGGTGTGACAAGGGATGTCCTGCCGCACTGAGCACTTCTCGCGTATTCATGACCGACAACATAGTGCAATCGAAGCGGCTTTTTGGTTGCAATAGTAGTTGTATTGCACGCTCTTGGCTTTGCGTTTCATGAAATGGGATTTGGTGTTGAGTATAGAGTTCAGTGTCCCTCACTCTGTGTTGGGTAATGCAGGTGGCTTCGTTCTGTTTCACATCCTCCAGACTATTAAATTCTCTGGTATCTTTTGATCTTTGATAGAGTACCGGACCATCAAATAAAAACGGTCCGACCCATTTAAATCGAGCGAACCTGGCTGGGGTTTGGGCGACAATTAAGTGCGCTCGATGATACACTGTGGTTTGCCGATATTGCGCGCGTACGACTTTGGAGCCTTTTTCTAACATTTTGATCCCGCGAGCAAAGGAACTGATTTGAACGGAGTGCTTACGGCCATTGATCCGTTGTAACTCTTCGAAAATATCGACGACAAACCCGCTTTGTACTTCCCCTTGTTCAGTTATGATAAACGGGTCAAGGGGGTGCATTGATACCAGTAATTTATGTCTCACATTTTGTGCGTTGGCATGCTCGCTCATTACCCACAGGCACAAGAAAATAGTCAACCACTGTACTTTCATAACGCTTAAAATTAATCCAACCTATGTATGAGTATTGTGTCCACAGGTTGATTTGTCTAATTTGGCGCATTTTAGAAATAGAATATGTGCTTTATGATGTCAGCGTAAATGGCTTGGCATTGAAGAAGGGCGTTGAATTATGCGCAAGGCGCGTCCAATGGGACCAACCAAAGCAGAGGTTGCTGTCAGCTACGACGAGATGGACTAAGCATGAGTGTTAGTCCATCGATAAAAACGCTTAGCGCATAGTCACAAACTCTTCAGAGCCTGTTGGGTGAATCGCCACGACAGAGTCAAAGTCGGCTTTGGTTGCGCCCATTTTCATCGCAACACCAAAACCTTGGATCATTTCATCAACGGCGAAACCAATACCGTGAAGTCCCACGATTTTCTCATCTGGGCCCGCGCAAACGAGCTTCATTCGACAAGGTTGACGGTGTTGAGTCACTGCCGTGTACATGGCTGCGAAAGTTGAGTTGTACACTTTAACGTTGTCCTCACCATACTCTGCAATCGCTTGTGGCTCAGTAAGTCCAATGGTCCCAATGGGTGGATGACTGAATACGACTGTTGGTACAAGACTGTAGTCCATTTTGGCATTCGGTAATTCTGGGTTGAATAGACGCTCAGCAAGCATACGACCGGCTTTGACAGCCACAGGCGTTAACTCGATACCGCCTTCCATGATATCACCAAGCGCATAAATACCAGACACGGAGGTATTTTGCCACTCGTCAACTTTGACATAGCCCTTGTCTGTGGTTTCAACATCCGTTGCAGCCAAATTGATTCTATCTGTAACAGGTTCACGGCCGATTGCCCAAATGACCTGATCTACAGTATGTGACTCACCGTTTTCAAGATGCAGAGTCACCGAGCCATCTTCTTCTTTGATAAGCTCCTTAGGTGTTGCATGGGTATGTAAGCTCGGCCCTTCTTTTTCCATCACTTCAGTCAGTGTTTCAACGACCATAGGGTCAAAATTACGCAATGGCGCATGTTTACGCACAAACAAGTGGGTCTCAGTACCTAAACTGTGCAGTACACCAGCTAATTCAACAGCGATGTAGCCTGCGCCAATAACAGCAACGCGGCGTGGCTGTTCGTTTAGTTCAAAGAAGCCATTTGAGTCGATGCCGTATTCCGCGCCTGGAATGTTTGGAATACTCGGGCGACCACCTACGGCAATACAAATATGGTCTGCAGTATATTGCTCGCCATTGACTTCAATGGTTTTATTATCAATGAACTTGGCAAAACCATTGATCACCGTGACGCCATTACTGGCAAGGTATTTATTGTAACCCTGATGAATACGGCCAATATAAGCTTCACGACTTTCGACTAATTTAGCCCAGTTAAAGTTTTTAAGCTCAACATCAAAGCCGTAGTCTGGTGCATATAGTTTAATGGCTTCAGCGACTTGAGCCCCATGCCACATTACCTTTTTAGGTACACATCCTACGTTCACACACGTGCCACCCATATGCTTTGCTTCGACAAGTGCGACTTTTGCGCCACGCATTGCCGCACGGTTAGCCGATGCGATGCCGCCACTGCCACCACCAATGGCAATGTAGTCAAAATGTTGAGCCATAATTTTTCCTCTTCTGAATTCGCTGAACTAGTCTTATATGACAGGCTAAATACGTCATAACTTTCAACTAGGTTAGTAAGTTTTACTTGTATTTGCGCTATTAGCCCCTATTTCAAGTTTAATTAGGAAATAAAAATTGAAGAGAGACACTATGAGCAACCCATTAATTGGCTTAGAAGGCTTACCGCCATTTTCACAAATCAAGCCTGAGCATATTGTTCCTGCATTAAAAGCGGCCATAGAGCACTGCCGAGAGACGATAGAGAGTGTCGTGGTGCAGCAGCAATTTACATGGGAAAACTTTGTTCTACCTCTTGAGGAAGCAGACGATAAACTGTCGAGAATGTGGTCTCCAGTCTCTCATATGCACTCAGTTGTGAATAATGAGGAACTGAGAAAGGCATATGATGAATGTCTGCCGCTTATTTCCGAGTATTCGACATATGCTGGTCAGCATCAAGGACTATATAGCGGCTACCTCGCGTTACACCAAAGCAGTGAGTTTGCAAGCCTCTCCAGTGCGCAGCAAAAGACCATAACCAATGCACTTAGAGATTTCAAACTATCAGGTATTGCATTGGATGACGCGGGTCAAAAACGTTACGGTGAAATCAGTGCCAGATTGTCTGAACTGGGTGCTAAATTTGGTAATAATGTCATGGATGCGACTCAAGCTTGGCATCTGCACATTCGCGATGAAAGTGAATTGAGTGGCTTACCTGAGTCGGCATTGGCATTGGCTGCGCACACAGCCCAAAGCAAATCGTTAGAGGGGTGGGTGTTTACCTTAGACATTCCGTCTTATCTGCCCATTATGACGTATGCTGATAACCGTGAACTGCGTGAACAAATGTATCGTGCTTTTGTGACACGTGCATCCGATCAAGGTCCAAATGCCAATGAATTTGATAACTCTGCACTGATGACTGAATCGCTTGCACTACGTCATGAAATTGCACAGTTATTGGGCTTTGAGAGTTATGCCGAAAAATCATTGGCGACCAAAATGGCCGAGTCTCCAGCACAAGTGTTTGAGTTTTTGGGGGATTTAGCGAAAGCTTCAAAATCACAAGCGCAAACAGAGCTTGCCGAGCTGCAAGCGTTTGCCAAAGAGCAGCATGACGTTACTCAACTTGAAGCATGGGACTACGGCTATTATGGCGAGAAGCTTAAACAGGCTAAATACGCCATTTCAGATGAGCTACTACGCCCTTATTTCCCGGCAGATAAAGTACTCAGTGGGCTGTTTGAGACCGTGAAACGTTTGTTTGGCATCTCTGTGACGGAAGTCAATGACTTTGATACCTACCATGAAGATGTCCGTTTCTTTGCTATTCACGATCGACAAGGGACGTTGCGTGGCAATTTCTATTTAGACTTGTATGCTCGTGAGCACAAGCGAGGTGGTGCGTGGATGGATACCTGCAGAGGGCGCCGAATTACGGTTGAGGGGGCACTGCAAACGCCGGTTGCATACCTTGTGTGTAATTTCAATAAAGCTGTAGGTGATAAGCCTGCTTTGTTTACACATAACGAGGTAACAACGTTGTTCCATGAGTTTGGTCATGGTATTCACCATATGTTGACCCAAGTAGACGCACCGGCCGTGGCGGGTATCAATGGGGTTGCATGGGATGCTGTTGAATTGCCGAGTCAATTTTTAGAAAATTGGTGTTACGAAGAAGATGCATTAAGCTTTATTTCTGGCCACTATGAACAGGGTGAGGCACTGCCAAAAACGCTATTAGATAAGCTACTTGCAGCAAAGAACTACCAGTCAGCAATGCAAATGCTTAGACAAATTGAATTTTCGCTATTTGATTTCCATATTCATGCGGATTACACCCCGTCAGAATCTTGCCAAATACAAGCGACGTTAAATACAGTACGTGAACAGGTTGCAGTGATTAAAGCACCTGAATTTAATCGTTTCCAACATGCGTTCAGCCATATTTTTGCTGGAGGGTACAGTGCTGGTTACTATTCGTATAAGTGGGCCGAAGTATTGTCTGCCGATGCATTTTCTCGCTTCGAAGAAGAAGGGATTTTTAATGCGCAAACGGGTAGGGCGTTCATGGAAAATATTTTAGAAATGGGTGGCGCTGAAGAGCCTATGGCGCTATTTCAGCGTTTTAGAGGCCGCGCTCCCAAAGTGGATGCGTTACTGCGCCACAGTGGAATAGGTAAAGCAGCTTAATCGAGGCTTGTCGTTTTGTTAATGCACAAGGCGCCCAAGTGGGCGCTTTGTTGTTTTTGCACTCGCAAAATAAGCAGTACCGTCTATGCTTTGGTAAAGACCTGATCTTGTAGGGAAAGCCATATGACCAACTTAGTGCTTGCCATTGACGATGACAAGCTGATCCACCATGTTATCGAGCAGTCACTATCTCAAAACTGTAAATTGATCCATGCTAAAAATGGTGAACAAGGCTTAAGGTTGGCGATAAAGTATCAACCAGATATTATCTTACTTGACGTTGAAATGCCCGGCATGTCTGGGTTTGAAGTGTGTGAACGGTTAAAAGGCGGGGAACATACCGCTGATATTCCTGTGATGTTTTTGTCTTCCAAAGGTGACATCAGTGAGCGTATGCGTGGCTACAACGCGGGAGCCGCAGACTATATCGTTAAGCCTTTTGAGGGCTCTGAGTTACTTGCGCGTATTAAAGTGCTAGACGATTATCGACGCCAATCGGTGGCCTTAAAGCAAGACATGCAGCGCGCGCAAATTACTGCTGAAATTGCGATGACAGACTCCGGTGATATGGGGCGTATCATGCGCTATGTCGGCCAGTCTTATCACGCTCATGACTTAAATACGCTATCAGACTACTTCTTGGAGTTTTTCACGCCCCTTAACTTAGAGGTTGCTTTGGCGTTTTGGTATCACAACCATGCCGTGTTTTTTTCTCAAGAGGGAGCGATACAACCCATTGAGCAAGAGCTATTGGAAACCAATAAAGATGGCAGCCGCTTTGTTGACTTTGGCCGGCGCACGATCATTAATTACCCTAAAGTATCGTTGTTGATCAAAAATATGCCCACAGACGATCCTGCGTTGTACGGGCGGTTTAAAGATTTATTGCCACATATTCTAGAAGCAACGAATGCCAAAATTAAAGATATGGAAGTGAGTGAAGTTGCGCTAAATAAAGTGGAAGAGATCGGTCTCGCTTTTGCACAGCTTAGCGAGCAGCTTAGCTGTATCGGCGAGGTATATGGTAATAAAGTGTCTGAGCTGGAAGCATTTGTAAAACAAGATGCCGTTAAAGAAGCGTTAGGTGACGATTACAAAGCGTCGATGGAAAGTTTGTGTGAGCACTTTGCTTTTGTAAACGATGAGTTTTCCATTATCCGATTTAAACTCTCAGAGATCACCCAAGTTCGTCAGGAGCTTATTCAAAGCCTTAATCAGATGGCAAAACCTTGGGGCGAGGAAGAAGTCCCAGCACAAACGGATATTGAGCTTTTTTAACATCATGGTGTTGATGCGTTCTTTTTTATCTTATTAAACGTTATACTCTGCAGGCTTAAACAACAGGAGTCTGCAGTTGTACATTCATACGCCATTTACTGAAAACCGCGCTTACCTCGATGAGTTAACTCAGCGTTTTAAACTCGACACATTGATTGAACTCGATAATGATTTTCGTCTTGTTTATGATGAAGATGGCTTGCAGCTGTTTAAAAAGGATGAGCCTAAACTTGGCGCAATTCGTGTGGATTTTGTGACCGGTGCCAGTGCGCATAGGCGCAAGTTTGGCGGTGGTAAAGGGCAAGCGATTGCCAAAGCTGTTGGCTTGAATAAGGGGGTGACTCCTGTTGTACTAGATGCAACAGCTGGGCTTGGTCGAGATGCGTTTGTGCTGGCATCGCTGGGGTGCAAAGTACGAATGCATGAAAGGCACCCAGTGGTTGCGGCGCTTTTGTATGATGGATTACAACGGGCCTACCAAGACTCAGAAATTGGCGATTGGATGAAAGCCAATATGTCCATTGCATTCGGTTCTAGCCATGACTTACTCGAACAGGCGGCGTCTAATGCAGCGTCAAAACCTGATGTTGTGTATTTGGACCCGATGTTTCCCCATCGAGAAAAGTCAGCACAAGTTAAAAAAGAAATGCGCGTGTTTCAGTCGCTCGTAGGGGCTGATGAAGATGCCGATGCCTTGCTACCATTTGCGACTGAGCTGGCCACAAAACGCGTGGTTGTAAAGCGACCTGACTACGCCCCGTTTTTGAACGCAAAGACACCAAGCATGCAGATCACCACCAAGAAAAACCGTTTCGATGTCTATGTGAATGCTGCCATGAAATAGTGACATTGGGCTAAAAAGTAAAAAAATTCACCTTATCAGCATTAAAGCTTCAAAAAACTGTCAAAGTTGTACACAAAAAGCATACGTAAAAAGTATGCTTTTTCACTTGGGTGAACAGTAAATGTACAATTTACATTAAATTGTCATAAAACATTAATAGTCTAGCGCCGAAATCAACTGATAAGGCCTGTAGTACATATGCGTGTTTCGTCTTTCACCCGGTTGCTTGCTATTTTATTAGCAACAGCCAGTATCATTCTTGCGGTAACTTTATTTTGGGCAAGCCAAGTATTTAGCAAGTTGGATCAACAGGACAGTGCGTATACGCAGTTAAAAAATACGGTGTTGATTGATCTCGCTGGCACCATCGAAGACTATTTAAGTGCAGGAGACAGCCAATATTTAAACCAGGCAAGTGAGCAGATCAGCACCATTAAACGTGTTCACTTGTCTAAAATATCCTCAGATACCATGTCGATGATGACGCAACAGCTCGATGAGCTAGATGCGGATATACAGGGCAAGTATCGGGCTTTGGGTAAGTTGTCTGGTAATGAACTGGCGCTGCTTGATAATGCCTTGAGACAAATGGCGGGTTCAGCTTCTTCACTAATGAATTATGTGGCAGAGGCAAATGGGCATACATTGAGCGCGCGTTACTATTCGTTGGCCTCTGATTATTATTTTGAGACGACTAATTTAAGTATCTATACCTACCAGTTAGTATTGCACTATGACAATACAACCCAGCAAAGTCTTAATCAATCACTGAGTCGACTGCAAGACTTGGCACGACAAATAGCGCGCCTTGAAGACTTGGGGGTGATGAGTGAAGTCGATGAAGATGAGCTATTTTTGGGAGAGGAGCCGGAAGATTTAGCGCAAGAAATAAAAGCTGAGCTGACCAGTTGGCCCAATCGATTCAGTCGCGACTTACAAAACACCCTCGTCCAAGCGCAGCAGCGACAACAGGGAATCACCGCATTGAGAGATGACATCAAGCAGCTATCCGCATTGATGTTAGAAGCCGGCGAACTGCTCAAGAATCAGCAAGTGGCAGTTAAATCTCAAGTGTTTACGATTTTTGGTGTGGCCATTGGCTTGTTGGTCTTGCTAGCAGGTGGTATGTATTGGGTTCAGTTTAGCCAAGTACTGACCCCACTTCGCAATTTGCGTGACGGCTTTGCGTTCTTGATTGAAAGCAATGAGCTTAAACAGATTAAATGTAAACGTGCCAACACTGAAGTGGGTGAAATTGCTCAGTACTTTAATCAACTCATTGAAAGGCAACGCACCGAAGCGCAAGAGCGTGAGCAAATGCTGCAAGTGATCAACGATTTTATGCAAGGTATGAATCGTAATTTAGCCAGTATTGGTCATCAATCTGAAAATACCTATGAGCAGGTTGAACACAATCAAACACAACTCGAAGAGATTAAAGTGATCGGCGGCGAGGCAAGTCATATTAACCAACAAGTCGCAGACAACGCCAGTGATACTTACAATGCGATGACGCAGAGTGTAGGTTTTGCAGAGTCTATGCTGAAAGCGAGTTCGAGTACGCAGCAACGTGTAGAGCAGGGGTTAATCAGTTTGAACGAACTATTAGTCGGTGTTGAAGATGTGGGTAAAGTTATTGAAATGATCCACACCATTGCGGAGCAAACTAATCTATTGGCATTAAATGCTGCGATTGAGTCGGCGCGAGCGGGCGAGCATGGAAGAGGGTTTGCAGTCGTGGCCGATGAAGTGAGAAAATTAGCACGTCAAACTCAAGACTCACTCACCGATATCAATGAACAACTGAACATTTTGAGTGACAATTCAAGTAAAGTGTCGAATCAGATCAGCGCGCTGGCCTCTGAAGCTCAACAGCAAACAGAACATGCACAGGAACTGAAGCGCAACTCTGAAGGCGTGGCAGAGCGGGCACAAGGTGCAAGCCAAGTCGCAGCAGATGCGATGGCTTTATCAAATCAACAAACCGAGCTGGTGGACAGCTTCAGCAGTTCCATGGCGTCCATGAAGCAACAGGTCAGCAGTTCAAACCAGCAAATTCAACAAATTCAACAAAGCTTAGAGCAACAAATGGCGCAGATCAGAGACAGCTTAGGTTTGTAAACAACAGTATTAACGTGAGAGTAAGCGAAAGGCCAAACGTTTGTTTGGTCTTTTTTTATGTAGGGTAAAAGAAAACGCCGCACAGTGTGGACTTTATCGCGGTGTCTTGTAACTACTTAAACAGACCTAACTGAATTTGGATAAAAAAAGGGGCCGAACGATGTCCGGCCCCACATTTACTGCAAGTTGTAGGGGATTACTTGTATTGTGCGTCTAGTGTCACACCTGAGAAAGTGCGGTACGCTCTTACACCGAAGTGCCAAACACCTGCTGCTGGGTTTGTGATAGTACATGTTTCAACGTTACCACTTTCGTAAGGACGACATTGGTATGTTGAAGTAGACGGTGCAGCGCCTGGGTTAACATAAAGGTCAGCATCACCTGAGCCACCAGAGATTTTAACTGTAAGGCTAGACATGCCAGCAGGAACAGTTAATTGGTGACGGCTCCAGCTACCTGTAGACGCTGAAAGGTTGTTTTCTGTAAGGCCACCTGGTTGTGCAGTACCAGAAGTTTCTGCGTTAGCAACAAGACTTACACCGCTGTATGCTGAATAACCGCGCATCATTACATGGTAAGTACCTGATGGGTTGTCGATTGTACATACTTCGTTGTTACCACTTTCGTAAGGACGACAGTCGTAAGTTGACGTTGTAGGTTTAGCACCCGCTCTTACGTGTAGGTCCGCATCACCTGTACCACCGCTCATTGTGAAGGTGATTTTGCTTGCATTTGCAGGTGTTTCAAACGTGAAGAATGCTTCAGAGTTTCTCGCACCGCTTAGGCCTGTTTTCGCTTCACCATCAACAAGCGCGTTGTCACCTGGGTTTGTGTTACCGTTACCCAGTGCCATATCTACCGCAGCACTTGCATCTACAATACCAGTACCACAGTTAGTACATGTCGCAGGGAAACTACGAGTCGTATCTTTTAGAATTGTTTCGATTTCATCTGGCGTTGCAGTTGGTTTCGCTTGCTTAATGAGTGCCGCAATACCCGCTACATGAGGTGCAGCCATTGAAGTACCTTGCGAGTACGAGTAGCTGTCAGTAGTCGGTGTTGTTGAACCCGCATTGTAAGTTGAAAGAATACCTTCAGGGTCGTTCGCGAAACCTTGTGCGCCACCAGGTGCTGCAACATCGATTGAAGAACCATAGTTTGAGTAGTACGCACGGCCACCGTTACGACCAACTGATGCCACGTTAACTACGCCAGCACAGTTACCAGGGTTATAGTTGTTTGCATTGTCGTTATCGTTACCTGCTGCGATGACAACCACTGTGCCGTTAGCACGTGCTTGGTTGATTGCACTTTGTGTTGTAGAGCTACATGCACCACCGCCACCTAAACTCATGTTGATTACGTCAGCTGGGTTTGCGTTTGCAGGTACACCAGATACAGAACCACCTGATGCCCAGATGATGCCGTCTGCAATATCAGAGGTTAAACCACCACATTTACCTAGTACACGTACCGGTACAACTTTAGAGTCGTACGCAACACCCGCAACACCTTCACCGTTATTTGTTACTGCTGCAACGGTACCTGCAACGTGTGTACCGTGCCAGCTTGAACTTCTGTCACTGCTCGGTACTGGTCTACCTAGGCTATCTGTACCACACTCACCACGCGTTGTCGCATCACCAGGGTCACGTGCATCGCTATCACGACCGCCACCATCATTTGCTACAGATAGGTTAGAGATCATATCGTAACCTTGTAGGATGTTCGGGTTTAAATCAGCATGTGGACGGTAACCTGTATCTAGTACCGCAACTACAACGCCACTACCTGTTGCTTTGTCCCACGCTGCCGGTGCGTTGATACCGCCCGCTGCTTCAAAGTAATGCCACTGTGAGCTGTAGCTAGGATCGTTTGGTGTCGCAAATGGTTGTAACATTTGGTCAACTTCGATGTGTTCAACGTTACCTGATGCAATCATGTCTTGCATGAACTGTTGTGTTTCAGCTGCGCTTAGCTTTTTGTCTGCACGCATTACGTGGTGATTTGAAAGTGCCATTGGACGAACATACTGTGCTTTCGCTGATGCACGTTTACTGTTAAAGCCTTTCACGAAACTACGAGCGCGTGTGTTCATCATTGCTGGTGACATATCAGCGCTTGAAAGCGACATAATGTCATTGTTGTTATTTTTATACTTGATGATGAACTGAGTGCCAAACCCGCTTTGTGATTCTAGTTTTTCTGCGAGTTGTGCTTGGCTAGGCACGCTAGGACCAAATTGTTCTGCTTGCATGTTTGCCAGCTCTGGCAATGCCATTGCTGCGTTTGCAGAAAGTAGTCCTGTTACTGCCATAGAAAGAGCAGCTAATTTAAAATTTCTTGTTGTCATCTTTTTTACCCTTGTTTTACTTGTTGTTATCTTGGCAACCTTTATCGCCAAGAGGTTAACAAAAGTAAACTTGGTGTGATTTGTGTGAAAGTATTGTTTTGTTATTTACACTATTGTTTTGGTTATAAGGGGATGGATGAAAGTCTTTATTATTTCATTATCATTATGTTTTTATTACATTTTATCAAAATATTCCTGGTTAAAGAATAAACTATTTCATAATGTAAACGATTGTAAATGATTTATCTCATATTCTAAAAAGTGATAAAACTATGTCTTTTTGATTGTCTTTTGAACTATAAACTCCCCCTTAAGCTTAAAAATAGTTATAATCACGACATAAGTTTTTCGTTTCAGAGTATACAATGTTGCAATATGACGTAGTGATCATCGGTGCTGGTGCGGCCGGACTAATGTGTGCGGCACAAGCGGGCTATCGTGGACGTAAGGTGGCCGTCGTTGATATGGGTAAAAAAGTGGGAAGAAAAATTCTCATTAGTGGCGGTGGGCGTTGCAATTTTACCAATGAAAATGCCAGCCCAGAAAACTACCTATGCGCAAATCCCCACTTTGTGAAGTCCAGTTTAAGTCGCTACACCCAACATGACTTTATTGAGTTGGTTGACCGTCATGGGCTTGCCTATCACCATAAAACGCTTGGCCAGCTCTTTTGTGACAACAGCGCACAAGACATTGTGGATATTCTGATGACTGAATGTGAATGGGCAGGGGTCGAAGTTTTCTTGCGTAACGAAGTACTTAAAGTGTCCTCTGATGAGCAAGGTACATATATAGTCACAACGTCTGATCATACTTTTACCTGCGAATCTTTGGTCGTGGCGTCTGGCGGACTCACTATGCCAAAGTTGGGCGCATCTCCAATTGGGTATAAAATTGCGGAGCAATTTGGCTTACAGTTACTACCTACCACCGCTGCACTGGTGCCTTTTACGCTGCACGATCATGACAAAGCGCGTTTTGAAGGGCTTTCTGGGATCAGTGTAGACAGCTTAGTGACCAGCGACGATGGCACACAATTTAGAGAAAACATCTTATTTACACACCGAGGCCTATCCGGTCCGGCTATTTTACAGATCTCCTCATTTTGGGAAGCGGGGCAAGCTGTGAGCATCAACTTGCTGCCAGATACGGACATTGCAGCGCTATTACATGATTGGCGCCAAAATCAAGGGCAAAAGTCAGTGAAAAACTTACTGGGTCAACTACTCCCTAAGCGTTTTGTTGAGGTATTAATCGCAGAAAATACGGTACCAGATAAACCCGCTAACCAGCTTTCTCATGGCGAGATTGACACCATCGCTAACACATTAAGCCACTGGCAAATCAAACCTAATGGCACCGAAGGCTATCGTACCGCCGAGGTCACATTAGGCGGCGTTAACAGTGATGAACTGAGTTCCAAAACTTTTGAAGCGAAAAAAGCCAAAGGCCTCTACTTTATTGGTGAGGTGACCGAAGTCACCGGCTGGCTTGGCGGGTACAACTTCCAATACGCCTGGTCAAGCGGCTGGGCATGTGGGCAGGTGTGTTAGTTTAATAAGCGTCGCTACACACTCGTTGTGTGCTTTGTGTCAGAGGTTTAAAGCTGGCTGGTCTTAAGTACAGAATAATCTACTTTGGCGTAAGCCCTGTTTTGTTTTCCATAACCGGAGTGTCAGGTTGAACACTCCTTTCAAGTTCATGCCTTATCAAGAGAATACTTTGTACTAAAAAAACTTTCCCTGACTTTTTAAGTCTTATAACAGATCTTGACTATCTCGCTTGTGTAGTTCGAATACTGCAATCTGCATAATTTATACCTTTTTGTTTTTTGGCTTGGGCAGGGGTGTCCGAGCATTTAATCATAGCGGCTTGTTTTTCACATTTTATGTTGTCGAGAGGTGAGTAAAAAGCTTCTTGAAATAAATTAAATAATGGCTTGGTTTCTCACAATTAAAGCGTTCTCACATCTCTGGGTAGATTATTACCATACCTTCAATTATTCTAGTGTGTAAGTACATACTTTTAAATTTTGTCATATATTAAAAGGGGTTTTCACTTCATTTTTAATTTGTAATGTGTTTTTTATAACCAAAATAAATTAACATATACTTAAATGTTATACACTAAATAGGAACGCTCCTATTTGCATAGATACCTGCATGGATTGATTTTTTATCCGCTATATCCTCAAAGTACCGAAATTACATTCATCTTGGTGCATTGGTATTTTTTATGCGTTTAATTTTTGTACTTGTCATAATTGTATATTTTATACATTCTTGTTTTGCTTCATCAAAATGTAACAAATTTCATTACATCAACAAGGGGAGCCTCCAGCCAGTTTGGAGGTGGGAATAAAATGCGAAATACATTTATAAGAAAAACCATCTTGGGCATTGCGATTAGTAGCGCTTTGGGCATGTCACAATATTCATTTGCGCAGGAAAGTGGCGCTGATGACGAAAAAATTGAGAAAATATCGGTTACGGGAAGTCGGATCTTAAGACAAGGCATGACCACCGTTGCACCCGTTATGGTGATAAGCTCTGATGAACTGAACGTCGGTGGCAACCTGAATGTGGGTGATGTACTTGCGACATTACCGCAGTTTGCGCAGGGGATTGAATCTACAGACAATGCCTACAATCCCGCCAACGCTGGCTTGTCAGTTCCTGATTTGAGGGGGCTTGGTGAAATTCGTACCTTGGTGCTGATTAATGGTCGCCGCCCGGCGCAAACGGTAGATAGCAGTGGCTTGTTGGTCACTGACGTCAGCAATATTCCCGCAAGACTTATTGAACGAGTGGAGATACTCACCGGTGGGGCTTCGTCAATTTATGGCTCAGATGCAGTTGCTGGCGTGATCAATGTCATTTTAAAAGAAAGCTACAATGATTTTACTGTGGATGCGCAAGCGGGTACGTCCGAGCGAGGAGATGCCGAATCACAAAGCCTGACATTAACCTATGGTAAAGAAATCGATGGGGGCAACATTATGATGAGCGTCGATTTCTTTAATCAAGAGAACCTAAGGGTTGTCGACCGTAAAGGTGCTAGAGGGCAGACAAGTTATATTCGTAACCCAGATGGCGACAATCCAAGAAACATTATTTTAAATAACGTGGGTTGGTCGGACTATAACATTACGCCCGATCGTCCAACCTTTATGATTGATAAAACCTACAACTATTATCAATTTCAACGTCAGGACGACGGTCAATTGGGAGAAGGGTATCTCGCCATTTTAGACTCCGAGTTACATTCATATTACAAGCAGTCTCACGATTTAAACCCTAATTTGTATTCCAGCGCAGGCCCGACAGAACCCATTCAGCCATATCAGCGCCACAGTGCCTATGTGACGGGCAACTATGAATTGCCGGCTGACATCTACATGACGGGCAGTGTGTCATATAGCAAAGTCAGTGCGACTACCCAGCTCGATCCTGAGTTTATCTTTAGTAACAAGGGTTGGATAGATATCACCGATGCGCCATTTACCGTGCCGCAGCAAGTTATCGATACGGTAAAACAAGCGGATACGGGTTCAAACTGGATTGCCATTCCTTATACGTTTAATGACTTTGGCAATCGCACCACCGATACCGAGAGAGAGTATTTTGGTGCATCATTGTCTTTTGAAGGAGAATTGGAGAATGGCTGGGTGTGGGACGCATACGTCGCAAGCGGCCAAACAACCTCTCAAGCGACGTCATTGAATCGTATCAACAGTGAACGGTACGACGGCGGCTACACATTGATTGGAGAATGTGAACCCAACTGTCCTGAATTCAACCCCTTTATGCCTTTGAGTAAAGAGGTGGTGGACTACTTGCGCTTGGACCCTTTCACCGATGAGCGGGTGATCTCGCAGCATACATTCTCGGCAAATATTACGGGTGACATTCTTGATTTACCGGCGGGTTACCTCTCTTTTGCAACCGGTGTCGAAATACGCAAAGAAGGCATGGAAGTTAACTTGTCAGAAACCATATTATTGGGGTTGAACCGGAACAAGAAAAGCCAGAACAACGACGTGGACCGTACGGTGAAAGAGGCATATGTTGAATTGGTTGTGCCTGTATTGTCTGATGCGCCAGCGGTGAAACAGCTTGATATTGAAACCGCCTATCGTAAGGCGAACTATACCTATGCGGGTACAACGGATAGCTGGAAGTTAGGGATCAACTGGGCTGTCACCGATGATCTTCGTCTGCGCGCAGTTAAATCAAAAGCCGTGAGAGCACCTCAGTTAACCGAGCTATTGAGTCCTAGTTCGATTACCTTTATTCGCGGCGATGATCCGTGTGATGCAACGGAAATCGATACCATATCGACAGACAAACAAGCGATCCGTAAAGCCAATTGTCAGGCTTTGGGCTTGCCTGCGGATTTCAATGCCGCGACGAATGTCACAACCGGTGTGGATGTTACCGTATCTGGCAACGCGCAATTAGAAGTTGAAACGGCTTACACAAAAACAGTTGGCTTGGTGTTCACACCAAGCTTTGTTGAAGACTTAAGTTTGACCGTGGACTACTTTGATATTGATCTGAATGGTGGTATTGCGCGATTTGGTGCATTCGATACCGCAGAAATGTGTGTTGACTCTGCAACCATTAATAATGGCTTTTGTGCGCAGGTTACACGCGCAGCAGATGGCAATATCACCAATATTAATGATACTTGGGTGAACGCGAACCTACTTTCTCGCCGAGGTGTGGATGTCGGCGTTTACTACCCGTGGAAGTTAGGAGGTTACGGCAACCTGCAGTTGAGTGCTTATGCAACACGGATTATCAACTCTACTTTTGTCGACTCTCCGTTAGAGGGAGAAACCGTCTTTGAATATGCAGGCGCCTCTGGCACGCCTGAATGGAAAGGCAGCTTTGTCGCAAAATACAGTCTAAATGACTTATCGGTGCGTTGGAAAACCAATTACGTACATTCTGTCTTATATAGAAGGGATGTTACAGCTGAAGACTACGAGCAACATGTTTTGCCAACGTCTGTTCTTCATCATTTGCGTGTCGGTTATTACTTAAATGATGACTTTGAGGTTTATTTTAACGTAAACAATGTGATGGATAAGGATTGGTTAGGTCACCCTGGCACAAGCTCTGGTGGCAGCACCTATCCAATCACAGGGCGCAGCTTTAGCTTGGGGCTGAGTTACACCCTTTAGTGACTTATTAGAGCGCCGTGCTCCGTCACAGATATTCCCCTGTGCGTAAATGCCAGCAAGCAACCTTGCTGGCATTTTTCGGTGATCAGCAAGCAGCGTAATGTACAAAGTTGTTTAAGACGAACTCCTTGAACGCCGTCACTCTTGAAGGCGGGCGCTTATCTTGTAAGTAAACAAGATACAGTGGAGAGGGCCTTGGCTGCCAATGTTCAAACACGGGTAGCAGTTTACCTTCTTTGATTTCAGTCGAGCAGTAAATTTCTGGTATGCGGATAATGCCATTCCCTCGTATGGCTGAATAGAGCATCACTCTGCCATTTTTACACGTCAGGTCGCCTTTGATGTTGACCTCTTGTGTCTCGAGCGCTTGTGTATTTGTAAACGCCCATGTTTTCATGCTACCGGTGATGCACTTATGTGTTATGAGATTTTTAGGGTGCTCGGGTTTGCCGTATAGCTCAATATATTCAGGGCTGGCGTATGTGCCAATAGTGAGGTCCATCAGCTTTCTGGCTATCAAGGCGGAGTCGGTGAGTTCCCCCATCCGAAATACAAAATCGAATTCACCAGCAATGAGATCGACTCTTCGGCTACTAAAATCAAGGTTAACGGTGACTTCGGGATGTTGCTGCATAAAGTCCGCGACAAGCGGGCCAACTATATTCTCGCCAATAAAGCCGCCAACACAATTAATTTTAATTTCACCAGAAAGGCGACTCGTTGCCTCAATGGTATTGTCTATCGCTTTGTCTATGCCGACAAATGCGCGTTTACACTGCGCATAAAATACCTGACCGGAGGAGGTTAAATGCTGTGTTCGGGTTGTTCTAACGAGCAGGCTTACGCCTAAATTGGCCTCAAGTTGAGAGAGTTGTTTAGAAACTTGTGAGCGTGAACATTGCAGCTTTTCAGCCGCGTTTGTAAAGCTGCCTTCTTCTACCAATACCAAAAAGCTGTTTATATCCGCGTAATTTACTGCTTTTCTCATACCATTGACCAACTGTGAGCATGTTTAAATCATAACCATTAGTCATTATTTGTAAACAGTGATGTGAATTTGGCTGTATATATCATCAATAACGACTGCCTTAAAATACTCTCCTAAGTTTGAGGGACGATATTTATTTGAGTAGACAAGCTCAGGTTTATCCGTCGTCAAGCAAACTTCTTTATAAGAAACAGGCATAGTCAAAGAGGTCAGTATGAAAAAGTTAGTGGTTATTACAGGTGCAAGTTCGGGCATTGGTGAGGCGATAGCTAAGCGTTTTAGCGAAGCAGGCTACCCGTTATTATTAGTTGCTAGACGTGTCGAGAGATTAACGGCGCTAAATTTACCTAACTGTCTTTGTGCACAAGTTGATGTGACAGACCGCACTGCATTTGAGCAGGCCCTAAAACTCGCTGAAGCAACGTATGGCCCAGTTGAGTGCCTCATTAATAATGCGGGTGTGATGTTGCTTGGCCAAATAGATAATCAAGACAGCAATGAGTGGCACAAAATGTTTGACGTCAATGTGTTAGCACTGATGCACACCATGCAACCCGTGCTTGCACCGATGAAAGCGCGACGCAGCGGTACCATTATCAATATCAGTTCAATTGCGGGTAAGAAAACGTTTCCAAACCATGCCGCATATTGCGGCACTAAGTTTGCGGTGTCTGCTATCAGCGAAAACGTGCGAGAAGAGGTTGCGGACTTTGGCGTGCGGGTGAGTAATGTATGCCCAGGAGCCGTCGAAACTGAGTTACTCAGTCATACAACGTCCGATGAAATTAAAGACGGCTATGAGGAGTGGAAGCAAACGATGGGCGGCGCTTTGCTTGCCGATGATATTGCGCGCACCGCGCTGTTTATTCAAGCGCAACCTCAGCAAGTGTGTATCCGAGAAATTCAAATTGCAGCGACCCGTCAGCAGCCTTAATTTTTAGTGTTTTGGCCCATCAATATTGCGCGTGCGGTAGACGGGCCAAACTGTTGCACATAAATTAGCGTGACAGGGGTTGAATAACGTGTCTTAGGCTGGCTCAGCGCAACTAAAATCACACTAAGATGATGTAACTCAGTTCACAAATTAAACAAGCACTTGGATGTGTTGTGTCTATACTTACTGGTATCGAATCATAGACGAAATAAGAGTTCAGCAAGGATGTATAAATGAGTACAAGATATGTGTTGCTGATCACTGGGCTGCTACTTTGTATTTGCCTTAGCCTCGTACTTCAGTTCTTTACGGCAGAGCAAAAATATCGTTGGAAGCAAAATACAGAGCGCAGCGCCATCAAAATGCGATTTTTGGCGCGTGACGTCGATGCGCCGATCCAGCCATTACCTAAGGTGATGGAATACGACTTAGCTTGGGCAAAACTCGGCAAGGCGCTATTCAAAAGCCCACTGCTGTCGGCCGATAACTCCACGTCTTGTGCCTCGTGTCACGACTTGTATAACGGGGGAGATGATGGGTTTCCTGTTTCAGTGGGTATCAAGCAGCAACTGGGCGACCGCAATTCTCCAACGGTGATAAATGCGGTTTTCAACTTTCGCCAGTTTTGGGATGGACGTAGTTCTGACTTATTAGAACAAGCACCTCAACCTATCCATAATCCACTTGAAATGGGCACTAACTGGGCACAAGTAATTGAAAAGCTCAGTGCTCAGCCTGGTTTTGTCAGTAGCTTTAATGCCCTCTCTGAAGAGGGGATCACAGAACACAACATTATCAAAGCCATTGTGGCTTTTGAAGAGTCTTTGGTTTCCGAAAATACCCCGATTGATGCGTTTTTACTCGGTGATACCAATGCGCTGAGCCCTCAACAAAAAAGAGGATATGACAAGTTTGTAAATTATGGCTGTGTCACTTGCCATCAGGGGCGCAATATTGGTGGCAATCTGTATCAAAAAATAGGTCGGTTAGACAGAGTTCCGACGAGTTTGCAAGACGATTTTGGCCGATATGAATTGACTAAGAATGAACAAGATAAATTTGTATTTAAAGTACCAAGCTTGAGAAATGTCGCCAACACCGCTCCTTATTTTCACAATGGGTCAGTGGATGAGTTGGCTGATGCAATTCGCATAATGGCAAGAGGGCAATTGGGCCTAGAGCTCAGTGACGAGGATGTCGCAGATATTGAGGCACTTTTACATGCTTTTTCTGGTGAATTACCGAGGTCTTTGACAGAGTGAAATATCTAATCGAAGCAATACTGCTGGGGTTGATTTGGTTTTTTGGCTTTGCCGCCATTGATGCCTACCACCTTCTTAACCGACACCAACACGAGTTGGAATTAAAAAGCCGCCTCAATTTAGTGGCCACGGAGCTATCACTCGAAACGCTCTCTGCGATGGATAGCAATATTTATCATTTTGACCGGCACGCGCAAAAGCAATTAGAATTTGAACGCTATCTCAACGAGTTAGATTTAAACAACTTATTGAGCCAAGAGGTGGCCACAGAGTTAGATAAGTTTCAGGTGACTATCGACACCTATATGCAACTGGCCTCGATGCTAAAAACTTCCTACCGATACATCGCGAAACAAGAATTAGAGCACGCGGAATATGCGCCGCAATCACAGAACATTATCAGTGAAGTGGTATCGCTTGTTTCAAACTTGTCGGTGACTAATTCCATTCCTGTCATTGAACGTGTTAAAGCACGACTTGAAGCAATTTTGCCAACGCTTGCGCAATTTGAAAAAACACAGCCTAGATTTAGGATAATGCGACTTCATGTTGAGTTTGTGTTAGAAAATGCGCTGCAGGCCTCAAACTTATTAGTGCCCATTCAACAAAGTGAGATATCTCGTGTCATTTTAAAAGATAACCAGCTACTGGCAGAGAATATCAAAAGTACATACTGGTCGATGATGCGTTCTATTATGCTGCTTTTGGCAGTGGTCTTTTTATTGGTGATCACTGCGTTGGCTCGTTTGATGATGGATTTGAAAAAAGCTAATCAATTGGCTAACCAGGCCGCTGAAACCAAGTCTCTATTTGTATCGAACATGTCCCATGAAATTCGTACACCAATGAATGGCATCCTAGGACTGACAGACATTTTACTGAACACGGAACTTACAGCGATACAGCGAAACTACCTTGAAAAGGTACGCTTTTCGGCTAATGCTCTGACAACGATCATCAACGATATTTTAGACTTTTCTAAGATAGAATCTAAAAAGTTGCATATAGAGCATGTCGCTTTTCAATTTGATGACTTACTCGACAACCTGCGATCACTGATCACCCCAATTGCCAATACTAAAGGCATTAAGTTGATATTTGATCTGGACCCACATCTTAATGAGCAGTATGTGGGCGATCCGGTGAGAATTAATCAGATTATGCTGAACTTTGCGTCCAATGCCGTCAAGTTTACAGAAGAGGGAACGGTTACCCTTAATGTGCGCAAAAAGCGTAAAGAGCAAGATAAAGAGTGGGTCGAAATCTCCATTATCGACACCGGTATTGGTATTGCAGAAGATAAGGTGGCGATGTTATTTGAGCGCTTTACGCAAGCAGAGTCATCAACCACGCGTAAGTACGGAGGCACTGGGTTAGGGCTGACGATTTGTAAATTACTGACTGAGCTGATGCATGGTGAAATACACGTAGAAAGTACCCTTGGACAGGGGTCACTGTTCAGAGTAACTCTGCCATTGGATACTGTAAAAGCGGCGCAACCAGAAGAGTTAACAGAAATACGGGGGTCGATGTTAATCGTTGAAGACGACCCAATTTATTTAGAGGTAAGTACCAACATTGCGCGCTCTTTGGGATTGGCTATTACAGGCGCGACGAGCGGCAGTGAAGCGCAATTGCGCTTAACAGAGTCGCAATTTGATATTTTACTGCTTGACTGGGTACTCCCTGATTATGAGGCTAATGAGTTACTGAAAAAGCTAGAAAGCCTCGATATCTTGCCCAATAAAGTGGTAATTTACACTGCGCATACAGAAGAATTTATCAAGACAGATTTAACCTATCCAATTTTGTATAAACCACTGTTAAAAAGAGACTTAATAGATGTGTTAACGCGCCCTAGTGACGCCGTACACCAGTCTGCCAATACGCATTCGGCGTCGACACATCACCAGGATTTTAGTGAGCAGCCGCCACAACCGACAGGGCATACTTCTTCAGAGGTTTTACAGGGCTCTCAACTGAAAGTGTTGTTGGTTGAAGACAATGAAATCAATCGAATTGTGGCGCTGAAACTGCTTGACCGCATTGAAGGGTTGGCCGTTGAAGTCGCAATTAATGGGCAAGAGGCCGTGGATATTGTTCACGGCTGCGATGGTGCGTTTGATATGGTGTTTATGGATATCCAGATGCCAGTTATGGATGGGGTTGAAGCCACGAAAAAGATCAGGCAAACCTATGATGCAGAAACCCTGACGATCATCGCCTTGACGGCCAACGTCATGCAGTCAGAAATAGACAAATACTTTGCCATTGGCATGAATGGTCATCTTGGCAAGCCATTTAAAATGAGTGAACTAGAAGCGGTGTTTAAGCAACATGCCGATCTAACCGAACTGTGAATTGGTAGATGAATCAAAAAAGTAGCCACATTAAACATCACGTCGTCATTGGTAGGGACACAATGTGGCTACTTTAATTCTCAATCTTAGGTTTCATTTAGCGTTGCTTGAGTGCAAGTAGGTTGTTCATGCCGTAAAGGCCATAGATGTGCTGCATGGCTTCTTCGGTCGCGTGATTGACAGACTCAATCACCGAGTTTAAACCTGTACCGTCCACGGTGGTTCTAAATGGACGCTCAGCTGAAGGCGTTTGTAGCAAACGAAGTATCGCGGTCAGCCACCATTTGTGGACTTGGCGCATCCTCTGCATCATGCCCTTGTTCTGTGCCTGCCCACATTTGCTCTGGCGCATCTGCTAATTCGCCATAACTTTGGGTCACTTGTGTATCGCTAGACCTTAATAAGTTTGCACCAAAGTCAGTGCCAAACCCTCCGGGTTGAACAATGAGAGATTGAATACCGAATTGCGAAAGCTCTACACGATAGTTTTCTGCTAGGCCTTCAACAGCATGCTTAGTCGCGTTATAAGCGCCAAGGAAGGGTAAAACAAACTGCCCGTGTCATTCTTTGTACACCAAACACATTGATATCAAATACACGTTTAAGGTCTTCGATATTAAAACTTTCTTGCCATCCCAGTGTACCCACGCCTGCGTTATTGATGAGCACATCGATTTGGTCTGTCTGCGACAGTGCCAACTCAACACCAGCTGCCACACTGTGATCGTCGGTCACATCTATGTCGATAATTTTAACCCCTTTTGCTTTAAGCTCGTGAGCAATTGACGCATTGCGCCCTTTCGGGTCGCGCATAGTGCCAATAACTTGATAGCCAGCCGCAATTAAGGTGTTTGCAATTAAATAGCCAAAGCCACTGTTGGAACCGGTTACTAATACTGTTTGTGTCATGATTTACTCCAAAAATGATGTGATAAAAAGGGTGTGTGGGTTAGTCCAGCTTTGCGAGTAACGCTTTGGCGACACCCACAGAGGATTTATTATTTTGGTCAGTGATGAGTTCTCGGCCGATCACGATATGGGGCTGCCAATCTTGTTCTGCGCGAGAGTATTGGCCACCAGCTTTGGTAAGTGCATCTTGTGGCCAATAAAAGAGTTCATCACCTCCTAAGTAATACTTTGTCGCAACAGCTTCTTCTGAGTTGCTAAAAGTAGTCATTTTATAGCCATCGTATACCCAACCCTGAGCGGCTTTGGCCTTGCCGTTTGATTTCATTTGCTGTTCGAACTGCTGTGCATTTGGTAAAGCTGAGAGTAGTGCCACAGGGCCATGGCAAACGAGCCCCGTAGGTTTTTGCTTGGCATTAAAGTGGCGTAAAAACTGACCGAGCTGTTCATTACTGACTAAGTCGCCAAGAGGAGCATGGCCGCCGGGGACAAATACGGCATCAAACTGTCCAATGCCGATTTGCTCGATACGAGAGAAGCTCACAACGGGGCTATGTGTTTTATCGTCAATCATTAACTGATTAAAGAGCGCTTTGTGTGCAGCGTAGTTTTCTTGGCTTTCAGTTAAAAAGTGTTCGGGAGTATCAGACACAGGATCCAGCCTTGGCGCCATGCCCTTAGGTGATGCAAATGTGAGTGTATGGCCAGCTTCTAAAAATAATTTGACCGGTTCCATTAACTCATTTAGATAGACACCTGTGTCGTAGTTTGAAGCATTTTTTAAAGTCATTTGTACGGTGTCCGACATCACTATTAATATGTCGTCTGCTAGCGCCAATGGACTGGTTATCCGTCAAGGTAACCAGTTGGTATTGACCCCAAGGGCCGAAGCGCTTAAACCTCAACTTGAGCGTTGGTTGAATGATTTTGAAAAACACATTTTGTTTCAAGAGCAGTTTGATCCCGCAACGTCTTCTCGTGTTTTTTATATTGCAACCAGTGATTTAGTAGAGCAGATGCTTGCAGGACCTTTGCTGACTCACCTTAGCCGCATCGCGCCTAATACGCGGGTGGTATTTACGAAGTTAGATAAACGAGGCTTCGCCAGTCAGATAGAAAGTGGCGAGGTTGACTTTTCTATCAGTGTCATGGAGTCAAACCACCCGAGTCTAATGGTGACGACATTGTATCGGGATGAATTTGTTTCTATCGTTCGACATGGACATCCACTTTTAAAGTCGTCTGATACCGTCCAAGCTTTTTGTCAGTATCCCCATATACTGGCGGCACAGGGAAAGACATTAAAGGGATGGTAGATGATGCGCTGGCAGACGCCGGCCTAGCACGTATCGTGCAGTACAAAGTGGCAAACTTTTCGAGTGCCCCCTATATCGTGGAGGACAGTGATGCCATTTTTACCGCACCGCGCAAATTTATCCACGCGGTTACATCTCGATTTAACGTGACGGAATTTGAAACGCCTTGTGCGATAAAAGGCTATGCGATGAAGCTCTATTGGAATATCAGGAATAAAGATGATCAGGCCATTAATTGGTTGAAAACACAAATAGTGTCTGTCACCGGAGCGCGCGTTTAGTTGAGCTACCCCGTTATGCGGTTGCTTAGCGCAATTTTCTTTTTAAGCGCAATGGGGTTAATTACTATCATTAAAAAATAAATAGGGAAAAGAAAATGCGCACCATTTCTTTCTGTAGTTTGCTATTTTTAGCAGGCTGCACGAGTCATGTATCTGGACAGAAATTCGAACAGGCTAATTGGCGTTATGCGACAGATCCGCATGGCAGTCAGGCCATTTTAAATGAACCATTGGTCCAAGATTCGCGTGTAAAAATTGCGTTTGATAGGGTCCCACGAGTGGATAAAGCTAACAACTCTTGGGTAGAGCTCATCTATGACATCCCCGCTGGTAATTTGAAGGGTATATCGACCATTGAATTAACTTATCAAAGTGATAAACCATTGGTAATTAAGTTATCGCAAAAAGAATATGGTGGTGCGGGTGACAAAAGCTATGCCCATTATCAAGTTGTTTTGCCAACAGCCCTCAGCCCCACTTCTGAGCATGTGGATGTCACACGTTTTACACGCCCAGAGTGGACACCTGTTTGGTCGGAAGATCACGGTGTCGTTAAATCCTCGGTTACCGCGTTATATTTTGTACCGGACTTGACGGACCAAGCTGGTGGTCACGCGCAGCTGACGATTCATAAATTGGTTTTGCGATAATTAATGGTCTCCTAGCAGTAGCGCTTTCTGAGTGGTGAACAAGTCTACCAGCTGTGTTTTAAAGGCGCGGATCCGCGCCACTTCTCTGGAGTCATGGTGTGACAGCATCCAAATATCAAAAGCAATGTCAGGCGTGCATTTGGGCACTCTGATCAGCCCAGCGGTTTTATCACCGATAAAGCAAGGCAGGCGAGCAATGCCTAAACCGGATTTGGCGGCTTCGACTTGCATCGCTGAGTGGTTTAAACGACAAACCGTGCCTAAGTGTGCAAAAGGAGAAGTTTTAATCCACTCAGGAAAGCGTCCCAATTCTCCCCAACCGATGAGTTTAGCTAAGCTGTTTTCAGACCATGGGTCATGCGCGGTTAAGTAGGCTGGGGTGGCGTAGTAACAGGTGGCTATTTTTCCTACCATACGTCCAATTAAAGGTTCTGGTGGCATCTTATTATTGGGCAAAATACGCAATGCAATATCGACATCTCGATCATTTAAATCAATGACCTGACTTGATAGCACAACTTCTACATCGATGTCAGGGTATGATTGACTAAAAGTGGTGATCATAGGCATCAGTAAATGGTTTGCAATGGCATCTGATGTGGTGACACGAATTGCCCCACTGAGTTGGGCATCCAACCCGTGTATCAGATTGTATGCGGTGCCAATGGTTGACTCGGCTTGCTCTGCAAAATGCACTAAAGTTTCTCCTTGTTCCGTTAACGTGAATCCTGACACGTCCCTTTGAAACAATTTAGTCCCTAAACTTGACTCTAATTGGTCTATTCGTCGTGTAATGGTGGAATGACTCGTGCCTAACTGTTGCGCAGTTGCACGGGCACTGCCGCTTCTCACCATGGCCAAAAAATAATGCAGGTCCTGCCAATTGATGTTCGATTTTTGCAACGTGATGTTCCGTTATTATCTGTATCGTAACTTTTTTAGTCCATTTATAGTTACACCAAAGCGTGCCTTTGGCAATTAAATTAACAGTGGGTATCTACATGAACGTACATAATAAACAGACAATTAACGCACCTGTCTCACAGGTTTGGACAATCATCGCTGAAGAGTTTGCGACTGCTTATAAGTGGATGAGTGGTGTTGTACACAGCTATGAAATCAACCATGGACTCAAAGGCGAAACCCCCGTGGCTGGACGGGTATGCAATTTAGAGAATCACGACAATCCGTTTCATGCAGTGGAGAATATTCTTAGGTACGATGAAGCGGCGCGTACGCTAGTTTTTGAAGTAATCCCCGTCAAAGAGCGAGGGCCTCAATTGCCCATTGTGAAAAATAAAGTAACCATCAGATTAACTTCAACTGCTGATGGGAACACCCTAATACATTGGCATAGTCAAGTGACTCTAAAGCTTGTCGGCAAGCTACTTTACCCCATATTAAAGCTTGGTTTGTATAAAGCGTTTGCAAATATTTTGTTAGATTTAAAGGTGTTTGTGGAAACAGGCTATCCGAGCCAGCGAAAAGTTAACTCAGATAAAAAGTTACATGCTATTGCGCCGTAAGGCACAAGAATGGGCGTGATTTCGCATATAAAGTGGCAAAGGTATAGGCAATATGCAAACCATTTCATAACTTAGGGTTGAAAATTCATTATTTTTGTCAATGATTAATAGACTAAGTACTTGCCGAAGTAACAAGCTGAGCTCAGTGGACATGTCCCTGCTTGACGGTGCACTGTCGAGATAAAATACAAGCCTATGCTTTTTGCTGTTAAGTCGTTGAGGGTTATGATTGATGTATTGCCTCCGCTTTGTGTTACGCAGAAAATAGTTGGGCGATAATGAGCATAAAGTATCGTCCAACCCCTTGGTTTTTGCCCGCAGTGTCTGCCTTTTTAGTGCTGGCCATTTTGCTCGTTTTTAGTATTCGAGAGCAATCTAAATTAATTGAAAAAGAGCTTTTTGAAATTAAGGAACAACGCGCGTGGCAGGCGAGTTTTATTGCTGAGCAAATTGAGCTGCGGCTACGTGATGCGTCAGCGTCATCCTATCGATTGGCCAATACCCTAGCCAAGCAGCTTGCACGGCGCACCAACACCTCTTCACAAGCATTAGCACGTATTGTTCAGCCTTATTCTGATGGCTCTATTCGAACGCGAAAATCCGATTTCGATGGCCTGACTCAAGCTGGGATTTTTGTACCTGCCGGCGTCTCCATGAGTGCAGAAAAGTCTCGCATACTGATGATTGCGAAGGAGACCGTGGAAGCATTTGGTCAAGGTGCATTATCGAGTCAGTTCTCCGACACCTGGTTTATGAATGAAGATGGGGGCATTGTCATTTATTGGCCGCAGGAGCCTGATTTTATCTTCAAAGCGCAACAAGGTTTTAGTTACATTAACAGCCACTGGCTTATTCCAAATGCTCCGCCACAGACGTATTGGACACCGTTGGTTCAAGATCCGGTCCCTCGGTTATTGATGTTGTCTGCGGTCACTCCAGTATACGTTGAAGGAGTTTGGCGTGGTGCGGTTGGCCACGACATCACGTTACAAAGCTTGCTTGATAACGCGCAGATACTAAACGGGCACCCGCAGAGTGAATTTATTTTACTCAATGATAAAAACAATATTGTGGCTTCTGATATCGACAAGTTGTTACAAAGTAGCGGGAATAAGCACTTGGTCACATCGCAATTGGCCAGTGATTGGCGCGATGCCTATCAAAAGTTGTGGTCACACAATGAGTCGTATTTGGTGCATAAACAGCGGTTATACACCATGTCTATCATTGACTCTCAGGGGTGGGTGCTGCTCACTTCAATGCCATTGCAACCGGCAATGGACAAAATAAAAAGCGCGTTTACGGCTTTGCAAACGATGGCCTTAGTTAGTATCGCGGCGGAAGTGATGATATTAACGCTTTTATTTGCCTACTTTCATCGGCGCAATAAGGCATATGTGAAACATTTAAAAGATGCATCGCAGTCATTAGCAGAAGAAAAGCAACGCTATGAGACCTTAGTGGATAAAATTCCTTCGATTGTTTATCGCTGCAAAAATGACAAGTACTGGACCATGCTTTACTTAAATGGCGCGGTGGAGTTTGCGACGGGTTATCAAGCCGATGATTTCATCAACAATAAATCATTGGCATTTGCTGATATTATTTATCCCGATGATCAAGGCATGGTGTGGCAGGTAATTCAAGAGGCCTTGGACACACAAGGTCGCTTTAAAGTGGTTTATCGTGTGATTCATCATGATGGCCATATTCGTTGGATGATAGAGCGGGGTGGGTACAGTGAGAATCAGTTACATATCGAAGGGGTAATTACGGACATTACGGATCTCAAGGAAGCGGAACAAAAGCTCAAAGCATCCAATATGACCCTAGATGAGAAAGTCGCGCTGAAAACTGCTGAGCTGCAAAATACGAACCAAGCATTAACGGAAAAAACCGACAAGCTCCAAGACTCGTTACAGGCATTAAAGCAAACCCAACATGAATTGATCGAGGCTGAAAAAATGGTGTCCATGACGAGCATGGTGGTTGGAATGGCACATGAAATCAATACGCCACTTGGCAATATTGCCACCGCCGAGACCACAATAGCATCTAAAGTTGAACAGCTTTTGTATGCAATTGAACATGATCAGCTTAAAAAATCTGAGCTATTAGCCAGTCTAGACGTGATCCAATTGAGTCTTGTGTCTAATGACGCGAGCCTTAAAAAACTGCTGAGTTTAAGTGAGCGTTTTCAAAGTCTACATTATAGCCATGATGTAGAGCTCGAAAGAGGGGCATTTCAATTGGCGCCTTTAACGCTGCAAATTGTTGAAAAGTTTGCTGCGACGCTAGGAAGAAAGAACATCCAGTTGGATATTGATGTGAAAGCTGGGCTACTGTTATCCGGCTCGACAGAGGCCATCGATGAGGTATTAACAAAGTTAATTGAAAACTCGCTAAAACATGGTTTTGCATCCCAAGAAAGTGGTCATATTTGGCTAGAGGCACGCGAAGATGAACACCTCCAAGCGATTGTGATGACCTACCGCGATAATGGTAGCGGCATTGCGCCTAGTATTGAAGGGAATATTTTTATCCCTTTTGCATCCCAAGCACTCAACCAAGGAGGAGGGGGACTCGGGCTTAGCCGAGTCTATAACATTATTAAAACGGAATTTAATGGAAAAATTGAATTGCAAACGCCTGTAGAACAAAATGGTGCTTGTTTTGTGATAACGCTGCCCATTGCGCAGTAACCGTATTGTAAGAGCGTGCGACGCTGATTTATCGGCGTTGTCAGGGTTATTTTTCTGCTTGTAGAAGCTGTTGGTATACCGCTAAAACATCCATCGGCTCAGCACGTGACGTGTAGTCCTCTTCTATAAATGCATATTGCACCGTGCCCGAAGTATCGACAATATAAGTGGCAGGGATTGGCAAAGCAAATTCTGTTCGTGCGGTCCGCTCCAAAAGATCCACCCCCCATTTTAACAGCACGGCTTTGAGTGCATCATTGATCTCATAAACTAACCCAAACTTCTCCATCACAGTAAAGTTGGGATCGAGTAATAGTGGAAAGCTGAGCGCGTTATCTAGTTGGACCTGCTTGGTAAAGCTGAGGGTTTCACCCGATACTGCGATGAGGTTCGGCATGGACGGTTGTTCGGCAATAAGCTGCTCCCAAGCGCGTAGTTCAAGCATACAATAAGGACACCACCCTCCACGAACAAAGGTAATGATCAGTGGCCGCTGTAACAGTGTGGTCAATGAGATCGCTTGTCCACTATTATCGTAGAGTGTGCCATCTGGCATTGGCTCAGAAACTTTGGGACTCGCTCTTAAAGTGCGCTGCTCTTGCAGGAGCGAAATGTTGCGACTGAGAGTCTCTAATATTTCTGGAGGTGCTGACTGTTCATAGGAATGTTTAAAGTCACTCAATGCTTGCGCCAGTGATGCCATAGGGGGTTCTCAGGTGTCATAAAAGTCTACTGTTAAGTGTAGAGTGCGCATCTTATTTCAACAACGTTGGTATAGATTGGCGATAAAACCCCATATACAAATGCACTGTGCTCCCTTATGCTAGTTTTCATTTGTGCTTAGGTATATCAATGATTTTAAACTTCAAAGACCTTTCGCCAAATCGGATCTATCACACCTTGACCCAAACGGTTGTGCCAAGACCCATCGCATGGGTTTTATCAAAAAACACGCAAGGTACGCTGAATTTGGCGCCTTTTTCTTATTTTACCGCCATTAGCTCAGACCCGGCTATTTTAATGTACGCGGTCGGACAAAAGCCGTCGGGTGAATACAAAGATTCTGTAGTTAATGTAGAAGAAAATAATGAGCTGGTCATTCATATTGCGGACAGTGAGCTGGCGCATGACGTGACACAGTCAGCAGCAACTTTGCCAAACGACCAATCTGAACTCGATTTACTCGACCTTCGTTTAGTGGAATTTTCTGGCTTTGGTTTACCCAGAATTGAAAAAGCGAAAGTCGCCTTTGGTTGTAAACTCCATCAGGTCGTTGAAATGGGGGAATTGCCTATGAAGCTGGTCTTTGTTGAGGTGACACAGGCATACATCGACGATGAGATCATTCAACTGGACGAAAAGGGCCGCAGTAAAGTGGATGCGCTTAAGCTAGATCCACTGGCGCGTCTTGGCGGTGCCGAATACGCTAACCTGAAAGCCGTGTTTAAGTCTGCACGGCCACAGTAACCGTGCAGAGACAGTCAGGGGAGTGTATCCCCCCTGACAGCGTTACTTATTGAAAGTTAACAGTTACTTCTTCTGAGCAAATATCACCTAACTGACACACTTTATACGTGTAGCTCGTTGCAGCTGCATTGCGTGAGAAATCACGGTATTTACCCGTGTTGTTAACCGTTCTGATTGCTTCACCATCGCGGTAAATAGTGACTTGGTCGGCGCTGGTGCCCGTCCAAGCAAGCTCTACGCGAATTGACCCAAGACGAGATTTGTTAACTCGTACAACTTCTAACTGAGGGTTATCTGAGCTAACCGAGATAGTTTGAGTTGATGTATTTGTATTACCTTGACTGTCTGTAACCGTAAGCGCGACCTGGTAGTCACCTGAGGCTGCATATGCATGCACAGGGTTTATCGCTGTACTTGTATTACCATCACCGAAATCCCAGGCTCTGCTAACAATATCGTCATTTGCATCAGTACTGGTGTCTGTAAACGTCACGTCTAGGCCATTTTTAGTGAATGCGAATCCAGCAACTGGTGGCACTTCTGATACCTCTCCAATTCCCGTTAACGTAATTGACCAATTGTTTAATGTACCTGAGTCTAAGTTTGCATTATCAACCACTTTTAGTAGCCAATCCCCAGCAGCAGTCTCGCCATTAAATGCATCAGAGCTGATACTACTTACGATATCATCTGCGCTACCACCCGTTCTGTTATGCAGTGTGGCAACAGTGCCCGCTGGTGATGTTAATGTAACAAGTAGGTCGCCAATGTAAGTGTGGCTAATATTCAGCGCTGTGCTACTACCAAAAATAGTGACATCGTCTGCAATCGTGATTGTTGAGGTAACGCCTGCTTGATCATTATCAGGAATGGCAACACTGGTCGTGTTGTCGTAAACGAAGTCTCTCAACCCAGCTGGGAGTACATCTAATTTAAGTAGTTTTTGCTGACTTAACTCGCCAGAAACAGCGTCGACAGTGAAGTTGTAGCTGCCCCATTGCGTCTCGGCAGTTGTTGCCACGCTCAGTACCGCTGTTTCACCCGGTGTCACAGTTGTTTTTGACAGGGTGACACCATTTAAGCCGCCAGCGGCTGACAGGTCAATGTCACCTTGCCAGTTTGCAACTGAAGTGAATGTGAGCTGATAGTCAGCAGTTTGCCCTGCTGTTACCTCTTGAGATACTGGTGTCGCAACCACTCTAAAGCCTGGTGTCGGGTCGGCATCGATCAGCATTTGATGCGCATCTAAGCGTTTACCAGAGACGGTTTTTCCATCTAATGCAGCAATACTTTTACCTGATTGCATCAGTAGCTCTTTCAACTCTAATGTTGTTAGGCTTGGATTGACTGACAGCGCAAGTGCTGCAGCACCCGCAACATGTGGTGTTGCCATTGATGTCCCGGAGAATGATGCATAACCACCCCCTGGCACTGTTGAAAGTACATCGCTACCTGGTGCGCCCATATCAACAGATGTCAGGCCCCACTGAGAGAATGAGGACATCGCATCGGTATGTGTTGTTGATGCAATCGCCATAACGCTGTCTTGATCATAACTTGCAGGGTAACTGGGCGAGATGTCGTTATCGCGTGCACCATTACCTGCTGCAGCGACGAAGAGAATACCAGCTTGCTCACTGGCTGTAATTGAGTCATAGAGTGCTTGGCTGAAGCCACCGCCACCCCAACTGTTGTTGAGTATACTGATATTGTGGCCAGCATTTTTCATTGCCACCATGTAATCAATACATTTGATTGCATCTGCTGTAGAACCACTGCCTGAAGAATTTAGGAATTTACAGCCGATGATGGATACTTCGTGGTTAACACCCACAACCCCTTCACTGTTATTACCAGTTGCACCAATTGTACCTGATACGTGTGTACCATGGCCTTGGTCATCCATTGGGTCGCCACTGTTTGTAATCGCATTGATACCATAGACATCATCAACGTAACCATTGTTATCGTTATCAATGCCGTCACCTGCGATTTCATTTGGGTTAACCCACATATTTGCAGTGAGATCTGGGTGAGTGTAGTCAACACCAGTATCGATAACACCGACAATTACGTCACGAGAGCCAATGCTAATGTCCCACGCTTCAGGTGCGTTGATATCCGCATCATTGGTGCCGCCAGTTTGACCTGTGTTGTGCAAGCCCCACAATTCATCAAAGCGGCTATCATTTGGTAAAGCCATGGCTTTAACTGTGTAGTTAGGTTCTACATAAGAAACAGCTGGGTGCTTTTCTAGCATTTGGATCGCCTGCTTAGACGTCATGCCATTTAATTTGAAATGCGCTAGGCGGCCATTAATAACATTCTGATAGTTATCATCCTTTTCATCCGCATTGCTATCTGAAATACGTGCTTTTACCAAGCTACGTGCTTGTGCACGCATTTCTGCTGTTGCGTCATTCTTAAACACGACAATGACACTGTCATCTGCTGTTTGAGTGGTCGTGTTAATTTGAATTGCAGCGTGAGATGTGAACGCAAACAGTGGCATCAATGCCATTGTTAAAGCTGTAAATTTTGTTTTCATCATTCTTCCAAATGTTAGTTGTTCAGACTAAGTAGATGTATGACTACATAGCTACCTTTTTATGACTTCTTTAAGAACGGATGACGGCATCGTTTTTGGGCAACGAGTACCAACCTAATATATAGAAATGAGGTACATCAAATTGAAATTAGTTCAATATTGAAAATTCATTACTTTTTGTGGTTTTACTGCCGTGTTTTTTTTATTGACTGGTACTTTTTTGGTAATTCTTTGCTGAATCGTGATGAAAAGTTGATGTAATTTTACTCATACTTTTTTTGTATACATTTTCGGGGAAAAGTGTATTTACTATAAAAACAATTATAAGTTAATGATCTTAATTTAGTTTTTTAATCAAAAAAATTTCTCATTTATCTTCGGCTGGTAGCCAATTAGAGTGAATACGTGACACAGTATTTAGTTTATTTCGTGCTGAATAAAATAATCATGAAGTAGATCAAAAACTGATGAATCAATAATTACAGAGCTTCTAATAAGAACAGGACGCATCTTGATTTATTTTCATAAATGCATTTTCGAAAATAGGTCAAATTAATTCAATAGTGCTCTTGCATAGAATGTCGGTTTACAAAAACTTAAGTAAAACGTGTTATGGCAACGACAGGTTTAGGTGCAGTTAAGTGTGGTAACCGTGGGCATGTATTGGTAAATACTCACATTTCAAACGCGAAAAAAACACTAAGGAGAAAAGTGTGAAGTTTTCTAAATCATTAATTAGCTGTGCGTTGGCAATTGCATTCTCTCAGTCTGTAGCAGCTCAAACAGTCGAAGAAACAGGTAAAGCTCAATCTACTTCAAATTTAAGCCAGTTAGAACGTGGTCTAACAACAGGTAATGCACTTACGATCAAACAAGAAGCGGTTGTATCAGGCAATACACTGGCGAGCTTTCAAGAAGGAACAAGTAACCAAACGAATGTCACTACAGTAGGTGACAACAATGAAACGGTGACTAATCAATCCGGTACACAGCATGCCATTATTGTGTCGACAACGGGTGACAATAACACGCAAAGCTATGTACAAAGTGGAGAGGCACATGGTGCTGAATCAACGTTAACGGGTAACTTCAATAATGTGGCGGTTGCACAAAGCGGTGCTGGTCACTTAGGTATTGATAATGAAGTTACAAACCTAATTGTGGGTGACGAGAATGATGTGCAAGTATCTCAAAACTCAGGGGGTCACTGGTACTACAACAAAAATATGCAAGGTAACCAAAATGCGGTTACAGGCATGCAAGCGGGTACTTGGCACGAAATACACATTGATAGCGTCAGTGGTGACCAAAACACGATTACCACAGTGCAAGAAGGTGACTACAACAAATCTGAATTCAAAGCGATTGAAGGCAATGAAAACTCAATTGAAGTGACTCAGCTAGGTGATGATCACCGTGTTGTTATCGAGCAAGTGCTAGGTAATGACAACGAAATTGAATTGGAGCAAAGCGAAGGTAATGATAACAGCATCACCATTGCTGGCATTGTGGGTGAAGACAATGACCTAAATATTGACCAAGAAGGCAATAATAACCAATTTGTGAGTGCATTATACCAAGGTGATGACAATGACGTAACCGTGAGTCAAAGTGGTGATGAGTCTGAAGTGAGTGTTGATGTTTCTGGTAACAACAACGCGTTCACAGCGTCACAGCAAATTGGCAATCAAAACGTACTATACGTTGGGGCGATTGGTGACAACAACGAAGTAAATACCATTCAAACTGGTTCGGAAAACAACACGCACATTGCTGTTTTCAACGGCGACAATAACGATATCGATGTGGGCCAATACGGCAATCAAAATGAGTTTGTATTCCAAACTTCTGAGCCGGATCCAAGCATCGAAGCAAATGATAACAACATCACGCTACTACAGCGCAAAATTGGTAACAGTGCGGCTGTCACGATGGGTTATGTTGCGACAAGCTCTAATAATCAAGTTGATATTGCACAAACAGGTGATCTGAATGCGATTGACCTGTTACTTGAAGGTAGCAACAACATGATTGACCTGATCCAAGAGGGTGACAACAACTTTATTGTTGGCATTGAGTCGAGTGGCTTTGTTGTAAGTGGTAACGACAACGTGGTGTCTATCAGTCAAACGGGTAATGGCAACCTGGTTGAAGGTGGTATTGCAGGTAATGGTCAAAACCTAAGTATTACACAGGTTGGTGACTACAACGTAGCAACAATCATTCAGCAGTAATGAGGAGGGGCCTGTTGGCCCCTTACTTTGGATGAAATCAATATTCGTAATACTTTTTTTAAGCTTGGTGTGTGTTCAGGCTCACGCAAGGCAAGTCGCAGCACATGAAGAGGATGAGTTAGGGGGATTGGTGATAGATCAGAGCATTAGTCGCTTTGGTTACCAATTTTACTTTGATTTTTCTCAATTGTGGCGTGATGTGCCCAACACCTCGGGTGTAAACATCATTATAAAAGAAACTGTATTGCCTCGGGCTGGCACCCGGTTGCAGGTGATGATGAACCGACGCGTTGTGTATAGCACAGCAATGGGACGCCGAGGTGGGTCGTTAGATGACCGAGTTGAAACAGCCTTATTTGCGGTCATGGATGCAATGGCCAGCGAGCGGTATCAGCAGCGCTCTCCAGATCTAGCTGAAAGTGGATGGTAATAATGAAAATAATAACACTGACTCTTTTTTTAATTGTATCTTGCTGGGTTTCTGCAACTGAGATTGTATATAAACCAATTAATCCGTCGTTTGGCGGGAATCCTTTAAACGCCAGCATGTTGCTTAACAAAGCCAACTCACAAAACAAACATCGTGCCCCTGTGATCGAAAAGTCCTATGGAGAGCGGTTTCAAGAATCGCTAGAGCGCACATACCTCAATCGCATGGTAAGAGAAATCTCTGATATGGCCTTTGGTGATGATGTGGAAGACAGTATCTTCAATGAAGACTCGGTATTTGTCAGCGGTGAATATGAAATTCAAGTTATTACTAGCACACCTGACTCAATCACCGTGCAAATAAAGCACATCAACAATGGTGATACTACAATTATTGAAGTGCCGAGGTTTGGCTAATGCGAAGTGTCGTTGTATTTTTAATCTTGGTTTTCGTCAGTGGATGTTCGCAGATGCGCTCTGTTATTCCCCCTGCTCAGAGTCTGCCGCAAGCGTTGTCACAGAGTCATCAATTTCAATCACTCAAGGCGTTGCCTGAGCCGTTAGGTCGGATCCCTGTGGCAGTTTACTCCTTTCGCGACCAAACCGGTCAGTATAAACCCAAAGACAATGTGAGCTCATTTTCCACTGCGGTGACTCAGGGAGCAAACTCGATTCTTACTCAGGCGCTCCATGAAACAGATTGGTTTATACCTGTAGAGCGGGAAGGCCTACAAAATTTATTAACGGAGCGCAAAATCACTCGCGCTGCGATGAGTGATGATCAAAAAGTCGCAGCGCAGTTACCGCCTCTCACCATGGCCAAAATTATTTTTGAAGGGGGCATTATCAGTTATGACTCCAATGTTAAAACTGGCGGTTTGGGGATGGAGTATTTTGGTATCGGGGCATCAGAACTATATCGAGAAGATGTGATCTCCATTTACTTACGTGCTGTGGATGTGCGCACAGGGCAAGTACTGCTGTCAGTGGCGACAACTAAAAAGGTGTTGTCGATGGAAGTGAGAGCCGGTTTTTTCCGTTATGTCAGTTATAAACGATTGGCTGAAGCAGAAGCCGGATACAGTGACAACGAGCCTATGCATATTTGTGTAACACAAGCGATTGAAAAAGCATTGGTAATGTTAGTTGATCAAGGTATAGAAAAAGGTGTTTGGTCGGCGAAATCATCATCCATGTCTTCAACTTAAAGCGACCATGGGCGTATGGCACGCCCATGCATTTTAATGACGTCCCATCAGAATCGTGTTGGTATTGAGGGGGATATGTTTTTGCGCCCAATTGGCTAACTCAATTCGATTTCTTGAATTGGTTTTTTTAAATGCACTATAAATGTGTGTTTTGACCGTATGGCTACTGATATTAAGTGAATCGGCGATATCATCATTTTTCGCGCCGTTGGCGAGTAATTTAATGACTGACTTTTCTCTGGCCGTGAGTAATTCAAGCTCGGTATCTTCGACATCCGGAGAAAGAGCATGCGTAGTTTGAGGCAACTGTTTGATCAGCATGTTAAATGCTTTTGAAATCGAAGTCCGGCAAAACCACAGCTCGCCATTGAGTACACGTTGTATCCCTTTAAAGATATTTTCAACGGACGTAGTTTGGTAAATAACGCCTTTAATATTCGCGAGCAGCGCAGTCTGTTCATTGACAAGATGGGGCTGCGCATTAAATAACAACACATTGTGATTTGCGGCGAGTAAATGTACTTCTGCACTAAGTAAATCTTGGCATTCCCTATGGCTGATATCAACCAGAAATAAATGATGTGTATCGCGTGATGCTGTTTCAGGGAGACGGGTATCAATTTTAATGTGATTGCTTGTGGCTTCTAATATTTTTACAAAGCGGATGAACTCAATGTCTTGAGTATCGGTTTCTTTGTGTGTCAAAACAAAAAGACTAACTTCCTTGTTACTTGCTTGTATCGCATTCATTCGTCCAACAACCTCTTATTGTTCCTATTACCTTAAATATACATATTTTTCACAATAAGTTTAGCTTTAATTTTCATTTTGTTTTTTGCAGTATCAAATGGTGGTTAAAAAGTCGTGGTTTTGTGCCTGTTTTAGAGGAGTTGAACTGGTAATGAATAAGTTTCAAGTAGTTACTCTAACACTACTTGAAACTTTGAGTGTGGTGGACTAGCGATAAAGCCTTGACCAAGCACAGGTTCTATAGCCATTCTTTTCAAAATAAAAACGGTAGCAATTATCATCGTAGTTGGAGTTCCCAACATCTATCCGATATCCGCTAATGTAGGTATTGTGTAAGGATATAAAACGACCATTGTATAAGAGCGAAAAGTGAACGTGCGGACCTGTAGATTGACCACCTTGGCAAAGCGCCATAGAGCGGTTATTGGCATATCTCCCTAACCATGCCCCTGCTGAGATATAGTCTCCGCTGCTGTATTGCAAATTATCCATATGGTAATACTGAGTCGCATAGCCACTTGAATGGGTCACTCGAATGTTGCACGCTGAATACCGTGTCACAGTGCCACCATGCGCGGCTTGTACCCATGGTGTATTGGATCCCCAACCACCAGAACCATTGTTAAAGTCCAAAGAGGAATACGGGTATCCGGATCCCGTGTTGGAATGCGCACCACCACTATACCAAGCATAACCTGAGGGCCAGGGTAAATTCATTGAAAAGTTGACCTGAGGGGCAATATTAGCTGTTTCAAATCTCACTTTTTCAGGGGCAAATAAATCCGTTGAGAATGTGGCTTGGTACTGCTTTGCCAATGAAGCTAACGCGTTACCACTACCTAATAGGCTAGTCAGTGCTGCGGTTGAGGGGTTACTTTTCTCTGTTTTATGTTCGGTTGTGTACAACTCAAATGCGTAAAAGCGTTGACTTAACCTTAACGCGATATCTTCGAGTTGTGCTGCGAACCCGGTTTTCTTTGACCAATTGGCAAAGGGACGTTCAAGGGCTGTTTTATTTGGGTTACTAAGTACTTGGCTTGCTTGCTCCATAAGTGCAAGCAGCAGTTTGGGGTTAATGCTGGTGTGTCCAGCCCAGTGTAAGAGTACTTCTTGGTGTTCTATTAGGTGCGGCGCGGTACTGTATAGTACTGCTTGCCAATCCTCGTTGAGTAATTCATTGGTAAAAATAAATTGTGCTTCATCTACTTGTACAAGTGGGTTGATGGCCAATGCGTGTACATCAGCCTGATCAAAGTGAAAAGGCGCGATGTCTAAGTGTTGGCCTTGTGCTGCACAATGTGCTGATGTGAATAGCAGGGCACAGACTGCCCCTGTGTTTAATTGTCGTGTCATGTTGTATCCTCTTGATTGTTTTTTGTACTGCCATGTACTGTATATCGGTAAGTAATAAATTTGTAAAATAAGAGTAAACATACTAATGGTGATATTTTGTACAAAAATAGATACAAATTGACTGAATAATAAACAAAAATGCAAGAGTGAGAAGGTTGGAAATGGGCCCTTCATATGGTTTTATTAGAAGGGCCTGATAACAGAAAGTTAAGCGTTTTATTGACCTGTTAGTCTGAGGTACTTTTCAGCTAGTGTATCTAGGCTTTCTTGGTGATCTGGGTTGGGTTTTATGCAGTCAATTGGGCAAACACTCACGCAAGTTGGCTGGTCGTAGTGTCCGACGCATTCAGTGCATTTATCGGGATCGATTTCATACACTGTACTGCCCATATAAATGGCCTGATTTGGACACTCCGGATCACACATATCACAATTAATACACTTGCTGGTGATGAGCAGCGCCATAGTTATGCCTTTTTAAAGGGGTTACGCGTATCTTCCTGATTGCCCAAGTTACGCATCAAAATTGCATGTTCAAGGTTGATGTCTTCTGGCAGTGGGATTTTAACGATGTGGCCAGAGCCTTTGGCATCGTGGATTGTTTCACCTTTTTGGTTTTCCATATGCTCCAAGTTAAAGGCGATATTTCCCTGCGGTGTCATGAGTTCTAAACTATGGCCAGTACAAAACTTATTTTTTACATCGATATCGACAAGACCATTGCTATTTCTGCCTAATACTTCACCTACAAACTGTTGTTTGTCCGACACGGAATGGCCGTATTCATAGTTTTGATAATCCTGGTGTGCGTGACGCTTTAAAAATCCTTCGGTGTACCCGCGATGGGCAAGGTTTTCTAATGTACGCAATAAATTTGGATCAAATGGCTTACCAGCGACGGCGTCATCTATGGCTTTGCGGTAAACTTGCGCGGTTCTCGCGACGTAATAAAATGACTTTGTTCTTCCTTCTATTTTAAGACTATGTACGCCCATTTTGGTTAATTGGTCAACATACTGAACTGCACGCAGATCTTTTGAATTCATAATATAGGTGCCGTGTTCGTCTTCAAATGCAGGCATAAACTCACCCGGTCTGCCTTGCTCTTCAAGCATAAAAACCTGCTCCGTTGGCTGGCCTTCTCCCAGTGTTGGGATTACGTCTTTTGGGTTGACCTTGTGTACAACATCTCCAAGCACTGTTTCTTGACCTGGTTTAACGTCATAACTCCAACGACAGGCATTAGTACAGGTGCCCTGATTAGGATCTCGTTTATTAATATAACCAGACAGTAGGCAGCGTCCTGAATACGCCATACACAAAGCCCCATGTACAAATACCTCTAGCTCAGTATTTGGGCAAAGAGTACGGATTTCTGCGATTTCTTCGAGTGACAGCTCACGTGACAGAATGACACGTTCAATCCCTTGGTTAGCCCAAAATTGAACTGAGGCATAGTTTACTGCGTTGGCTTGTACGGATAGGTGAATAGGCATATCTGGCCACTTGTCACGAACGAGCATGATGAGACCGGGATCTGACATAATAAGCGCATCTGGCTGCATAGCGATGACGGGCTCAATGTCTCTTAGATACGTTTTTACCTTACTATTATGTGGTGCGATATTGGATACCACATAGAGCTTCTTATTTTGCTGGTGGGCTTCATTGATGCCTATTTCTAAGTTTGCTAAATCAAACTCATTATTTCTGACACGTAAACTATATCTAGGTTGACCCGCATAAACGGCGTCGGCGCCATACGCAAAAGCGTAACGCATATTCTTTAAACTACCGGCTGGTGAAAGTAGTTCTGGTACAAACATAACTAAACCTCATACATTGAACTGGGTGCAAGCCAGCTGCTGGGGATCTTAAAAAGCGGCGCAGTATAAGTGAGATTTTGCTGTGATATGTTGACTCAGATCAGGTTTAGCAAGGTGCTATCGTCACGCCAATTAAATAAAGCGGGTGCAAAGTGTAGGCTTTTAGTCATAAAGCGCGTATAATTCGCGCCCGTAAATATCAACAATTATTAATGGAGCTAAAAAGATGGCTTTAGAGCGTACTTTTTCAATCGTTAAGCCTGATGCGGTAGCTAAAAACCACATCGGTGCTATCTACAACCGTTTTGAGTCTGCTGGTCTTAAGATCGTTGCTTCTAAAATGGTTCACCTTTCTCAAGAGAAAGCTGAAGGTTTCTACGCAGAGCACAAAGAGCGTCCTTTCTTTGGTGCACTAGTTGAATTCATGACATCTGGTCCAGTAATGGTTCAGGTTCTTGAAGGTGAAGATGCAGTTCGTAAAAACCGTGAAATCATGGGTGCAACTAACCCTGCTGAAGCACTAGCTGGTACTTTACGTGCTGACTATGCAGACAGCATCGACGAGAATGCGGTACACGGTTCAGACGCTCCTGAATCAGCTGCTCGCGAAATCGCTTACTTCTTCAGCGATGAAGAGATCTGCCCACGTACTCGTTAATATCGAGCTGAGCAGAAAAAAAGGGCTCTCGGGCCCTTTTTTAATCTCTTCAATTAACTTGATCGTTTTTAAAAGCAATTGGGGTGTTTCTAAAAGCGATTACATTATTGCGATGTTTGATTGATTTTTGTACAATTGCGCGCTTTTATTTATGTTGTTCAATCCGTCACCTGAACTGAGGTTGTTTCATGGCCACGACTGAGAAAAAAATTAACCTATTAGATTTAAATCGCGAGGGGATGCGCGAATTATTTGCTTCATTTGGCGAAAAGCCATTCCGCGCCGATCAGGTGATGAAGTGGATATACCATTTTGGTATTGATAACTTTGATGATATGAGCAATATCAATAAAAAGTTAAGAGCAAAGCTGCAAAGCCAGTGTGAAATCATCGCGCCTGAGATCTCAGTAAAGCAAGTTGCAAGCGATGGTACAATAAAGTATGCAATGATCTTAGAGGGCGGACAGGAAGTTGAAACGGTTTGGATCCCTGAGAAAGATCGTGCGACATTATGTGTTTCTTCACAAGTTGGTTGCGCATTGGAGTGTACTTTCTGCTCCACAGCACAGCAAGGCTTTAACCGAAACCTCAAAGTTTCTGAAATCATAGGTCAAGTATGGCGTGTGGCGACGGATATTGGTCTTAACAATGGCGATAGCACCAAGCGTCCAATTACCAATGTAGTTATGATGGGGATGGGGGAACCGTTGCTTAACATCAACAATGTGGTGCCAGCGATGGAGCTGATGATGGATGACTGGGCATTTGGTTTGTCTAAACGACGCGTGACACTCAGTACGTCAGGGGTTGTGCCTGCGTTGGATATTTTGAAAGAAAAAATTGATGTTGCTTTGGCCATTTCATTGCATGCGCCAAATAATCCACTCCGTGACGAGCTTGTACCAATCAACAAAAAATACCCAATTGAAGAATTCTTAGCTGCTTGTCGTCGTTATATTGACGGTTCGAAGGCTAATAAAGATGTCACGATTGAATACGTTATGTTGCAAGGGGTTAACGATAGTACTGATCATGCACATGAGCTTGTTCAAGTATTGAAAGGGACGCCGTCAAAAATTAATTTGATCCCGTTTAACCCATTCCCTGGCAACGAGTATGGCCGTTCAAGTAACAGTCGTATCGATCGTTTCTCAAAAGTGTTACAAGCAGCTGGTCTTACCTGTATTGTACGACGTACCCGAGGTGACGACATTGATGCCGCATGTGGTCAACTTGTTGGTGACGTTGTAGACAGAACCAAGCGCGTGGTTAGAAAGCAGCAAAATCAAGACAATGCAATTGCAGTGAAGGTCGGCTAAAAAATAGGTGAAACACGATGGCTTTCAGGTAATATAGAGTCATCGTGTCTTGGCAAAAGGGTGGTTAATGCCTGCTTTTACTGATGTTTTACTTACTAAGCTAACCCGTATGACAATTAAACGCTGGCTTGTTAGTGCGAGCGTGCCTGTTATGTTACTTGGTTTAAGTGGGTGTGTAACTGAAACCCGCTACGCAAATAGCAACAAACCTGTCGTACAAAAAAAGACGGACAATCAAGACGCGGCGAAAACACGTATTGCACTGGCTTTGCAGTATTTAGGCGTAGGTAACAATACCCAAGCAAAGTACAACTTAGATCGCGCGCTGAGCCTAGCCCCCAAACTTCCTGAAAGTCACTACGCGCTTGCTTATTATTTCGAGCAAGTCGGTGAGAATGAAAAAGCCGAAAACTCATATATTCAAGCACTTAAATTCGGTCCAAATGACCCGAATACGCGCAATAACTATGGTACATTTTTGTGTCGTATCGGCGAATATGACAAGGCAACCGAACAATTCTTCAAAGCCATCGATATCCCAAGCTATTTACGCGTGGCCGAAAGTTACGAAAATTTAGCGTTGTGTGCATTGCGCCAGGATAGCTTTGATTTGGCATTGGATTATCTGAAAAGAGCGTTAGATCACAATTCTCAAAGGCAGTCTGTCCTGATATTAACAGCCAGTATTTTTTACGCGAAAAGTGAGCTACATAAAGCTGAGGATGTCCTCAAGCTTTACGCGAATAAAGGCTTTGTCTCTGCAAGAGGTATGTTGCTCGAGCATTTGCTGGTTTCTAGGATGGGGAGGTTACAATATGCGCAAGAGCTTGAAACTTTGTTGCTACAAACATACCCCAACTCTGTAGAAGCGCGTCTCGTTATCAATAATACACTGAACTTAAGTGAATTTGAGCAACTTAAAGAGCAGTATAGAACTGCTCAGCTTGATAAAATCACCAATATTGATGGCACTAGCGCAGTTGCAAACCCTCAGATTAAAATAAAGCGAAAAACGCCAAAGCGTATCTCAAATGAATCCGATGCAGTGATGCAGCAGCGTCCTTCACGCTCGTTAGTAACAGCGACTGTCACGTCTGAGGCAACCAATGCACCCGCAAACAAAGCAGAAAAAGCACCTCAGACAGTATCTGCAGCGTCAGAGACATTCATAACAGATTCACCCGCGCCTCGTAGAGTACAGTTGGCGCCGCCAACCCAACTTGATGTTCAGCCTGTAGGCACGCAAACGCAACAACCTGTGCGATTCGTGTCAGGCGCACCAGAACAAAATGTTGCGCAAGTCGTGTTTCATCGCACAGACCCAAGTGACATTGTTTTTACGCCACAGGTTGGCTTAGCGACGCATGCGCCCGTGCAAGATAGCGGAAAAATGCTGAATGAGGAGATATTTGTACCTAAGGTGCCATCTCACAGTATTAAAATGGGAGAAAACCTATTTAGTTTGTCGGTTAAATATAATATTAAGCTGGAAAAGTTGTTAAAATGGAATGCATTAAAACAGTCTGACCGACTTACTATTGGACAAGTAATTTATTTAAATGATCCAAACACAACGCATTCAATTGTCAAAGGTGAGTCTTTATTCGACATTGCCATTAAGCACAAATTATTGATTGATGACCTAATGCGTTGGAACAGATTAACACCAGATGTTGCCCTTGAGCCTGGGCGACGTATTTTAATAGTAGACCCGAATAACTATATTTTATGAACCAAGAAGAGATTGAAACCGCGGTTGAGACCGTTTCCCTCGGCCAAACCTTAGCTACTGCTAGAGCTCAGCAAAATTTGAGCCTTGAAGACATTGCTGGTCGCTTAAAGCTTAATCACACTCAACTGACCAAGCTTGAGCAAGATGAATATCAAAGCTTAGGGCCTGAAACTTTTGTGAGAGGCTACATAAAAAGCTATAGTGCGTTACTTGGTTTAGATAGCGAGCAGGTTTTGAGTTTGTATCAAAGCCCCCATGTACCAGAGCAAAAACGGAATATGAAAAGCTTCTCGCGACGCACAGAGAAAGAAGCGCATGATAGTCGATTAATGACGGTAAGCTATATTGTCGCGATTGTTTTTGTTGGCTTATCTGCATTGTGGTGGTGGCAAACTGCAAGCAACTCAGACAGCGTCGAGGAATCGAATTTTATTCCAGACACCCGCAGCGCGATTGAAGCACAGGATATCAACGCCAGTGAACAGTCTGCACTTGAGTTTCAGCCAGCTTTGAGCGAGACGGCAAGCGTACCAGACTCACCAGTAGCACCACCCGAGAGCGATGTAAATACATCTGAAGCTGTGCCGACAATGTCATCTTCGCCAGACACAGAGCAAGTTCACGTCGAGGAACAGCAAGCACCGCTGGAGCAGCAAACAGAAACAGCGGACGTGGTAGCCAGTTCGTCAACACCAATGCCCACATCAGCTGCAAATAACGCTGAACCTGCGACCGTCAGTCAAGTCGTTATGCACTTTACAGAAGACAGCTGGGTAGAGATTTTTGACGCGACGCAAGAACGGATTGCATTTGGTGTCAAAAAGGCTGGCTACACGATGACTGTGAGCGGCATGGCGCCGTTTTCTGTTGTGTTAGGGAAGCATCAAGTGGTCAGTATTGAACTGGATGGTCAACCAGTTGATATTTCAGGGTTGCCTCGTAACCGATTAGCAAAATTTAATTTACCGTTAGCAGAGTAGTCGTCATGTTTTCAGAATCACCGATCAAACGAAGAAAATCCACACGGATCAATGTTGGTAATGTGCCAATAGGCGATGGTGCGCCAATCGCTGTTCAGTCCATGACAAATACCGATACACTTGATGTGGACGCCACGGTTGCGCAAATTCGCGCTATTCAAGACGCCGGTGCAGATATTGTGCGTGTGTCAGTACCAACGATGGATACGGCGGAAGCATTTAAAAGCATCAAAGAGCAAGTGGATATTCCACTGGTTGCAGATATTCATTTTGATTATCGCATTGCGCTAAAAGTCGCCCAATATGGGGTGGACTGTTTAAGGATAAATCCTGGCAATATTGGCAGTGAAGACCGTATTCGTGCCGTTGTGGACGCCGCACAAGAGCGTAATATTCCGATTCGTATTGGGGTGAATGGAGGATCTTTAGAGCGAGATCTGCAAGAGAAATATGGTGAACCAACACCTGAAGCACTGCTTGAATCTGCCATGCGTCATGTGGAGATCTTACAGAGACTGAACTTTGACCAATTTAAGGTGTCTGTAAAGGCATCTGACGTATTTTTAGCGGTAGGGGCGTACCGTTTACTGGCGAAAGAAATTGATCAACCTTTACATTTGGGTATTACAGAAGCGGGCGGATTTAGAGCTGGCTCAGTAAAGTCTGCGGTAGGGCTTGGTATGTTGCTTGCTGAGGGCATCGGCGATACGCTGCGTGTTTCTTTGGCCGCAGATCCGGTGCAAGAAATCAAAGTTGGATTTGATATCTTAAAATCACTGCGCATACGCTCTCGAGGCATCAACTTTATTGCTTGTCCCAGTTGTTCTCGCCAAGAGTTTGATGTTGTAAACACAATGAATCAATTAGAAGAACGGCTTGAGGATATTATTTCCCCGATCACAGTGTCAGTGATAGGCTGTGTTGTAAATGGACCAGGTGAAGCGCTTGTCAGTGATTTGGGACTAGCGGGCGCTAATCGCCGTTCAGGGCTATATATCAATGGTGAACGTCAAAAAACGCGTATTGATAACGATAATATTGTAGAGCAGTTAGAAGAACAAGTGCGAGATTATGTTGCAAAAAAAGAAGCGCAACCAAGCATAGACGTAAAAATCATCGAGGAATAATCCACCCCAGTGGTTGAATTTATTTCGTTTACGTTTTAAGCGAGCAGGGTATAATGAGGCATTTTATCGCACTGCACTCAGGACTTTTTAATATCCTGCATTCGTAATTTAGAGAAAAGAATAGTTAATATTTAGGAATTTCAGTGGCAAATCAAATTAAGGCAATTCGTGGCATGAAAGATTGCCTACCGGGTACAACTCAGATCTGGCAAAAAATAGAAACGACTCTCAGAGACACATTAGCAGCGTTTGGATATCAAGAAATCCGCTTTCCTATTGTAGAGTCAACCGATCTGTTTAAGCGCTCTATTGGCGAAGTAACCGATATCGTTGAAAAGGAAATGTACACTTTTGAAGACCGCAATGGCGATAGCTTAACTTTGCGCCCTGAAGGCACAGCGGTGTGTGTAAGAGCCGGTATTCAAGAAGGTTTACTCTATAACCAAGAACAACGCCTTTGGTACATGGGTCCTATGTTCCGCCGAGAGCGTCCACAAAAAGGACGCTACCGTCAATTCCATCAGTTTGGTGTAGAAACGTTTGGTATTGCGACAGCTGACATCGATGCTGAACTTATCATCATGACGGCGCGTTTATGGAAAGCCTTTGGGATCAGTGAACATGTACGTTTGGAACTCAATTCGCTCGGCTCGAATGAAGCACGTGCAGCCTATAAAGAGGTACTAATTGCGTACCTTGAGCAGCATCAAGACAAGTTAGATGAAGACGCTAAGCGTCGTATGTACTCTAATCCTTTACGTGTTTTAGATAGCAAAAACCCTGAAGTACAGGCGGTTGTTGCTGACGCGCCTAAGCTTTCAGAGCATCTTGATGAAGAGTCTCAACAACATTTTGCAAATTTATGTGAACGTTTAGACGCAGCAGGCGTCGAATATCAGGTAAATGAGAATCTAGTGCGTGGTTTGGACTATTACAACCGAACAGTATTCGAATGGGTGACAGACAGTTTGGGCGCTCAAGGCACGGTATGTGCCGGTGGTCGCTATGATGGCCTTGTAGAGCAACTTGGCGGTAAAGGTACCCCAGCCGTTGGTTTTGCAATGGGTATGGAAAGACTGGTTCTGTTACTTGAAGAGTTAAAAAGTGTTGGTGAAATCCGTCGCAACGTGGATGTTTATGTTGCTGCGATGGGAGATGCTGCGAGCATCAAAGCCCCTGCGTTGGCTGATCAGCTTCGAGATGATATCAAAGGGTTACGCGTGCAGGTACATGCCGGTGGTGGTAATTTCAAAAAGCAATTGAAGCGTGCTGATAACAGTGGTGCTGTGGTTGCCTTGATTTTCGGCGACAATGAAATTGCAACCGACACAGTTACAATCAAATACTTACGCGAACAAAAAGAACAAATAACGCTGCCAATGGCTGAGGCACAAGTACTATTGGCCGAATTGGCTGGTTAAGAGGTTAGAATGGAAATTTATTCAACAGAAGAACAACAAGCAGAAGCAATAAAACGCTTTTTTAAAGAGAATGGCACACCTCTGATCATTGGTGCTGTGTTAGGTTTAGGTGGACTGTATGGCTGGAAAGCTTACAACCAAAACCAAATAGCATCTGCGGAAGCGAGCTCAGAAGCTTACAATCAATTAATTGAGAGCGACGATATTTTGGCAAAGAGCGACGCGTTCTTAACTGAAAATGCAGGCTCTAATTATGCTGTTTTAGCTGCATTTGTTGCGGCTAAGGAAGCGGTAGACGCAGGTGAACTTGAACAAGCTGCGACTAAGCTTACGTTCATCGCAGACAATGTTCAAAGCCCAGAATTGAAAGCAACGGCACAACTTCGCTTGGCAAGAGTACAACTTGCTCAGTCAAAGCATGATGAGGCTTTAGCAACGTTAAGTAAGTCAATTCCTGCCTCATTCTCAGCACAAGTTGCGGAAGTGAAGGGTGATATTTACCTATCTCAAGGCGACCAAGAAAAAGCACGTGAGCAATATCAAAAGGCAATAGATGCAGACGGTGCACAAAACAATGCGTTGTTGCAGATTAAGTTGGATGATTTAGCTAAAGCGTCAAACTAAGGAGTCGCCATGAAGAAGTTGACGATGGCCTCACTGGCGCTTTGTATGGCGTCACTTTTAGGGTGTTCTTCAAGTGATGATGAAGAAGAACTCGTATTACCAGAAATTGTAAATCAGTTTGAAACTCAAACGCTATGGCAAGAGTCGTTGGGAGATGGTGTTGAACATTACTTTTCTCGCTTAACGCCAACCACACATAATGAGCGTCTCTTTGTTGCAGAACGAAAAGGGCGAGTTGCGGCTTATAATACAAATACCGGTGATCAACTGTGGGTCGTGGACACGCGCAAAGAAACGTCTTTATGGCCTTGGGCCGATGATGACTCTGCAAAGTTATCTGGCGGTATTTTACAGGCTTACGGTAAACTTTATATTGGCTCAGAACACGGAGAGGTGATTGCGCTTGACCGTGAAACCGGTGAGACGGTATGGCGTAAATCTGTACCGGGTGAAGCTTTGTCGACTCCCAGTGCTGGTGATGGCTTAATCTACGTCAACTTGGGGTCAGGTAAGCTATTGGCACTTCACCCAGATACGGGTGAACAGCGTTGGAGTTACGAACAAGAAGTGCCGGCATTAACGCTGCGCGGCCTTAGCTCCCCGACAACAGCCAACGGTGGTGTACTTGTTGGGGAAGAGAGCGGCAAGCTTACTGTACTCATCGCTGAAAGTGGTTTTTCAGCTTGGAGTACGGATATTGCACTGGCGGAAGGTTCTTCTGAGTTTGAACGTTTAGTTGATGTTGATACAAAACCTGTTGTATCCGGTGCGTATGTGTACACGATAGCGTATAATGGCAAACTCGCTGCACTGGACGTACGTTCAGGCAACGTGGTTTGGGACCGTGAATACAGTAGCTATCGTGATTTAACCATTGAGTTGAATACCATTTACTTGGTAGATAGTGAAGGTGTGCTCTATGCTCTAGATAAAGACTCGGGCACGGAACGTTGGAGCCAATCGGGTTTACGTGGTTGGTACTTAACAGCGCCTGCAATCGCGGGTGATTATGTTGTGGTTGGTGATCAGGAAGGCAACCTGCACTGGCTAGACAAAAAAAACGGTGATTTGGTTTCTCGACAAGAGTTTGATGATTCGGGCTTTTTCGTTGAGCCAATCGTGGTTGACGATAAATTATTCGTCTATACACGCGACGGCGAAATTAGTGCGATAAAAGTTCCTTAGTAGTTACTAAGTAAAAGATTTTTGTAAGGCTTCGCACTGCGAAGCCTTTTGTTGTTTAAAAAAGAGGTAGTCTATGCTTCCTGTGATCGCTCTGGTAGGGCGGCCGAATGTGGGTAAGTCCACATTATTTAATCGATTAACGCGTACTCGTGACGCATTGGTAGCCGACTTTCCTGGCCTGACTCGCGATCGTAAATACGGTCAGGCAGATTACGATGGCTATGAATTCATTGTTGTTGATACTGGCGGTATTGACGGCAGTGAAGAGGGGATCGAAACTGAAATGGCAGAGCAGTCGCTTCTTGCGATTGAAGAAGCTGATATTGTGCTGTTTTTGGTAGATGCCCGTGCCGGCATGACTGTTGCGGATCAAGCGATTGCACAGCACTTACGAAGACAGGAAAAGAAAAGCTTTATTGTTGCGAATAAAACAGATGGCATAGACGCTGATTCAAGCTGTGCTGAGTTTTATCAACTCGCATTAGGTGATATCCATCAAATTGCAGCAGCGCACGGGCGTGGTGTTACCCAACTTCTCGAGGCAACGCTTGGCCCAATTGTCGCTGAACTAGCAAAGCAAGAAGACGACATAGAGCACAGCGACGAACGCATTGCTGAACTGTATCTTGAGGGCGAAGAAGCCCCTGAAGAAGGCAAATCAGGTTTTGAAGATAAACCCGTTAAATTAGCCATCATTGGTCGCCCCAATGTCGGTAAATCGACGCTGACAAACCGTATTTTGGGTGAAGAAAGGGTGATTGTTTATGATATGCCTGGTACCACTCGAGACTCCATTTACATCCCAATGACACGCAACGATCGTGAGTATGTTCTAATTGATACTGCCGGTGTTCGTAAACGTAAGAAAGTCAACGATGTTGTTGAAAAGTTCTCTGTAATCAAGACGCTCAAGGCAATCGAAGATGCAAATGTAATTTTGTTGGTGGTTGATGCGCGTGAAGGCATTTCAGATCAAGACCTAAGCTTACTTGGTTTTGCATTAAACTCAGGCCGCTCTTTGGTTATTGCAGTGAATAAGTGGGATGGCTTGGATAATTATGTGAAAGAGCGTATCAAGTCAGAACTAGACAGAAGACTAGGCTTTATCGACTTTGCGCGCTTGCATTTTATTTCTGCATTACATGGCACGGGTGTCGGGCATTTGTTTGAGTCAGTTGATGAAGCCTATGAATCCGCAACCAAGCGTGTCAGTACCGCAATGTTAAGACGCATCATGGATATGGCGCAGGCGGATCACCAACCACCATTAGTACGTGGTCGCCGTGTTAAATTGAAATATGCGCATGCCGGTGGCTATAACCCACCAAGAATTGTGATCCATGGTAACCAAGTTCATGACTTGCCAGACAGTTACAAACGTTACCTAATGAATTACTACCGCAAAGCACTTAATATTATGGGAACGCCAATTAAAATTGAATTTAGGGAAGGTGATAACCCTTATTCAGGTCGTTCAAATAAAATGACATTGTCTCAAAAACGTAAGTTAAGAGCATTTACAAAAGAACAAAGAAATAAACCTTCTTAAAAAGTGGCGCATTGTGCGCCATTTTTTTTGCCTCCATAAGGCGCATAGGCCTAACTATTTACGCCTCGGTTTTGATAGGCTTTGGCTTATTACTTTACGCTGCTCATTTATTATGCTTTATTAGTATTTATTTGCTTAACTTATTGTTGTGATGCATTTTATTAAAACGGTCATTTATGTCGATGACGTAGAAGAAGTCTTAGATTTTTATTTTCAAGCATTTGGGCTCAATGCCCACTCAGTAACAGAGAATGGTGACTATGGAGAGCTGGAAACTGGCACTGTATTACTTGCGTTTGCGACTCACCCAGTGGCACAGTCTCAATTTAAACAGACATATATTCGTTCACAGCCAAAACAGCCTGCACTGGGTTTTGAGCTGACGCTAGGGTGTGAAAATGTGTCCAGTAGTTATGATAAGGCGGTAGCAGCTGGTGCAGAGCCGTTGTCCGCACCAAGCCAAAAAGGGGTACATACTCAGGCGTATGTACGCGCAATTGAAGGAACCTTAATTGCGTTAGTCAGCGAGTGCGCGAGCTAGACTGACCGGCTCAATTTCAACGCAGACATTATCGTCATTCCAGTTTATACCGATGAGCGCATTGTCGTCTCTTAAATCCTCGATCCATTCATCAAGCAGCGAATCTAAGCTAATCGCAATAGGTTTAAACTCTTCCCACTCGTCTTTACATTGTGCTAGTGCTGCTGATTCATCTGCCCACAATAGCAACACGTCAGATTCTTCAAATTGATTTGATTCAACAATCACGAAGCCGCCGTCTTCTGCTCCAAGGGCCCATACTTGTTCGCTTTGCTTTACTTCAGTCACAAAGTTGACTACTTCTGATTCTAACTCAAGATCATTCATATTAAATTACCAATAAAAAAATTAGCTGCGCGGATCCGTTTGCTGAGCAATGGCATGGCTATGCCATTTTTCTAGGTGAGCTTGTAAACCTTGGTGGGTTGATAAGTCAGCTAGACTTCTGAATTGGATCCAATCTAACAAGCAGTATAAACTGATCTGTAGATACTCGCAGTTCAAAAAAGCATCTGTTGTACATTGCTTATCTAAATAGTTTAATGTTTCAGTTATACGTTCACGCTGCAAATTAAAAAATAACACATCACCTTGGGTGTCTAAGTCCGAGCGCTGTCCGAGTAGCATTTCCACCAGAGAGTCATTACAAGCATTGATGATGGTTAATAAATTCTCTTGGTCCCAGTTCAAATGAGGCAGTGAAAACTTGTTCTGAAGATAGCGAGCAATCGTATTGGAGTCACATATCACTTTCTCGCCACAAATCAGAAAAGGGATTTTTCTAGCTGGGTTGTGCTCAATTAATATTTGCCTCTCATTCTGGTCAAAAATATTAATGATACGATACTCAAAAGACAGGTCATGCAGTGCACAGTACATTCTAAGTCGTCTCACATAAGGAGATGTATCGGAGCCATATAAAATCATCTGTATTCCCTTATTCTATGGTTGATTGAAAACCTAGCATGACAAATCATGTCACGAAAGTACATGTATACTCGTTAAAAGTCTAAAGCAGACGGGAATAAGAACAGGGCGGGTCGGGCAAACCCAGATAAACCAGTTTGCCCTTTAACAGGGTTAGTCTTGTCGACTTGTGACTTCCAGTAGATGATAGCCAAACTGAGTTTGGACTGGGCCTTGTACTTCATTTAGTGGTGCCGAAAAGACGACTTTGTCGAATTCTGGAACCATCATTCCGGGGCCAAACTCGCCAAGTGCACCACCGTCTTGTCCTGAAGGGCAATTAGAAAACTCTTTTGCCAGCGCGGCAAAGTCTTCTCCGTCATCTATTCTCTTTTTGAGTTCTAAACATTGCGCTTCACTATCCACTAAAATATGTCTTGCACTTGCTAATGTCATGTTCTCTCCATGCTTGCCTCAATTTAGTTCATACCTTATTCTAATTCAAAAGTATCAAAAACGCATGCTTTTACCTGATTTCCTTTTCTATCGCGGTGATAATTTCTTCCGATAATGGTTTTGTGCGACTGCCAAAGCGTAGGATCTCTTTTCTATCTGCAGAGACTAAGTATTTGTAAAAGTTCCATTTTGGCGAACCAGCCTGCTCACCTAAGTGCTTAAATATTGGGTTAGCATCATCGCCCCTGACGTCACTGGTTGCCATCATGGTAAAGGTGACCCCATAGTTAATGAAGCACACTTTGGCTGTATCAGCTTCGTCGCGTTCTTCCTGAAAAAAGTCATCTGACGGGAAGCCGATCACAACGAGCCCTTTATCCTTGTATTTTTGGTGCAGTTTTTCTAAATCTTCAAATTGGCCTGTGAAACCACAGTTGCTCGCGGTATTCACCAATAGCAGTGGTTTATCTTTGAATTGGCACAGGTTGACAGATTCTTTCGAGCGTAGTTTTCTGAGCTCCACGTTGGTGAAATCGTCACAATTAGCCAGTGATAGGGGGCTAGCTAGCGCAAATGCGGCAGCCAATAAAGTTTGTTTTATCATCATAATTTCCGTGTTTTTTATTTTATACGCTGATATTTAAAAATAGTTCAATACGCCGCTTGCGCCTTAGCGTGTGCTTGGCATCAATGACTGGTTGGCCATTACAAAGACAGTGTAATTGACCGTTTTGTTACAATAAAATTTTCTTTGCCTTTAATTATTTGAACTACACTGGATCTTACTATGGATACAGGACGTTGCTATGTCGAATAAGGTTTTGATCATAGATAGTAATAGTGTTTTAGCCATGCGCATAAAAGTACTATTTGAGCTATTGGGTAGTGAAGTAGAGCATATTCATTACGAATCTTTAGATGCTGATACTGCCTTTAGTCACTTTGATGTCATTGCTATTGCGCATGGCATTCCGCCAGAGTACTTCGATACTTTAGAGCGCCTCAGTCAGCACGAGAAAATCATTCTTCTTGCGCCCAAGCCTGAAAACTCAGAGCACCTGAGTGCATTTAGCCAGTTAAACAGAGTATTGTCTAATGCTATCGTGATTTACCCTTTTTTCGGCAACAAAGAAATTACGGGGTTGCTTGAGCGAGTATTGGAGATAGGTGAACAAGCGCAGTTGTTGTTGCCTAAGGTCCTCTTGGTTGATCACATGGAAAACAGGCTAAAGCAGCTATCAGTGAGTTTAAGAGGCGCGCAGCTTGATGTAAAAACTGCGAGTTGCGCGAAGGAGGTAGAAACCCTTATTAAACAACATCAGTTTGATTTGCTGATTTGTGATTTTAACCTCGAGCAGGAAACAGGTTTGGATATATTTGATGTGGTACGGCAAGTCCATGTTAATTGTCGTTGTCTGTTAATGACATCTCGAGAAAGTCAGGTCGATATGTTAAAAGCCATCCGTCAAGGTGTTGAAGATGTACTTACCAAACCAGTAGATGAAAACTCGCTATTACAGTCACTGCATAAACTTTGGCAAACTGAACTATTAAGACGACATAATCAAGAGTTGGTTGAACGCCTTCAAGACACGGTAGATGCCCTAATTGAGCGCGACAGTTTACTCAGGGTCATTTATAAACATACGCCAGATCCTATTATGCTTTTTAATCTCAAAGGCTATGTTATAGAAGCCAATGATGCTTGCTTAAACCTGTTTGGATTAACTGCGGAAGAATTGGAAGCGCATTCGATTTTTAATTTATTTGAAAGGCAATCAGTGGCGGTATTGCAAGGTTGCATCGAAACCAGTTTAATTGCACGGCATTTTGATTGTGATTTGGTGCTACCGAGAAATGATGGGTTATCTATTCCTTTAATGGGGACTTTTATAGAAATAGATCACCACGGTGAAATCGCCCTCGCAGCCATTTTCAAAAATGTGGCGCATTTAAAACGTAAACAACAATTACTTGAAGAAGCCAAAGAGGTCTTAGAAGCAGAAGTACAGGCAAGAACCTATCAGTTGCAGTCAGCTAAAGACGCTGCAGAGCGGGCCAATATTAGCAAATCTGAATTTTTGGCAAATATGTCTCATGAGTTGAGAACACCGATGCATTCCATTTTGAGTTTTGCGCGCTTTGGCATTGATAAACTCAAAGCAAAAGAAGCACCGATAGATAAACTAAATAAATATTTGTCTAGAATTGAAACCAGCGGGGAGCGGCTTTTGATGTTGCTCAATAACTTATTGGATCTATCTAAACTGGATGCCGGTCGATTTCCCTTTAATCCGAGCAATAATAATTTTATCTCTTTGCTTCAAGAAGGCATTGAAGATGTTTCTGGCTCGGCAATGGAAAAAGGCATTGTTATTAACCTGCACACCGATGATCAAAGCTTGGTGGTTTTTTGTGATCGGGACCAAATGATTCAAGTTGTTCGAAACCTGCTTGGTAACGCATTGAAGTTCAGCCCTGACAATAGTCAAGTCCAAGTCTACCTCTCTGCGGATGATAGCAAATTGTATTTAACAATTTGCGATCAAGGCGTTGGGATCCCGCATGATGAATTAGAGCACATCTTTGATAAATTTGCACAAAGTAGCAAAACGAATAGCGGAGCCGGTGGTACAGGACTGGGGTTAGCGATTTGTAAAGAATTTATCTTACTGCATAAAGGATGCATTTATGCACGAAATAGTGACTCTGGCGGTGCAGAATTTGTCATTGAGCTGCCAAAAAGTACCTCTGACTAGCAACAGGTAGGATCACTGACTATAACTAATAGTAATAAAACACAAAAGGATATTAACGATGGCATTACAACGAATTTTGGCAGTGGATGACGAACCCTTCAACCTCGAAATCATTGAGGAAATTTTGGAGGATTTGGACTTTGAAGTTAAAACGGCTATCAGTGGACAGGAGTGTTTAGAGGTCGTTGAGGCGTTCGATCCTCAGGTGATTCTATTGGATGTGAGTATGCCACAGATGAGCGGTTATGAGGTATGCAAAGCAATTAAGTCCAATCCAGAATTACAGCACATTATCGTAATGTTCGTATCTGCTCGTGGTTCAGTTGAAGAGCGTATGGAAGGTTATTCAGTTGGCGCTGAAGACTACATCGTCAAGCCATTTGGTCATAGTGAGTTAAAAGCCAAGCTGTTACATCTGGGGCAAATGCTATTAGAAAAAGATATCCTTGAGCAACAAGTAGAAGATGCGACGACCACCGCGTTTAGTGCCATGGCAACAAGTAGTGAAATGGGGCAAATTGTCAACTTTGTTGAGCAGGTAGGCGCCATTCAAGACGTTTCTGAATTGGCAGACGCACTGATAGGCTGTTTGGCAAACTTTGGCTTAAGTTGCAATATTGAAATGCGCGTCGACAGTGAGCGGTTGCACTTTGCTTCGACAGGCATGTGCTCGCCTATTGTGGTTGAGTTGTTTGAAATTTTACATTCGAAAGGCAGGCTTCATGAATTTACGAGCAGGATATTAGTAAATTATGAATTGTTAAGTGTATTAATTTTGAATATGCCTTCAGAAGACCCTGATAAGCACGGTCGTATACGTGACCATATTTGTTTTATCGTGAGTGTGACTGAACAACAGTTAATGTCTATTTTGACAAAAAACCAGCTCATCAGTCAGCAGTCTGAATTAAATGGGGCAATTAAAACAATTCATAGTAAATTCACCGGGCTACTTTCTATGTTAAATAACAACCGTTCTCAGAATGAGGCTATTTTTAAACGGCTACAAGAGTTGTTTGAGTCTCGGATCCCAACAATGGGCTTAGATGAAGATCAAGAGGTGTTTATTTTTCGCCACATAGATGAAGCCATTCAAAGCTCCGTTGCACGTGAGGAAGCAATTTCACAAGTGAAAGACGCATTTACGGAGATCGAAAATGATTTGTGTCTATTGACCAATAAGGATGCAGCGTCGTAGTGCGCTTTATGCATCCCGTGGCAAGCCTTTTTCGACAATGCGAATAAGTCTTGCCTTTTTACGTTCATCTTGTTGTTTTTGCTGTTGCTGAGCTAGTGCCCAGCGAATATGCTCAGCTACCAATGGTGTTGCATGAGTGAGTTTGTCGCTCAACGCTTGCATTATTCGTTCATCGTAACTGGCATTGCCCAATCCCACAGCCAAGTTTCTTAGCCAACGTTCGTGGCCAATTCGCCTAATTGGGCTACCTTCGGTGTTTGTTAAAAATGTCTTTTCATCCCACGCAAATAACTCAAGCATTTCTCTATCTTTGATGGTTTTTCGTGGGTGGAAATCAGCTTCTTCGGTAAGTTGACCGAATCGGTTCCAAGGGCAGACAAGTTGACAATCATCACACCCGTAAATTCGATTCCCCAATAGTGGACGAAATGCTTCTGGAATGGCGCCTTGAAGCTCGATGGTTAGATAAGAGATACAGCGCCGAGCATCGACAACGTAAGGCGCCACAATAGCCCCTGTAGGGCACAAGCTGATGCAGGCATTACATTTACCACAGCCTTCTTCTACTTGTTTTTCGTCGGCAGGGAGTGGTAAATCAACAAATAGCTCACCAAGGAAAAACCATGATCCCGCTTGTTTGTGAATAAGCAGACTATTTTTCCCTCGCCAGCCTAATCCCGCTTTTTCGGCGATTTGCCTTTCTAATACGGGTGCAGAGTCTACGAAAGGTCGAAACCCATATTGCCCAACTTCTTGCTCTATGCGTTGGCCAAGCTTTTTCAATCGATTTCTGAGTACTTTATGATAGTCCCGCCCGAGTGCATAGCGGCTAATGTAGGCGGTTGTACTATTTTTCAGTGCTTTGGCAAAGCTGGCATCTGGGGGGAGGTAGTTCATTTTGACTGACACAATACTCTGTGTACCGGGCACAAGTTCGGCTGGCCTTGCCCGTTTCATGCCATGTGCAGCCATATACTCCATTTCACCGTGATAGCCTAAATCAAGCCACCGCTGTAGCTGGTTTTCGTGTTCACTCAGGTCAATATCACTAATGCCTACTTCAGCAAAGCCTAATTCTTTTCCCCAATACTTAATTTTTTCTGCAAGTTCAGTATAGTTAATAGTAGGTTTGGCTTTATTCACGGAATGTCTATCTTGCAAGGTCAATACACACATAATTTACCACAAATTGCTTACTGTGCCCAAGAAGTAAAGCTTCATGAGGAACAGGCTGCATTAAATTCAGGCACCACGCTCCGCGAGTTGATGCAAAGAGCGGGTCTTGCGCTGTTCGAGCTTATTCGCAATAAAGCGGTGCGAAATATTCTAATCTTTACCGGCAAAGGCAATAATGCCGGTGACGGGTTTGTGCTGGCAAAACGGTGTTTACAAGCACAAATGAACGTCACTGTGTGCGCACTATTTGAGCCTACGTTGCTTAAGGGCGATGCGGCAGAGGCGTATCAATTGTTTTGTCGCAGTGGTGGTAAAGTTGTTGCGTTTAGGTCCTGCTCTGAACATACATATGATGCCATTGTTGATGCGGTATTTGGCACTGGCTTTCGCGGGGAGTTGCCGTGTCATGTGAAAGAAGCTTTTGCGCAATACAACATGAGCAAAGCGTGGAAGCTCGCGGTTGATATACCCAGTGGTATCAATGGCACAACCTCTGAAGTCGCACAAGGTACCTTCCATGCTGATACCACATTAACATTTATAGCACTTAAGCAAGGCATGCTGACCGGCGCAGCCCCCAGCTACGGGGGAGAGGTGTTGCTCGCTGATCTTGGTATTGCAGATGCTTTTGAGCGCCTTTCTCATACAAACTGTTGTTACCCGGGTGGTAAATATTTGCGTTCTTTGCGACCAAGAAGATCGCCAGATAGTTACAAAAATCAATGCGGTCATGTTTTACTTATTGGCGGTGGTAAAGGGATGGCTGGCGCTATCAGGCTAGCCGCCGAAGCCTGTCTGCGTACGGGGGCTGGATTGGTATCTGTGGCGACACACCCTGACAATCAGGAGGCGGTATTACACGGGCGATATGAGCTGATGGTCCATGGGATCTCTGTTGTGGCAGAATTAAAAGTCTTAATGGCCAAGGCGGATGTTGTGGTGATCGGTCCTGGTCTGGGTCAAGATATGTGGGCGCGAAAGCTATTTAATGCGGCGAAACAATTTGAAGGGCCTGTTGTCTGTGATGCGGATGGGATTAATTTGCTAGCACAGAGTCATTTGCCATGGCTGCGCGCGATTTTAACCCCTCATTTAGGTGAAGCAAGGCGCTTGTTGGGCGACTGTGAAGTTGATACGGCAAAACGGTTCGAATTAGCGGAATTGTTGAGTAAGGAGTATGCGGCTTGTATCGTCCTCAAAGGTCCAGGCAGCTTAATTGTCGATGGCAAACGAACAAACATTAATCGCTCGGGGTCACAAGCAATGGCGAGTGCTGGGATGGGCGATGTATTATCTGGTATAATTGCGGGTTTATTGGCACAAGGCTTGAATAGGTTTGAAGCGGCCTCATTAGGTGTGTATATTCATGGTCTTGCAGCTGAGCAAGCTGCTCGTGATGGTCAGCTTGGACTACTCGCGAGTGATTTATTTGTCCATATTAGAGGTATTATGGGATGAACCAAAACGATACTTTGCAGCTTTCACTGGCCGATGAGCTTGCAACTATTGCGCTAGGTAAACGGTTTGCGTCTTCAATTACGGAGGGGGCGGTTTTTTATATGCATGGCGATCTGGGTGCTGGTAAAACCACGATGACCCGAGGTCTGGTGCAAGGTCTAGGGCATGTAGGTAATGTTAAAAGTCCAACCTATACGCTTGTTGAACCTTATGAATTATCAGAACGTGCGGTTTACCACTTTGATTTGTATCGCTTAGGAGATCCCGAAGAACTTGAGTTTATGGGGATTAGGGATTACTTTTCTGCAAATACAGTGTGTATCGTAGAGTGGCCTGAAAAGGGGCAAGGGTACATACCACATCCCGATATTGATGTTTACTTAGCGTATGAAGGGGACGCAAGAAGTGTGACCCTGAAAGCACAAAGTGAACGAGGAAAGCAATTATTAGCAACTATAAGTAGTTATGCGTAGTGCACATAGTAAGTATATAAATATAATAATCATGTTTGTGTTGCTGTTGTTTGCAGCACAAACGTTAGCGAAAAATACCATAAACAATGTGCGTATTAGGCCATCAGCTGAAAGTACGCGCGTGGTTTTTGATTTGTCTAAAAAACCTGACTTTAGTTATTTTGTTTTACAAAAGCCGCTCAGGCTCGTTGTAGACTTTGAGAATACGAAACAACTCCCCAAGCTACCAGGCATACCAAAAAAGCACCGCATCATTGACAAAATCCGCTATAGCAAGCCAAAGAAGAAAAATGCGACTCGGGTCGTGTTCGAGCTTAGTGGGCCAACTAAACCCGTCATTTTTGCACTTGCACCGACAGGATCGAGTTCCGATAGACTGGTGGTGGATTTATACGGACAAAAAAAAGCAGCGCCACCAAAGTCAACAAACAAGAAACGTGATTTAAAGCGAGACAGGGACATTATCATTGCGATTGATGCCGGCCATGGCGGCCAAGACCCAGGTTCGATTGGTCCTTCTGGTACGTTTGAAAAGCATATTACGTTGCAAATTGCCAAGCGCTTAGCCAAGCTGATTGATAAAGAACCTGGTATGTCAGCGCAGCTCACGCGTTCCGGGGATTACTTCCTCAAGTTAAACACCCGTACATCAAAGGCCAGAACCAAACGCGCGGACTTTTTTGTGTCGATTCATGCAGACGCCTTTTCAAGCCCCAAACCAAGGGGCGCTTCAGTGTGGACGCTCTCTTTACGTAGGGCCAACTCTGAAATTGGTAAGTGGCTGGAAAATAAAGAGAAGCAATCGCAGCTACTCGGTGGCGCAGCGGGGGTCATCAAAGACACTGAGAATGAAAAATACCTTGCCAAAGCGTTGTTGGATATGTCGATGGATCACTCCATGAAAACGGGGTTTCAGGTCGCTGAAGAGATTGTCTCTGAGCTAAAAAAAGTTGCAAAATTACATAAGAAGCGCCCTCAGGCTGCAAACTTTGGTGTTTTAAAATCCCCAGATATCCCGTCCATCTTGGTGGAGACTGGATTTATCTCTAACCCGCAAGAGGAAAGGCAATTAAAAACGGCCTATCATCAGCAGCGCTTAGCCAATGCGGTTTTTGTTTCGATAAAGCGCTACTATCAAAAAAATCCACCAGATGATTCTTTGTTTGCAAGACTAAAAGAAAATAAACCGCGTCATCACAAAGTTAAACGTGGGGAGTCATTAAGTTTATTGGCCGCTCGATATGGCACAACTGTATCAGCATTGAAGAAGGCTAATCGATTGAAGAATAACACGCTACATATAGGTCAAGTCTTGACCATACCTAGGGCTTAATATAAATGGCAATAGAGATATTACCTGCGCGATTAGCGAACCAAATTGCGGCTGGAGAAGTGGTTGAACGACCAGCCTCTGTGGTCAAAGAATTGGTTGAAAACAGCATTGATGCCGGCGCAACCCGTATTCAAATTGATATTGAACGTGGTGGCCACAAGTTGATCCGCATTCGTGATAATGGCTCGGGTATTGTCAAAGATGAATTGGCCTTGGCACTTTCGCGCCATGCAACTAGCAAACTCAAAAATTTAGATGACTTGGAAGCAATCGCGTCACTGGGCTTTAGGGGAGAGGCGCTGGCGTCCATTAGTTCCGTCTCCAGGCTTACATTAAGCGCTAAACCGCAATCTCAAGATACCGCCTGGCAAGCGTGTGCGGAGGGACGTGATATGGCTGTTCAAATTCAGCCCACGGCGCACCCAAACGGTACGACCATTGAGGTGAAAGACCTATTCTTTAACACACCTGCTAGGCGTAAGTTTTTGCGTACCGAGAAAACGGAATTTAGCCACATTGATGAACTTGTAAAACGCATTGCTTTGAGCCGTTTTGATATTGCTATTACCTTAACCCACAATCAAAAAGTGGTACGTCAATTTCGGGCGCAATCAAACCCCCGCAGTATTGAGCGAGTGGCGCATGTCGCAGGAAGAGTATTTCAGCGGGAAGCGAGCTTTATCGAATCCGGCTACGAAGGCTTAGAACTGTATGGCTGGGTGTTACCAATAGGGAGCAGCACTCAACCTCAATATACCTATGTCAACGGTCGAATGATGCGTGATAAACTGATTTTGCACGCAATTCGCCAAGCTTTTGAAGAGGCGACTGGTAGCCCAGATACACCTGGGTTTGTGATTTATTTGAACTTGGATCCAAGGCAAGTTGATGTGAATGTACATCCCGCAAAACACGAAGTGAGATTTCACCAAGCGCGATTAGTACATGACTTTATTGTCCAAGCAATTAAACAAGTCGTTGAGCCGCGTTCCCCGTCTTTACTTGCGCCAGCAGTGACGCCTGATCCCTTGCCTCTTGAGCAAATCTCTGAGCCTGTCGTGGCAGAAGAACCGCCGGCTGAGTCAATACACCAAGAATACCGCACACCACTGCGTCATGATGAGGCGCAGATCCGTGAGCCTGTGAGCTTTGATAGTTCCCCCGCTTTTAAGGCACATAATAGTGCCTCGAAAAGTCACTCAAGCGCATCGAGCAATGGTCCAAATAGGCAGGAGAGAGAGTATAATTCAGCTGCCACTCAGCAAAAAAAGGTTAATGTTAATCAGCTCTACCAAGCATTTAGCCACGAAGACAATAGCACTGAACACGTCTCAACCGATTTGGTAACTCAGGCACCGAGAGAAGGCGTTAGTTCGGTTGAAACATGTGTTCAAACTCACTGGATGGCCCTGCCTCAAGGCGGTATTTTACTCCAAACGTCTCAGCAGTTACTTTTGACGCATGGCAAATATGGGCTAAAGACGCTTTGGCAAGATCAAATCGAACTAGATGGCACCTTACTTGGTAAGGCTTTACTGCTTCCTGTTAGAGTGAATCAATCGAAAGCTGAGTCTGCGTTATTACAAAGCATGAACTCTTGGCTAACATTGCTAGGCTTCGAGATGTTGTTTAAAGACAATCATGTCATGGTTAAAAAGCTCCCGGTCAGCTTGTATAGTTTAGATGTGGGACAATGTGTCTCGATACTTGTGGAAACATCCAAAAACGTGTCTGAAGCTGACTCGGATTTGAGTTACTGGATCGATTGGTTGCTGGAAAATACACCAGAAAGTTATTTTGCTTCCCAACATTTTGAGTTGGTTCGTGAAAAAATGCTAAAAAAACAGAAAAGCAGAGCAGCAATTACTGCAAAAGCAGTTAAAATAGAGCCAAATTATATTTTAGATTTACTACCGAAAGGTTATTAGTTTGCAGAATAAACCCGTTATCACTTTAATGGGCCCTACCGCAGCTGGCAAAACTGCGTTGGCCATTGACCTGTGTAAACATCTAGACACTGAGATTATCAGTGTTGATTCGGCGCTTGTATACAAAGGAATGGATATAGGTACGGCAAAGCCTGATCAAAACGAACTGGCGCAAGCGCCTCATCGTTTAATTGATTTGATTGACCCACAAGACAGTTATTCGGTAGCTGATTTTCGCAGAGATGCGATTACGTGTATTGATAAACTTCATGAGCAGGGTAAGGTACCTGTGCTTGTGGGGGGCACAATGATGTATTTTAAAGGCTTAATTGATGGTTTGTCACCATTGCCAGAAGCCTCTGCGTCGGTCCGTGCGGAGCTTGAAATAGAAGCTTCGGAAAAAGGCTGGCCAGTATTGCATGCAGAGTTAATGCAGGTTGACCCCCAAGCTGCCAGAAAAATTAGTGAGAATGACTCACAAAGGATTAATCGGGCTTTGGAGGTGTTCCGTATAACAGGTAAGCCGATGTCAGTATTGCAAAAGGAGAAACAACCTACTTTGCCATACGACTTCCATCAATTTGCTATCGCACCGAGTGATCGTAAAGTGCTGCATGAGCGAATTGAGGAAAGATTTAAAATAATGCTAGAACAAGGGTTTAAAAACGAAGTTTTGGCCTTATATAATCGAAAGGATTTGCACCCTGATTTGCCTTCTATCCGATGTGTTGGATACAGGCAAATGTGGGAACATTTAGCCGGTGAATATGACTATGATGAAATGGTTTTCAGAGGTATCGCCGCAACCAGACAACTAGCAAAGCGGCAATTGACTTGGCTTCGGAGTTGGCCTGAGGTAACTTGGTTAGAAACCGGAGAGCAAGAAAACTTGCAACGAATTTTAAGTTCGCTAAGCTAATAGTAGTTGAACCAATATTTTGTTGATATTTATTCAACTAACTCAACATAATAACACCTAGAACGAAGGATAAGAAAATGGCAAAAGGCCAATCGTTACAAGACCCATTTTTGAATGTCTTGCGTCGTGAGCGCATTCCAGTTTCAATTTTTTTAGTTAACGGCATCAAATTACAAGGTAAAATTCAGTCTTTTGACCAATTCGTAATTTTACTAGAAAATACTGTGAATCAAATGGTATATAAACATGCTATCTCAACTGTTGTTCCTGCAAGGGCCGTCAATTTCCAAAACACACAAGGAAATGAAGGCGCAGAACAAAACGAAGATGGTAATTTTTAATAGATATTAGGAGCATGTTGCTTGTTTGACCGTTATGAAGCCGGCGAACAGGCAGTCTTAGTGCATATAGAGTTTCCAAATGAAGGCGATCGTGAAGATCTGCAAGAATTGGAAATGCTAGTATCTTCTGCTGGTGTTAGTAGTTTGGCGGTTGTGCAAGGCAGCCGTCAGGCACCTCACCCCAAACTGTTTGTCGGAACGGGTAAAGCGGAAGAAATTGCCGAGATTGTCAGAACTTATAAAGCAGACGTCATTATATTTAATCACCAACTCAGTCCTTCTCAAGAACGTAACCTAGAGCATGTCTGCCGTTGTCGTGTTTTGGACAGAACGACACTTATCTTAGATATATTTGCGCAGCGAGCTCGAACGCATGAAGGTAAGTTACAAGTTGAGCTAGCGCAATTGCGGCATATTTCAACTCGGTTAATCAGAGGTTGGACCCACCTTGAAAGACAAAAAGGGGGGATTGGACTTAGGGGACCCGGTGAGACTCAGCTAGAGACGGATCGTCGTTTACTGAGAGAAAGAATCAAGAGTATTCGTAAGCGTTTAGACAAAGTGGCTGTTGTCCGAGAGCAGGGGCGTCGAGCGAGAAGCCGTAATGAAATTCCAACCGTGTCATTGGTGGGGTACACCAATGCTGGTAAGTCAACTCTGTTCAATCGTATAACTAATTCTGAGGTTTATGCTGCTGACCAATTGTTTGCAACACTGGACCCAACCTTAAGAAAGCTCGAAATCGATGATGTCGGAGCGGTCATACTTGCCGATACAGTAGGGTTTATTAGGCATTTACCTCATGATCTTGTGGCTGCGTTTAAGGCTACATTGACTGAAACCAGAGAAGCCGATTTGCAACTTCATGTCGTTGATGTTGCTGATCAGAGAAGAAAAGAGAACATAGAACAGGTACAATCAGTTCTTGAAGAGATTGAAGCGGACGAAATCCCGCAATTGTTAGTGTATAACAAGATTGATTTAGTCGAAGAGATCCAGCCCAAAATTGATAGAGATGATGAGGGAATGCCAATTAGGGTATGGCTTTCTGCTCAGGCAAATGAAGGGATTGAGTTGTTGTCCCAAGCAATCTCTGAACTGCTTGCTAAAAAAATGTTTAGCAACAGATTGGTCCTGCCGCCAGCTTTTGGAAAATTACGGGGGGCGCTTTTCAATCTGAATGCCGTTAATCATGAAAGCTATGATGAGCAAGGCAATTGGTTGCTCGATGTGCGTTTGCCACAAGCGGATTGGGAACGCCTCAAAAAAGAGCAAGGACCAGAAATTGAGCAGTTTATCGCTCAAAATTGAAAAAGTTACTAATTCATCCTAATTCTCTATTAGAATGGGATGAATTTTGATAGATTAAATTTAATTCATTTTATAACAATGGAGTATAGCTATGGCCTGGAACGAACCGGGTAATAATGGCAATGATAACGACCCGTGGAAAAATCGCGGCGGTCGAGATCAAGGGCCACCTGATCTGGACGAGGTATTCCGTAAGTTCAACAATAAGTTTGGCGGTTTATTTGGTGGTAAACCAGGTAATAACAAAGGCGGGCTTGGCGGTGCGGGTGCTACCTTTATTTTCATCATCGCACTTATCGTATGGGCATTAAGCGGTATTTACACTGTAAAAGAAGCCGAGCGTGGTATTGTGCTTCAGTTTGGTAAGTTTGACCGAATTGCTGAGCCAGGTTTACGTTGGAAAATGACATTCGTTGAGCGTGTTATTCCGATTGATATTGAGGCCGTTCGTTCGTTATCTGCCTCTGGTTTTATGCTGACAGAAGACGAAAACGTGGTAAGTGTCGAGTTTGAAGTACAGTATCGTGTTGTAGACCCTACTTTGTACCGTTTCAGCGTAACCGATGCTGATCACAGCTTACAGCAGGCTTTAGATAGTGCACTGCGTTATGTTGTTGGTCATTCACGTATGGACCAAGTACTGACTACGGGCCGTGAGCAAGTACGTCGACGTACTTGGGATGAGCTGAGTAAAATCATTGAGCCTTATAATCTCGGTTTGATCGTCACTGACGTGAACTTTAAAGATTCTAGACCGCCTGCGGAAGTAAAAGATGCGTTTGATGATGCAATCGCTGCGCAAGAAGATGAAGAGCGTTTCATTCGTGAAGCAGAAGCATATGCAAGAGAAATAGAACCTCGTGCACGTGGTCAAGTTACGCGTATGACACAAGAAGCTGAAGCGTACAAAGAACGCGTCATGTTAGAGGCACAGGGTGAAGTTGCTAGATTCGAAAAGCTATTACCAGAGTATGCAGCTGCAAAAGAAGTGACACGTGAGCGTCTGTATATTGAGACAATGGAAGAGATCTTAGGTCGTAGCTCTAAGGTCATTGTTGATGTCAAAGGTGGCAATAACATGATGTATTTACCACTAGATAAGATCATGCAGCAATCTCAGTCGTCTTCAACAGTTACTCTGCCAAGCAGAAATGACATTAATCAATTGCGTCAGTCGTTAGGCCAGTCACGAAATAGTACCGTGAACAGTGGTAATGACCGGTTTTCGCAAGATCGTTTTAACAGTGGGAGATAATATTGATGAGAAACTTTAGCTTTGTCTTATTGATACTAGGTGGCCTACTGGCTTTTTCTTCGGTATTTGTGGTAACCGAAGGTCAAAGAGCAATTGTTATGTTATTCAGTAAAGTGCAAAAAGACAGCCAGGACGACGCTGTTGTTTATGAGCCAGGTTTGCATTTTAAGGTACCATTTTTCAGCCAAGTTCGTCACCTTGACGCGCGTATACAGACGCTAGACGGTGCACCAGACCGTTTCGTAACAAGTGAGAAAAAAGACCTTATCGTTGACTCATTTGTCAAGTGGCGTGTTAGTGACTTTTCGAAATTCTACCTTCGTGCTCGTGGTAACAAGCAGTATGCTGAAACACTGCTTCAGCAAAAAGTGAATAACGGCTTGAGAACAAACTTTGGTTCGAGAACCATCAAAGAAATTGTGTCAGGTGAACGTAGCGAGCTGATGTTAGAAGCGTTGGCACAAGCTTCAGAAAGCGCGCAAGAGCTGGGTATTGAAGTGTTGGACGTACGTGTTAAGCAAATCAACCTACCCAACGAAGTAAGTAACTCGATTTTCGATCGTATGCGTGCTGAACGGACTGCTGTGGCGAAAGAGCACCGCTCAGAAGGTCAAGAAAAGGCAGAAACTATTCGCGCAGAAGTTGACCGTCGTGTGACGGTTATGCTGGCAGATGCAGAGCGAAATGCGAGAACAGTTCGAGGTGAAGGTGATGCAGAAGCTGCGAAGATCTTCGCTTTAGCGTATAACAAAGATCCTGAGTTCTTTGGTTTTATTCGTTCATTAGATGCGTATAAAAAGACCTTCACGAGCAAGAGTGATGTGATGGTGCTTTCACCAGACAGTGAGTTCTTTGACTATATGAAGCAAAAGCAAGTTCCGTAACTGAATTTGCAACAGATTATTGCTTTAAAAGCCCATCATTTGATGGGCTTTTTTGTATTTAATTCAACCGCTTTTGTGAGATATCAAATTGACTGAAGAAAAATCATCCGAAACAGGGTGATTTTCACCTCGCTTTTCTGGTAAAATCTGCGCCTAATTTTTTCTAAGTGATATTGCAATGGGTAAAAACGTCGTTGTATTAGGCACCCAATGGGGTGACGAAGGTAAAGGTAAGGTTGTAGACCTACTAACGGATAAGGCTTCTTTAGTTGTACGCTATCAAGGCGGACACAACGCAGGCCATACTTTGGTAATTAATGGTGAGAAAACAGTATTACACCTAATTCCATCAGGTATTTTACGTGATAACGTAAAGTGTGTGATTGGTAACGGCGTAGTATTAGCACCTGATGCGTTAATGAGAGAAGTTAAAATGCTTGAAGAGCGCGGCGTACCTGTACGTGATCGTCTTCTTATCAGTGAAGCATGTCCTCTAATTCTTCCTTACCATGTTGCGCTAGACCAAGCGCGCGAACTTGCGCGTGGCAATAAAGCAATCGGTACAACTGGTCGTGGTATCGGTCCAGCCTACGAAGATAAAGTTGCGCGCCGTGGCCTTCGTGTTGGCGACTTATTCAACCCAGAGCAATTCGCTGCAAAGCTTAAAGAAGTTATTGAGTACCACAACTTCTCTCTTGAGCACTATTACAAAGTTGAACCTGTTGATTTCCAGAAGACGTACGATGATGCGATGGAAATTGCAGAGATCCTTAAGTCAATGGTTGTTGATGTTACTGAGTTGCTTGACCAGACTCGCGAAAAGGGTGACAACATTCTTTTCGAAGGTGCACAAGGTACACTGCTTGATATCGACCATGGTACATACCCGTATGTTACATCTTCGAACACAACGGCAGGTGGTGTAGCAACAGGTGCTGGTTTTGGCCCATTAAACCTTGATTACGTACTTGGTATTGTAAAAGCGTATACGACGCGCGTGGGTTCAGGTCCATTCCCAACAGAACTATATGACGGTCTAGACAAACAAGATCCAGTAGGTAAACACCTTGGCGAGAAAGGCCATGAGTTTGGTGCAACGACAGGTCGTTTACGCCGTACAGGTTGGTTCGATGCTGTAGCAATGCGTCGTGCAGTACAAATCAATAGCATCACAGGTTTCTGTCTAACTAAATTAGACGTGCTAGATGGTATTGAAACTATCAAGATCTGTACTGGGTATCAGTTAGAAGATGGTACAGTGACAAACGTAACACCGCTCGCTGCTGAAGGTTACGAAAAAGTAACGCCTGTATATGAAGAAATGCCAGGCTGGAGCGAAAATACGTTTGGTGCAACTTCTGTTGAACAATTACCAGAAGCTGCAATTAACTACATCAAACGCTTAGAAGAAATTACCGGTGTGCCAATCGATATTATTTCAACTGGCCCTGACCGCGTAGAAACGATGATTGTTCGCAACCCATTCGGCGAATAATTAATAAAAAGCTGCTTCGGCAGCTTTTTTTATGCCCTCAATAATGAATAGGCTATATTTTGTAGGCTACATTAACTTGGTACAATTTTTGTATCTTAATTACAGGTTCAATAGTGTTTGCCAAAGTATGATGATGACAAAACTACGAAGTATCTTAATTATCGTTGGCGCGGCTTGCTCAATGGGTGTCGTGGCGAACGAACAAATTGAAGCTGTGCCACTTTACACACAGGATGAGTTGATCACGCTCATAAACAAGAACGCTCACCTTGAACGTGTAAAAGATGATGACTGCCAGCTAGTACAAGATATTGAAGCTCGAGCAGAAATAATGGGGCTTCCGTCTTACCAGTTTCTGTATGGTGACATGCTAGCTTATGCGGTGTGTGTTGAACAAGATGTGGAGTTGGGCTTGTATTATATGCGCCAAGCTGCACAGCAAGGTCTAGCCGCAGCATTAGAACAACTTGGGCGCTATTATGATGTTGGCCAACTTGTTCAAGCAGACAAGAAAATGGCAATTGTTTACCTCAGAGAAGCTGCGGCACTTGGCAATTTAAATGCTCAACTTCGCCTTGTTGACTTGTTTAATAAAGGTTTTGGCAGTCCCCGAGATTATGAAGATGCCTATCGATGGCTATTTCACGCGGTTGTGGCTGATAAGGACGTGCACAAAAAAATTGAAATGTCTTTGTCGTCACTGGCGGAGAAAATGCCCGCCAGTGTGATCAAACGAGCCAGATTACCGAATTAAGGCTAGCTACTCAGCTTTTCACCAATGGATGTCTCCTTCGTGGCGGGATCTTTTAAAATAGACATTTTCGGTGGTTGTAATGCCAATATTTTGTCGCCTTGTTCAGGCTGCTTTTTATCTTCCGATGTAAAAGGTCTGATTGACAGTGGTTCGTCTTTTTTCTGTTCGGAGATAATAAACAAAGGAATCGCCTCTTTATTTATCTCCAAATATTGCGCCCAATTAAACTCTTCCGACAGCTTAGTTGCACTAACTTTACCACCCTTTGCCATTAAGCTACTTAGCTTTGCGTAGTTACCCGTTTCACCGAAGAGAATTTGGCGAGACAAAAAGGTGGCGCTATCTTTATTGGCTTTCGCATGATTGGTGGAAGATTTAAGTGAATACACACTATCCTCATCCAGTAAGTGAGAAAAGTACTGCACACCCAAAGCATTGTGGTGCCTATTGGGGGATAATGCTAGCACGGAGCGCAAACTTGTCAGCGGTAAATAACGTTCTGCATGCTCTGATTGGGGGTTACCATAATAACAGGGGAGCCCGTCCATTCTCGCCATTTTGCAGTTTTCCCATGCGGGGTCTGACAAGTACACATCTATATTTTGTTCTTTGAGGCCACATGCAATGGCACGTGCGACATGATTGGCACCAATAATCAGCAGCGTACTCGGGCAGGGTTGACGGACACCGAGCAATCTTGCTAAAGGTGTCGCTGTTAGGCTTTGAAGAATGACTGTCACGATGATGACCGTGAATATCAGGGGAACTATTTTTTGCGCATCGGGGGTACCCGATTGCGCCATACTTAATGCAAACACGGAACCGACCGCAGCTGCAACGATACCGCGCGGGGCTATCCACGCCAGCATTAGCCGGGATTTTAACGGTATGTCGCTATTAAATGTCGACACAGCAATGCTAAGTGGCCTTGCAACAAATAAAACGACTGCTAAAAACCAAAATATACCGCTGTCCAGCATTAATAACTCTTCAACCTTGAGTCGCGCAGCAAGCAGAATAAATAGGCTTGAAATCAAAATCATCGACAGGTCTTCTTTGAATTCAAGAACGGCATCAATTTCTAAGTCATCTTGATTTGCGAGCCAAATACCAAATACCGTAACTGCGAGCAATCCAGACTCATGGCTTAGATGATTGGATAAAGTAAAGCTCATTAAAACTAGTGCGAGAATGCCAAACTTATGTAATTCAAAAGGAAGCCATTCCTTACGTATGATATAACTGGTAAACCACCCCGAAACGAGACCTACACTCAAACCAACCCCAAGCGTGGATAATAATGCAGTGAGTGTGTGACTGAATACGCCGTCTTTGTCGACTAAGCTAACAGCCTCAAATACCAACACGGCGAACAAGGCGCCAATGGGATCGATGACAATCCCTTCCCACCGTAAAATACGATCAATGTCTTTGGTTGGGCGCATAGCGTTGAGCATGGGGGCTATGACCGTCGGGCCTGTGACAACGAGCACAGCCCCCAACACGGCAGCGACGCGCCAATCTAGCTCCAAAATATAAATTGCACAGGCCGTAATAATGACAAAGGTCGTGAGCATACCAACAGAGCATAAATTTCGGACAACTTTTCCGATACCTTTTAGCTCTCTGAAGTGCAGTGTTAGCGACCCTTCAAACAATATAATAGCAACAGACAAAGAAACGACTGGGAAGAGTAAATCACCCAGTAACTTATCTGGGTCCAATACCCCAGTTACCGGGCCTAGCATCAAGCCCGTTAGTAATAAAAACAAAATAGCAGGTACCCGCACAACCCAAGCGAGCCATTGAGCAATCACAGAGCACACGGCAATGGCCGCGATAAAAATAGCTGACATAAACTCTCCAGCTTAGTTAGCGTATTGAATATTAGTATAGTGGTAGCCTCGTTATATCATAGTAAATAAGTCAAAAAAGAGAATAAACGCTTAAAAAATAGATAAATTTCACGAGATAAAAGGCATTCGTCGAAATAAAAAATGGGGCAATAAAAGAGCAATATTCACTTTACCCACACGAAGGTTCTTGCTTATTATCAGAGGCGGTGATTAGAACATCACTGCTTGAGATCAGCAATTTGGGAATGAGAGGAAAAAATGAGTTTAATCGAGGAGCTTGCCAAAAATGCATCTAAAGCTGCAAAGCAGCTCGCAATTTTGAGCACAGAGCAAAAAAATACTGTACTTGTGGAATTGGCTTCAGCTTTAAGAGCGCAGTCTGAGGTTATTTTACAGGCAAATCAGCTAGACCTTGATGCTGCAAAGCAAAATCAGCTGGGTGCGGCGATGGTAGATAGGTTGACATTGACCGCACAGCGCATTGATGAAATGGCGGGGGGTGTAGAGAAAATAGCAGAGTTGCCGGATCCTGTTGGTAGCACGAGAACGCTTGGACGACAGCCTAGCGGCATTATGGTGAAAAAAATGCGTGTTCCATTGGGGGTGGTTTGCATGATTTACGAGGCCCGTCCAAATGTAACTGCGGATGCTGGGGCACTGTGTTTTAAATCGGGTAACGGGGTTATTCTGCGTGGTGGAAAGGAGGCACTTAACAGTGCTCTAGCGATCGCCAAAGTCATGCATCAAGTCTTGAATCAGTTTGGCTTACCTGAAGCGCTCATTACTGTGGTGCCAGATCCAGATCGCGCATTGCTTTTGGAGCTGATGCAGCAGAAGGATGATATTGACTTGATCATTCCACGCGGCGGCGAGGGGTTAATCGAGTTTGTTACAAAAAACAGTGCAATCCCAGTGATCCAACACTTTAAGGGCGTGTGCCACCTTTATGTAGATAGCGAAGCCGACTTAGATATCGCCATGCAACTGTTACTCAATGGTAAAACGCAGCGAACAGGGGTGTGCAACGCATTGGAATGTTTGGTTGTCCATCAAGATATTGCAGAAATATTTTTGCCACACGTTAATAAAGCGCTCATGCAAGCGCAAGTTAATATCAATGCTTGCCATCGGGCCGCACATTATTTTGATACTGCCAATGTGCTGTCTGAAAATGAATTTGGTGAAGAGTACTTGCGTTTGGAAATTGCTGTGCGTGTCGTAGACGACTTTACCGGTGCACTGGCGCATATCGATCGGTTTGGTAGTCATCATACAGAAGTAATATGTACTAAAAATGCAGATACAGCAGCACTATTTCAGCAGTGTGTAGATGCATCCGTCGTCATGGCGAACGCGTCTTCTAGATTTAGCGATGGCGGACAACTTGGCTTAGGTGCGGAGATCGGCATTGCAACGACAAAACTACATGCATATGGGCCTATGGGGCTTGAATCATTAACAACTGAAAAATATTTGGTTGAAGGTGAAGGGCAAATACGAACTTAAAAGTAGAAGTGGTGGAGCTAAGCAGGATCGAACTGCTGACCTCCTGCGTGCAAGGCAGGCGCTCTCCCAGCTGAGCTATAGCCCCACTTTACTTGGGAATATCGCAAAAGAAGTTGGTGGAGCTAAGCAGGATCGAACTGCTGACCTCCTGCGTGCAAGGCAGGCGCTCTCCCAGCTGAGCTATAGCCCCAACATGTCTTTTGGACGAGGCGCAATTTAAATATTTTTTGATGCCACGTCAAGTTTTTTTGCTAAAAAATTTCCTTACAAGCGGTTTACGCTTTGATACACTGAAGAAAATTGATTGTTGGTTACATTATGAAGCGCGCATTACTAATGCTTTTATCTGTGAGTTTAGTTGCTTGCAGTTCTGTGCCTGACCCGGCATTTGAAATTGAAAAGAAAACCTTACACAAAAGAAAAAATGACAAAGGCGAATCTGAGTTCGCATTCATTGTTACTGTTAAGGCAACACCCAGAATGGAGCTTGCTAAAAACAAACCGGTTTCCAAAAAAGAATTAAAACAATTTGCACAGTTTAAGCGCGTCGAAGAATCGCCTGAACTGAAACTGGCATTAGAAGAAACGGCGGTAGAGCTTTTAGAAGACGCTTTGAATAAAGAATCTTATTGCCAAACGGGTTATAACATCGACAATGTATATTGGCGCCAGCGCAGTGTGCAATTGCGTGGGCACTGTTTATGATATTTCCAAGTGCGATTGATATCGCACCAGTTTTACAGGCGCTGGGGATCTCATATTTAAGTTATGAGCACCCACCCTTGGCAAATTGCGATGTAGCCAAAAGCATTGGGTTACAACGAGAGGGGGTGGCACTTAAGAACCTTTTTTTGAGAGACAACTATGGAAAGCGCCACTTTCTTGTTATTACGTTGGCTGAGAAGCAATTAGATTTAAAAATGCTTTCCAAGCAACAAGCTGTATCACGGCTTGGTTTTTGCTCTACGGAGCGGCTCGCAAAGTATTTAAAAGTCAGGCCAGGGTGTGTTTCTGCGCTTGCAATTTGTAATGATGAATCGCAGCAAGTTGAATTGTGGCTAGATGAGGTGCTTAAAGACGCGTCATTATGGCAATGTCACCCCTTTGAAAATGACAAAACTTGGGTACTGACACTCAAGGATTTGCAAAAGCTCTGGTCTCAAACCGGCCATCAACCGTGTTGGGTTTCCTTGCCTACACGATAGTTTAGCCACGTAAGGTAAGTCCCTAGTAAACAAACCAGCAGCAAACTGAATAAGAACATTTCAAGGCCTCGTGTTTGATAAATTAACCCCGGTAAGAATGAACCAAGTGCGCCTCCACTATAGTAAAAAGACACATACGCGCCATTAGTAATACTTGCATGTGCGGTACTAATTTCGTTTGCTAATGGTGCTGCGCTTGCGTGTATGATGAACATACAGGCACAAAATAGTGTAAAAAGCACTACAAACAGGCTCAAGTCTTGAAGTTGCATGGCACCGATTACGGTGCAATATATTGCAAATACGATTGTGAGAACTTGCCAGTTATTTTTGTGCAGTTTCGTTAAATAGGGAGCGCACATTGAGATTAAAGCACCGATTAGATAACCACTGTAAACCCAGCCGATGAGTGTTGGATCTGTTAAATTGTACTCATTACTTAATATGAAAGGTAAATAGTTCAGCAGCGCAGAGAAACAGAAGAACATACAAAATACGGCGCAATAAAGGCGCAGCAAAGGCATATGTTTAAGCGGCTTCAGATATTCATGAGGTGAAGAGATCCGTGGAGGTGCAGTGTGGTGATTGTTAGGAAGCTGAATACGCAGTGCAAATAAAAGTAAAAGTAAAGCGTTAAACCAATAGAAACTTTCCCAGTTCCACCATGTTGCAAAGTTTGCAGCCAGTACTCGACCGAAAAACCCCCCGATAATTGTGCTGCCTACATACCAAGTCATATTTTTTCTTAGGCACTGTCCTTGCCAATTTTGACCGATATAGCTGGTCATTGCAGTTAATGCGGCAGGAAGGATGAGGCCCTCAATAAACCGTAACAATAAGAAGAGCTCAAAATGTTGTTGAAGGGGGATAAGTGCACAGCAAAGTGACAATAATATCATGGCTACTTTGAGCAGTTTGAGTTTTGAGTAGGTGGCCAGCACTAGCCCATAGCAAAGTGGTGCAATCGCCAACGGCAGCATGGTCACGGACATTAACAGCCCTGTTTTAGCAGGTGTGGTTGCATATTGCTGAGCAAATTGTGCAAGCAGCGGCTGAGGTGCGTACAACACAAAAAATATGACCACTGAACAGAGCATTAGATGAAATATCGACATTTTTATTCTATTGATAAATAACCAAGCTAATTATCTACTTTTGACGCAAGAAAACCTCATTAATGTAATAAAAACTTGTTGTGCATCATAATTTTTTTTACTCAGTTTGATAGATTTTGCTTTGTCACACGATAAATAGAACATTGCGTGCATCACCCTGTGTTTAAACTTGCGTTAGACATGACGAAACTATTTAGATTTACTGAGTTTGGTATTAAAATAGCAGCAAGTTTAGATTGATGGAGTGGCACGATGGGTTCTCTACAGGATCAGCTTTTAAAAGCAGGCTTGACGACCGAGCACAAAATGAAAGTCGCTAAAACGGAAAAGCGCAAGCAGAAGAAGAAAAAGAAGAAGGGCGCTACGAGCGACCAAACTGATCTGCAAAAGCATATTGAGCAAACCAAGCTTGCTCAGCAACAAAAAGCGGAAGCGATAAATAAAGCGAAGCAAGATGATTTAAAAGAGCGTGAGCAAGTTGCACGGGTAAGACAGATTTTAGAGCATCATAACCAAGAAGAAATAAAGGGTGATAGAACATTTAACTTCACTTATGACAGCAAGATAAAAGAGCTGGATGTAAACGAACAAACCCAACAAGCATTGTCCAAAGGTCGCCTAGCTATTTGTGTGCTGGAAGGACAGTTTTATGTTTTAGAGGATGAACCTGCGAGAAAAATTGCTGAAGTAGATGAAAAATACATTGTGTTCCATGTTGAAGACAGTAATAGTGACGTGGATGAAGATGACCCGTATGCAGGGTACGAAGTCCCGGATGATTTGACTTGGTAATTTAATCAGCTTGTTTCTTTTATTGGCTAGGTTCGCTTTTAAATAAAGGTAAGTAATTGTGTAGACCAGCTTTAGGTCGACTACACTGGATAAATAACCGTCAAATAAGAGAAACGATATGACTAAATTAAAGCAACTCGTAATCGCGTCCGGCATCGCAACTGTCTCTTTACTTTCAGGCACGGCTTCGGCTGCCGATGGTAAAGCTCTGTACACTGCAAAGCTTTGCCAAACATGCCATGGCGCTGAAGGAAAAGCACCAATAATGCCTTTGTATCCGAAAATAAATGGTCAGAGTAAAGAATATGCGTTGGCACAAATGAAGGACATTAAGTCCGGTAAGCGCAGTAATGGTATGTCCGCAGCGATGAAAGCGATGGTTGCAAATGTTTCTGACGCTGAGCTTGAGGCGATAGCTACTTACCTTGCAACGGTAAAATAGTGTGCCCACTTAGAAAGACAAAGCCACCGTTTAAGGTGGCTTTTTAGTTACTAATTAAATTACCCAGAGGTGACTCTGTGTATTGAACTATTTTTTTATGTGATTTAGACTTCTATACATCTAAAATCACCATGGCGGATTGAAGGAGCCACAATGTTTGAACTACCTGAATTAAGCTTAAAAGGTAAAGTAAGCGAAGAAGAATGGCAGCTGCGAGTAGATTTAGCGGCATGCTATCGCTTGGTTGAGCATTTTCGTTGGGGTGACTTAATTTACACGCATATGTCTGCAAGGCTGCCAGGTACTGAACATTATCTAGTGAATGCATTTGGGTTGAGCTTTGATGAGGTAACGGCATCAAACTTAGTTAAAGTAGATTTGCAAGGCAATATTCTGGACGATACCCCGTTTGAGATAAACCCGGCTGGTTTTACTATTCACAGTGCAATTCATGAAGTTCGCGAAGATGCGCATTGTGTTATTCATTTACATACAAAGGAAACGATCGCAGTGGCGAGCCTTGAAGGGGGGTTACAACCTTTGAGTCAGCATAGTATGTTTTCTCTACCTTCTCTGTCTTATCATAGCTATGAAGGGTTGGCAGTAAATGAAGCAGAAAAAGCAAGGTTACAAGCTGATTTGGGTGACACCAATCATATGCTGTTGGTAAACCATGGTGGATTAACGGTCGGACCGACGGTCGGAGATGCATTTATGCGCTTTTATGATTTGCAAAGAGCGTGTGAGATCCAAGTTGCTATTTTGGCAACAGGTCAGCCTGCAATACCGGTTCCGCAACCGATTCAAGACAATATTTATAATCAAGCTAAGGTTGTACACAGTGGCAGTACTGGTGGTCAATTGGCTTGGCCTGCAATGCTCAGAAAAGCACACCGCTTAGATCCTGGCTTTGCTCAATAGGAGTAAAAATGAAAGTAAATCGCGTCGAAGTATTTGATATTCATTGTCCAGATAGACCTGCTTGGACCCCCGTATTTGTGCGTATTCATACCGATGAAGGTATTTCAGGCGTGGGTGAAGCAGGACTTGCTTACGATTTAGGTCACAGCGCTGCTGCGAGTATGATAAAAGAAATGGCAGAAGCATTTCTAATTGGCCATGATCCATTCCAAACTGAGTTATTATGGTCTCGTATGCTACGTGAGAGCTTCTGGGGACTTGGTGGTGGACCTGTGGTATATGCGGCGATGAGTGCCATTGATACCGCGCTTTGGGACATCAAGGGTAAAGCGCTTAACCTGCCGGTTTACCAATTACTAGGCGGGAAAGTAAACCCAGAATTACGCACTTATGCTTCTCAACTACAGTTTGATTGGGACAGCGAGTTTAAAGCGTTGGTGCAGCCTCATGAATATGCTGAAGCAGCCCACAAAGCGTTAGCCGAAGGGTATGATGCGGTAAAAGTGGATCCGATTATGTATGACAAAGCGGGCAACACTTACTACGACCGCACAAAAATCATTTCTCGAGCAGAAATGAAGTTATATCGTGCGCGTATGAAGGCGATTCGAGAAGCCGTGGGGGATGAAGTGGACATTATCTTTGAATGTCACAGTCTACCCGGCGCAACTTCTGCGATTCAACTTGCAGACATTGCAGAAGAGTTCGACTGCATGTACTACGAAGAGCCTGTTAATTATCTTAACCACTCGCTGCACGCTAAAGTGGCAAACAAAACGGCGGTGCCAATTGCCGGTGGTGAGCGTTTATACAATCGTTGGGATGTGCGTCCGTATTTTGAAGACCAAAGTATCGATGTCTTACAACCGGATATTGGGTTATGTGGTGGTTTCACTGAAACTAAAAAGGTATGTGACTACGCAGATATCTTTGATATCAGAATACAAGCCCATGTGTGTGGTGGACCTGTAGCAACGGCTGCATCATTGCATTTAGAAACGGCTATTCCGAACTTTTTGATCCATGAACATCACACGTATGCTATTAAAAAGTGGAACAGAGAATTGTGCCTACAAGATCCTCAACCAAAAAACGGCATATTCACAGTATCTGAAGAGCCGGGCATTGGTATTGAATTGAATGATGAAGTAGTCATGCGTTCACAGCGTGTTGAAATCAAGTAACTTGTTACTACCAATAAAAAACCCAGACTGTGTCTGGGTTTTTTAGTTCAAAAGCCGCTATCTAACTTACTTTAGCAGTGACTCAGTCAATACTGGACGAATTTCTTTTACAATGGCCTGACAAAGCTTTGGCGCTCCACACACAATATTACCGCTGTTGTTGTAATTGGCACCGCCAGCGAAGTCCATCAACATACCACCTGCTTCCTTTACAAGCAGTTCGCCAGCCGCTGTGTCCCAAGGTTTTAAACCAATCTCGTAGAAGCCATCGATACGACCAGCTGCAACATATGCCATGTCTAAAGCTGCAGAACCAGCACGACGGATATCCGCGGTATGAATGAATAATGCTTTGAATGCTTCAGTGTAGGCATCTAAGTGGTGCTTTTGTTTGAAAGGGAAACCTGTCGCAAGCACGCTACCAGCAAGTTCGTTGCTCTTAGTTACGCGGATACGTTTGTTGTTAAGTTGTGCACCTTGACCACGTGAAGCGGTAAATAGTTCGCTACGCACTGGGTCATAAATAACAGCCTGTTCAACACGGCCTTTTACTTTAAGTGCGATAGAAATAGCGAAGTGAGGGATGCCCTTGATGAAATTGGTCGTGCCATCAAGTGGATCAATAACCCAAAGGTAATCATTGTCTTTGCCATCTGTATGACCTAGCTCTTCTCCAACGATTGCGTGGTCTGGGTAAGATTTTAAAATAGTGTCACGGATCACACGTTCAGCTTCTGTGTCAACACTCGTAACAAAGTCATTAGTACCCTTTTGGGTCGCTTCAACCTGAGACAAATCTTCACATGCACGTAAGATCACTTTACCCGCGTTACGCGCAGCGCGTACCGCAATGTTTAACATTGGATGCATAGCATTACCTTTGAATTGTAAAAGAACTAAATTTTTTGAGCCGGCGTATTCTAGCGACTTTTTGGATAAAGTAAATAACTTTCACTGAAAATGTTTGTTGTTTTTTTATACAGTCATGGTGATGGTATCGGGATATGCGCCTATGTTAAACTACGTCATTATTTTTGTTTGAGATATTAACGAGCATGGCATTACAAGATATTAGAATTGTACTTGTGAATACTTCACATTCTGGAAATATTGGCTCAGTTGCACGCGCAATGAAGACCATGGGCTTTTCACAGCTTTATTTAGTTGACCCTGCGTGTGAGGTCGACAGTCATGCGAGCGCTTTAGCTGCAGGTGCGACAGATGTACTCGGTAATGCAGTGACAGTTGAAAAGTTAGAAGATGCTATTGCTGATTGTAGCTTAGTGATCGGAACAAGCGCGCGCTCACGTACGTTATCTTGGCCAATGGTCAACCCTAGAGAGTGTGCACAAAAACTGGTTGCTGAATCTGTATCAGGCCCTGTTGCGTTGGTATTCGGTAGAGAAAATAGTGGGTTAACAAATGAAGAGCTACAGCTTTGCAATTACCACGTTTGTATCCCAGCGAATCCTGATTATAGTTCATTGAACTTAGCGATGGCCGTTCAGACGTTGACCTACGAAACACGTATGACATTTTTGGATACACAGGACGTGCAACCAGAAGAAGACGACACAAAGTATCCAACTTCAGAGCAAATGGAATTGTTTTATGAGCACCTTGAGTCGACACTCAGCGAGACGGGCTTTATTGTAAAACAGCACCCAGGCATGGTCATGACCAAGCTTAAACGCCTTTTCAATCGCGCAAGACCCGAAGATCAAGAGTTAAACATTCTGCGTGGCATCTTGAGCTCTGTGAACAAATCCACCAAACAAAATGCCAAAGATTAATTAGTTTCAACTCAGTAATACTTGACTAAATTACTCGGGTAATTACAATGTCCGTAATACCTGATTAAATTAGTCAGGTATTACTCATTAGCTAACTTAGTAAGTAGTAACTTATTTAATAAGCAATAGATGTCGTAAATACTTGACTATCTTAGTCAGGTAATTACAATTTGCGACTTTGATAAATTTTACCTAGAGGCGCGTATGAAACTGACTTCAAAAGGCAGATATGCAGTAACAGCAATGCTTGATGTTGCTTTGCACGCCAACATCGGTCCTGTGCCTCTGGCTGATATTTCTGAACGACAAGAAATATCTCTATCATATCTAGAACAATTATTCGCACGATTACGCAAACATGGGCTTGTGAGTTCTGTTCGAGGTCCCGGCGGTGGTTATTTGTTAGGGCGCGATGCACACACAATATCAGTTGGCGATGTCATCAATGCCGTTGATGAATCCGTAGACGCTACTCGTTGTCATGGCGAAGGTGGCGGTTGTCAAAGTGGCATGCGTTGTTTGACTCACACTTTATGGTCAGATTTAAGTGTGCGAATAGAAGAGTTCTTGAACAGTATTTCCCTTGCCGAGCTAGTCGCCAACTCTGATGTGCAATCTGTTGCATCACGTCAGGATAGAAGCGTTAGCGATGCGATGAAGCAATTAGATAACATTCAAGTGAGTTGCCAACTTTAATTTTGGCGTCAAGCGGAGAAAGAAATGAAATTACCGATATATTTAGATTATGCTGCAACCACGCCGGTTGATCAGCGTGTTGCTGACGAAATGATGCAATGCCTGACAATGGATGGTAATTTTGGTAATCCTGCGTCCCGTTCACACCGTTTTGGTTGGCAGGCCGAAGAATTAATTGACCAAGCGCGTAACGATATCGCTGATTTAATTAATGCTGATCCTCGAGAAATTGTATTTACATCTGGTGCAACTGAATCTAACAACCTTGCTATTAAAGGTGCTGCTAATTTCTACCAAAAGAAAGGTAAGCACATCATCACTGTTAAGACAGAGCACAAAGCCGTTATCGACACCTGCCGTGAGCTGGAGCGCCAAGGGTTTGAAGTCACTTATATGGACGTTGAAGAAAACGGCCTACTAGACTTGAAAAAGCTTGAGCAAGAAATGCGTGAAGACACCATTTTAGTGAGTGTTATGCATGTAAATAATGAGCTAGGTGTGATTCAAGATATCACGACTATTGGTGAAATGTGCCGTGAGCGCAAAATTATGTTTCACGTAGATGGTGCCCAAAGTGCCGGTAAAGTCGCGATTGATATGAAACAATTAAAAGTAGACTTCATGTCTTTCTCTGGCCACAAGGCGTATGGTCCAAAGGGCATCGGCGCACTTTATGTTCGCCGTAAGCCACGTGCACGTCTAGAAGCACAAATGCATGGTGGTGGTCATGAGCGTGGTATGCGTTCAGGCACGTTGGCAACACATCAAATTGTAGGCATGGGCTCTGCTTTCCGTATTGCAAAACAAGACTTTGATAAAGATTATGCGCATATTAGCGCATTACGTCAGCGCCTAATTGACGGCATTATGGATATGGAAGAAGTGTACTTTAACGGCACTGTAGACCAATCTGTACCAGGTATCGTGAACATCAGCTTTAACTACGTTGAAGGTGAATCACTCCTGATGGCTGTTAAAGATATTGCTGTATCTTCAGGTTCTGCATGTACTTCTGCGAGCCTCGAACCTTCATACGTATTGCGTGCACTTGGTCGCAATGATGAATTGGCACATAGCTCAATTCGTTTCAGCATTGGACGTTTTACGACTGAAGAAGAAATTGACTACACCATTAAGCTAATCAAAGACTCCATCGGCCGTTTAAGAGAAATGTCTCCTCTTTGGGAAATGTTTAAAGATGGCATCGATTTAGATTCAGTTGAGTGGGCACACCATTAAGCAAGTCAGCTTATATTGACACTGTAGCAGGTATATAAGCGGTTAGTGAGGAAAGAGTTATGGCATATAGTGATAAAGTAATTGACCACGTGGAAAACCCACGTAACGTAGGTACGTTAGACAAAAACGACCCGAATGTAGCAACTGGCATGGTTGGTGCGCCAGCGTGTGGTGACGTAATGAAGCTGCAGATTAAAGTTTCAGATGAAGGTGTTATTGAAGACGCGAAGTTTAAAACTTATGGCTGTGGTAGTGCAATTGCTTCATCTTCATTGGTAACGGAGTGGGTGAAAGGTAAAACATTAGACCAAGCAGCTGAAATTAAAAATACAGATATTACAGCTGAGCTTGAGTTGCCACCTGTAAAGATCCACTGTTCAATCCTAGCTGAAGATGCTATCCAAGCTGCGATTGCAGATTACAAAAGCAAACAGGCGAAGTAAGAGATAGATTATGGCAGTGACATTAACTGAAGCAGCGGCAAATCGTGTACAGACGTTCCTGAAAAATCGAGGAAAAGGCATTGGATTGCGTGTAGGCATTAAAACTACGGGTTGCTCAGGTCTTGCATATGTTCTCGAGTTCGTTGATGAACTTGCAGAAGGTGATGAAGTGTTCGAAGAAATGGGCGTTAAAATCATCGTAGATGCAAAGAGTTTGGTTTATATCGACGGCACGGAATTGGACTACACCAAAGAAGGTCTAAATGAAGGGTTTAAGTTTGTTAACCCAAACCAAAAAGACGAATGTGGGTGTGGTGAAAGCTTTACTGTTTAGCCAACGATAATTAAGTTTGAGCTGAAGCCCTGCCTTGGTAGGGCTTTGCTGTATTAGGTCCGTATGCGATATTTTGAATTATTTAACTTACCAGCAGATTATAACGTTGATTTAAACTTATTGAATCAACGTTATTTAGAGTTGCAAAGAGCTGTACACCCAGACAAGTTTGCTGGCAAGAGTGAGCGAGAAAAGCTTCTCGCAGTGCAAAAAACAGCAGAAATAAATGACGCGCTAGCAGTGCTAAAACACCCAGTCAAAAGGGCTGAGTATATGTTGAGTGAGCAGGGCGTGGATATACGTGCAGAGCAACAAACTTTACAAGATCCGGCGTTTTTAATGCATCAAATGGAACTTCGTGAAGCGCTCGAAGATATACAGCACAGCTCAGATCCCGAAACTGAAATTGATGCGTTTGAATCGCAAGTAAAGCTGTTAGACAAACAGTATAGCGAAAAGCTCGCAGAGCAGTTGTTAGCGCAAGATATATCTGTGTTAGAAGTTGCTGCGGATAATGTTCGCAAGCTAAAGTTTATTTATAAGCTACGTGAAGAGTTGTCTCGCATTGAAGACACTCTTCTCGATTAATTTAGCGTCACTACTTAAGTTAAAAGAATACTATGGCACTATTGCAAATTGCTGAGCCGGGGCAAAGCGCGGCACCACATGAACATAAACTCGCTATTGGTATCGACCTAGGCACTACAAACTCGTTGGTTGCCACTGTGCAAAGTGGTGAAGCCAGAACTCTGCCAGATCTTAATGGTGAAGCAATGTTGCCTTCAGTGGTGCGTTACCACGCTGAGTCAGTCACCGTTGGTAAAGATGCCCAGCTGGCAGCCGTTGAAGATCCAACTAATACACTCATCTCAGTAAAGCGATTTTTAGGCAAATCGATTTCAGAAGTTGAAGCCAGATATCAACAATTGCCTTATGAGTTTGTAGAGCACCAAGGTGCGTTGGCGATTAGCACTATCGCTGGTCCAATCAACCCAATTCAAGCATCTGCGGAAATATTAAAATCTCTTTATCAAAGAGCGACAGAAAGCTTTGGTGGTGAAGAAATTGTTGGTAGTGTTATCACAGTACCTGCATATTTCGACGATGCACAAAGACAAAGCACCAAAGATGCAGCTGAAATCGCAGGATTGAAAGTCCTGCGTCTGTTAAATGAACCTACAGCAGCCGCAGTGGCTTATGGATTAGATTCAGGTCAAGAAGGCGTGATCGCCGTTTATGACTTAGGCGGGGGAACGTTCGATATCTCTATCTTGCGTTTGAATCAAGGTGTATTTGAAGTATTGGCAACTGGCGGTGATTCAAGCCTAGGTGGCGATGACTTCGACGCTTTGTTGGTTGAACACTTTAAGTCAGAGTTAAACTTAAGTGATTTAACGCCCCATGAATTGCGTTTATTAATCCAAAAAGCAAAAGCATGTAAAGAGGCACTTAGCAGCTACGAAAAGGTCAATGTTAAATTACCTCTACGTGGCGAAGAGCACATTGTTACAGTAACACAAAGCCAATTTGCTGATCTTGTTACACCGTTAGTGAAGCAGACTTTGAGAGCATGCCGCCGTGCCTTAAAGGATGCTGAAGTTGGCAAAGAAGATGTGCTTGAAGCAGTGATGGTTGGAGGTTCAACCCGCATGCCAGTGATCAGAGACGCTGTAGGAGAGTTTTTTGCCAAACAGCCATTAACCTCCATTGATCCGGATCGGGTTGTAGCGATTGGTGCTGCCATTCAAGCTGATATTTTGGCTGGAAATAAGCCGGATTCCGATATGCTTCTATTGGATGTATTACCACTTTCTTTGGGCTTGGAAACGATGGGCGGGTTGGTTGAGAAAATCATTCCACGCAACACCACCATACCCGTCGCGAGAGCCCAAGAGTTCACCACATTCAAAGATGGCCAAACTGCGATGTCTTTACATGTGCTACAGGGTGAGAGAGAGTTGGTCGATGACTGCCGCTCTCTAGCCAAGTTTAGCTTAAAGGGCATTCCCGCTATGGCGGCTGGAGCTGCACATATCAGAGTGACTTTTAAAGTCGATGCTGATGGTTTATTAAGTGTTTCTGCGACAGAGAAATCAACGGGTGTTCAGGCTGAAATTCAAGTGAAGCCCTCTTTTGGCTTAAGCGATGATCAAGTTTCACAAATGCTTAAAGATTCAATGAGTTTTGCAAAAGAAGATATGCAAGCACGGATGTTGAAAGAGCAGCAAGTCGAAGCGTTGAGAGTGCTGGAGGCTTTGGAAGCGTCGCTTGAAACTGAATCCCATTTACTAAACGAAGATGAATTAAAGGCCCTGCGTGCGGCAATGTCGATGTTAGAAGACAAGCGATTAAATGCATCTGAGCCTGAAGAAATAAAGCAAGCCATTGAAGTGGTTGACGGTGCAAGTAGTGAATTTGCGTCGCGCCGCATGGATGTATCAATTAAACAGGCACTGCAAGGTCAGTCAGTAGACGAGGTTTAAAATGCCACAAATTATCTTTTTACCCCATGAAGAGCTATGCCCAGAGGGCGCAGCGATCGATGCGAAATCTGGTGATACAGTACTGGATGTTGCGTTAAAAAATGGCATTAGCATTCCTCACGCATGTGAAAAGTCATGTGCATGTACCACGTGTCACGTTGTGATCAGAGAGGGCTTCGACTCATTAGAAGAGAGTGATGAGTTGGAAGACGATATGCTAGATAAAGCTTGGGGGTTAGAGCCTGAGTCACGTTTGGGTTGCCAAGCTATCATTAACGATGAGGACTTAGTGGTCGAAATTCCAAAGTACAATCTTAATATTGTAAATGAAGAGCACTAATCGGAAGTTATTTTGAAAAAAGGCTGTAGTTAACCACTACAGCCTTTTTTATTTGGAGCACGATATGTCTAAAGAAGTGTATACCACACACTCAATAATGAATGGGCGAGCACTGAGTTCGACGGACACCGTTGAGGTTTTCAACCCAGCAGATAATTCCTTAATTGCGGTGGTTACAGAGGCGGATGAGCGAGCAACAGAGCAAGCACTACATTATGCTGAGCAGTGCTTTAATGTGCTCAAAGGCACCGCTGCGAAATCTCGAGCTGATATTCTTTTTCGCTGGTATCAATTAATCATGGACAATCAGGCGAGATTGGCAGAGCTGGTCACCTTAGAGCAAGGAAAACCAACAAAAGAATCACTCGCTGAAGTCGTTTATGCTGCTGGGTACGTTAAGTGGTTTGCACAAGAAGCGGAGCGTGCTTATGGCGCTGTGATCCCAGCTCACACGCCGAATCATCAAATTACAACGGTACAACAAGGTGTTGGTGTTGTAGTTGGCATTACGCCTTGGAATTTCCCTTTGGCGATGATCACACGCAAAGTGGCGCCAGCTTATGCTGCTGGGTGTAGCTTTATTTTAAAACCGTCTGAACTGACGCCACTTAGTGCCATTGAGCTTGCAAAACTTGCGTTGAAGGCTGGGTTTGAGGAGGGAGCTTTCCAAGTGCTTGTCACCTCAAAGCCTCATACACTTGTAGCGCAACTGCACTCTCATCCGGCTGTGCGTAAGCTGACTTTTACTGGCTCGACAGCGGTTGGAAAATTATTGTTAGAACATACTGCAAGATCAGTCATGCGTACTTCCTTAGAGCTCGGTGGCAATGCCCCCTTTATTGTTTTCGGTAGTGCAGATTTAGAGGCTGCGCTTGAGGGCTTAATGAGTGCTAAGTTTCGTAATGCAGGACAAACGTGCATTGCTGCAAATCGCATATTTTTGCACAGCAGTATAAAAGCGCAATTTATGAACATGCTAAAAGCGCGCGTGCAAGGTTTAACAATTGATGGTACACACACAGCAGATCTTGGTCCGCTAATCAATGAAGATGCCAAACAAAAGGCTTTGGGTTGGGTGTCTGAGGCAGTGAACGACGGGGCAGTCATTGCATATCAAGGCAGTGCGATGAAAGGTAACTTTATGTCACCGGTTATTTTAGAGAACGTACGGTCCGACATGGTCATTTATAACGCTGAGGTGTTTGCGCCTGTAGTGAGTGTGATCGAGTTTGACGAGGAGGAGCAGGTAGTTGCGATGGCAAATGACGTTGAAGCAGGCTTGGCTGCATACATGTATTCGACGGATATTGCGCAGCTCCATCGTGTCTCTATGGAGTTAGATTTTGCCATGATAGGCCTCAATGAAGGTGCGATTTCTAATCCTGCAGCACCATTTGGAGGAATGAAAGAATCGGGCCTTGGAAGAGAAGGGGGTATGGAAGGGCTTCATGAATACCTCGAAGTTAAGTATCTTTGTCAGCGCATTGCAAAGTAAGTTCTATTGCAATTTTACTGCGTAGTTAGACATAGAATTGCAAAAATTGTATTTGGAACAATGCAATTTTTGCAATTACTTTAAATTTGTGCAAAAGCTAGGTAGACTCCTTGCTCTAAAGAAGTTGCTAGTGAATATACAATGACGAATGCAATATTACCTACACTGGTTATTTTAGCCGGTGGTTTAGGGACACGTTTTGGTGGTGGAAAGCAAATTGCTGAATTGCCAAAAATAGGTAAAACAATCATGGAACTCAGCATTATAGATGCCTATCGTGCTGGTATTAAGCACGTGGTTTTAGTTGTCAATGACAACGTACGGCCAGTCATTGAGTCGAGAATATTACCCAGATTGCCATCAGATTTAAAAGTGGATTTGGCAAATCAATCAGTCGATGACGTACCGAGCCGTTTTGCCTCACTTGCTGCTCAGCGCCAGAAACCTTGGGGCACAGGACATGCATTGCTTTGTGCAAAACCTTTTGTGTCAGGTAATGCAGTAGTCATCACTGCTGATGATTATTATGGACCTCATGCTTATGTTCAATTAGTTGAACATTTTTGTAATAAAGATCATGACACTAGCAAAATGGCAATAGTAGCCTATCCTTTAAAACAGACGATGTCTGAGGTGGGTGGAGTTAACAGAGGTATTTGTGAGGTGTTTCAAAACCACCTTTCTTCAGTCAAAGAGTTTACAGACATTAAGCACGCTGAACATGGTTTTGTTGGGATACATGGTACACAATCAAAACGGATCGACGAAGGCGTACTCGTATCCATGACATGTTGGGGTATTACCCAAGCGTTGTTTACACATTTGGAGAAGCAATTTGAGTGCTTTTTAGAATGCCATGACAGCGATGTCAAAAAAGAGTATTATCTACCCGATTGTATTCAGCATATGATTAATTTAGAGCAAGCCAATGTGCGTGTGTACCCTGCACGCGACAGGTGGTTTGGTGTTACATATAAAGAAGAAATAGACAGTGTCGCAGGAAAAATACATGAACTACGTCACGGATGAATTAGCCGCAAGTTTAATTATTACACCCATTTACAAGGTTAGTATGGAATATCGTTCTATCGCTGAACATTTGGCTGAGCAGTATGGCCTGTCAGGTGAAGAAATCTCAATGAAGCCGATTGGAAGTGGGCATATCAATACGACTATGCTATTGACGGATGGAGATCGCGCATTGGTTGTGCAAAAGTTGAATACAACTGTATTTCCACAGCCACAGCACTTAGTCGATAATGCTCGTTTAATTGAGCAACATCTAGATTCAAAATCACGGGCTGGCTTGTATGGTCTAGGGATAATAAAGCATATCGCTACAATATCTGGAGACTTTTTGATTGAATACCAAGGCGAAGTATGGAGAGCGCTTGAGTTCATAGGTAAAAGTTACAGTGAAGACGTGGTAGATTGTGCGATAAAAGCGCAAACTGCAGCTGGCGCATTTGGTGGTTTTGCCAATGCATTGAATGATTTTGATGCAAAACAGCTTAATACTGTGATCCCTGATTTTCATAATTTAGGCATGAGAATTGAAAAGCTTAAACAGTTAATTGAGGAAGATCCTCACGGAAGGTGCGGATCATGTGTTGATGAAATTGAGTTTTGCCAATCACAATTTGCACTTGCTCAAGAAGTGACTGCTGTCGAGGCGACTTTGCCTCTGCGTGTTTGTCACAATGATACTAAAATTAACAACATGCTCTTTAATTCAGAGACGCACAAAGCAAAAGCTGTGATTGACCTTGACACGTGCATGCCAGGCTATTGGTTATATGACTTTGGAGACATGGTACGTACTTTTTGTTCACCAGAGCAGGAAGACTCTACTAACTTGAGCAATGTCATTGTGCGTATCGATATCTTTGAAGCAATCGTGAATGGATATATCTCGGCTGTGGCTGACAAACTAACCGACGCAGAAAAGCAAAGTTTCATTTTAGGTGCTAAGGTGATGCCGCTGATGATAGGTATTCGCTTTTTAACAGATTACATCGATGGTGATAATTATTTTGCCACTAAACATGATACACACAACCTTGAGCGGGCGAGAAACCAGTTCGCCCTATATAAAGATATAGTAAATAAAGAAGCGCAGTTGAGCGTAATCATAAACACATAAAAAAAGCGCATTCGCGCTTTTTTTATGTGTTTAATCGCATCCTTTTGCTTTGCCAACAAACCTTGTATAAGTTAGCGTGACAAACTTCAGCGATATACGTGTTTTATAGCGTCGTATATTGACTAGCTACGTTTTGAACTTTAAGTCAAAAACTAACAAACAGTAAAAAATAGGCTTACTCTAGGAACAAAGATGACTCATATAAATAGACGACACTTTTTGAAAGCAGCAGGTGCAGCAGCGGCTGCTAGCATGGTATCTGGGTGCGCTCAAACACGAAGCCAGCATGCACCGCACGAGATCTCCTCAGGAAAGTCAGTCATTGGCTTAATTGCACCTAAAATGGATGTCGTAAAAGTAGCTTTTATAGGTGTGGGCCAACGTGGTTATGGGCATGTTAAACGTATGAGCCATATTGAGGGGGCGGAGATTGTCGCATTATGCGACACGCATAACGAAGTTTTGGAACGTTCTGCACAATACCTCATTGACAAAGGAGAAACTAAACCTACGCTTTATGGAAGCCATGAGTTGGCGTATCAAGATATGCTCGCGCGACATGATATTGATATTGTCATTATATCTACACCATGGAAATGGCATGCACCGATGGCAATCGACACGATGAATAGTGGCAAGCATGCATTTGTAGAAGTTCCTCTAGCATTGACCGTTGAAGAGATGTGGCAGATTGTGGACACTGCCGAGCGGACCCAGAAAAATTGTATGATGATGGAAAACGTCAATTATGGACGTGACGAATTGATGGTCCTAAACATGGTTCGTCAAGGCCTTTTCGGTGAACTCTTACATGGAGAAGCAGCATATATTCATGAACTAAGATGGCAAATGAAGGAAATTGAGCATAAAACGGGCTCATGGAGAACTGAGTGGCACACCAGACGTGACGGCAATTTATATCCTACGCATGGCCTTGGCCCAGTGTCCCAATATATGAATATCAATCGTGGTGATCGCTTTGATTATCTCACTTCTATGAGTTCTCCTGCGCTAGGTAGGGCGGCTTATGCGCAAAGAGAATTCGACGCCAACCATGCGCGCAATCAGTTGAACTATATTTGTGGTGACATGAATACCACAATGATTAAGACCGTAAAAGGACGTTCGATTATGGTACAGCATGACACAACGACCCCAAGGCCTTATTCTCGACATAACTTGATCCAAGGCACCAATGGGGTGTTTGCTGGTTTTCCTAACCGTATTGCGTTGGAAAACGGTGGAAGAGGTTCATTCCATGATTGGGATGAAGATATGAGTTATTGGTATGGTAAATATGACCATCCTTTATGGGTCAAAATGGGTAAAGAAGCAGAGCGAAACGGTGGTCATGGTGGTATGGACTTCTTGATGTTTTGGCGCATGATTTATTGTTTGAGAAATGGGGAGCCTCTCGATCAAGATGTGTACGATGGTGCTGCTTGGTCGGTGATTTCGCCACTTTCAGCTCAATCCGTTGCCAACAGAAGTGAATCTATCTCTATACCTGACTTTACTCGAGGTCAGTGGCAAACAGCACAGCCGCTTGGTATTGTCGGAGCCTAATAAAAAAAGCGCCAAGATGGCGCTTTTTTTATGTTTAAATAGAACTCACTTCAAGCAATAAACAATCTTAATATGCTAAAAAATATCAGCTTATATTTACTACTTATCATGCTCAGTGGTTGCACTAGCATCCCCAAAAAAAAGCCACCTTTTGAGATCTCTGCTGTTGTAAATCAGTACCTCACCACTTATCAGGCGAGGGATAATTTTGAGCATTTTCTGTCCTTCTATGATGATGAAGTTGTTTTGGAAGACATGCTGTATGGAGTGAAAGCAACCAACAAAAAAGCTTTTTCGGCATTTTTTAACTGGCAAGCGGGTGATTTTAAAGTGTTAAATGGTAAGCAAACTTTTGAGGTCTCGCAAATTGTCATTGATGATGAGCAACGCACCGTTGTTGTATCTGGTGTGTTTAATCCTTTTTCCTTTAACGAACAAAAATTAGGGCCTTGGCGCTTTACAACCGTATTGAAATTTAACCAAGCTGGGTTGATTGTTTACCAACAAGACTGGATTAACTATTTCCCTCGATCATTTGTTAGTGAAGCGACAAACTTAAACGGAACACACTAGCTCAAGTTATTTTGCCCAATGGGTACCTTAGCATGTACACTGCTGGGCAAATTGATGCGCTAACCACACTGAGGAACGACCAATGCAGCTTTCTGTTGAGATTAGTAAATATCCACTACATTCAGATTATATCCCATTTATCAAGTCATTCATTGACCGGCTGAATACGCATAGTGGCCTCAAAGTTATTACAAACACCATGTCTACGCAAATTTTTGGTGAGTATGATCTAGTGATGAATGTACTTCAAAATGAAATGAAAGCCTCTTACGAACAATTTGGAAAGAGTGTTTTTGTATGTAAGTTTATATCTGGCGACTTATCTCCTGAGGCATAATGGAACTAATTTATGAAACCCTTGCAGGGTTCACTGCAATGTCCAAGTGGGAATATTTAGCTGTTGTTCTGTCAATGGCTTATCTATTGCTGGCGATAAAAGAAAATATCTGGTGTTGGCCAGCGGCATTTGTTAGCACCTTCATATACACCATTATGTATTGGAACGGTGCGCTATTAATGGAGTCATTGCTACATTTTTACTATTTGGTAATGGCATTTGTCGGTTGGTGGATGTGGCGTTCGGGCAAGAAAAATAAAGAATCACAGATAGTTTCTTGGTCATTAAATCGACATGTGGTGATCATTGTCGTCACAGCGTGTGTGGCGGTCATGATGGGTTATATTACCGATACCTATACGCACGCTGATTTGCCATATCTAGATAGTGTGACTACGTGTTTCGCAATCGTTACCACCTATTTGGTCGCTAAAAAGGTTCTGGAAAATTGGCTGTATTGGATATTGATTGATGCCACTTCAATGTATTTGTACTACCTAAAAGGGTATTACCCGACCTTAGCACTTTACGTTTTTTACACGATTATGGTGTGTTGGGGTTATAAGAAATGGTATGAAGAATACAACAAAAAGGAAGGTAAACCACTTGGTGAACTCTGACCTAGCAGAAGCGCAAGCTATTTTGCAAAAGTTATATCCCAATCAACAAGTTTGCAACGTTAGAAAGCTTACAAAAGGGCTGAGTAATCAAAATTTTTACTTCGAACATGCAGGGGCCAAGAAGTTACTAAAGTTAATGTCTGGGTCAGTCCCTGTTGATGCTTTGCAAGTTCAATCACAGCTTGCAAAGCAGTCAAAAGCACAGCGGGTCATACACATTGATGAGAAGAGAAAATTTATTGTTTTGGAGTATCTCAATGCGGTATCTGCTGACGTGAGATTGTCACAGTCCCTGATTCAAGCCCTTAGTGATATTCACCAAAGTAAATCATTAGATAAATCAGAGCTAGACCTCGTTACTTTCCTTGAAGAAGCTGCACCGCTTTTAAAGCTAGAGTCATTGGCAAAACACTTAGTGTCACTGCTTACAAAGGTGGAGAGGGACATTTGCTTTTGCCACAATGATTTAGTGAAAGACAATATCATTGAAACGGCCAACGGACCTTGCGTCATCGACTTTGAATATGCTCAGAATAACGATTTATATTTTGATCTGGCAGCACTGTGTTGTTCTTTCTCTTTGTCTCAACCGGAAAAACGAGCGTTAATTAAGCAGTATTATGAAACGCGCAGTGACACGCCACCCATTTATGCTGAGGATAAACTTGAGATATTTATCGGGTGTTACCTTATTTTAAGTATGGCTTGGTACTTTCAAAGGCAAGAAGTAGTGCTCTATGAGCACTTACAGACATTGTTTAATGCATGGTATGAATCATTCAAAGAAGTGTTGCCTCGTGGGTCTTAGACCTAACGAGGCGCGTATGCAGGTTAAATCCCACCTAGCCGTTTAGCTAGCTCTTTATATTTTTCGACATCATCCTTGTCAAAGATCGGTTGGCCATCTTCATCATGGTCTTTTGCAATTAATAAGTTTTCTCTTGCAAGCCGTCTTACACGCTCCACTTTTACACTTAAAAACTCTGCAACTTGCTCAGTGGTCATAGGGGTCATAATACAAATCCTCTAGATGATGTTAGGTAGCTTAGCTACTAAAATCGATTTACGTTTATTATTGTTAAACTCTAAGCATAGCTAAATTTATAAGAATTAGTCCAATTGAATATGTTTTTTAATAATTAGTTTAAATAATAGACATACGAGTTAGACTAGGCTGGTATTTCGATAAAGATATGATTATCATGAAGCTGCGTTACATGCTGTGCTCTCGTGGTGAAATGGATATCACGTGGCTCTCCGGAAGCTAAGTTACAGGTTCGATCCCTGTCGAGAGCGCCAGTATCTATCTAATGCAATGATTAAAAACGATTCTTTACGGTGAAGTGCCATTGGACAGAGTCTACTTTATCTGGTTTGTTAATTGGGGCTGCCAAATCTAAATGCAGTACCAGACCTGAATTTGCGCGACTCGGCGCCATTCTTAATCCAAATCCTACGTTTTTATAAAATTTACTATTTTCTAAAAAGAGTGCTTTGCCATCCACCCTGCCAATATCAAAATAGGCTGCGCCTCCTACTTTAAAAAGTTGTAACAGATCGTATTCCCAATAATAGCGTTTCTCTAAATTGACAACGATGCGCCTTTCGCCTTGCAGGTAACGTGCTGGGTAGCCTCTCAGCCCTGTTTCTCCTCCAAGTGTTAACTGTTTGTCTGCGGTTAAGTGTTTGCCATGCGTGATGTTTAGTTGAGCATACCAAGATTGTAAGTCATGGGTATTTAAGTAGTACTCCAAATTTAACTGTGTGATGAGGTTTTCAGCCTCCCCCGTGTCAACATTCCAGTTTCCATCAATTGAGAAGAGAAAGCGTGTCAAACTCTGTTCGGAGCTAAAATGCGCCTTACTGACTACGGCATTGAGAATCCAACGCGAATCGTCATCCGAAATTGAATCGTCGGAGTACCCTATTGATGTATTAATATTCCAGCCTAAATTAAGGTCTTCGGTACGATAAATTGAGTCAAAGTTTTTAACTTTGATGAATGCGTCTTGAAACCATTGTGTTTGTATATAGGGGTAGCTGAGAGATCTATTTTCAGCAATGGGCAAAGTGGTTTCTTTAATTCGAGTAAAAGTATGTTTTTCGTCTCTATAGCCAAGAATGAGTCGCCTTGTCCAGCCATTACTTTGTTGACTTGCCATACCAAAGTAAGCTTGAGAAAGCTCAGTTTCTTGTAAAAACTCTGATACGGTTTCGCCATTTTCGTATAGGGGCTCAATCCGTTTGTCGGCAAAGTTGAGTCCCCCGTAACTGTATGGGGTATTAGTTGAAAAAAATGGGTAATCAACGCCAATATAGTGTCTCTCACCATCATCATTGTCTGAATACTCTAGACGGCCTTGATATCGAGTTGAGAGAATATTTGGATCATCGTAAACGAAAAGGTAGCCACTGCGGTCAGTATCATCAATGTGTGTCAAAGACAGTCTTTTGCCATGGCCGAAAAGATTACTTTCTCGAAAGCCAATTCGACTCGAGTTTTCGCCGCCACTTCTACTGAAACTAATATCTGGTAAGAGTGTCCAAAGGTCTCGGGTGACGACCGTAACGGCTACATTTCCGTCGCAGTCTGGTTCTGCAAATACTCTGGCATCATATAGATAAGATTGTTTGCGCAGCAGGCGCTCTGACTCTCTTAAAAGTTGAGGGTTGTACAGGCTATTTTCTTTGAACAGCAAGATGCTTTTAATAACTTCGGGCTTAGTTGTTACATGCGCCCGATTTGCAAATCGAAACAAAGCATTATCTTCTTCAGGTAAGGACGTATCGAATACATTGAGTTGATGCAGTGTAATCGAGGAAATCGTGGCATTTTCGAGCTTAGGGAGGGTGTGCTCTGAGCTGAGCTCGCGGGTAAAGCTACCGTCGGTGATCTCAACAGGGCGATCATTTCCACAACTCTTGAGCCATGAGGACTGGCCCAGAGGCCAAGTAGAAAAAGAGATGCCTAAAAATACTAAAAAACAAATTCTTGCTAGCACCATATGCATGCCTAATACCGTTTTTATTCTTATTAGTATGGCTTAATTTAGGCACACATGCTTGGGTAAGTCTATATTATTGTTGTAAATTTGTACTGATTACTTTGTGTAAGTGAGCGATTAATGCAGTTGCATCAATGCCTTCAGGCGAAATCCATATGCTTTCACTGTAGTGTTCATAATTGAGATTGTACGTCTGGCGTTTGAACTCGAAGCGCCATTGATGTCGATCTGCCCCCTGATTAAATTCGATGGTTTTGACGCTTTCTATCGCTAGAAAAACCTCTCCCCACAATTTGAAGTCATCACTGTGAGGCAACAGGGTGGGTGTGATCACAAGCACATTTGTGTCTTCGAGATAGGTAATTGCGGTCATAAATATTCCAGTTATTCTGCAGCCAGGTAATTACGGATTAATTGCATAAAGGGGGCGCCATATTTAGTAAGCTTGGTAAACCCAACACCTGACACTTTTAAAAATTCACTATCATTGGTCGGCGTTTGCTGAGCCATTTCCGCCAGTGTTTTATCGTTAAAGACAACATAGGGCGGAACATCATCTTGATCTGCAAGTTCTTTTCGTAAGCTCCGCAGTTTCGCAAAGAGCTTTCTATCGTAGTTAAATTGCGCGAGTTTATCTTGATAAACGTGACTTGCTTGTAGGCGAGGCTCTGCCAAACTTAAGGCATACTCTCCTTTGAGTACTGCTCGAGCAGCTTCCGTGAGTCTCAAGGTGGCACCCTGTGTTATATCTTGTGCCAATAAGCCATGATGAATGAGCTGACGTAACACACTGAGCCAATATTCGTTGCTATGTTCTTTACCGATACCATACGTACTGAGTTCATGATGTTGATTGTCCCTGATCCGTGCGGTATTTGCCCCGCGGAGCAAATCGACAATATAGCCCAGACCAAAGCGCTGTTGTGCCCGGTATACACAAGACAATGCCTGTTGCGCCACGATGGTGGCATCAAAGCTTTTTGGTGGGTTTAGACAGATATCACAGTTGCCACAGGGCTCGCGTTGGTATTCGCTAAAATAGTTCAGTAGTATTTGTCTACGACAAGTTTGCGCTTCAGCAAAATTGGCCATTGCGTTAAATCTTTGCTGCTCTACTTTTCTTCGCTGTTCGTCCGGAATGTCTTCAAAAAAGCGTCTGACTCTTCCAATGTCAGCGGGATCAAAATACATAATTGCTTCGGCAGCGAGCCCATCTCGCCCGGCTCGGCCAGTTTCCTGATAGTAGGCTTCAATGCTTTTTGGTATATCGTAGTGTAAGACAAATCGAACGTTAGGTTTATTGATCCCCATACCAAAAGCAACTGTTGCGACAACAATTTGGACATCATCCCGAGCGAAAGCATTTTGCACAAACTGCCGTTGCTCACTTTCCATACCTGCGTGATAGGCTGCCGCATTAAAACCGCCATCGGCCAACTTTTCAGCAATTTCATCGACACGGCGACGACTTGAGCAATAGATAATACCACTTTGCCCTTTTTGCGTTTTTAAATAGCGCATAAGTTGCGAGAGTGGTTTAAATTTTTCTTCAATGGTGTAGCGGATATTGGGTCTATCGAAACTACCAGTATGTATAAAGGGCTCTAATAAGCTCAGTTGGGTCACAATATCTGTCCGGGTTGCCATATCGGCTGTGGCAGTTAATGCCATAGTCGGAACGTGGGCAAACGCTTGCTTAAGCTCGTTTAAACGACAGTAATGTGGGCGAAAGTCATGACCCCAATGTGACACACAATGCGCTTCGTCGATAGCAAACAATGACAGTGGTAATTGACTTAAGCGATCTAAAAAATCGCGCTGAAGTACTTTTTCAGGGGCAACATAAAGCAGCTTAATTTCGTTATTGTGTAGACGCTGATAAATGCTTTGCTGTTGCTGCCAATCGATGCTGTTATTGATAAATTCGGCTGATATACCTTGTGCTTGTAGCTGCGCTACCTGATCTTGCATTAAAGAGATGAGTGGTGAAACAACAATTGTTACACCTGGTAGCATGAGTGCCGGTACTTGATAGCATAGAGATTTACCGCCACCTGTGGGTAACAAAACTAAACTGTCACGCCCACTCAGACATGCTTCTATTACTTCTAGTTGGCCAGACCTAAAGCTTGTATAACCAAAATATTCTTTTAATACAGATTGGGGAGTCAATGATTCTTAAGTCGCGAGTGTTTCCATTGCGCGCATTTTAGAGGTTTTTGGTGAAATTGTCTTCCTTTTATGAGGATTCTTTGGCTGCTAAACTGGGTGGCGAGCAAAAGTACTTGATTAAGTATTTTAGGCTCCGAAAAACAATATCAATTAGGTAGTAATTAAGACCGTTTACTGAGTTAGTAGTACTACCTTGGCATGTTCACGATACGCACTGTAAACAAATTAGTCCTTTATTATTGCTTAAATTGCACTGCCATGGTGGTGCATTATTAATTCTGTATAATGCTGCCTTCTTCACGAGTGGGTGACAAATAGGGGAGTGAAATGACAACAGATGCGAGCGTGCGACAAGGCTATTTATATGCAACACTTGCGTTCATAATGTGGGGCCTTGCGCCTATCTATTTTAAGTCGATTGAGCATGTGGATGCGCTAGAAATACTCGTCCATCGTGTGATTTGGTCAGTGGTATTCATACTCGTTGTAATTACGGTAAGAAAAAACTGGCATACCGTGCGTAAAGTACTAGGCAATGCCAAGCTAATGATGATGTTGGTGGTTACCGCTTTGTTGCTAGGCTTTAATTGGGGGCTATTCATTTGGGCTGTAAACAACGGTTATATGTTGGATGCAAGTCTCGGTTATTACATTAACCCCTTATTAAATGTGTTCCTAGGTATGTTATTTTTGTCTGAAAAATTACGATTTGGACAAAAAGTAGCGGTACTGCTTGCTTCTACAGGCGTTATCATTCAACTCGTCAGCTTTGGATCGTTTCCGTACATTGCTTTGTCTTTGGCATGTTCATTCGCGATTTACGGTTTGCTGCGTAAAAAAATGGCGGTAGATTCATTGCCCGGCATTTTTATTGAATCGCTTATTTTGTTACCAATCGCTTTAGTATACTGGTATTTCCTTGAGCCGAGCTTAACTAGTAACATGTTTGGTAATGTATGGGATCTTAACTTACTGCTGATTGCAGCAGGTATAGTCACCACGTTACCACTATTGAGTTTTACAGGGGCTGCCAAAAGGTTGCCTTATTCAACTCTTGGCTTTTTCCAATATATTGGTCCTAGCTTAATGTTTACGTTAGCAGTGGTGTTTTATGGTGAGCAATTTGACGTCGAACGCGCTGTGACTTTTGCATTTATTTGGGGGGCGTTACTGCTATTTTCGATTGATTCTTTAAAAGCAAGTAGAGCCAAGAAAATCGTTGCTCCTCAGAGTTGATGTGTATACGTTGCCTCTTAAGCTTTGTTTAAGAGGCAATTTGATTACGCCCAGACTCTTTTGCTTTATACAGATTTTCATCGGCGATTTTAATTAAAGGGTCGATACTCTCAATAACCTTATCAACGACGCCAATAGAAACCGTAAAGGGGATATGGTAAGGGGTGAGGGAGCTACTATTCTTTTCTAGAAAAAGCCTAAAGTTCTCTAACTGTGCCATATTCTCTTTATTGTTTGCTGAGCGAAACAGTACGGCAAACTCTTCACCGCCAAGTCTTGCATATAGGTCATGCTGGAAAAATTTCTCAAAGCACTCCCCAATAGATTGCAGAACTTTATCTCCCGCATCATGTCCATGCTGGTCATTAATCTTTTTAAAAAAGTCGATATCAACCATTGCAAGCATACTCGGTTGGCTCTGCCTACTATTAATTGCAAGTAATTTACTCGCATGTTCAAAAAAGTATCGGCGGTTAGGCAACTGGGTTAAATAATCTGTATTTGCTTGTCTTCTTATGGTTGCAATGTTTTCGAGCATATCCACGTTTTGGCTTAAACGACAATAAAACTCTTCAGGGTTAAAGGGTTTTCTTAAGTAATCGTTCGCGCCACTTTTTAAAAAGCGCGCAGATAGATAGGCATTATTGGTGCCGGAGATACCAATTATGGCTTTGTCATCATTACTATATAGTCGGCGAATTTCCGCACACAATTCTTCGCCACGCATGCGCGGCATCTCATTGTCGGTAATAATCACGTCTATGTCTGGATTCTGGTTTAGGGTTTCTAATGCTTCTACGCCATCACCGGCGACATAGACCTGATATTTGTGCCTTTCGAGCAGTGAACTGATATGTCGTCGTGTTGCCGCTGAGTCATCAACAACCAAGACCTTAACTTGTTCATTGCGAGGTAGCCTTTGTAACTGCTTTTTGAGGTACTGATAAGCTTGTTTGTTTTCTTTAGTGATGTAATCAATGACGGGGTATTTATCGACGGTATCTCGAGTGCTAGATTCTAGGTTACCCGTCATTACAATCGTAGGGATGTTGGCTTTGACAGTGTAGGGGATAGCTTCCCCATTTGAGGCATCAGGCAAAACAAAGTCTACCACGGCGCAAAAGTAGTTGTGATCGTTAATGAGCCTTTTTGCACTTTCCAATGTCGTAGCCACGTCAACATCGTAGCCAACTGAGCTTGCAATGTGTTTTTGGACTTTTGCAATAGTCGGAGTGTCTTCAATGATTAGCACTTTTCTTAACACACGCACAACCTTAACAGTCTTTTATTACTTCAGTTTTAACTGAAAGCGGAAAAAAAGCAATGAAGAAAATAAGATTCACACGGGGAAGCCTATGATAGTTTCTAGCATTGCCCCGTATTTATGCCCATATTATAATTTTTAACGCTCACTTAACTCGTTGTTTCGACCGCTGAGAGGTCTTCATTGGTTTTCATGGTTTCATAGTGAGAAGGGGGTTTGACTTGGCTACTTAGTGTATGAATTCGGTGCTTACGTGTGGTCAGTGCTAGGTATTTACACCAAATTTTTTCAATTCTATTTACAGGTGCTCGCTTCGTTTTAAGCAAGTCGACAAATTGCTGTTGATAGGTATTCACTGGCGCGTATTTCTCTTCGCTTAATCCTTTGAGTAGGTACCCATGTTGTTGCAGCAGTTCAGACTCCAACAAAGTGAAATGACCGCTTCTAGAAAATCCCTGTGGAAAGTTCAAATCATCGTAAAATGATTTAGATGCAGCAAAAGCTTCTTTTAATTCCGCTATATTCATATCCATGATGTTTCCCTCGCATCGTTTGCAACGAGTATGGACTATTATTTTGGCTTTTTTAAACGAGATTTTTTAATCAAAAGGTGGGGTAATGGACAAGGAACTATTAAAAACTTTTGTCGAAGTTTCGAAGACTCGCCATTTTGGACGTGCGGCTGAAAATCTATATATAACTCAGTCGGCTGTAAGCTTCAGAATACGCCAATTAGAGCAGCATTTGGGCGTAAGTTTGTTCACCAGACAGAGAAATAATATTCAGTTAACTGCGCCAGGTGAAAGGTTGTTACCTCATGCGCAGATGCTACTAACGGGGATGCAAAGAGCAAGGTTAGATGTTGCGCTAGCCAATAATATGCGTCAGCAACTTTCACTGGCCGGCACGCCTAATATTTGGGATGCATATTTACAATTTGGCATAAATCAGATCGTGTCGTCTATGCCGGGGGTGTCGCTGGTGGCAGAAGTAAAAACTCAACAAGAGAGCACTAGACTGCTGCTCGAGCGTACATTAGATCTTGCGGTATTGTTCGATCCGCCAAAAGTAGATGAATTAATAGTTAGACAAGTTAAAAATTTGTCTATAATTCCAGTCAGTACCTTTAACACCAAGAATAAGGATGATTTTTTTGGCAAACAGTACGTGTATGTCGATTGGGGGACCGCGTTTTCACTATGGCATGCTAAGCAATTTGAAGGCACTGCGCCTCCTTATTTTCGTACGAGTACTGGACGTATTGCGTTGGAACTTATTTTACAATGTGGAGGCTCGGCTTACATACCTAAAATGTTAGCGATAGACTTAATTGAACAGCAAAAGCTGTTTCATGTCGGGTCTGTAGAGCATAGCTTTAGAGAAGTTTATGTTGCCTATCATAGCGGGAATGACCAGTCAGAGCACATAGAGACGATCGTCAACCTATTGGCCTCGATGAATGACTGAAATCAAGGTCTTTGTTTTGGTTGACATTACCTATTTATGACACGTGGCTGAACTTTAGGTTTCAATTAAATTTCATTTTTGTTTTGCGTGTAATATTTCTGTCACTTATAGCTGGCAGACTGCGCCTGTCTAATAAATTACGTGTTGCGATATTGAGGAAATACACATGAAACTAACCAAATCAGCATTATTACTCTCTATACTTAGTGGTCTATCTTTGAACGCTCATGCCGATGTTGATGTATATGGTAAAGCAAACCTATCAGTACAATCATCTGATGAAGGTGATGGCTCTTTTACTGAAGTGAAAAGCAATGCTTCACGTTTCGGTTTCAAAGGTTCTGAGAAGTTAGATTCAGGACTTGAAGTAATTTACAAACTAGAATTCCAAGTTGACGTGTCAGATGCGGATTCAAAAGGTGATGATGACAACATCACCGCACGTAACCAGTACGTTGGCTTAAAAGGCAAGTATGGTCAGGTTGTTATCGGCCGTAACGATACTGCTTTCAAGCAGTCACAAGGTAAGATCGATCTTTTTAACGACCTTGAGGCTGATATTAAAAATATTTTCAAAGGCGAAAATCGCTTAGGCGACTCAATTTCTTTCAAGTCAGCAAGCTTTAACGGGTTTAAAGTACTAGGTACTTTTATTGCTGAAGATGCGACTGATGGTGAAAATGGGTATTCAGGTGCATTAACATATGGCGACGCAAAGCTTAAAAAGTCCAAATTTTACGTATCTCTTGCGGGTGACAGCGAAGTAAAGGGTTACGATGCATTACGTGTATCTGGTCAATTCAAAGCGACTGATGACCTAAAATTAGGTGCAATGTATCAGAAACAAGAAAAAGTAGATGGTACGGGGACTGCTGATGGCTTCTTACTTAATGCTGCTTATAGTTTTGGCGCAAATACAGTTAAGCTTCAGTATCAAATGATTGACTTTGATGCGGCAGCTTCGAAAGATGTTGACGGCATCAGCATTGGTATCGACCACAAACTAGCGAAAGCGGCCAAGTTATATGCATTCTATTCATCTGTTGACGAAGACAGTGGTACAGAAGAAGATTATTTAGGTCTTGGTATTGAATACAAGTTCTAATAAAGCGCTTATAATCAAAAACTGAACAACAAAAGCCCTCTAAATTAAGAGGGCTTTTTGTTTTTAGCTTGTTTTTCACACATAAAAAGAGAGGTTTGTGTGTTATTTGCCCAAATAGGGGCTTTTTTTCATTTTCTTCCAAAAAACGCTTGCGCCATTCTTAAATCTCCCTATAATGCGCACCCACTGACACGGCGGGATGCAGCGAAAAACGCAAACCAAAGTGAAGGGCAAAGTTAAATTGAAAGGTTGATTT
>NZ_JAKGBI010000022.1 GCF_021530565.1 Pseudoalteromonas sp. SMS1
AGCTTTACCGGTGCCGAAGTAGGGGCAACTTACAGTTATACGATTTCGAGCAGTCACGGTGGCACCAATGTCACGGGCAATGGCACGGTGACATCAGCCTCACAGCAGCTAAGTAATTTAGATTTAAGCGCGTTAAATGATGGCACGTTAACCCTGTCGGTGACACTCACCGATACTGCGGGTAATGCAGCCACAGTGGTGACAGCAACCAGTGAATTAGATACCGTTAAACCGACGGTGACGACTTTCTCTGCATCTGATACTGATCTAAAAGCAGGTGAAACAGCCACAGTCTCAATGACGTTAAGTGAAGCAAGTAGTAATTTTACAATAGATGATATCAGTGTGTCAGGCGGCAGTTTGAGCGCATTTACCGCGACCTCTAATGTCCAGTATCGTGTCGTATTTACGCCAACAGAAAACTCTGAAGTGGCTGCTACACTAGATATTAATGCTGATAAATTTACTGACGCTGCAGGTAATGCAAATAATGCAGCAAGCCAGTTAACGTTAAACATTGATACAAAAGCGCCGAGCGGACAAGGGGTGAGCGTAGACCAAAACTTAATTAACAGAGATAACGAGTCTGCATTAAGCTTTACTTTAACTGGTTTGGAAGGGGCTGGGACCTTTGAGTACAGTATTACAGATGTGAACAATCAGTCAGTTACCGGTAGTGGAAATATTTCAGCGACTACCACTCAAGTTACGGGGTTAAACGTGAGTAACTTGGCAGAGGGGACGTTGACAATCTCAGTGATCATGATTGATGCGGCTGGAAATCGTGGTACTGCTATCACTGATACTGTGACCAAAAAGTATAATGTAGCGCCGAGCTTGAGTGGGCAACCTGCGACGACTATTGCGCAAGATCAGGCTTACAGCTTTACTCCCACATTGACCGATCCGGACCAACAGGATACACACACGTTCAGTGTGGTTAACTTGCCAAGTTGGGCTTCATTTAACCAAAATACAGGTCTTCTTTCGGGAACGCCTACCGATGCTCATGTAGGCGAGTACAATAATATTCAGATCTCGGTCAATGATGGTACTGATTCAGCCTCACTTACCAGTTTTAATATCGAAGTAACCAATGTCAATGATGCCCCTGTTGGCACGGCATTTTCCTTTACCTTGGCAGAAGCTGGTTTGTTGTCAGTCAATTCTGCTCAAGGGTTGCTGAGCACCGCAACAGACAAAGATACAGACAGTGGCGATACCTTGTCGGTTGAACAAGTATCAGGGCCAACATATGGTCAATTAACTTTAAATCAAGATGGTAGTTTTTCTTATCAACATGATGGCAGTGAAAACCATAGTGACCAATTTTCGTATCGAGTCAAAGATGCTGCGAGTGCAACCTCGGATACCTATACCGTTGCCCTTACCATTACAGCAGTTGCCGATGCACCAACTGCGACAAATGATCAATTGAGTGTGGTAGAGGATACTGCCGGAAGTCTTAATTTATTGTTTAACGACAGCGACCCTGAGCAGGATATGGTTGCCTCATCCGCCGCGGTGGTGACATCTCCATCGAAAGGGCGTGTTGTTATTCAAAATGGGATTGCCACCTATACGCCAAATGAAAATGAGGTTGGTTCAGACTCGTTTACATATACGGTAAAAGACGCTCAGCAAAACACATCAAATACTGCTTCGGTGGCTGTGAGCATTACTGCTGTAAACGATTTACCTATCGCCAAAGAGCTTGCGATTAACACCTCAGAGGATACTGACTCAGATGCATTGCAAGTAAGAGCGCAAACGACAGACATCGAGGATGGAGTTCCGACTGGAGACTTGGCAATAGCAACACAGCCCGCAAAGGGCTCGGTGGAGATTAATCAGCAACAAGGTACTTTTGTTTATAAACCGAATGCGAACGAAGTCGGCAGTGACAGTTTTACTTATACAGTAAAAGATAATGACGGTGGCGAATCGGCGCCGATGACGATAACTGTTACGATTGGTGCCATTAATGATAAACCTGTGGCTACCAATGACACGGTCACGACGGATGAAGACGTGACCACAACCTTAGCGATTCTAACGAATGATAGTGACGTTGAAGATCAGGGGTTTAATGGCGCAAACGTCACACTTGAAGATCAGGGAAATGGGGCTGGTAACTATACGAAAGCAACAGTGAATACCGCCGCTGATGGTACGTTAAACATTGTGCCAAAAGCCGATCAAAATGGCACATTCACTTTTAACTATACACTGACCGATAGTGAAGGGCTGGTGTCTGAACCCGCAACGGTCACTGTAAATTTAACACCTGTCAATGATGCGCCCGTTGCCATTGATAATACTGCAAGCTTGCAAGAAGAAGGCGTTTTTGAGGTAAATGTTTTAGGTAACGATACGGATGTCGATGTAAACGACAGCTTCAACCTCGCCAGTGTTACCGTCGTTGATCAGCCGCAATTTGGCCAAGCAATGGTCAATGCACAAGGCGCCATCGTCTATACGCCAAATGCCAATTACTTTGGTGACGATACATTTACTTACACCGTTGAGGATGCGGCAGGTGCAATTTCCAATAAAGCAACGGTGACTATGACAGTCATTCCTGTGAATGATGCGCCTGTTGCAGTAGATCAAAACCTCAGCCTTGATGAAGACGCCAGCTTGCTTGTTACTCTATCTGGGACAGATCAAGAATCGGATACTTTGAGCTATCAGATTCAATCAGGAGTATCCAATGGTACCCTTGAAGCGCAATCGGATACAACTTGGCTCTATACACCATCAGCCCATTTTAATGGCAGTGATACATTTACTTTTGTAGCGAATGATGGCGTGTTGTCATCTCAACCTGCGACCATCAAGTTGACTGTGAACGCTGTCAACGACCAGCCAACGGTATCTGCGCAGTCAGTTAATGTGGATGAAGAGGCGACATTGGCTATTTCGCTGTCAGCAGATGATATAGATAGTGACAGCCTGAGTTATACCATTGTTGATATACCTGCAAATGGTTCGTATACGCTAGAAGATAATATCGTTACATATACGCCAAATATAGACTTTTTTGGTTCAGATAGCTTCACTTTTAAAGTGAATGATGGGCAAGTAGACTCGGATATTGCAACCGTGTCAATTTCTATTGCTAACGTCAATGACGCGCCGACGATATCAGGCATCCCAAGTTCACAAGTAAATGAGGACAGTGGATATCTGTTTGTACCAACTTCAGCGGACAAAGATGGCGATAAACTTAGCTTTAGCATTGTCAATCAACCAAATTGGACTGTGTTTGACGCTAATACAGGGCGTTTATCTGGCACGCCTACTAATGCGAATGTCGGTCGCTACGACAATATTGTTATCAGTGTTTCTGACGGGGTGGCGTCTGCACAGTTAAGTGCGTTTGCTATCACGGTTGTTAACACCAATGATGCTCCTGTTATTTCAGGCAGCCCTGTTACCTCTGTAGATGAAGACAGCAGCTATCGCTTTGTGCCTAATGCATCTGATATTGACGGAGACACACTGACATTTAGCATACAAAACCAGCCTAATTGGGCTGCCTTTGATACATCAACAGGTGCCCTCACCGGCATACCGAATGACAGCCATGTGGGAACCTACAACAACATTGAGATTACGGTATCTGATGGTCAAGCTACTGCTCAACTCAGTGCCTTTAACGTTCAAGTTATTAATACTAATGATGCACCGACAGGGAGCAATCGTAATTTTGAAGCCTCAGAGGGCGGGACGCTGAGTCAAGATGCAGGTACCGGCCTGTTAAGCTCAATCTTTGTGTTTGACGCTGACATAGATAGCGGAGATGTCATCTCGCTCGCTGAATTCAGTCAACCGTCATTTGGGTCACTCTCTGTAAATGTTGATGGCAGTTTCGTCTATGTTCACGACAATTCTGAAACCCTAAGTGATAGCTTTACCTATCGTATCAAAGATACCTTGGGTGCAACGTCAGAGTTGTACACGGTGAACATCACCATAGTGCCAGTATCAGAGGCCCCTATTGCCGTTGATGACAGTGCGCAAACCAATGAAGATACTGCGGTTGCCATTAACTTACTTGACAATGACTCCGATCCCGAAGGCGATTTAGTGGCATCTTCAGCCATCGTGGTTGATACGCCTAGTTTTGGGTCCGTGTCTGTGACAAATGGGGTAGCAACGTATACCCCGAATCAAAATGTTAATGGTAACGATACCTTTACTTATATTGTATCTGACCAGGACGCAAATAACTCGGAGAAAGCGACGGTATCCATCGTTATTTCCCCCGTAAATGACTTACCTGAAGCACAAAACCTATCGGTTAATATCGACGAAGATGCTGTGGCAACATCAATCAATGTGAGGCTGTTTGCGACGGATATTGAAGACGGTATCCCTTCAGGCAACATTATCGTGAGAAGCCAACCTCAACGCGGGAACGTAGATGTTAATAATGAGCTTGGTGTGATTAATTATACGCCTTTAGAAAATGAGCAGGGTACTGACGGGGTTACTTACACAATTGCCGATAGTACCGGCGCAGACTCTGAGCCTGCATCGATAGCAATTACCATAGGTGAAGTCAACGACGCTCCCATTGCAGCAGACGACTCCACGACGACATCAGAAGATACACAAGTGATTTTGGATGTATTAAATAACGACTCTGACGTTGAGGATGCCGGTTTCAATGGCGCAAATATTACCGTTCAAAACAATGGCAGTTTTGATTTTGCAAATGTGTCGATTTTGACAGATGGGCGATTGCAAATTGATCCTGCTCAAGATCAAAATGGCTTCTTTACATTTACTTATGTGCTTACGGACAGTGAAGGCTTAATGTCTCAGCCAGCCACGGTGACGCTAACCATTGAGCCTGTCAATGATGCACCGGTCGCAAATGATGACATTGCTGCGCTGGATGAAGAAGGTTCATTTGCCGTGAATGTCCTAGGCAACGATGTGGATGTGGATGGTAACGAAGAGCTTGATGTGAATTCTTTGCGTATTGTCGAGGCGCCACAAAAAGGGCAAGTCAGCATAGACGCATTGGGTCGTATCGTTTACTTCGCAAATACGAATGAAGTTGGAGATGACATATTCACTTATACGGTCAGAGATACCAGCGGTGCACTGTCAAATACCGCCACTGTGACCATGACGATTGAAAACATCAATGACGCGCCAGTTGCATCTGATGATGTGTTTTCGGAGGAGTCATTTGATGAGGCAACAGGCACATATCGATTAGCGGTGCTGACAAATGATACGGACGTCGATGAAGGAGATGCCCTGACTATCTTGAGTGCCCAGCCTTCAGTGGGCAGCATAGAAATTCAAGGCCAAGAATTAGTTTATACCCCAGAAGAGACATTTAATGGTGTTGTGATTATTGACTATGTTGTGAAAGACTCATCTGGGGCGATTAGTAGAGCAACCGCGGAGTTGACGATTAACCGTAACGACAGCTCGGGGACGCCGCCAGCAATTACAGTACCAACGGATGTCACCGTTAATGCAACCGCGCTTTACACTAAAGTAGAGCTAGGTAATGCGACGGCAACAGATAGTAATGGCAATGTGATCGGTGTATCCCTTGTTGATAACAACACGCTTTTCCCTCCGGGGCGCCATTTAGCAACTTGGAGCGCGCAAGACAGCAATGGTCTGCGCGCCTTTGCGACGCAAAATGTGCTCATCAACCCACTTGTTTCATTGGCAAAAGATGTTCAGCTCTCAGAGGGGCAGCGCTTTAATCTCGGCGTGTATTTAAATGGGGAGTCACCTCAATACCCCGTACAGATTGCATACACAGTGTCTGGCAGTGCGTCTTCGGCCGATCACACATTGCTTGATGGCAGTATACAAATTACCTCAGGAACAGAAGGGGTGATTTCTTTTGAAGTTGTTGAAGATGCTCTGATTGAAGGCAACGAGACGATAATTGTGACTTTGGGAGAACAATTAAACCGAGGCGCTAAGTTCTCAACGCAAATCACCATAGTTGAAGAGAATGTCGCGCCAGAATTAACGCTTTCAGCTACGCAAAACGGTGAGCAGCGGACAACAGTCACCGCAACAGATGAACTGGTAACTGTCAAAGCCATCGCGAGTGATGCAAATATTGGAGATAGGGTATCTTTGCAATGGCAAGCTATTACCCCTGAACTTCAAGACCTGAGTACGCAAGACGATGAATTTACATTCTCACCAAACTCCCTTGCTACTGGTATATATGGACTTGAAGTTACAGCCACGGACAATGGTGAGCCGAGTTTATCGTCAACGATGCAAATTTATTTAGAAGTGGTTCCGTCACTCATTCCATTATCAAACCAAGATACCGATGGAGATTTAATTCCGGATAATGAAGAGGGACATAGTGACTCGGATAATGATGGTATTCCTGATTTTCAGGATGCCATTACCGACTGTAATGTCATGCAAGAACAAGTGCTAGAAGCCGATCAGTTTTTGATTGAAGGTGAGCCTGGAGTATGTATTCGCAAGGGCGTCACGATTGCTCAGAACAGCACAGGAGGTGTGCAACTGTTGCCTGAAGAACTGCAAGAAGATGATACTGCGATTAACATCGGTGGGCTATTTGACTTTATTGCCACAGGACTGCCGCAAAATGGAGATACTTACAGCATCGTTATCCCACAACGTAAACCCATCCCAATTAATGCGGTGTACCGGAAGTTAAAAAATGGTCAGTGGGTTGATTTTGTGGTTGATGAAACAAATAAGATTTACTCATCATTGGGTGAACCTGGATATTGTGCGCCTCCTGGTAGTGATGCCTGGCAGGAGGGACTGCGAGAAGGTGATTGGTGTGTTAAATTACAGATCGTAGATGGTGGACCCAATGATGACGATGGCATTGCGAATGGGAGCATCATCGATCCAGGTGGCGTCGCGGTTGTTAAAACGGATAATTTGTTACCTATTGCGCAAGCAGATGAGCTGACAATAGGTGCGGGTCAATCAATTGTGATTGATGTGCTTGCGAATGATTCTGATGCGGATGGTGATGCGCTTACAATTACCAGTGCCAGCGTTGATTTTGGGGTTGTAACAGTAGCTGATAACAAGCTTACTTATACACCACCGTCAACATTTGTTGGCACAGCGACAATTCAATACAGCGTAACCGACGGCCAAGGTGGAACGGCGAATAGCACTGTGACGGTGAACTTAGCGGTTAATACACCGCCTTCGGCAAAATTGGATGAGGCATCGACCAATGACAGAGCAAGTATAACGATAGATGTGTTGGCAAATGATCTTGACAGTGAAGGTGATGCAATATCGTTGGTCGACGCTGTAGCTCAGTATGGTTCAGTCACCTTGGATACAGCGGGCACGCTGACCTATACACCGAGACAGGGTTTTGAAGGCATCGATGTCATCACTTATACCATCGTGGATGCTAAAGGGGGTATTTCACAAGGCATAGCACGTATCACCGTGACTGCATACAAGGCAGTTACAATCGAAAATAAATCTTCAGGAAGCTTGGGAGGAACCCTCATTGTGATGCTTTCAGCACTAATATTACGTCGGAGAAAAACAGTGTTGCCTAGCTATGCACTGATATCGCTTGCTTGTTTATTACCCCATTCAGCATATGCAGAATCATGGACAGTCAAAGGGACTGTAGGGGAAGCGGTTGCCGCAGATAGGCTAGCAAATAATAGTGGATTGCAAATCGATAAGATTGATGACACTAGTCGCTCTTGGTCAGTGAGTGGATATTATGAATTGTTGCCAAATTGGCATGTGGGTATTGGTTATGTTGATTTGGGGCAGGGGCGTGTGAACTTTTCTGGCGAGAGTCTGACACCCGATGAAGCGCATCAACAATTGGCACGTGTCTCTCCTGTATTGCCTGAAGGGTTCACTGTGCAAGTCAATTATGACCTGTTCCAGTGGCATAATTTTACTGGGGAGGTTTTTCTAGGGGCGTTTGACTGGGAATATCGTATCGATAGCACACGAGATGAGCGGTTTTTAAAAAGCTATGAGGCAGCAGAAACGAATGCGTTTTTAGGCACTGAGCTGGGTTATCAGTTGAACAGTGCATTTGAGGTGGGGCTACAGTACAAACATTTTGATATTAGTGAGAATAAGGTGAATGAGATTTCACTTTCATTAAGTGCTAAGTTTTAAACCCAATTTAAAGCCCCGACAGGGGCTTTCAGGTTTCTGTTGCAGTATTTATTTGTTTAAATAACTTCACACGCTAACAGAGATGACTATTGCGCTAACCTCACTTCAAATTTGTCAGAGTAGCGTTCTTGAATCGCCCTTGCACGGCTACTTTCTGCAAATTTACTGTCCAGAACACCATATCTTATGCGCTCCATAAATACCTGACCTTCGCACATTTTTTTAGTATTAAGCAACGGATCAACTAGGCCGTCGAGTGACTCAAGGTTAATACTATAGCTTCCATCGTCATCAATATTTCTTACGGTAGTACCTGTGCTCGTATCATTGCCTTCATTGTTTTTACATGTGATGGTCAAAGCCAGGTCCAACGCAGTGTCAGTCGCGTCATCAGGTGTCCAATTAATCTCTAAGGTATCCTTTCTAAAAAAGGATTGGTTTTTTTGCGGTGTGATAATGGTATAAGGGGCTGGTAATTTTAATGAAGTTTCAAGTGTTTCATTGGTTTCACCGCGTAAAAAGCGCACTGTAAATTGGGTGTCTTTTTCTGCGATATTAAAAGTGGCTCTATAATCAATATCGAAAAAATCATCATCTTGCTCAAGCTCTTTTTTAACACCACCTGCGCTTGCTTCTAGTTTATCTTTATCTGACAGCTGAATATTATTGCCATTGCGACTGCTGACATTGAGTTCAGCAATTACTCTGCTGCTTTCTCCTTGTGATGTGACATAAATATCTGCCCAAATTGCTTCTGTTTTTACATTTTCTGATTCGGTAGTTGAAGTTGAGCAACCTAAAAGCAGTGTCGATAGGGTCAGTGCACTAGCTGAGAGTTTTAATGTTTTCATTTTGGTACCCGCGATGAATGTGTGTACCTAATCTTAGTGATAAATAGAAAGAACTGGAATATCACTTAACAATTTTAAACAATTTAAATGACATTTATAATGTGTCGAAGCGTCTTAGTAAAGGTGAAGTAAATAGCGCGTTTATTGGATGATTGTCTAGTTGAACTTCCATGTTCTTCGTAAAAATCCAGGTCATAATATAGAACCAATATGGAGATAAAATGAATTGTAATAAACTCGAGAAATTACATATTATTTATTTTCTGAATATATCCAACATATTTTACCTGATGCCAGTGGCGCGCTTATACGTCGATAGCAATCGGCTTCATAATTATCCGCGTGCAGTAACTCTTCATGTGTGATCATAAAAACGGTACCAGACACCGTGCTGTGTGGGTTATCTGACTTTTTTAATATCGGGTGAAATCGCTTACCACTGGATGCTATCACTTCCTCATCGGTAATTTCGACTTCACCAAGCTCATACCCTAGGAGTTTATCCGCAAAGCCGTTTAACTCTCTACCAAAAGTATCCCTTTGGACTTGTTTTTGTTGCAACGTACCGTAGCTAAAAAGTGCATGCATAAATTAAAACCCTTGAAATACATCCTAAAAATTCACTGTATCATCGTGGGTGGTATTATATAACCCGCCGTTTTTATTAAATTACTCAGCGCTTAATATCCCACGATTTTTTGTTTGCAGAGCACGCCTATTAAATAATGGGTGCAAAGGCATGCCCACATCGACGCCCTTGTAGTCACATACGCCATCAGGGAAGATCGTATTTAATTGAGTAATGTAATTGCTCATATCTACGGGATCATACATGCCTCGTTGTACTGCTTGTGCTATCGAAATTAAAGGACATTTAAACATTGCGCCATCCCAATTAGCACCCGCTTCAATTCTACTTGTACTAAACATTGGAAAACGAGTCTGGCATTTACCACTCGCTTTGCCATTCCAAGCACCATCGAATACATCCTCGCCTGTTGCGTATATAGTACCGTCACCATCGAAGCAACTATCTTGAAGTGAACTTGGTTTAGAGGAGGTAACCGTGTTTGACGCAGAATTATGCAAAGCCATGAGCCATTTGTCCATCATCTCAAATGCATGTTGGGTTGGGTTATGATCTTTATGTGCGACCCAAATGACATGGTTTTCACTGTGTCCATTGGCTGACTCTATCCTTAAACGACTGTAAAAGGATGCAGACATATGGTGCATGTCTAGTTCGTTCTCAAGGTAGTGCCTTGCGTCAATGATTGGAATAGTCACTTGACCGATGAAAACTTGGCCTGATTGATATGCTTTATTCATTGCCTGAACTGACCCAATGTGCCTTGGGGCAACTTGACCAATGGGCGTGGTGATATTGTGATTACCCCACAGAGTTAGCCAAATTGGAATTTTATGGCCAAATGGTAGGGCAATACTTTCTTGTTGCATCTCGCCTTGAGGTTTCCAACTGCCTATGTTGGCATTAATATCTAGAAATTCTTCAATCGATATTTGTTTATTTTTTAGTGCATTCAGACCATACTGCACACCTACGTTGTCCCATGTACTGAGTCCCTGATTATTTTCATCTTTGCCAAAGATATGGGACATATCTTGCCAATAACTCCAATGCGTTGAGTCTACAACATGGTCAGAAAATAACTCTCTGATAAAGCCTTGCCGTGGATTGTTGATAAACGCAGATAGCCCAAAGTAACCATTGATACACTCACTATTTCCTTCTGGAAAGCGAGGGACAAACCCCGACATCAATTGATTGAGCGGTTGCAAAAACCCAGCTTTTTGAGGAAAACCATTGATTGCATTCATGCCTTCGATTAGCCTGCGACGATCCCAATTTCGCCATGCTTTTTTGTCGCTTGCTCTGAACGTGAAGTAATTGTTTAGTAAATCACAGTCTAGCGCGTAAGTCGTTTGTGTGATCATATCGGGGTAACTGTACAGGGGAATTAAACCATCGAGAATGCCCGTACTGTTTTGTGCGATGAGATATTGCGCCAGTCCACCTCCTGAACCCCCTACGCCAACGGTGTAAAGGGGGTTGCCATACAAGGCGACGAACTGCTTTTTCACTCTTCTTGCGGTGTCTTCAGCTAACAGCATATTGTATGTATAACTGGTTTTATTGCCACTAGAGCTTATGACTGCATACCCATCAAGTAATTGATTGGCCTGGCGAGTCATTACCCGGGTTGCTTTTTGCCTACCTTGGCGAAAACCAATCCCAGAGCCACCATTAAACTGATAAATGAGTCGCTTGTTCCATTGAGACTGGGCAAGTCTATCCCCAACTTCTTGCACATTGATTGGCATCACAATGGTATAAATAAAACGGTTAATGGTCCCTTGCTCAACTCTAAATAATGGCAAATTTGTGGCTGAGTCGAGAGTGGGATTCTCAAGTTTGACTGCTTTGAATCCTTTTTCTTGTCGACTTAAAGTGTAATAGGCGATGGTCGTTTTTACTGAGCAGTCTTTACTATACCCGATGATATTCTCGTTGTTGTATACGGGCACCCCCAGGCCTTGATGGTTATCTACTTCTGGTTGACCTAACAAGGAATCTCTGGACATACAATAAAACGGATATTGGTTTGGACCAGAATATAGACTTTGTGTTGGACCAATTGCGCCGACCTTTATTGGGAACTCAAAGTGATCCACAGGCCTCTTCACTTTTGCAATGTGTGGCTCAACGTTGAGTAAGTAATTTTCTTGGGTTGGGGCTTTGTTTTTGACCGCGTACTTGCGGTCTTCATTGGGTAAGTCTATTTGCAGCCAGACTAGCCATATCAGCAGAGGAAGTAAGACCAAAATGATCAGTAACTTTTTCAGCATACACACCTCGATCTTCGATTGCTTTACTACAAGTTTAGAATTTCTGATCCGTGTGCGTTGTTATTTGTTTGTTATTTATAGTAAATCGATTTAGAACAAGCCCATTAAAAGGCACAAAATTAGCAAGTTAGAAAAGTGCATGGGGGATCGTTTGCAGCCGAATTGTGGAGACAAACGATCCATTTAAGTAGGATTATTTACGTCGTTTACTTCTTCTTCTTAGCCAAATATAACCGCCAGTACTAGCAAGAAGCACGGGCATAAAGCCAAAAAATGCCCAGATTATCTGCGAAGTATAGCCAGCGAAATTACCAAAATGGAGCTTTCTAAACGTGTCGATCAATACCGGAACAAACGCTTGATCTCGGATATCATAGGCGCCAATGAACCCACCGCTTTGGGCGTTAAATGACACGGTACTTGCGTAATCACTGATGAGCGGATTTTCCGTAGGTGTCTTGCCATACAGTGTGATTGGTTGATTCGGTTCACTGGGCATGAGTACATAAGTTGTCTCAAAGCCAGGTATGTGGTTCGCTGCTTGTGAGAACAGCCTGTCAAAATCAAGGTGTTTATTGTAGAGCTTTTGGGCCATCTGATGGTGTGCATGACCGTCTTGATGCTCTTGCCATTCGTGAACATAGATGGCGATATTATAGTATCCACCGGTGATCCCTAAAATGAGTAGGATCGGCGAGGCTAAGGTACCAGCCATTTTATGAACGTCGCTGAACACAACTAATAATCTCGAATTCCAACGCAGCGTAAATACGCGGCGCCAAAAGTGACGATAGATGACAAGACCGGAGATACCCAGGAAGATCAAAATAAGGGCAAATAGACTGGTAAAGGCCGTGCCTAGATCCTTGTCTAATCCTTCGATATCATTTAACAATAAGGTGTAATGCAATTCTAGCAGCCAGTCAGTCAAATAATGGTTGAGCGCAACTGGTGGGCTGATGACCTCACCCGTAAAAGGGTTTAAGTGTGCTTTGAACCAATTGTCCGTGCCTTTTCGGATCAGATAAATACGGTCAGCTTCTGTCATTGCTGAGGACGGCTGCCCAAGTATCTCCCAACTACCTAGCTCGTACTCGGGTAGCTGATTGTTAATCGCATCTATTAGCGCGTTTTCGCTCAATCTTGTATCACTAGGAATGACTTGCGTATAGGTAGGCATAAGTAACACATCTAGTTCTTTTTTAAATACTAATAGGCTGCCAGTCAGGCTAATAAGAATGAATGGGATAAGGCAGGTAAATCCAAGCCAGCCATGTAATTGATGCAGCTTCTTTTTAGACATAGTTAGGGTCACTTAGCGGTTAAATTGTGCAGTTTATTGAAATTCGCTAGCGTCAATTTTGCTAGGTATTTTTATAGTATTATTATGATAATAAAAATGAAAATAGATATCAATTGCGCTTTGGTGGTGGCTTGTCAATTGCAAAATTGGCATTGCTGTAGGTATCTGATTGAGCTATTTAAAGCAGGTCATAACTCGAAATCTAGCTGACTAAATTGCTGCTCAACTATCGCTCGGTGGTCTGATTTTTCTTTGATAAAAGTACCTGCGAGCATTTCCTCGCGTTGTAAATCTAGTTTGCTTATTTGCTCGTCTATCAACTCTTTCAACTTCTCTTTGTCTGAAGTTTGTAATGCGCGCGTGTTATTTACATCTTGTGCAGTGAGGTTTAACATCTCAATTCGTACGCCTGCTTCCTTGTACTCTAAAAAGTCAATGCCAAGACTGCCAAACAACAAGGCTTCATTTATTTCATGCGGTTCTATTTCAACTTCAATTGGCATGTCCATTATTTCAATTACCGTTTCTCTGAAAAGCTGCAACGCTTGATTTCGCATGTCTGCCGTTGTGTCGACTCGCCCTCGTGCGGCTGTCTGCGCGTGATGGTAATACTCCTTAGCTTGCTGGGAGATTTCGGCATCATTCGTATTGAGTGAGATGGGCATCTCCAAATTGGGATCTAACATTGCGGGTTTGGCTGTCAATGCACTGTGTAATTCTTGTGAAAAGGCAGCTTGGTTATCAATACTGTTTTGGGTGTCTAAGTGTCGAGTATGGTCAAACTTTGAGAGGAGGTTACTTGTGATTATGCTCATTAATACGTCCTTTTTTCGTCAAGCGCATTCTGCCGGGTATTAAAACTTACCGATCCAAACTAGGGTCACAATATCAAGCAAGAAGTAAACCAATGAGCGATAAAAAATAGTTATATCAATTGGGTGGTGAATTTAGTTGCGAAGGATAGGGCGGTGGGAAAGTGTAAAATTTAAAAATCGGCATGCGCTGAGGTTGTGTGCTTTGCCGAAGGTAAAAAAGGCGACATTTTGCCGCCTTTATATGTGTACTTTAGAACTGGTAGTTGAATGTGAGTTTAAAGTTACGCTCGTTACCAGGTAAGCCACCTAAGAATAGGGCTTTGCTGTAGTAAGTGTCATCTGTTAAGTTTTCAACGTTGAACTGCACATGGTAAGCGTCAAAATGGTATGCCGCCGCCATGTCCCAGCGTGTGTAGCTATCTACTTTCGCGGTCGGTAAGCCAAAAGATGGATGATTCACAGTACGCTCACCAACATAGTTAACGCCTAAGCTAATTTCAAAGTCGCCAGCAGTGAATTGAGGTACCGTGTAGCTCAACCAAGTGCTTGCCATTTTTTCTGGAATGCCTTTCTTCGCAGCTTCGCGCTGAGCAGGATCTGACTGTTCATGTCGGATAGAGACGGCATCTTGATACGTCGCGTTGACGTTTAACTTCCACGCCTCTGCAAGCGCAAGGTTTAAGTCAAGCTCTACACCTTTCGTTGTTTCATTGTTGTCGTACTTGTACTGAGGAATACCTGCATTAAACTCAGGACCTTTTTGGTCATCATACTCTGGGTTGCTATATCTCAGGTTAGTACGTTTCGTTTCGAATACAACGATAGAACCAAGCAAGTCTTCATCAAAGGCAGTAAAGCGAATACCTAAGTCTAAAGTTTCAGATTCTGAATCTGGTGGACTAGTTTCACTGACAGAGCTCAGTATGCCAAATGCTGTGCGACCTTTGCCCACGTTCACAAATGCTGATAACTCAGGCATAATTTGGTAGTTAATGCCAAATGTGAAGGTAGTTCCTGCATCATCAGTATCACTTTCTGGTTTGATCTCTGTCGCACGGTTTGTGCCTAAGTGCTGATATGTTTGCTCAATGCTTGTGTAAGCAAAACCAGCTCTCATCGTCAGTGCATCAGTCAGATAAAGAACTTCTTGCATGCTAATACCGTAAGCTTGCACAGACTTTTTGTAGTTACTTCTTACGATTGGATCGTAGTCCATGAAGTCACCGGTTCCCCAGTTCGGGTTGCGAATGTCCAAGATATATGGCAGGTGGTTTACAGTAAGCAACTCATTTTCGTCATACGCGTCGGCATCGTACGCGGACCATTGCTTAAATGCCATACTGCGGTTTTCAAAGTTCGCACTGATTAAATGCTCACCACTGATATCACCATAACTCCAACCGAGTTGTAGGTCTGCGAAATATTGCCATGTTTTTTCGTCAGAGATGGCGCGGCGGTACTCTTGACGGCGTGCTGCAAATGGATGTAATTCACCATCCTCTGTCACAAGTGGACCACGCGGGTCCGCATTAATAATCGAACCATGAGTTCTGTCAGAGCGGTCCCAGTACACATAGTTATATGCACCCGTTTGACGGACTAAATCAGATTCATACTTACGCCATAATACCTGCTGAGTCAGTGTTGAATCCTCATTTAGGTGCCAATCGTGACGCAGTTTGAAGCGCAATTCTTTGCCTTCATTTGGCGTAGACAGCGGTGATACCAAGCTTGTGTCACCCAGATCATAGGGTCTTAGTCCATCAGTTGTAGAAATAGACTGAGCGAGTTGCTCGCGCTGTGCTTCCGTGAGTTGAATACCGAGGTATTTTTTATTGCCATTTTCATCGATGACGAATTTAGGATCATTCGGCACATCTTTACCTGTCAAGGCTCGAGGGTCACCGTCAATACTATCCCAATTGACGATACGCACGGGATCGCCTATGGAGTCAACTTGGACTGCATCGTCTATATAAGCTGAAGAAAATAGTAACGTGTGATCGTTCGAAGGGACGAATTTTAAACTCGCATATACTTCGTCTCTGTCTTGCTTAAGATCACGGTAACCATCGCTACGTTCATGGTTTAAGATCACGCGGTATGCCAAATCATCTGTGATCGCATTTGTTGCATCAAACATGATGCCATATGTATTCCACTGACCTATTTTTGTGCTAACTTCATAAGCCTCTTCAAACTGTGGCTTTTTCTCAATTAGGTTAACTACACCGCCAGCTGCACCAATGCCATACAGCCCTGTCGCAGGGCCTTTTAGCACTTCCATGCTCTCAATATTGGTCATCGAGCGAGTTGGGTTGTAATTATTGCCCAAGCTTGCACCACCGTACATACCGTCGTATGTGTAATTTACACCAAGGCCACGGATTGCAAGGTTGTCACCAATACCATAGTTGTTACCAGCTTGGCTAAATCCACTCACGTTACGGATAGCGTCTTGCAGTGTATTCGCCGTTTGTGATTTAAGTAGTTCTTCATCAACAACGACGACAGCAGCAGGTGTTTGCATTAGTGCCATGTTTGACTTGGTCGCTGTACCTGACTCTAAAATTAAGGCATTGTGTTTGTTATAAACGCTGATGCGTTCGATATCAGCTTCAGCTTTATCAGCTGCGTGGGCTGTTGCTACAACGCCACCAAGCAAAGCAACTTTTACCGCAGTTGCAACGACACTTTTTGATTTTAGTGAACGAGAGAATTGCATATTACACTCCATACTACGCAATATGATTGTTTATTCGCAGAGAGCGCGCATACTAACAGTGATGATAAATGATAACAACTCTCATTTGCGTTTAATAAAGGTTGCCAAAGTTAAAGTTTGTTATCAGCTTTGCTTGATGTAGTTGTAGTGTGTTTGGTTGGTGAGCTTTTGTTTCTACACTTGAATTTTAAGTTGAATAAATAATTTAAAATGTAATAAATGTTTATTCAATTAAAGAGTGTGCTACTGGTCGTATAAGCTTGAAGTTTAAGTGTTTTCATTATGACAGGCGGCGGCCTTAACAAGTTCAATATAATGCGCTAGATTTTTTTCTGTGCCATGTTCGAAGTGAGAGTCGAGTGCTGTCAAAGACACAACTCTGTCTAGTCTAAATTCCCTGTAGGCACTTCTAAGGAGACAAAACGCAATCACTGTCCATTTTCCACCCCAGTAAACGAGTCCCAATGGCTCAATGGTTCTTTCACTGATCTCTTGTTTTGCATCCTGATAAGTCATTAAAAGGTGGTTTTTAGCTTCGATGGCTTCTCGCAAAGCTTTGTTGTGCGCTTGGCAGGTTTCGTCATGGCTAAAGCCCAGCGCATAGTATGGAAGAGAGTCATTGAGTTGTTTTAATCTTGTGGGCAACACAGCTTCTATTTTAGCGATGGCTGATTGTGCATGCTTGGCTTGCTCTGGGTCTGTCCATGCTTCGAGCATACGGCTGCCAATCAACAAAGCCTGTAGCTCTTGTGAGGAGAACATCATTGGCGGCAAATCACAATCACTGATCAGGTAACCAATACCAGCTTCTCCTTCTACGGGGACGCCCGAGGTCTGCAGGTTTTGAATATCGCGGTAGATTGTACGCTCAGACACATTTAATCTTTCGGCGAGCTGTTTGGCTGTGACGGCGACTTTGCGTCCTTTTAGCAAATTTACAAGCTGAAACAAGCGCTCTGATTTATGCACAATCTACCTCTTCTTAATTAAGCATCGCAGCTTTTGGTTAATACTGAATGGTGGCTGATCCCAACAGACGCTTTATTTACTAACGCACAGAAAGCTTGACACACTTCAACTTCTTCAAATGCGCTCTGCATCTTCTTATTATCCTCTAATGTCTCCCAATAGCTGATGTCAACGAATGTATCAGTATCTGCTTGATGCGCCAATGAACGATATAAAAAACCAGGTTGTTTGGCTACAAATGCTTCAAATTCGGCACTTTTCTCTAACATCTGCGCGTGAGATACACCTTCGTTTAATTTAAAGGTGACGATTTCGATTATATTTTGTTTCATTATTGAGCTCCTTGTGTTTGGAAGTTGTATTAAAGCAAATGATCTTGTCAAGGAGTGTCAGGAGTCGATTCTGAGTGCGTTGATTTATTGTTTGGTTAACGATTTAGAACAGATAGATAGCGCAGTCTCTTAAATAAAATGCGCCTCGATGTAAAAGAGGGCTTTAAAAATGGCTGATTATGCTAGTTAATTTGCTTTGTTTCTTGTAGATTGATAAGGGTCAGACCCTGTAATAGTCTGATTAAATTAAAATTATTAATAAAAAAGTAGGAAAGAAACAATGGTTAGATCATTTGTCATCGTCATCAGCTTAATTGTTTTTTCACTGACGGCATGGTGCGCAAACGCGCACAAATTTACAACACCTAAAAGTGCGATACAGTCTTATATTAGCGGGGTCTCAGAAGGTGTCGGTAAAAACGTTGAAATGGCATTTCAAAAATCTGCGACAATTCAGTTCTATGATAGCAAAGGAAAATTTAATAGTTTTCAACGAGATGAATTTATCAAACTAATCGATACTGGGAAAAAATGGAATGTGGAGGTTGAGATTACCCACCTTTCAATGACTAAACATGCTGCTAATGCGACGGTTGAGTTTATCTGGGGTAAAAATAGTGAGCATGGGTTTGTAGACTATTTAAATTTAATGTTTGATGGTGAAAAATGGCAGATAACGAATAAGGTCGCCCAATATGTATCCAGAAACAGCGACGCGCAAGTTGAAAAAGCGCCAGTGGATATTAAACGATGAATATATCCGATGCCAATAACGCTTAGGCTAGTGCTGGTTTTGGGTACTTGCCAGCCTTTGCTAAATGCGTATGCGTTAGATTAATGGCGTTCTCTGTACCTATTATAGCTGCGAAGCTTATTGACTTATTTATGGATGTAGGGTGTTATTGTGTATTGGCAGGTTTTAAAGGCTGACCAATATGTCGGATTTGCACTGAAAATAGTATGGCGAAGTGCATGAAAGGGGGGCTATTCAATTAATTCCAAAAATAAGAATGTGCGCAGCAAAATCTATTGTGGTCATTTTTAAGCCTTGAAAAGTTGCTACCCAGTAAATAAAAAATAATAGGCGAGAAAAACTCGCTAATGTAATACGTAGTATAGGTAACTAATACTCGCTTCAGTAGAAGCGCGGTGAGTATGATTGATGAATAAGCAAGAATTAAAACATTTTCTTGCAGCGTCTTACGAGATGTTGCAGGGAAAACAAAATGAATTAGATGATAAATTTGGTTTAAGCTATTTTGAAAGCTTTAAATTAGCGGCTGATGAAGCGCGTATTTTTTTCTCCACTGGCAGCAGTCAAATGCTAGGTGCCCAATATACGCCGATTGGTTCTTTTCTCACCAGTGAAGGTGTGTGGACGTGGTCGTGGCAAAATGTAACTTTTACCGAGGAAAGGGCAATTGCGCGACTCCAAAAGCGACTGAATGAAAAAGGTCTCTCCACTTTTGCTGACAGCGTTACTACAGTAGACGAAGACATGGTTTGGCAATGGGTTGCAGCGTCAGTAGACGTGTTGGCAGCGCAAGGCATATACAAAGTGCAAGAAAGCACCCAGACTCACTTCTTTGCACTGCATGAAGTTTGTCACATTGAATAAAAAAACAACATGATCGTTTGAGCTGTTAGTGAGGTGAATTGACTCGCTCTGTTATCGAGCTCATTATGAGTGGGGTTTTTTACTTGGGTAAAAAGTCCCATTTGCTCTGATTGTCGAAATCCAAAACTCAAAAATTTCTTCTGCACTTTGTTGCTCTTCAGCTGACAGCAACGGGTACTGTCTTTGTTCAAACCATGCATAACGATTGAAAGTGCTGTCATTGTCAGTAAGCTCCATAATCACACGATTAATCGCATAGGAGTTAGCCAAACTGTTGTCAGTCAAGTTTTGCGTATGGTAAAGGCCTGACAAGCGCTTGAGTGCGAGTTCACTGCCTCTTTGCGCGGATTGGTTTAAAAATGTCACCTGTTGCGCAACAAATGCATCTCGTTCGGCGATATAATCGTCCCGTGTTAATGACTTAAAACCTTGCGATGCCATATAAAATTCTGGTGTCAGAGATGCGAAAGACTCTTGTGCGGCAATTGAGCCGCTGTGTGCAGCATCTTCGAGATACGAGAAAAATTGCGCGCGTTCTGCTTGCGTGATCCCTCCGCAGTAGTTGAACTTCTCGACTAAATTGTCAATTGCCGTACCCGCATCGCCATACAGTGACACTTCATCTAACTGTTTTTGCAGCGCTGCATCATCGATCGGAGATGATAAACAGTATCTTAGATTTGCTGCAATGACGTATTTTGCTTCAGCGTCTCCATTTTGTGCGGCCACTTTCAACTGTGAGAAAGCATCATAAAAGTTGTTTGCTTGCTTCCAGTTTGTTTTTTGCAAGATAACTAATGGAGTAGGCTCGTTGGTTGTTGTATCCGTTTTCAGAGCCGGAGTTGATGCGTTCGGCCGTAACGTGTTGATATCGTTATTTTGCGCAAGTAGTGGCGTCTTCTGTGTACTTGACGTGACAGGTTGCGTGGATGGTTGTTGAATGTTTTCTTCTGGTAAATAGAAGAAAGCCGTTAAGAATACAGCAAGCAGCAATAAAATATATATAAGTTGTGTGATTCTTTTATTTCTTGCGAAAAATATGCTCATTTTTTAACTGCTTTTGTCTATTATCTTCCCTCATAAAAATGATAAATCGTTTACAAGTAAATATAAATAGAGCGCATGCTTTTTCTTTTAATGGCATTGATGCTTTAAGCGGTTGCAAAAAATAATGAAGCCTATTGTGAGGCGTTCGGTTTTACTATGTTTGGAGCTGAATTGGTTCCTCAATTTTGTTAGCGTAGCAGTCTAAACTTAGGTAAACTCAGCGCTCAAAATTTCAAAGAGGTGAGTATGGAATTATCTGCTTGGTTGAGTTTAGCGCTAATTTGTACATTGGGAGCCATGTCTCCAGGGCCGAGTTTAGCGGTTGTTTTGCGTCATAGTATAAATGGTGGTGCTAACTCTGGTATTGCGGCCAGTGTGGCACATGCGCTTGGTGTCGGGAGTTATGCGGCATTGTCTATACTCGGTTTAGCTAGCTTAATTGCTAAATTTCCCATGCTCTACACTGGTCTTTTGTATATGGGCGCCGCATATTTGGCTTACCTGGGCTATAAAATATTGACGAGTAAACCGAGTCTCACGAATGAAACCCAAGCAGAAAATAACACGAGTAATTGGCTCACAGCCGCTAAAGAAGGCTTTATGGTGGCTTTTATCAACCCAAAAACAGCTATTTTCTTTGTGGCGCTATTTTCTCAGTTTATTGACCCTGAGGCGATGACTGTTTATTTGGCATTTTTGATGTGCTTTACCGTGTTTGCGATAGATGCAATGTGGTTTATTTTTGTTTCCATCGCCACGTCATCTGCTAACGAAAAGCTAAACCTACAAGCGCGTCAATCACTCATTTCGAAAGTACTTGGTACGGCCTTTTTGTTGTTAGCGGCAAGAGTGTTGTACCAAACCTTTTAGCCTATTTAATCGGTAATAAGCTGCTAAGTAGGCAGCTTTTTGCCGCTTAAAAACACGACGTTTATGTTTGGCTCTGTACATAATGGTTCAAGACTAACAGTTTTAAAACTGGGTTGGCGTGAGTCTCGGGCGTAAATTGTAGCGCCACTTGGTATTGTGCTCTCGTCACTGCCCGCTCAATCTGCACGTTTATTTCCAAGCCACAGGTCAGCTCAAGAGCAGCTTGTCCGGATAAAAATGGGTCGATGCATATTTGGCCACTCAACGGGAATGTATTTACACAGGCACCAGACATAGACAGGCTTTCAACAGTAAAGGCGTATTCGCAGCTGTTGGTGTTTGCGAGTTTCATCGTAATTGGGGGAGAAGGAGGAAAACGCCAGTTTCTGGGAAAGCCTTGATCATCCATAATTTCAGGTAATTGGTCGATTAGCATTAGCAGTGCAACTTCATTGTCGTTGTCATTTTCTAATGCTTCAATTTTCATAAATAGCTTCAAAAAACTCTGCTTATCAAAAGACTTCAACGCAATATGTTGATCGTGTGAGAGTAATAAACGGTGTGGGTCGAATAGACTCAACTGCTTGAGTAGGTTTTGTATTTTATTTTTTTGTTGAGATTCAAACTCTACGTGGTTGCTTATTCTTTCCAGATACGGGCGCTCTACCACTTCATGAATGTAGTCCAATTCGTCTTGTGTTAGCTTCATAACTCACAGCTCGCCCTTATCCATATGCACTTACATAGCAATATACATACCGTTTTGGGTCTTGTAGGGTAACAAGACGAGGCAGACAGCCCCGTCTTGTAAGCTAACTTAGCGTCTTAATGTGCCGCTAAACCGTGTGTGATGATCTGGGCTGTCTGGGTTATCTAACACGGTGGGGTGAGAAAGCATAATAACGTCCACATTCCAACCGTCATTGATAGTCGATATTGGCGTAATAACGTAACCCTCCACAGCAAGCCCACTACTGGGCGTAACTGCTTTTAAGTTGAGCTGGCCAAGCGTCAGAGTCCATGTGAAGGCCCGTGTTTTGCCGTCCGTGACAAAGTCTGCCGTACCATCTCCATATACGTCGATATAATGGGTGGTATCGCCATTTTTAAGCGCAAAACGCTCGTATTTTACTTTCGAGGCTTCAAGCTGTGTTTGCGGACCATTCAGTTTGACTCTGACGACTGCACCCACTTCATCGGTATCTTTCCAGTGTATGACATCTGGTCCAGCTTGATACATAAAGAAGGTTGAGTCATCAGTATTGAGTTGATTCAGTTCATAAGTGAGTTGAGTGAATCCTGAGTCTGAGTTATATACATAAGCACCATAATTAATCCCGGGTCCATCTGACATGGCGGGGTTATATTCAGCCTCAAAGAACTTGTTGTCTGGTAAAAACACGTTGACAAAGACCTTGTCTGTGCTCAATGGGTACTCAATAAAACCACCCACTCTAGGTTCTGAGGAATCTAGCAGTCGCTCAAAGACAATCGGGCTTTCTCCTTCTATGTCGAGTGTAAGTTGGTTATTTGCCACCGTAGCAATGTGTTTCAATGCTGAGTCAAAACCGTAAACGCCATTAGTGTCAATCACTTTTGACACCATAAGTTCACCAGTTGATTCATTCCAGCTAAGGCTACCAATTTCAAGTCCAGCAAACCCTTGTGGGTCTTGATCGGTTTTCAATTCCATGTGTACCCACACACCATCACGGATCACAATAACAAAGTTTGGTTCATTCGGGACATACCAAGTGCCATCAATCGCAAGCGGTGTTGGGGCCGGTGTTGGGGGATTCAGTGCTCTAGAAGCGACCGCAGAATCAAAGTAAAGATTGCGGACTTCTCCTGATTCACATGTTGTGCCTTCGGGGTACCCACAGACATTGAGGTAATCTCTATCAAACATGGTTAGCTCTGTCACACCAACAGAACCCATTTGGTCGATTTTTAAATGCCCTTGGGCAATAGAGTAACTGCCAATTTCACTGCCGTTGGTAAGCACGACCCGTGATGTGGTGCTGTCCTCATTTGTTTTCACTGAGAATTGGTTAGAAAGTAGCTGACTACCTTCGATAAAGTACATAAATCGATTGTCTAGCCAGAAATAATCAAATTGCGATAGGGTGGACTGTCCTTTTTGGTATTGCACAACCCTTGAGCTGTTTGGACTCGAGAGCGGGTAACTAACCCGTGCAAACCAGGTACTATTATCACGGGAAATTACTTCAATATTTTGATGCCACTGGGCGCTGCATTGCTCACTGGTGGCGTTTTCAGAGCATTGACGGGTTGACCTGCCTGTGCCTGACGTACTATCAATATAGTTTTTCATCGTGAGCGTTCGCCCTGATACTTGCCAAGCATCGAGGAAATTATTCAAGAAGTAATACGATGCGCCATTCACATAGTTGTCAATGAAATTATTGCGTAACTCTGATGATCCGTAGTACTCCCTAAACCGACCTAATGCATCGCTTTCAGTCAGGGTGATTTGTTGCTCAGGCAGCATAAGGCCACTGCGTCTGCGTCGCGTTTCTGTGTCTGTTTTTTCAGTTGTTGCCCAAAATTGATAACCGGTATGAACCTCTTTGATCATCCAATATTCAAACGACTTAGCTGCCAAAGTATCGGTGGCCGCCAGCGTGACGGTTAATACATTATTACTGATTGACCAAGTGACAGCACGAGCCTCACCAGAAGGCGTTTGCGCGCTACCAGTACCGTCAGTGTTAAAGGTGACCAAACTGGCGTAGGAGCCAGTATCCATATAATAAAGCGCGTTGATGTACCAATTTCCACTGAACTGGCTACTCTGAGGCGTTATCGTATTGGTTTTATCAATCATTGAGAGTTCTGCAGGTCTTGAAACATCACTGCGTAATACGGTGCCTTCACCTTCATCGACCACGGTAATTTCATCACCGATAAAAGTAATGCTAATGGCTTTGGAGATAGGATTCTCGTCAATAATATTGAACGATGCACTTTTGTATTTAAATTGACAGACAAACTGCATTCCACCTGAATCTGAGCATGGAAAACCATTACTGCGTACGTCGCCAACGAAGGCGATACTGACTAACCCTTGTTCGGTTTGGCTCCACGTGGTATCGCCGCTAGAGTAATCTGCAAATGTGCCGGTATTGTCTGCATTAAAAGTAGCTTCAAGAAATAGGTCTTCAAAACGGCTGGTGGAGCCAATCAAATAGTTCCCTGTGATACTTGATTGCCCACTATCGACTAAGTCGCCATCATCTTTTATTTCCGTCTTTGTAGAGTCGATAAGGGACGGGTTTTTCTCGTTAATAGTATTGGTAAGATCATCGATGGCAGATTGACTTGATACCAAGTCGAAAGTTGAGTCTACACCTGGAGGCAGGCTAAATGCATTGTCACCTTCGCCATCCACTACGATTTTGATGAGTGCTGCCAGTGTGAGCTTCTCGTCTGCATCAATACCGACCAGTGCTTGGTTAAGCGCGCTTTGAGAAGTTGGCACCCCCACTTCTCTGGTGATCAGTGCGTACTCAGAAGTTGTCACGTTAGTAATGTTGACGCCAAAGTTATCATCTTTGTCTAAAATGCCATCTTCACCGGCCTGCGCTTGGATTGACGAAAAACTGGGTAATTGTGAATAAAATTCGACTTCTGATTGGGTGTTACCACCGCGTGCTCGGATACGCACTAAGTCATTTTCCATTGATTCGTCAACGTCTAGTTGGTAGGTGTATTTACCTTCAGAGTCAGCAGTGAGTTCGAAGTTTTTGTCGCCAATGATGAGTGTTAACGCCGCATTCGGAATGGGTCCGTCGGTGACCAGACCGGTAATCGTTACAGACTTGACGGTACGCAATATACTGAGGTTAAAGTCAGCACTTGCGGTGGCACTGTCGTTATCCGTTACGGTTACACGCAGCGTCATGGTCGTGTCTTCTGTGATATCTGGCGTGGTAAAAGTAACCGTGGGTGTCGTGGAGTTTAGCAGCGTGGTTGTCGGGCCTGCCACGATTTGCCATGAATAGGCATCTACTGAACCATCGCTGTCGGTCGCTTGGGCCGTCAGTGATATTTCTTTTTGTTCTTGGATGGAGTTCTCGCCACTAATCGACACTGTTGGTGCATTGTTTTGTGGTTGTGTAGGTGTGGGGGAAGGTGTAGATGGGGTGCCTGAATCACCGCCAGATGACCCGCCACAACTTACAACAAGCATACATAGCACCAAAGTACTGACAAGATGCATCCGTTTGCATGAATAAAACATAGTATGTTCCTCTTGAAACGCACGGTACAATCTGTGCAGATTACGTATACTTCTTTCACTAGCTCACTAAAGCATAGTAAACGGTGAAAATTCGTACAGGTCATTTGAAAATAAAGTTAGGTCTATTTTTATGTTGCAATCACTATATTTTTTAAAGTAATGTTAAGTTTAAATAAATCTTTAATTTCAGCTGATTAGATGCGTTTCGCATTGTGTGTATAAATTATAAAATCCACTTTTTAACACTTCATTTATATATTAACTGGTACGCTGAGCTTATTTATTTTTATACTTGATGCTATTTATCTAAATTTTACGGTAATGAGCACTATTTTTCTGTCGATTAATCACCAAAGAATAAAAAAGTAAGGAGGAGTAATGTTGTATCCGGCCCCTTTAACCCAAGGAAGTACAATTGCAATTACGGCATTTTCTTCTGGCGTACCAGCGCCCCTACACGCAAGACTTGATTTGGTGCTGAGAGATTTGCGCACACGGGGGTTTGAAGTACTAGAAGGACAGTGCTTGAGGGATAACCAACAGTATGTCAGCGCACCACGCGATATGCGCTTGAAAGAGCTGATGCAATTTTTACAAGACGACAATATTGATGCGATTATGGCGCCTTGGGGTGGTGAAATTGCGATGGACTTGTTACCAGAACTTGATTGGGCGAGCTTGCATAACGCAAAACCTAAGTGGTTACTCGGCTTTTCTGATATCAGTACGTTGCTGACAGCCATTAGCTCCAAATTGGGTTGGGCAACGTGCCATTGTACGAACTTGATGCAATTGAGCTTAAACCAATCAGATCCACTTACATCAAGCGTGTTTGATTTTTTGCGATTACCTAAAGGCAGCCGTTTTGAGCAGTCGAGTGCGAAATACTTTGAAGCGACTTATGCTGATTACGCTGTGGACCCGACCGCGCAATTTAATTTGACTGAACCAGTGAGGTGGAAATTACTAAATAAAAAAAGTGTCCTTTCTGAGTCTGTAGAGTTTTCCGGACGTTTAATCGGAGGGTGTTTGGATATTCATGTTATGCTTTATGGCTCGGAGTATTTTAAGCCGGAGTTACATATAGATGGCCCGTATATATTTTACTTCGAAAATGCCGAGTTAAAGCCTACTCAGTACTATAGAGCGTTGCAAGGGCTAAAGCTACAAGGCGCGTTTAAAAATGCCGCTGGCATTTTAATTGGACGCAATGCCGTTCCCGATGAAAGTGGGGCGCCTTTGAGCAGCATTGAGGCGCTTGAGATGGCGCTTGGTGAAGTGTCCATTCCTGTGATTTATGATGTGGATATCAGTCATTTGGCACCTAACTTAACCTTAGTGAATGGTGCATATGCAAATATCACGCTTGATAATCATGTTGCCACCGTTTCTCAATCATTAATCTGATAGTCGTGGCATTGCCACGACTATGTCAAATATATTCACTACGTACTAATTTAAAAAATAAATATAAAATATTCTCCATTTCGGTCTTTCGGCCTTCCAATTTTAAATATTTACCATATACAGTACCTGAAATTTTAAAATGATGAGAATAACAATGAAGTGCTTTTTGGCTGTATTGGCTTTTATATTTTTTATGTTTTTTTCTTTTTGCTCATTGGCTAACAATAATGAGCAAAGTGTTGTTTTAATTTCTATAGATGGATTTAGATGGGATTATATTGAAAAGCATAATGCTAAAAATATTGCCCGCATTGCAAATGCAGGTGTACGTGCAAGCCACATGCGTCCTGTTTACCCAACTAAAACTTTTCCAAATCATCTATCAATTATTACTGGCTTGCTGCCGTCAAACCACGGCATTATCGATAATTATTTTTGTGATAAACGCCGCGATGAATGCTACAAAATGGGCCGAGGTTTGCAAGACAGCACTTGGCTTAATGGTATTCCTTTGTGGAACCTGGCTGAAATGCAGGGCGTGAAAGCGGCCACTTATTTTTGGCCTGAGTCAGATGCACGGTTCAATGGCAGAACCGCTAGCTACTACATGCATTATTCAAAACGTGGTGATTATCAAAAACGAGTAGATCAAATTCTGTCTTGGCTACAGTTATCTGCTTCGCAAAGGCCCAGGTTTGTGGCTGGCTATTTTTCTTTGGTGGATGACATGGGGCACGACTTTGGTCCAGATGCCAAACAGACATATGATGCTGTTCAAGAGGTAGATAAATTGATCGGGCAACTTTGGTCAAGGTTGCAATCGGAAGTCGATCAGGACGTAAATCTTATTCTGGTTTCCGATCATGGCATGGCATCCGTTGACCCTGACAAAACAATTGTACTCAATGAACTAGGCTTCAATTTGGACGACTTTAAAGTGAAAAATGGTGGAACACGCACGCATCTATACAAGCAGTCACACGCCAACGTCGACATTGAAAAGCTAAGAGCACATTTAGCTAAGCAGGGGCAAGGTCGTTTTGAAGTACTCAGTCATAATATGCTGCGTGAGCGCGGAGTGACCATCAACGAGACGACTGCCGATATCATCATCGAAACTCGCCCACCTTTTGCTTTTGGCACTCAGAAACGTGTCACTTACAAAGGCACTCATGGCTATCCGTATAGTCAACAAATGGCGGCAATCTTTGTTGCGCATGGTCCAGCATTCAAAACCGGTGCGACGCTCGCACAAGTGAATAATCTTGATATTTATCCGATGATTGCAGAGGTACTTGACCTGAAACTCTTATCTAAAGTCGACGGAGATGGCAAAACACTGACACCCGCTTTGCGCAAACAAAGCAACTAGAACGGTGTGAATATGACCATGTATTACGTCGTACATATTCACACTTTTTACACACTTAATGAATTAGAGTGAGGTACGTCAAGCGTAAGGTACTTAAATTGGCGGACACAAAGTCATCAATATGTGATTTCATGATAGAGCCACAGATACTTTTTGACCGTCAACTTCTAGATTAGTAGATTTGTCGCAATTTAAACGTTCGACAAACTTATTCGTAGTATCTTGTTAAAAACAATAATCATTTGAGGTGTAAAAATGCGCTGTAAATCTGCGTTTGTATCAGTAGTGATGACTTTTCTTCTACTAAGTTGGTCTACTGTTACATGGAGCGCGCCAGTGGAAGTCGCGGTTTTTCAAGCCAAGGACCTACAATATAAAAATAAATTAGTCTTAAGCGGCACTGTCGAAGCAAAACAAAATGCCACCCTTGCCAGTTTAGAAGCGGGTGTTGTAAATACCTTATTGGTGGAAGTCGGTGATGCCGTGACAACGGGTCAAGCACTGTTAAAGCTCGACCCCACTCTCGCCAAGCTTGAATTAGAGCAAAGCCAAGCTTCTGTAGAATCAGCGCAAGTGGCGCTTTTGGAGTCTCAGCGTCAGCTCGAGGAAGTAGAGTCTCTATCCAAAAAACAATTCGTCGCGCCAACATTACTTGCCGAACGTCGTGCAGGGGTTGCTGCTGCGACCGCAGAACTTGCTAAAGCACGCGCTACGTTCGCCGTGAATAAAGAAACGCTCAGAAGGCAAACTTTATTTGCCCCTTTTGCGGGGGTCGTGATGAAACGCAATGTGGATTTAGGAGAGTGGGTCACAACACAAACGCACACACTTACGCTGGTCTCTGTGGACGACTTGCGGTTGAGCGTTGCTGTGCCCCAAGAGTACATTAATGCGTTCTCAAATAGCCAAATTACGGAACTAGTCATAAAGCCAGATTACGATCAAACCAAGCTAATTAATGGGCGTATCCAGGCCATAGTGCCTGTTATTAATGAATCCACCCGTAGTTTTATTGTCCACGTGGCAGTGCCAAACCAAGCAGGGTTTGTTGCAGGTATGTCAGCGCAAGTTGAAATTGAATTACCCAGCACGGGGGCACAGGCTGTTTGGGTACCAAAATCAGCGTTGAAATATCACCCTGATGGCGCGCTAAGTGTATTTGTCGCAAACGGTAATACGGCACAAAGGCACACCGTTAGGATCCTTGAACAACGGGGCGAACAAGTAATGATTTCGGCCGTGTCAGGTGACAATACAGCGCTAACGTCTCCAATTATCGTGACTGCTGTACAGCTACTAAAAACCGGCAGTGAGATTACGGTGAGTAAGGACTAAATGATATGATTGAAAGCGCCGTAAAGCGCGGCACCTTAGTTGCCGTAATATCTTTGATCATCTGCATTTTGGGATTGGTTACTGCACTTAAAATTCCTGTTCAGATGATCCCCGACTTAGAAGTTAGGACGATTACTGTCCAAACTGGGTGGCCAGGTGCGACCCCACAGGATGTTGAAAAAGAGATCCTAGTTGAGCAAGAGCGTTACTTAAGAAGCTTGTCAAATTTAAAGCGTATGGTGTCGTATTCTAATATGGGTTCGGCCAGAATTGAGCTGGAGTTCCCATTTGGTGTTGATGTCAATGATGCGCTGATCCGGGTTAATAATGCCTTGAGTCAAGTGCCTAGTTATCCAGAGAATGTGGATCAACCGAGGCTGTACTCCAGTTCGTTCTCATCTAACGCATTTATGCATTTTGTACTGAAGCCCCAAACAGGCAATCCACTTGATTTAGATGTCGATATGTTAAGAGATTTTGCCGAAGATTTTGTCCGACCTCGTATGGAAAGCGTTCAGGGCGTGTCAGAAGTGGGCGTGGGTGGCGGTGCAGCAAGGCAAATTCAAATCAATGTTGATCCAAGTCGGCTGGCTCAACGAGGTTTAAGTGTTACGGATTTGAGAAGTGCAATTAGAGCTCGTAACCGTGACGCATCAGCTGGAGATATAGAAAGTGGTCCGAGTCGATACTTATTACGCATGGTCGGTCGTTTTGAACAGCTAAGTGAACTTGATAATTTAATTGTTTCTGAGCAAGGCGGCGTAACAACCAAATTAAAAGACGTGGCGGTTGTCTCATTGGACCATTTTGAGCTACGTGGCATTTCCTACTCTGACGGTGAACGCACTTTACGGCTTTCCGTAAGACGTGAGAGCGGCTCGAATGTCATCGACATTAAACAGCAAATGCTACCTGTCATTGAACAGATTAATCAAGAACTGCTCGCACAAAACGGTCTAGAGTTATTACTTATGAGTGATGACGTGCAATACGTTGAAAGCTCACTTAAAAACGTTTGGACCAACTTAGCACTCGGTGCATTACTGGCCACCTTAGTGATGTTTTGGTTCTTGCGTTCGGGTCGCGCAACGTTGGTCGGCGTGATCGGTATTCCAATCTGTACCATTGCCGCATTTCTTGGCCTAATGTTGTTTGACCGTACTATCAATGTTATTTCTTTAGCTGGGGTCGCGTTTGCGATTGGTATGACTGTGGATAACACAATTGTGGTACTCGAGGCCATTGTTCAAGCAAACAAACGCGGTACCAGTAAATTGCATGCCGCGATAAAAGGGGTGAAAGAAGTATGGCCTGCGGTATTGGCGTCTACCGCAACCACTGTTTTGGTGTTCGCTCCTATTTTATTTGTAGAGCAAGAAGCAGGACAGCTGTATTCAGACATTGCAATTGCTGTTTCATCAGCCATCATTGCGTCGATGCTAGTGGCGATTTTTATTGTGCCTACCACCCTTGCGAATTTGCCGAATCGTAAAGAAACACTCAAAACCGTCTCTCTTTCAAAGCGCTGGTTAGGATTGGTGTCTTTTTGTGTCGCGACTAAAGCACGAGCAACGGCCATTACCGTTGGGTTCGTTGTTGTTACTTTGGGTGCTGCATACGCGCTTATGCCTGCTGCAGAATACTTACCCGAGGGAGAGGAGCCAAAAGCCTTCTCTATGATGATTGCACCACCAAGCTATAACTTGTCTGAGATGAAAGAGATAGGAGATGAACTTCGGGTATATTTCAATGGCTATGTGAATGCGCCAAGTGACGCGTTTGACAAAGGTGAGACGGACATGCCACCTCTGGCATACTATTCGATGTCAGTGTCAATCGGGCGTATTTGGTTTTTAAGTGCGCCCACAGACCCTGATAATATTCAAGCGATGATGGATGCTATAACGGCTAAATTTAGAAGCTATGATAAGATGCGCGCCTTCTCAGCGAGAGGATCGATCATTTCGAGCAATGATGGCGGTACTCGGGCTGTTGCGGTGGATATTGCAGGGAGTAGTTTGCCTGACCTCTACAGTGCAGCAGAAGCTGTATATCAGCAAGCACAGTTAACTTTTGATAACCCACAAATTAACTCAGATCCTCGCGCATTGAGCTTGGATCAACCACTCATAGAGATAAAACCGAAGTGGCAGCGTTTAGCTGAACTTGGGATCAGTTCAAGTGAGTTTGGGTACACGATCTCTTCGCTCAGTGATGGTGCGTATGTTGACGAGTTTATTCTCAATGATGACAAGATAGATATGTTCATTTTCAGTCATCAAAATGAACAGCAAACGATAGAACAGTTGGCGACATCGCCCATCGTGACACCATCAGGTGATGTTCTACCGCTCAGTGCATTGGCTGATTTAGTGGAAAGTAAAAATAGTGACAGTTTACGCCGTGTGGATGGCAAGCGAACGGTGACCGTTTATATCATTCCGCCAAGAGATGTAGCGCTTGAGACCGCTGAAGAGATAGTGCGAACTGAACTACTGCCAACATTGTGGCAGCAGGGTAAAATAGCACAGGGCACAAAGGTTTCAATTAGCGGTGCTGCTGACCAATTGGAAGCAACTCAGGCGTCACTGTCGAGTAATTTCGTGGTGGCATTGGTATTGAGTTATTTGTTGCTCGTGGCGATATTTACTCATTGGCGTTATCCATTATTCATTTTAGCGACGGTACCTTTGGGTATGGCCGGAGGATTGCTTGGCTTAATTTCGGTAAATGGTGTGAATGTGTTGCTGGCAAGTTTTGGTATGACACCGTTCCACCAACCTTTTGATATGATCACCATGCTAGGTTTCTTAATTCTACTGGGCACAGTGGTAAATAACCCAATCTTGATTGTCGACCAAACACGAAAGCTGGTGGTTGATCAAGGCATGGAAGTCGTTGCTGCTGTTAAGCAAGCGGTGGCAACACGATTGAAACCAATTTTAATGTCAACGGCAACGACATTATTCGGCCTTGCACCTCTGGTCTTTATTCCGGGTGATGGCACTGAGCTCTATCGCGGAGTTGGTATCATCGTGTTGTGCGGGATTGTGTTTTCAATGATATTGAGTTTGACATTCTTACCAGCGTTGCTGGTTAGCGTCCTAAGTAATAAACATGCACGATAAAAAAGGAGCCTAAGGCTCCTTTTTCTTTAGGTGAAACGGGATGTGCTTAAATTCTGGCATCAACCGTAATTAATAGCGAGACCTACTTAATTGGTCTTCGATACGGTGATGCAAGTTCACGTGATTAACATATAAACGGGCTGATATGAATCCAGCCCGGTATCCGACATCCTGTGGGCATTCATAGTCAGTTTCGCCCACTTAAATGGGGTGTTGATTAATAAGCGACACCGATACGTTTATTAATGTATTGGGCTTGCTCAATCTCGTCTACTAACGCGATTGCGTAATCGGACACGGTAATTCTACTTGCGCCGTTTGCATCGGTAAGCAGCTGATCAAAACCGATACGATACTCTCGTTTGGCGTCTCCAGGAAAGATTTCCGCAGCTGGGCTTATGTATGTCCAATCCAGTGTCTTTTGTGCTGTGTTAAATATATCAAGTGCTTGGCTTTGGGCAATGGCCTCATCTTGATATTCGGCAGGAAATTCAGGTGTATCAATCAGCTTTACATTCGGAGCAACTTCAAGTGATCCAGCACCACCCACCCAAACCAGTCTATCAATGGTCGTTGACGGTAATCTGGCGAGTAATGTCGAAGCAGTGTGCGCTACGATGTCGTGATTACCAAGTGCGCGTCCACCAATGGCGGCAACAAACACAGTCTCATCAGCGACAAATGATGCGATGTCATGGTTTACATTATTTAAATCAAAATGCTTAACCGTCACATTGCGAACCTCGTAGTTTTCTGTGTTGCGGACAAGGGCAGTTACCTCATGGCCTCTTGAGCTGGCCTCTGCCACAATATGACTGCCAATCCAACCTGATGCACCTAATACGACTAACTTCATATGTTCCTCTTTTATCGATTTGTATTGTGTTGTGCTTAGACTAAAAGAAAACTAATATGAAATAATCTCCAATAAATGATGCAGATTGTATCAAAAAGTGAACCTAATAGTATGGATCGGATCACCGCAATCAAAAGTTTTGTAGAAGTGGCACACTTGTCGAGTTTCACAAAAGCAGCCGAAAAACTTAATTTAAGTCGCCTGCAAGTATCGCGGCATGTACAAGAATTAGAGCAGTGGCTAGAGCAAAGGCTGTTGCACAGAACCACACGAAAAGTGAGCCTTACTCAGCAAGGTGAACAAGCTTTGCGCCGGTTTGAACGGATCTTGGATGAAACGAGTGCGCTGATCGCACAAAGTTATGCTAATAAATCTGAACTGCGCGGTACAATTAAGGTATCTAGCCCGATAGGCTTTTCTCAAACGATGTTAATCGCCGCAGTGAGTCAGTTTTTAAAGGAACACTCAGGGGTAAAAATAGATATTCATGCCAATGATAGCTTCTCCAACTTGGTTGACGAACGTATTGATATTGCGCTGCGCTACACAAATTTGCCAGATGATAACCTCATTGCGCGCCCTTTGATGAAAATTGGTGCATGTATCTGTGCATCTCCCAACTACCTTAAAATACACGGGGTGCCTAACACACCTTCCGAATTGGCTGAGTATCCTTGTTTGGTGCATTTAACTAATGATAGGTGGCGATGTGTGAAAGACGACAAGGTACATTCGGTGAAAGTCTCAGGCCCGCTCGTGTGCAATGATGTCAGAACCCTTGTTGCGGCTGCAATGAGTGGGGTTGGGGTTGCGTTATTGCCATATGATATTGCACGTACCCATATCAATGAAGGGGCATTGATACCGATCCTTGAGGATTATCACATTGCCAGCAGTCAGTTGTGGGCAGTGTATCTGTCGCGCAGCTATCAGCAACCTGTTGTGAGAGCATTTATTGATTATCTTGCAGCGCTATGGCTGGAAGACATCGAACCTCATTGATAAAAAAGGGAGTTATTTCTCTGCTTCAGTGGTATGTAATGTACTCAACTAGTCACCTCAATTAGTTTAATCACTTATTACTTCAATATTCGGGCCTTGTCGGCGTCCGCTTGTTTTACCGCTTCTAAGTAACGACTTTCAATAAATTTGTTCTCTTTAGTGAGGTGCTTTATTTTTTGCTTGGCCTGATGCAGTTCTCGCTGAATTTCTTCACCACCTTGCTCTGGCTGTTCTAATGAAAGTTGCTCTATAAGCTGGTTTTGTTCTTCTATTTGTCTTTCGTATTGTTTGACGATGGCATGTATTTCTTGCTCGTTTGAAGGGGGAGTGGATTGATGCACTGTTTGGATTTCTACTTTAAGTTGCTCTATTTCCTTTTGTAAGCTGCTGTTTTCTTCTTGTAGTGTGCCAACGGATTGAAATTGGTCTTCTAATTTCGATTTGGCGTGTTTTAGTTTTTTGCCACTGATATCGAGGTCACCCTTGAGCCTTTTGATCAATTTGTGAGAACGTGACAGTTTTTTATTGAGCTCATTAATTGAGCTTTGTTCCTCTTTGGTTATGTGATCGGCAGTAGAAGCGCGTATTTGAGCAAGTTGTGCTTCGAGATTGGCCTGAACGTGTAATAGTTCAGAGATGGTTTGCTCATGTTGAATATTAAATTGACTGGCTCTCTCAACAGAATCTTTACATAACGTCATAATTTCCTCAGAGTGCGTAGAGTGCGCCCCTGTACCAGATATAAAAATACCTGCAAATTTACGAAACTCTCTTAAAATCAACAACAAGATATAAAACCAAGCGGCAAGAATAAGGAGCCCGAAATTGAGGGCGATATATTGGTAAACTTCAATCGGAAGCATCTGTGATAATCTTCGCTGCATTTATTATCAATAAGATAAGTTTAGTTTTAGTACAAAATTCTGCCTATACTGAATAAGAAAAATTAATATAGGGGTGGATGTGAAAGTTCTGATAGTTGATGACAGCCATGCAACTTGTGAAATTATCCGACGTGCACTTCAACAATTTGAATACAGAAAGCTATTCGTGTCGTGTGCAACGAGTGTGGATGATGCGCTTAAATTGGTTAATGACTGGCAACCGAACATAATACTGACCGATTGGCATATGCCTGAGAAAACAGGTATCGAATTACTTCAATCAGTTGTTGAAACGCACCCAGAGATACCTGTAGGGATGATATCGACTGTTGATGATGAAGAACAAATTTTATACGCAAAGTCATTAGGTTGTGCGTTTTTCCTGTGTAAACCTTTTTCTGATGAGCAATTGTGTCAGATGATTAAGCCACTCGTATTGGAGCTGGAAGCGCAAGAATTTATAACTGAGCAAGCTGTGCCTTTGAAAGATGGGCTTGCATTACCAAAAACGGATGCATTAGAACGTTTAATGCAGAAAAACATCAGTGAAAGCCTCATTTTAAAACCCATTCGTTCACAAACGCTTGATGAGAGCAAATTACCTTGTGTGATGGTGGTTTATGCTGAAAGAGGAAGCCAAAAAGTTCGGGTCATTGGGGTGCTGGATGTGTATGCTGCTTGCGTGTTAGCCAGTAGCGTGAAAGTCGTTCACAAAGAAGAAGCGCAGCAGGCTATCCACATGAATCAGATTAACAACGATATCATGACGGCCTGCAAAGAAGCACTCAGTAAGACGGCCTATGCATTTTTAGACAACCAAAGTAAAATGAGTTTGTACGTTAAAAGTTGTAAGTGTGTGCACAATATTCATCCTAAACTCGACATGATCTATAAATACCCATTGAATAGCCGTATGGATCTGAGTTGTGAAAGAGAGGGCATGGCACAGGGTAAAATGCTGATTGTGGGAGTGTAAATTACTGTGGCAGATATGCTTAGTTAGGCAAGGAGATCAGCGTATGGCATGATCTCCTTTTGATAAAGAGTTAATGAGTTGCTTTTTTTGCTCTGAAGTTGCGGCCTTTCATCTTCCCTTCTGTGATCATTTTCAGTGCTTTATTGGCGATCTTTCTCTCGACTGCCACATAAGATGTCATGGCGGTTACTTTGATTTTACCTATTTGTGTGCCTACGATGCTTTTATCTGCGGTGAGTGCACCCAATATATCACCTGGTCTTAGTTTCGCTTTCTTACCACCATCAATTTGTAAAGTAACCATCGGGGCACGAGCAATTTGATTATTTAGGACATCATCTGATGGCAGGTTTGTAGGGTCGATACGGGTGTCTAAATAGTCTTCCAACGCGTTCACTTTATGAGACTCTTTATAACTCATCAGTGAACAGGCAATCCCTTTGTTACCAGCTCGGCCTGTTCTACCAACTCGGTGAACATGCACTTCAGGATCGTGCGCAATGTGGTAGTTGAGTACCATATCGACATGGTCAACATCGATACCTCGTGCGGCAACATCTGTCGCTACTAAAATGGTCAAGCTCTTATTTGCGAACCGAACTAACGTACGGTCACGGTCTTTTTGTTCAAGGTCACCGTGTAATGCCGCACTATCAAAACCTAATTGTTTCAAGCTATCACAGACCGTTTGACACTCTGCTTTAGTGTTACAAAATACGACGGCAGAATTGGGTTGGAATTTTAACAGGAGCTTTTGAGCGGCATGTAACCGCACATCATTACTCTCAACCTCATAAAAGTATTGCTCAATCGAGGCATGATCATGGGTGGCCGTAACCGTGACTTTTTCAGGGTTATCCATAATGTGTTTTGCCAGCTGCTCAATTTTGGGAGGATAAGTGGCACTAAAGAGTAAATTCTGACGTTTGCTTGGACAGTGTTGGAGAATACAGTCGATTGAATCTTCAAAGCCCATCTCTAGCATGCGATCCGCTTCATCCAGTACGAAGGTATTGACTTCATCTAAACACAGGCGACCTTTTCGTAAATGTTCTTCGATGCGCCCTGGTGTACCAACGATGATATGTGCACCATGCTCTAAAGAGCCGATTTGGGGTCCCATTGGCGCACCACCACATAGCGCGAGCACCTTGATATTGTGAATTGCGCGGGCTAATTTTCGTATCTCGACTGCAACTTGATCTGCGAGCTCACGTGTTGGACACACAACCAACGCTTGTACACGAAATCGTTTAACATTTAAGTTGTGCAAGAGCCCAAGAGAAAATGCAGCGGTTTTGCCTGACCCCGTTTTTCCTTGCCCAATAAGGTCGATGCCTGCCAAAATTTTGGGCAGTGTTTGCGCTTGGATCTCAGTCATGGCTTTATAGCCAAGTGAGTCTAGGTTATCTAACAGGGCATTTGATAGCGGTAAAGTTGAAAATAGCGGCTGAGACAAAACAAATATCATCTATTGTGGAATAAAAGCGAATGATAACACGCATGCACTCTGAAGTGTGAATATGCTTTCTCAACTTTTTACGACCAGATTCGACGAGGCGCATTTTGCATAAAATGATTACTCGGGGATGATCAGTAGTAAATCTGTATCACCGATGGTGACTCCTAATTGAGTGAGCAATGTAGAAACTTGGCCGCGGTGATGTGTCTGATGGTTGAAAAAGTGTTGAACAAGATAACCAAAGTCTTTGCTAAAATACGTTCCTTTTGTACTGCGATAGGCCAATCTGCTTTGGAGCGTATCCTCAGTGAGTTCAGACGCAAACGCTTTAATAACATGATCCATCTCGAAACGTGCTTGTCTTAGTTCATTAAAATTGGAATAAAGTACTTGGTCAAGCGACTGTGGGTATGCAATATGATCCATATACTTAAGTGAGGCAAATTTGGCTGGGTGTGTGGCAAACCGAGTAAGCCAAATGGTATCACCTACCAAAATATGATTGAGCGTTGCCAAAATTGAACCAAAGAATGCGCCTCGGTCGCGAGACAATTCATCGATGGATAAAGTTGCAGCAGCATCATAGATGTTTTTGTTCATCCATTGATTGTATTGCGCCATTAACTCAAAACTGCTGGATAGATTAGACATAACGAGCTCCGAATGGGTGTAAACGCGATATGCTCAATTTGGTGACACGAGTAAATCGAGCCCTTGGGGCTAGCGTACTTTAATTTAGAAACAAGTTCAAAACACACATCGCATACTAATGAAGCTCAAAGTTCGTGTGAACACTCTGGCGCTACTTTGCAAGATTCTTGTCGTCACAATGGCGCCGTACAACCGATTACAGAAGAGGGGGGGCGCTAATGCAATACTGATAGTCTTTTTGTCTAGGGTCAGTCAGTTTGCGCGTTTGGTTTTTCTAAGTACGAGAAATGATAAAATATCGCCATGCAACCAACTCAAAGCCTTTCTACTTGGTCAGGAAGAAGTGTAATGTATGGCTATTAAAAATAGATAGATCACTGTGCGCTATTTCTTTAGCTGTGTTTTTCTTGTGTTGTCCTATGAAAAGCAAAAGTCAGCAAACAAAAGCGCAGCAGAGCTGCGCTATGCACCTTCGTTTTTTTATTATTGAAGATTAAATGGAAGCGAAGAATGGTGTAAGTTGATTTTTAGTTTGCCATTTTTATCTTTAATATAACCAAAAGAGTATTCAACCTTGATTTCTTCACCATTGGTTTTAGTGAAGAAGTAGTTACCCATTGAAATGGCTGAATCACCATCCGTGATGATCCCTTCATTTTCCCAACGAACCTTGGTGTAAGGGGCCAAAGCAAAGCCTTTATCTTCGGCAAGATCTTGACCTACAAAGTAAGACAAGGCTTCTTTTTTGGTCCCTCTAAACTGGTCAACTGATGCCAAGGTAGGTTTAAAAAGGACTTGGCCTTGGCCAAATGCATAAAACTCTTCTAAATGTTTGACCGCTGCTTTTTTAGGATCTTTTGCCTGCCCAATTTTGACAATGCCTTCTCCCCATCCTTTTTGTGCGGCTTCAACTTCCACCGTTGAAATTGAGTTTGCATTTGCATTAAATGCACCAGCCATAACAAGTGACATTGCGATTAATTTTTTCATTAAATTTCTCCTTATATATATAAAAAATATGCTCGTGGTGTAACTTAAAATTCTTATCACATGGACATTGCCGTAAACCGCAAATATGCACAGCGAATCTAAAATTCACATTTCCTTTTTTGTCATATTTACCGCTCACTAAAAGGTCATTGGGCTTTATTCAAACACCAATAATTGCATTGTTTTTATTGTGCTTTATTTAATTATTGGGGCTGTCGTAAAACCTTTAAAATCAAGCGTTGGGCCAAGCTATCAGTAATGTATTTCTATATCAATAATTACAACATCTTAAGCTCTAAATGAGTGGGGTGTTAAAGCAGTTCAAGTACAAAGTGTCTGATTTTAAAGTATATAAATTGTTAACTTTTAAACTTGAAAAAAACTAATAATGTAATTTAAAAATAAACAAGTATTGGTTTTTTATTTTATTGTTGCTTTTTTCACACTTTAAGTTGAGGTCAAATAGGCAGTGAAATTGAATCAAGGTAGTTGTGTGCTTTTTACTGCAAGTAAAGCAGGGCTTTGTGGAGGAAACGGTGTAAGCCAGAGCAAGTTACGACATAACATTTAAAGTATTGTCGTTGCCACTTTGCGCTATACCTCACCCCAGTCACTTTAGAATGGTTACATATTGATATACTTGGTGGCGTTTCACTTTATGAAGACTGGTTAAATTAAGACTAGGTAGCATTGAAGCCGTCTAACTCTTCATACTAGGAACGCAGCGGCTTTGATTCAATTTCTATGAAATCGAGCGTTAAATTCAAGAACATATCCAAGTACGTGGTTTTGGGCTGATATGCTTCGTAATATAAAGTATGGCTGAATAGGCATGCGATTAAATATTCCGTAAACAATACAACTACTGTATTGTGGCACGTATCTGTTGCGGCGTTTAGAGAAGCGTTATGTCTGTTTTTAATAAGTTATTTCGGTGGGAACGAGGTCGACAAAACACTGGGTATGACAAAATGTTACTTTGCGGCGCAACTTGGCCAATAAGGTTTGATACATACTTACTTAAATTTCCAACAGGAAGTGAAGTACCTCCTCACACAGATAAAGTGCAATCCGCTAAGCATTATCGATTAAATATTGTCCTTAAAAATGCCAAGCAAGGAGGAGAATTTATTTGCGCTACCCCAATTTTTGAAACAAAACGCATCAAACTATTTCGCCCAGACGATTGTGAACATCAAGTTTTAAAAATAGAGAAAGGCAATCGTTACCTATTGAGTATTGGCTGGGTCAGAAACAGCGAGTAGTGCAACTAATCACTTATCTCTCGTTGATGTAAATTAGTTGCGGTCAATACGGCTCATTTCATCGAGCAATGTGCTTCTTCAAAAATCAAAAAAGTATGCGTTTACAGGTTGTAGATTGGCGTTGTGGCGCATAGAGATATTTAATTATTGACGTGCATTGATGTGGAGCCGGTTAGTTAAATAACGTTATAACGGATAGACGAGTTTACAACATGGTTCAATGCCAATATGTCAGGAGAATCTAGTTGGCTTTTGCATCTCAGTCAATTATTCTAACGCCAATGACCGACCCTACAAATGGGTCAAAGTAGTGGACAAACATTGAGATTATTTAAATGGAAATAGTACAGAAGAAAAGAGCGATTAAACACACTTTTACTTTCGAGAAAGAACGCTTCAATTTCGCATATAAAGACAAAAGTGGCTCTGGTGACCTTGACTTTAATTATGCCGATGTGCCTAAAAAGTGCATGATTAAAATAGAGCAAAATGAATGGTTAAGAAATGTCGGTTTTTTATGGATAGCTTTAGGCATTTTTCAGCTTGGTTACGCTATCTACTCTCAAGCAACATTATCAGGTCAAGGGTTTTGGTTAATTGTTGGTTTAGCGTGTGTTACTTGGGCGCATTTTTCCAAGATTAAGTACTCTGTCTATCAAGCGGAACGTGGCAATATCTTTATTATTCAAGATAAGAAGCATGACAATATAGTTAGTGAATTAAATCAAAGAAGAAGTGCTCAATTATTAGACTGGTATGGTGAAATTAACCCCGGAAATGAGCTAGAAAGTGAAATAAATAAGTTCAAGTGGTTGGTAGATCAAAATGTAATGACTAAAGAGCAAGCCGATACAAAAATTGCACAAGTGGAGTTGCTTCATAAAGCACACTCTGAAACTCATAGCTCAACTTTGAATTAAGTTGAAAAAGCTGTGCAAGTAATTAATAGAAAGGTTTGCGCAGCTTCTCTGTGTTGATTGAATCAGGTAAGCAAAATAACCGTGTTAATTTTGCGATTTAAGTTATGTAAGCCTGTAGTTTAGGGCGTTAGCCAACTTGGGGTTTCGCGCTTGTCGGTCATCTCATGATTTAGCCGCCAAACGCATGCGTTTTACCGCTCGCTTTTATGCGCCTATCCAGCTTATAGTAAATTCAAATATGCCAGCAATGGCCATTGAGCATCTATATTCAATAGGTTTATATATCTGCTTTTCTTCTATTTATGGTGTTTTATTTGGCCCCGTTTACCAGCCTTTAGCAGGAATTAAATTAACGCCTGTGATGAATGCAACACCGAACGGTTGAATTTAAAATGCGATATCGCCTGTTTGAGGCTTTATCATCTCTAACACTTGGATCAGATAATTATAATTGCAGTATATACTGTAACTTGGAGGGAATATGGAGGAGATTGCTGAGTGGTTATTAAAGCATAAAATTTTCTTTGAAACTGCGGCGGCCGTTTTCTTAAGTATGATGGCGATTTTAGTTTCCACAGCTCAGCTTTTGGTTGCACGCAAACAAACGCGTTTAGCTTCGGCTCAATACAAAGTCGCGTTGCAACAGAGCTCTCCAAATATCCATTTAATGGCAAAGATGACTCGTAATCCTGATACCAACAAGGTGGAAGACGACAACATAGAAATCGTGAACTTAGGTGCGCCAGCATTCGAAGCCAACTGTAAACTTGCAATATTCCTTAATATAAAAGCCTATAAAAATATTAAAAATCCAAAAGTGATAACCAGCTATATTGCCTTAAGTAACTATTATAGTGGCGTGAGCGTATCGCAAAATGCGCAAAATTTAATGTTTGTAGTAATTGGCAGAAATAATCATGGACAATTCTGCGACCTGGAAAGAGCGTTTTCTGAACAATTGAGAAAACGCGACTTACGATATTCCTCTTTCGAGATTGAGCGCTATGTGAAAATCTCATATTCAGATACCTTTGGTAATCAATTTGAGCACTATTATCAAGTTGAGTTAGTGAGTGGTGCTCGGCGCATTGATAAAGGGCGCGGAGAGGAAAAATTTAAGCTGCATAAAAAGAGTATGCCAAGCTCGCTTTCAGAAATTTCTTTTGATGACATTCTTTGACAAACCAGTGCTTATTTATACTCGTAAAATAGTGCCAGCTCAATATTAGGCTACGTTTTCTTATCTGAGGCATAGAGTGCATTGCTATTGAAGTGGTTCTGGGTTCAAGACTGAGACCCATAAGACTGATGCTGATACGTGGTGAGTCAATGATAAGGGAGTCTGAAGTGGATTGTACCAATGACAAAGTCGACAGCAGCACATGACATGAAGCATATCCGGGGCAAATTAATCATGCCCAAATAACCTTAATATAAGCGACACCAGCGTGCGGCAAATACGTATTATAATGTTGTGATGTTAGCTCTAATTAAATACCTACGAATTGTTAAAAATGTCACATGTCTTTCAAACTTATTGCTTATATACATCTTTGGTTTTAAGCATGTCATAAACTCTGCTCTCACGTGCTTCATCAAAGCCGACGTCTTTGATATATTCTTTAGGATTAGAAAAAGTACCAAATAGTATGTCCCAAATTGCTAAACCATAGTTTTGAGCATGATGCATATGTTTATGGTGCACTCGGTGCATTTCAGGTCGCTGCAAAATATAACCGAGCCAGTAAGGGGTTTTGATATCTGCATGTATAAAAATATTGTACACAGCAGCAATAATGAGACTGATGGCTGTGCCATAGGCATTTAGCCCCAGTATCAAGTAACAGCTTAGGGCGTTTATAAATGTCGCAGCGATACCGTCAAAAGGGTGTAAGTAAAAAGCTGAGAGCGCTTCAATGCGCCTAGGGCTATGATGTAGTTGATGAAATATGCGCCAAAGTAAATCGAATTTGTGCATTGCTCTGTGCCACCAATATGCGATGAAGCTAGTAAGCAAAAAGCCAAGCGTGCCTTGTGTAATGATATTCATGGCACTGAAATTAAACAGAGACAGCGCATTCAATGTTTCTACAAATACAACCCCAGCAATAATGGCAACAAGAGATTGGAATAAGCTAATGCTTGAAGCGAGCACCATCCAGCGTCGGTCACACGTATTTTGAGAGGCCGGGGCAATCACTTCTAAGGTGAAAACACATAGAAATACGGTAATGACAATGGCGAAAGTAAGTAATTCCATTTGTGCTTAGCTCAACCTTATTGGTAAATGTACGAGAGGTGTTGTTAATTTAGCACTTGGCGAGTCCTAAACCAATATCTCAAATGGCATGATTATGATTTGCCTAGGTATACCGAGACTTGCTTTTGATGGTATCTGAGGCATTCATAGAACTTATAAGGTGCTATTAATCTCAAATAAATAATATATTATTAACACTCATTTTAAACATAGGACGCTAGAATAGCGCCCTAATTAGTTTGCACTAGGTTATCTATGAAATCCCTTTCTTTATCAATTGTTTTAGCTGTATCTCTGATGGGATCTGGTTGTCAGCTGACATCAACAGGTGGATCCGAGACTATGACACAAAGTGAACAAACCTTAAGAGTGGCGACCTTTAATGTCAGTATGGAGGCGACCAATTATCATAATCAAACAAACATTGATGTATCAGGGAATGCGTTAACCAATGCATTAAAAAGCGGCAAGGTAAAACAAATTAATAATATTGCAGAAATTATCCAAAGAACGCGCCCGGATATTATTTTGCTCAACGAATTTGACTACATTGAAGACACGGGGTTAGGCATTGCTCTATTCCAAAAAGCTTACCTAGAGGTGGCACAAAACGGATTTGAGCCTATCGAATATCCGTATGTATATCTTGCGCCAGTTAATACAGGGGTAAAAACGCCGTTATCAGGCAAGCATTCGCGCTTAACACACTATGGGTTTGGTAAATACCCTGGGCAATATGGCATGGTTTTACTGTCAAAATTTCCCATTGAGGCCAATAAAGTGAGAACATTTCAGCACTTTTTGTGGAAAGACATGCCTAACCACTTAATGCCTAAGGACTCAAGTGGACAAAGTTGGTTTAGTAATGATGAACAATCAATCATGAGGCTGTCTTCAAAATCACATTGGGATATTCCTCTGAGGGTGTGTAATACGCAGATTAATATCTTGGCTAGTCATCCCACTCCGCCTGTATTTGATGGGCCAGAAGACAGAAATGGTAGAAGAAACCATGATGAAATTCGAATGTGGAAAGATTACATCAGTGAGTCCGGCAATAGCTATCTCTATGATGATGAAGGACAATATGGTGGGATCAATAATCCTTCGTTTGTCATTTTAGGCGATTTAAACGCCAGTGCAGTGGATGGTGATGCGCACCCAAATGCGATTAACCAGCTCTTGCAGCATACACGTGTTAATCATTACCCAGCGCCGACATCATTGGGTGGTACTTTGAATAAACCTGAAAATGAAAATGGACCAACTCATACTGCACATTGGGGAATGCGCGCAGATTATGTATTGCCATCCGCGAATTTAACCGTCGTAAATAGCGGTGTTTTTTGGCCTAAAGTTGACAGTGATGGCGCAGAATTGGTTGCAGATCGAAGTGCCTCTTCAGATCACAGATTAGTTTGGGTTGATATTAAGCTCCCACAGCTTACTTGCTCAAATTGATAGCGCGTATTCGGGGGAGTCACCTTCCCCCGAATACGGTCATCGTTTAACGGTGTCAGCTCTGTGGAATACCACCAGCTTGTTAGTGTCTAAATCTCTAAAGTAAGCTGCAAAGTAAGCGCCATTATCTCGTTCACCTGGCTTTCCTTCACATTGCGCACCCAAGCTGAGAGCAAGGTTATACACGGTCTCAACCAAAGTTTGAGTCGTGACTCGCAAGGCGAGCATGGTACCATTTCCCGACGTTGCAAGTTCTCCGTTATGAGGCTGAGTGATAGCCAGCTTAGTACCTGAATCTTTGAAGGCATAGAAAACAACTTGCTCTGTTTTTGCTACTTTTTTGGCGTGTAACGGTTGAAGGAGCTGGTCGTAAAAGTCTATGGCGGCAGTGAGGTTGTTTGTGCCGAGTGTTAAATGTGATATCACTGTACATGCTCCTGATACTGTCGGTCGGTGGATCCATTTACGTATTGATAAAGATAGACTTTAATATTTTCCAATCATTTATCTATTGCTTATTCTGATGGCGATATGGATGTTATCACGCGGTTGCATATAACTAACTTTTCCTGTTGAGTTCCCGCTTTGAAGAAATCCATTTCGGCATCTGTCTTCCAGTTAAAAAGTTCATCAATATCAGCGCCTTGAGCGCTATAGTGACGTGTTAAAATAGCCCTTCCTTTCGCAATATCTTCTTTGTTTTTCTCGACCCATTTATTAAATGGCTTATCGTAGTTTTTAGTACCATCAAACTTGGAACAAATTGCTACAAATGCTGCTTTGGAAACATAGTTTGCATATAACTCAGCATACACTTTGTCATGTTGGTTTAGCACCTGCTGAGCTATTGCATTTGCAGACCCCAATGCTGAAAATAGTACGAAAGTAAGCCTCTTCATAAATTGAGTAACCCTTATATAAGCCTAATTAGGGTAGTATAAACTATATGATTTTTCAGAATAAAGCTGGCTTTCGTTAGGGCGACAAAACAACCCCACTATCATTAACTTGCGCTTACCTTTGATTAATTCATTTGATACAGGTCTCATCAATTTTAATAATCCCGTGGCGCTTTGAAGGCTTGCTCTGTTTTGGCTTAGGTAATAGCTGATATCGCTACCGCCATGCCGTGTTGACATAAATACCTGGCGCACTTGCCAGTGCTCTAACCTTCGCTGTAACCCACAAGAATACGGATGCCACTTATCCTGCTTCTTCATCTCAAATATTAGTGTACTAGTGAGCGCATTCTGCTACACCTGCCTCATGCTCAGCAATGGTTTTACTAACATGGCTGGATGTAATTCTATCTTCGATATGCTGTCGGAGTGTCTCAATTGAACATAAGTTAACTTTGCTACATTGGCGTGTAGATTAGCAAACTGAGAATTGTTCGTAAGGGCTCCTAAAGCCTAATCAACACAGCAAGTATAGACTACCAACACAAAGATGGAGCAGCGCCCAAAACCATGCAAGCCAAGCTCAAACCATTGAACATGTAAATGTGCAGATAATGAGCGCATACGTTGACTGCAATGCGCGCATTGTTTTCTCTTCACACTCATTTCACAGCCTAGCCTGCACTCTGGCCCTATCCATTAAAAAAGAGGTAATTTAGGAGAGAGCATGGGAATTAAGTTGGATGTAAACTGTTTAGATCATGCGATTAAACTAGTTAACGGTAGTCAGCTCCATTTGCTGAAAGCCATTTCAATGGTTGTTGAACCCGCTGAGCAGGTTGCCATTGTCGGCGCTTCAGGGTCTGGTAAGTCGACATTGTTGTCTTTATTAGCTGGGCTAGAAAGTCAACAACAAGGGAGTATTAACTATCTCTATAATAATGAGCTGCTCACGGAGATTAATGATATCTCCGGGTTTGTTTTTCAGCACTTTCATCTCTTACCTGAGCTTAATGCATTACAAAACGTCGCTTTGCCCATGCTGTTAAAAGGTATGAAAGGTGCTGAGCAACATGCGTTTGAGAAATTACGGCTCGTACAAATGGAAGCGCAAGCGATGCAGCCCGTTACCAAGTTGAGTGGCGGAGAGCAGCAGCGGGTTGCGATTGCAAGAGCATTGTGTAGTGAACCGAAAATAATGTTTGCCGATGAACCGACCGGTAACTTAGATCAAAGCACAGCTGAACAAGTGTTTGAACATATGCAAAAAGGTGCTAGAGCGGCGGGAACGACCATGATAGTGGTAACCCATGATCTTAATCTGGCTGCGAAGTTAGATAAAATTTATCACTTAGAAAATGGAGAGTTAAGGTTATGAAAAAGGCCCTTGTACCTAACTCGAATAGTCAAATTCCCCCACGTTTATTTAACCGCAGTGCGAGCTTATGGTTGGTTAAAATATTCTTTGTTCAAGTGAAGCAAAGGAAGCACCTGATCCCACTGCTGAGTTTAGCTTTGCTATTTTTATATTTGAGTTTAACCAGCTTGCTTGGGCAGGGCGTAGACAAATACTTAAATCACAATTTACAAACGATGCTTGGCGCAGACACACAATTGAGCGTGAATCGAGTATGGAAGCGTGCCGAATTGGAGTGGATTACAGCACATGCACAGACGCACAGTTACCTCGAAAGTTATGAGGTGACTTTGAGTGGGCGTGATGCTTTTAGCCATACAAAACTCAAGGCCGTTGATAGTACTTACCCACTTAATGGTGAGATTGCTATTACAACCAGCCAGCGTCTCACGCCTAAGCAAGTGTCATCCGGTCCAAAAGCTGGTGAAATCTGGTTAGAGCCGCATTTGGCTCGGGCACTCAAAGTTGATATTGGGGAGATAGTTAATTTAGGTGCAAGTCAGTTTCGCGTCAGTGCGTTACTGCTGAACGAGCCTGATAGAATCATTCAAGGTTATAGCAGTGATAGACGGGCAATGATATCCAAGGAGAGCCTGATTAACCTTAAGATGACCCCTGCACAAAGGCAGGTGTTGATAAATCACAACAGCCTAACATCAGCAAGTCAGTTAGTGCAGCTGCAAAACAACAGCGCAGATATTCGTGTCGTTAGTAAGTTGTTGAACAATTATCCAATGGCACACGCTTGGCAGCGAGTGCAAAACTTTATGGGACTAATTAGCTTTGTCATCGTTTTACTTACCTGCTTGTGTTTGTGGTTGAGCCAGCGTAGCCATATTGAACCGATTCAATCGGTGTTGGCTGTCATGCTGGCCAATGGGGTAAAACAAAAGCAGGTGCCACTGCTGATCCTCACATTGATCATCAGTATGTTGTTGGTGAGTTTTGTGCCTGCGATGGTGATTGCATTACTTCTAGCAACCTTTATTGAGCAATTTATACAACAAAACCTGTTCAATACCTTTGAATTAATGTGGGATATGACTGGCATTGGGCAAGCTTTGCTGATGAGCGTAGTGTTGTATGCGCTGCTCACAATTCCCAGCTGGATAAAGCTATTGAAGAGCACAGTTAGGGGGTTGCTCGAAAAGCGAGAGACCAATGCGATGACATTTCTTGTTGGCGGTGTATGCCCGTTACTCTCTTTGCTGGTGGTCGTATTCATTAACACTGACAATTGGACGCTAACAGGGATGCTACTCGCGGGGCTTGGAGTCTGTTTGGTACTTTTACTCGCACTTACATGGGGATTACTTGGTGTTGCGCACCGGTGTTTAACAGGGAGAAGTGGTATTGTGGCGTTTGTTTTATTGCTGATGAAGCAGCGAATGAATGTGAAGCTTGTGCAAATTGTTGCATTAGGCTTGAGCGCAACGTTACTGCTGCTTTGCTTTCGAGTGGGTCAAGATGTGAACAATGCACTTGAAAGGGCGCTGTTTGAGGATCAGGGAAATATTTTTGTTACTAAAGCAGATCTTAAACAAAAGCAAGCCATTGAGGCTTTTACGTTAAAGCATGGGGGAAAGGTCAAGCAGTTTAAAGCATTTCAAAGTGCGCGTGTTACGCATGTAAATGATGTCGTACTTTCACAAATTAATGCGCCGCCAAGCGACTCTCGTACGAGACTTGAGCGAAACATTAACCTGCACTGGCAGTACAATCAACCAGACAACATTAAGGTTGTGGAAGGGAAGTGGCAGTACGACATACAAGTGTTGCCATCAATCTCTATGGAACAAGAGGTTTTTGAAGAGCTTAACTTATCATTGGGCGATGTACTGACAATGCAAATCGGTAGTCAAACGCGCGAATTTCAAATTGCGTCTGTGCATCATTACCGATCAGGAAAAGACAGCGTGACTTTTTGGTTTGTTGTACATCAAGCGAGTGTACCCGTTAGCAGCGAGCAAACCTATTACATGGGCAGCGTAGATTTATCTCAACACGGGTTAGCAAATTTGGGAGAAATATGGCGAACCTATCCGACTATTCATATGTTGCGAGTTGAAGAATTGCTATCTCGTGTACGCAGCACAATCGAAACATTTATGTATCTCACCTTAGCCTATGGGCTATTTATCGCGTTAATGAGCAATCTATTAGTTATCGCTTCAATTCAAACTCATTTGCAAAGGGACAAAATAAAAAATGGGTTACTGCTTAGCTTTGGTTTGACTGAAAAACAGGGCCGAAATATGTTGATAGCCGAGTGGGCAATCTTAACGATTATTCCCGTAGCATGTGCATTGACATCGGTTTACTTATTCATTGGCCAGATATACCAACAAGGGTTCGGATTTCCGTATCGGCCAAATGAATTGATGTTGTTGCTCGAAGCGGTCCTAATTGTGATGATTGTGGCCGTGGGCGGGGTTTGGCTTAGCCTTAAGCAGCTTGATCAAAGTGTAACGAGCCTACTGGAGCAAAGAGACTAAGCGAGTTTTAAAGGCTTAGTCCAGAAAATAAAAAGTTGTGCCATATCTCATATGGCACAACTTTTTTATGGTGAACAAAATGAGTGTATTACAGTTTCTAGCATGCTTCACATGCAGAGGCTGTGTGCCCCTTCCACAGCGGTTTCCTCATTCGCATTCATCTCATCAGTGACGACAAGGGCACGCATAAAAAGACAGCTTACTGTCATAATTTATTGTTTTTTACTTGTGTTTACTGAAATTAAATCACTACATTATTGTTGCGCAAATGTTGTTCTATTTCAGAGGTGTATTGCCTATGAGTAAACAATACTTTGGTGCAAAAAATAAGAATCAACAAGGAAAAATAATAAAGTGGTTAATTATGAAAATAAAAAATGTGATAGACATACTGCGTGCTGATGGGGGCCAATTGTCCCTCAGAAATGATGAGGTCATACTCACGCCAGCCTCACTGAACACAGTAGAAGTAGCTCAACTTATACACACCTATAGCGATGCATTGAAAAATTATATCCAATCGCAAAATGCTTATTGGCAATCGCGGTTTTTAAACTACGAGCCAGTTTCATTACACAATCTATGCTTACCTCAAAATAAAAAAGGCCATGTGGCGCAATGTATTACAGGTGCGCAGTATGCACAACTTATCAGCGAGGTGGATGCCGGAAAAGCGACTTTGCAAGCGCGCATTTTTCATAGTCTGAGCGAAGCTATTGCTGTTTATACGGGGCAATCCGATGTGGTGATCAATGTTTGGCAAGGGGAAAGTAAAGGTCAGTTCACACTACCTGTTCGTTATACGCATCAAGGCAAGCCTTTGTCTTTAGAGCAATATCATCATCACTTAACACAAGATTTAATGTCGAGCTATTTTGATAAAACAGAATTAGAAAAATCTATTGGCATAAATTGTCGAGATAACCCGCTGGCGTCAATTGAAGTCGCATGGTTTGATAAAAATACGAATCTGAGCGCGATTGTTGATACGCGTTTTAAAATGCGCATTATCATCCATGTTGATGAAGGTGAACTCATTTTAAAATGGTATTGGGTAGGTAAGTTCATGAGTGAGGCATCCATCACTGCGGTGCTTGGATTGTTTGAAGACAATCTATTGAATCAGTCCCAGTCCCAGTCCTTATCTCATCTGGTTGACAGTCATCAATTTGACGCGCGCGGTGGCGGCGGAGTGTTAGGTATTTTTGAAGGCATTGTGCAACAGACTCCCCACAAGGTTGCGCTGTATTGCGATGAACAAAAACTGACCTACCAAGTGTTGGCAAACTCAGCACAGGTTATTGCAGCCAATTTAATGTTGTATGGGGTCGTGAAGGGGACGCGTGTCGTTATCATATTACCAAGAGGCGCAGCACTCGCAGAAGCGATACTCGGTGTGACTTACGCTGGTGGCGTGTACGTGCCTGTCTCCCCTAATGAGACTCAAACACGCTTGGAAACGGTTATCAAGCAGAGTCAGGCTCTGGCAGTTATTGGTCATGCCGATGGCGACTCCAGCGCTGTACCAGTATTTTCGTTAAAGCAACTTCGAAAGAAGCCAGCGGGCCATTTCGTGAGTCAACAGGTCAGCAAAGAGTCGCCGCTTTACATCAACTTTTCATCTGGCTCGACAGGCGAACCAAAAGGCATTGTGTGTGTTCATCGTGGGGTTGAGCGATTGGTGTTAAATCCAAACTATATATCGCTAGACGCTGAGACGACAATGTTATGCGCTGCAAACCAGAGCTTTGACGCATTCGTATTTGAGTTTTGGGGGGCACTACTGAATGGCGGTAGTGTTCACATGCTTGGCGAGTCAGAACTTAATCCTGAAAACTTACGGACGCTGTTTAGCAAAAAAGTGAATACGGCTTTTCTAACCGCGGCGTTGTTTCACGCGCTCGTCGAAATAGACCCACACATTTTTAATGGGTTAGAGCAATTAATTGTGGGAGGAGATGTTGTGTTGCCTTCACATGTTAATACAGTTTATCAACACAATGCGCAAATCCAGATTATAAATGGCTATGGTCCGACAGAAAATACTGTTTTCACCAGTTGTTTCCCGATTCCAAGAGAGTGGCCAGACGAGGTTGCATTGCCTATTGGTAAAGCCATTAATGGCACGAGTATCGTGGTTTTGGCTTCGAATGGAGCCTTGTTGCCACACGGTGCTATCGGAGAAATTGTAACGATGGGTGCAGGACTTGCGAGTGGTTATTTAAATATAGCGCAGGAACAGGGACGGTTTATTGAAATAGAATCGTCCCAAGGGGCTGTCAAAGCTTATAAAACAGGTGACTTAGGTTATTTTGACAGCCAAGGTCAATTGCACTTTAGGGGACGAAAAGACGCACAAGTTAAAATTAATGGGTATCGCGTTGAACTGACAGCCATAGATCAGCTTGTCTTGCGCCAATCAGGTGTGAGGCATGCCATGACAATTGCAATAGGTGAAAACGTTGGAAAAAAACTAGTGAGTTTTATTAGCGCCGTCAAAGAGGAGGACAATATAGCGTTAAAAGAACATATATTACAGTTGCTTAGAAATGGGTTACCGACTCATATGGTACCCAATGATATTTGTTTTGTTAAACACATCCCTGTCACCTTGAATGGAAAAGTAGACACCAGCGCACTTGTCAATTTGTATCAAAATAGGGGGAGGGCTTCATTCTTGGCGCCCAGTACACCTTTGCAAGCAGCGTTGTGCGAATATGTCTCGCTAATATTAGACGTAAAGCCTGTTGGTATTGAAGACAACTTTTTTCAACTTGGTGGTAATTCCGTGACGCTTTTGCGTTTTTTAGCGCTTTGTCAGCAACATTTAGGGTTGGGTATAACACTGAATGAGCTGTTTCAGTATCCAACTGTTGCCGCTATTTCTGAGTTAGCGCGTATCAAAAAGCCCGTTATTATCCCGAACACTAACGATAAGCAATTGTCATTTGCTGAAGAGCGCTTGTTATTTATCCAATCTATCAAAGAAGCTGAAGTGGCCTATAACGCCCCATTTTTATTTGAATTGAGCGAAGATTTTGATTGCGAGCGTCTTTTAGACGCGTTAGAGCGTGTTGCCCAGCGACACACAGTTTTAAAAACGCTCTATAAAAAGAACCGACACCATAAACCCTTCCCGTGGGTGTCGGAGCAACATTTTTCTTTGAAAAAACTCGAAGTGCAGACTGATATCGCAAGAACGCAAACATTGGTAGCACATGCCAATGCGGTATTTGACCTTACTCAGGAATTACCAGTAAAGCTAACTTTAATTGAACAAGGTATGAGCCGTTACTTGCTGATCAATATTCATCATATTGTGATAGATGGTTGGTCTCTCAGCATTTTGTTTCGCGAGCTGTCCTATTTTTATGCAAAAAAAGGGACGCTACCGGCACTGTGCGTCAACTATCGAGATTATGCGGCTTGGCAGCGAAAAGCGTTGACTGAGTGTGAAAAAGGACGTTTAAAAGTATTCTGGCAAGACTATTTGTTGGAAGCTGAAAACATGGTGTTGCCTTATGAGCAATTGAGGTGCAAGCCGTTTGATTATATTGGGCAAAGCCAATATTTTACTTTAGATGAGGCATTGTCCAATTCACTTAAGCAGTTTGCTCAGGCGCACAGTACTACGCTGTACCACGTGATGTTGAGCGGTTTTTTTGCATTATGTCATAAGCTCTCTCAACAGCTAGACTTAGTCATTGGTACGCCATTTGAAAATCGATATATAACAGAGACTCAGTCTTTAATCGGTTTTTTTGTCAACTCTTTGCCGATTCGGGTAAAGCTAGAGAAAAGCACTGTGACGATGTTGGAGTTGCTTCAAATGACCATCAAGAGTGTGGCAAAAGTTCGAGATCATCAAGCGTTACCTTTAAATGACATCGTTCAGGTTGTTGAAACAAATTTTGATGCAGATCGCGCCCCTGTCTTTCAAGTTCTATTTAGCGTGCAATCATTTACAAGACAAAGTGATTTGCCTGCGGGAATGCGGTTGACTTCGCACCAAGGTATTCATACAGCTGCAAAATACGATATGACCATACTCATTGATGACAGCAGCAATCAGATTGAGATCGATTGGAATTATGCGACAGCACTTTTTTCGGATAAAACGATAAGCCGCTTTGCAAGAATGTATCAAACACTCTTGGTGCAATTGGTCACGCAGTCCAGTTGCGCGTTGAGCACGTTAGACGTGGTAGCTGAATGTGAACGCGATCTCTTATTACACCACTGGAGTCGATCACATAACACTACGCCATTGAGACAGTTACGAGTGCACGAACTGTTTGAAGAGCAAGTTAAGATAAGAGGCAATCATGCTGCACTCAAATACAGAGACATTACAGTAAGCTACCAAACACTGAATGAACAGGCGAATCAACTGGCCTATGGACTAATGGTGCATGTTAACAAAGCGGATTTATCCGATCAGAATATCGCGATATTTCAGTCTCGTAGTGTCGGTATGATTGTAAGTGCGCTGGCAATTCTAAAACTAGGTGCAGCGGTAGTCATGATATCGCCGGAATATCCAGAGCCGAGAGTAAAAGCGCTGTTAGATGACAGCCAGCCAGTGTGTGTAATAGCAGATGAAAAGCCCAACAATATGTTAGAGGGACTGGGATGTTCCTACATCAGCTATCAAGAAGCACAAAAACTGTCTCGAAAAAGGCATAACCTGAATCTTAATGGGGTTATGGATAGCACGGCTTATCTTATTTATACCTCTGGAACAACGGGGGTACCCAAAGGGGTCAAAACGACCCATAGAGGTGTGGTATCGCTGGTTCAAAATAATGGCTATGTTGAGTTCAGTGCCAACGATAGATTGGTACAATTGGCGAACCCTAATTTTGACATGGCGCTCTTTGAAACGTGGGGCGCATTGTGCCATGGAGGCACTTTGGTGATCCCTCCTATCAATCAACCAAGTATTAGTGAGATTCGCGCACTTTTACATCGTGAGTCAATAACGACACTGTGGTTAACCACATCCTTGTTTGACAATTTACTGGGTTACGCGCCCGACAGCTTTGTTGGATTGAAATACTTAGTGTTTGGTGGAGAGGCCGCGAGCAGTGAGGCCGTCAAGCAGCTACTTGAATCTGAATTCTGTCCGCGACATTTAATCAATGCGTATGGCCCATCAGAGAGTACCATCGTAACCACGTATCGTTGTAATGGGCTCAAAGGGGACACCGTGCCTATTGGCAAACCGGCGAATACGCGACAAGTGTACGTTTTAGATGCATGTAAACAGCTTGTACCGATTGGCGTGAAAGGGGAGTTATATGTCTCGGGTGAGGGGGTTGCGGACGGGTACTTGAATCGTCCAGATCTAACACAAACGTGTTTTGTGCCAAATATGTTTAGCGACGATAACGCGGCAGTAATGTACAAAACGGGAGACATTGTACGGTGGTCAAGTAACGGAGAATTGGAATACATCGGCCGTAACGATGGGCAGGTTAAAGTACGAGGCTTTAGAGTCGAGCTTGGGGAGATAGAGCGCATATTGCTGCAACATCAACAAGTGAAAAATGCGGCTGTACTAGACTTTAAATACCAAGGACAAACGCGCTTAGTTGCCTATCTACAATATGCCTCAGAGCAAGTCGATAGGCGTGATATCAAAGCCTATATTGAACGCTGTTTGCCGACCTATATGTGCCCCAATGCCTATGTTCAGGTAGACCAATTTCCGTTAACTTATAATGGTAAACTCGATAAATTAAAGTTACCAACACCGATATTTGAGTCAGATCGCGAATATATTGCGCCAAGAAATGAGTTTGAATGTCAGATGTGTGGATTATTTGAAAAGTTATTAGATAGGCAAAAAGTTGGTATCGACGATGACTTCTTTGAGTTGGGAGGCCACTCCATACTCGCGATGCAATTAGCGCATGAAATTGAAAACCTGACCGCTCAAGTATTTATGCTTCGTAATTTGTATAGCCATCGAACAGTCAGACAACTGGCCGAATTCAAACCCCATAAGCCGCAATTTATCGAACCCTGTCAATTTTTGTTACCAGAGAGGTTAAGCGGTCCGACAAAACAGAATGACTGTAGAGACACGATACTTTTAACAGGGGCGACAGGGTTTATTGGACGCTATGTTCTGGCGCAATTAATCAGTGACACTGACGCAACGGTGTATTGTTTGGTGCGGGCGAACAATCAAGCGCAAGCGAGGCAAAGGCTCAAAGACAGCTTACAAAAGGCGAGGTTATGGAATACGTCGCTGTCGAGGCGTATTAAAGCGGTGACAGGGGATTTAGAGCAAAAGCGATTAGGACTGGACAGTAAGGCCTACATTGAATTGGCAAGCAAAGTAGATGTCATAATACATTCAGCAACTTACATGGATCACTTAGCATCCTTTGAGCAAATGAAAGCGGCAAACGTGAATAGTACAATTGAGTTGATTGAATTGCAGCAGCAGATAAAGCCAAAGCGAATGTTATTTGTATCCACGACGGGAGTATTAAAACAGCCTTCACTTGCTGATGAAGATACGCCGTTGAGCCAGCAAAAACACGCTGAAGCAGAAGGGTACATCGCAACTAAATGGGCGTCGGAATTACTCATCGACCAAGCGCGGGGGCGCGGGTTTGATATCTGTGTTGTCAGATTAGGCCTTATTGCTGGGAGTCAACAGACTGGGTTGAGTGATGAGGCGCAGTGGTTAACAATGCTGATGAAACTGACTTCAAATTTGGGGGTATGCTTCGATGATAAACGTTTTAAAACCAGTATATTACCTGTAGATTATGTGGCTAAAGCGCTGGTAACCATTGCACGCCAAGCACAAGTCTTGCCTAGGTATCACCTAACAAGTGAGAAAGAGATGTACTTTGTTGACTTAGTGCGGGCAAGAAATAATATTTTGCCCAAGCCGATTAAATTGATCGGGTACGCTCAATTCATTACCTCACTGATTGAATTGAAAATGTCAGGAAAGCAAGTTGATGGAGAATACCTATTTACTGACGACATGAGAAACTTGGCGAGAGAGGTGCAACAACCCCCACTGTCTTATTTCGCTCCCATCGAGAGTGAAAAAACTTGGCAGTGGCTTAATAATCAGAATTTGCCAGCCCCAGTGTTAAGGGAAGAAACGATCGCAAAGTATTTTGAGGTGTTGTAATACAGGCTATGTCTATATAAAAAGGTCGTGTCGCTTTCACTTAAGGCGGCACGCGATAGGCCGTTGTCTCAATTAGATTCGCACTGGTCCACCTCAGCATGATTTTCTATTTATTTTTATTTTGCGAAATGTGGTTTTGCAAACTGCGAAGCAATGACAAGCTGCGTTAAACCGACTGATACTGGGGAGCAGTGACCGTAAAGGGATAGCCCAGATCGTCAAAGTGTTGCATTTTGCAACGGTAAATTGACCTTTGCACTAAAACCAACATGGATTGAGTGACTTACCCTCACCGGTGCTTCCTATTATATTGCTTTTTAAGAATAAAATATTTGTGGTTCATAACTTGCAGAGTCTAGAAATCTAAACATAGCCGAGTTCGTTTATGAAGCAAATTCTTAAATATAACGTTCAAATCGCAGCAGCTGTGCTTGTGACCTCAGCCTGCTTTCCTGTATTGGCAGACAACGGGGCTTGCTTAAGTGGCCTGTACGCGATCGACAGATATGCAACCGGTGAGGAAAGCGTGTTGTACCACTTAGATACGCAATCGAAATCAGTGAGGGAGATGCCAGGGGCACGTATGCCGGCGAGCAATTTGGCCAGCCATGGGTCGACGCTTTACATTGTCCAAAGAACTGACAGAAACACGAATGCATCGAAAATATACGCATTTGACACGGCAACAATGCAACAAAGTGAGCTTGCGACAACGACTAGCTACCCTATCAAGCGTTCAGCAGTGTCGCCCGATGGCAGTTATTTGCTAGCAACGAGCCAAACTTATATGTATAAGTTCGATCTTATGTCGGGCGAAAAAGTCATTATGGGAAAAATGAAAGCCGATGATGCGGTGTACGATGATTTTGACCATGGCGACATAGCATATTCTGCAGATGGCAATTTAGTCTATGTGCTTAATGCAAAAGCGCTCTATGTTTTGAATGATGCTGATATGACTCTAAGCAAAGTCGGAGAGCACAATCTGCATTGGGCCTCGGGACTCGCTGTTGATGACATGGGGGTCATTTATGTGTCAGCAAGGGATCGTGGCGAGCATGCCAAAATCTACACGCTTGACCCACAAACAGCGCAAGCGACATTTTACATGGATGGGCCTGCACATATCGCGGATCTGAGTTACACGAATGGCTGCGGCGATACGTTACCTGTTATCGCACATGCTCTTCAGATGGAAGTGAATAAAGCCAAGCAGTACTGGGTAGAGAGTGATCAATCGGGCAAAGTTGCAAACTTAGCTGGATTCAAAGACGGTAGTGTTAATTTTAACGAGCAAGGTTTTCCAGTTGAAGCCAAAGACAAGTTAAATAAACACAACAAATTTACTAAAAACCCCAATGCAAATCGGTGCGCAAGAATGTGGAATAACTTTTTGGACCATCAATACACCTTGAACCGAAATGGTAAGGGACGCAAGAAAAATGATGGTAGTACCAAGTGGTATTTCTCCACTGCAGACGGTGAATATAAAGTAATACGCGCGCGTAGTGGGGTTTGTGAATATGGATATGCGTCAGGAGAAGCCGGTAAGATCCTGTATAACTCAAAAACGGGTGTTGTGACTGTAGAGTAAAATCACAATTAAAAATAACGGCGGCGACATTGTAATGTGAGCCGCCTTTATTATGTCAATACTAAAGGCGAGAAAGCATGCGCATTGGTCCACTTGAAAGTTCGTGCATGGTAATCGAAACCTTTTGCAAGGATATGCGTCTAAATGTCAAACTAAGCACCTAAACTTTATCGGTTATACTATGAAAGTAACTCAAACAAGCATCCTGGGTTTGTTTTTATGTCCACTCAGTTGCTTAGCTAATGTGTCATCAGAGATAGACCACCTTCTTAAATTTGTTGAGCAATCGGGTTGCCAATATGAGCGCAATGGGCATTTGCATTCTGCGGTAGAAGCTCGCGCGCACATCACAAAAAAATACAACTACTACCGAAGTGATATTGAGTCAGCAGAGGACTTTGTAAAATATGCTGCAACTAAAAGTACGCTCTCAGGGAAATTTTACAAAATACATTGCCCAGAGGAGCAAGTTGCATTGAGCAAGGATTGGCTATTATTTGAGCTTGGCCGTTTTAGGCAAAATAAATCACAAGCCCTCAGTAGATAAATTGGGGGTCGTCTCATATGATATCTTTCGATGTTTACCTTTTTATTTGATTAATGAGAAATCAGACAGGCAATTGTAATTTTATTTATTTCATCTGTAGCTAATTAACAACCGTTAGTTATCAAAATAAACCCTTTTTATTCAAACTTAATAAATCTGATCTTTTTGTGAACAGATACTGGTTGATAATGAGTAATTTAATAACATAGAAGTAAAACCTTTAATAATTAAAATATTCCAACAGAATCTTGTTTCTAATATAATACAACACGCCTGCTTGCAAAGTTTTAGTTGGCTGGCTTTCTAGTACCTCTAGTCTTTATGCGGTGTTGAGATAAAGTGGCCAATCAATTACCGCTCGAGCATGTACGTATGTACATGCTCGAGGAGTCTACATTTATCGTCCGTTTATATTTTAAATATTCTGTGCGTATTCTAAATACATAGCAAGTTGTTTCTGTTTGGTATTTAGTCTATTACATCGGTATTCAGTCATTGTGAAATTAAGGATTTATACAAAAATATGGCATTAAAAAATTTGTCTATATCTAAGCAAATCGGCTTAAGTTTTGCGTCGGTGTTTTTAGTTTTTTTTGGTGTGAGCTTGATAACTTATCAAGGCCTAAAAGGGATCAGTGACGATCTCGGGTTCATTGTTCAAACGAGCATTCCTTCAGTCGAAATCGTAAAAGACATACAAGTTGACCTAACCACCATAAGAAAAGATGAATTTGGTGTCGTCACAAATCCAAATCACCCAGAATTAGACACTTGGCTTGTCACACTTGACGATCTAAAGTCAGGGGTAAACGAAAAAATTCATCTTTATAGTCAATTAAATGTATCTGACCAAGAAAAACGACAATTTGAAGCGTTTGAACGCGCATGGCGTCAATACGCGTTGGCGACGTCGCAATTTAATTTACTAGTGAGAAATGAGGAAGTCAGTCGAGCAAATCAAATTGTATTAGATAGCTACAATTACTATTCATTGGCTATGGATGAGCTAACAGAGCTCGTTAGAATTAATAGTGAAAACGTTGGCAAAGCTGAATCTTCAGCCATTAATGCAGTTGAGACTGTGATCACAGTGATTGTAATTTCTACGTTTGCCTCTGCGGTAATGATTGGGGTGATTTGTCTGGTGCTAAGCGGTGCGCTTAAAAAACCACTTAACAGAGCGATGCATTTAGCGAGACGTATTGCCAATGGTGATTTGAGCGAAAGCATTGACACTCGAGAAGTTGGACGCAATGAGCTTGGGTCTTTATTGATTTCTCTCGAGCAAATGCGCCAGCAGCTTAACGGCCTTGTTGTACAGATAAATGACAGCGCTATCCAACTCACTACCGCAGTGGAAGAGGTCAATATGATCTCGGCTCAAAACGCGTCTGGCATGCAGAATCAGCAACATGAATTGCAATCCGTGGCTTCTGCCATGACAGAAATGCAAGCGGCTGTATCTGAAGTAGCCAAAAGCACAGAAATGGGGGCTGAGTCGGCAAATCAAGCGAATATGAAATCTCGAGAAGGGAGTGCTGCTTTAAAAAGCAATATCACGCAAATTTCGAGTGTGGCTGACACAGTGTCTCATGCGGGAGATTTGGCCGGCAATTTAGAAAAGAACTCGCAGAATATCAATGTTGTGGTTGACGTTATTCGAGAAATTGCTGAGCAAACCAATTTATTGGCATTGAATGCGGCCATTGAAGCTGCACGTGCGGGCGCACAGGGCAGAGGTTTTGCCGTCGTTGCAGATGAAGTCAGGTCGCTTGCACAGCGTACACAAGACTCAACAACACAAATTGTAGAGATAGTCAGTGATTTACAGCTTAAATCTAAAGAAACGGGTCAGGCTACCAGAACCTGTCAAAAAGGCATAGGTATCTGCGTGCAGCAAACCGAAAGCGTGAGTGATACCATCAATAAAATAGAACAAGAAATTGATAGTATTGCAGCGATGAGTACGCAGATTGCTGCTGCATGTAATGAGCAATCAGTTGTGTCGGAAGAGTTGAATCGCAACATTGAAAACATTAACTGTGCTGCGGTTGAAATGACCGAAGGAGCAAATCAAACTTCACAAGCATGTCATGAGATAAGTGAATTGGCCCATGGGCTAAAATCGAGTGTAGAGCAGTTTAAGCTTACATAACATTTTAAAAATTCAATCAACAATCTAATTTAATGATTTAATGTGAAATAAATTAATTTATCACCATTGAAACATATAGGGTAAGCGAGCTGGACTGGAGGCTCGCTTTTTTGTGGGTGTTAAAGATGAATATTAATAAAGTAATTTAAAGGGGGAGCGTATAATAAAATGACGCACCTATATTTGTCGTTTTTATTCTGTACAATCACACTTGTTCCGATAACTTATAGCGCCAATATTGGTGCTTATTGAATTGCGCTCAAAGAAAAATCAGCAAGGAAGTCGCGTGATAAAGTGGATTACTTTTTTTATACTAATGATCCCGTGTTTAACTGGTGCACAAACGACACAAAAAATAATTTTAAATGTGCCGTTAGTGGCGCAAGGTAAAAAACTATGTGGGCCAGCCACGATTGAAATGGTCTTTAAATACTGGGGCATTGGAGAGTACTCTCAATACGATATTGCGGAGTCTATACTTGACCAATACGCAGATGCACCGGTATTCAAAGCGTCAGGTGTGTTAAACAACTACCCTCGTAAGTGGGAGCATTACCCCGGTGTAAAGGTAACTTATTTACAAGGGTTTCTAGCGCGTTTTGGAAAGACGCTAAGTCTTAATTTGAATAGCAATCCGCAGTTAGAAGGTGACTTTGACAAGAAGCGCATACAGTTGTTTAATCACGTAAAGGCCTATATTGCAAACGGGATACCCGTTATCGTATTTCAATACTGGGAGCTACCAAGGTCACAAAGTCATTACCGTGTGGTGGTTGGCTATGATGAAGCAAAACGTTTGGTGTACTTAAATGATGCAAAAGGGGCCAAGCGCATTGTACAAACTTATGAAGAATTTTTGAATTTGTGGAATGTTGAGCACCCAAGGCTGCGCTATTACGCCGTTGCTTTTAATACTGAACGAAAGAAAATAAACGTTAAATTATAGCGGGAAAATACGAGAGCACGAAGCCTATGTCTTATTCCCTATGGTTTTGGAGATGAGTGTGATAAGAAAAAGTTGTGAAGCAGATATTGAGGCCGTTTTACTCGTTTGGTTGGCCGCATCTGAGCAAGCTCATCATTTTGTACCCTCCTCGTTTTGGCGTGAACAGCTCGATGCGATGAAGCATGTGTATTTGCCTAGTTCAAAAAACTATGTTTATGAAAAAGATGATCAAATCGTCGGGTTTTACGCGCTGGTTGACGACACCTTGGCCGCTATCTTTGTACTGCCTGAAAAGCAAGGCCAAGGCATAGGGCAACAGTTGATTGCGGATGCCAAGGCACGGTGTTGTAGCCTGCAACTATCGGTATACAAACGTAATTTAGCGAGTGTTGCGTTTTATAAGAAACAAGGCTTTGAAGTTGCTGGCGAGGAGCTTGAGGCATTAACTGGACAGCAACAACTGATCATGCGCTGGCACAACACGATAGGTGTATAGTTTTAAGCGCTATTCTTGATTAGGTGTGCTCTAACGTCCATCAGGGCATATCCCAATAAATTAAGCCCCTGCCAGTTCTTAGGATCTTGGATCAACGGATCATTTTCTGCCAATCCGACTCCCCAGATTTTATCAACAGGGCTGGCTTCAACAATGACCTTATTTTGTGTAGCGATTAAAAATGCTTTCAAATTCTGGTTTTGTTCAAATTTGAGCCGGTTGGCTCTGACAACGATTTTAAAGCGTTCGGCATTCCAGATTTCCTCGTTAAAGCGCTTGACTTGTCTGCCAAGTTTTTTCGCGTCATTTGGGTGGGGGGCAGAGAGTATTTGCGCCGCAATATCTGGATTGTCAAATAGCGTGGCTTTCGCGTACATCATGTAGTGCTCAGCTGTTTTAAAGTGTTTATCAGCTTCAGAAAAAGGTGCGTCAAACCACTGGCTAAAACATGACTTTGAGACGCCACTTTTAGGCTTTTGATGACCCCAAAAATAAATATATTGAGCGGTATTACCTTGTGCTAAAAATGCTTGTAAAGCGTTATTGTTATTAATCAACTTTGATACTCCTAGTTTATGTAAAGTTGAATAGATTTTATAAGTGTGGTTGTGGTGTTGGGCTGATTAGCTGGAGGGTACCACAAAACGCCTTTGCATGTGGCAATCATTACTGACTTACCATCGCCAAGGGGGGCAAATACGTAGGCGTCGTATAGCAATATAAAGCGGGCCTGTTGGCACCGTATCAATTGCTAGATGTGACGCCACTGTTTGTCATCTGTGTCGTGAGTGTTACGGCCCTTTTCTATGCTTGTCTATTGTGCTGGGCATTCACTCGGTTAAATACTGCGCTGTTTAGTCAAGTAGGTATTAACAAGAAGAGATATAGCGTGCACGTAACGCCACATGGTTGGCTATCTCATCAAAAGTGGTGTGAAAATAGAGCCAAGCGAGTCATATTTATGACGATGAGCTGAGTGTTTGTTTATTAATCAGTAGGTGGTGGCCAAAAAATAGCCATGATTACGAAAAAACTCTCTAAAAATACTCGACAACCGTTTATTTCAGTGTATCCTACGCCTCGTATGAAGATATTTGATTTATTTGTTGTTTGCTTTAGTTTCTGTTTTTGTTCATAAAACCTAATTTTAGTCACTCACTTTACTTCCAATACTGTACACTTTTTTTAACTTTTAACTAAATAGGTTTATTTATGTCTCAAGTAACAGGCACTGTAAAATGGTTCAACGAGTCAAAAGGTTTTGGCTTTATCGCACAAGAAAATGGTCAACCAGACGTTTTCGTTCACTACAGAGCAATCCAATCAGACGGTTTCCGCTCTTTGACTGAAGGTCAAAAAGTTAACTTCACAGTTACGCAGGGCGCTAAAGGTCCTCAAGCTGAAAACGTAACAGTAGCTTAATTGTTATGTTTGGGTGTGATTTGCTTGCAAGTCACACCTGATTAAATCTATATCCTGCCTAAATCAACAAAAACGCTTATCTTTTATCCCTCTACTTTTCGCTTCTTGAACGCGTTTAACTTTTTCTGCTAACCCACCATATCATGACAAAATTATGCATTAATGTTTGGACCCATTTTAGGGTAATTAAATATGTTATTTTGTACTATATTTCAGCAATTTAATTAGGTACATTCACACTGGTTAATACTCAATTAGGAAGTGTGATATGGAACTAGAGATTTTCGTGGTTGATGCGTTTACGCACGAGCAATTTAAAGGAAATTCAGCAGCAGTGGTCCCCCTAGAAAGCTGGATCAGTGACCCTCTGATGCAGAAAATTGCAGCAGAAAATAACCTTTCTGAAACTGCTTTTATCGTTAAAAATTCAGAAAATAGTTACCATATCCGTTGGTTCTCTCCGCTGACTGAAATTGATTTCTGTGGCCATGCAACGCTTGCTACTGCTTTTGTGCTTTTTAATTACTGCGATGTTGAGAGTGAGGTTGCATTTACGACGAATAAAGTGGGCAGCTTGTTGGTGAAATCTCAAAGTGATGGAAAAATTGCCATGAACTTTCCTTTGCAACAACCAGAGCCTGTGTCTGACGTGCCCGAGTCGATTCTTGAAGGCCTTTCAATTGTACCTAAAGAGATACTAAAAAATCGCCAAGCATACTTTGCAGTGTATCACTGCCAACAAGAAGTTGAACAGGTTAACTATCAGTCCGACATTCTAAAAAAACTGGCCCCATTTGATGTGGTTGTGACTGCCAAAGGAGACGATGTGGACTTTGTGTCTCGATATTTTTGGCCTGCTAATGGAGGGGATGAAGACCCGGTGACAGGTTCCATTCATACGGGGTTAGCACCATATTGGGCGCAGCAGCTCAAGCTGTCTAAGTTGCGTGCTTACCAAGCGTCTGCGCGTGGAGGTATGTTAGATTGCGATGTGGACTTTGGGTCTAACCGAGTAACCATAGTCGGTGACGGGGTTTTATATCTAAAAGGGCGCATATTTGTTTAACACACTGACATAGAAAGGGAACATCAATGAACAAAGAAAAGATAGCGATATTCGGCTTATTATTCGTTGCGCTGATGGCAAGTGTCACTGTGGTCGCGCATATGGCTTGTATTCCGTTGGGAGAATCGTGTTACCGCGCACAATTGGCACCTGAGGTATTAGTTGAATCTGCAAGGAATGGCACGATGATAGCGCCAATTGCAACCGTCATGGTGTCTGCATTATTTGCCTTGTGTGCAGCCTATGCGCTGGCTGGCGCTGGGTATATAAACCGTTTGCCTCTAACAAATTGGGCGCTACTCACCATCGCGATTTTATGCACATTGCGTGGCCTCACAGGGGGGATTTTGAGCCTAGTACTTCCCGAGCTGGTAACATTTTTCAGTGTTGTTGCGAGCTTGATTTGGCTTATATGTGGTGTCTTGACCTTTTTGGCACTAAGGTGGCTGGCGATCTGGCCACCTCAGCGAGGTAGCGCTATAAATACTTAAATACAAAATTTTGGCTTGTGCGTTTGAGCTTTAGGTAATGCTTACATGGCAAGTAAAGTGCGGCGGTCAGTAAGACCCACATCAAATACACGAGCCATAAGTTGGGGTGGTAAAGGGGAGGCCACGTATCTGGGTTGTCTAACACACCAATAGTACGGCCATATTGAATCTTTGCGTAAAGCTGTGCACTGAGGTTGATAAAAGGAATATGGATCAGATAATAGAATAGCGGTACGCCACCAAAGACTTTCAACCAAGCTATCCAACGTGTTGTTAAAGTTAATTGTTCAAGTACAGCGAGCATTAACAAACCAGGCCCTAATGTCATTAACAAATAAAGCAATGATGGTGGGTACTTGGTGGTATTGAGCAATGACATGAGCGTTGTAACAGTGCTTGGGTATTCAATAAATAGGTTAGGATCTCCATAGAAGTTTGTGAGCTTTAATAGAACAAAAGTCGCGATAGAAATTAGACCTATACTGGCAAAGATTCGACACCTCATTGCACGACTGGTATTGAAGATGGGCGCAATAAAGTACCCTAGGGCCATGACGGCAAACCAAGGTATCAACGGGTAGATCACAAAGATCTGCCAGTTTGCGGTTAGGTTTATTATCGTAGGTGCATGTAGTAAGTGCCAAAGCCAGTCAAAATGCGTGCCGAATACGCTTATAATCTCAGTATCATTGAATGAATTGTGGAAAGTGATTACAGATACAGACAGGGCGCCTAACCACTTCATGGGAAGATAAATTAGGCCTGCGAGAATTACCATAGACCAGCCAATTACCCAAATCACTTGTAAAATCACGATATCAAAAGCAAATTGCCAACTAAAGCTGATAACAGTTAGCTCTAAAAAGACCAACCACATCCCGCGACTTAGTAAATAATTACGCAATTGCGTCCTTGATTGCACTTTTTCGCCATATAAGTACGCACTTATCCCAGTTAAAAAGACAAAAAGAGGTGCGCAGAAATGAGTCACCCAGCGAGTAAAAAACCATGCAGGCGTTGAGTTTTCTATATCTGTCGGCATAAATGGCGTGATGGCCCAGTAGTGGCGTGTATGATCTAGAGCCATTAATATTATGATGAAACCGCGTAAAATATCGAGAGAAATCAGTCTATTTTTATTGCCCACATTTTAAACCCAGTTGCTATTGCATACCTTGTTTTAACAAATAAGGCACAAAATATAAACAAGATGTTTTTCAAGTACTGGGTGAGTTTATATTTTAGGCAATGGATTGTGCGCTCACTTCCTGAACTGATGTGCCGAAATGACGCTTAAATTGTTTTGCTAATGCCTGTGCGTTTTGATAGCCAACTGACGCTGCAATATCGTCAAATCGTAAATTTGAGTAAATAAGCTTTTCTTTGGCTTTTTCTAGCCTCAGTAAGCGTATGTATTCGAAGGGTGTCATACCGATTGCTGATTTAAAACGGCGGATCAATGTGCGCTCGGACAGACACGCTATTTTTGCGAGCTGTTTTAGCGATAGCTGAGTTTTGAGATTGACTTTTATATGTTGTTGTACCTTGTGGAGCGTACTGTCTTTATGCTGTTCTAACGCTCCGCTCATTAGAAATGCGGTTTGTCGAAGCTGTGGTTCTGGTATTGCCAGCCAATTAGCGACTTTATCCGCAACATGACGGCCAATTTGGTCGCGGATCAGAGCGAGTACCACATACATGTAGCTATGTGCAGCACCTGCGGTATACAGCTGCTGATGACAAAAGTAGATAGGTTTTGTGTCGAGTTTTAAATGAGGGTAATAACGATTAAAAAACGCTTCGAGCCACCAACTTGCAGTAAACGGTTGGTTCTCTAATAGGCCAAGCGCAGCCGCATATGCAACCCCACAACAACCAGCAACCAAAGTCGTGTGCGACTTGGCTTGTAATTTTTCTCGCAGCGACTTTTTGTATTTCGCGAAAAGTTGGCATTCCTGCCATAGCTGTTTATCGCCTTGGTACTGGCTACCAATGATAATGAGGACATCAAAGTTTTCTAAATCACGTAATTGACAGTCGGTTTTAAATGTTAGTCCTTGACTACTGGTGATTTCTTGGCCTTCGAGTGACACTATTTGCCAATGATAGTACGTTTTTTGGAGCACCTGATTGGTGACATGGAGTACGTCAATGATACCCGTCAAAGCACTTGCCATTACGCCTTGTTGACATAGAAGTGCTACATTCATGTCGTTTTCACCCTCAAATATGTCATTAGTGACACTTTAGGCGGAAGGGAAGGACTTGTAAAGTGAACACGTGTTCAATAGAAGGAAATAACCAATGTGGATCCAATATCCGATTTTTGCACTCATTTTACTTTTTCTCTGGCTCTGGCTTGCAACAGCCAGTATGCGTATCAAAGCGGTGAGACGCGGTGAACTATCACTGAAAGCTGTTAATTTTGTCCTCAAAGATGAAATGAATAAACGTACTCGGCTGCTGGGCAATAGCTACGATAACCAATATCAACAACCCATTTTGTTTATATGTTTATTGGCATTTTTACATATTGATGGATTCGCTAATTTGGGGTGGTATTCACTCGCAATCACTTTTGTTGTCGCAAGATATTGGCACTGTTTTGAGCACATACGTGGTGTAAACATTCGGCACAGGACATATGCTTTCGCACTTTCCAGTGTGAGTTTATTCATTGGATGGGGGTGTTGGTTCGCGGTAATGAGCATGCAATAACCCTATGTTGCTATCCGGGGGGATAGACAAAAAAGCAAGGCTAGGCCTTGCTTTGATAGGTATCATTGTTTTGCCACAATTAACCTGTGTGGCGCAGTGAGAATCCCCAGTGGTGTTCACCAGACATAATGCTGTACTTATTTGAGCCACTCAATCATATTGCCGATCAGCGCTTGCGTTGCCGTTAAACCATCGGGCCCACCCACATCGCATAACCCTAAGCCACAGCCATCAAAATGATGGTTTGCTTTTTCAAGTAAGTGCAATTCACTGCCAGTACGACATTGAATTTGGGCATATTGCTTTGTAAACGCGATATCATTTGCTTGTACAGGACCATTGATAATGTCACCCGCCAGCGCATTACAGAGTCTGATTGACTGACTTGGAGAGACTATAGTGTCCGCCATGCCGTGACTTATGAACATATCAGGTGCAAGAAATGGATAGCGTTCAATATATTCAAGAAGGCTGTTGTTCAAGATGACAGGTTCATTACCAGTGAGTTCACGCCAGTCTGATTTACCCGATAAGATTGCGATCATTCTCTCGATGTAACCATGCACATAGGTGCCATCTTGGACTTCTTTTAGTTGGTGTGCAAAGTCAGGTACGGGAAACATGGGGGCGATTTTTTCAATCATGAATGGAAATTGTTGAGACAGCCAAACTGACATATGACCACCCGCAGACTGACCCGTCAGACGGATAGACTTGTTGCTACGCGTGTACTTATAGTTGTTAAATAAAGCCCAAAGATAGGCATCGCGAATGTCTTGCTTGCTGTCTTCAATATTAACTTGGTTACATGCAGGCCCCGCTTCACGGTCTTCTACCAGGCGATAGTAAGGCATATATACAACGAACCCAGCATCTGTGAATTGTGCAATTTGTGCCTCAGCTGTACGTGCTGTTCCTAGCCTTTCTAGCCATCCACCACCGTGGATCATCATCAGTGGTGTTGCGTTTTGCACGTTAGCATTTTTATAAACACGCATTTCTAGGTGACAAGCACCTCGCTCACTATAGGTTGTTTTATAGGTCGCACGTTGAACAAGCGGAACTTCACGGAAGCTTTGTGGGCGTGTGGTAATGGGTAAGGTTGCAGTGTAGCCTGGCATCCACGCATCATGCACGTAGTTCAGATCTTCACTGTTTCCATATTTTTCAGCTTTGTAGTCGAATTCTCTAATACAAAATTCGGAATCAGATTCATTTTTATATTCAATCGCTGTACTACATTGGGCGTCAGTATAATACCAACCGCGTGTTGCTGTATGGGCTTGTACTTCTGTACAGTGGCCATCTTGACTATACAGTTTGGGCAATTGTTCTGCTGCCGGTTTAGTTGCGACTGCGGCAAAGCAATAACTGGCACCGCGTAAAATGTGCTCGATTTCGGGTGACTGGTTATTGAGCAATTCTCTAAGCGCTTGGTCATGTTCCTTAAAATAGCCCATGCTGGCAGTCAGAGGGGCATTACCGTCCGTAGGTTGACCGCTTAAATAATGCGCAAGCAAATTTTGAGGATCAGGAAAAACAGATGCGCTTGCCGCCGCTGAGATTGTCAGTGCGACACTGCCAAGTAAGTGTGATACGTATTTCATAATGGTTCCTTGTTGACTTACTGACAGTTAAGACGGTGCAATTTTTCAAATATTTAGGGGATTTATAATTTAAATTATGGCAATTTTAAAATCGTTGAAAATTGTCAATGCAAGCAAAAAACGCAGTGTATTTATAGTCATAACTAGCAATGTGTAATATGGCTCGCTGATTACGTTATTCGAATCGGGTGAAGTAAATAGCGATATGGCAAGGATGTGGAGCACATCAAATAATACGTAGCTGAGTAATCTGAGAATCTAAAAAGCCCCATTGAGGGGCTTTTTAAACGTGTTTAGTCGTTCATCAATTGGTTTATGTACTTAACTGGGGCACTCCCATAACTTAAGAACGTTTCGTGGAAAGCTTTTAAATCAAAGTTTTCGCCAAGCTGTTCCTTTTGTTTTTCACGTAAGTCATAAATCTCACGGTAACCACTGTAATAGCTCGTCAACTGAACTTGGCTTAAGGTTGCACGACGCCACTTACCCTCGGCTTCAGCACGTTCTTGGAAGGCGCCATTCATTAACAAGTCTAGTCCCTGCTCACGGCTAATTCCGTTTACCTGAATACCGTAATCTAATAAGGTGTTGCAGATAACGCGTAAGTTCCACTTGTAATACATGAGCCACATTTCTGGTTCATGGTCACCGTATCCTTCCTCGAGCATCATACGCTCGGTGTAAACAGCCCAACCTTCAATCATCGCGCCATTACGTAAGACACTTTTAACCAAAGAAGGCGATTTATTAGCATACACCAGTTGCGTGTAATGGCCTGGTACCGCTTCATGAATGTTCAGAATCTGTAAGATCCAGTGATTGTACTCACGTAGGATTGAGCTTGCTTGCGCTTCGCTGCGAAGCTCTAAAGGTTCTACATTGTAGTAGGTATTTTCCTTGCTATCGTATGGACCAGGAGATGAAATTGACGCCATGGCAAAGCCGCGCATGTATTCAGGTGTTTCTCGCACAACCAGCGGTTTTTCTGGATCCAGAGTGATCAAGTCTTTTTCCATTACGAACTTTTCTAGTAGTGGAATTTGTCGTTTTATTTCAGCAACAAAATTTTCTTTTGCTACATGGTTTTGAGACAGATGCTTGATAAGCTTTGAGATCGCGTGAATATCGTCTGTTGGCCTTGTGGTATCTGGGAAGTACTTTGGCCAAAGTTGATCAGTGAGAGTGATCATTTCTTTAGTGACACGGGCTTTATCAGCCAGCGCTTTTTCATACATCTTTTTGGCTGTGTATCCCGATTGAATATCAAACGCGAACTTTTCTTCGTACAGCTCTTCGCCAATTCTAAAGCTGCGTGCAGTACCGTTCTCTGCCAACTCTTTTTCAAGCTTCGTCAAAAATGAGATGTAACCATTGATGGCTGTTTTTGCATCTGCAAAACGTTTTTTAAACAGTGCCTTTTCCTGTGCAGTGAGTACGTCGGAAGCGTCCACTTGGTCAAGTAGATCGTCTTTTAAAACTGCAAAGGCCCCTTCATTTTGAGCTATCGCAAGTTGTGTATATTCTATCGTTGGCGTATCGATATTTTGTTGTGCGGCTGCGTAGTAATCCGGGACGTATTTTAAGCGCTCTAATACTGTCTTAAATTTATCAGCCTCTGATTTAAAGCGGCTATTTAAGATATTTGCAAATCCATAAGAAACGTTATAAGTAGAAGGATTCCACTGCCAGCCTTTGAACTTTTCAGTGCTCCAAATCGCTTTTTTCAAATTGTTTTCTATTAAATAGTAATCCGTTTTTTGATTGCCACTTAATGAATTAATATCGAAGTTGTAAAGCTCGGCTAATTTATTTTTTGAGAATTGAACATTGCTAGCGCGCATTGTCGCATTTGGAATGGTGATGATGTCATCATATTTTCCATAGCCAGCATACTGAGAAAATTCTGGGTACTGGCGCCATAAGTCTTCAATGAACTGATCGGAAAATGCACTGAACGCTTGGTTTTGAGTAACTTGTGTAACCGGCTTAAGTGTCGATTCTGACACGGTATTGATTGAATTACAGCCTACTAGAGTGAGAGCGGCTGCAACTGCCAGGGTGAGCGCAGTTTTATTCATTCGTTTGTTCCTATTTTTTCATTTTGGCTATCATAGCAATTTTTTGCTGCCTTGGCTTGTTCTGGGTGGTCAAGCCATACTGCCCCATTAGCTTCAGTGGCAACAATATCTTCAGGGTTGTACATAGGGCAGGATTTCATTGATAAACATCCGCAGCCGATACAGCCGTCAACCATTTCCCGTACACGCATCATGTAGGCAATTTTTTCATCTAATTGAGCCTGCCAAAATCGGGACATTCTTGCCCAATCTTCTTTGGTAGGCGTGCGACTTTGTGGGAGCTTGGCCAGTGTTTCCTTTATTTCCACCAATGAGTTTCCCATTTTTTGTCCTGCTTTGATAACAGCAATACGCCTTAAAACATCTTTTTTGTATCTTCTTTGATTCCCTGTGTTGCGCCAGCTGCGAATGAGCCCTTTGGTCTCGTAGAAGTGTAATGTAGACACCGCGACATCGGCTCGTTTTGCTACTTGCCCTACGCTCAGCCTTGGTTCATCGCGCTCATTTTTCGCTGTCATTGCTATTGCCCCTTGAAAAAATATTTAAAACCACTTTACCTAAACCTAAGTTGAGGTTTTAGCCTAGCAATAAATCAATCATAGGAGAATAACTTTGAATACAATTATTGTTTACTCAAGTGCGAATAAAGAAGGAAACACAGGCAAGGCAGTACGGGAACTAGCTCAAGACCTTAATGCACAGACACTATTTTTAGATGACTACGTAATTCATGATTACAGCTACGAACATACACACAAGGATGACGATTTTAGAACCTTGTTTAGAGAGGTATTACAGTATGAACATGTGGTGTTTGCGTCTCCTGTTTATTGGTACGCGGTCACACCAAGAATGAAAGCGTTTATTGATCGTATTACTGAGTTTATGGACGATGAAATGCTTCAACCTGAACTTCGGATATTGCGTGAAAAACACTTCTCAATATTGTCTACCTCTATTCATCGAGATGCCCCAAAAGCGTTTACTGACATGCTACAAAAAACCTTTGAATATTTAGGTATGACACTTAAAGGAACTCATCACCAGCAATATCAAGCGCAGCCCTAACTGTTTTCCTTGTTGATATATTGCGTTTGGTATTGCTTAGGGGTTTGGTTGAACGCTTTCTTGAAGCTTCTACTAAGTTGGCTGGGGTGACTAAACCCCAGCGAAAACGCAATGCTTGTTACGCTTTTACCTTGTTGTAGTTGTTTTCGAGCTGACATTAGCTTTTGACCATGCAGCCATTGTTGTGGCGTGGTGCCTACCAATAATTTAAATTGCTCAAAAAATTTACTGCGACTCATGCACGCAATTTTCGAGAGCTGTTCAATATCTAATTGTTGCGTAAGGTCTTGTTGCATTTGTTCAAGCGCGGCTTGGATCCCTGTGCTGATATGGCCTTGATTGATTTGTTTGAATAAAAAGTCGCGACTTTGTTGTTGGAGCAGTCTCGCAACCAATTCATTTAACGCAAGATCGATGTAAAACGCACGCTGTGAGTCATTTTCACTGAATAATTGAATAAGGCGGTTTAGTAACTGTTGAGTTTGTACATTGTGCTCGTTGTGAACCAACTGACTGTGATATTCAAACTGAACATCTTGAATGGGGTGCGCATAATTGAGCATATCTGCAACCGCAGCTATTTTGTCTCTGCTAATTTCAATTGCGAGGCAGGTGGTGGGTTTGTCAATACGTGCCGTTGGGAAGTCAATAAATACTGCTTGCTTTGGTGCCAAGACAAAACTTTCATTAGGTAAAAAAGGTTGATGGTAATCGCAGCTATTTACATGCATCACTTTTTTACCCGTCAACATGCCACAAAACAAAACTTCGCTTGAGCATAGACGAATGTGTTGCGCATTTTCATAGGTGTCATAAATACTGAGCTCTACGTCCTTTGCAGCAAAATGCACACGGTTTTCAACCAGCGTTGACACTTTTCGTCTTTGCTTATTTAACTGTTCTAGCATAAGAGAATATTCCTTGTTTGGACTGATGCGCAAACTTTTTGTACGGATTGTTAAGTTTTTAATCTGCCTTTTTATTAATGTCAATCAAATGAATAAAAGACCACACTACTGCGGCCTACGCTTTGTGGTCAATAAAATAATGACAATATCAAGTTGAAGAGGCACTTATGATTTATGCAAACCCTAATTCACCCGATGCTATTGTGAATTTTAAACCTCGGTATGAGAACTATATTGGAGGAAAGTGGACACCGCCCGTGGATGGTGCCTATTTCGAAAATATTAGCCCTGTAAATGGTAAAAGCTTCTGTCAGGTGGCCCGTTCAAACGAAAAGGACATTGAGCTTGCATTGGATGCAGCGCACCAAGCAAAGGACAAGTGGGGAACAACATCGGTAACTGAGCGCAGCAACCTCTTATTAAAAATAGCTGACCGTATTGAAGAAAATCTCGAACATCTAGCTGTTGCCGAAACTTGGGACAATGGCAAGGCAATTCGTGAAACACTGGCTGCAGATGTACCGCTCGCAGCAGATCACTTTCGTTACTTTGCCGGATGTATTCGAGCACAAGAAGGTAGCATTGGAGAAATTGATGAGCATACGGTCGCATACCATTTCCATGAACCCCTTGGCGTCGTAGGGCAGATCATTCCTTGGAACTTTCCGCTTTTGATGGCTGCTTGGAAGCTTGCGCCTGCGCTCGCGGCGGGCAACTGTGTTGTACTAAAACCGGCTGAACAAACCCCGGTATCGATTTTAGTGTTGTTGGAACTCATCGAGGACTTACTTCCTGCGGGCGTACTCAATATAGTGAACGGGTATGGTAAAGAAGCGGGAGAAGCACTGGCCACCAGTGGTCGCATAGCTAAAATTGCATTTACCGGTTCGACGCCGGTCGGTGCCCATATTTTGAAGTGCGCTGCCGACAACATTATTCCTTCTACGGTCGAGTTAGGGGGGAAGTCTCCAAATATTTATTTTAATGATGTAATGCAAGAAGATGATGCGTATCTAAGTAAGTGTATAGAGGGGGCGGTGCTGGCTTACTTTAATCAAGGGGAAGTATGTACATGCCCTTCTCGCCTATTTGTTCAAGAAGATATCTATGATGACTTTATCGCCAAGGTGATTGAGCGAACGCAACAAATTAAGCGAGGCAATCCGTTGGACACTGAAACCATGGTCGGTGCGCAAGCTTCTCAGGCGCAGTTTGATAAAATTTTGAGTTATATAGACATTGGTAAGCAAGAGGGCGCAAAAGTATTATTGGGTGGAGAAGTAGAAAAGCTCGATCACGAATTTAACCAAGGTTACTACATTCAACCGACTTTGCTAAAAGGCCACAATGATATGCGCGTTTTCCAAGAGGAAATATTCGGACCAGTGATCTCGTTGTGTACGTTTAAAGATGAAGCAGAAGCGCTCGCAATGGCCAATAGTAGCGAGTTTGGTCTCGGCGCTGGGGTTTGGACTCGAAACATGAATCGCGCCTATCATTTTGGACGTAAAATCGAGGCGGGTAGGGTATGGACAAATTGCTATCATATGTATCCTGCACATGCGGCATTTGGTGGTTACAAACGCTCTGGAATAGGCCGTGAGACTCATAAAAAGGCTCTCGATCATTACCAACAAACCAAAAACCTTCTAGTCAGCTATAGTGAAAGTCCTCTTGGGTTCTTTTAAGTTATAGCCTTTGCAAGATGCGCGACCAGTCTCATGGTTGCGCTCTTTTTCATGGCATTATTTGGCCAAATTGCAAAAACAGGAATTGGAGACACACGCCATTCGGGTAAAAGCTCAACAAGGGTTCCGTCCTCTAAAAAGTTTTCAACTAAATAGGTCGGTGGTGTCGCTACGCCTAACCCATCAATACAGAGTTGGGTCATTCCTTCTACGCTGTTCACTGAGATTTGGTGAGGAAATTCAACGTCAACACGGCCAAACACGGGATGCGTTAGGGTTCGCTTAGCTGGCAAACTAGTGAGCTTGATCCAGGGGACCTGTGAGAGTGCGTGCGGTTGAGAGATTGGAGTGTATTGAGCTACGAACTGTTTAGTACATACAAGCCGTCTTGTGATTTGCCCAAGCCGCCTACTTTTTAAGTCGCTACTTGGTAAGGTACCAACACGTATTGCTAGATCGATGCTTTTTTCAATGAGGTTTTCAAACACATCGCTATAAAGAATATTGACCTCTAGGTGTGGATGGCGCTGGCAAAAACTAGCCAGTGCTCGGGTATAGTCAGACCGTGTCAGTGCCGTGGGGAGACTGATGGTTATCTTACCGCGCAGCGTATCGCTTTGCTCAGTAATGGACAAAAGCCCTTCCTCCACTATTTCCAGCATATTTTTACTGACTTTTTGCAGTGCCTCCCCTTGGCTCGTTAAAGACAGTTTACGTGTTGAGCGATATAGCAGTGCGGTATCAAGTTTCTTCTCAAGTTCAGCAATATGGTAGCTGATAACTGAAGGCGAAAGGTTTAACTTTCGTGCTGCGCCGCGAAAAGACCCTTGTTCAATAACGGTAGCAAAGATGGCAATACTCTTTAAATCGTCAATCATATTGAATAACTATTTAGAACAGTGAAATCCATTTATACCACCTAATCAATCAAATTACATACTTGTATTATCACCCATAGTTAAGAAGGAGAGAGATATGTGTGTTTTAATTGCTATGGGGCTGTATGCCTTTTCAATGTCCATAACCCCGGGACCAGTAAACTTAATAATATTTTCGAGGGCGGTTAATCTGGGAGTGGGCCGCACTTTGCCATTTGTACTCGGGGCGACAATAGGATTTTGTACAGTTTTGTTAAGTGCTGGGCTTGGGCTCGGCTTGGTAGTACAACAATATATTTGGCTGACTAATTTAATCGCATTGCTTGGTTGTGGTTTTGTTTTTTATTTGGCTATACAGTTTTTAAAATCACGTTCGAACATTCAGTCGACACCTCAATCTAAAATCGGCTTTTGGTCAGGTGCTGCACTAATGGCTTTAAATCCAAAAGCTTGGTTAGCCGCGATTGCTGGTACCAGTTTGTTTGTACCAACTGGCCAGCTAACTCAGTTACTTGTGTTTGTCTGCTTGTACGGCGCAATTTGTTTTCTGAGCCTCAACTTATGGGCGATATTAGGTAAAAAAATGTCCGATACTTTTTCACTTTCTCGGTACGTTTTTTATTTGAATCAAGTGACGGGTATTCTGCTCCTTGTTGTGTGTGGTTACATCGTTGTCGGGTTAGGTATGGGCTTATAACTTAACGTCTGTGTGGGTCGCATTACATATTAATGCGTTATTGTATTTTTGGTGGTTTAATTCGGCCTTCTTGATCAAATAAGCCTTTGCTAACGGTCTTGTCACTTTTACTGATATTCAGGTACACCTAGTCTGTTCATCGTATTAATCGTTTTGGCTTTAATCATGACTTTTGTGTTGGCTGCTGAAGATACGATTTTTCAACTTGTCACTCGTAAGCAGCTTAATACGATAAACGCCCGTTTCAGCCAGCGAGCCCACATGATAACCTAGGCTTCTTTCCTGTGTTTTAACCAAGTTGGTGCATTAATATTATGACGCAGGTTCTCGGGTGGCCTTTCTATCGATATTGGGCATTTTCCCTTTTGAAGATTTGAGTCACGGCACCTTTGGTTGCAATAATTCACCTAACACTTGACCATCCGATACATTCATCATTGATAACGCTGCACTGACAATATCGTGACTACCTGTATCTTTGGCTAAGTGCAACTTACGCCGAGTTTGACCCTTATTAGCTTGATTAGCTTGGTGTTTTCGAGTACGCCAGTCGCCATTGGCATAAACTTTTAGGTCGGGACAATCGACAGCAATATCTATAAACCCCTGCGTGGTTGGCTTGGTTCGATATTGCATATCTAGTACCTTTCCTCGCTTGCACAAACAGCTGCAACTGGGGAAGTAGGCGTCTCCATTTAATTGGGATTGAGCTAACGCCCCACTCAAGTGCTCAAAGTAGCAATTTAAAAGCAGAGCGAAGTGCAAAGTCAGAAAATTTATATTAACGGCCACGTCTACCGAGTTTTTGACGGTTTGCCATTGTTGAATAGCGTCATTACTGAGCCAAATAGCAATATTGCCGTATTGTATCAATGCTTGATTATAGGCAGAGCAATTCGTGATTTTCTTGTTTTATTGGCTGTGTTACGCTGATTTTTTTGAACTGTTCGTGAAAACGAATAGAAGTTCAATTGTTTATAAAGTAAGGGTGATATAGTAAGTTTTTACTAACATTTTCCATTTCATCCGTTTATAAAAGCACTCCTTTTTCAATTTTAAATATACAGCTCAATTATTTTTGTTTTTATAGTGTGAAAGCTATTTTCTAATTGATTTTTCTGAAGTTTACTTGTTTTTTTAAAAATGTACCTGGCTATTTATTTTGTAAAAAACAATATTTATGTTGCAAAATTATCTTAATAAAATTAAATTAAAAAATACTTTAACAACACACAAGGAATAGATAAATGAAACCTGTCTTAAAGAAAGCAAAATTAAAAAAACTAGTCGTAACAGACAGACATTTAACTCCACAGGACACTAAAAATATCGCAGGAGGCGCAGGAATAAGAGTACTTACATCCATTTTAATCTTCTGTGATACAGAAGTAGTTAAATAGATTGAACATGGGACAGGCGCCAATTTTTTGCTTAAATTATTAAAACTTGCCTGTCCTCTTTCTATATTTGACAAAAGTAAGCATGTGGCATCGACCGTAATATCAATAACCCCTGCGTGGTTTGCTTGGTTCAATATTGAACATATAGTACCACCCTCCCTCATACTGGCTACTATATCTGGGTGAGTTTTAAATTGAAAGGTGAATTAGCGAACCCTTCAAGTGCTTGAAGTAGCAAATTAGAAACAGAACGAAGTGTCAGACAAGTTTTAAGTGCAAAGTCAGAAAATTTATATTAACGGTCACGTCCACCGAGTTTTTGACGCTTTACCATTGCTAAATAGCGTCATTACTGAGCCGAATAGCGTCATTACTGAGCCGAATAGTAGCATTGTCATGCTGTATCAATGATCAATTATAGGTAGATTTTATCTAAATTTTCTTAGTCATGATGGTTTGGGCTGTGTTATGTTTTTTGCGCTGTTCACGCAAAAGGTTGGAAGTTTAATTATGTCGGCAACAATGCCGTTGAACTCCCCTTTTTTATCTACATTACTATGATTTTATTCGTGTTCTTGTTTTATAATGTGATGGTAGGAAAATTTTTGTTGTAAAAAATTAAATTTTTTGTTTTTTTGTACCTGAAAATAAATATAATACCGCCTCATTTAGAACAATAAGGGATAAAAATGTTACGTATCATCGCATCACTACTGTTTGTTGCTTTTTTAAGTGGTTGTCAATCAACTAAAATGAATGTCGCAACAGTACAAACTTTAAATAAAGTGGCTGAAGACAAATCAAGAGTTGTGTTTATGCGCTCTTCTTTTCTTGGCAATGCAATTCAATCAAGTGTTTATGAAGTAACATCTGGTGAACCTGAGTTTATCGGAATTGTTTCAAACGAAACTCGCGTAGCTTATGTGACTTCACCTGGTGAAAAAGTATTTATGGTAGTGGGTGAGTCAGCTGACTTTTTGAAAGCGTCACTTGATAGTGGTAAAACTTACTATTCTGTAGTTACACCTCGTATGGGTGTTTGGAAAGCGAGGTTTTCGCTTCATCCAGTTAGAAACGAAGGGCAAGATAAAACATTTTTATACTCATCAGATAAAATCAAAAAAATGATTACGGGTACTAAACTCGTAGAAGCTGGTGAAGAAGCGCTTGTGTGGGCTACAAATAACGCAGGTGATATCAAGAAAAAGTATGAGAAAAACTGGGCTAAGTGGCAAAAGAAAAGTGCTAAAGAACAGCAAGAAGCTACGATCAGAGCGGAAGATCATATTCACTAAGTCTCACGACACTCAGCTTGCAAACTGGTAACTGTGTCAGTTTGATGATTAAAAAAGGTCTTGCTAGTAATGAGCGGACCTTTTTTATTATTGTTCGTTAGTCAAATTGAAGTACTCAATCAAAGGATGAACCGCTTAAGGACCATCAGTGAATGAAGTCTCGTAACGCAGAATCCACTCAGCTAGTTGCTACGACATGGAGATAAGCTGAACGTCAATACAAAGCCTCTTTTAAAATATGATTTTTTACTGCTACCAGTCGTGACGCTGATTACGCGTTTGCTGCATTTAGAACTCAGCAGCTTAAAAAGGTAATATAACGTCTCTGCTCAAACTATGCAGATTATCTTGATTTTTACAAAAGCACATACGGTGCTAGCTAGCTTCATATTGCCTTATTATACTGAGGTTTTATAAATTTATTTTGATGCCAAATATTAATTATTTAATATTATCTTATGTGGTGATTTTTTTTGTTGATTGAAGTTTTTCATGGGTGTTAATGTGGTGTTGGTTTTTAATAACATATAAGGAAATTTTAATGAAATCACTTCTATTATCTATGGCTGCATTAACGATGTTTTCTGCAAGTGCTCAAATTGAGCTTGTTTCAACACCACAGGCCGAGCCTAAGGCATTCTCGAAAATTTATTATGTATGTAAGAAAGGTGGTAGGGCACTGTACCATGGTATCCTATATTTCAAGGTAGACTTGGCGCCAGAGCAACGCAACTGTAGTTGGGAAGGTGGCCAGTTATATTGGTCTACCACTGGGTATCCTTGGTAATTTAGTTTACAGTCTGAACACTGAGCTCTCTATGAATAGGAGCTCAGTTATTTATGATTTTTATTAATTTAAGTGATATATAAAACATTTAATAATTTATAATAAAATTAATTTATGTGTTTGTTGTTTTAATTGTGGTTGGACTTTTCTTTGTTTTTTAAATTAAAATTGTTGTCGATTTTAATTGTAGCTAATATATTAAAGAAAAGGACTGTATTTTGAAAAAGCTATTAATCTCGTCATTATGTGGCTTAGCCGCATTTTCGTCACTCTATCACTCTTATGCCCACGCCACGACTGCTCAGGTTGATCTGCAGAGCTATTTAGACGGGATTTCATTTGAGCAAAACGATACATCGACCAATGCACATAAGTTTAGGTTGTCGCTAGGGAACATCGAAGTTACCGAAATCAAAGAAGGGAAGAATACTGTCCAAGTTAAATTGCTCGATCTTAACGGTAAAAAGCATGCCGCTTGGCAATGTAACACCAATGTAGATTACTCTGAGGAAAAGCCCGGCAAGACAAGATTTTTAAGTTGTACGGGAGAAAATTCGCATCATGGTTACCAGTATATCGACATGGTACCCAGAGCTTACACAATGAACTTTTACCACAAGGACGTATTATTCCAGCGCTATGAATTTGCGCTGGAAAAAAGTCAGTTTGTAAAAGATAAAAAGGATCTCAAAGTTGCCAGCCTATGGGATGACTATGTATCGATTGGTGAAGCACAGCTCGATATTTGGCAGGAAAGTTCATTAGAATTGATCAAACCAGCCCCGAATACATTAGATAGTGCTGCTGGTGGTACGAGCTTAACCTTCCACCTTATTTACGGTGAAAATGTGATTGGTGAAGGTCGAGGGTCAATGAGTACATACCCAGGTCGACTCAAGTTCACTCGAGTTTCATTTACCAAGCCACATGACGAACGGGGAGAGCGTTTAGCTATTACGAAACTAGCAGACGGCGACTATCATGTTATCGCCTATAAAGAGGAAAGTGTTCCTGTAGAGTCTTATACTTTTGAAGTAAAAAATGGAAAAGTGGTTAAAACAGGTCTTCAGTTGAGTAATGGGGCCAATGGTATTTATAGTGATACAGGCAAAAATTGGTTTTTAAAGAGTACTGATAATTTAGACAAGCTAGCGAAGAGTGCTGTTTATCCTGAAGATCCTAAAGAGATCCTTAAAAGAGAGCAAGAAAAACAGCGCCTTGCAGCAGAGGCCAAACAGAAGGCTGAAAGGGAGCAAAGAGCGAAAGAGGCCGCAGAGCGCAAAGAGCAGCAACGAATCGCAAGAGAAGAAGCGATAGCCAAGCGAGAGCAAGCAAAGCTCGAAGCAAAGCAAAAACAAGCGCAGGCGCGTTTGGAGCGGGAGCAAAGAGAAGCACAACAAAAGGCCGACAGGGAAGCACAGCAAGCGAAAGCGCGTGAAGTAAGACTTGAAGCGCAAGCTAAAATTCAAGCAGAGCATGAAAATGCTTTGAAAGAAGTCGCATTGCAGGCGAACTCAGGGAGTATGGGTTTTAGTTTGAATCAATTGTTACTTGCATTGGCGTTGATGTCATCAGGCTTACTGATAGCAAAAAGTCGAGTATTGGCGAAAGTGCCTCAAATAGGTCAAGCCATTGCAACAATAGAAGGCAAATCTGTCTATGTTGGATACGCGGTGTTCGGGCTCGGGCTATTCGGCTTTTTCTCTGATTTAATCTCATTATCACCCATTATTGGCAGTGGTCTAGCGCAAGCAGCAGCGCTTGCGAGCGGTGTATTACTACTTAGAGATGAGTCCAAACTAAATCAAGTTGGCGTATTTGTTAAGGTGAAAGAGGTTGTGTCACCATACGAAGAGCAGGTCGGTTTAACTGCAATCGCCCTTGGTATTTTACATCTAGTACTTGGGGGCTTACCGCTTATTTAAGGCCGAGCATCGAAATACCTCTCTTAGACGCAAAAAGGCTACGCATCGTTGGGTGTGTGGCCTTTTTATTAGAGAAAATTGGAATGCACCTTAAAGCGGTAAAAGTGCAAGCGTATTTTTCTACATTATCACACTGTATTTAGATTTATATCTGGTCTGTATTTAAAATAAAGAGATGACATTATGTAAGTTTTCATACAATTAATTTGTTCTGTTCAACAAGCCAAAACTATGAATTTTTCGTTTAAGGGACTATAAAGAGTGGTAGCCCCAGCTTTGGACGGTCTAGGTTGTACCATGCTCAATCCAAATTCAATCAGTAAAATATGCTTGATATTACTCTGCCATCTCTTTGTTGCTGAAATAGGTGTTGGTAAAACGAGTGATGATGTCGAAATCATGCTTCAGCAAATCGAAAATAGTAAAGGCACCGAAAAAGTTGATGCGATAATCGATTTTGTGAAAGCACATTATCACTTTAATACAGCGTCTTCGATAGCGTATGGTGAAGTTGGACTAGGGCTTCTGGCCTCCAATGCGACCGATAAGCAGTCTTCTGAATTACACAGTCAATTGGCAAAAGCATACTTGGCAAATGGTGATATTCCACGCGCCGATGAACTCATTAAGATTGCGCTATCCATTGCACAGCGCAGCAATAATGCGCAGCAGTTGCTGTTAGCGCAGTTGGTGAGCGCAGGGATTGAGTTGAAGAAAAAAAATATTCCGGCAGCGCAAACATTGACACAGGCTGCGATTACTTTAGCAACAGAAATAAACCACGAACTTCACCTTGCAAGTGCTTATCGGATCTCTGGCACGCTAAATGTTAAAACCAAAGATTATGAAACGGCATTATCAGATTATTTATACAGCTTAGACATCTATAAAAAGCTCAACAATCAATCTGGCGTTGCGTCGTTGAATCAGCGCTTAGCATCCTTGTACAGAACCATGAATTTGTACGAGAAAGTGCTGTTCCATCAAAATCAAGCGATTGATATATCTTTGAGTATGAATAATGAGACCAATCTTGCGATTTATTACAGCAATATGGGGACCTATCTTGAGGAGGTATCAGACTATCCACGTTCAATAGAAATGCATAAAAAGTCATTGGCTTTGAAAGAAAAATTAGACTACAAATTGGGCGTTATTCACTCTTACAATCGGCTTGGCAGCGTCTATCGGTTAGCTGGGGATTATGAGAATGCCGAGGCAGTACTGTTAAAAGCGTTGGCACTTAAAAAGACGTTAGATCGATCTGACCCAAATGTTTCAACGTTTTTAGATTTAGGGCGGCTATACATTAAAACGGGTAAGCTTGAATTGGCACAGGACTATCTGGAACGAAGTATTCCTCTTTATTTGGGGTCACCATGGGAAGATAGGATCGCCGAGATCCATCATGCATTTGCTGCTTTGCATTTACAACGTAATCAGCCAAAGTTGGCAATTCAGTCATACAAATCTGCAATAAATATTGCTAAGAAACATGGTAGAGAGGCATTTTTGATTGACTATTATTCTGAGCTGTCAGAAGTATTGGAAGCGCAGGGAGATGTGAACCAAGCGTTGGCCTATTTAAAAGCACATAATACATTGAAATCTCAATGGGACTCTATCAATAACCAATATTTGATTCGGGCATTAGCGATTGAATTTGGCGTAACTGAAAAAAGGCGAGAGATCGACGATCTGATTCAACAAAATCAAATTAAAGACCTTGAAATAAAACAGCAGGCTAGTCGGCAGCAATTCATTTTTATTAGTTTGTTATTGACCTTTTTTATATTCTCATTTGTTTATTTTTGGCGAAGTAAAAACCAACAACTAAAAGTGGAACAAGCTGCACTGAAACAAGTAAGTGAAGCGAAAGAGCGTCTTACTTTCGCTTTGTGGGGGAGTGGAGATGAGCTTTGGGATTGGGATCTTGAGACCGGTGTTATTACTAGAGACAATCAAGCCAGTGACTTACGTCTGCCAAATAACGCAATCGGTAAGGATTTAGAAAAGATAAAGCAGGTTGTTCATCCTGATGATTTCGCAAATCTACAAACACGTTTTTCACAGCATTTAGAAGGTGAAAGTGATTACTACGAGGTAAGTTATCGCGTTTTGACGCAAACTGGGGATTGGTTGTGGGTGTTGGATAGAGGCAAAGTGACTGCATTCAGCGAGCTGGGTAAGCCTCAACGCATCAGCGGTACAATCAAGGATATCTCTCAAATTAAAGCCTCTGAGTTTGCACTGGCTGAACTCAATGCGACGCTGGAACAACGTGTTGAAGAAAGGACAGTGAGCCTGCAGCAATCGAGAGATGAATTAGCTGCGACATTAGAAGAGTTAACCTCCACACAGACGTCATTGTTGGAAGCGCAAAAAATGGCTTCGCTAGGGCGACTTGTCACTGGGGTATCCCATGAGTTAAATACCCCATTGGGAAACTCAGTCACAGCGAGCTCGGTGCTATTAGAAGAGATAACAGGGCTTAAAAATAAATTGGAGGCCAGCAAGCTCACACTCAGTGATACAAAAAACTTCATTGCGGTCTCCTTGTCCGGTACGGCGCTTATTGAGCGCAATTTAGAACGCGCAGCTCAGCTTGTAAAGCGGTTTAAGCATGCATCCGTGCATGAGTATGTGGGTGATGAAACGGTGCTTAGGTTAGGTGATTTTATTCATGCTTCGATTGCGTTTCATGCCAAAGACAATGCGCAAAATATCAAGGTAAATTGCGCGCAGACTGTGCAAATAAAATGTGACGCTCAAGCATTGGGAAAGGTTTTCGAAGACTTGTGTAAGAACTCACTACAACATGGGTTTAAAAACCAAAAAGGTCAAATTACAGTGGATGTGTTAGTTGACGCTGATGGCTTAAAGATCAATTACAGTGACAATGGTGTTGGCATGGAATTAGATGCACAACCGCATATTTTTGAGCCGTTTTTTACAACCGCTAGGAGTGAGGGAAATGTCGGGCTAGGGTTGTATATGGTGTTTAATCTCGTGAATTTTGTGCTAGGTGGGCAGATTACGTACACAGATAAACAAGTTCAGGGAGTTGCGTTCATTATCACACTTGGGCCACACATTGTCGTGACCGCTTAAATTCAGGATTCCAAGTTAAAAGCAGCTCACAATACGACAGTTGCAATTGCATTTATCCATGCAACTAATTGGTGTAAAAATCGAGAGCGCATTGAAAATGTTAAAGTAACTGAATGCGCTGCAATTTTGTGCGAGCAAAAGAAAATCCCTTTCTAACGCGCCAACATCGTAGGTATATTAAGGAGAAAAAAGCACCGATATTCGGTGCTTTGAGTGAGAATAAGGATGAAACTGTGGGGACTTATTGTCTACATTGACTACTATCGAAGTCGACAATAATACTTGTGTCTTTGGCATCCCCTGTCACTTTTAGGTAAGACCAATACTGATTACCTGCGGGTATCGTAATACACGCGGTTTGTGTGCCAGAGTTTGATTCTGCATCCTTGTCGTTGTCACTGGGCCAGCCTCCATTTTTATATAAAATATGTAGGTTACTTTGACCGTGGGCAGTGGTAATGGCGATGTTTTGAGCAGAAGTCACATCACCAATGCTTAACCAAAGCGTACCGTTGCCACCAAGACAGGCGGCTTTGCCAGCTTCAAGACGACCACCTGAAATTGGGGTCTCTGTGGCACATGCATTGGGTACTTGCTTACTTGTGTCACTCGGTTTGATAACGACGGTATAATCCTCAACCTCACCGTCACCAATGTTGCCACAAGCGGATGTGGGCGCTTCATTGTATTTCATCGCAATACGCATACGGACTGATTTTCCAGTCATACCGGAAGGTACAGTGACTGAGCCAGTCACAGCGCCTTTGCCTGATACACCGCGCATCACTTGCTCTGATTGCTCAAACTGACCATTTTCATTAAAGTCTATCCATGCCACCCAGTGTTCAGTGTAATTACCACCTGGCGTTAGCGTGAATAGATTCTCACCTTCATTAAGGGTAATTTCCCGAGACGTGAAATCGCTGTAGCCATTTGCCTGTGAAGGGTTAGTGAAAGACCCCATTTGTACGTTAGCAATCCACTCATACCTTGTGTTGCCGCTTGCCTCACAATAAGTTATGCCGGTGACATCAACACTTGCCTGTGTTGTATGCGTCAAGCCTTCATTATCGGTCACTGTTAGAGAAGCAGTATAGTCACCAACCTCACTATATGTGTGAGATGGATTTGCAGCGGAGCTGGTTTGTCCATCGCCGAATAGCCACTGATAGCGCACAATACTACCGTCTGGATCGGTGGAGTTAGCACTACTAAAGTTGACTGCTTGTCCTATTAACCCTGTATAAGGGCCGTTAGCATTTGCAATGGGCGCTTGATTCTGGGATTTGACCTGTGCGGTTGCAATGTCGCTTGCGGTATTCCCGTCATTATCAGTGATCGTTAATTTTACGGTATAGGTATCGGCTTGTTGATAAGCATGAAGAGGGTTCGCTTCTGTCGATGTGTTGCCATCACCAAAGTCCCAGGCGTAATGGCTAATACTCCCATTACTGTCGAATGAGCCTGCACTGCTAAATTGAATATTTTGGCCAATTAAACCACTGTAAGGCCCGTTTGCTTGGGCAACGGGTAGTTCAGAATGCGTTGATCTTTCGTAGTAAACAACAAGTGAGGCATCGCTGTATTCTAGGAAAGGGTCTACGAGTAGGTTGAGTGTGCCACCCCCTGCGGAAAACTCGCAATATTCGCTGAGTCTTGGTGCACTAAAAGGTCCACACTCAAAGCTGTCAGTTGTGGGGATCTTGTTCATGCTTGCATAAAGGTCTGGGTCGCCCTGGTAACCGCCAGGAATAACTGCGACTGTCCTTATTGCATCAGCGGGAATGTCAAACTGATAGGTCTTTGGCTCAGCGCCTTTGGCTGAGTTTAGGCCTTTAACTTCTGTTAAAAAGACACGTTCACAATCTTGACAAAGTGTGTTGTCAGTACCTGCAATGATACTGAGTGTGGCATTTGAGTAGGCGCTAAATGCATCAATTGTTGTATGATATGTTTCGCTACTAGAGGGGGCCGAAAGCGTGACTAGTTCTGGTGAACCAGCGCTTCTAAACGAAATAAAATCAGCATCCCATGTGTCACCATTTTTAACGGGTGCTTTACCTTTTGAGACATACATATCCGGGTCTTCGTCATATCCATCAAGGTAAAAAGCAACCGCTTGCGTCCCTTCTGGTACAGATATTTCAAAATTATCAGTTTCACCTTTTTGCGCAGCTAGGCCTCTAAATGCTTGTACAACGGTGCCTTTTGGTGGAACTACTGCGCCGGATGTGCCATCCCAAGGGTGATCCGCATCACTGGTATACGCCTCCAATCCGGTTGCGATAAGGTTCGCATTGGACCAAATTGTTGCGCGAGCAGGGCCATGAAGTGCGGCTGTCATACGATCTACTTGGTCCTGAGTAAACATGGCGTAGTTGTCTGAGTAGTGCATAAAATTTTCTGTATTGGTTGGCTGACCAAGGCAGTTTTTCGCGTTGTCTTGTAAAATGCTGCTACTCATTTGTGGTGTATCGCATGAACCATCACCAGTGGCATTACAAAATGCTTCAGAGTGCACTGTACAGCTACCGTCAAAAGTGTGTGGTAGGTTGAGCCAGTGGCCAAATTCATGGGTCAAAACAGAACGAAAGTTTTCGTTGGTATTCGCACCGATGTAATCTCCATTGTAAACTACTCGAGAAAGCCCCTGTTGCGACATGCTAAGTTGAGGGTACCAAGCGACACCAGAGTTATTTGTCGAGCCATCGTTATAGAGATCATGCTGAACGTATATATTCATATACTTGAAGTTGTCCCAAGCATCGGCAGCAATTTGCTCGTCCATCCCGCTGCCATTTCCATATCCTGCTTTGTCAGGGTAACGAACAATTCCATTGGTAGGCTGGCCATTTGGATCTTTCTTAGCGAGGACGAATTCGATATTTAAATTCTGCCTAATGGCTTGGAATTCTGGTGCAATAGGGCCATCATCTGTGATCAAACCTAAGAAGTCTTGGTTAGACTTGTTAAGTCCATCAATGATTTTTTGCTCGGTTAAACAGTATGTACCCGTTTCACAGTTATACCTGTCACCGTAAACGTGTACAACCACTGGTATATAATATCTGCCAGCGACACCATTTCCATTCTCAGCAGCAGGGTCATCTTGGGTTGCAAGCGATGACATGATTTGCGATGCGAAACTAGAACTTATGTTGGCCTGACGGACATTTTCTTTTTGTATGGCTGACCAACTTTGGTGGTTGTGATCGGTACCACAAATTTGTCCAGAGTGAGTGTGACTTGCCTGAGCAGAAATACTCGATGAACTATTCGTTAGCTGCAATGGGGTCTTTGCAGTGGCGCCAGCAAAGGATGTTGTTGCAGTCGCAGAGAGTACTGCTGCGGTTACGACGTTGAGCGCTTTTCTATTTGGTGACCAAAATGGCACTTTATTAGAAAAATACATGTTGTTCTCCTGTAGTTTTATTTTGTTAACAACCAGTGCTCGTTTCGGAGCGACTTGTACATCAGTCAACAAACGGCATCATTGCCTATACCTCTCGATTGTGTTTGGTTTTTTTATTAATTTTCATCGCTTTATTCAGCGTTTTTAATTTGCTCAAGGTATGGAGTGCTTCACCTGAGCACTTTTAACTTACCGTAATGAAAATTAATTGTATACAATATAATGTATGTTTTTGCATTTTTGTTGCTTTTGGGTTGATGCCTAGATCGTGTAAAAAATATAAATAATACATACAATACAAGTGGTTGAACTTTGTTCTTATGAGGGGCGAGGCAATAAAAAATAGTGCCATGATTGTCGCTTTTGACTGCCTGTTTATAGTAAGTTTGTCACGAAGGTTGGACAGGGTTGTATATTAAACTTTTGAAAAGTGTGACATACTTAGAAGCAGAATCTCAAAGATATTTATGCATGTTCAATCCAAATCTGCCCCTTGTATACCATCCAAATTACTCTTTTAGCTTTGACCCGAAACACCGTTTTGTTGTCAGTAAATTTGCTAGGCTCAAACAATATTTAGAAGCTCAAGGAATTGTAAAAAGTAACTTATATCAAGGGCCTGAAGGGCATTACAGCGATTTGGAATTAGTACATTGCGACCAATATGTACGTGACTTATATCATAATAAATTGTGTGAAAAAGCCATGAGACGAATAGGGTTGCCTTGGTCAGAGCAATTGATGGCGCGAACATTTACAGCACCTTTGGGCACTTATTTAACCGCAAAATTAGCATTGCAATACGGTATCGCTTGTCATTTAGCGGGTGGCACTCATCACGCGCATTTTGACTTTGGTTCTGGTTACTGCATGGTGAACGACCTTGCTTATACCGCGACGAGGTTAATCAACGAGCGCAAAGTTCATAATGTCCTGGTGTTCGACTGTGATGTACATCAAGGGGATGGAACTGCCGCCATGCTTGCGCATCACCCTTTTGTATTCACCTGCTCTATTCACTGTGAGAAGAACTTCCCGTTTAGAAAGCAGTCTAGTGATTTAGATATCGGGTTACCCGTGGGGACAGACGATAAAACGTATTTGTCATTGGTTGAATCAACACTGCTTGATTTAATTGAACAACTTAACCCAGACTTGGTTTTGTACGACGCGGGGGTTGATGTGTGGCAAGAGGACACCCTGGGTAAGCTAGATATCACATGGCAAGGTCTTGAAAACAGGGATCGTGCCGTGCTTTCAATCTGTGCCAGAAAAGGGGTACCCGTGGCCACAGTAATTGGTGGCGGCTATGACAAAGATCATGAACGCTTAGCGAAGCGGCATGCCATTGTTGTGGAGCAGGCCGCTAAGTTGTAGCTATGACCTTGCTCCACATCCGAATAATCCACTCAACTGACAAATAAGGGCAGGTTAAATGCGTCAAAGTTCCTTAAATTAGGAAATAGATCATATATGTCAGACTCTGGAAGTCCAAACCACTTGGCAATCGGGGCAAAATATTGCTCGTTAGCATGCTGAGGGATAAGTCGTCCTCCGCCGACATCAAGTGGTCCCCCCACTTTTTGGTCCAGCATCGTTCCATGCACATCTTGACCATTCACTGCACCACCCATTAGCAGCTGATTGCCCGCCCAGCCGTGATCGGTGCCGTCTCCATTGGAGGTAAGCGTTCGACCAAAATCCGACATGGTGAAAGTTGTGACATTATTTTGCAAAGACAGCTCGTTGACTGCACTTTGAAATTCAGACAAGGCGGTGGCTAAAGTAGAGAGTAATGCTGGTTGCCTGTTCAACTGCTCATCATGGGTATCAAAACCACCGAGCGAGACAAAGAAAATTTGTCGCTGGGAGCTCGTTTGCGCTTGAATACTCAAAGATTTCGCAACTGCAGCGAGTTGTTGAGACAGATCATTCTCACTAAATTGGGTGGTGAGAATAGGTGCTTGCTCTAGCAACTCATTCATATTCTGGACATTACTAATAGATCGCCCTAAGCGGTTTGCATAAGCATCTTGTATTGGGCTCTGGGTATCTGTAAGTAATAGGCGGTCAATGATGCTTTTTATATGGTCCACCTGAGGTTGATGCCCCGAGAGCGGATTGATTTTCATAACGCCAGAGCGGTTCAGTGCATAAGGAGATGTATTGACGCCAGTTTGCCAAGGATTGGATCCGGCAAGAGAGATATTGCTCGTGAATGCACTATGCTGGTTAAGTCGCTCTAGCATTCTTGCACCCCAACCCGTATTCAAAGATATTTTTTCTTGCCCGTGCATCCAAGTAGCCTGCTGGTCGTTGTGAGAAAACAAATGACCGGGCAAATTGACACTTTTGTTTTGATAGTCTGTGAGTGTTGTCGGCGCGATCAATGTACCCACTCCTCCCACAAACGCCAGTTGCCCCGAGTCGAATAACGAGGTAAGGCTACTCATACTTGGGTGTAAGCCGACTCCACCTTCAAACTGTGTTTGCGTGTTTAGGCTGATTGCGTCTGTAACCACAAGGTTTTGTCGACTTTGCTCGTAGTTAACTCGGTATTGTCCAGAAGTTGGCACGAGCATGTTTAAAGAGTCACTCCCACCGTGCAAAAAAATGCAAACAAGCGCTTTGTAATCATTTAAGCTTGAACTGTTTAAAGTGTTGCTTAGTGCATGTAGCTGTAAACTCGTTAATGCTGCAACCGATGCGCCACCTTTTAAACAAAGTGACAAGAACGCCCTTCTTGATTTGTCATTGTAGGTTGTCATGGTACAGCTCCTAGTTTTGATAATTAAAATCGGGTGACAAAGACACCATATAAAGTAGCTGAGATACTCTGTCAGCTGCAGAACGATTTATAAAATAGCTGTCCAAATCGACCAATGCATTTCGCGTGGTATCTGACATGCTCCCCGCGTAGTAGACGACGTTAAAATAGTCTAACAGAGCCTGCAACCCTTCGTTAGAAAGCAGGTTGATCTGGGTTTCACCATACAAGTAGATAGTGTTTGGATTAAGAGAATTTTTACGTTCAGCCATTCGCCATATAAGGTCGCTGTAGTGGCTGTTCGTCGTAGAAATCATATTTGAATCCGTAGCAATTTGCAGTTCTGGCGCAACTAAATTCTCATTCAGTAACTCGCTGGGTTTGTGATCTGGCCTAAAGAAATTAAATACCGACGGAGAAAGTAAAGGACCCTGCCCATAGGTGGTGTGTAAATTCCAAGTATAATAACGGTTGACTTGAGAAGCGGCATTTAAGGTACGCCAAAAATGCAGCTTAGTGAGCAAAGGCTCCTTTATTTTTCCTGAGTGTTCAAATACGCTGGAGTATTTACGCGCTTCGTCATCTAACAGTATGGCCTTAACGACCGCAGCGAGATCACCACGCACCCCTTCTCCATTGTCGTTGAATACAGTCGCGATTCTTTCAACATAGGCCGGCGTGGGGTTAGATTTAACTAACCGTTGTATCAATTGTTTACTAATAAAAGGCCCTACATTGGCATGCAGAAATAAATTATCGAGGGCTAACTGCATCGATGCTTCCGCCCCCGTGCCGGCAGGAATGATTTCATCGTTTAAAAGGTGCTTTTCTTGTTCAGAATGGTATTGAGCAAACGGTTGCATGGGAAAGGTATAATTTTTACTGGGGCGATTCCAGCGGGCTGAGTAGGCGAATGTCCAGCCAGTAAATACTTTGGCAAATCCCCCAATTTCTGTTTGAGTATAGGTAGGAATAGCATTTCCATTGTTATCTAGTTTTTTAGTACCATCCAAGTTTAGTTCATCTAGACCGATGGTGAACAATTGCATAACTTCTCGAGCGTAATTCTCGTCTGGCCTGATATTTTTTTCTAAATCTGCTTTTTCATTTCCAAGGTGACTCAAATAGACGCCCATCGCAGGAGACAAAGTAACAGATTCAAGTAGCGTACGGAAATTTCCAAATGCATTTTTAAGTAACATATCATAGTAATGGGTCATGCCTTCGGGTTCACCTCTTAAGGCGCTGTTGGCATCTGACACAACAAATATTTCACTTAAAGCAAAAGCAACACGTTGTCTGAGTTGGTCTGGTGCGCTAAGGCTGGCTTTCCACCATGCATCTATGCGATTTATATGGCTTGGTTGCTCTTTATTTGGATAATTCTCTAAAAACGGCATGTGATAAGTCGTTTGCAAAGCAAACTGCTCATCAATCCATTCCTCTTCGCTCTTACCCGTTGCGGCTTGGATCTCAGTGTAAGTTGGGCCCAAAGTACCTTGATGCAAGAGTGCTGCTGCCTGCAACTCACTCATTGCATTAATAGATTCGATGGTTGCTTCGGTATAGGTACTCAGCCCCTCAGTATTTGTCACCGTTAATGCAAATATCAAGTCATCTTGGTTAGGTGAGCTGGTGTCTGGCAATATGACTGTGAGACTTGGGGTATCGCTATTAACGAGCGTTGCTGGTGGTCCTGAGACTTGTGTCCATTCATAAGTCAATGTGCTACTGTCGCCAGTAATGACACTATCAATAACAATGGTTGTTCCTTTCCTAACAATACTGCCTGGTGTTTTCACATCCACAATAGGTGCGACACCGATGCTGTCTTGAGATCCCGACCCATCGTCGGAATTTCCGTTATCGGGTTGAACTGTGTTGTTGTCAGGTTGAGAGTCAGCGTCTGTGGAGTCAGGTACAGTGTTAGCACTGTTATTGGTTGGTGTGGCACTGTCACCCCCAGCACCCCCCCCGCATCCAGTTATGGCCAAAATCATAACTAATAGGGCAAACGTCTTCATTTTGATTTCCTCAATATAGCCTTACCCATTTATAGCATTTTAAGATAAATTAACAATGTTTTTTCATTAGTTTGTCGCTTTGAATTTGGTATTAAAGTACTGTTTTTTGATTTGGGAGTAAGTAAATTGTTGATGTAAGTTAAATTATTTTCAGTGAAATTTTACGTAGGTCATTGATGCTTCTAAACATGAGGCGTGATCAGTTTGTAATATGTGTGCTTCAGATTGGCTACAACTAAAGCTCTTAGCCTGAGTATGTGTTTTGACACTGAACAGCTTTTCGATCACGTTTTGTCGAGCATGGCTATACGCTGTGAAGATGCACAATGTTGACAAGTGGTGTGAGATCCGCAACACACTATGCTGCAATTAAAGCATTATAGCGATAAACCTTTTTGATCGTAGTTCCTGCTACATCGTTAGAGTACTTTGTTAAGCGGTTTTATACAGAGAAGCTTCCGTACTATTATAAAAACGTCAATTTCATGGTAATTCCTTGACTAAGCTTTTCATTATTTTTTGCCATCAAGTTGCAGGCTAAAGTCTATATTTGACTACTCTATATATGGTTAATTTAATATTCACCAATTTTTTGCTTGTCAGAGTAGGATTTTAGTCCTGTTTTTTGCAATTTATAAATGCGTTTTATTTTATGTTTCATTGGGTTGTGGAAACTGAGATTTAAATTTTTTGCATGAAGTTATTTATATTACCGTTTTGTGGCTAAGTGTTGTTTCTTATTACTATAAGTTATTTGAAGTTTTTTATATTGTGTATATATTTTTAATTGTCCCTAATCAAGGTGACAAAATTTAAACTGACAAAGTTTATAAATTTTTAGAAGGAAACTATTATGAAAACGATAAAAAATAAAGTTCTTAAATCATTCGGTATTCGTGCTAAAAAAGCACAAAAAGGCAAATACTACATTTGGCCATATTACAGCAACGTTTAGTCCTAGACGTTGAGGCTGCATGCGTTGCAGCCTTTAAAACTATACCTAAAAAAACAATTAGAATAGGTAAAGTACAAGCGATGATGATCCCTAAAGAACGCGCTGAAATTACAGCGATGCGGCAAGACTGCAGTCACGGGAAAGAAGACTATCAAATAGATGAAAATACATTTGCACTGTTCAGCCCCGAAAGTGCTAAGCTGTCAAATAAACTCAACTTTTTAGACCTAACCTTACCTGACTCTCTATATAAAACCGAAGATGATCCAAATAATAAACTGACGTGGCAAGCAATCAGAGCTGCTTGGTTAAAAATACTAAAAGAACAAGATAATACCGGCTTTCTATTGAATTTAAAAAGTATAATGAAATCTCAAGTGTTTTATGAGGATGGTTTTGAATCAGATATTAATATGCAGATCCATCGTATGATTTCATTTTCTCTACTTCGGGTTATGATTTGTGATTTAAGCGATAAAGAGTATAAATATTTACAACAGCATATTTTAAATCAGTTAGATAATCTCGTGTTATTAAAGCAACAAAGTGCGCTGGGCAAAGTACAGGCACTATGGCGCAATTTACGTGCCGCACACGTCATAAAAAAAGCCATAAAGCGAAGATTACAAAGCTCACCAGACTATCATGATCTACTACAACCTGTGGTTGATATGTACTCAAAATTGGGAATGGATCGAGCTTTAGATGCAATGATGACTGTCGTAACGGCAATTACTGGTCCGCCTGGTGGAGTTGCTGTATGTATGATCGCCAAGCTACTGCAATCACCTGATTGGCAGCGTAAAATTATCGCAGAGCTAGATGATTTAAAGCCGGGTGAACTACCGAAGTTGCCCTTCAAATCGATGCCTGTTTTACATGGTTTTATTAAAGAAAGCTTGAGGATGTGGAGTGTGCCTATTGTATTTAGGGAGGCACGGTGCCCATTTAGTGTTGGCAAGTTTAAAATTAGTGAAGGCGATACTGTTTTTAATAGTATGTATTTTTTACATCGCAATGAACAGTATTGGCAATCTCCCCATGAGTTTGATCCGTTACGTTGGCAGCGAGATTCGGTGACGGCCAATGCATTTGTGCCTTTTGGTTGGAATCCAATGACCTGTATTGGTGCTCAGTTAGGAACAAATCAGTTTGCACTGTTAATTGTGCTTTTTCTCAAAGAACTTGAAGTAAAAGATATTGCATTAGACCGACTGAGCTATCAGAACTTAAACATTCCTTATGTAAGTGGGTTTAAAGGTAAGATAGTAAGGAAATCATAATGAAAGTAGCAGAAAGCGATTTTAAGTACTCGGACCCCTTTAAGGCTCTGGATGAGGTATTACAGCATTCGCCAGCAAGAATAGAGTTTGATGATGACCATTTGTACTTGACCGATTTCGAGTCTTCAAAAGATGTGATGACGAATGCGCACGGTGACTATCAAGCTCAGTCGGACTTCTTCAATGTGAAGGGAAACATGTTCGGCTCAAGGGCGACTCAAATAGCCATATCTAAAGAAGGGATATTAAATATCAGGCGTCATTATGATACAAACAAAGTCGCAATCATAAGTGAGTTTCAAAAGAGCTTGGAGCAGGGAGAGCGCTGGCCAGATTGTGCAAATAGGCTACTCTACGATGCATTTTACCCTGTGTTGGTTAACCATCGTCTTAGTCCTCAGCTTAAAAAGATACTAGATCAAGTTTTAATACATTCGGTATATAGTGGTAAAAAAGCAAACGGCATGAATTTCAGGCGTTTAATCCTAGGGTGGCGTACGCATAGGGCACTCAAAAAAGCATTTGCGACAAGAAAGGATAGTAAGGCGAGGGCACCTGAACAAAGAGATATCATAGATACTTTAATTGTTCATACCGACTGCAGTGCGCAACCACATGAACTAGCAACCCTATTTTTATCTTTTTTCTTTGCTATTAATAGCTCAGTCGCTTTTACACTGGCTTGGTCTCTGTACTTTTGTGCCAAAGACGGCGGTATTAAATACCCTACCAGTTGGATCGTGAAAGAAGCGCTTAGACTTTGGCCTGTCGCTTGGAATCTTGCACGATTCCCTAAACGAGATCATGAACTAGATGGGCATCAGGTAAAAGAAGATGACATTGTGAGTGTATGCCCATATGCACTTCACCGTCATCCACAAAATTGGTCAGCACCTGATACGTTTGATCCACAGCGGTGGCAATCTATTAAAGGCGATAGCGCACCCTTTATGCCGTTTGGTTGGGGGGAGCACAAATGTATTGCTGCGGCTTTTGCTGTTGGATTTTGTGCTGATTTGCTTGATTCGATAAAGGATCGCCAATTGCACTTTGAGTCTTTTGCGGATAGGCCATTTGCAGAAGCAGCAGTGGCGCCGCCAGCATTTAGCGTGAATTTCGTATCTTAAACTTTTTATACAGTAAATGGCGCTACTATATTGCGTGGCGTCATGAAGCAGCCTGTTTATGCAAAGGTTTGTTGGGGGGCCTGTTACAAAATGACTCAATTCAATATCTCAAGGTTACACACACGAGCTGGCACATTTAGATTATCTGGGGTGCTATCGTATGAGGCAAAAGGCCATGTAATTCAATATTCAAAAGTAGAGGCAATGGGAACGGATGGGTGGTGTGAACTGGATATCACTTCATTAGGTGTGCGCAAAGCCTTGGCTGAAATTCATACAGCGGTGATAGCGCACTTATCCACTCTCCCCTCCTGAAAGGGAGAATATAATACAGAAAACTTATTTTAAATACTATAAAATCAATTTTTGAGGTAATTTAACATGCTTTCCTCACACTTTTTTATTGATTCTCTATCCGGTATGTGCGTTGTTGAGAACAATATTATTTGTGTGAAAACTACCCGTCATAGTCAGTGCAGCTATTTTATTGTCGACTTCTTTAACTTTAATAATTTATTTTTAATACCAGTGGTAAATTCAATTTTTTACGGCCTGAAGATGGTTTTCATAAATTGCTTTATTAGGTTGTTGATTTTGGGTTTTTCCTTTTATGGTTGTTAAAAATTTAGATTGGATACTATTTTTAATTAGTGAATTTTCATTGGTTTTATTACTTTGTTTTTCTTTTTCGAACAATTCACCTGGTTATTTAAAGTGTGACTGCCATTGTTTTTTATGTTTGGTGCATGACTGCAGTGTAAAAATCACCCACCTGCTAAGTTCGACAATGACGTATATGAGTTTGTAAGCAGCATTGAAATAAATCGCTTTTTTACGTTTTTAGGTGCGGTTGGCTTTTATTCATTGCACTGTTTAGCGGTGAGTTTGTTTGGATAAGCAATAAGGTATATAAGGTTGTAGAGTGTACAGAATACAATCACAATTTCCCTCACTTTTAGTGGAGTTTGTTGTTTCAATTTAAAAATATGCATTGCATTAAGATTTTTATATCGCTAATACATGATTTTGATTTTTAGTTCAATTTTTAGCATGGCGATCTTTGCATCTTTTTTCGTTTTAAATCCGGCTTTGTTCTAATGTTAGTCATTTTAATCGTGATTTTATGAAAAACTTTGTATTTTTGTATGGTTTTTGAGCGGTTAACTTTTTTAAATTAAATTTTTTATATTTTTAGTTTTTAATTAAACTTTTTTTAAAAATTCAGGAAGAGGTAATTAGTGAAATAATTCAAGTAAAAAGGTTTTTGAATGAGTATTGTGTTTTCCTCAGAAGGACTCGGGCTATTTAACAGCACGTTAGCAGGCGGAACTGGCAAACAAATTGGCCAGTCTAACGAATCGGTGTTTGTGAATGCCGCAACGGGTAATTTA
>NZ_JAKGBI010000023.1 GCF_021530565.1 Pseudoalteromonas sp. SMS1
TGTCTGAGTGGTGGGTGCTTCAAAACAAGTACTGCTCTGTAACTGCGGCGCAGGTAAGGCCTTCTTATCAATTTTACCATTGGCCGTCATCGGCCATGCGGTCACAAATACAAAGTGCTCAGGCACCATATAGCTTGGTAGTTTGCTATGAAGTGTCTCTTTCAAAGTCGCGATTAACTCAACGTCACTCAGCTGCGAATTGACGTGCGCGCATAAAACATATGCAATCAGAGAGTTTTGTGCGGATGGCAATACAAGGCTAGAGTTTACTTGGTCGCTACTATTGAGTACTGCTTCAATCTCCGTCAGTTCAACGCGCAAACCCCGTATTTTTACCTGATGATCGTTGCGTCCTAAATATTCAATGTTTCCATCGACTGAGTACCGCGCTAAATCACCGGTTTTATAGAGTCTCAATGCTGTGCTATCTGACACATTAATCAGCTGAAAGTGTTCGGAGGTTAAGTGCGCCAGATTGAGATACTCACGCGCGAGACAAATACCACCAATAAACAGCTCTCCTGCTACGCCAATAGGGCACACCTCTCTTTGCGTATTTAAGACATGCAAAGACACATTTTGGATTGGTTTACCTATTGGTACACTGTGTCTTTTACCAAGATCTGCGCAGGCAAAATGACTGACTTCAATTGACGCTTCCGTCGGTCCGTACAAATTGAACACTTGTAAGTGTGGCGAATGCTTAGCTAGATATTGTACTTCTTCAACTCCTAACGCTTCGCCCGAGCAGAATACATACCGCAATGATGCCGGCATCATACCGGGGTTAATTTGAATATAGGCGTGCAGCATAGACGGGACAAATTGGACTACGCTCACTTCAAATTCATTCATTAATGCGCATATATAATCAGGGTCTTTATGCCCTTCTGGCTTTGCCAGCAACATCGTTGCACCTTGTCGCAACGGCCAAAATATCTCCCACACTGAAACATCAAAGTTAAATGGTGTTTTTTGCAAAACAATATCGTCGCTATTGAGTTGATATTGCTTTTGCCCCCATTCTAAGCGATTCACGACAGAGTGGTGTTCAACGGCAACGCCTTTTGGCTTTCCGGTAGTGCCAGAGGTATAGAAAATATACGCGAGCCCATCAGCAGAGGCACGGCAAAGAGCTGGAACAGTTGAGAATTGTGCCAAGCGCTGCTTCAACTCTGGCGCATCAAGTAAAGTAATATCGGCATGACTACCCTCAAAACAGGGTTGCAAATTTCGCTGAGTCAAAATACAACAGAGCTGTGTATCATTAACAATATGATCCAGTCTAGTTTTTGGTAAAGAAGGGTCTAAGGGTACGTAGGTAAAACCCGCTTTTAGCGTCGCCAAAATAGAAATGACTAACTCAAATGAACGCGCTAAGCTCACACCGATAACGGGCACTTCACTGTTTTTATAGGTTTCACTTAAATAGTTAGCGAGCTGATTCGTTACGGCATTTAATTCACCATACGACATGGTTTTATTGTTAAAGATCAAAGCCGTTTTTTCAGGCGTGTCAGTTGCACGTTGTACAAATGCGTCGTGTATCAGCTGTTCACTCAGGTCAACTTTAGGCCCAATACTCATCTCACTGATGAGCGCTTGTTCTGATGACGAAATGATTGAAAAGTCACGCACCTTGAGTTCAACGTCAGCCATAAATTGCAAAGTCATTTCGTAAAAACGATTCAGCAGTAAAGACGCTTCTTTATCGTTAAAAAATGCTTTGTTAAAATCCATGTGTAACTCGGTGGGTTGCGAATCACCGAACTCCCATACCGTTAAGCTCAATGGAATTGGGTTATGATGATGGCTTAAATAGTGAACACTGGCGCTTCCATTTCCTATTTCAAAATTACTTTTTAGCTTTAAGTAATTGTATTCTACTTCAAGCGCTGCCCCCGAATGTCCGACTCCCCCTAACCGCCTAACTAACTCTCCAAATGGATATTTTTGATGTCGGAAATTCCGCCTTTGCCTATCATTGAGTTGTTTCAACAAGTCGATAAAGCGTGCATCCTTGTCAATGTCAACGAGCATGGGAGACACACTCGTAAACAGACCGATATGCTGTTTGTCATCGTACCGTTTACGATTGTGTACCGGCATGCCAACAAGCAATTGCGCTTTTTCATAGCTACGACAAAGGCAAGTCGCTAACAATCCAAGAAAAACTTGCGCAAGCCCAACACCACAATGCTTAGCCAAAGCGTTGAGTGCAGTGTACTTGTCGGACGGAATCGTCATCGACTTGCGGCCACTTGGAATACATTTAGGATCTGCGAAATAACTGCGATAGTAAGGGGTTAACAAAGGTTCTGGCAAAGCCGTTATTTGCTGCTCCCAATACGCTTTATCTTTAAGGTACTGACTCCCTTCTAAATAAGAAAAGTCATTGGCGATCACTTTTTTCCAGTGCGTATTTCCCTGTGGCTCTCGTCCACAATAATACTCACCTAATGATTCGATGAGTTTGGCAAACCCCCAACCATCAATCATAAGATGATGAGCAATGAAGCAATACCAATAATTATTTTCTGAGATTCTTATTAGGTAGGCTTTATAGAGTTCACAGTCATACAATGAAAAACTCGTTTGAAATTCGCTATTGACCCAGTTTAAAGCTGTTTCTGGACCCTTTGAATGTGAGGAAAAGTCTAACTCATTCAGCGCTTTGGTTCTTTTGGCAGAAATATACTGTCGCGGGCCTGTACTCCCCTCTTCAATGCGCAACCCAAAACTTTCATGGTTTTCAATTAAGCATTCATGGGCTTTTTTTAACTTGTCAGGTTCTATATTGGTGAGTTTTAAAAGTCCACCGATGTTATACATCGGATTGTTGCCATTTTGTATCTGATGTAAATAGATATCCTGCTGAGCCAAAGCCAGAGGGTGCTTATCCTTACACTGCATCTTATTGTCGCCCCATAATATTCAAACCGATTAAAAACCGGAACAAACATATTTAAAAACAATCACTTAATTGTTTTCATTATTTTATAAAGTGATCGAGACGCTGCGACAACCTAACACGAATACCGTCCTTATTACAGGGAATAACCTACATTAGAACTTCTCAAGTTGCAATATAAATATTTACATAATCAACAAAATAAACCCAGAAAAATTACATTACAATTAAAAAATACCAATTTATTTTTTGTTTTGATAACATCGAAAAGCTCGCTGAATTGTATATTTTTTAGCTACAACTAAAGGGGTATGATTTTTTTCATTAAAACAATAACTTAAAAAAATAAGCGAGATGAAATTTATGCGGGCTTAATTCGAAGCAGTAACAGAGTCATCGCATACGACAATTAGCAAAACACATAAAAATGACTTATTAAATTTAACTTTTTTTGGAAGGAATTATCCATATGAGAGGGATTACACCACTCGTAGTTAGGTTACTGCTATTAATTTTACTTCCTTGTATTATTGCCTATGGCTTTTTTACTTATCACTTTCATAAAAGCCTGCCGCTCACGTCGGGGTCAGTTCCATCTAATAATATCTCTTCTAACGTTACGATTAGCAGAGATAGTATGGGTGTTCCGGTCATAGTGAGTAAAGAAGACGAAGATGCATTTTATGCGGTAGGGTATGCGCATGCTCAGGATCGTCTTTGGCAATTGGAGGTTCAAAAACGTTTAATTTCTGGGCGCTTGAGTGAAGTATTTGGTAAACGCTCTGTGAGTATGGATGCTTTCTTTCGGACCTTAAACCTCAAGTTTAGAGCACAAGAGGATCTCTCGCTGCTCAGTGAACAAGCTCAAATGGCACTAAGCGCTTATTCAAATGGCATCAATGATTTCATTGCAAACGTAGATACATTGCCGATCGAATTTAGATTGTTGGGCATTAAACCTACACCATGGGAACCTGCAGACTCTTTAGCATGGGTCAAAGCTTTTGCTCTTAATTTGGGTGGAAATTATCGAGACGAAATAAACCGCCTAGTCATATCGCAGTATCTTTCACAGCAGCAAATAGCTCAACTTCTACCAAATTATCCTGTAGATGGTTATACATCTATCGCACAACACACAATAGATACGCAAACGCTTGACCACGTATCTGCACTCAACCACCAATTAGAAGCCGAGCTTAACATTGGTGGCAAATTTGTCGGCAGTAATGCGTGGGCAGTTGCTCCATTGCATAGTAAATCCGGCGGCGCGCTTCTGGCGACGGACCCCCACTTGGGCCTCCAGTCCCCCTCTCCTTGGTATATGGCGACGATAAAGGGCGACAACATACATGCTTCTGGCGCAACCCTTGTAGGTTTACCAGTTATCGTCTTTGGGAAAAATGAACATATCGCGTGGTCCGCGACTAATCTGATGGCCGATGTTCAAGATTTATTTTTTGAACAGGTCAAAGCTGATGACAAAACCAAGTATTTACATCAAGGCCAATGGCTCAGCTTTAAAGAAAGGACTGAATACATCGAAGTGCGTCAAGACTTTCCTGAATTTATTCATGGCGCTTTAAAACCGGTGAAGGTCAAGGTTAGAGAATCTGTCAACGGACCTATTATCAATGATATATTAAATGCGACAGATTCACCGGCGAGCTTAAGCTGGACGGCACTGCACAAAAATGACACCAGCTTCGAGTCACTTTTAAAGTTGAACTATGCGCAAAATAGAACAGAGTTCAGTCGAGCTCTTGATTTGTTAGTTGCACCCGCTCTTAATTTTTTGTACGCAGATTACAAAGGTAACATTGGCTATCGTGTCGCAGGTAAAATACCCATTCGTTCTGGTTGGGATGGACTACTCCCTGTGCCTGGGTGGCAAAAGGCGTATCGCTGGACAGGCTATATACCGGGTCCTGCACTCCCATCCACTTTTAATCCAGCGTCCGGTTATTTGGTATCGGCAAATAATAAACCCACCGATGATACTTACCCTCATTTTATCTCCCATGATTTTGCTCCCCCCACGCGGAGTGAACGTATTTCCCAATTGATACAAAACACTGTGGCGTCAGGCCAAAAGATCGATTTATCTGATTTTGAATCAATGCAGCATGATACCTATAACAACTCCGCCATTCGATTGCTGGATGTGTTGCTTAAGCAAACGCCCTCAAACGACCAACAACGTCAGGCTCATCGCATATTGTCGCAGTGGAACGGCAACATGAGTGCACACTCGGCAGCTCCCACAATATTGAATATCTGGATCAACAAACTTAGAAAAGCGCTTGTACGCGATGAACTCAAAGAAAGCTGGAATGATGTTGCCGAAAAGCAATCCTTGAAATACATTGCACAAAATATTCATGAAGACACACTCTACACTCTACTCACTTCAATTCACTCTGCTTGGTGTGACGACATTGCCACTGAATATATTGAAAGCTGTTCGGATATCATAGACGCCTCGTTAAATGACGCCCTGTGGGAAGTATATAAAATAACAGGTGAGAGTGATTTGTCTCAATGGAAATGGGGAACGCTACATCATGCCGTGTACAAACATAAACCCTTTAGCGAGGTTAATTTCCTAAAAGATTACTTCACACCGCAGATTAACAGTGAGGGCTCACCCGATTCAATCAGTGTTGCTGATTATCACTACAAGAAATCGTCAGGCTACGAACAGTACTTTGGGGCAACCTTTAAGCAGCTATTCGATATGGGGCAACATCAGCAACATTTATTTATGCTGGCCCCGGGACAGTCAGGCAACATCGCCAGCGATCACTATGATGACTTGCTCGAACCATTTCATTCAGCCGTTTACCAAAACATGCCGAGTGCCGAAACTTCTGACTTTGAAGTATTGACTCTAATCTCGACAAAACAGCAAACTGAGGGTTAAAAGCTATGAACTTCATTGGCCTATTTGCACAAAAAGCACCCAACCGAGTATTTCTTGCCATCGTTTTAGGCGCGCTGTCAGGGGTGGCTTATGCGATGATCATCCCACTCGTAATTTCTGTTTTGACACCTGAAACAGGGCAGTTTTCTAAACAACAAAGTGAATTCGGTACATTGTTCTCTTGGCAAATTTCCCACTTGCGCCATGCACTTATTTTCATTGGTTTATGTGTATTTATCTTGTTTGCCAAAACACTATCACAAATTATCTTGACGCGTATCTCATTAGACATTACCACAGATCTGCGCAGGAAAATTTATCACCGAATCGCCAATGCCCCTTTGCAATCAATAGAAAAAGTGGGTCACTCTAAATTAATTGCCACCATCACCTCTGATGTGAGGCTAATCGTTGCAGGAGCGAGATTGATCACTGATGTTTTAACGACACTTGTTACACTGTGTGGCATGCTTTTTTATTTATACTACTTAAATAGCGATGTATTTAAATTTGTGATTATCAGCATTATTTTTGGTGTTATTACTTACCAAGTACCGATGCTAATAGGTCGGCATTTTTTGGTGAAAGCTCGCGCATATTTGGACGATTTGCATGAGTCAATTAAAGGCCTGGTTTATGGTTCAAAAGAGCTCAAATTGAGCCCTAAGAAATGTGAAAATTACTTTCAATTGAGCCTTGATCCGGATGAATATAATGTAAGAGATGCCAGTAAAACGGGACAAACGATTATGCGCGCGGCGGTTAACTATGGTGATTTAATTTCGTTGCTTGTTATTGGTGCAGTGTCATTTATATTTGTAAACCACTATGCTATATCTAATCATGAATTAATCGCTGTTGTCATGGTGCTATTATATATTTCAGGCCCTGTTAGTACCTTACTAAACTTTGCGCCTCAATTCGCCAGTGCTAAAATAGCTTTGAACAAAGTAGAATCACTATTTAATGTTATTCCACAAGAGCCATATCAAGACGCGCCAGCCAAAAGAGACTGGCAGTGTTTAACATTAAAGGACGTCACCTTTGAGTATGCGCAGCAGACAAAAAAGAATGACCGACAGTTTTCAGTAGGTCCATTGAACCTGACGATTAACCGAGGAGAAATTACGTTTATTATCGGTGGAAATGGGTCTGGGAAATCCACCATGGCTAAATTATTGTCGTTGCACTACCCCGCCTCTTCGGGCCAATTTATATTTGATGATGAAGCTGTTGATGACACCAACCTCATTGGCTTTAGAAAATCAATTTCAGCAATTTATACTGACTATTATTTGTTTGACCGACTATTAAGTTGCGACAGTCAAATCTCCGAAGAAAAAGTAAATAGCTTACTGCGCGCCTTTAAACTAGATAAAAAGGTGACTTACTCAGATGGACAGTTTTCGACACTTTCCCTATCTGATGGGCAAAGAAAGCGTATGGCATTGATTGCTGCTTTAATCGAAGACACACAATTATATCTATTTGACGAGTGGGCCGCAGATCAAGATCCTGAGTTTAAACACGAGTTTTATGTCAACATTCTGCCTGAGCTAAAACATCAAGGGAAGGCTGTGATCGTGATATCTCATGATGACAGATACTTTAATGAAGCGGACAAATTGGTTGTTATCGAAAATGGTAATATCAGCAACATTGAACAAGCTAACGCGCAGAAAAACTACCTTTACGACAGCCAAAAGAAGGTGTTGACCGAAAACTTGGTTTAGGCCTTTATCAACTTATGGGGCGAACCACACAGCAGCCCCGTTTTGCCCCTATTATTCACAAGGAAAGAGTATGCAGCAGACTAAAATTAGACATTGGGCCCTATGTGGTTTGGCCATGTTAACTGCGTTTAAAAGTGTATCAAGTCCCCATTTAGAACTCGAAAATAAAGTAAGCACTGCTCAACAGGCCTTAATTCAAGGCGAGCCAAGTCTAGCCCATGCCCTCATAAGTAAAGTGGGTAGTTCAGAACTATATGAGTTTCATATCTTAGAAATACTCTATTTACTCGAATTAGAAAAAACTTCCGAGGCCATTGCAAAATTAACCGCTTTCGAAAAGCGATTTTCACAACGCGCCGCCACTTTTTCATTTTCTTCAGAAGCATGGCGCACGATAGGGCACCAATCGAACATCTTTTCAAAACGGCAATATTATAAAAAAGCAGTCCAATCGAAAATTAAAGCTGGGATATTAGCACCAGAATCAGGCAGGTATTTAACGATGCAAGCTTCGGCATTCGGCCAGAGCAAATCCTATGGGGGAGACGCTAAAAAACAGGCAGAAGTAGTCGAAAAGATCGTTAAAATCAGCAAAAAGTGGGGCTATATCGCGCGTATCAACTTAGCACAAAATAATGACGAGTTTGGCTTAGCGCATCAAATTGCACGGCTCGCTCTGGATGAACTGCCAAATGACTTTGATATCTTAGAGCGCGCTGCTCAGTTACAATGGACCACAGATAATGACCAACTGGCGCAAGCGTTTTTTGCCAGAGCATGTGATAAAAAACCAATGACCGCAGCTTGGTATCACACGGTTAGGTGGATAAATGCTTGCTATCAAGTTGCTATTTTTGCTGCGGAAGAAGCACAGAATAAGCAATTAGGTGTGCAGGCCCTTTTGAAACTATTTGAAGAATATCAGTTGCCCACCGAGTCCAATTATGAATTGATCACGTTGTACATATCTTTGGCCGAGCCAAGTGAAGTCGCACGTGTTAAGCCTTTACTTCAACACATTATTGAAAGCACTGACGATGTAAAGTTAAAAACGAATGCTAAAAAGCAGCTGGCTTCAATCAATAATTCGGCTACTACACTGTAAAGTCACAGCTACCCGGTTTCAATGTAGGCAAAGAGTTTGCATTTTTATCTGTCGAAATATGGCCAGCCGCCCCAATGAACTTTGTGATACGGCGGCCATATATTTAAAGTGCTTAATTCAGTAGCTGATGCTGACTGATAAACTGACTCAGTTTAGTCGCAATATCGAGATGTTCCGCACTTGTTGGGTGCCAAATGCACCCTTCAAGTGGTGAAATAAAGGTATGTGAATACAGTTTTTCAACGCCAAGCGCTTCTAATCTAGTTTTTGCTTCTAAGGTCGCTGGAATAATAAAGTCATAGGGATATGCAGGCCTTGGCATAAACACAATTGGTGCATTTGGGTAGCGATAACGGAGCGTATTTGTAAACTCTACCATTGTATCTATCCAGTCGGTTTTTACCGCTTGGATATCATCCCAAGGTTCATGAGGCTGAGGGTCGGTACTAAAGTCATTGGTCCCAACTTCTAGCACTATTAAATCAGGGTGCGTATCTTCAAAGCCTTTGTCATCACCAAACACCGCTGACACTTTGTCATAGTATGTACGTAAGTCGTGATGGCTGTCATTACCGCTCCAATTGCGAATGAGTCCAAGCCCAGAATACGACACTTGAGTGAAGCTCGTATCAAGCTGAGCAGCTGTCAAATATGGAAACGCCATACGTGCATTGCTGCTATCAACAATTTCACGCCAAGTACATTGACGCTTGGTTGACTCGCTGCCAAAACCCGCGCTAATAGAGTCCCCAATAAACAAAATGTGTGGTTGTTGCTGCCAAATCCCCTCTATACGTCCCTCAGAGCTAAAGCTCAATACCTTTGTATTGTTGCTGTAGTTTTCCCAACGTTTGACAATTTCAATTATCACCGGCTTTGAGTCACTTTGCTCGTAAACAAGGTGCTCCTCAAAATTACCATTCGGATTGGTGAATAAGCGCTTATGCAATTCCCCGTCTACTAGGACGTCAAACTGATCACCAAACCCAGCCATTGTCACTCTTAGAGACTTACCAATCAATTTTGTTTTTAGCTGCGTACCTGGCCAATTGAACTCAACTTGTCCTTTTCCATAATCTTTACTCACCCTGCCTTCATAAATAATTGCATGGTGCGTCGCTTGATAGTTCTTTCCAAAGGCTGTGGGAGATATGAAAATACCGCAGATGCTGAGAAACAGTATCAACGCAGAAAACTTCAGTGAAAGTAACCTTAACATGTGTCATTCCTTAATGTTGTTGTATCCGAGACCGTATTTTTAAACGCCAGTATGTCGTAATGCGCTACCCGCTCACATACCGCTACAACACTATCCATAACAACCACAGTCACCCTACGGTTTGAAATATTTTCATACTACGTAAATCTACTCACTCCATTACCGTGTCACTATTGTAAAGACAAGAACAATGGCTATAAAATACAATCATTCTCATTTTAGAAGACCCCTGCCAGTGAACAACCGTATATTAGTCGTAGAAGATGACATTACGCTCAATCAACAAGTATGTGCGCTCCTTAGCAATAGAGGTTATGATGTTGATTGCATTCATGATGGAGAACAAGGACTTAGCCAAGCATTAGCCGTTAACTATGATTTGATAATCTTAGATATCAGACTGCCTTCAATGGAAGGGTATGAAATTTTAGCGCAGTTAAGGAAGGTAAAACAAACACCTGTGCTGATCCTGTCTGCATGTGGCGCGGAACAAGAACGTATAAAAGGCCTGAGTTTAGGTGCAGACGATTACTTGTCCAAACCCTTTAATCTTGATGAGTTGGTGTTGCGCATTGAGGCGATATTAAGGCGTGTACATGCACTACATACACACGCTAGAACGCCGTTTAAAATTACGTTATCGGAACTTCATTTAGACAGACAACAGCAACAGGCCTTTTTTAAATCAGAACTGTTAGACATCACAGCTATTCAATTCAAATTACTTTGGCAATTGGCACACAATCACAATGAAACTCTGAGCAAAGCCTTTTTATACCAATGTGTGCTGGAGCGCCAATTTAGCCGTTACGACCGTAGTTTAGATATGCATTTGAGTCGTTTACGGAAAAAGCTTGTCGCGGTTGGGTTAAGCGCGGAGTCTATCAGTACCGTTCACGGTAAAGGTTACAAACTATATGTTCCACATTAATGCTTCGTACTTTTTGCGCTTGTGCGCGCTGGTGATTTTAGGCTCTATCATCTTATTTGGCGTCATCGACTATTTAGTCAATCATGCTGAGTTTCGAATGAGCCAAATAAAGGTAGAAGATCAACAGGCACTTCTTGAAATCGGGGCACAAGCTGAACAACTATATATCCAAGGCGATATGGTCGCGCTTGCAGAGTTCATTAACCAAATCGAATACCAATACGATACTTGGGCCGCGATAGTGCAGCGCGATTTAACACCGTTAGCAGGCACCCAAATCAAACAGTATTACCTCGATGAATTCAGTTTGGGACGAGACGTGAGTTGGAAAATCCACTTGTACTTTCCAAGAAACCCAGTGATGGATATTCCGTTTGCCCAAGACGGCACACATTTCATCATTCAGCTTCCTAACAGTATGCGACCAGGTAGTTACTGGCAACTCACCTATCTATTACTGCAGTTCGGCATCCCCTTGGTCGTATTAGCAGGTATTTGTTTGGTCTTATATCGCGCCATTATGAAACCACTAAAACAATTAGAACAAACAACACGCGCCTTTGCCGAAGGAAACTTAGACAGCAGAATCGGGCAACGTATTTCAAGCAAAGATGCCGAATTTCAACAGATTGCTGCAACTTTTGACAAAATGGCTGACTGCACAGCAAATACCATTCGCGCCCAAAGACAATTTATCGCTGACTTTTCTCATGAAATACGCACACCAATCGCGCGTATAGAAACGGCCATCGACTGCCATAAATCTGGCCTTTCAGAAACGGAGATGCTTGAACGCGTTGCCAAAAACACTGCAACCATGAGAGAACTTGCAGAAAATACTCTTACTTTGACTTGGCTCGAAAACGAAAGGCTCTGTGCCAATACCGATCAAGACAAAGGCTGCTTTGATTTGGTTGATTTAATTGAGTGCATTGTAGATGAAGTCAAGTTTGAGACTCCTCATATCCAATTTAACATACAGCTTCCTGACTCTGAAGAAATCGATTCAAATGCCAGAGTACTGGGGCAAGTCATCGAAAATGTACTTCGCAATGCGAGTCGGTATGCACAGCACTGCATCAACGTGGTGTATCAAAACAGGGAAATCAAGATATGGGATGATGGCCCAGGCGTTCCAGAAAATGAACTTGAGTGTATTTTTCAACCATTTTATCGAAGCCATGGTTATTCGCACACTCAACCAGACAGCCATTCATTTGGCCTCGGTTTAGCTTTGTGTAAAAGACAGATGGAGCGGATCCATGGCAATATCTTTGCCCAAAATGTACCTGATTCAGGGCTGGGTATATACATCAAACTTTAGGCGCCGCAGCCTCTTTTAGCAGGCACATTGCTTTTGTGATAAAAAACACTACCACAAAATAGCAGGCCCTGTTTTTTGCGACTTATTTACCATTTACTTGTGCTCACTGAAGTATGAAAAGCGAGATGATGTCTCGCATGCATTGTCACTGCAAATGTAACAGTTGTAAAAGTACTTTGGTTTCCCTTGATTTCGTGAATAATACGCATCGTATTGATAACTATTTTCATTTAAGATAAAGGAACACACCAATGCAGTTTGGTTTCTCTCGCTCAGCGCTCGCGCTTGCTATTACATGCGCTACTGTTAGTTCTCCTGTCGTTTTTGCAGACGATAAACAGCAAAAAATCGAAGTCATAGAAGTACATGGTAAAGTTTCTGACGCGGATATGATCATCGACCAAACTGATCTTACGCAGCTGCAAGCAAACGATTTAGCGGATATTTTTAGGTCGCTTCCACAAGTTTCTGTCGGTGGCTCAAACCCGATTGCACAAAAGATTTACGTTCGTGGCCTTGAGGATACAATGCTCAATGTCAGCATTGATGGCGCCCTTCAAGCGGGATATTTATTTCATCACCAAGGACGTTTATCTATCGAACCAGAACTGTTGAAACAAGTTGATGTCGTTGCAGGTGCAGGTGATGCAACCTCTGGCTCAGGCGCGTTAGGTGGTGCACTGAGATTTAAAACTAAGCGCGCAGACGATCTGCTATCCCCTGAAGAGCGCTTCGGCGCACTTTTTAAGCTGGGATACTATGGTAACAGTGAGGGATTCAAGGCCAGTTCGACTTTATATGGCAGAGCAACTGACGACATTGATGTTTTGCTTTCCTTGATTAAACGCGATACTAAAGATATGGAAGATGGGCAAGGTCAAGATATTCCCTACTCTGCATCGGAACAAGAAGTTGGTTTTGCCAAGATCAGTGGTGATTTAACCAATACCCAATCTTTTAGCTTTAGCCATGATGTACGTCATGATGATGGTACTCGTCTATTGCGTGCACACTGGCACCCGAGCAAGAAAAACTTTCCTCTGGCTCAAGAGAGTGAACGTAAAACAAGTACACTCAATTATTTTTATGCGCCAACAAGCAACCTTATCGACCTTGAAGTAAGCGCCTACAGAACCCAAAACTCCATCACTCATACACACCCTCAAGGCAAGGATAGAGCGGGTAACGTCGCACAAAACACCTACTTTGCTGAGTATGATTCTGCTGGCTTTGATGCGCGCAATACGGCCACTTTTGACAACCATAAAGTTGTAGCGGGTTTAGACTACCGACGTGATGAGGCCATGTTAGAAGACCAAGGGCTGGTCTATGAATTGTCAGGTATTGAAGAAGGCAAAGTGTATGGCATATACATCCAGGACTACTTTCAGGTTACAGAACAATTTCAAATTAGCGCTGGGGTTCGATATGATAAATATGAACTCACTGATGACGACCAACAAGACTTTGATTCAAGCGGTTTTAGCCCGAACCTTAACCTAACCTATGAAATCACACCTGAGTTCTCAGTCAACACAGGATACGCCAAGGCAATTCGAGGTCAAAAAGTCAAAGAGCTATTCGTGTTAGGCTATTACGACAATGACAAAAATATGCGCAAGGAAGTAGCCCAAAACGTTGAGATCGGCTTTAAGTACCTTGGTGATAACCTCGTAATCCAAGCCGATGTATTTCAGTCAACCATCGATGATGCGGTTTCTACAGCTAAGAACCTAGACACACAATCACCTTATTTGTTCAGCAATGTTGGTGATCTTGAGAACAAAGGTTTTAATATTAATGGCCGCTATAGCTTTGAACGCGCATCCGTTTCTTTTGCCTTTAATAGCAGTAGACCTGAATGGAAAACGCACGTTAATCCCGCCCTAGTAGGCACACCAATCTCAGATCAGGATTGGTCAATCGGTACCTCTGTAGGCGATACACTGACTTTAGGCGTCGACTATTCACTTACCGATAACTTGGAACTTGCATGGCAAGCTCGCTTTGTAGAGCGATTAGATAATGCGGGTACTTACGTGTGGGACAACACACAACTGCCAGAAAAAGCCGGCTACAGCGTACATGATTTGAAGGCAACCTGGTACGTTACAGAAAACGAAAAAGTGAAACTTGATATTGCTGTTAAAAATATTTTTGACAAGTTCTACTATGACCATGCCACTTATGCTGCTCTTGGCCCCATCGATACGGGAGTAGCCGAGCCGGGTAGAGATATCCGTGCAACCATTACTTGGCAACTATAAACTTATTGCAGGGAGCCATTAAATTGACTCCCTTTTAACAGCCACCAAAACAAGAAAAGCCAGATAACGAACTCAGAAATACGCCGCTAGCTATCGCATAATCACGCGCGATGCTCGACATCATCACTTCAAAAGTAATCTAGACCGCATACGGCATAACAACTTCCTTCACGCACATTGTTTTGAGATCACAATCAATGACGCCATGCAGGAAGCACGTTACACGCCAATAACAGTGCAACGAACAGTCAAGTTGCAGTTAATGGGGTTACGTTAAGTGTAATGCCTTGAAAGATACTTTTTTGCTTTGGCATACTAAAATCCCTGTTAAATACAGCAAACAAAGGAACAGTCCATGCCTCACTTTCACCACCTCTCTATTTCGAATCAACAGCACAGTGCACTTAAGCTGCCGCTTTTGGTGTTGACTATCTCTGCCCTGTCTGCCTGTACCTCCTCAATGGTGCGCTCCCCTGTCACCAATACGCTGACTTCAGCGACTCACTGTGTCGGTGAAATAGCTCATCATAATGGATTAGTACTGCAGCCAAACGCGCAAGTCCCAAACGGCGTCATTCTACCAGCTGATAAAGGTGGGCTATGTAAAGGGCAAGTTTTTATTGCGGCAAAAGACATAACAATATGGCGAGCTTGGAACAGCGAATACAGCGGCTCTAAACTAGGTAAGTGGTGGACTTTTGACAAGCCATTGGGGTCTATCTCTCAATACCGTCGAGAAAATGTGATATGTCCCAGTTATTCACCACTCGACATGCTTGTTAGCTGCACACTAAAAGCCGGGACGCAGGTCGTCGTTGGACCTGGACAAAGTGCAAAATGCAGTGACTATTTCACTTACCCCGCATCACAGGTGAACCAGCTTTATTTAGCCAATGCGGATGAGGCTGTCATGAATTGTCAAACCTATGATGGCAGATTTTCTTGGCAAACTCAGCCACATAGGTCTGTGGAAGAGGCGAGTTCTCTATAATTCATCATGGGCAAAAGCATGGGCGCTTTTTCAATTACAATAACACTAGACTGATTTTCTCAGTGTCCATAGTGAAATCGGCGCCCTTACACTTTTCACAAAGCTAAACTGCATACGTGACGTGTGCATTGTTTTTCAACTGCTCGCCCATACTCTGAACAAAATTGAAAGGCGTTAATGTATGTCCTATTTGTACGGTTTTTGGCCCGATCTCTTGACCTTGCTCTATCAGAAGCCGCATATTGATAATATCGCTAAAATTCTCGTTGGTGACATCATACTTTCCCCAATACTTACTGCTTCCCTCACCGTTTGGTCCGCGCTCCAATGCCGTATATTTTAGAAAATTGTCTTTAACTGCATTTGCCGTGTTCACGAGTATCTCATTGTCATTTAATTGCTCGGTCAACCATTTACGTTCTTGTTCATTTAGAGATCCAGTCACGGTTATCTCAGAATTTGCATCGACCGAAAACCCCCACTCCTTTTCGGCTAATTGAGGATGGGATTTACTTAAACCAGACATAAAGCTGGCATATTCTGCAGCCATCGCGTCTGCTGCGTTGAACATGTCCCCGTTGAGGTATAATTCTGAAGATGCTTCAAAAAGCCTATCCATGGTTTGTTCAATGGTCTCTATCTGCTCTATAGATTCACCAATATAGAATGGCCGTTCGTAGGTTGAAGGTGCTTCGTTAGGCCCGGCACCATAATAAACATCCGACTCAAGTGTAGATGGCGCTTTGTGATGGGCTTCTTTACGAGCGGTGTTCTTCAACGAAACCAATGTGTTGTTTGGTGGCGCGACTTCTACAGCAGCAACATGAGAGTTGACTTTCATACATAATCCTTTTTGAGTCAAGTTAGAGAATATTATCGACACGTACACAATAAAGTTAAGTGCGCCAATTAAATTCTTTGCCTGCATATTGTTGCCTATGTATACATTCAAGCTTGCCAACACATTTAAACGAACGGCCGTTCATCACCCCAAAAATGAACAGTTCTGTTAGCACATACACGATTCTTCGACTGTAACGGCCACGTATACGAGGTCAAAAACAACACTGCCACCTTTTCTTTGCAGCCCAAACAAAATCGCGTTTACTCCAAAAACAGGTTAAATAATGCAGTTAGACTACCAGCACAAACTTTCTTACCTCTATGACAGTTCAAGCCACCGCATGGGCGAACAGAGTTGAGCACGTCATTTACCATCCAAAAGCTTGTGCCTTACTCCGGCTAAAAAGCGCTTCAATCTTAAATATTTAATTCAGTGATAAATCTGCATGGTTGAGTAATTATTATTGTGTCTTACAATTAGACTAAGCAATTAATTCAAAACAATACGGCCAATCTATACCTTGAAACTAAAAGAACGATTTGGTGCTTTAACTAAAGCACAACCCATTTTGATAAACCGCTATCCAATGTATGCAGCATATTTACTGCTACTGACTTCGGCTTTTTTATGTTACTACCCAATCCACTACATGATGCAACAAAAGTATGCACTAGGCATCGCAGTTGTAATCGTGATAGCAGTGCTGGTTCTCACTTCGGCAAGATTAATTCAAGGCAAACTGAGTGTGTGGAAGTGTTTTTTGATATGTGCCATTGAAGGTGCCATGTTGATATATCTGTCCATACAATCCCCGCTTATCTCTGTCATATGGCTGCCCGCTTTTTTAGTCGGAATGTTTATGATGTTTCCATTTAAGATGGCATGTGTCATCACAACGGGGTTTTGGATAACACTGACTTACCTCGGCTTTTTACAATTAGACGTTGAACTCGCTCTCAGATCAGCGATGTCATCATGCTTAGTAATGATGCTCTGTGCTGTTATTGTCAAAACCTACAATGACGCCATCATGGTTGCAGAAAGTGTGGCAGTCAAAGATCCACTGACAGGCGCACTCAATAGAAGAACTCTGGTAGAGCAAGTAGAGCTTGAGTCTGAACGCGTCAGTCGTTATTCGCAAGTTTGTTCTATTATCATGATAGACCTAGATAATTTCAAAACACTCAACGATAAACTTGGCCATGGCGTAGGAGATGAAATGCTGGTTGGTTTTGTCTCTCTCATAAATGAATACACGCGTCGCAATGATAAGCTGTTTCGTTTGGGCGGCGATGAATTTATGTTGTTACTTCCAGGCATGAATGAAGAAAACGCCAATATATTTGTGGCAAGAATCCAAAACTTAGTACCAAATAAGTTAACAATGGACTCCGTCTCATTGGGTATGAGTTTTGGTGTTTGTGAAATTACTGCAAATATTTCAGTAGAATCGTTACTCGAAAAAGCTGATAAAGCACTTTACGAAAATAAACATCAAAGAAAACAATCAAAGTAAAAATACGATGGGAAAACATAAGAACATGAAATGTATACTTATAATATCTAAAATGGAATTAAAATTACAAAAATAGAAAATTAATTGGAAACTTTTAGTTTACTTTTAAAAAACACAGCCCTAACCTGTAAAGGCAGTTTATCTCAAATAAGGAAATAAAAAATGAAAGTACAATTAAAAAAGAAAAATCTAAAAACACTTAATGAAAGCAATAAACTCGCTAACCAAGCAACACCACAAGTTGCGGGCGGCGGTACAGAGTACTCTGTATTTCCACAATGCAGACCATCAAATCCGGTTATCTGCTACACCGAAGGCGGTTGGCAAGGTTGTGTTCCGAAATAATACACCAACGCTTCTATAGGCGTTCGCCTTTATAACCGTGATTCCTGCGCTTTTGGATGCTAAATTTGATTTTGCTTCTTTAGGCGCAGTTCTTGGTTTAGCTGCTTGAAACCAACTTCACTTATTTTAAGTACCAAACTTTCACGTTTTACACTTAACTGTGACACCTGCCTTGACACTACGTCATACATACGCCACTGACCAGTTTCACTTTGTCTAAATTTCAGGATCAATTGCGCATCACTTTGACTGGCCCTATTGATTTGAATCGCTGCTTCTGCAAATTTACGTCCTTTATTAATTTGTAAAGTATGAAGTGCTATCTCTGAGTCTTGATACTCAATCAGTACTTTTGCATACATCTTGATAAGCTGATTTTCTATCAAGCCTGTAAATTCTGTCATTTGTTGTTGATCTAGGTGACGTACGTGTTTACCCAGCACCTTTAGAGATGAGAATCGTAGATCTAAGTGCGGGATTAGCTCACTGTTCACGATATGCTGAGCCAACGCTTCCCGCTCAACTTTAGGAGCGGAATTTAAATTTTCTATGCCTTGTATTAATTTCGTACTCAATTTTTGGGCGAGCACTGTAAATGGCTCTTGCGTACTGGTTTCGGAGCCTGTTTGAGCGAGCACCTTAGTCGTGGTAACGATGCTCAGCAGTAACAAGACAATGATAGTGAACTGGCTTTTCATACTCGCATTCCAAATGAACAAACTTGATAGCTTAAATTTTACACCTAATTTAAACGCTAAAAAGACATCAATTAGCACATTATTGATGCTATAAAAGCACCAATTGATTTTACATTTAAAATCAGATAATTACCTTATATGTGCAAAATCAACATCAATGAATTGAGTTTTTTCATACATATATCAACAAGAAAACGAGGGAACATATGTAAAAAGCACAAGGTATAATCCATTATGAAAAAGTTCTCTGTATTTGCTCTTTCACTGTTACTGTCTGCTTCTGCAGTGGCATCAAAAAATCATGGTTACGGTATACATTATATTCACGGTGAAGGAGATGTTCGCGGCGTTAAACTCGCCTATGAATATCACGCCAAAGCGTTAATGCCTGAAAGCTGGCGTCATATGAGTGTTTACTTTGAATCAAGCATAAATTTCTGGCGGTTTGGTGACAGTGGTGACTATGACCAAAACCTAGTGCTGGCCATGTCGCCCGTGTTCAGATATCCAATCGCAACTTATCGCAATAAACCGCTACAAGTTGAATTTGGCATCGGCGTTGCTTTACTTGAAGACACTCAGTTTGCAGGAAAAAATGTCAGCACCCATTATCAGTTTGAGGACAGGTTAGGGCTGGTTTATGACCTTGGTCAGGCTAATGTGGCAATTAGGTATATCCACTACTCTAATGCAGGGTTTAAAAGCCCAAACCCAGGGCTAGATTTTTTATCCCTCTCATACTCTTCCAAGTTCTAATATAAATGTTGGAATAAAATGAACGTAACAGATATTCGCTTCCTTATCTATTTGCGCTATCAAGTTTAAATATCAGAGGACGCTACCTACCTTAGCCCACATAAATGTGGGTTTGAACTCCATTTTGCGATATCAATTACAGCTTTGTCTCAAACTGTCTATAAACGCCTTACTCACACTAAGGCCCTTGTGAGCTAGTTAAAATACCGAGCTCAACTGAGCACCTTTGTACATACTGGTTTGAGTATTAAGCAATAACTTACACTTTTTTGGGAGCTGTAGCCTTGATCGAGTTGTTTAAACATTTTTTGGTAATCAGAAAAGCTAAAAAATCGCAAGAGAGTTAACGCCTTGGCTCAGCACTTATGGCGACAAAGCATCATATACGAAAGAAGAAATCTTATTAGGCATTCGCGCGCGTGAATGTCAGACAAAACTTCGATGTCGCGATAATAATATTTAACACCTTCATCACCAAGCTTAAAAGAGTATGGCAAAGTACAATACCAAAATCTTAAAAATCCCTTTGTAAAGCGACATACTACAAGGAATTTTGGGGCTTTAGCGATAGATAATGAAGCCACCGTGAACAAGGATAGTTCACACAGTGAGAGCGGTTAACCTTAACGACCTACATAATTAGAGGGCGATATAAAATAGCCAAAACAGGTAGTTTGGGGTTAAAAAGCCACATTGATGTGTGGCTTTCAAAGCAACAGGTTAGATATGCTCTATTTTGATAACTGGTCGCTTTTGCCTTGCACTTGTTAACAGTGAAGCTAAGGCCTCTTTGACACACTCTGCACTAAACTCTATCAACTCTATTTCAGGGACTTTAATGTGTCCTGAGGTAACATCCGCCAACAATTTTTGTCCCATAAAGCTTAAATGTTGCTGAGCACATAAACTGTTGGCTAGCCATGCCCCCCCAATTGAAACGACTCCAATGTTTGGCGCCTTTTCAAATAACAGATCTTCTGGGATATGGCCAAAACCATTTAAGCACGCCATTCGCCCGCAAAACCTTAGGTGTTTCAAATCTTCAATGAATGACTCACCGCCAGGGGTATTTAACATGCAATCAAAGCCCCCTGCACCAATTTCACGTTTCACTTGGTCACACACGTTGTCCGACTCACAATCAAACGCGAAGTCTGCGCCAAGTTTACGCAGCCTTTTGTGATGCTGCTTTTGAGCAAAAGCAAATACTTGCGCTCCTTTTTGCTTTGCATATTGAATAGCAAAATGGGCAACAGCACCTTGCGCACTGTTGATCGCCAGCGAATCGCCCTCTTCGAGTTTCAATTTTTCTATTGCTAAGAGCGCGGCCATGCCTGCATTAGGCAAAATCACGGCGACTTCTGGCGCAATATCATCAGGCAATTCGCAGACGGCATGGTTTGGTACTACCGCGAATTCTTTTAGCATGCCTTTTTGCGCCAAATTAGCATTAAAAAGTACTCGACTGCCCGCTTTAGGAAATACCCCCTTGCCCGCTTTCATAACCGTGCCAACTGCATCGAGGCCAAGAATATGTGGATATTCCCACTGACTAAAACCATCTCTGGCCATACGTGCATCTAAATGATTCAATGCAACATACTCAATAGCCACAAGCAATTCGTTATTGCTTGGCTCGGGCATAGCATGCTGCGTCATGACTAAGTCAAACTCAACACCCGGTTTTAGTAACTCTATTGCGTTCATAGTCGCCTTTTCAATAGACATAATTACACGTTTCTCCGCAATTGGCGCAACGAGCGAGTATTAAATACTCGCAATAAGTGCCTGTGACCATTGACCGTTAAGCTCACCATACACATCAACCGATGCGTTCAGTAGCTTATTTCGAATAGCCATTTGTGACTGTTGCGCTATTAAAACATCTTGACGCGCATCCAACAACTCAAGATACCCTAACTGCCCCTCTTGATAACCCGCGTTCGCTTGTGCATACGCCTTATTTGCTGCATTTACTTGAGCGTCAACATACCTAAGTTGTAACTTCGTTTGTGCCAACGCGCGAAGGGAGTATTCGGTCTGGGCAAGCACCTTTGTCACAGTCTGGCGGTACGTATAATAATTTGCTTCCGTTATCGCTTCTTGTCTGTCCAGTTGCGCTAACAGCTGAGGATAGCTAAACAAAGACCAGTTTAAGCTTGGTGTAACTTGCCAGTTAGACTGCGTATCATTGAAATTCGCACCTGTCGGGTTAAGCACACCAGCAAATGCAGAAAAGTTGATGTCTGGATATAAGGCGCGCTCAGCACTTTGTGTTAACAAGCTCTGCTGTTTTAAGCTCGCTACCGCACTTTTAACATCACCTCGTTGCATCAACGCATCAGAGGCGGAACTTACACTGACTGATATAGATAACGCTTCAAACTGCTGCTTAGTCAGTGCGACTAATTCTAACGCATCAACTTGCTTGTTAACTAACACCGCAATGGTTTGCTCCACGGCCGCAATTTCAGTCGCAATTTCTGGCAGCCTTTGTTTATGTTCAAAGTACTGAGATTTAGTTCGGTTAAGTTCTAGCTCAGTCGCCACACCTTCGGCCACTCGCACTTCAATAATCTCTATCGACTCTGCGAGTGCATTTAGCTGCTCGAGCGTAAGTTGATATGTTTGTTTTAGTGCTTGCCAGTTTAAGTAACTTTGAATACTGGTAGTCACAAGCTCACCTACCAATGCTTGGTATTGAGCTTGGCTAGACTCTGCACTGGCAGCAGCGGCATCTGCTAGCTTGGCAATGCGCCCCGACAAATCAACCTGCCAACTCAGCTCGCCGCCTGCAGTGATTGATTCCTGCACCTCCCCCTGAGTGGATACTAAGCTCGGAGCATTTGTGCGCTGAGCACTTACATTTAAGCTACCTTGTGGCAATCGTGATCGCTGTGCTTCCGATAACCCAGCAGCAGCGGCGCGCAAACGCGCCGCTGAAGCTTTTAAATTTTGATTCTCGGTAAGCACTCCTTGAACCAACTTGTTAAGCGCAACGTCCTCAAGCTGCTGCCACCATTGGGCTTCATCTGCTTTTGCTACGGACGTTAAACGGGCCATGTTGATTACTTGGTTGTTAAACGAATCTTGGCTTAGTGCGACTTGCTGCTCATATGGGGTCGCTGTACACCCTATTACACTTACCATTGCTAAACTGAGCATTGAGATTTTAATCTGTTGCATGTTATTGCTCCTTAGGTGTGACGAGGCGATAAAAAACAGGTGTAAACAGCAGACCGAATACTGTCACCCCAATCATGCCAAAGAACACGGCGTTACCCATTGCTTGACGCATTTCTGCACCAGCGCCCGATGCTAACACTAGCGGTACAACCCCCGCAGTGAATGCAATAGATGTCATGAGAATTGGGCGTAACCTAAGACGACAGGCTTCAATAATCGCTTCAAGGTGTGTGGCGCCTTGTACATGTTTATCTCTTGCAAACTCCACCATCAAAATTGCATTCTTTGACGCCAATGCGACCAGTACAATCAATGCAATTTGTGTAAAAATATTGTTGTCGCCACCTAACATGTAAACACCTGCTAGTGCTGAGAAAATAGTCATCGGTACAATCAAAATGATCGCCAGTGGCAAACGCATACTCTCGTACTGTGCCGCCAACACCATAAATACCAGGACCACAACCAGAGGGAATACATAAACCATTGTATTGCCAGCTAAGATCTGCTGATAGGTTACTTCTGTCCATTCAAACGCCATCCCTTCAGGTAGTGTTTTAGCAAGTACTTTTTCGATCGCCTGCTGTGCTTGATCTGAACTGTATCCTGGCGCTGGGCTGCCGTTTAATTCAGCCGTCACATAGCCGTTGTAGTGCATAACACGATCAGGACCCGTTGTCGCTTCAACTGTCACCACGGAGCCAAGTGGCACCATATTACCTGCTGCATTACGTACCTTGAGGTTGTTAATTTGCTCTTTCTTAGCTCTAAACTCCGCGTCAGCCTGCGCTTTGACCTGATAGGTTCTACCAAAAAGGTTAAAATCATTCACATAAACCGAACCAAGATATACTTGCAATGCATCAAAGACTTCTTGCAATGGTATGCCTTGTATCAGCGCTTGTTCACGATCAATATTAATGTCCATTTGTGGTACTTGAACTCTAAAGCTTGAGTAAATACCTGTTAATGCGGGGTCTTGTTGCGCAGCACCAATGGTCGCTTGTAACGCAGCAAATAGCGCTTCGAATCCTTGATTTGCACGGTCTTGAATTTGCAGTTTAAATCCACCCGTTGTACCCAGACCTAGAATTGGCGGTGGTGGGAATACGGCAACAAATGCTTCGTCAATGGCCGCAAAGCGCATGTTTAACTGCATTGCAATCGCCTGTGCCGACAAGCTTGGATCATTACGTAACGCAAAATCATCCAATGGGGTAAACACAATGCCGCTATTCGTACTGTTTGTGAAACCATTTACTGATAGCCCAGGGAATGCCACTGTATTTGCAACACCCGGTACTTCAAGTGCAATTTCTTGCATTTGACGTATCACTTCTTCGGTTCTGTCTAAACTTGCTGCATCAGGAAGCTGGGCAACTGCGACCAAATACTGCTTATCTTGCTGCGGAATAAATCCACCCGGAACCGAGTTAAACAAGCCAATTGTTGAGCCAACAAGCCCTAGATATACCACACCGACTACAACACTCATGCGGATGAGCTTTTTAACAAGCGCTTCATAGCCTTTGGCACCTTTATCAAACATGCGATTGAAAGGCTTAAATAACCAAGCACCAAACAGTTTGTCTAGGACACGTGTAAGTCGGTCTTTTGGCGCATCGTGCGACTTAAGTAATATAGCTGACAGCGCAGGAGATAACGTCAATGAATTAAAGGCAGAAATTAACGTTGAAATCGTAATTGTTAAAGCAAATTGCTTGTAAAACTGGCCAGATAAACCGGTGATAAATGCCGTTGGAATAAATACCGCACACAACACAAACGCAATGGCAATGATTGGACCCGTTACTTCAGTCATGGCAATTTTGGTCGCCTCATAAGGACTGTGGCCATCGGCAATATTACGCTCAACGTTTTCAACGACAACGATGGCATCATCAACGACAATACCGATTGCGAGTACTAAGCCAAACAGAGATAGTGTATTAATAGATACACCAAGGAGTTGCATCACGGCAAAAGTACCAACCAAAGAAACAGGTACCGCAATTAATGGAATGATAGACGCACGCCATGTTTGTAAGAATACAACAACAACCACAACGACAAGCAAAATGGCCTCAAGCAGCGTTTTAATTACCGCATCAATTGAACCGCGTACAAATACCGTCGGATCGTAAGCTATCTCATACGTCATACCTGCCGGGAAGCTTTTTTCAAGGCGTTGCATTGTTTCACGCACATCGTCTGAAAGTTCAATGGCATTCGTACCCGGGCGCTGAAATACCGGCATTGCAAGTGCGGGTTGATTGTCTAACATCGCACGCAGCGCATAATTTTCTTGCCCAAGTTCAACACGTGCAATGTCTTTCAAGCGGGTTAAAGCGCCATTAGTACCGACTTTAATGATGACTTTTTCAAATTCTTCGATGCTTTCTAAACGTCCTTTTACATTGAGTAAAATCTGGAATTGATTTTCTTCTGGCGTAGGTTGCGCGCCTAGTGAGCCAGCTGCCACCTGTTGGTTTTGAGTGCGTAATGCGTTTACTACGTCTGACGCTGTTAAGTTGCGCGCAGCCAGTGCATCTGGGTCAAGCCAAACACGCATGGAATACTTCGCACCACCAAATAGCTGTAAATCACCAACGCCAGGCAAGCGCTTCAACTCATCTTTGATATACAGATCAGCGTAGTTCGCCATATACGCCGTGTCTTGCTCACCATTTGGGGATACCAAATGCACAACAAGCGCTAAGTTTGGAGAGGACTTTTGGGCGGTTACACCTAAACGTTGCACCTCTTGTGGTAAACGAGGCAAAGCGTTATTTACACGGTTTTGAACCTGTACCTGAGCTTGGTCAAGGTCTGTTCCTAACGCGAATGTAACGGTCAGCGTTAAACGACCATCACTGGTGGCTTGCGAACCATGGTACAACATGTTTTCCAGCCCATTAAGCTCTTGCTCAAGCGGAGTTGCTACAGTTTGCGCTATGACTTTCGGGTTTGCACCAGGGTATGTTGCATTCACAACAACCGTGGGTGGCACAACTTCTGGGTATTCACTGATTGGGAGTTGAAACAGTGAAATCGCGCCAGTGATGATAAATATCATCGACAGCATAGCTGCGAATATCGGTCTATTTATAAAAAAATGGGAAAATTTCATGACGTTCTCTTAGTTTGCAGCGCTTAATAAAACCGGTGAAGACTCAGACTGCTTCAGTACAAATTGCGTATTTTCAAATGCTAAGTTCACAGAATTTGGCGTGATCGGCATACCTGGTCCGACTCTCGCAGGGCCATTTACGGCAATGCGATCGCCTTCTTCTAAGCCAGCTTTAATAGCACGATATGCACCATATCGTTCGCCAAGTTCCACTAAGCGATATTGCAATACATTGTTTTCATCAATGGTCAATACAAAACGATTTTTAAGGTCAGTACCTATTGCGCGCTCTGGCACAATTGCCATAATTTGTGGGTCTTGTGCACCCATTGAAATACGCGCAAACGCACCAGGCTTTAGATTGTGCAGCTGTGCATCGAAAACCGCTCGCACGCGCAGCGTGCCTGTTGTTGGGTTTATTTCGTTATCGATGAAATCTAACTTACCAGCAATTTGCTGTGTTTCACCTAGGCGTTGCAGCTGAACGGTGACTTCATCTTGGGCAGTTACACTAGCAAACTGACGACTCCAAGTGCGCTCATCAACATCAAAATAGGCATAGATTTCTTCATCAGAAACAATCGTCGTTAACTCAGTCTCTCCGCCTTTTACATAGTTACCCTTAGTCACGGCTGCGCGCGAAATTTTACCCGTGATGGGTGCTGACACCTGACTGAACTCTAAATCAAGCAACGCGTTTTGCAACTGTGCTTCAATGGCATTTTTGTTGGCAATTGCACTGCGCAGTGTTGCATTGCGTTGCTCAGCTTCTTCCGTTGAAATTGCGTTTTTAGTGACAAGTCGATTGGCACGCTGCGCTTCACCGTGCGCCTGCTCTAACGTTGCTTCTGCGCTGCCAAGCTGCGCTTTGAGCGTGTCAATTTGCGCTTCAAAAGGTCTTGCGTCTAGACTAAATAATAGTTGGCCTTTGCTGACTCTTTCACCTTCGGTGAACGCCATTTTCTCGATTTGACCAGATACACGTGGCTTTAAGACAACACGCTCTGGTGCTTCTAAACGTGTAGTAAACGTATGCCAAGATTGAACTTGTTCCAATTGGACATTGGCAACGTCAATGGTTAGCGGTGGCGGCTGCTGTCCTTGCTGTGCATTAGATTGACCACAACCACTCAACACAAGTGCGAGGGCCACTGCACTTAAAGTAAAACCTAACTTTTTCATTTTTTTGCTCCGCTGGAAATTTGGTATGCAAGGATCCTACAGCGGTAATTAATGTCGAAAAATAGTGGTTTTTTAAAAACATTAATGCCAATATGGCACCAATAAAATATAACTTAATGCTAATTCATGGATACAACTAGTCGCTTAATCATGCTTTTAGAAGTAGTTGAACAAGGCTCTTTTTCCAAAGCCGCTGAGCTGAGAAACATAGATCGTTCAGTTATTTCTAAGCAGATCAGTAAATTAGAAGAAGAGCTTGGTGTGAGGTTATTAAACCGAACCACGCGCTCTTTTTCTCTGACAGCGGCCGGTGCCGAAATGGTTAAGAAAGCAGCAGAGCTGAGACTGTTACTTCAAGACACAGTGCAAATGGCTGAGAATTATCACCAAGAACCAAGAGGTCTATTGAGGATCACATCCTCTAGTTACATTGGTAAATACTATTTGCTGCCCGTGATCAATGATTTTCAAAAACGATTTCCACAGGTCAATATTGAATTGAGATTAGATGACAGGGTCATAGACATGGTCTCGGAAGGGTTCGATCTAGCGTTTCGGGTTGGTGAACCAAGAGATTCTTCGCTTATTGCGCGCAAAATTGCACGTAACCGAATGCTCATTCTAGCAACACCACAATTTATAGAAACCTATGGTGAACCCAAAACAATGGCTGATCTTGCTGAACTACCTGCTGCGGCTTATACAAGCAATCATATTCGTTTTGAGTCAATCAGTTACATTGATGGTAAAGGCAAGCATCAAGAGCAGCCTATTAATCCGGTATTTAAGTCAAATGATGGGGAAGCATTACTCGAAAAAGTACTCTCGCATACTGCATTTTGCACATCACCGGCATTTTTCTTTGCCGATCATGTCGACCATACACAACTTGTGCCGCTGCTGACACACGTCAACCTGCCTGACTACAGCGCCATGTATGCCGTTTATCCACATAGAGATTTGCCAGTTAGAACAAGGTTATTTTTAGATGCTGCCAGACATTACATTGGCGAATCAGTCCCGAGGTGGGAGCATAATATTCCAGGAATTAATGACATTTATCAGCCTAAACGCTAAAAGGTATAGTTCCGTTACCTTGAAGCGTTTAAAAAAATGACGCTATGCCTGTGGCTGGTGATAAACCAAACACCGCGTGTCTCTTTAGCTGCTCGAAATCTTTACGACGCCTAACTTAATGAGTAAAAAGTATCCTACTTCACTTACCAAAATAAGTGGTAATACAACTTTTAACCAGAATCCTTCAATCCCATAAAATGCATACAATACCATGCCTATCAATGCGAATATGATGGCTACGGCAACCCCACCCGTCGCACTATGAACTTTGATACCTTCTTTACAGTTGCTGCATTTAAGCCTCAAGGGATTGGGAGAATTCAGCACAGACATGAATGTGATGTCTGCATCGCATTTACTACACTTACTCATTATTTACTCTCAACATTATTAAAAAAATATTTAATGTCACTCATATACATACTCCAAGCAACAAGTAACGGGAACACAATCTTATCGAACACAACTGACGATGAGAGCAACAGCACTTCCCCCTCAAAATAAGAGAAAAATACATCGCTTAACCACAGAAGAACATGTAACGCCATGACACTAAAAAAGATATGTAATCCTTTGGTTTTCCTTCTAAAAATTAGAATCATCGCATATATCTGCGCAATCGTGGCACAGCCCCATAGCATGGTTGATACTGCTGGTGTTGATTTATCGTCTGACAACCAAAGTGAAAACGCTGATAAGATAAAAGGCCAGGCTGTGTATAGCCAAAAACACAGTGGTACAATCGTCATTACGGCAAGTTTGTTCATATAATCTTCTACTACAAAATTAAATACTTTCGTAAGCTTTCGGCCGACAAGGCGATTTAAATAAGCTTTGCGACATAAACTGTCATACATATTAAAGGTTATTAAAATTCTACTTAAGCCAATTCAGGCAACGGGCATACTGCATAAATTTCAGCCGCGCAGTATATCGAAAAGACCTATGTATGAACATCCCGTTTTACCTAATAACAAGCAGGTAAAACCATTGACAAAGTTCAGGTTGGCATAGTCAGGCTCATGCATTCACGCCGCACTCATAGGCTGAAAAACCACCAGCGATTTAGCGTGTTTTTTGGTTAAGTATATTTACGTATTCAGATAGGTTTTAACACTTTTTTGGTTGAACTGACGTTTAATGATTATCTCCTTTTCAATATTGAACCTTAATTGGAAACATCCTATTTGTATTGCTTTGATGACTAAAAATACTTGAAAGTGCATAAAAACACACATTAAACAAGACAGCATGTTAAACGCCCCACACTACCTAATTTAATTTCCTGCTAAACAATCGGCGTATTTTTACGTCAAATATGCATAAAGCCACTTTTGATATAACATAACAAACCTCCTATTAGATAAAGGATATTATCTTGGTAGAGCAGCAAGAATATACACCTTACTCAAAACGAATTGCGACAGTTGACTCAATTAGAGGCTTTGCCTTGTGTGGTATTGTATTTGCGAACTTAATGAGTTTTTTTGGTTTTTATTCATTAGATTACCAGCAAATTCATGCCCTCCCTTTTCTAGACCGAGCTACTTTGTTTATCATAGACTGGTTAATTGAGGGAAAGTTTTACACCCTATTTGCCATTCTTTTTGGTGCTGGATTTACGCTATTATTTTCTAAGCATAACAACAGTAGGTTTGCCACTTATTGGCGCAGACGCATGCGCTTTTTATTATGTATCGGTCTTTGCCATATGCTGGTAATCTGGCACGGAGATACTCTTGTATTGTATAGCCTAATGGCGCTTGCTTTGCCTTGGTTTACTCGATTGTCTGATCACAGACTCTTGGCTGCCATATTGCTCTTATTAACAGCCCCTTTAGTCATACATGCATTAGCAACGTTAACCAATGATGCCACCATTTGGTCATCTTTAAAAACACAAGCAACGCTTTTTAAAGTAAGTTTAGGATATGCGGACTTCACCTTACTAGAGATGCGCACCTCCAATAGCTCTATAGATGTTTTTATCGCAAATTTGTACAGCACAATTCCTAGGCCGATGTCCTATTTTATTTCTGGACGCCCTTTTCAAGTCTTAGGACAGTTTGTATTGGGGATCTACCTTGCCAAAAAGTTCATACATCATGGGAACTTGCCTCGCTCTGTCTCCAATCAAACCACCTTAATGCTGATAATCAGTGGGTTAATACTCAATTTGGTTTACGCAATTATCAAGGCCAAAACAGGTAGCCCAATATCGTTTAATCAAATCGGGTTAATGCAAGGGTTTTGTTATCACCTTGGCGCCATTTTATTAGCACTTGGCTATATGTCTGTAATGGTAAAGTTGTTCAATTATTATCAAGGGCGAATAGCAGGATGGTTTAATGTCCTAGGTCGGATGTCGCTCTCTATGTACTTAATGCAAACAACGCTGTGCGCAATACTCTTTTATGGATATGGGCTTGCTCTAATGAATACCTTACCCTTTTACTTTATTCCTATTTTCGGCATCGGTATTTTGGCTATTCAGGTGACTTTTGGGAAGTGGTGGCTGTGCTTCCGTAGACAGGGGCCTGCCGAGATTCTATGGAGAAAAACATTATAATTATCGGTAATTTATTTACTCATGAATATAAAAAAGAGCCAGAAAATTGGCTCTTTGCTTTTGTTTCTAGGGCGTTTATTTACACTCACCAAGGTGCTTCCACACAGCCCAGCGGCTAGAGTATTGCGCAGGGTTTTGATTGCGAGTCCACCATTTTGCCTGGTATAACTGACCGTCAAGGCTCGCCTGCTTACCAGCTGTATACACGCGACTTGCCTGCCACGCTGCTACGTCACAACTTGGCTTACTAGCAGTCACTGTGAAGCTGTGAGTTTGTGATTGTGTGCTCAAACCTTCTGCATCTGTTGCTATTGCAAAGATACTATAGTTACCGCTTTTAGCTGTATAAGAGGCACTATAAGGGGCAGAGCTCGAAACAGCGACTTGTTTACCATTGACGAAATACGCCACCTGTTTCAGATCATTGTCTTTATCACTGGCGATCACTGAAAGCGTTATTTTATCACCGCTACTAAAACTACTGCCATTCGCTGGGCTGGTTAAATTCACGCTCGGTGCTTCAGGTTTAGGCTGCGGCTGTCGCTCACTCACGGTGATCGTACGACTCACTTTGGCTGATTGTGCACCGTCATTATCAGTTGCAACCGCGCTCAAGTGATACGTTCCAACTTCTAATGGCTGATAATTGAATGCATACGGTGTGCGCGTTAATTCTGTTAGAGACTTACCATTAACACTCACATTAACCTTGGCAATCTCACCGTCACTGTCATTAGCAACAAACCTCACAGATACTGGTTGTCCAAGTTCAATCGAAACATTGTTAGTTGGAGCGAGCATACTCAAAGTCGGTGCTTGATTTGGCTTATCACTGGCACCACCACACTCAAGCCCTTTTTTCCATACACCCCAAGCGTCCGAGTTGCTTGCCGGGCTTTGATCTCTGTTCCACCATTTGGCTTCATATTCAAACCCGTCAAATGCCACCTTGTTACCTTGGGTGTAAACCTTACCACCCTGCCATGGCGCTGTTTGACACTGGCTCGGATCTATAAGATTAAAAGATATCGCCGACGCATCTGTTGATACGCCTTCATTATCAGTAACACGTGCAGTCACTGTGTATTTGCCAGCATTTTTGCTATTAAATCTAGCTTCAAAAGGCGCTGCTAACACAGTATCATGCAGCTTGTCATTGATGAAAAATTCGACCTTTTCGACGGCGCCATATTCATCTTGTGCATTCGCTTTAAGGGTAATGTCTGTGCCAATCATATAACGGCCGTTATTGTCTGGGCTGGTAATCGAAATCGTTGGTGCTTTGTTTTCAGTACACGCAAATACCCCGACGACTTTGAATGCCTCACCAACAGCTTTGGTATCATAGCCTAAATCCGCAGCCGCATCTGTCACACCACATGCCAATGATTCAAATTTTCCGTTGTATACCCAAAAGTTTTTATTGGCGTGAAGCATGACTTCATAGGCTTTTTTTACACCCCAGCCTTCGGTATTAGCTAGTGTATAAAAAGCCCGGTTAAATACACCAGAACTGTGGTGTACACCCATACCGATTTCAAACTTGCTTGCATGACCAATCGAGCGTCCATCTCGCTCTGGGTTTTCCATGTAGCGAAGTGCTGTTCGATTTTTAAAAATGCTCGCGCCGATTAACCAGTCGACTTCACAAGTGCCGTCTGGCTTTTGATTCATGAAACACTCGAGCGCCTCTGAAGTCATATCTGAAAATGACTCGTTCACACCACCCGACATGTTGCTGTACACTAACTTTGAGTTTTGATGCGTAACACCATGACCGATTTCGTGGGCGACAACGCCCAGTGAAGTGAACGGGTAAACACCGTATTTATCGAGATCACCATCGCCAAACGTGACTTCTTTACCATTCCAAAAGGCATTTAAGTAGTCTTTTCGGTAGTGAATTCGCATGACTAAGTCGCCAGACAACGCGCGGCTATCAAACCAATCATTGAACATATCTATCGTCGCTTGACCATAGAACATCGCATCATTGAGCGGCGAATAAGCACCATTCACATGTTTATGTGTATTCTCGTGACATGGAAACTGATACGTGTGGGTGTTTGTCGTGCCATGTTCCATATCAATCACACGAATATCTGTATGTGACATTTCGCAATTGCCATTGCCCAGCTCCTTTGCATGAAACTTTGGCATGTCCTCACCATAATAGTGCTTACCTATTTTCTCGTTGCCACCTGGGCCCATCCCTATTTTCGAGTGGTTAAGTGTTTCTACGCGTGAAAGCACCTCACCCGTATGTGCATCGATAGCAAATTCCGGACGAAGTGGTGCATGCTCAGTTTCGGCAAACAGCGTGACCAAATAGGCCAACTTCGGGGTACCATTATGTGGAAAAACCACAAGTTCAACGTGCTCATCTGACGATGAGCGCAGCTCAGCGATTTGCTCTTTTGCAAATTCGATGGCTTTTATCTCAGAAAAACTTGGCGTTACCGTATCCAAAGATAAGTTGGGTACGACCGAGCCACTAATTGAGGTTATTTCTCCTTCTGGTTGAAACCAGACACTCAAAATACTCTGCTCGTCATGATGCGTGACGATTTCACCGCCATACACGCGCACACCTTTATAAAATTGGCTACGACGCATATGCCTACCATCTTCAGTTTTATGGTGCGTCCTAAACTCCAGTTCTGACTGCGCGTCAGTAGCAGTAGACCTGAAAATACTTTGATTTTGAGACAGCTGTGATTTAATTGTCGCCTTGAGTTGTGCGTTGTTATGCAAACTCACCGGTTCTTGTGCCAAAGCTGCAATACTCGAAAACACACCAACACTTGCTGCGACCAATACAGCGATTTTTTTTGCTTTTAACATGGATATTTACTCTGTACTTGTTGTTTTTTCGTTGTTAGAAAGGTGCATCCATGCACCTGATTTGAACGTTTTTGATTCAGTTTGTTATAGCTTGCGCCACACAGAGCTGCTGCCCGGTGCTTGGCCACGCGTCCACCAGCGGGCTTGATACGTTTCACCGTTATGCACGACTTTGTCACCACCGGTGTAAACTAAGTCACTGCGCCAATCGCGTACCTTGCCATCATCTGGAATGATCTCAGCCCACACACCGCCATTACTTGGAATAGCACCACGGGTCCACCAACGCGCTTTGTATTGAACACCCTTGTACCAAACGGTATTGCCACCGGTGTAAACCTTATTGGCATCCCATGTTGTTTTGCCATCACCAGGGGTAGGCTCCGGAGTCGTCTCGACATTGTTCACCGTGACATTAAATTGACGTGTGACGCTGTGCTCGCCATCAGAAACCACAACGGTACCTGTAATCGTTTCTGTCTTGTTCACCTCTGTCGCTTTAATAGTCACCGTACTGCCGCTGCCAACCACTGTGTGGCCAGGCACTTTCCATTCAAAACTCAGTGTTTTTCCTTCAGGGTCGGTCGCTGAAATGCTGACTGATTGACTGGTGTTTTCGTCTAGTGAAATCGCTGAAATACTACCAACCACTGGCGCTTTGTTTTCAACAACAGGTGCTTTGACAATCACTTTAACTGCGCGATTTACGGTATTCACACCGTCGCTTACCGCAAGGTTTACGGTATAAACAGCATCATTTGTCACACTAGGGGCAGTGACGATAACGCTGTCATTTTCACTTTGGAGATTTAGAGCCGCATCACCTTGCCATGCAAATACAAGCGCTTTCCCTTCAGGATCAGATGCTTGCGCCGTTAAAACATGGATATCTCCTGCATTTAACGTAATCTCACTCGTGAGAGATACCACAGGTGCCTTATCAACTGGCTTAGGAGGTGTCACTTTGCCCGCCAATCCTTCGTGCATTGCATTGAGAATATCGCCATTATCCGCGTCAATTTCCCATGCGAATAGACCAGCTAAATTATGCTCACGTACATAACGACCTTTTGCACGCACAGAACGAGGGCTATCGTAGGTAACCAAGGTGCCTTTTTGGCGATTCCAAACATATGCAGCTTCAGCTTGTTCATCGTAGCCTACTTCAAAACCGTTAATGCCTTGCTCATCATGACCTATCATATGAGCTTTAAGCCCCTTGTAGTCGATAACGCCTGCTTCCCAAACACCTTGAGACGTTGACCCGCGTAACTTACCATTGGCTGGAGCCGTCATTGGGTTGTCCGCAATTTGTGCGTCTTGTGGATAAACGCCTTCCCAACCTCGACCGTACATTGCAGTACCAACAACGAGTTTTTCACTTGGTACACCCTGTGCGAGGAGCAATTTGATTGCATTATCGAGCGTATAGGCAGGCCCTTTTCTCGCCTCACCATTTGCGTCAATACCTGTTCCGTTGCATTCATCTGTAGACATATGCGTGCCACAGTAAATTGCCGTTTGGTGCCCTGTTACATTGTTCCAGCCGCCAGCAAAATCATAGGTCATGGCAAAGATGTAATCCATGTACTGAGCTGCTTGCTGGTAATCAACGTCTTCTATTTTGTCGTAGCCTGTTCCAATCGCTGATGTCAGCTCAAACTCTCGACCCATTTCAATTTCAAGCTCGTCTAGCATCGTGCGGAGCTCTTTCATTAGAATGATATAAACTTCACCATCTTTGTCTGAGCCCAAGTTTGGATTTGCACCATCACCACCTGGGAATTCCCAGTCAATATCAATGCCATCGTAAAACTTCCAAGTCTTTAAAAACTCACGCATTGAATTTACAAACGTGTCACGGTTCTCTTTTACATCAAAGTCAAAAAACGGATCTGACAAAGTCCAACCACCCACTGAAGGCAGTATTTTAAGATCTGGATTACGCTGTTTAAGTGCCATTAGCTGTGCGTAAGTACCACGAATTGGGTCTTTAGCGCTGATCCCAGGTAGTGCTTTTTGCACGGCTGCCCACGGGTCATGTATCACAACTTCATAATCTTTTGAGCTACCACACGCCAATTTAAGCGCGCGCAAGCTATTGCCGTTCTCTATCTCAGCAAGCGAGTCATTAGGGCCACATACTGGGATGAAACCGTATAGTAAATGCGTTAGATTATCTGCGGGGATCTGGGTTACATCGAACTTACGACCGTAAATGCCCCACTCAACAAAATAAGCACCAACCACTGTATTTGGGTCTGTTTCAAACTTTTTATTGTTTGGATCTACGTTCAGTTTGAGTGGCTCTAAATGACCGCCATCCGTATCTGCAATTACAATTGGTTTAGAGGCTGACATTGCGCAACCTGACGCGTCACACAAGGCTATTTTTAACTCGTGGCGCCCAGATTTGTGATATGGAAAGTGGATTGTGCCACCAGTGGTACCTTCTGCCAGTGTGCCCTCATTGACGACTTCATTGTCAAAATACACTTTATAGCGATTACCGCCTTTTCCTGACCATGCGTTCCACTCAATTTGAATGTCTACAACGTCTTTAGCCTGAATTAACTGTTTGTATGAACCTCGACCATAAATATTCACGTCTACAAACGAGTAGTTTTGCGGTTTCCAGTTAATACTCGGTGTTGAAGGCGCTGCGACCGCAGCGACACTTGCAAGTGCAGCACCTACCGCTGCAGCAGTTGTTAAATACTTAAACATGATTAGATTACCTCTTGGATTTATTTATAGTTTTTTCCAAACCGAGTGTTGGTCTGGTTGTTGATTACGTGTCCACCAGCGCGCTTGATATCGCGCGCCATTAAACGTCACGATCTCACCGCCTCGATAAGCTTTGTTTGCCTGCCATGATGTGTTACCTGCATCTGAATCATCGCCTGTTTTTACAAGCTCCCAAGCATGACTTGATGTCGGCAATTGACCACGTACCCACCACTTGGCACGATACGTTTTGCCTTGATACACGACAGTGTCGCCTGCTGTGTATACTTTGCTAGGTTTCCAAGTATCATCTTTTGGTGTGTCGGGAGTACCAGGATCTGTCTCAATGTTTTTCACATTGACAACCAATGGCACAGTTTTGCTCAGACTGCCGTCAGAGACTGTTACCTTACCGTCAAAGCGAGTATCGCCATCCACTTGAGGCGCGGTAATTGTGATGGTGGAACCCACGCCAGAGAAGCTCAGCGCACTGGGTAATTGCCAATCAAATTCCAGTGTTGCTTGCTCATCATCAAAGGCATGTACGTGTAAATGTTGACTCTGGCCTTCATCCATTGTGAGCGGCACTGGCGTGTGAACAGTTGGCGCCGTGTTTTTAGGTTTAGAAATGACCGTTAAGTTGTAACTATTGGCTTTATCAGACAAAAACACCTGATTACTGCTTATCGAATCAGGATTAAAAGTAATATTGCCCTGCGCATCTTTAATCCCAATTCGCACCGTTTCTGTAAATTGTTCGTTGAGTCTAGAGGCAAATAGAGACTGCCAATGTGATACATTACTATCAGTAATATCCAGCTTCTCTTGGATAATTTCATTACCATTGCCATTAAAGACACGTACCCAAACTGTGTCACCCGTTTTGGCATCTTGTCCTTGCTTAACAAAGTACCCAGATGAGTGCCATGTATCAGGCGTAGGAGCTGGATCTGTGCTACGTACAATTGTCACATCGCTACAGTTATAAAACCCTTCGCCGACCACATCATCACGCTGCCAACGGCTATATAATATAGCGTCGCCGTTGAACTTTTCAGGAATTGCGACTTCCATTTCATAGTAGCGCTTGCCATCTGGAGCCATAAAAAATGGAATGTTGCCATGCTCTTGCACAAGCTCTAGATCATGCCAAGCAAGTGGGTTTTGTTCGAAATCCACACCCGGTTTAGTTAAATAAAACTGCCAAAAACTCGGGTTGTGTGGCGTGGTTGCACGATAACGGATTTTCACTTTACCATCGGCATTTGGCGTGATTTCCGTTTTTTGCCAATCTTTGGAAGGTATGTTCATACCTGCTTTTTGACTGTCGCCTGCACCACATAATGTGCCATTTGGAATATTTGCTTCTACCGCTGCTTGATTGCGAAAGTCTGCGGTATTAGTTGCAAACTCATGTTTTTGAATAAACTGAACATGTTCAGATAGTACATAAGCAGCACGGCACGCAGCATTCGGGATTTTCGAACCATCTTTTGGCCACCAAAACCCACCCTGCTCCTGACAAATTGTCTGCCTCGCCTTTGGAAAATCCATGTATCCATGTGCGTTTACTTTGCCAATGACGCCCACGCCTATGGCTACGCCCAACGCGCATAAGGTTACTTGTTGTCTCATAGTTTTCTCATTTATTGATTGTACGAGTGATCCGCAGATCACTCTGGTTGGGAATATTGAACCTAGTTACAGGCTACATACCTTTTGCCATGCACCACCGTCACTCGGAGTGCCATTGGTCCACCACTTAGCCTTGTAAACCGCACCATTGTGGATCAGCATATCGCCACCGACAGCATGGCTAGGGTCGCCAGCCCAGTTAGTGCGTGGCCAATTTGGATAAGTGTTGATGTTTTCAATTTTTACACCCTCACACTGCGTATCGCTTGGCGGGGTTTTGTCACCATCACCAGGGGTTGGAACGTGTTTTTTAGCCACGGGTAGTTCAGGATATTCAGACGTAAACGCATACGCTTTGCCGTCTTTTTCAACGACAAAGTTGACTGGGCCTGTGATCGGCATGTAGTACATCACTTGCGCATTGATGGTTTCACCAGGCTTAAATGACTCAAGCTGACCGCCCCACTCATTCTTGAAGGTGATAGAGAAACGGTGAAATTCATTCTCGAAGCCACCAATATTATTGCCAGCACTGTTAGAAGCATCATGTGCCACTTTCATACCGAGCTTTTTACGTGCGTTCCAATTTGACTTGAAGATGGCAGACGTTGACGTTGGTACATTGAACGTGATCGTGGCGCCAGTCAGATCAATCTCCGAATTATTGGTAAAGGCAAATGTTGGGCGGATTGGGTAGTTTTGGTCACCCACTGGAAAGTCTTTTACGTCGAACGCTACATCAACGGCTTCACTTGGTGTTGCAAATTCGCCATCACCAATATGAGAATCATACTCGACACCACTTTGGTTGAAGGTGTTGTATGCCAGCGCTGTCATTGTTGAGCCCATAAAGTACTCGCCTTTATCTGCGTGATAGTCAAAATCACCCGCAAGCTCCCAGAACATCACACCGCCAAGTCCCTTATCCACCACATAATTCAACTTGGTTTTCATAGACTCGGTATCTTCCATTGATAGAAAAACCTTTTTCTCGGCGTTATATAACCAAGGCGCGACAGCAACTTCATCGTAGTGTCGAACATAGTCACCGCGAAGTACGTCGTCTGCATCGGTTTCAGGGGTTAAACCGTATACTTCTAAGTAGCTTGGGTTGATCCCATGCTCAAGATTTTTCGCATGCCAAAGTGGGTTGGAACCAGCAGCCACTTCTTGACCGTTTTCGATGTCATGCCATAGGTTATCAATACCAATTGCGCCGTTACCGCACTTGTTCTTCTCGCCAATACCTGTGCCTTTTGGACAATCGCTTTGGTTTGGCAAAGGTGCACGACCCCATAAACCATTTTCACCACCACGTACATCTTTGAAACCACGCGTGTAATATGGAATACCAATGTTGATACGCCCTGCTGGTAGTGCGCCGCGGAAATAGTTCACCGCCCAGTCTGTATTCAAATAACCAATGCCACCGAACTCTTTAGTCCCGTAGACATTCCAAACTTTCAGTTCGGTATCTTTTCCGGTGTCGTAGAGTGGCGCATTGTGGCCAACGTGATCGTTCCACGCTCCGTGCAAGTCATACGACATAATATTCACAAAATCTAAGTACTGAGCAGTTTGGAAGGTTTCCATACCACGCAGCAAGTAGCCCGATGACGGAGACGCGATTGTCAGCATGTAGTGCTTATCATCTTCTTCACCCGCCTTATCAAGCGCCTCGCGCAGGTTTTTCATTAAGACTTGGTACGATTTGTTTAAACCTGCACGTCTTGCATTACTCACAGGGAAGTCTTCTGGGTGCCCAGAATCTTTCATTGAAGAAGGATATTCATAGTCAACATCCAAGCCATCAAATCCATAAGTTCTTAAAAATTCCACGGAGCTTTTAACAAACTGATCGATGCCAGCTTGATTAACCGTGCCATCCGCATTTGTGGTCATAGTATAAAAACCGCCACTGTTTACACGTTTACCATGCTCATCAAAGTAGCCACCGGTTTCAGCCCAGCCCCCCACAGAAATCATGGTTTTTACATGTGGATACTGTTTTTTGTATTTATTCAGTAAGTTGAAGTGACCTTTGTAAGGTAAATTGGGGTCCATCTCTGCACCAGCAACACCTGGCCATGTCATATTTGTCGCTGCGTTACCCTCAGCTTTCGGATTTCCAATACTGATCTCATTTTGACTATTTACATGGGCAAATGCATAGTTGATGTGGGTAATTTTGTCCCAAGGAATATCTTTAACTAAATAACTGGGTTGGTCATTTTTACCATGACGCCAGCTGGTAAAGTAACCGATTACGCGCCTTGGGTGATCAGCGCCCATTTTTTCACGACCTTCATTATCGTAAATGTCACAGTATGCCGGTGTCACATCTGGCGTTTGGTATAACCCCGCAGGCCGACAATCTTCATGGCTCGTTTGCGTGTCGTCTGTCGCCTTCACTGTAAATGTGCGTGTGATTGTTTCAGACTCTAAACCGTGTTCATCCTTTGCCACCAACGAGAATATTTGCTGACCTTTCGTTTTTGCAGTCCATACAAATTCGTATTCATTTTGTGAGGTAGAGACCAATTCAGTGCCATTCAAAGAGAGTGATTGCGTAAGCTGATCAGAGTCTTTGTCGTTGGCTATCAACGTAAATATAATTTGGCTACCAACTTCCAATTCACTCGGTAACTGTGCTGCTAAACGAGCAATCGGCGCGGTGTTATTATCTACAGGAGGAAGGGCTTCCACACGCACTTTTCTGCTTACTGATTTTGCGGTAGCACCATCGTCGTCAAGTGCAACACCATGGAATTGATGGCTTCCTTGTTTCGCTTGCCAAGTGAATCGATAAGGCGCTTCGCTCAAAACTTTAACTAATTCATCGTTATGATAAATTGCAACATGTTTCACTTCACCATCACTGTCTTGTGCCGAAAAATCAATAATCACGGCTTCGTTTTCGATAACAGTAATATCTGCAATTGGTTTAAGTAGCTTAATTGACGGTGCTAAGTTAATCGGCTCTGCACCCTGACACTCCCCAAGCTTACTCCATTCTTGCCATTGTCCAGAACGGGTTTGTGGCGAAGACCGGTTCCACCAATTAGCACGATATGCAACGTTATCTTGTTGCACCTTATTGCCGCCAACGTATATTTTTCCTGATTGCCACTGGGCAAGATTACGACAATCAACATTTGCCAGTGCGGTTGCACTGAATAACCCCATTGTAATAGCACTTAACGTGAGTGCCTTATTGGGTAAAACGGACACGCTCATTATTATTTTCCTAACTTGATTAATTTTATATTCACAAAATTACATTCGGTAACATATGTACCTAATGCAATACTGAGCGAAAGCGATTGTACCGATCCAATCAATCACCACAAGGGATGAGTTAAAAATAAAAAACACACACTAAATAACCATGAAAATCACCAAAATTAGAAATACATAAAAATTATAAGCCCTTGATACCTATACCCATGTTGATTAAATCACAATAAAAGCACATTCAAAAAAATTAACAAAATTAACCTCCCCTTTGTTTACCTTTATTTACAAAATAACAAGGTCATACCAGAAAAAACACCCTTTATAACTGGTTATTTTTTAGCTGCTAATACTTTTTTAGTTTAAATAACTTGAGAATCACGTGAAAGCCACCCATAAAAATAAAAATAAAAACATGAACCAAATGTATTAAACAAAGAATAAACTAGTAATTACAGGGTGTTATTTGTAAAGCCAGCGCCAAAAAAATTGCAAAAATAGAAATTAAAATTGTCAACACCGCTTTTCACCAGCCAGAGAAGCAAAAAGTATTAACATTTGTTTTTTACGATATTTTTTTAACAAAAATAAAACATTCTAAAGTTGACACCGGTTACTATCACGCTAAGGTTAGAAAATCGTTTCAAATATGAGATAAACACTACATGCGTTTTTTATTTAATTTATTGTTTACTGTGTTGGTTTTTTGTTTTGGCTTTGCCGCGGGAGTCTACTCTTTACCGATAATGATGGCACCGCCAGCACCGACTCAAACCGCACTGTCGGATGTAGCCAACCAAGCCAAATTTACAGCACAGTTTAAAAAGGACCTTAAGGGCTCTGACTTTTTGCACTTTGGCGAGGGCGACATCTTCCTCGGAGATCATAAAATTGGGTTTGAAGGAAGGCTTGCACCTGGCCCTGATTACCGTCTTTACTTGTCACCGACCTTTGTGGAAACCGAAGCTGAGTTTGAACAACACAAAAGTACAATGCAGTACGTCGCTGCTGTTTCAAGCTTCAATGGCTTTATTGTAGAAATGCCGAAAAGTGTGAATTTAAATGAGTTTACTACCGTGGTTATTTGGTGTGAATCGTTTGGAGAGTTTATAACAGCGGCGAATTATCGATAAATGCCTCCTCGTATCAAAGCGATTCAAAAGATGAAACATACTAGTGAAAACCGCAGAAAAAAGACGCTAATTGTGGGCACTTATTTGTTCCAAATTTGACATGCACGCGACTGCACTTCTGCTATTAAGATGCGCATGTGGGCTGAGTTATTCTCCATAACAATGGGTGAGACAATCGTTAATCGCGTCTTACTTTGAGCTCAATACGCCAACGACTAAAAGTTTGGTATTGATTACTATCACTCGAAACAAAAAAAGCCACGCTTTCGCGTGGCTGGAGACACATTGCATGGGTGTATTGCAATGATAAAAAGTCTAGTAGGGACATAGACCTACCAAAGGGAAAAACTAAGCAGCTTTACTGCCTGAGTTATCAGAACGAATTAAATACTCAAATGCAGCTAAACTTGCAGATGCGCCACTGCCCATAGCAATTACGATTTGTTTAAATGGCGTTGTGGTCACATCTCCAGCGGCGAAAACACCTTGCATACTAGTAGACCCTTTACTATCAATTTCTATTTCACCAAATTGATTTAATGCCACTTCACTCTCTTTAAGCCACTCTGAATTTGGCACTAACCCGATTTGGACAAAAACGCCAGCAATAGACAATAATTGCTCGTCACCAGAGGTTCGTTCTAGGTACTTCAAGCCGGTCACTTTTTTCCCATCCCCGATAATTTCTGTCGTTTGTACATGGGTATGAATCACTATGTTAGGCATACTCTTTGCCTTATCGATTAATACTTGGTCTGCCTTGAGATCATTGGCAAACTCTAATACTGTGACATGCTCGACAATATTCGCTAGGTCAATTGCGGCTTCTATACCGGAGTTACCACCGCCTATAACAGCGACAGGTTTCCCTTTGAAAAGTGGGCCATCGCAATGAGGGCAGTATGCGACACCGCGACCTTTGTATTCAGCCTCACCTGGCACATTTACGTTTCGCCAACGCGCACCAGTGGAAATAACAACCGATTTAGCTTGCAGCTGGGCACCGTTTTCCAACTCAATATCTAGATATTCATTACGCACGATATTCGTGACTTTGTTGCTTGCCATGATATCTACATTGTATTCATTTACATGTTGCTCCAATTGTGCAACTAATTTAGGCCCCTGAGTCTCTTTGACAGAAATAAAGTTTTCAATGCTCATGGTATCCGCTACCTGCCCACCGAAACGCTCAGCAACAACGCCAGTAATTAGTCCTTTCCTTGCTGCGTACACTGCCGATGATGCACCCGCAGGCCCTCCGCCGATCACAAGCACATCAAATGGGGCTTTTTTATTGAGTTTCTCTACCGCCTTTTGCGTAGAGTTACTATCTAGCTTTTTCAATATATCAGATAGACTAATGGCACCTTGGCTAAATAACTTGCCGTTTAGATAAACACTGGGTACAGCCATAATGTCTCGCTCTTCCACTTCTTTTGGAAATAGAGCACCATCAATCATGGTTGATTTAACATGCGCGTTGTTTGCTGCCAACACATTGAGTGCTTGAACAACCTGCGGACAGGTTTGGCAACTCAATGACACGTAAACTTCAAATTCTAAAGGCCTATCAATTGATTGAATGATTTCAAGTTCATCACTACTGAGTTTACTCGGATGGCCACCACTGTGCAGTAACGCAAGAATTAAACTGGTAAATTCGTGCCCCATAGGGACGCCAGCAAAACCAAGCTGGGTATTACTGTTTGAAGCACACACAACCAAAGAAGGACGTCTAGCGTTCATATCATAGTTTTCAACCACAGTGATATGCGAGCTCAACGAAGCAAGATCTTGAACCAATGAGTTTAACTCGTTGGATTTATTGCTATTATCCAATGCCACTTTAAGCTCAACAGGTGACGTTATTTGTTTAAAGTGCTCTTCTAATTGGCTTTTCATTTGCGCATCTAACATATTTTTAATTCCTCATTGAAACGCAATGCATATAGCTTGCTTGTTAAACAATATGCAATCAAATGGTTACCTACCGGATTCATCCGGTAGGTTGTTGGTAGACCGTGTTTAGATTTTACCAACTAGATCTAGTGAAGGTGCTAATGTCTCTTCACCTGGCTGCCAAGAAGCTGGGCAAACTTCACCATCATGTGTTGCGATGTACTGTGCAGCCTGTACTTTGCGAACAAGCTCTTTTGCACTGCGACCAATTCCTAAATCGTGCGTTTCAACCACTTTAATTTCACCTTCAGGGTTGATTACAAATGTGCCACGCAATGCCAAGCCTTCTTCTTCAATCATCACACCAAAATTACGAGTAATTCTGCCCGTTGGGTCCCCAATCATTGGGAATTCAATTTTCTTAATGGTGTCAGAAGCATCGTGCCAAGCTTTGTGTGTGAAATGTGTATCAGTCGATACTGAGAAAACTTCAACACCCATTTCTTGTAACTGGCTATAGTAGTCAGCTAAGTCACCAAGCTCTGTCGGACAAACGAAGGTAAAATCTGCTGGGTAAAAGAAAACAATGCTCCACTTGCCTAATAGGTTTTGTTCAGAAACATCAACAAAATCGCCTTTGTGGTATGCAGTCGCGTTGAAAGGTAGCAGTTTTGTATTAATCAATGAAGTGCTCATAACTATCCTCTTTAAGAAGTATATATTTTTTGTTTGCAACCTACGTTGCGTTGCTTGGTTACAAAGATATAAGCTTGAGCGAATTAAATAAAATTGATTAAAACTATCATTGCTATCGAATAATTTGATTGAATAAACTGAACAGTGTATTAAACCTTAGGTATAATCGACACGTAGGTATAGGAAGTTGTAAAAACTCCAGTATATAGCACAACAGTTTGTTATTTCACTGCCGACTAACACCAATAAATGACTAAAAAGAGTACTTATGCATCCATATTTTAACCATATCCAATTGGGCTACTTAGGTTTCGTACCGTTTTTACTTTGTATTGCCGCAACCCTTATGCTGGGTAGCTCGATAGCCTTAATCGAGGTATTTAGCTATTACAGTATGGGTATTTTAGCCTTTATGGCTGGTACATTATGGAGAGCTGGAGAACAACCAAAATCCCATGCCATGCTGGCTGTTGCCACCGTCATCCCATTTCCACTGTTATCGCTTTTGACGCCATCACTCATGCTTTGTTATTTGGCGGTTTGCTTTTGGGTGGTACTGTGGACTGAAAAAGCAATGCCAAAATGGCAAGAAACACACAAAGATTATAAGCAAATGCGCTTTATTTTAACGTCCGTTGTATTTGTCTCTCACCTATTTATGCTTTCGCAAGCAATTGAATTAACTAGATAGAATAAACTTTACTGCGTTATGAAGCCGCGGGCCCCTAACTATTCGTTTAATCAAATGTAAAAAAGCTACACGTTGTCGATTTGATAGATTACCATTACGAAACAATAGCGAACCGGTGACTCTGCTCATTGAGTCACCCCATAGCCTTGAAATAACCTTGTACACATACACAAGGTGCTTAGAAAACTAAAGAGCAACGATTTCAAGCGACTGAATAATTTTGGTAAATTTGTTTGCAGGTGAGCAAAGCAAAACGATAGATGCTATACATTAAAGAGTAGCGTGGGGAGTACAATTTATGTATCAAAAGCTGCTTTACGGGGCAATTTGGATTTTTGTGTTGGGATTTTATCTTTGGATGAGAGAGCAACCAGGTGATTTGCTGGATTCTCTGGAAGAGCTGTTTTGGTTTAGTATTGCTTCAACCATGATAGTGTACTCGGCCCCACACCTTAAGAACACCTTTTTAATTTGCGCTTGGGTAATTTATTGTTTTGGCTTGCTACTTGATCTTTTAGATGACTTTATTGCGGTGGATATCTTCCCAGTCATTGCTTTTGATACTTCTTTAAAACAAATCGGCTTCTTGCTCATATGTTATGCACTTTACACTATGATTGTGCGTAAAAGGGAAACCATCACTCGGCTTAACGATGAAATTCAGCAGCGAAAAAAACTGGAACAAAAGTTAAAGTTTGATGCAACGCATGACGAGTTAACCCAGATTGGCAACCGTAGGGCCTGTTTTACACAATTTACCAAACTGTGCGAGCAACACCCTACGCTTTTCTATTTTGACTTAGATGACTTTAAAAATGCCAATGATAAATATGGTCACAACTGCGGCGATGCGATTTTAAAAAAAATTGCAACAGCATTAAGCGACGTATTTGGTGCTGATAATTGCTTTAGAATCGGGGGGGACGAGTTTGTTGCTTTTGGATCACAAACACAGAATGATGACGAGAAGCTCAGACACAAGCTTCTTGAAGAAGTGTTCGAATATGGTGTGGGTATGAGTATTGGTCACACGGACACAGATACCGACACAGCGCCTGACAAATTACTGCATTTGGCGGATGCCGCTATGTATAATAATAAAAGCTTTAAATCTGTACGATCGAGACCGAGACAAGGCTAAAGTACAAAGCCTCTTTTCTTAACGCTTACTTCTTGATATGTCTTATTTTCGAGAAAAATAGTCAATCATTTACGCTTATAAAATACTTCATAAAAAATTTGTGTCACAATAGCGAACAATGCAATGTCTACATTGTTTACTCATTACAACGAATCGTGTTATCACACACTTATACATAATAAGCGCACATTTAAAGGGGATTAAATCAGTGTTTAATAACTTATTCTCTAACACCGATTTTAAGGAAGAGCTACGTCGCACTAAAATAGAACTAACGGAACAAGTTCAAGAAAATCAAAGGTTGGCAGATGAAAACCAACGACTTCAAGCACAACTTGTCGAGGCACAAGCACAATTGAACGACAACACCGATAACCAGCTACTACAATGCGCGTTGTCGGGGATGAATCAGATCCAAGGGATAAGAGAAACGGTACTACAAAGCTTTTTAAATATTGAGCAAGACAGTGCCGCGATTGCAGAAGTAAACCAATCATTTGAAACTTCTGAAGAATCATTGGCTAAAATCCTGACAGGTATGGGCAAGTTATCTGAGAACATGTCTAGCATGACTGACAACATCTCTGGGTTGTCGCATATGGCAGATAATATCCACACGTTTGTAACGACGATTTCTAAAATATCCGATCAAACTAACCTGCTTGCATTAAATGCGGCGATAGAAGCAGCAAGGGCTGGTGAAGCTGGTCGAGGGTTTAGTGTTGTTGCAGATGAAGTCCGTGCTTTGGCTAACAATACCAATGCATCAGCCAACGAAGTGTCTGATCTGGTTACTAAAATTATCGACACAACACAATTAACTGTCAAAGATGTGTCTGTCATTCAAGAGTCCAACAAAGTACTCTCTAGCAGTATCGAGCATTTGAACGACGAATATGGGCAAATCGTCACAAGCTGTGGCGCGATGAGAAATACTATCTCAAACGCAACCAACCAAACATTTATTCAAACGGTTAAGCTAGACCACGTGGTTTGGAAAAGTGAAGTTTACAACGTCATTACTGGCAGTAGCCATAAAGCAGTTACAGACTTTGCTGATCATACATCTTGTCGATTAGGTAAATGGATTGCGGGTGATGGGGCCAAACTCTATGCTGACAACTCGGCATATAAACGCTTAGAACAACCACACCGTGAAGTTCACAAAGCTGGCGTTGAAGCGGTTACAAAATTTCAAAAGGGCGATAAACAAGGTGCAGTGCAACAGCTCAATCGTATGGAACAAGCAAGTATTGATGTGATGCATCTGTTGGATGAACTGAAAAGCGCCTAATTCATTGAGGAAAAATTTGTTTTCAGTTTCTACAAACTGCGCTTCACCAACCAGTTCTGTTTGGTATAATCGCGTATTTTGAAATACCCGTAGCATGTTATGAAACTGAATCCAGAGTGGCGAATTTTAACAGTGGGAGATGGTGATTTAAGTTTCTCCCATTCCATCCAGAAATATCTTAAACCTAAAGCCTTGGTCGCGAGTATCTACGATAGCGAGCAGGCTTTAAGAGAAAAGTATCAAGCGCACGCTCTCGATAAACTTTTAGAGGCTAATACTCAAGTATTGACTGAGTTTGATGTCACAAAGCCATCATCTTGGAAAAGACTCAATCAACAGCAGTTTGATGTTGTAATTTTCCAATTCCCTTTGATCCCAGCATTTGCCTCACACCAAGCATTCAAGCAAAACAAATTGACGGTCAATACATTAAACCGCCGACTATTACGCTGCTTTTTAGCACATTCACAAGCCCAGGCACTAGATGACCAAGGACCAATGTTAAGCATTATCACATCTAAAGACGTGAAACCCTACTGCGAATGGAATTTAGAGCAAACCTTACATCAGGGGCTTAATATTGCTTACCTGGGACAAACTGAGTTTGATATTACCCAGTTTCCAGAATATAAAATAAGGAATGTCGACAGAGATAAACATGTTAAAGATACCAAAGGCATAAGCTATTTTTGGTCATCTAAGGCGCAGCCTTGTCATTCAACAGAACTTCAACTCCCAGATTACTTGTCCGATACTCATTGCAGTATGTGCCGAGCAGGGCCATTCTTAACACAGCGAGATCGACAAGCGCACAGCTCTTCTAAAAAGCATAAGCAAATGTTGAATCACGAAAATGCGTGGCAAGACTTTTTGAATCAAAACACGTTGTAACATCGTATGTCTTGTATCTTTACTCTATATTATGTTGTTTAAGTCAAGCTCACAAAAAAAACAACAGCCCTTTACTTAAGAAGTACAAAAAACACATTAGGTACACATTAAAAAATGAAAAAACCGCAATAAAGGAATAATGTATACAAAATGATTGAGTGAGTAGGGTGAAAGCTATAGACTAGCGCCCTCTTTTAGCTAGTAGGTATATCAATGCAAATTCTAGATAAGCGCTTTTTGTATGCGATTGCTTGTCTCCTTTTAGCCATGGTGACTATTCAGTCTGGCGCATCAATCGCAAAGCAACTGTTTCCTTATGTTGGCCCGGAAGGGACTACGGCTTATCGCCTAGGGTTTTCGGCGCTGATTCTGTGCCTCGTTTTTAGACCTTGGCGAAAGCTACCTGCAAACTGGCGACCAGTCATACTCTATGGCTTGTCCCTAGGAATTATGAACCTCACCTTTTATTACGCCATTGAGCGTATTCCGCTAGGGATAGGCGTTGCATTAGAGTTTACAGGCCCTTTGGCTGTTGCGTTATTCTCCTCAAAACGCAAACGAGATTACTTATGGGTGTTACTTGCCATCGCGGGCATCTTGCTGCTTTTACCAGATATGAGCGAGGTAGATGGATTAGATCCTATCGGAGTAGTCTTGGCTTTGATTGCGGGCGCCTGTTGGGCTGGATACATTATCTTTGGTAAAAAAAGTGGCGGCCAAGGGTCAGGTGGTATCACTGTTGCCTTGGGAATGAGCGTTGCGGCATTTGCGGTAGTACCTTTTGGCGTTATTTCACAAGGTATGGCACTGCTTGACTGGCAGCTGATCCCGCTAGGCTTAGCCATTGGCTTACTTTCCAGCGCCCTGCCCTACAGCTTAGAAATGGTCGCATTGCGTAACATGCCCGCGCAAGGCTTTAGCATCATGATGAGTCTAGAACCAGCAATTGCAGCGTTAGCTGGGCTCATGATACTCGGTGAGTTGCTCACACTGTGGCAGTGGTTTGCAATTTTTATGGTGATTGCAGCTTCACTGGGCAGCTCAATCACACAAAAAGAGTAACCTTATACACCGAAATTTGATTTGAAGGGCCTATCCTGTCTTGGCCTTTCAGCTTTTTAACCCCAAGGTGACGGGTATGTCACTGTCTTTTGGGGCGCAGGTAACTCAAATCTGAGCAGCTGCGGAATTGAATCCGACACTTCCACTTCGGGTAACGGTTCAAAATGTAATTTTAGCCACTGAGATTGCTCGTAAAGCATATGCAACACCTCGTCTTGCTCACTGTATAAATGACCACTCTGTGGTAACACTACAAGCCTTACCGACTTACCAAGATCATTCATTGCACTAAATAGTCGCTCAGACTGCACAGGGTAACTCCCTTTTTCTCTGTCTTGATAACCGTGGATCAAGAGCAAAGATGCAGTCACCTCATTCGCTTGAAAAACGACAGAGTTATCTACGTATTGAGATTGGCTTGACCATAAGCTGTGCTCACGCTCACCAAAGAAAAAGGGGGTGAGTGTCAAATTGTAAGTGCCGCTTCTTGCAATCCCCGTTACAAATAAGTCAGTTTCTGCGAGTAATTTGACGACATTTGTCGCAGCAAGACCATGACCACCGATAGCGATTTTATCTTTGTCGGCAATACCTTGTGCAACTAAGGTAGACACGATGGTCTGTGCGCTATCGCGCAAATGCGCCGTCAATGCCTCCCCGTGCACTTGCTGACTGAGTAAATCTAAGTTATTGATATTTAGCACGGCATAACCATCATGCACAAACGCAGCCCCATCAAATGCATTAAATTCAGTGAACAAGAATGGAGACTTCATCTTCCTATCTGATTGAGGCTGTTGCGCATTTAACCACACTAATACTGGGATCCGACCATTACTAGGGTTAAAGCTGTTAGGTAAATAAAAGTCCCCCTCTATAACACGGCCACCGACGTTAAAGCTCATTTGTTCTTTGCTGATATTCTGCATACTTGGATATGGGTGGCTATTTTTCGTCAGTTGCTCCACCGTATCGAAGGTTAAATTTCGAGAAAAATAGTTTGCAGGGTTATTTTTTGACTGCTTTTGAGTCACAAATCGCATACCGTCATCTGATATGACATCAACAACTTGCTCAAAGTATGGCGCACTGGATTGCCAAATCGATGTAAATAAGTTACCTCTTGTATCAAACCTCGACAAATAAGGAATATCCCCCCCATTCTCCCGATTACTTCCTTTTAGAAATAAGTAACGGCCTCCAGCAACTTTTAGCACATCCACACCCATATCATTTTTTGTGAAGATAAGTTCGCGGGTCGAGTCATGAGGCAAATCATTAAAAAGAGATAACTTCACGCGTTTGCGATCTGGCGTCAGTGGCGAAAATGCATGGTATGACAACGTATCCGCGTCTTCCCTCATAGCTAGAATTGCAAGTTGACTATCTCCCCATAAGATATGAGAAACACGCCCTTCCGTCTCTGCGTATAACCTCGGCGCGCGTTTAAAAGGGGCCGAAATGCTGTACAAACTTTCGCTGTCATCACCATCTGAAGATTCGGCCCAGACGAGGGTTGCCCCCTTGTCAGCACGCCATTGAAACACCCTTTTGATGATCGATTGTGAAAATGGTTTAGAGAGGACATCTGCAATATTCAATGTTTCTTGTGGGCGGTAGACTTCATATAAGGGCACTCCGCGCATTCCCCATATTTGCCATACACTGTACTTTTGTCGAGTCAATGCCGCATTATTCATGTTTGGCAATTGCGCAATATCAATCATCGCAACAAGTAAATTTGTCGCATCTGGCGATGCACTAAAATCGCTAAAATAGGCAGGCTCCCCAATGGCGTTTGCTCGACCTTGCAGCGGCACTTTGTATAACTGGCCAAGGGCAAATGCTTTGAATTCATCTTGTTGCACGGGGCCAAACTCAGAGCCTGTCACGCGATTTAAATTAGCAGAAGCCGATACAACCAGGGGTTGTTGCTTCGAATTTTGCGTTTGGCGAGGCGATGTAGTAAACCGCTTATTCACTTGGAAATTGGCAATGAGACCCGAACTATCCGCAAGCCACTCAAAAGGTTTATTCATCGTAAACCCATTTAACGGAAACTGAGACAATATTCGGGTCTTTTTCTGCTTGATATCATACACCCATAAGTGTGCGGCTTGCTCTGTTTCTAAGACAAATGCCAAGTATCGGCCATTAGCACTCCATGACGGGTGTAAGATATTGCCTTCAGGGATTGCACTGGGTCTAATAACCGCACCGGTGTCGATATGTTTGAAAGTTAGACCTAGGTAACGTGGGATATCAGCATGCATGCTGCTAGCTGGAATGAAATCAATGCCCAGAAGATGCTGATTTTGCACGGCGCCGAACTGCGCAGCGTCTTTATTATCGAGCAATGCCATCCAGCGGCCTTTAGGGCTAACCAAAGCATCCGGTACATCATACACGTTTACGAATTCAGCGATTGACTCTGATGGTTGTTTATAGCCAGATGCTTGTGCATCAAAGCATTGAAACATCAAAAGTACACATACACAAAATGTTGCTGCAAACAGGGATGAACCGCTGGAATTTATCACTACTGAAAACCCTAATCTAACTCTTATAGCAGACCATGATATAATGATTTTGCACTAAGTGCAGTATTTTAGAGACATTTGGCGTTCAAAAATCTGATTTTTAGACTATTGTTTTAGAGAAACTGGACACATTTGAATTGGAAGTTGCAGAGTCGAAGACTAAAAGTTTAAACTATGCAACCGTCATCAGCACAATAGTATGCGATCAGGCACTTATGAACAACGACAAAAAGCCAGAAAAAATAACAATTTTTGATGTTGCCAAAGAAGCACAAGTCTCAAAGTCTACCGTTTCACTCGTACTCACTCACTCCGATAAAGTAAGCGACAAAAGCAAAGAAAAAGTATTAAAAGCAATTGAAAAGCTGGGATACGTTTATAATCGAGACGCAGCAGCGCTCAGAAGTAAGAAATCAAACTTAGTTGCTGTGGTAATCAATGACTTAACAAACCCATATTCAGCACAATTGGCTGTTGGTTTAGAAAAACACATCTATGCCCTTGGTATGGTCCCTATGCTGGTGAATACAGGCGAAGACTTTCAACGCCAACAGCAAGTTGTCAACACATTAAAAGAGTATAACGTCTCCGCATTTGTCATGGTCCCTGCTCCTGGCACTACCAAAGAGTGGGTCAATCAGCTAGTCCATTCTGGTTTCCCCGTAATCAATATAATGCGTGAAATACAGTTTGCCGATGCCCCCTGTATTCTGCCTGACAACCAAAAAGGCACGCACTTGGCAACTGAGCACTTACTAGAAAAAGGGCTAGATAAGCTGGCATTTTTAGGGGGGACAACCGAAATCTCTGACTACCATGAACGTGTTGCAGGTTTTCGCTCCGCCATTTCTGCACGCAACTCTACGTCACAGACATACGAAATTACCGCCCCAACTAACCGCCAAGGCGGTAGAGATGCATTTAATCAGTTGTACAAGGTCGCACCCAACACACAGGCGATCGTATGTTTTAGCGACGTAATTGCATATGGTGCAATTGAGGCGATGCGTGAACATAATCTGGTGCCTGGAAAAGACATTAAAGTCATTGGCTTTGATGATTTAGCTGATTCAAGACTTATGCGCCCTGCGCTCTCATCCGTTCGTATTGATGCCGATGATATCGGGAAACGCACGTGTCAGGCCCTTAGCGAAATTCTGAATAAATCACAACCGCCGGTTAGGACACTGGTAGATATCACATTACAAATTAGAGAATCATCTTTATAAATGACCAAAATTTTAGTTATTGGATATGTATGGCCAGAGCCCAATTCTTCGGCAGCTGGCGTACATATGCTGTCCTTACTCAAGTTTTATAAATCTCAAGGTTGGCAAGTAGAATTTGCCAGCCCAGCACAAACAACCGAACATATGGTTGATTTAGGCGAGTATGGTGTAACAAGTAAGCAGATAACGCTCAACTGCACCTCCTTTGATGAATATATCCAAAAGCTTGCACCTGATATTGTGATGTTCGACCGCTTTATGATGGAAGAACAGTTTGGCTGGCGTGTCGATAAATACGCTCCAAATGCCATGAAGATATTAGATACCGAAGATTTGCAAAGTTTACGGGGGGTCCGACATGAAGCCGTCAAAGCTAACAAGGACTTTGAAATATCAAAGTTGCTAGACTCAGAACTTGCTAAACGAGAAATCGCCGCAATTTTACGCTGTGATTTGTCACTTATCGTGTCAGACTTCGAGCTAGACCTGTTGCGCAACACTTTCAATATTAGCGAAGAACTGCTCGTACATCTGCCGTTTTTGGTGGATTTATCAAGGCTTCCCGATGATTTACCAAGTTTTGACGAGCGACAACACTTTATGACTATCGGTAACTTTAGGCATGCCCCTAATTGGGATTCTGTCCTGTATTTGCAAAGACTGTGGCCAGCAATCAAAAAGCGTTTACCGAATGCAGAATTACATATCTATGGTTCTTACCCACCAAAAAAAGCGACAGCGCTCAATAACCCAAAAACAGGCTTTTTAATTAAAGGCTGGGCTGATGACGCCATTGAGGTAATGAAACAAAGCCGAGTGTGCCTCTCACCGATACGATTTGGAGCAGGGATTAAGGGTAAGTTTTTAGAAGCTATGCTCACGCAAACTCCCTGCGTTACCACGCCAATTGGGGCAGAAGGAATGCATGGGCCATTGCCCTGGCACGGCTGCGTAGCACACGATGATGAGGCCTTTATTGATGCTGCGGTTTCTTTGTACACCGATGCAGAGCATTTTCATACGGCACAGTCGAATGGGCTGGCATTATTGCATGCTCGCCATGATCAAGTTAGTTTAAGTGCACGTTTAAAAGGCAAAATTACAGCGATCAGAGCAGCTTTGCCACAGCATAGAACCCAAAACTTTTACGGCCAAATGCTCAAACACCACACATTGCGCAGTACCCAATATATGTCACAATGGATTGAAGAAAAAAACGCAAATAAAATGCGTTGAAAATACAGCAAAACTGGTTAGAATGCGCGGCGTAACTTATTATTGATTTTATGGTAATTGAGACTGGGTCACCCTAGGACACTTTTCATAGAATAATGTACGCTGCTCATTCATACATGCCGGAATAGTGTTTTTAAAGCTGTTCCATTGTTCAAAATTGCAACATAATTGAGCAGTAACATTGCATCATTAAAGTTATAGTATTTTAGTGTAATTGGGGTTTGAGCAGTATTGTGCTCAAACTTTTGGACTTTGTCCTTAACTACTCAACTATTAGGTATTGCACAGTTGAACTCAGCGACGTTTACTCAAAAGCGCAAGTTTATTGTTAAACTTGGTAAAATGCTTCACCAATACGGTACTCCAGCTTTTCGTTTAGAAGCACACTTGATGGAAGTTGCCACACATCTAGGGCTAAAATCCTCGTTTGTCATGTCTCCAACTTCGGTGACCTTTGTGATTTGGACCGATGGCCATGAAGAGGAATACACTCATGTGGCAAGGGTTGAACCAGGCGATCATGACTTGGGGTCTCTCGCTAATACGGACGATGTGGTTAATAAAATGCTGGCAGGCGAATTGACTGTCACTCAAGCAGATGAGAGCCTCGATCAAATTCAAACCGCTGAGTCCCCCTATTCCAAGTGGCAAATGGCAGTGGCTTTTGCTATCTCGGGTGGTGCATTTGCTATGCTTATGGGCACAAGTTGGAGTGATGTGGTTTGGTCTGGCATTATCTCGATTTTAGTTTATCTCTTTATTTTATGGTCGGAGCATTCTAAACGCGTCACACACATGTTAGAGCCAATGGTTGCAATCGCATCCGCCGTGGCAGCGTGTGCTGTTTCAGCTTATATCGAACCCCAACTTAACATTCGCTTGGTCGTATTATCTGCAATCATCGTGTTTATTCCTGGGCTCGCGCTCGCCCTGGGATTTGCAGAGCTATCTGCAAGGCACTTAGTATCAGGTACTGCACGCGTCATGGACGCATTTATGTTGTTATTTAAACTTTATTTTGGAGCATTTTTAGGGATTAGTATCGGGTTTTATTTCTTTGGCCAAGCAGACTTTGTACAACCAGCGCCCATTCCCAAATGGACAGCTTGGTTAGCCGTGTTTTTACTGTGTCTAAGCTTGGTTGTCATCTTTAAAACCAAGTTAAAACACATTCCATGGTGTATAACCTCGGGGTTTATTGCTTACGCAGTATCTGTGAGCGCAGCCATTTACTTTGACTATGCACTTGGTACATTTGCCGGCGCCTTCGCGGTGGGCATATTTAGCAATATCTTTAACAGAGTAGAAAATGCACCGGCATCAATCGTGACAATGAAAGGGTTGATAGTCTTAGTTCCAGGCTCCAAGACTTACATTGGACTAAACTCCCTGATCGAAGGGCAAAGCTTTGTCATGGCGGATCACATTGGCCAACAAACGTTTCTTATTTTTATGTCTCTTGTCGCGGGTTTAATATTTGCGAATGTTGCGCTCCCACCGAAAAAAAGCTTGTAAACCGTAAGAGCCTGTGTTTTTTGCAGGCTCTGCTCTCTTTTATCCCTTTAACCTCTATACTTCCTTTCTTCACTCGTCTCTTTACCAATGCGCTTGTTTTTTAAAAGCAGCATATAACCCCGTAGCCGCTTGGTCGAATGTACCAATCACCGACGCTTTGTTGAACTTGGTACATGACGCTTCGCAACACCGTAATCTGCTGTATCGTTACTTTAGACCGACCCCTCTACCAATCAAGCACACGTCATATTTCTGTGGCTCTTTGCTCCGCCCTCAAGCCTAGTATTCTTTCGTTAACCCGTTTAATTGCATACATTGAGTCACCACATTGTATTTATAGTTGTGAATGTAAATACAAAGATAATTAAAAAGTAATAAATAAGGTTATTTAAAAAGAACAAAAAAGGTACTATGTAAAAATATATCGATATTTTTCAACTAATTAAAAATTAAAAAAACAATATTTCAATCTTTCATATTTTTTCACTGTAATTCAAGATTTAACACTCTCCTCTGATGTTAAATCTTTACTGCACTAAAGGCGATTACGCAGAAATAACATCCAAGGGGAATGTAAGATGTTCACACATAAAAATAAATTAGCAGCTGCCATTGGCTCGGCACTGCTTGGTTCAACCTTATACACACCGACAATCGTGTATGCAGAAGAAAGCACCGCATCACAAAAAGAAGTTGAAGTGATTCAAGTCAGAGGCATTAGAGGCAGTGTTGTAAAATCTCTTAACACCAAGCGGTATGCCGATGCCATTGTTGACGCTGTAACCGCTGAAGATATCGGAAAATTCCCTGATCAAAATGTGGCAGAATCACTTCAACGTATCACTGGCGTCTCCTTGACTCGAAACTTTGGAGAAGGTGAACGAGTCAGCATTCGTGGGACCAGCGAAAGCCAAAACAGAACGCTGCTAAATGGCCAAGCCGTTGGCTCTGCTGATTGGTGGACAAATTCAGCTGCTAGCCGAGGTTTTAACTATACCATGCTACCTTCAGAGATTGTTGCAGGATTAGAAGTATATAAATCTCCTGAAGCTGATATTGATGAAGGTTCAATTGGTGGCACTATCATTGTCAAAACAAGAAAGCCTCTGGATGTAGAAGCAAACAAAATTGCGGGCTCCCTCTTAGCGCAATACAGTGAAGTTTCTGGAGAGACCGATCCGCAAGCTTCCATTATGTATAACTTCAAGAATGAAGATGAATCGTTTGGCGCATTAGTGTCTGTGATCCGACAAGAGCGCAACTTACGACGCGATGGGATAGAAGCGTGGAGCTGGGCAGATAGAACGATCACCATGGAAGATGGTACAGTACATGAAAACGTTTATAGCCCAGGTGGAGGTGGGTCTGCCATGTTCTCACAAGAGCGGGTTAGAACAGGGATCACACTAGCACTACAATATCGCCCTAGCGATACAACGGACATCTCTTTTAATCTACTAGACTCAACCCTTGACGCCGACAACGAAAACCAAAACTTTCTATGGTTACCCGAGCGCGGAGGCTCAAAATACACAGACATAACCATTATTGAGCACAATAAAGTCGGTCCGATGGTCGTTGCTGGTACACTGGGTCTCTCTCCCACGGGTACAAATATACTTGATGAAACAAAAGTCAGAAACTCGCAATTAAAAACGAAATCTTATGATTTGAAAGTAGAGCATGAGGGTGAACTTTGGCAATCTACTTACCAACTGGGTTACACCGAAGGGACTGGTGGTTCACAAGCCGATCGTTCCGTAGGCTGGGTGGGTAACTACGTACATGCTTATGATGCATCACAAGCAGAAGACATCAAAACAACTTATGGTGCAGATCCTACCGATGGCAGCAAGTGGAATTTAGGTTTTTTACGTTATGACAGCAATGACGCTAAAGACGATGAAACATATTTTCAAGCTGATTTTAAACGTCCTATTGATGTCGCTATCTTTAGTGAAATAAAAATGGGCGTCAAATATAGAGATCACAGTCGCTTCAACACCAAACATACCACAGACAACCGCACGGAATTAGGCTGGAGTCTCGCGGATTATTCACTCGCTATGCCTGGAGATTACTTGTCAGGGCTAGGTTCCTCCGGCACTTTGCGCGCCTACGCAATCACCGATTCGGATAAAGTTCGTCGCGATGGTGATGCATTGACATGGAATTATGACGTTTTAAAAGCCAGTACTTTTGATATCAATGAAAAAATATTAGCAGGTTATGTTAAAACGACCCTAGATGCAGACGGGCTGCGCGGTAACTTAGGTGTAAGGCTTGTGCACACCAAGCAAGCATCCTCCGCATTTGCTGGGGCAACGGGTGCAGAAGTTTGGACAACACAAGATAAAGACTATTTTGATATTTTACCAAGTATCAACTTAGCAATTGATCTCAACGACGATTTATTGATGCGCTTCAGTGCTGCACGAGTTATGTCACGCCCAGACTATGCAAGTATGACAGCTTCTACATCATATAATGTGGAAACTCAGACCGGGACGGGTGGCAACCCAAATATAGACCCTTTCCGCGCGACTCAGTTTGATACTGGTATTGAATGGTACTTTAACGAAGCCGGTATTTTCTCTGCAGTATTTTTCTACAAAGATATCCAATCATTTTTGGACAGCACACCCGCTTTTGAGGTACATGAAAACACGCGTATCCGAATCAGCAGACCAAGTAATGGCCGTGCTGGTCGTATTCAAGGCCTAGAATTTGGTTATCAACAAGAGTTGATTGAAGGGGTCGGTGTTTCGGCAAACTACACCTATGTTGACGGTGAGGCAAAAGATAAAGATGGTAATGATGTCACTATCCCGGGTAACTCGGAGCACACTGTTAACCTAAGCGCCTACTACGAAAGTGAGCGCCTAAGTGGACGTATCTCTTATAATCATCGCTCTGGTTACGATTCAGGTAATGACTGGCCTGGTTACATAGATGCCTATGGACAAGTGGATGCCAATATCACCTACAACGTTAATGAAAACCTTGCCATTGTGCTTGAAGCGATTAACTTGACTGATGAACATACCTTTAGCTATCAAGAGGAAGGGGTTGAGCAAGCACTGACTGGTGTTTATGCGGATGGCCGCCGATTTGTTGCAGGTATTCGATTTAATTTTTAAGTAAAGCGTAGATCCACGTTTAATAGCTAACACAGGATCCACGTTGCTATGGATGGCATCTCCCTGCCCAGGAGACATAAGCTGAAGGCTGTATAAGCAGCCCTTCAGCTTTTCTTTTTTATCTAGTATCAATATGGTAATTGTTTGTAAAAGCTGTAGAATCGTTCGTTTAGGTACTGGTTTAAACACTTTTCAATTAAGAAATTAATGCCTACTTTTTAAGTTTGGTTCACAAGACAAGGTGACATATTAGTTAGCATGCTGCATTTTAGGACTTTTCGCATACTCTTATTACTTTTGGTTCTTTTACCAAAGGTCAGTTTTGCAGATCTGTTCACCGCCACTCATTTATATCAGCAACAAAAGTATGCTGGTGCCTATGACGAATTTTACAAACTTGCCGAGATAGGTAATGGTGATGCCATTTACAACTTGGCTGTGATGTCACTATACGGACAAGGGACTAAAAAAAACCTCTCCTTAGCGTACGCTTTTTTCACGATTGCTGCTGAATATGGTATACCAGAATCGATAAAAACCGCGCAGGCAATAGCCGCACAGCATGCAGATAGACAAGCCCTTGAGCAAGTGCTTGTACAGACACGAAAGCAATTTGGGTATCGATACCTTAGTCAGAAGTATACGCCAGACTTTACCAATTTTGAGTCGACTAAAGATCCCATTGATAAAGTATTTGAAAAACTGCCAACTTACCCAGAGCAAGCAGTTAGACAAGGTTTAGAAGGATGGGTGTGGCTTGAATTCGATATCGACGCCGTAGGCACGGTCAAAAATATCAAAGTCATTGATAGCCACCCAAAAAATATTTTTACCAGTGCACTTATCAATGCGGTAAGCATTTGGCGATACAAAACAAGCGACGCCAAACAAAACCACTCTTTGGTATATCACTTTACCACCTACAAAGGAAAGGAATATCAAAGAACCCTTGGGTTTCAGCAAAAAGACTATCGAAACGAAATAAAAAGACACATAGATGCGGCAGAACAAGGTAACGCGCAAGTACAATACTATGTAGCAAACTGGCTGAGCTCAGATAAATATAATGCCAGTCAATTACTCAGATACCATTGGCGAAATGAAACAAGCCACTTAACAATGTTATTGGCTGCCGCCAAAAACAATTACCCGGTTGCACAGTACAAATTAGCAATCGAACTGTTGTCACACTCCCCTTCCAAGCACCAGTTAAGTGTCGCGATAAACTGGTTACAACAGAGCGCAAAAACGTTTGCTCCGGCCCAATATAAATTGGCAACAATATACGCGGACCAAACAAACACGCTATTTGCGCCACATCAAGCGACCTATTGGTATAAACAAGCTTCTGCAAAAGACACAAGAGCTCATAAAGCGCTGGCCTTACACTTATATCACTATTCCCCCTCATCCGCAGAAATCCCACTGTGGCTTACTCAAGCGTTAGAACAGGATGAAAATGATCCTGAGCTTTTGTTACTTAAAGCTAAATTAATCAAAGAACAAAACCCAAGCAAAGCCACCAGCATTGCCAAATCCGCTTTAGAACAGGCTACCAGACGTAATTGGAGCACACAGGCCATCAACGCATTTTTAAACCCCAAAATACCCTAGCTTTATTTTGAGCCTACATTAACGTACTGGCGCCAGTACTTCCGCATCCACACAGACGCGTCCTTCTCGGGTGTTTTCATTGCAAAAATCGTTATCTAAAAATGGGGAAATAACACTCTGCTTAATGTTCTCAAAGCTCGGATAAGTGTGTGACAGCAATCGTTTATCACGCTCCACTACATTGTGATAGCGCACGACAACGTGCGATCCTCTTGATTATTTGAGGTGGGAAAGGTGTAAATTGCCAATGTAATTAACAACCCCTTTTTAATTTTTCAATTGATTCGGTCGTTCAACAAAAAGATCTGAGGAATATGGCGTATTAGCTTGTCAACCAGTTATCGTATAACGTCCTTCAGGCAATACAACAGTGAAAAGCTCACCTTTTGCGCTGCAAATTTTTACCAATGTGGCTTTAATAAACCCCACCTCACCAGTTTGGTAATTTAAGTAATGTATTTGATAGTCAGTAAATTGCGCACTGCCAGTAATTTTGCCCCATACCATGCCTTCATTTTCGCGTTTGCTTAGAGCAAATTCGTCATCAAGATTGAGCGTTACACACCCTGTTACTGAAAATATACCAGCAAATACACCACTTTTGAGTCGCTGCGTTATATTCAATACGCCTTTTGCAACGACTGAGCTGACACTTTACGACAAATTTATGCCGTTGTGCTTCTAAGCCCGTTAGTTTTCTTCAAATTTGTGTAAAACGATGTCCATTTCTAAGTTTTCGACACGATTTAAAATGATTTGCTGCCCATCTTCCGTCGCACTGAGACCCAGCTTCACGTTCATGTCATACAAATGCAGCCCGACATCGGCAACAAATTCATTTTGCTGCAAAAAGCTGTTGAAATTGTATAACGCCAATTGGTGGCCTTGTTTAATCACATAATAAATGCCATTTTTATGTACCGCTGGACGGTAAAGGTCAATGGATCTTGAAAGCTGCTCTAGGCTCACTTGCCCTTCTAAAACATCAAATAAGTAGTGCTTTAGTGAGGTCTTAAAGCCTTCAAAACTCACGTTTTTTTTCAATAACGGTAACGTACTAGAAAACGTATTGTCCAGTAAGTAATTACTCGCTGTGCCCACCTCATAACGCCAAAATTGCGGTACGCCAGAATCCATTGTCTGATAATAAATAGACTGCTCACCATCGGACCAATATATATTGTGCAAACTGGCGTTTTGCTTGACAACCGCCACAGGTTTTTTAGCAAACACGTTCACAATAAACAGAGTGTTGTCCTCACTGAGCAAGGCCAGATACTCTCCATCAGAGGAAAATAACAAAAATTTGGGTTTATCGGATTTAGGCATTTTAGTGAGCAAATTAGGGCTCGCTTTGAGGCTATGTTTAAGCCAAATTTCAACATGATCTATTTGCGGATCCATTCGAGGTACTTCAGAAACATAGGCCAATTGCATCCCATCTGGCGATATGCTTGCTAGGGTGTCGACCCTTGCATTGGAAGACACCGCTTGAAACCCTTTTTTGTGCCGATTGAATAAATATAAATTTACCTCAGCAGTCCCCTCTGTATGGGCTAGGTATCCAGTTTGTCTTTCGATAGCCACTTCTGTAATCGTGCCATAAGGTTTGTATATGGATGATGCGACACTTGCAGCTGGATACAATAACAGCTCACTCCCGATACTCACCACCTCATTTTGCGTTAATCCAAAGTAGGCAGTATTTGTTGAACCAATATCGATGGGCTCTAGCGCTTGGCTATCCAAACTCATGGCGGTTTTAAAAACTCGGTCATGGTCATCAACAAACAATACGCGACCATTGAGTGCGTCAAAATGCTTTACGCCATTGAGACTGTGTAATTCTTTGGTGGTAAAAGTGCCTTCAGGATCCGACTGCACAGCATATCGAATTAACGCCTTTTCACCGGCTAAGGCTCTGTTTACAAGCAAATTTCCCTCTGATTGCCACATTATTTTGGCTGGTTCTTGCGCGCCATCACATTCCATGAGGTGAACTTCTTTGTTCAACCGCCATAGTTCAATGGCATTACCCACAGATAAGGCTTTTACATCGCAACTAAACGGCCCAACCCGATAATAAAGTAGCCAGTTACCATCCGCAGACCATGTAGGAAGCTGTTCACTATATCCTGAAGATTTTACAGTATGTGCCGTCTGAGTTTGCAAGTCATACACCGCAAGATCAAAATGACTGTTACCAGATACAATCTGGCTATAAGCCAAATATCTCCCATTGGGGGAAAAGCTCAGTTGCACTTCGGCACCAGGCGCAGAGGTGATTCTTGAGATATAGTCGATTTTTCGTACTGGCTTAACTCCCCCCCAGTCCCAAACCATGATTAACGCAAGACAAAATCCGACAGCAATACCGCCAGCCATCCAGTGTAAAGGAATATTTTGAACTGGTGCCTGAGCCCGGTCTAATAAATTGGGGGCTTGTGAAATCGCCGCAATACATTGATAGCCAACCTTGGGCACTGTTTTAATAAATTGCGGTTTTTTAGATGTGTCGCCTAATGTTTTACGCAGTTGAACAATTAACTGACTTACGGAGTTATCACTCACCACCAAATTAGGCCAAATCTGATCAATAATGTCATCTCGAGTCACAGGCTCAGGGGCCTTTTGCATGAGCAACCTTAATAAGGCTAATTGCTTGTGCTCAATAGGTAACCACTCTTTGGCAACTTTCACACGCATTTTTTTTGCATCAACTAACACGTCATTTAATAAAAAGCGCTCAAACTGCATTGATTGATCCAACAAAAATTGCCACCTATTATTCAGAAAGTCACAAAAGAGACATCTATTCCCTTCTCATCATACTATGTTATGCTATTTGAAAAAATATTTTACCTATACGTAACCTAACGTCCGCTTGTTCTTGCGTTTAAAACATAAGTTCAAAAAGTGTCACGATAAGTTAACCACGTTATTGCAGGAGTCAGAAATCATGATTTTTAGCCGTTGCTCTCGCCAATTTCTGACTATCAGTACGTTAATCTATCCGATTGCATTTACGACCTTTGCAGCAAGCAACACAGAGCCACTCTCATCTAAAGAAGATTCAGCTCCTTCCCCCACAAAAGACCCGCTTATTCATATTCAAATTAGGGGATTTCATGACAGCGTTGTCAAATCTCTCAATAATAAACGTTATAGTCAACAAATAAGCGATAGTATTAGTGCGCAAGAAATCGGAAAGTTTCCTGATAAAAATGTGGCGGAAGCACTACAGAGGATCACGGGAATCTCTCTCTCTCGTGTACAAGGAGAAGGAGAAAGAATTGGTGTGCGAGGTACGACACCAGAACAAAACCGAACCTATTTGAATGGACAATACCTTGCATCCGCTGACTGGTGGATATCTTCGTTACCAAGTCGTGGATTTAACTTTACATTATTACCCGCTGACATTGTCTCAAGTTTAGAGGTATATAAAACCCCACAAGCCAATCAAGACGAAGGCTCTTTAGGGGGAGCCATCAATATAAAAACCGTTGACCCTTTGTTCGCCGAGTCAGGCAGAGGCTCTGTCACAGCACAAGTCCAATACAATGATTTATCTAATCAATATGACCCACAATTTTCCGCGGTGTATAGCTGGAAGAATCCATCTCAAGATTTCGCTTTTTTGGTCACGTTAAATCATTTACAACGTTCGCTAAGACGAGATGGACTGGAATCTTGGGGCTGGCATGAGCGTCACTTTGACCTCACCTCAGACGGTCAATTAGAAACCACCAACAATCCCGATGCGACTTATATGAATGTATGGACGCCCGGTGGGGGCGGCTCTGCGGTATTCATCCAAGATAGAATATTGACGAGCCTGACTTCTAGCCTAACTTATCAAATAGATCATAACTGGGCGCTTAGAGCACACCTCCTTCACTCAGAACTAAGCGCTGATAACAGTAATCAAAATTTTTTATGGCAACCCGGTAAAACGCTCGATGCGCAGGGCTTAGTCTCGTCGTACGAAATCCGTGACAATACCCTCGTATATGGTGAATTAAGCCAAGCTAAATCGAAATCTTTTAATACCAGTATGGAAGCGATTTGGCGAGAAGCACATATTCAAACTCAAGGCTTTCACTTAGATTTAGGATACACAGGGCCCTGGTGGGAAGCGCAGTATCAAGTAGGTTATACGATAGGTCAAGGCGGTACCGACGAAGATAATACCGCACAATTTTCGGCAAACACTGTCTATTCATATGACACTCGTTTGCCAAAAAACATACAAACACAGTACGCACTTTCGCCTCTTCAAGCCGATAAATGGTTTATCACTGAAGCGAGAAGTGACAGCCAAGATGGAAAAGATACCGCCTATTTCATACAAAAGGATTTTTCTCGACACCTTGCGACACCAGGATTGGAGAAAATAAGCTTTGGAGGCAAATACAAACGACATAAGCGTAATTTCATTAGAATGCGCTCTGTGTTGGGTGGTCTAAACGGTTTAGCGGCTCAACTCGGTACCAGCCTAGCAGATTACCCAGCTCCTTTTGTCGACGGCTACTTGGACGGTATTGGCAATGAACAAACTTTAAAACTCTATAGTTTTGCAGACATTGCAGCCCTCGAACACGATTTCTCAACTCTAAATTTCACACAAGAAGAAGAAAAAAATAGCCGCTTCTTTATCGAAGAGGAAACGCTAGCCGGTTATTCAATGCTCACATTAAGTGGTAAAAATTATAATGCGAATATTGGTTTGAGGCTGGTGAAAACGTGGCAACAAGCGCAAGCATACGAACGTGTTGCCACGTTGCCTGACGCTGGACCCGACTACAAATGGAAAACAAATACCAAAAGTTACACAGACCTTTTACCCAGTGTGAATTTACAAATTGACTTAACAGATACGGTTATAAGCCGCTTTGCAGTAGCAAGAGTCATGTCCCGAGCTCAGTTTCATCACTTAATGCCGTCTACAAACTATAATGTCACACAAGCGCAAGGCCAAGGGGGAAACCCAAATCTAGACCCATATCGTGCAACGCAGTATGATTTCAGTTTAGAGTGGTACTTTGCAGAGGCCGCGCTTGCCTCAGTCGCGATTTTCAACAAAGATGTCGAGTCCTTTATTGAATTCCAGCGTCAACTGGAACGCCATGAAGGTATTTTTATGTCGATCGACAGGCCCATAAACGGCAATGGCGGTACAATTCGAGGAGTAGAACTCAGTTATCAGCAAGCCATTGCCTATGGCTTCGGTGTGATTGCTAACTACACCTATGTTGATGGCAGCCGAACTTCTCAACTCAGTGGCCTCAAAGATTGGATCCCTGGCACATCAAAACATAGCGCGAACCTAACCGCCTACTATGAAAATAATCAACTCAGTGTCCGCTTGGCTTACAACTATCGGACCGAATTTGCCACGGGAGTTGGTGAGACAAAAATGGATGATTACGGTCAATTGGACGGCAACATAACTTATTCATTGAACGAGAACTTTGACTTGATATTTGAGTTTTTAAATCTCGGCGACGAAACCATTTATACCTATGACAGGAATGAAGACGCACCTACCGCAGTGTACAGAAATGGGAGACGCTTTTATTTAGGTGCTCAATACCGATTTGATACTAAATAAAGGACAATCGTCACATGAACTCGATAAAATCAGTAACTCGATAATCATACAATATTGACGAAGAAACCAAAACTTATGTCACTCATTATGGTTGTTGCTATTTTAAAACAAGTATGTACCTGTAAATATATGATATTTGGCTATAAATAATAAAAATCACACGAGTAAAACATTTAATAAAACCGCCTTTATAAGAATAAACAACTCCCCGCTCTTGGCGTATATACACACCAATTTGGCTAAAAAGTCATTATTCATCGTATTTTATTCAACGAGCACGCCACTAATCGCATACCTTATACACTTTATCGCAAACACTGGTTTTCTAATCTTCCCTACGTAAAATGTGCTAAATTTTATGAGCCAGTAAGACAACTTGGCTCAGTTTCTTTTTCAAGGTTAGTACAATGAAGTTGATCAAAACGACGCTTGCACTTGCAGTTGCTTTAACAAGCACAAGTAGCATTGCCAGTAATGCAAACACCATTACTCTCGAAGACATCCCAAAAATTCAAAAAGTTGTCAGCTCAGCAGTAAGCCCTGATGGTGAGTCTGTGGCATTTACACGTTCAGTCCCGCGTGAATTGTACGTAGATCAGAACGGTAAGAACTTTACTGAACTTCATCTTGTAGACGATGAAGGCGTTGAACGCCCTTACATCACAGGTAAAGTAAATATTCGTAATATTTCATGGTCTGCTGATGGTCGTTATATCTACTTCCTAACGAAAAAGAAAACCGATAAGTTCACCTCTCTTTACCGAATCGCGGTGAACGGCGGTGAAGCACAAAACGTCCTGTCTCTCGCAGGCACTTCCATTTCCGCATACCGTTTAAGCCCAAATGGAAAACAGGTTGCAATACTTGCAATGCCAGCAAAAGATGCGTCTGAAAAAGAACTTAAAAAGCTGGGTTTTATGGCTGAAGTTTATGAGTTAGGCTTGAAGAACAAACAACTTCATATTGTTGATTTAACGCCTAGCGAAAAAGCACTTAAGCCGGCTGCCGTAAACATAGACGGCTATGTCAGTGATGTAAACTGGTCAAGCGATGCGACTAAGTTGCTAGTTAAAACACAGCCAACCGCATTGATTGATGATCAATACATGAAGTCGCAATGGCACATTATGGATGCCAAGACTCACCAAGTAACCACCTCTTTTGAAACTGAAGGTAAGTTAGGTGAAGCTGAGTTTTCTCAAGACGGAAAATACATTGCAATTTTAGGTGCCGAAGATAAACACGACCCAGCAAAAGGGCGACTTTATTTGGCAAAAGCAGAAACCGGTGAAGTTGAAGAATGGATCCCGAACTTCATGGGCCATATTGGTGACTTTGAGTGGTCACATCGCAAAAATACGTTGAACTTTGTTGGCCATGTTGGCGCAGAGAGCTTCGTAGGTCAAATCAAAGTGGGTGCTAATAAGTACAAAAAACTCATTAAAGAAGGCAAGCTCATTGCGGGCAAGCTTTCAGTATCGGACTCGGACAAAACAATTGCATTGACCGCAAATACAGCCAAGCATCCAAATGAAGTGTATATGCTTAGATCGAAACGCCCTACTCGTTTATCAAACTCAAATGAGTGGTTAGACAGTAAACGATTCGCTAGGCAAGAAGCGCTTACCTTTAAAGCCCGTGACGGTGTTGAAATTGGCGGTGTACTCATTTACCCACTTGACTATCAAGAAGGTAAACGCTACCCACTTATCATGTCTGTACATGGTGGCCCCGAGTCGCATGATAAAAATGGCTGGTTAACCAGCTACTCAGATCCGGGTCAGATGGGTGCTGCGAGAGGGTATGCAGTTTTTTATCCTAATTACCGCGGTTCAACCGGTAAGGGGGTTGACTACTCAAAGCTAGGCCAAGGTGACTATGCGGGTAAAGAGTTCGATGACTTAGTCGACATGAAAGAGTACCTAGTAAATATTGGTTTAGTAGATACCAAGAAAGTAGGGATTACCGGTGGCTCATATGGTGGCTATGCCTCTGCTTGGGGCGCAACCAAATTAACTGAACATTTTGCTGCGAGCGTCATGTTTGTAGGTGTGACCAACCAACTGTCTAAGTTTGGCACAACGGATATTTCAAATGAAATGTTTTTAGTGCATGCTCGTTCATATCCATGGCAAAAGTGGCAGTGGTACCTTGAGCGAAGCCCTATTTATTGGGCAGGCCAATCTAAAACACCATTGCTTATCATGCACGGTAAAGATGATCCTCGAGTTCACCCAGCTCAATCAATGGAGCTATACCGTTATATGAAAGTCCAAGGTAAAGATGTCCGTTTGGTTTATTATCCAGGGGAAGGTCATGGTAATCGCAAAGTTGCTGCACAGTACGATTACAGTATTCGACTCATGCGCTGGATGGATAACTACCTAATTCACGGTAACAAAGACATGCCCGATTACAAAATTGATCATGCTGCAAATCTACAGGAAGTGAAAGCAGCACGTAAATAACCGCTTTCCATGTCAAAAGAGTAAAGCGACTAAGTCACTGGCTTTGTTGTTTTGCTCTTTTATTTTAAAAACTGCTCAAAAACAAGACTACCCAGCCGCTTTTAGTATTTTAAAATTCATTGACCCCGTCCATGCGCTTCAACGTTAGTGACCGTATTCAGCAACTGCAAAATACTTAAAACACGAACAGCCTCACTTTTGAGCTGTACCCATATTAAACTTAAAAAGCGCAAAAAGTAAACACCAAATTCACAATTAAATTACAGGATCGAAAAATACCTCTATCGGCTCTAAGCGGCCTTTCAGGTTCACTTCTGCGACTTTTTCTAACGATTTTAACTGAGATTGCTCAACACTTACTTTACTGACAAGCAGTGGGGTATTCAGTTCTTTGGTTTTGCTTTCAATTCTCGCTGCAACGTTGACCGTATCTCCTATTACGGTGTAATCCATACAACTTGAGCTCCCTACATTGCCTGCAATCGCATCTCCACTGTGCACGCCGATCCCTATCTCCAGCGCTGGCAGCCCTTCTTTTGTCAGTTCTATATTTAATTTTGCGAGCGTTTCGAGCATTTCTTTCGCTGCTTCAATGGCATTTTTAGCGCTGTTACCTTCATCCTGAGGTGTACCAAAAATAGCCATAATGGCATCACCAATAAATTTATCTATCATGCCGTCATACTTAAAAATGATGACACTCATCGCTGAGAAATAACGGTTTAATAACGTCGTAATCACCTCGGGATCATGCACCTCGCACAAACTCGTAAAGCGTCTTATATCAGCCATCAACACGGTGACATTGCGTCGCTCCCCTCCCGGTTCAATGTCCACTTTCCCTGTTTCTACAGCGCTCACTAATTTTTTAGGTAGATATCGAAGTAATCGCTCTCTGTGCCTCAACCGCGTATATGTGTTCGTAATATAACTAGAAATAGACCAAGCCAATAAGCCAGAGAACAAAATAATAATTTGCTCGTGCAACTCAATTGCACGCGCTGTACCGCTGTGTTCTAAAATCAGCGTGCCGGTTGCCAAACAGCATAGTGTTGAGTAATAGATAATTAATTTACCTTGTCTAAATGCACTCATCACATTAAAAAGAATGAGGGCACTCATCAGCATTAATTCAAACTCTGTATTGTGCATATCATGCAAAAAATGACCGATCTCTGACAGAAACTCCATCTCCAACGTGATAAGCAAAATGATTAAGTAGTCGAATAAAATCGAGACATACTTTAACCAAGGTTTATAGTTCTTCCCCTTCGCCCACATAGCCACGACACAACACCAAACAGCAGTCATTGCCATCGTGCCTAAATCAACAACAATCAATGTCCAGTCGATGCCACTATTGAGCAAACCAATAAATAACTCTAAAAGAAACAGAGACATTAACCCGTAAAAACGGATCCGATTAATATGCAGCTCCATCTCCATTTCACGTTGTTGATAGCAATCAGTCAGCAACGCGTCAAACGTCTCATCTATGTCCTTTAACCATTTCATTGTTCGTTGTTCACCGGTTTAATTTTGTGATTACGTATAGGCGCCCTATTTCACTTGACACGCAATACATGTAAATTTGACCTATAGAGTGTAGCCAAGCATTGTAAAGTTAACATAACAGCATTCTGTGTTTAGGGTGGGTTTATAGCAAATATAAGACAGGCTTGATGCGCAAAACAGAGCGGTGTGATTTACATAGCCGCAACGGTAGCAGTATGGCTTAAGCAGTAAACTTAGCCATACTGCGAACCCAAAAGACTAGGGTTGTTGATTGTTTGCTTGGTATTGAACGCCAAAACGATAGAGAGTTGACTCTAACTCGTTTAACCTTTGCGATATGTCATCTTTACCGCTGGTATAGTCTTCCCCATTTGCCAAGACGATGATGCCTGTTTTGGTATGATGATTATATGACATTTTCGCAAGGGTACCCGGATCTCCTCCGTTGTGACCGAAAAATGAGCCATCCCAATACCAAAACACACCTTGTTTATAGGGGATATTATACACTTCACTTTGAGCTGCAAGCATTTGCGCTACGCTGCTTTCATCCAAAATGCGAACCCCATCAAAGTGGCCTTTGTTTGCAATGGCGATAAGGAACTTGCTCAAATCGTGGCTGCTTATATTCAGGTCTCCATCGTAAAATGTTGCATAACTATATTCAGGAATCGCATGCCTAATGCCATTCTGGTCAATACTGTACTGCACCGCTTTGGGGTTATTTTCATCCAACTCAGTATGATACCAATGTGTATTGTGCATATTTAAAGGCGCAAAAATCTGCTGTTGCATATCTTGCGCTAAATCTAGCCCCGTCTTTTGCTCGACCGCATGCATAGCCAGTGCAGACCCGATATTTGAGTAGCCCATTACCCTGTTCGGCAAACCCTGCTCATCGTCATAATAGATGCCACTTCCCACATACCTTCCCCCAGGTTTAAAGTAATCAATGGCTAAAAACGTTTCGAGATCTTGCGTCACAGGCGTCTCGGCATCACACAGTGGAATACCAAAAGCACTTAACAACGGCAACCCCGTTTCGTGCACATAATAAGTACATAAAATCATATCACTGTCTTTGATGCCTGATGTATGCGTCACCAAGTTACGCAAGTTGATTTGATCTCCTAAGTTTTGCGGATTATTTGGATCAAAAGTTAAATTCATCATTACGACATTATCGTCAAGGCTCACGAGACCTTTCTCAACTTGCTGCATAATGGAGACTGCTGAAACAGCCTTGCTTATTGAACCCACATTATATGGCGTGTGTACAGTAGAGACGCGCGCGTTATCGATATCGGCAAAACCTACCGCGTGTTCATACACGATCTCCCCCTCAGATATAACAGCGACTGATAAACTGGGCAAACCGGTCTCTGTCAGCGCACGTCCAAGCTCGGCATCAAGTTTTGCTTTATCAAATTGATGTTTCGTTACTTGATGCTGAGATTGAATGACAAACTCTATTGGCGTATCCGTGTTAAGCTTATGATCGACACTCGCGTAAGCAGGCATCAATACGTCAGGTGTCACCCCTGTTTTTTCAAGGACCTCGCCCGACTTACTCTTATACACTTCATGGCTCAAACTAAGCTCCCAACCGCCAGGGAGTTCATGTGTCAAAGAGTCAGAGACACTGCCATTAGTTGCTTCACCAATCAGTTTACTTTGCGGTAGAGTTTTTAAAGCTTGGGCCAAGACCTCCGCGCCACTACCTGTGTTTTCACCAATTAACACATAAATGGGCTTTGTGTAGGTGTGTGAATCGCTGGGTGATACGGTGAGCTCAATTAACTGCCCTTGATGTGATTTGTTGATAATTTGTTTGGTTGCGAACGTATACGCTTGTTCCGTAAAGTAACCCGCAATCTTACGCGATATATCATCAAATCCACCGCCGTTATACCGGAGATCGATGATGAGACTCTGGGTTTCCTCAAGCGCTTCAAGTACTTTGTGCATCACTTTATCTGTATTTTCTAGATCTCTCTCAATTTTAGATACGATGTCATCATCGGAGTCATCTTCAACCATGTCATGAACCCGGTCGATTCGAATATAGCCAAGACTGTCAGAGATATTTCCATAAAATACTGCATTGCTGTTTTCGTAGGTGTGTAGTTTACCGTCTTGCATCAAATGCTTGAGCACAGTGAACTCTTTCTGTCGAATAGATGCGATGGCTTCGTCAACATTCTCACTATCAAGCAACAGTGCTTCTCTTAATAGCGTATCGATTTTATTGCCATCCGCGCTATTGTCAAAGTTGTCACTTAGACTCAAATGCCCATCGCCAAACTCGGTAAAGATATCATCCATGACGGTGAGGAATGCATCTTTTGACATTGAAGCGGTAATTTTTGGTTTGTTCTCTGTATACACTTGCTGCCAGTCAATGTCACGAACGGCAAAGAAAGCATAATATTCGTTGAGTGTGTGCCACACGTAGTCAAATATTTGTGGGTAATCCATTTGAGTGACTAATTGGCTTCCTTGGCAGTGCTCTGGCAGCGATTCTAGCTTGCTCAAAGTTAAATCAGACGATGCTGGACTTGCAAAAGTAAGCGTGTCGTTAGAATCGGATATAGACATGTACTTTAGCGCTTCGGATATGTCTTCCTTGCTCTGTACAGCAACCTTGATACAGGCTTTGCTATTAAAATGGTAGGTGGTAAGGCCGCTGTCAATGATAGACCAAATTTGCCCATGCCCAGATAAATTCCAATCACCCGCAAAATCAGATAACACTGCGGGTCTATCTTTATCATCCGGTTCAATGACCTTTATTTCATTGTCGTCACATCCTGTCAAAAACATCGCCGAAGCCAAAATACTTAACGTAAACCTATTCACATTTCTATCCTTATTGTTTTCAGAAACTGTGTCTATATTAGGAAACCATGGACCTCAATAATGTTTTTAAGTGAAGGTTTGCTGTGAGAACGCGTAATGGAATGTTGGCAGGAAATAACATTTGTTAAGTGATTAGAACGTGTCTCAGTATTTTCATAAGGCCTCAATTCGATTTCATGCTCTCCAGAAATGGCTCTCGGACCGACATACCGAGGAGAAACACAAAAAAACAAAAAATAAACTTTAAAAAAACATCTTTATTACATAAGATCCTTTCGGATTAAAAAGTACGCACTTTAGACAATTTTAAATGGAGGAAAATTATGTCTAAAAAGTTGAAACTTGCCGCCATTGGGGCATCCCTATTTAGTACCTTTTCTTTTGCCAACATCTACATTGGCAATGTAAAATTTCAAGATAATTACGTCATTCCAGACCCAACTGGTAAACCTTTCTTAATAGAGTACACTCTATTTGGCTCGCAGCCAGGCCACCCGCAAGGGTTTGTGGAATTTAACTTGAGTTTAAATGGTACACCTACAAGCCTGTCGTTAGGTAAAGATCCGGTTCAAATTAACTGTGGCACTAACGGGTGCGTGCCAGTCAATCGCAGTCGATTTTATAGAGTCTATGGCAGCTCAATGGATCATTTCACTCGTGACTACCTATCAAATTTATGTACGCCAACAAAGTTCCAAGTTATAGGGCGGTACAATGGTACTTCTTCACTCAGTCACAACGAGATAACGCTTGGCGGGAATGGAAAGCCTGACTGGTTTTTGAGCAGCGGGTTTATGACACCATCAAATATACCTATCGGTTATCCTGAAAGCATACGCATTAAATACACGGTAGAAAACTCAAACTGCAAAGAGTACCCCATATTGCCAGAAGTTGGCTTTTTCCTCGCGAATACCAACCAACAACCAATCCATTATTTCGGTTCGATACCAGCCTTGGGAGGTTCTGGCTCTCAACATGAAGTAAATATATCTCTGCAACATCTCAACTTACCAGTTGGTAAGTACCACATTATTTTACTGGCAGATGTGCATCGTAGCGTCGATGAAAAGGACGAAACCAATAACTTTGGTACCTTTGCTTTACATGTCTATGACCCTGCACAACAAGGCTCAAGTGTACATAACTCCGCTATCGACAAGCTAAATACACTTGATAATAAGCCCGTTTCAACAGCTTTTAGTAATCAATTTGATGCCGCTCGCTTTCATTCATCAAAATCGTCGATAGACGCGTTAAATGAAGTGACCGAAGACAGCATAAAATAACTGCAAATCTGCGCGCTTGGTGTTGTTCACGCAAGCGCGACCGCAAATATCACAAGCTCATAATCAACAACTTAATAAAATGCCTGTGAAAGTAAAAATAATTCAAAAAAATTCCATTGCGCTGTTATAAATCTAAATTTCCCTCGTTTTACTAACTGAACAACAAAAAACTCATCAACGAGGAACGAAGAATGAGAACTCTGCTAGCCCTTTGTTTTGGTTTATCGGCCGTATCTGTTGGTGCGCAAGCAGCACCACAAGAATGGCAAGGTTTCTTTAAAGGTCAATGTGAATTAGTCGCACCTGGATATGGCTCTTTATATAAATTTCCAATGTCTTTGGAAGTTGGCGCACCTGTTGAAAATAAAGCTGACTGGATCATTACTTATGGAGAAGGCGCAACCGCGCAACCCCGTAACTATACGTTAGTGACCCTAGACGAGAAAAAAGGACACTACGCAGTTGATGAAAATAATGGCATTGTGATTGACCAATACCTGTTTGAAAACAAGTTCGTTAGTCTTTTTGAAATTGGCTCAAGCAAGCTCAATGCAAGTTATGAATTACATGGTGATGGCTCTCTAGACGTCGAAATTATTACTTATACATTTGACACCATTCGTGAAGCGCAAGTAGGCCCTTATTTGGTCGCCAACTATGGCGGTAAACGTATCCAAAAGTGTCAATTATTCAAATGGTAATTCTAGCCGCTTGATAAAAGTATTTACATTGATACCGCCTACTCGGGAAGCAATGTAAAAAACCAAGAACATGCCCGTCACTTGGTTTATCCGTGTGAGCTGCTTGGTAAGAACAAATAACAATAATAATAAATTTTTCTTACCAAGCAGTATCCACACTTCTCACGTGACCTCTTTACTTAGTTTTTCTACCTGTAAACATAGTGCTTTGATCAAAGGTTCGTTCAGCCTACTTTTCTTCACAACGAAATAAAGCGGCAACTCAAAATCTAGTCGCCGAGTCCGATGGACTGCATGTGGTAATAGTTCGACTTCGCTTTCATCGACAAAACTCATCCCTAGGCCCTGAGCAACCAACTCCATACGCGTCCACTCATTAAAGCTAGAGAGATGGCTAATATGTGCTGACGGCAACTTGTCTTTTAACGCGTTATCAAAAGGACACGATTTACCTGCGCCAATCCAAGGTTTTTGCACGAGCAATGCTTGCTCATCATGCTGAGCCTCAAGCCATGTCTTCGGTATAACCGTGGTAATCATTCGATTAGCAATGAAGTACGACTCAAACTCATCGCCACTTAACCCATAAACATAACCACCATCTAAACAGCCCTTTTCAATCTGGTTTAGAATCTCACTGGTATTACTGGGGAGTAGCGCTATGGACACTTGGGGGTTAGCGCGATGTATTTGCGCAAGTAGTTTGTCGCACCCTAATACTCTAGTAGAAAGGTTTAGCCCTAAAGTTAGTTTTCCAGCCAGTATTGGGGCTAACTGCCCAGCAGTTGCAACAAGTTCATTTGCACTATTAAGCGTGACTTGCGCCTTTTCTTGTAGCGCAATGCCATGCGGTGTTAATCGCATTCCTTTGCTGGTGCGTTCAAACAAAGTGACATCTAGCTCTTGCTCTAATGCTTTTATATGTGCGCTCACTGCGGGCGGGGTGGTGCACAGTCGCTTTGCAGCTTTGGTCAAGTTTTGTTCTTTTGCGACCATAACAAATGACTTTAGATGATAAAGCTCCATAACCCCCCCGGTCTGTCGTTAAAGGCCTAGCTTGTCTTTAAGCCAGCGTAAAGCCGGTCGACGGTATTTAAAATCGCTCATCTTCTGAGCATTAACATAGAGACATTGCCCTTTAGACGCCGCAACCCAGCGCTCCGTTTCCTCAAAGATATATTTCCGAGGTTTTTTGTGCCAATAATGATATACACGTTTGTGTCCGACCTCGCTGACATTTTCGTGACGGCAAAGAATAATACCTAACGCAAACTGCTCCGCGGTATGAATGGTCGTATGCGCATCAATCAATGGCATTAACCACAAAGCACTGTCTAGGTGTTTACTATGTGATTCACAAATACCAATTAAACCAGAGTTGAACATTGGCATATCAGACTCAATCAGCCACTGACCAAACTCTGGGTGGGAAAATGATTTGCCAATCACACCTGCATGTTGTTTCGCAAAACGCTTCCCAGTTAAATCCCCTTCCTTTTCATGAAGTAACGTGCTGTTTTCAGAAACCTGATTGAACAAATCCATAATAGGCGCTTTAATCAGGGTATCTGTATCTAAGAAAATGACCTTGTGGGCATAGTGCGCCAGCAGAAACTTTAAACCAGCGAGCTTAAGTTTAAAGTGGTACCCATCTTCTCCCATCCATTGTTGCTTCATATCATCTGTTAGCGGGATCACGTTTAGTTGAGGGTGATCATCGAATAGCTCAGAGCACTCAGCCAATACACATATTTGCGCCTCGGGGTTATGAAATATAAGGCTTGCAATACTCAGTTGTGCTTCAAGGTAGTGGCGCTCTTGTTTACCATAAATGATATAAACAAAGCTCTGTTCAAACTTCTCTAAGTTATTCTGTTCCAAGGCAATAATTCTTCCATATGCATCACTGCCAAAAATATACCATAAAACCAGCAAATAATCAGATCAAAACCATTTTTACAACTTATATTCCAATACAGGAAAATAAAAAGAATAATTAGCATGAAGAGAAAAACCGCCCAAATATCACCTAAAAAACATAGAGATAAAAACGTTATAATATACCCCCACCTCGAGAGCAAAGTAAGAATAGAAATTTAAAAAAACAACATTTAAAACCACAATCAAACAGAAAGTTAAAATAAAAAAACAATGAAGTGGCCAGTATAAAATTATAAGTCATTATTTTTACGGTAAAAAATAAAATAGAGTTTTTACTCAAAAATCAGTACACAAATAAGATACAGATCCACATAGTAAACGCAATTTAAACACCTTTCTGATACCTTTGAAGCACATAAAAAATACAAAAATCAATAACAAAACCACAGAAGGAAATTGCAAATGCAGAAGGCAAACGGCAATGCAACAGGTAATGTGCTCGGTGTTCAATGTGACACTGTTTACGCACTTATTAAGCAACATGCGCAGCTCACCCCTGAAAAAATCGCAATTATAGATGGCGAAATTGAAGTGACATATGAACAACTGATGTCCGCCGCCTGGGCAATAACATCCGAAATCAAAAAGCAGCAAATTCCAAGCGGTTCATTGATTGCCGTGTGTATGGTCAGAAAATGGAATTTGATTGCAACGATGATCGGCATACATAAAGCGGGCTGCGCTTACATACCAATCGATCCAAACTACCCCAAGAGTCGCGTAGAATACATGCTATCTCACTCCAAAGTGCATGCAGCCATTATTGACTCGCACGAAGCCAGTGACCTATGTGCAAATGTCAGTCATTGCATTAATATTCAATCGCTCAATATGGAAGCCCAAAACACTGAACCAGCCGGTTCACCGGTTAGTAGCGACTTGGCCTATGTTATTTATACCTCAGGCTCAACAGGTAACCCAAAAGGTGTCGCTATTGCACATCACAATCTAATGGCCATGTCACGCGCATTGAGGCAACTTTTTGGCCAAAGAGAATTGCAAGGCGTTTTGGCTGCAGCGTCAGTGTGTTTTGATACCTCAGTTATGGAGACATTGGGGACACTGTCATTAGGTGGTACATTGATTCTGGCGAAGAATGCGCTAGCACTCCCCACCTTGCCTCACGCAGATAAAGTAAAAGCCTGTGTGATGGTACCATCCTCGATGCAAGCACTGCTCAATACTGGCCCCCTTCCTAAACATATTGAATGCGTGGTGTTTGGAGGTGAGGCACTAAAATCAGCCTTAGTTGATAAAATACATGGTGTTAATCCAAGAGTTCGCGTTGTGAATGCATATGGCCCGACAGAAGATACTGTGTTTTCAACCCTCTGTGAAATTGAGGTGGGCGCAAAGAACATTCCAATCGGCCGGCCTGTTGAAGGTACGTATGCATATATTCTGGACGAGGGACTTCACCCCGTGGAAAAAGGGATAGCAGGCGAGCTGTATCTGGGTGGGGATAAGTTGGCAAGCGGGTATTTACATGATCACAGCCAAACCCGCCATCGCTTTATAGAACTGCAAATTAATCAGCACGCCCCCAAACAGAGAATGTATAGAACGGGAGACTTATGCCGCTGGAATACGAAGGGAGAAATTGAGTTTGTTGGGCGCATAGATCAACAAGTGAAAATTCGTGGATTTCGCATTGAATTAGGTGAAATTGAATCTGTATTGGAGTCACTCCCATTTATCGACGCTGCGGCGGTAAATGCCGTGGAAAGTGAGAATGGACAAAAGTCACTTGTGGCATACGTGGTAGAAAAACCCAATGCACCAAGCCACGATACCCTAAGAGCTCTACTTTTAGAGCAACTGCCAAACTACATGGTGCCACACTTGTTTATGTCCTTAGATGCGCTGCCACTGTTACCCAACGAGAAATTGGATAGAAGCAAACTACCTAGCTTAACCGAAGTGAGGCTCGCTAACCAAGCCAGCCCAGAATGGATTAACGAAGTTGAAAGTAAGGACAAGCTTACAAACACGATTAGCGTTATTCGCCAAGCGCTAGCAACCCTGCTTGGGATCTCAGAACCTGCGCGCATTAACCCCAACACAAGCTTTGATAGCTTGGGCATAGACTCATTAAACTTGCTAGAGCTTTCAAGTCGCATAAGCCGCACACTCAACGTCGCTATCTCACCAACACACATTGCTGCTTACCCAACTCCAGCCTTGCTAGGCACGCATATAATCGATGGCCAATCACAACAGCACACTGAACCAAGTGAAGGTAATCATCAACGAGACACTTTGCACCAATTTCAAACCTTATTGCAATCTAGCCACCCAACTTTTGGCTCGGCAAGTGTACAAGCTTGGGATATCAATGATAAAAGCTTATTAGTCGAAGCAATATTAAACATGGTTAACCGACTGCAACGTAATCCATATGGCAAAGTGTTAAAAACTGGCAGCTCAGCGAGAGGCTTAATTGGTGATAGTTATCATGATGAACAACGCCAATCCATCATTTGGTCAACCAATTTGTATTTTGGTTTTAACCGAGATCCAGAAGTGATTGCGCATGCAACAGATGCACTACAAAACTATGGCACGGGTATGGGTATTTCAGCAGCGGCAACGGGTATGACTGACCAACATGTCGCCTTTGAAAAAGAGTTTGCCGAACTAGTTGGCAAATCCAGTGCTTGCCTGTTTCCTACTGGCTATACAGCTAACCTAGGCGCAATATCAGGCATACTGGGACCGAACGACATTGTGGTTATTGACCAGCTTTGTCACGCATCCATTGTTGATGGCGCAAGACTCAGTGGCGCCACTGTTCGTACTTTTAAACACAATGATAAAAGTGATTTGGCCACGATTTTGGCCGCTGAGCAATCGCCCTACCGCACGACTTTAGTTGTTTTAGAAAGTGTCTACAGCATGGGCGAGGGCACAGCTCCTGTTGCCGATATTGTCAACACGGCAAAGCAATATGGTGCCCTCGTACTTGTCGATGAAGCACACTCATTTGGTTTTTATGGCAAGCGTGGTGCAGGCGTGTGTGTCGAACAAGGGGTCAGCGATCAGGTGGACTTTATTATGACAACTTTAAGCAAAGCACTGGGAAGTATAGGGGGGGTTATTGCAGCCAGTGAAAAACATATTAACCTGCTAAAGTCAGCGTCCAGAGCGTATATATTCCAAGCTTCAATCAGCCCTGCTGACATTGCAGCAGCCTTAGCGTCATTGCGCATTTTACAAAATGACGATGCTATGAGAGCCCAGCTCTGGGACCGCACTCGCTACATGCGCACCCTGTTTCAAGAAGCAGGATTTGACCTTGGGACGGGGGATGGGCCAATTGTCACACCGCACTTTGGAGACAAGGATAAGCTTTATGCCATTGTTCAGAGTTTATATCAACGTGGTGTGCAAACGCTGGCGGTAACCTACCCCATTGTTGAAAAAGGACGTGGCCGGCTACGCTTTATTTGCTCGGCTGCACATACCTATGCAGACATTGATCATACCGTAAACGCGCTCATTGAGGCAGAAAAAGAAGTGAATGCATACTTCGAACAGCAGCAGGTCAACATAAGTAACGCAAACCCTGTGCACCTTGCAACATCGCTATATGCATTAACCAGTTGGAGAGATACGTTTGCAGGCTATATCAAAATGTATTTGCAAAACACAGTAACCCCACAACCTGAACTTGCGATATCAATCAAACTCCAAGCCAGCGAACCCCCTCTCACTCTCACGATCGAAAAAGGTCAATTATGTGTTAGTCAAGATGCTGTAGGAGACCTTCCCTATTGTGAATTAACCCTTGTAAGCCAAAAAGCATTGGAAGCACTAAAACAACACAATGTGCAATCTTTACTTGAAACGGTTTGTCAAAGTGGGTGCATTTTAAATGGCCAAAGCGAGGTATTTGTATGGTTTATTGCCAGGCTAATAGAATACGGTCATCGTGACTTGCAAACCAGCATAACGAATAAGGCGGTGACGATGGTATAAAATCATTATAGATTGGTGCATGAGAAGCCAAGGTGATACTACTTGGCTTTTGTTTTTTCGCGAGCAAAATTTGAAACGAACGAATAGACACAAGTACAGACTTTTAAACGAAGCGATGTGCCGTTATTGTTATATACCTTCATGTGCATTATCGAAATACCTGCCGCATAAAATTAATCTTATAACTGTCCCTAGCAAGAATATGCTTACTATGCATAAAAAATGCGTAAGACTCACAAAAGTCTTCTTGTGTATTAGTCTTGGCGTACTCGCTCACATGGTGACGACTTTTTCGCGCGCATAAAACCCATTCTCTGCGCTCATGAACAGACAGTATTTTATTAAATACATGATGCCCTATTTCATGATAAAGCAAATGCAAAAACTCCTTGCGATTATTAAACTTGTATATTGTCACAAAGTTTTGCGGTAATTGATTGTATTCCCCAAGTACATTCTGATTAACAACCGATGGGTTGCTATAACTTCTTTGAAAAAATCGGGTTGGATCATAGACAATGTGAGTCAAACTTTTAATGTGCTTAGTAGGCAATTGCTCTACATAATGCTTTACATCAGATATCGAGATCACGCTTTGCTTATCAAAGTTTTTTAAAACTAACGGCATAAAATTATTTAAAATGACAATGTGAGAAATACGTTCTCATTAACAGAAGTCCCAGTGCTTTCGCCCAATTATACAGATGTCGTTATAGGTTTCACTAAAAAGTGAACAACCAAAGTAAACAAAGGTACCAATAAAAATGTGTGGAAACACAGATCAACAACATCGTCGAGCTGACGTCCCCTTGCCACCTGACTTAAGGGCGCCATAAGCATGCACCGTTAGCATATTATTTAACAGGCAATGTTTTTATAAATTATGCGCTTTACCTTGTTAGATTGGTCATCATGTCCCCTTGCCCACTTAAATTTAATACAGCTCTATCGCTCACTGCAACCTTAATAAGCAGAGTTATTGCCGACGTATAAACTCCTATGGCGTTCAGAATACCCCTCTAAACTGAGCTCTGACTTTATGTCCATCCCGACATTTTGTATATAATATCGTCGCAAGAATGCATCACTTAAGGAAAGCACAAGATGAAATACATATTAGGGATCTCTGCTTTAGCGATTGTAACCATGCAAAATGCACACGCAATCGCTAAGCCCACAGGATCATTTTCTTTTCAACCCAGTACAATTACGGTGGGACAATCCAGCACACTGAGATGGCACATTGTTAATGCGACAAGTTGTAAAAATCAATGGGGAACCGAAATTGGCGTGAGGGGATCGTACACAACCACGCCCTCCGTTGGTACTACCGAATACAAATTTACATGCTCGGGGCCTGGCGGGCGCACCCTCTTCAAAGCACTACGCGTCGTAAAACCACGCCCTTTACCAAGGGCTAATTTCGCTTATTCCCCCCGAAGTGCCGAAGTTGGCACGCCAGTCACCTTAAGGTGGTCGACGGAACATGCGACGTCATGTAAAAACCCGTGGGGAACCGAAATTGGCACATCAGGACGTTATACTTTTACTAGTAGTAAGCCTGGTACTGTAAGCTATAACTTTACATGCTCTGGCCCAGGTGGGAGTACTAAAGCGACTGCATCATATACCTTAACCCCCGCCCCTAAACCGACAATCAGCAATTTAAAATATACGCCAAAAACCGCTTATTTAGGCCAAAGTCAAACATTAAGGTTTTCGTATAGTCATGCAAGTAAATGCTATGCCTATAACAGTAATGGTGACGAAATTACCTATTATGAAGGGACTCAAAAAAACGGTAGTTACATTTGGACATCAAAGCCTCGTACACATCTTGTAGACAGCTACGAACTCACAGTATTTTGTGAAGGGAAAGGGGGCAGCACACAAAGTACCACTGACTATAGCGTCTCAGAAAACCCAACCGTGGTGACACTAAGACACGCGTTTAAGAACAAAGCACCTCACAATTGGGTTGATAATATTCATTGTGATACACCTGTCACCATTAATGGCCGAGCGCAGAATGTTTGCGACGTAAAGCATATGTACAATGCATGGCTTGGCATCGATGGACTACTTGATCTATACCTTGCATCTGGTGATACCTCATTGGCCGAATTAGCATTGCAAATCAGTGAAAAGTATAAAAGTATTGGTCAAGACAAAAATGGCGACGGCTACCTAGATTGGTTCAGCACACCTTTATTCAACCACAATGGTAATATGTACGACCATGATCACTACGAGTGGCGTGCAGGTGCTGGCGTTGCACGAACCATCGCCGTGATATTAGATGATCCTGAACTTGCCAATTTACATAACAGAGCAAACACGCTTCTCTCTTTTGCGGAACAGCATATTTGGCGAAAGTGGTACGCAAAGTATAATCAATTCAGAAGTTTGAGAGTAACACACTTCATCGGCCGAGTTGGTACCATTGCACTCTTTCTTGATAAACACAGCTCTGACCCAACTCTAAAAAGTCAGTACATCCATTTTATCCAGAATCGCGGCCAAGTATTGAAAGACTCTTTAGAACACATTACCACCAACAACGCTAATGCCTATAATATTCGCTGTTACGCGCCCGCAGGCTCTGTTGCCCAAGATTGTGCCTCGAACAGTTTACCTGTTGAAGGCACCATTGACGTCAGCCATGCCGGTGATACAGTCTCATTTATTGTAGAGGCTTATCTAGCTGGGGGCTTTGGAATTTTTGACCATCAAGATATGGTGCGACTATCAAATACGATCAAGCAGCTAATCATCTCTGATTTAGACCAACGGTTTAGATCCAATGTTTGCTCAATTAATGCCTGTAGTAAAAACAGGGGTCCAGATCCCTACTACCGAAATATTGGCGCATATCAAAGCCAATGGGCAAAATTGGCACAGTTTGATAATAACTTACTCGATATTTATTTATACTGGCTGTCCACCCAGAGCATTAACGTGACCCCAAGAACAACACCGGACATCTTGATTAATCATGCGCAATCATTACCTGGTGGCTATGGAACACCCAATATATTGGGGAATATTGCGTTAGCAGTCGCGAGAACTCAGTCTTAATATGACTAGATTGTTGATTTAATCACTAAGCGTAAGACGATGCTCTAGCTTTGGGCTTGCGCTTAGTTTTATAAGTTAAATACGAAGATGAGTTAAACACATGGTAATTATCACATTGCTTAGATTGAATACTAAACATGCGCTTAAATAAGCCTACATTCTATACTACTACCACTTTAATCTATATTAGATGGCGATAGAATAACTTTATTCACAACTTCGTCCGTTTGAGTTTGAAAATGAACAATTATGTAAATATTTTCTTTCACTAAATCGCGTAAAAATTCTTTTCCAATAAAGTTAATGACTGTCGGCCTAAGCTCCGCTTGACTTGCGTTTTTAAACTCATTAATCGCCCCATTCGTTAGTGTAAAATTTAAAAAAACGCCAGAGCCATTCTCATCTTTGTGTGCCTCTAATTTAATAAAATAATCAGGGTTCAGTTCAATATCAGAGTTATTGACATTTTCTACTAAGTTTTGAGCAATATCGTCACTAGACTGAGACACCCATAAATAACTTATAGCGATAGCACCATACAAAAATACTGAAATGAGCGATATACCAAAAACCTTCCAGCTAGACTCTATTTTATATTCTTCTGACGCCAATATTTCCTCTTTCGTAATGTACTGCTTATTTAGCAAGATAGTTACTGGGATTAAATATAAAATAGGAATAAGGTTGTTAGGCGTCTTTTCAGGCAAAAAGGGAAGTATAAAAATGATGAGCGCACTTGTAATTAAGCTAATAATAAGCGCTTTGGAAGCAATTTCTTTTTTATTAACCGATTCAAATGCAGACTTCAAAAAGTATGCAGCAGCAAAAGGCCCCCCAAAAAAAGTGGCTACTTGAATTTGTCTCGGTGAATAAATACTTCTCATGAAAATCCTTAACTTATCACTTTATAAATAGGAAAGGTAGAGTGACTAAAGATCGTAAATTGTCTGTTATGCATCCGAGGCTTAACAAGCTCCCACGCCAGCAATTTACTTGAGAAACAACTTTACTACACAAGCTGTGTTTTTTGCAACAATCTCAACACTGTGAAAGATGTGAACTAGCCAAAGGACAAAACTGGGCAAAGAATTTAAGAAATACCGACAAGGTGTCTAATTAAAGTACTAAACTGACGACTTTTTACTTCAATTTAAAATTCACAAAAAACACACACTCAAATAAAAATAAAATAATATTATTTTTTATTTTCCATCCACTCAATTTCAGTGTAAATTGCAAGAAAACAAAAATATAAAAACACCAAAATCCATTTAAAACACAACTAAAAAACAAAAAATTAACAAAGTATAATAATTAACTTAGTAATATAAAAATCAAACATACAATTCGAGGTAAGGAAATGATTAAATCGACTATGCTTGCAACAAGCGTTGGTATTGTGTTGGGTTATGCTTCTACTGCGTATGCAGCTGCTCCTGCATGCTCGGTAAAAACAGTTGTAACAGACAAATGTACCGTATTCCCTAATAGCTCTAGCGTCAACACACAACTCAATAAATATATTGGTGATTTACACACAAGCTGTAATAGGCATGACATAGCTTATAATACGTTAGGAAAAGACAAAGCAGCCGCAGATAGAAAGCTTAGAAATGACCTGCGCAAAGATTGCCTTGATAACCCTATCACTGCGACAGCTTGCCTCGCGGTCGTCGAAATTGCATACAACATTGTAAAAGGAAATGTAGGGCATCAATTTTATAACGCTCGACAAAATGAGATGCTAGCACATGTTCAGAGCACCGATACAAAATTAAAAAGAAATACTTGTTTAGCTACGCCAGAGCAACAAAGGTATGTAGACTCGAATTTACTTACCCATATCACGAATAAGTTTCAGTCTATTACCAAACGAAAGCCATCTGCATTTGAAGAGTTTGACATGCTCAGCAAATATATCCCGTCACAGGGTCATAATGGCACCAGCTTTAACAACTACATCACATCATATGCTTACAATCGAAAAGGTGTAAACACACCTGTTATTAACAGCTATAGCTTTGATGAGTCTGCACATGACTTTTACAGTTACACATTTTACCCACATCTAACAAATGGCAGCAACGCAACATACAATTGGCGTGTTAATCTAGGTGCTAAGACCACTAAAAACTATGAGTATGTAAGCTACAACGACTTCGACAGTAATGTCACTTTAAACGGATACTTATATGTATATCGTTCAATGCAAGAGCGCGACGTTATGTTCATCAATAAGTCATTCACTGCCAAAGGGGCATGCGGACCATCTCCTGAGCATGTGTGCAATGTACCCGGTTTAGAGTGGTAACCCTCTAAACTTAATACTAAAAAAGCCAGCGAATAGCTGGCTTTTTTAGTGCAGATAGTCTTGTTCAAATTTTCAATGTCGATGCTTTACTTAGCATATGTAAAATGATCAGATATGGCCTACCTTGAATTACTCTAAATTACACCTCAAGGATCCTAACGATAAAAGTCAGCCACTCATTAACTGTCATACTATCAGTCTCTGGAGTGAAATTTGCCTCATACTCATAAGTAAAGTTTATGGATAACTCAGACTCTTACATTAACTTTTGAATTCCTTAGACACTAATAAGCAATATGTCTGATTTTCTCTCGATTTAAATTACTCAAGTAAAACATTCATATTAATTCTACAAACGTGATGGATAAGCAAGCGGTTGTGATTCTGAATTCATCGATAGCTAATTCATCATTTTCGTTGATAACTCGCAAAATATTGAAGCTTTCTGGTTTGTGCACTACCATGCAAAAATCCACTTCCTGAAAATATTGGGGACATATATGGTCAGGTTTCTTCCCTGTATATTTGTCATCTCCACACAAAAAAGCACGGCGTACACACCGTGCTATTAAGTGATAATAAGAAGTCGAGGACAAATCTATCAATGCTTTCCTTGCTCTTGTCATGCCTTTTCAAAATCCATTTTGACTGGATATT
>NZ_JAKGBI010000024.1 GCF_021530565.1 Pseudoalteromonas sp. SMS1
TCTGTACGAGTGCCCACACAGATGATTGCTTCATATTTTTAAAGAACAATGTAACTAACCTTGGTTAGTTACCGCAGCGCTTTGCTGCGAAGTGGAGCGTCATATTAACCGCTTCACTTTTAAAGTCAACTAGAAAATTTAATTTTTTAAATCAACCTTTCAATTTAACTTTGACCTTCACTTTGCATCTCGCAGTTGTGCGTGTTGCTCCGTGTCAGTGGGTGCGCATTATAGGGAGATCAAAAATATGATCAAGTGTTTTTTTTAAAAAAATGATATAAAACACCTAGCTGGTTATTAGCCAAACAAACCGATGGAACTTTGAGCAGAATAAAGCTTTATTTTGTACAGTTTCCTCTTTTCCCCGCTCACGCGCCCATAAAACAAACCTAAAATATATCCACCTTCAAGCGGTAGAAATGTTGATTGAATGAAAAATCAATCATAACACTTACTTTGATTTCCATATTCTAGATTCTTGTCACGGAGATCGGACAATCTAACCATGATGCTCTTTGTCTGTATGACAGAGTTACTTCTTCATAACAAACATACAAAATCGTAGCCTGTAAAAGTGGGTCAACATTACCTATTGAAATGGGTCTTCATATATTCCCTGTTCTAAATGGTCAGTAATGTATTTATTAATACTCAGACAGCAAGAATGGTATTAAAAGGGTACTCGCTCGCTTTCATAACGAATGGCGTCAACAGAAATCCTTATTTCAATATAATCACCTCTTATTCATTGGATTTAGAATAAAGGTAAAATTGTAAACAGTGCCCCGTTTACTTTAAGACTACTCAGTATATCTAGCAGTGCTAGATACTTAATAAACCGGATTGGACACTCAACTTTTCTATATAAGAGAAGAAGCAGCGACTGTTGATATGCGTTCGAGATGTTAAATAAACAAAAAAGCCGAGCTAATGCTCGGCTTTTTCGTGTCTTATAAAGACTTACTCTGCAGACTGCGCGTCTTCTTGAACTTCTTCAGTCGCAACTGGGCGATCAAGTAGTTCAATGTAAGCCATTGGCGCATTGTCACCTGCACGGAAGCCACACTTAAGAATACGAGTGTAACCACCTGGACGATCCGCAAAACGAGGACCGATCTCAGAGAACAATTTACCAACTACTTCTTTATCACGCGTGCGAGCAAACGCTAAACGGCGGTTTGCTACACTGTCAGTCTTAGCCAGTGTGATTAAAGGCTCAATTACACGGCGCAACTCTTTCGCTTTAGGCAAAGTTGTTTTGATGATTTCGTGCTTCACCAAAGAACCAGCCATATTGCTGAACATCGCTTTGCGATGGCTGCTGTTACGGTTTAATTGACGACCACTCTTACGATGGCGCATGACCCTATCCTTCTAACTAAACTAATATAGTAATCTGATTATTCAGCTAGGCTTGCTGGCGGCCAGTTTTCTAAGCGCATGCCTAGAGAAAGACCACGAGAAGCTAGCACGTCTTTAATCTCTGTTAGAGATTTCTTACCAAGGTTTGGCGTCTTAAGAAGCTCCACCTCAGTACGCTGTACCAGATCACCGATATATTGAATTTGCTCGGCTTTCAGACAGTTTGCAGAACGTACTGTTAGTTCTAAATCATCAACAGGACGAAGTAGAATCGGATCAAACTCCGGCTTCTCTTCTTTTTCTTCTGGCTCAGAGACATCACGCAGATCTACAAATGCTTCTAGCTGTTCAGCTAGGATTGTAGATGCACGACGGATCGCTTCTTCAGGATCTAGTGTGCCATTAGTTTCCATATCAATGATTAGTTTATCTAAGTCAGTACGCTGCTCAACACGGGCTGATTCAACCGAGTACGCAATACGCTCAACTGGACTGAATGATGCATCTAGCAACAGACGGCCAATTGGACGCTCATCGTCATCAGAGGATAAACGACTTGACGCCGGAACATAACCACGACCGCGCTCAACACGGATACGCATACTGATATCGCTATTGTCAGCAGTTAAGTGACAAATAACGTGCTCAGGATTAGCAATTGTTACATCGCCGTCGTGCTGGATGTCAGCCGCAGTCACAGGGCCTACACCAGACTTAGTCAGGGTAAGGAAAACTTCATCTTTACCTTCTAAAGTAACTGCTAGACCTTTAAGGTTTAACAGAATTTCAATGATGTCTTCTTGTACGCCTTCTTTCGCGCTGTACTCGTGTAATACACCGTCGATCTCTACTTCTGTCACTGCACAACCCGGCATAGACGAAAGAAGAATACGACGTAAAGCATTACCTAAAGTGTGACCAAAGCCACGCTCTAGAGGCTCTAAAACTACTTTAGAACGGGTTGAGTTGATAGCGTCGATATCGACTAATCTTGGTTTTAGGAATTCGGTTACAGAACCCTGCATTTTATCCTCTCTTAACTCTTAACTTTACTTCGAGTAAAGTTCGACGATTAGTTGTTCATTAATGTCCGCAGACAGATCAGAACGCTCAGGTAGGCGCTTAAAAGTACCTTCCATTTTCTTACCGTCAACTTCAATCCAAGTTGGCTTTTCGCGTTGCTCAGCCAACTCTAGAGCAGCGATGATACGCGCTTGCTTCTTAGACTTCTCACGGATTACTACTACATCTTCTGGAGTAATAACGAAAGAAGGAATGTTCACAACACGACCATTAACCATAATCGCTTTGTGGCTTACTAGCTGACGTGCTTCAGCACGTGTGCTTGCAAAACCCATGCGATATACAACATTGTCTAGACGTTGCTCTAGAAGCTGTAACAAGTTTTCACCTGTGTTACCTTTAAGGCGAGCAGCTTCTTTATAGTAGTTGCGGAATTGCTTTTCAAGTACACCGTAGATACGACGAACTTTTTGCTTTTCACGTAACTGTAAACCGTAATCAGATAGACGACCTTTACGTGCGCCGTGCTGACCAGGTGCTGTTTCTAGTTTACACTTAGAGTCAATTGCTCTTACGCCGCTTTTAAGGAACAGGTCAGTACCTTCACGACGACTCAGCTTGAGCTTAGGGCCCAAATATCTTGCCATGTTCTTTCTCCTAACCTATTAATTATACGCGACGTTTCTTCGGTGGACGACAACCATTATGTGGGATTGGCGTCACGTCAGTGATGTTTGTGATACGGAAACCAGCAGCATTCAATGCACGTACAGCAGACTCACGGCCTGGACCTGGACCTTTAATGAATACTTCTAGGTTCTTAAGACCGTACTCTTGTGCAGCAGTACCTGCGCGTTCAGCAGCAACCTGTGCAGCAAACGGAGTAGACTTACGAGAACCACGGAAACCTGAACCACCCGCAGTCGCCCAAGAAAGAGCATTACCTTGACGGTCAGTGATGGTCACAATAGTGTTGTTGAAAGAAGCATGAACGTGAGCCATACCGTCAACAACTTGCTTTTTGACCTTTTTACGACGAATTGGTGCTTTTGCCATAACTTACCCCACCTTATTTCTTGATAGGCTTGCGAGGACCCTTACGAGTACGCGCGTTAGTCTTAGTACGTTGACCACGTAGTGGTAACGAACGACGGTGACGTAAGCCACGGAAACAACCAAGGTCCATAAGACGTTTGATGTTTAGTGTTACTTCACGACGAAGATCACCTTCAACAGTGTACTTGCCAACTTCTTCACGAAGGATGTCAAGAGTTTCGTCATTTAAATCGCCGATTTTAGTAGTTTCAGCGATACCTGTCGCAGCTAAGATCGCCTTAGCGCGAGTTTTACCTACACCATAGATGCTTGTTAAACCGATAACAGCATGCTTATGGTCAGGAACGTTAATGCCTGCGATACGGGCCACTAACATATCTCCTATAAATAAACCTGATTATCATCTTGCTGGAAAGCCCGTATAGGATACCCAACCGACACTCAAGTTTTACCAATGAAACAGGCTAAGTAAAATACTTAGCCTGCACGACTAGATTTCTTAGCCTTGCCTTTGCTTGTGCTTAGGCTCACTGCAAATCACGCGTACTACACCAGCACGTTTGATAACTTTACAGTTACGGCAAATTTTCTTAACGGAAGCACGTACTTTCATAACTCAACTCCGTAACAGACCCTATCGGCCGTAGCCTTTAAGGTTTGCTTTTTTCAGCACAGAATCATATTGATGAGACATCAAATGAGTCTGTACTTGTGCCATAAAGTCCATGATTACGACAACGATAATCAAAATTGATGTACCGCCGAAGTAGAATGGCGTTTGCCATGCCATGGTCATAAACTCGGGCACCAGACAGATAAAGGTAATGTACATTGCACCTGCCAATGTCAGGCGTGTCATCACTTTATCAATGTATTTAGACGTCTGCTCACCTGGGCGAATGCCTGGAATAAATGCGCCTGATTTTTTCAAGTTATCTGCTGTTTCACGTGGGTTAAATACCAACGCTGTATAGAAAAAGCAGAAGAAAATAATCGCAGCTGCTAGTACCATTGCATATAAAGGTTGACCCGGGGTCAACACCGCTGAAACTGCTTGTAGAGCGTCAGCTAATGGACCTTCACCTTGGCCGAACCAGCTTGCAATTGTACCAGGGAACAGAATGATGCTACTAGCAAATATTGGTGGAATAACCCCTGCCATGTTAACTTTTAATGGTAAATGCGTACTTTGCGCAGCAAACACCTGACGGCCCTGCTGACGTTTAGCATAGTTAACGACAATACGACGTTGACCACGCTCAAAGAACACTACCAAATAAGTTACCGCAACAACGATAAACGCAATAAGTGCTAAGATAAAGACATTCAAATCGCCTTGGCGCGCCATTTCTGCTGTCGAACCGATTGCAGACGGCAGGTTAGCTACAATACCAACAAATATCAGTACAGAAATACCATTACCGATACCACGTTCTGTGATTTGTTCGCCCAGCCACATTAGGAACATGGTGCCCGTTACTAAGCTCACAACTGCTGTGAAATAGAAACCGAAACCAGGGTTTACTACCAAACCATCCATCATATTAGGAAGGTTAGTTGCAATACCTACTGACTGAATTGTAGCAAGCACGAGCGTACCGTAACGCGTGTACTGGCTTATTTTCTTACGCCCTTGTTCACCTTCTTTCTTAAGCTCTATCATCGCAGGATGTATGTGCGTCAATAGCTGCATAATAATTGAAGCTGAAATGTAAGGCATAATACCTAGCGCAAGTACAGATGCACGCTCAAGCGCACCACCACTGAACATGTTGAACATGGCAAAGATGGTGCCCTTTTGTTGCTCGAAGAACTCGGCAAGTACAGCGGCGTCAATCCCAGGGATAGGCACGAATGAACCTAAACGGTAAATAATGATGGCACCCAATACAAATAGTAAACGGCGCTTCAACTCCGCAAGCCCACTTTGTGCGCTTTGCATATCTTGACCTGGTTTAGCCATAGTGTACTTCCTTAGTCTTCTACCTTGCCTCCGGCAGCTTCGATAGCTTCGCGAGCACCTTTAGACACTTTAATGCCTTTAACAGTAACTGCGCGTGAAACTTCGCCAGATTTAACAACTTTAACGAACTGAATGTTCTTCTTAACGATACCAGCTGCTTGTAGTGTGCTTAGCTCTACCACGTCGCCTTCAACCTTCGCGATTTCGAAAAGGTTAACTTCAGCAGATACTAATGATTTGCGTGAAGTGAAGCCAAACTTAGGTAGACGGCGTTGCATAGGCATTTGACCGCCTTCAAAACCAACACGTACTTTACCGCCAGAACGCGACTTTTGACCTTTGTGACCACGGCCACCAGTCTTACCAAGACCAGAACCGATACCACGACCAACGCGCTTACCAGCTGTTTTTGAACCTGCAGCAGGAGAAAGTGTATTCAATTGCATCGAATTAGCCCTCAACCTTAACCATGTAAGAAACTTGGTTGATCATACCACGTACTGCTGGCGTATCTTCTAGCTCAACAGTATGGTTGATACGACGTAAACCAAGGCCACGTAATGTAGCTTTATGCTTCGGTAAACGACCGATTGAGCTACGTACTTGTGTTACTTTAACTGTGTTTGCCATGGTTTCTTACCCCAAGATTTCATCTACGCTAAGACCACGTTTCGCTGCGATTCCCTCTGGAGAATTCATGTTCTCTAGAGCAGAAATTGTTGCGCGAACGATGTTGATCGGGTTAGTAGAACCGTATGCTTTTGAAAGTACGTTCTGTACACCAGCAACTTCTAGTACTGCACGCATCGCACCACCGGCGATGATACCTGTACCTTCTGATGCAGGCTGCATGTACACTTTAGAACCCGCGTGGCGACCCTTGATAGGGTGCTGTAGCGTGTGACCATTAAGGTCAACATTTACCATGTTACGGCGCGCTTTTTCCATTGCTTTTTGAATAGCAGCTGGAACTTCACGTGCTTTACCGTAACCAAAACCTACTTTACCTGCGCCATCACCAACTACAGTTAGTGCAGTGAAGCTAAAGATACGACCACCTTTAACCACTTTAGACACACGGTTTACCGCGATTAGCTTTTCAGCCAAATCAGGCTGTTGTTGCTTTGCTTCTACGTTAGCCATTGTCTACTCCTAGAATTGCAGACCGGCTTCACGCGCTGCATCAGCAAGCGCCTTCACACGGCCGTGATATTTAAAGCCACTGCGGTCAAAAGCAAGTTTTTCGATGCCTTTGTCTGCCGCGCGTTCAGCAACTGCTTTACCAACTGCTTGAGCAGCTTCGATGTTGCCAGTGCCTTTAACTGTTTCAGCAATTGCTTTTTCAACAGTAGAAGCAGCAGCCAGTACATTACCCTCAACGTTTACGATTTGAGCGTAAATGTGACGTGGCGTGCGGTGGATAACAAGACGTGTTGTGCCTTGTTCGATAATATTTCTACGAGTGCGCTTAGCACGACGTAGACGAGCTGTTTTCTTATCCATCGTCTTACCTTACTTCTTCTTAGCCTCTTTACGACGCACGTGCTCATCAGCGTAACGTACACCTTTACCTTTATAAGGCTCTGGTTCACGGTATGAGCGGATGTTAGCAGCAGTTTGACCAACAAGCTGCTTGTCTGCGCCTTTAACAACGATTTCAGTCTGGCTTGGAGCTTCGATAGTGATTCCCGCTGGGATCTCGAAGTTCACTGGGTGTGAGAAGCCAAGAGTTAAGTCTAAAACTTTACCCTTAACTGCAGCACGGTAACCAACACCGACTAGTTGTAGTTTCTTTTCAAAACCTTCGTTAACGCCGATGATCATGTTGTTGATCAGAGCGCGTGCAGTACCTGCTTGAGCCCAAGCGTTTGCTACTTCACGAGGATTAGTAGTGATAACGTTGTCGTTAACAACAACTTCAACTGCGTCGTTAAGAACGCGAGTTAATTCACCGTTTTTACCTTTAACTTTGATTTCCTGGCCGTTAATTGCAACTTCAACACCGGCAGGAACAGCAATAGGAGCCTTCGCAATACGAGACATAGTTCCCCTCCGATTAAGCTACAAAGCCAATGATTTCACCACCAACACCAGCGGTACGCGCAGCGCGGTCTGTCATCAGGCCTTTAGAAGTTGATACGATAGCGATACCTAGACCACCCATTACCTTCGGTAATTCGTCACGTTTCTTATAGATACGTAAACCAGGGCGGCTAACACGCTGGATGCTTTCGATAACAGCTTTGCCTTCGAAGTACTTAAGTTCGATAGTCAATTCTGCTTTTACGTCGCCTGATACTGAATAACCAGTGATGAAACCTTCGTTTTTCAGTACGTCAGCAACAGCTACTTTCAGCTTTGAAGTTGGCATAGTTACTGATACCTTCTTCGCAGACTGACCGTTACGGATGCGTGTAAACAAATCCGCGATTGGATCTTGCAAGCTCATGTCTTACTCCCGTGATTCTATTACCAAGAAGCCTTTTTAAGGCCAGGAATTTCACCGCGCATAGCTGCTTCGCGAACTTTGATACGGCTTAAGCCGAACTTGCGAAGGTAACCATGTGGGCGGCCCGTAATGTTACAACGATTACGTTGACGTGAAGGGCTAGAATCACGCGGTAAAGACTGAAGCTTTAATACCGCGTCCCAACGCTCGTCATCTGATGTATTAACATCGCTGATGATAGCTTTAAGTGCAGCACGCTTTTCTGCGTACTGTGCAACTAATTTAGCACGTTTTACGTCACGCGCTTTCATTGAATTCTTTGCCATAACCCTACCCTTACTTTTTGAATGGGAAGTTGAACGCTTCTAACAACGCACGGCCTTCATCATCTGTTTTCGCAGAAGTAGTGATTGTGATATCCATACCGCGAACACGGTCTACTTTATCATAATCGATTTCTGGGAAGATGATTTGCTCACGTACGCCCATAGAGTAGTTACCGCGACCGTCAAAAGACTTTGCGCTAACACCGCGGAAGTCACGAATACGTGGCATCGCGATTGAGACTAAACGCTCAAGGAAATCCCACATACGCTCGCCGCGTAGGGTTACTTTACAGCCAATTGGGTAACCTTCACGGATCTTAAAGCCAGCAACTGATTTGCGTGCTTTAGTCACTAGAGGTTTTTGACCAGAGATAGCTTCTAGATCTGCAACCGCATTTTCTAGAATCTTCTTGTCGTTTAGGGCTTCGCCCACACCCATGTTAAGTGTGATCTTTTCGATCTGAGGGACTTGCATGACAGAGCTGTAACCGAACTTTTCAAAAAGCTCTTTTACTACTTTGTCTTTGTACACTTCATGCAGTTTCGCCATCGTCTACTCCAACTATTAAATAGTTTTGCCAGTAGACTTGAAGAAACGGACTTTTTTACCGTCTTCAAATCTAAAACCAACACGATCTGCTTTGCCAGTTTCGGCATTGAAAATCGCTACATTTGATACGTCTACTGACGCTTCTTTCTCAACAATACCGCCAGCTTGCTGTAGTTGTGGTACAGGCTTCTGGTGTTTCTTGATGATGTTGACGCCTTCAACAAATACACGACCAGTTTCAGTTACAACTGAAAGCACTTTACCGCGCTTACCTTTGTCTTTACCGGCTAGTACGATTACTTCGTCATCACGACGGATTTTTGCTGCCATGATCGACTCCTTATAGTACTTCTGGTGCTAGTGAAACGATTTTCATGAACTTTTCGTTACGTAGTTCACGCGTCACAGGGCCGAAGATACGAGTACCAATTGGCTGATGGCTATCATTTAAGATAACAGCCGCATTGCTATCGAAACGGATTAAAGAGCCGTCTGGACGACGAACGCCTTTCTTAGTACGCACTACTACAGCGTTTTTAACATCACCTTTCTTCACTTTACCGCGAGGAATTGCTTCTTTAACAGAAACTTTAATGATGTCACCAACACGCGCATAGCGACGGTGCGAACCACCAAGGACTTTAATACACTGCACTTTGCGAGCGCCGCTGTTATCAGCAACGTCCAGCTGAGTTTGCATTTGGATCATTGTATATGCTCCGGTGTAGTTAAAATTTACCTAGATTTTGTATAAAACCTAAGCATTTAGATTAATTTCCACTCAAAAAACGAGGCTTTCGTCTTTCAAGGGCGGGGAATTGTAACAGCAAACTTCAACCAAAGATAGTTCAATTTTTAATTAATTTTATCTATCCCATATGCCGTGTTTGTTCCCCCTATTCCATATGGGGGCTGTAAAAAACAATTCAAGGGTTACCTTCACAACCCAACCTCATGACGGCGTTCAAAAAACAATCGATTTACTTTGCTCGCTGTGCCTCGATATGGTTTGCCACCTCTGTAACTGTGGCTAGCCAAAAGCCATTTTTTGGGTCCTGTAAGTACACAATTAATGCTTCTAAGGCCTCCTTATCTACTGAGTACATCCCCTTTTCCCCTACTTCATGGCCCGCTAGAATAATCCACTTGTTGTCTTCTCTCAGCAAAGCCAGCAAGTCTTTTATCTCTTCGAATGTCATGCCATCCATTCTATTACCTGCCAACTGTGCAAAGTCAGTGTATGTCGGGTTATTGCCAGTTTCATCAAGCCACGTACGTCCTGTTTTGAACATTTCTGCGATGAGCGGCACATAGCTTCGTACCTCCTTTCCGCGACCCACAAAGGTGTTACCGCAGGGATAAGCAAAAGAAGCGGGCGAGACATCAAATTGTGCTTGCATAAACTGAGTCGTCGACTCAATGTCTTTGCGAAGCCACGCCAAGTCAACTTGCTCCAGCCCTAGGCCTTGCTTACGTAACCATTCGAAATTGCCACTGCAGAGGTGAGAACTTGTATGGTTACCCAATTCGTGCCCTTGCTTGACCGCCTTTTTCCACCCTTCTAAACGAGTCATGGCAAACTGAGGATTCACATAGAAGGTGCCCTTTACCCCGTATTTATTCAATAAGGGAATAGCGACATCTATTTGGCTTTCTCGCGCATCATCAAAGCTCAGAGAAATCGCATTACGCGCATTGTTAGGGTAACTAAACTGATGGTGTACTTGTTCCTTTTCACTTGCACTGCCTATGTTAACAAAAGATAAAGTCATAAATATTGCAGTCATAATATTGCTGCTTAGTTTCATTGTGTGCATGTCTGCTCCGTATTGCTTAGCGTGATTTGAACTTGGCAAAACAGTCTGCAAAATGACCCGATAATTCACCATGATAAAATTATGAAGGAAAGCTTACTTTCTTTTAACTGCCTCTGAATAAAGGGATTTACGTTGACTAAAAGCGATACCAAATTGACAGCCGATACTCTGCTTTATGTGTTCTATCAGCGACTTCTTGGCCGACTTGCTCCGCGTTTTCATAGAACGTTCGAGTGCGAATAAAGCGCCCTGTATTCATATGTGTCACCTCAAGCCGCACCTTAATATCATCCACCGGAGAAGACTCTATAAACCCTTTCAATCGTTTATTGCCCTTTACGAACAAGGTCTCGTGGGCATAGTAAAACGGTTCTGTATAATCGCCCCAATACTCAATACCCCATGAACTTTTAAATCGTGGTAAGTCATGGCGAAAATTCATCCATATCCAATCAGCGATATAATTACTCAAACGTTCTGTTCGCCCATTCGGGTTCGAAAAGTCTGAATTCTTGTGTTCATAAGAAATTTCAAATAACGCATTATTTAGGAGCGGCGTTAATTCGAAGGCGGCTTCCACATGACTTCCCCAAAACTGGGCATCACCCACATTGGCCACTCCCCCTGATGTATTGGAAAATGCTACCTGCTCTAGTACATCCTTTTGCCATTGATGAAACCCCTTTATTTTGAGATTACCACGCTCAGAAAAATACCACTGATATTGCAGTGATAACTCCGTAGTTTCTTCAGGCTTGAGGCGGATATTACCGGCTTGATTACGACCATCTCCCGCATCAACACTACGAGCAAAATCAGAAAAGTTCAGCTGACTTACCCGATGTTCAGCAAGCCAATTAACGCTCATGCCTTTTCGGGGACTCCAGTTTGTTTGCCAGCGAGGTTTCCAAAAAGACAACGATTGGCTTTCACTCTGATTTGCCTCTACATCTATTCTCGATGTTTCATAGGTCAATCCAAATTCACTCGAGAGACTTTTAGAGTGGGTGACGTTAACATCGGCAAACACCTCTGCTCTAAGCTCATTGACATCGGTGACCTCTTCGCTTTCCACCCCAGATAAATTGACCGCGGATTGCAGTCTATTTTGCGTTGCTTCAACCCCAAAACGAGGCGCTATGTGTGACTGCTGTTTTACTTCCAAGGCACTGCGCAAGATTACTTCAGTTTTTAGCTCTTGCTGACGCCACAAGGCGATAGCTGTGTTTTGGGTCGCTAAGTTTATACTGGCGTCATCATTGGCATACGCCTTATCATCGATAACAAATATCCCCATGTTTTGCCATTGGTAGCGGTCGTGTTTTTGTATCCAATCGATGCCTAGTTCCGCATTCTTTGTTTCATTGTCAACGTGCAGTTCGCGCGTTATCGGCCCCAACGCTTGGTGGTTATGAGGCACGCTGTAGCGTACAGTATCTCCAACATAATTTTCACTGCTGACTTTGCCCGTCAAGACCAGTTCATTTTGACTACTCGACTGCTTAAGCTGACCGGTGAGCTTCACGCTATGGGTCTCTTCGTCTAGCACCTCAAATTCTTGACTTAACACGCGCTGCTCACGACTTAATTGAATAATATTGGCGGTTCGATAGCCTGGCGTGCCATTTGCTTCCAGCCCCAAGGATGTCGCCCAACCTTGCCATTGGGTATTCAGTTGCATGGCGACTTTTGGCAGAACACTGCCGTCGTAGAATTGTGTTAATTGACTTTCTAATGTGCCGGTGGTCTGCGATTCAACTAAAATCACATCTGCAACCATGACTTTACCCGACGCCACCAATGGAATTTTACTCCCTCGATAGACATTAATTGCCTGAACTTGTGCAACCCCGATTCTGGATAACACCTTATCTAGCGATTCAGACTTGACCGCAGGCCGTGCACCATTGATCAGTACATTACCCGCATTACCACCGAATCCGCGTGCTGAGTCTGTATTGTCAAATGAAAACCCCGGCAAGCGATATATCATATCCAACGCGGTTTGAGGGTTATACTGACTAAAGAAGTCGGCCGGGTAGTTCTGCTGCTCGGTACTTTCTACAACCTGATTCGCTTCAACGTGCCAACTAGGCAATATCATAAAGCACGAAAAAACACAGAATAACAACATCGTAGAGACCCCATTGATAAGCTCCCCAATGTCTAGCTCACTGTATAATTCTTTGATTGCTTTGCGTTGATACGGAAACCATTTCGGATCTTGTTCATTATTTGGCACAGGATCTTTTGCTTCTGCAAATGCTAAAAAATGCTCTAAGTTTTGGTGAGGTTGAATATTAAACCCAAGTCCGCGATTGAATCCCCGGTGCTTTTGCAAGTAAAACTCTTTTGTACAGCACAACGTTTCAGCATGTAACCATGCTGTAATTTGATTGTCAGATGCAATATATTGCCAAAACTGTTGCTGGCTTGGGAAAAAGAAAAAAGGTTGTGACAGACCCGTTGCATCTAACTTATGTCTTTTTAAGTAAGCAAACTGTATTGCTAGCCACTGGCTTGATACCCAAGCGTGCGAATTGGGCCAACACATCACAAAGTCGCAGTTAATCTGTGCAGCAAGTTTTTCTTCAAACCATAAGGATGTCTGTGCTCCTGGCTCATAGGCAACAAAAGTGATGCCCTCCAACTCGGTATGAATCCCCTCTATCGCTAACTCATCTGGATGCGAGATTATTACTTCAGTAGGTTTAAGTGTTTGCTTTTCAAGTAGCGTGATAGCATGCTGAAGTTGAGCAAGGTGGGTTACTTGCAGCACACAACTTATAGTGGCGGCTTGTTGCAACGTATTTAAGTTTGCTGATGTCTCACAGTAATGCGCAAAATGTGTTTCTTTTAGCTGAAGATAAAATGGCAGATCGTGGCTAAACCAAGTTGGATCAGGCACCTTTTGCCAAGCACTCGCTTTAATCAGTTTACCGCTGACAAAACTCCAAGTGTTATTCAAGTGCCTCAAATAAACAAAGTGAGTATGGCCATCAACAGCGACTAATTTGGCACCCGCGTCAATCATACACTCCATAAAATCTGCGTCTTCACGCAACGAACTATCACGGTAGTCCAATACGCCTTCAGACCAGTAAGTACGTCTGAAGACCAATGTGCCTCCGGCAATGCCACGGCGAAACATCGCCTCAAACAATGCTTTTTCTGCGGCCCAAAATTGACCTCGCCAGACATCAAAGAACAAATGATTTTTGAGGCCTGTAATATCAGCAGCGCCCGTAACAAGGGGCGCTATTTGTATCGCTAAACGCTCACTGGAATACCAATCATCGTCATCCCACTGCGCGATAAACATGCCAGTTGACCATTTGGTGCCCATACTCCGCTTAAACCCAATCGAGGCATTGTCTGGCACTTTGAGCAACTGGATGTTGTCTTGTATAGGCATAGCGTTAGGTAGATCTTCAGCCTGTTCATAGACAATGATTAATTCTTTATTGGGGTAACTCTGACGATTGAAGTAGTCAATACTCTGAAGTATATAATGTGCACGCCGACAAGTTGGCATGACACAACTTACCAATGGTAATGTTTCGCATCCTTTTGTCAGCTCAGTCATGAGCGCATCCTTTGACCTTGTAGCCAAGTTTGGAGTTGCAACCAAGTGGGAATGAGTGTGCGCTCTGTCTCACATAGCTGTAAAATGCGCTGATATACTTGGTTCCCCGTCACCGACTTCGAGCGACAAGATAAACGCATTAACAGCTCAACTTCCTTCCATCCTTTCGTAAGCTCAGGTAAAGCGTCGACCAAAGGACTGCACAGTTGTTTTAATTTGGGCGCAGACAAATCCTGCTGCAATGCCAATAGCCAATTCAATGTACTGGCACGCTGCAGCGAAAACACCCATACTCCCGGAATGACATAAGGACGCGAAAGCTGATCCAAACAGCCAATATAGTCTAAGAATTCGGCCATCGCGGAAGTGCCAACATGAGGTGTACCTGAAGCCAACCCCGCTATATTTTGATCGACTTGTTTTAGTGCCCAATCAATATTCAGTGGACGCGTGGGCCCAATTTGCTCCAACTGGTAAATACGCACCACACCTTCATGTGCTAATACGTCTTGAAATGAAGCTTGATAGTCTTCCCAACTGATATCCACATCTCGCTTTTGCGCATCATCCACTATAAATGAACGGCGCTGTGTATCATGGGATTTGAATGTCACAATGTGATAGCCATAATGTTTATGGTAATCTTCGACACGGTATGGGACATGCTTAGCACTGAACTCGCAGATCACACGTTCTTTTTTGGCTAGCATAGCGAGCAAGCTTTGGTCAAAAATGTGTTGGTGCGTAAAAGCGTGCGATCGAACTTGCAAACCATATAACGCTTTAAGTTTATCGCCTACATAACCGGAAATCATTGCTTGTTCGAAACGAAAGTACTGGTCATCTTCATAACGACTAAAAACAATATCCAGTCCTTGTTTGCGTTTGCAATCAAAATAATAAGAATGTTCGCCAAATAGTCTCGCCAAATTTGCAATGGCAAACTTATCTCTCGCTTCAAGCTCAAGCGCCATAAATAAACAATCAGGTAAACAAGACTCGCAAGTACTCTCCACATTGTTGACGCCCACTCCTATGGCATCCTTACTTGTTACTCCTTGCCCCTTTGTATGTTCCATAACTCAACACTTCCTTATTACGCTCTGCTTAACCCTCACACTGACTCATTTTTATGACCAAGAAAGGGACGGTGTCTCAATCTGTACCGTCCCATTTATACCTTATAAGTTATTGGTGTTATTCACCTCAGCTAATTCGACTCGCCCAGGCCGACGCCTATCCGGAGAAAGCGCTCGTAGCTCAATATTAGAACCAGCTTGAATAATGAGAGGTGCCGTGTACTCTTGCCAGTTGCCGCTCCCAACTCGATACTGGATAGGTAAACCCGGAATAAGAGTTGACGCATGTAGCTTATTATCAATGACTTTACTGACAACATTTGGGATCCGATAAAACACACCCAGTTTATCGAACTTTTCCAACTCTTTATGGCCTACGGCATGGATAAAGTCTTGCCACTGTCTATCACGCAGCGCCTTTTTATCCGCCGTTAAGAAATTGGTGGTGTGGTCATATTTTTCACCCGCATAATTATACGGCACTTCCCAGCTTGCTTTGTGCCATGCTTTCTCCGCCAGCGCTAACAAACGAGGGAACAGCATATATTCGGCGAGGTGATCTTTGCGTATGACTTCAGACCATAAGTGACCTTGGATCCCTGTAACACGGAACCCTTCTGGCAGCGGCTGATGTACAAATTTACCGTTTTCATCCACTTGTGTGCGATCATCTGCGACATAATTTCGGCCGATCGTGTCTTTTTTAAACTCAGCGTTGGCCGGCAAATTATCCGGCATAAACTCAAAGATAGTTTGACTATTGGTGCGCCTCGACCCCCATTTGTAACCGCTTTCTTTAGGATCTAATTCATAGGGGAAATCTAGGTAAGTCACGTCAGGCGTCGCAAGAACGATGTCCCACCCGCGACGAGCATGCGCACTGACAACTTTGTGGGCATTTTGTGGTAGCGTAGCCCACACATAGGAAGCCACTTTATTAGGCATTTTATCTTGTCTTGTTTCTGACAGACCATCGTTCCAGCCTGCGACTTCAATACCTTTCGCCGCAATCATTCTGGACACCCGTTCAATGAAGTACCCGGTAAGCTCTTCAATTTCGTGTACATCGTTTGATTTGTCAGCAATAAACTGCTTACATGCGGGGGATTCAATCCAAGCACCTGCAGTTTCATCGGCACCAATATGATAGATATTCAGTGGCGAACCTGCTTTTTTATGCTGCAGCGCAACCTCTGAAATCACTTTTTCTACGAAGGCATAAGTAGAGTCCATACATACATTCAGAGTATTGTCATTGTAGTGTTGAATTGAGCGATATTCTGTTGCATCACTTGGGTCACTTACGAGGTACTGTTTTGCAGCGTCGTGTTTACCTTGCTTACTCAACGTATAAAAGCGTTTCTCCATTGCTTTTACGGCAGCCCGAGAATGACCAGGCATATCCAATGATGGAATCACCTCAATGTGATGTTGCTTCGCAAAGTTCAGAATTTCTTGATAATCGGCCAGCGAATAATATCCATCTCGACCGGCATTTAAGGCTGACCCTAACTGGGGCTGCAAACAATCTTTGTCATCTAAGTCGATACAACGGTGAGAAGATAATTCTGTTAACTCAGGTAAGCCAGGAATTTCGATACGCCAACCTTCATCGTCAGCTAAATGGAAATGTAATTTATTCAGTTTGTAAGCTGACATTTTACTTAATAAACGTAAAACAAACTCTTTTGAGCGAAAATTACGCGCGACATCTAAGTGTAACCCTCGGTATGCATACCTAGGTTCATCAATTACTTTAACAGCAGGTACTTGCATTGTATCTAGGGACAACAAACTGGCCAGTGATTGTAACCCATAAAAAGCACCTTGGTTATCTTGCGCTTCAATGAAGACTTTACCGTTGCGAGTATCTAGTACATAGTGACCCGCGGTGCCTTCTGCTTTGCCAGCTACTTTCACAATGACTTTAGTACCATCATGACTTTGCTTAGCGCCCAAATCTGCTAAACGGCTCAAAGCCGCAGCCACTTGCCCATAATCAACGCCAACTAAGTGCACATCAATGCCTTTGCTCAAAGTCAGTGGTGGTGAACTTGCAAACACCTCCATCGCGTTTGGCGTAGGAACAATAGCGTGCTTTACAGTGTCCACAGGGTAATTATCGATTGCGTATTTTTCGAATAGTGCCGCAGAGGTAAACTGGCCATATTGATCTTCAGGGTGAGATTTCATCACACTTTCTTTGCGACTAAGCGCAGCATAAGGCTTGATCTCTAGCCCAGTGTCCGACTCGATATAAGATTGCGTGCTTTTGATCACTTTTGGGTCCAGACCCTCCGCAGTCAAAATATAATTCGGCATTAATTCGCCTTCATTGAGTAACGAGCTACCGACCCAGAGCTCAATGATTTGACTTTCACCGGCTTTAAACCCACTAAAAGACTGATTCGGAGCGATATGATTTAAGTCACCATTAAAATGACGTAACGTTAGCCCTTGGCTCTTCGTTTCTGATGAGGGATATACTTGGCTGTAGAGGATCTTCCACCCATCCACATTTGCTGCAAACGGACTCGTTAACTCTATTTGAGCATGGTAGCAAAACTCTGCCGTAGAACCAGGGCACTGTTCTGGCATATTACTTAACAACCGATATTTTACATCGAGTGTATCCGCTAAGCGGTTTAATTCTTGCTGATTAATTTTGGTTAAGCTACTGCTTGCCCATACTGGGCTCGCCATCATTATTGAAGGCAACAACATTGCTACAACACGTCCTGTTAATGCTCTTTTCTGTACACGCATAAGTCAGATCCTGCTTTATCATTTTAATTTAAAACATTACATTGGCTAAAAAATAGCTAAACCAAATCAATCTAGTGTTTTTAATAGCTTGTTTCAATTTCAAAACATTCAAGTTCCTTGGAATAATTTAATTATTAACAACAGTTTACTCATTCGCCTCTTCAAATAAGCTAGCTTGCGGTTGCGCATGCACAGGTTTCAACGACTGTTCACAAATCTCAGACCAGCTCTTATTCACCAGCATATTTATCCATTGATCTGAGTACTTGCGCATTAAATAAGCAACATTGCCTTTTGCTTGCTCCTCTTTATTTTCAATGTCTTTTTCGTGTGGATAATGAACAGTCAGAAGTGATTGATGTAAAACAAATTTACATCCTGCATGAAACAAACGATAACCCAAATCAACATCTTCTCCACCCCATGCACAAAAACGTTCGTCAAACCCACCAACACGTGCAACATCCGAGCGAGAAACACTGATACAACTGGTCCAAAAAATGACCCAAGGGGCATTTAACATCTCTAAATCAAAATTAAATTTGGCAAAGAAGCGACCTCGGCAATCCATTAATTGATGATTTTTTGAGAACAATTCAAACGCCGTCGCTATCTCGTTTTCTGCCATAGTGTGTTTGATAAGGTCGCACTCACTCAGTGCTACGGCTTCTATACCATACGACATACCAATCAGCACAAGGTTGGCCGTTTCGCCATGACACTGTAGGTGAATAGATAGCAATGTAGGGTGTGCAATCATGCCACAGTCTAAAAACAGTATGGTGTCAAAGCGTGCCTTGGAAAGCCCTTTATTCCTAGCTTTAGCGACTTGAAACCCTTCATCAGGCTGGAAAATATACTGAATGGTTGCAGTACCTTGATAGTGGCTTACCATCTTAGCGGTACCATCATTTGAACCATCATCTACGATGATAATTTCATAACTTTGCGGCCCCAGCGTTTGTTCGCAAAGTGAATCCAATGTCCTTTTTAGCAACTCGCGGCGATTATAAGTCGGGATAATCACAGACACGCCAGCCCCACATTCACTTGGCTCATTATGATTTTTATTCATTTTTGTTCCTACTTCCCTTAGATTTGACTAACCTACTCGTTTCTATACCACCAACAAAAAGCATACTTATTACACATCAAATTGATTTACCCGCCGCCACTTTCATAGCTATGAATTGCCTTTTTCCATCCCCAACAAGTCAGGAAAAACAGTAAAATGGGCGCAATGCCTCCCCAGATCATTTCCCCAATGCTTAACTGGCCCATTACAGCCAATGGCGAAAAATTGGTGATCAAAAAAATGGGCAAAAACACCGTACCTATGATTTGTATTGGCGATGGAAAAATGCGATGCGGTAGATTATTGAAATCCCACAGTGCCCAAACCAGACTATGGAAAGCTGAAATATGATGTAATTTAAAAGCAAGTAGTAGCGGCAATGTAAAGATACAATACATGGTTACTATCCCTAGCAGGGCATATAAAACGTAGAGTCCAACATGCACTATGTCAAAAGCAATATCGGATGCATGCCAACCATAACTTACCAAACTAACGCCCACGATGATATTGGGGATCACCATCCACGTTTCCACGTATTTTAACGTTGCTAAGAACTGCGCCGACACAGGCTTGGTCAGAATAAGGTCAAACTCCCCTTCTATGATCTGACGGTCAAATGCCATAATATTAAATTGCAACATCGCGACAAAAAACACGGTCATCAAAATAAAAGTACCGATGAACAGATACAAGCTTTGCGGAGCAAAGCCAGAAATATGCACCCCTGTATCGTGAATAATGTAGGCATAAAGCAATTTGATACCGAGATAGCCGATTTCCACAAGTAGCCCCAATACGATGTTCACGCGGTACTCTAATTGTCGAATTGCATTGAGTTTAATCAGCAAGCCATAAATTTTTAGGTGCTTAATAAATTGCCGCCACATGTTAACCACCAAGTGCCAAATATGATCGGCTACCACGGCGCCAAATTACCGTAATCAGTAGCATCATCGCAGCAATCCACCCCCACTGAACAAGTAACCCTGAAAAGATTTGTTCCAAGCTAATTGCACCTGTGAGCGTTTGCAATGGAAAGTAAATAAGGTATTGAAATGGCAGAAGACTAAAACCGTATTGCAATGACTCCCCAAAAACACTCAGTGGCACAACCCCGCCAGATAACACCAAGCTAATCACCCGTACAGACTCAAACAACGCCCACACCTCATGCAGCCAAAATGCAGTCAAACTGAGTAAATAAAACAGCATAAACTGTAATAAAAAAGCCCCTGCAGCTGAGACCACAAAAAGTGCGATATGTATTATCTGTGTTGGCAATACCCAATACTGTATAGCGACCCACAGTACGAGGGCCATCACCATCAAAGTTGCCACAAAGTAACCCAAATTTGTGCCGACAAAAACACTCAAACGATAACCGAAGTACGATAATGGCTGGACGATAAAACGGTTTAGACCGCCGCTTTTGATGTCTTCTGCCATGTCGTATTCAAATCCCGTTCGCAGTGCTTGTGCCATCAGCGCAGCTAACACCACATAACTGAGCATGTCTGAATAAGACATTCCATACAATGTATCCGCTTTGGTATATTGGTATATTGATTGCCACAGAACCCATTGCAAAATAATGGGAAAGACTGCCGCCAAAATAGCAACACTATAATTTACCCGATAGGCCAATGCCTTTTGCAGCCCCATACCCAACAACCACATATACTTGTTCACGCAACCTGTCCTCGGCGTGTATATAATCGCTCCAAGCTATCTTCAAGCGGTGGTGCACTTACTCTAATATCCTTAACCGCGATGTCTTTAAGTAAGTGCTGTAGCACTTGGTTGACAACATCATCACCCACTTCTAGCTCAGCGCAATGAACATCATTGTTGATCACTTTGCCATACCGTCCTAAGAACTCTGAATGTAATGGTGATTCACTTTCTATATGGATCCGACGAAGGCCGCCCAAGGTATTTTGCAATTGCGTGATCCTATCATCAAAGACAAGCTGACCATTTTGAATGACCAACACCCTTTCACACAGCGCCGAAATATCCGCCATATTATGACTTGTCAGTAAAATGGTGATATTGTCTTCACGTACCAGCTGCTGAAGAAACCGCATTACCGCACGTTGCGATAAGAAGTCGAGACCGATTGTAGGCTCATCAAGAAATAGTAGTTCCGGTCCATGTAACAGTGCTGCGATTAATTCCATTTTCATACGCTCACCCAAAGACAACCTGCGCACCTGAATATCCAGTAAATGAGATACATTCAAAACCTCAGACAAACGCGCCAACCGTTGCTTGAACAAGGGCGTTGGAATATCGTAGATACGCTGGCACAGCGAAAAGCTGTCAATGGCGGGTAAGTCGGGCCATAATTGCTGTTTTTGACCCATTAAAATGGAGAAACGCTTTTTAAACTGCTCTTCACGTTCACTTGGCGTATGACCCAAAACTTTAATTTTTCCATGTGTGGGATGTAAAATCCCAGACAACATTTTCATCGTGGTCGTTTTACCAGCGCCATTGGCACCTAAAAATGCGACAACTTGCCCTTGTTCAATACTAAATGAGACATCTTTGACCGCTTCTTTGTATTCGACTTGCCGCTGCCATAAATTTTTAAATGACGCAGATAGCCCCTGTGGCTTGCGATAAAATTTAAAAGTCTTACTCAGTCCTTCGACCTCGATCACATTCACAATCAGCCCCTAACGTTTATTTGGATCAGCGTAATACCGCGCACATGAACCACAAATTGGGAATAAACCGCCTTCCCCTCGCAATCCTCTGCGCAGCTGCTGCATTCTGTGCCCGCGCCAGATCTCTTTCACCGACTGCTCATTTACGTTACCAATCGAATAATCATAAAATGTATGGCATGGCGTTACGTCACCATTGGCTGCCACTTCCATGTAAATCCACGGAAAATGACATTTATCTCTGCGATCATCTAAATTTTGATAATCTTTGTTAAAGTAAGCACGGTAATTAGTTGCAGATATGGTTTTGGGGTAACATACAAAGTAGATCCCACGCTTTTGGCATGCCTTTTCTACCCAAGCAATTTGCGACTCAATGGCCTTAAAGTCCATCATTGAAAATTGATGTAAGGGGGCAACCATACCTTCGGCACACGCAGTGTCAGGTACATCAAACAGACGTTTAAACAAACGGCGATGTTGCTCATGCTCATCTTCCGTGGCGAACGTTTGGAACTCGATACTAATATGATCCACTTTGTCTAGGTCTAAGCACTGCTCGAAAAAACCTTGAATATACAAATGTGTTAAAGGTGTCACGATGAAGGTATAGCCGATCTTGGGTTCTTTTAAACCGCGAGTTTCGCGCAGCTCAAACAAGGTCTCGACCCCTTCTTGAACGGCTTCATAAACCCCCTCCCCACGCTGTTCATCATTAATGTGCTTTGGTCCATCCAACGACACCCAAATACGATTTGGTGCAGATTCCAGCAGCTTTTCAGCCTTGCGCTTTAAAAACATCCCATTGGTTGGAATGTCGACTCTTGCGCCCCCTTTACGAATACGGTGAACCACTTCATCAAACCAGGGATACATCATAGGCTCACCGCCAAACAAGGCGAAGTAAGGCTTTACTGGTAGGCACTCATCAATCACCCTAAAAACGGTATCTTTTTCAAGCCTATCCAGCTTTTTACCATGATAGGCTCCATTCTCTCCCCACTCATAGCACATCTTGCAGCGGAGATTGCATGCATCTGTAAGTTGTAAAGTCACCCACAGTGGTAGTTGGTTTTGCAGTATATTGGTCATTTTTATCACCCAGTGCTATACAACAGAGTACATTTAGAGCAAACGGGCATCAGACCACACTGAACCTTGTCTCTAAATGCGTTAAATGCGCGCCCTTGCCAAATGTCTTTAAGTGGTAGAGCCTGAAGGTTACCTACTTCCAGTTCTGGAAAAAATTTACAGCTAGATACTGTTCCGCCCGGCAATACATCAATACGATGTGTAATCGCAGCGCAGTTAATTTTTCCCTCTGCCGGTGTGGTGTCACCCAATATAAAGGGTTCGACTTCATCCATCGTCAGGTCTGGATGAAAACGCACTCGACACGGCCATATGCGATGAGTGATCTCAGCCAGCTCAGCTTTTAAACGGGCAACGTTTTCTGGCGCAATACGATGGGTGTAGCCATGCCAACTGGCTTTACTAAAATCATCAATATACTTCGCACGATAAGGTAAATTGGTCTGTACCCAACTATCCATTTCCTCAGCCACAGATTCTGGCATATACCATGGGAATACAATGTAGATACTGTCTATGCCAAGTTCGGCAAAGTACTCAATAAAGTGCGCTAACTTACCGACAACCGCATCATGCAGGGTCAAGCATATCGAAACCTTACCTTGGTATTCACCGGTTTTTCTCAATGCCAACAACCTCGACATGCCTCGCACCACTTTTTCAAACACCCCCTTACCACGGATTGCATCATTTTCTGCTTCCAAGCCATCTAGGCTCACCAACATCGCTAAGTGTGCTGACATTTTAAGCAAGTGGGGCAGATGTTTTTTTATCAACATGCCATTTGTACATATTGTGAGCCACCTCGGATGTTGTGTGAACAGTTCAGCCAGCTCTGCCATTTTGGTATACATCAGCGGCTCCCCACCCCACAAATAGAAAGCACTTTGGCTTGACTCAGTTTGTTTCAATAATTTTTCAATTAACCCGATGTCCACTTCATCACGCACTTGCTGCTTGCCCATATGGTGATGATACCCTTCATCATTCCACTCAAAGCAGTGCGCGCAGCGTAAGTTACACGTGTTGTTCATTTTGATCCCCACTTGATCAGGTACCAGTTCAGACTTAAAGACATCGCTGTCATTACAGCGCTTCAAACGTGCAATATTCTTTGCCCGAAGCTTAAGCCTGGCAAATTCGTCGCGGGTAATTTTTTGCTCAGTTGCGGGTCTCATTAAACACTCCAAATATTGCTGGAACAGATGACTGACTCAGTAAGTTGTTGTGTAACGTGCGCAATAACTCAAATGAACAGTCATTTGCTTGCCACTGCTCAAACGTCACAGCGAACCCCAATGACAACCAAGTACGTGCATTGTGCATTTCATACTCACCAAATGCGGGCAATAAAATTAACGGGGTAGCGAAATTTAAACTATCCAGCAAACTGGCGCCGCCAGGCTTTGTAATAATTGCGGCCGCACTTGCAGTCAGTGAGTCAAATTCAATTTGGTTGTGTGATTCAGCTTGGTTAGACTCTGCGCATAGTGTGAGTGCCGGCAAAGCATCCATACTATTCCATGGCTGATAGTTAGGATCCGTTTTAAATACGCGTTGATTGATTGAGGATGATAATGCCGCATCCGCAGAGACAATGATGTCACTATGGATAGCCTTGCGCTTTAGCGACTCACTTACGGCTGCTAAATTCCCCATTTGCCAACCACCTCCATGGCAAAGCACACGGGCAGCTCTCGCCTCCCACTCCAGCGGTTTATCAACGGGATACAGGTGATATACCGTACTGCGATTAGCCTTAAACAGATAAATATCTTGCACGGCAATATCGAGTTGATGCATGACACCTTGTGCATGTAACCAAGAACTTGACGACACGGTATCCATATGAATAGCGTCAACAGATCTTACAGGCACATATTCTGGCTGCATCAGGGCGAGTACAGACAACCAAAACCCGCTAAAGACAATACAACGTGTAAATTGGGTTTGTTGCCATAAGTGCATCATCGTCGCCAACTTATCCGGATCGATAACTTGATTTATATTTGCCCCGCCTTGCTCAACCACCTTTTGTAGCAGTAACGCGGTACGAAAGTCGGCACGACAACGCGCTCGTGTCGCATGATGTTTATCAAGTGCAGCCTCATCAAACAATTGTTCTACGCAATATAGGTGTGTTTTTGCCCCTTGCGCACGTAAATAAGCGCGCAGCCTCAATGCCGGTGCAAAGGTGCCAAGTCCACTGGATGCGGTTAAGATTAATATCTGCTCTGTGTGCCACGTCGTCATTGTAAGGTGACCCCAAAATCAGATAAACATGATTGCAACGTTGCACGATAACTTTCACTACGTTTAGATGCACATTCTAGCTGAACCCACCGCCCCTTTGAGAAGTTGCTTGATTGTGTCAGTGCCATACTCGACGCCGTGATAGGGACTATGCCACCGAGTTGACCACAACACAGCAATGCACCTTGCAAACCCAGCTTGTGAAGGATAGCTTCAAAACTTACGGGAGCTTGATAAATAACGTCATACTGACGCAGACGAAGTGAATTGCCCAGTGATAGTTTATCCCGCCAGCGCAATGCGATACTCCCCATAGACTCACGCGCATTCACTTCAATCACCGGGTAAACTGTGCCATCCTTTAATAACGCAGAATCGACACAAATCGGGCCAAAGTAACCCGCCTTAAACAATTCAGACAGTAACAGTCTGATCTGCTCATAATAGTCCGAGCGTGCCACAACCTGCTCAAGTGCCTGACAAGATAGATTTATTCCATTGAAACGAAAGCCTTTATTTTCAACTTGGCACAAACCAATTAATGTCAATTCGCCACACGAACTGACCGCCCATTGACTAGAAAAGTCGAGCTCAATATCCAGCCAAGGCTGGGCAATCATTCCCCCCTGTTTACCCTGCTTGCTCTGGGTTTGAAAGTGCCTTACCAAGCGCTCAGCAATACGCTGCTCTCTAACCAAGTAAGTCCCTTTGCCCGATACCCCAAATGCTTCTTTCAGTACATATGGATAATCCAGATCAAGCAGTTGATTAATGTCTTCTTGGTGGTCAATTACCGTTCCTAAGCTGGGTATTTCTAACTGGTGACAGAGTGTCGTAATGGTGGACTTGCTATTTGCATAGCGAATCGCATTGAGCCCGGGAGATGAATGCACATTGGAGACTGGTGCCTCGGCTAAATGGGCATAAGGAACTTGAATACATGACGAGAGCCTGTCTCGTATTGCAGAATGAGACTTCTCAGCGTCTGTTTGCATTGAAGCGAAAATATCTGGCCATGCCGGTTTATCGGCCGATTGCCATGCATGGATACTCTCAAACACCGAGTGGGTGTCATAACTGCCACCGAGGCGCACATGATAGTCATGTAATGCCTGACATTTTGGCGTGATTGTCAATGCAATATCCTGAGCCCTAGCGGGCACAAACATATCATCTAATAGCGCCAAATCCATCGCACTCCTCACGCCTTTAGGGGCTGGAAGTGATAAATAGTCGCCATCATGCCAACTGGCTTCTGGATCAAAGTGTGCCCAGTATACATGGGGTATGTACACAGCTTATACCTCGGCTGTGCAATGAGCCACAATATAATCCACTAAACGCTTTGCAGATGTTAGGTTATCAAAATCAAAGGCATCAAAATCCACTTCAATATCAAATTGACTCTCCAACCCCAGCATAAAGTCAACAATATCTAAAGAATCAATGCCAAAGTCCTCTATAAAGTTACTTTGCTCTGTCACTTGCCCAGCCAGGCTGGGATCATTTTTTATACTGCATAGTAACTCATTAATTTCAGACAAATAATTCACTTTCTGCGCTTCCATCGGTTTTTCTATTATCGGTAGACTATTTAATAGACTTAAACGACTGATGCGCAATTTTCAATCAAAAATATTACATGTTAAACACACTGTTTACAATTATGGGACTCTGTATATTATTTAAGCTATTAAAACGGGGACTTAAGAAAAAACACCGCCAAAAAACTGCAAAATCGGCAATAAAAAATTTCCTGTTCGGTGAATTGTGAGAATGAATTCGCAGCCAATATCAACCAATGTGGTAACCCCCATCGATCCGTAAAGTATCCCCGGTATGATAACTGCCTGCACCTGACATTAAATATATGGCTGCCCCGACCATTTCTTCGGCTGATGCCCAGCGTTTCATCGGTACTCTTAGTCTCTTTATTGACTCAAACTGCCGCTTATCTTGTTTGATATCCGCGTTCAAATCAGTATCCACCCAGCCAGGCATAATACAGTTAACGGTGATTTTATGTGATGCCAGTTCAATTGCTAAAGCACGACATAAACCTTCAACCCCCGCCTTGGCACTGCTGTAATCGGTAAATTGTGCGTTCCCATGCAATGCAGCCAAGCTTGATACCGCGATTAGGCGACCTTCACCATGTGCTTTTAGTGGCCCAATTGCCGCTTGAAACGTATTCATTGTTCCCTCTAGATTCGTACTCAACGTGGTTCGCCATGCCATCCCATCAACTTCATCCAATGCACAACCTGTGCCGCGCCCTCCGGCATTTGCAATACACCCATATAACCCACCCGCCCAATTTGCAGCTTGTTCAAAAGCGGTGGCGACACTGCGTGGGCAGGTCACATCACACGCGACTGGGAGGACACGTTCTGCATGCGCTGAAATTGCCGCACATGCCTGGTGATTGCGCTGCTGATCTCGCGCAGCAATAATGACTTTTGCACCGAATGCATGTAGCCCTTTCGCTAGCGCGAAGCCGATGCCACGATTGCCTCCGGTCACAACAATTGCTTTGTTATTTAGATCAAATAGTTTCATTTCCCTAGAACCTTTTTCAACCACAAGTAGTGCTATTAGTTCATAAATTATGCGAATGAGAAAGTGAGAAAATGTAAACTTAGAGTGTCAAACTTGGTGAGTGGAATATTGGCATTAAACAGCCAGGGCGCTCATTGCTCGGCACCGCTTTGATTGGGTTGACGACACAGTGTCAATGATGACGCTGCGTCGTCAACCATGTATCGCTCAGAAGCTATCCACCAAATAACCCTTTAAACTTGTCTTTTAGTTTATCTTTTACGGCATCTTTGGCTTTGTCTTTCGCTGCACCGCTTAAGTCTAAGCGAGTGTCCACTTTGTGAAATGGACCTTTGATCCGCACGGGTACTTTAAAGCCAGTGCTTTTATCACGACTACTTTGCCCTTCTATGGTATCGACTATGCCCGTTACCAAGCGATAATCTACAAACGTCTTAGGCAAATCAACCTCACCGGAGCCAGTCACACGAATAAGTGGGCTTGCTAGCAATAAATCGGTGTTTCTCCCAACCCCATGATTAAACTTAAAGCTCCCCGTTAGTGCTGAGAAGTCTGTCTTTTGCTCTGGGTCAAAGTCAGCGTTAATGCCCTCAGAAAGGCCTGAAAAATTGCCCTTAAGCATTTCCTGACCTTTACGCACCATTTCGGCCAAATTCGCGCCTTTTACACCGCCATCTTTAAATTCAAAAGCTAAATTGCCATTAAGTCTCGAAACAAACTGCTTCTGGCTAGCGCCTTGAGTCTGCAAGTTCCAATTGATACTGCCTTTACCAAGTACTTTATCAAAGTCGATTGCATCCGAGAGTAATGGCTGCGCATTAATGCCCTGAAGCTTAAAATTTGTTTCAACATGATAAGGTTTTACCGATGCATTGACTGTGATAACACCACTGCCTTGACCATCATAAGCAACAAACTTATCCAACGAAACACGTGCGTTTCCTTGATTGAGGCGCACAGATAATTGGTTTTCACCTAACGTCACGTTGCGCGCTTTTAACCCCGTTGACCTTACAACGAGATGGGCGTCAAGTTGACCCAAAGCCGACAGATCGATTTCACTGTCATCCCATACAATAGGCTGAGCGGGTGCATTCTCTTCTGAAGGTGCTTCAGTGGCCACGACCGGTTCTGGTAAGTATGGATTTAAATCCAGCATGCCCAAATCTACATTCGCTGTGATAGACAAACGCTCTTTGAGTTCAACCTGTGCACTGCCCGTTATTTTCAACTCATCCAATGCGGCACTCAGGCTTTCTAAACTAAAGACATCGTCAGCAAACTGCATCGACCCTTTCACTTCGAATTGATTGAATGCATTGTCTTTCGCCTCTAGAGTAACTTTTTGCCACTGAGTGAGTGCTTTAACAGAGTCTCCCGCTAGCACCAGCTCACCTTTGAAGCGCTGTGCCTGGTCTAAAACTTCGCCATTGAAATCAAGATTGACCAGTTCGTTACGCAAGGTTGTAACAAACTTAAAGTCTTCACTCTGAATTGCTTGGGCTGGATTATCGACAGTGAGCGCGATATTAAATTGCTGGTTTTGATAGGTAACGGCGCCTTCGACCATTAAAGCTTGATAGAGAGAAGGTAACATGACACTCAGTTTCAAGTCCGAGAGTTGCTGCTTCGTGCCAGCTTGTGCGTCTTGATAAGTGACCGTCCCACCGTAGATAGCGACTTCACCCAACGCAATATCAAATCCAGAGGGCAATTGTGTCTTCCCACTAGCTTGTTGTGAAGAAACTTGCGCTGAGTTTGGGGTCGCGGAAGTCGGAAATAACTGCCAATTTGGCTGACCTGCCGCATCGACTTCAAGCAAAATTTGCGGGTTCTTTATGACAAATTGCTCAAGCTTAAACTCTCCGGATAATAAAGAAACCCAAGGGATATGCACCGCAAGTTGTTCCATTGTCAACATGTGCGGCTGACTACCTGACGGCATATTCGCGAACTCAACATCATTGAGTGTAATATTCAGTTCAGGAAAAACGGATAACTCGCTATCTCCAGTAATGGCCAACGTTCGACCCGTCGTTTTCTCTACTTGTGATGTTATCTGTGACACAATCGTGTCCGTTGGGATCAGTAGGGGCGCAAGAATTATCAATCCAACGAGTAATACTAAAATTCCCACAACACCTTTCAAAATTGCCTTCATTGACCATCCTTCCACTGAAATAAACTTATATGCATTATCATAGCGAGGTGAATAAAAAACCACAAAAAAGTCGTCATTTGTGGCGTCATATTATCTTTATAGTGCAGCGATTGGGGGTTGTTTAAGCGCCCTCTCCAATCACGGTAAAATGACGAAATAGATCAAAACAATACCTTCGAATCCTCCTTTACTCAAGAAACACCAAAAAGAACCTAAAAAGCACATTGCAACTGCGCTGGATCTAGGTATGATCCTCGCCCTTGCCAGTTTAATGATCAATTCGCTAAACTGAATAGTCTAGATTTTAACCTAACGTTGGAGAATCCCCGCAGCATGAAAAAGTTGCTCATATCACCGTCAAATATGGCTTTGGGCGAACAAGAAAGTCAGATTTATCAAAATATTTTAAAGCAATCGACTGAGATCAGTCTCAACTTGATGGCTGTAAAGGTAGAAAATCACCCAGAGGACTTCCTGGGTTGGTGTTATGAATTACTCGATGTAGCTAAAAATCGTATCAACTTTGACCTACTGGACGACCACCAGCTACCGACGGTTAAAAAACTGCAAGACTTGTTGATTTCAGCCATCAGCTTTTTGCAGGTCAAAACCCTGAGAATTGCCCCTTGGCCAGTGATCAGTGAGTTTATTGCGGGACGTCAAGCACTGCTCGCGCTTGAAGAGCAGATCAAACTGATGGATTACATTGCAACGCTACGCGACACTCCGCTAACAGACATGATTGTTGAAGACCGCTTAGCTTTTGCAGGTAAACACACCGCGAAGCATGATGTCAGCGTCTACCAGTTTGATGTTGAGTGGTTTGGTTCAACTAAAAGTGCAAAAGGGTTTCATCAACAGTTAGCTGATTTACCGGCGCTTTTCGATCAGGCATTGGCACATATTCCGCTTGAAGGTCCGGTAAGTGAAACCGACTACCAAGCATTTATGATTGCGTATTTGGAAGCATTCAATGGCAGTGATGAAAAGCCAACACTGGCGCCTGCCACGCGGTTACTTGCAATGCGTCGCCCTGACGTCTTCACGCCTATCTCAAACAATCGTTTGGATGCGCTATGCCAAGCATTAGGCATAACACGATTGAGTAACCGCGATTTTGAAAGGTACTGGGTCGATATTGTTCAGACAATTGCGAAAATGCCTTGGTTTGCCATGGCCACAGAAACCAATGAGCTTGAAGGTCAACTGATTCCAATTAAAGCCCTATTGCCAACTTTTTTCTATTACGCAGATAAAGATACGGCAATCTCTTCTAACTACTACAAATTATTGCACAAACCAAAGCGAACTAGCACCGCGTCAGGCAGCAGAACCGTTAAGCGTAGTAAAGAGTCAGCAGCAACCTTGGTGGATAGAGCCCTGAGTGATGAAGCCATTCCTGAGCATATCAAAGCAAAACGTGACTCTATCATCTCAGAAGTAGAAAAAGGACGCAGTGTGGATGAAACTATTCAATTAATGCGCACAATTTTCGGTTAATCGACAGGGATAACCTGCCTAAAAACAGTGCAGGTTATCCAAATACGCACCACCTAAGTGCAACCTATCTGTGTGTCTCCCTTGCACATGGCCACATCCTGCTATAATTATCGTTTTCAATTTCAATCAGATATTAAAAATCTCACGCAGCTTTTTTGTACTGGCGTAAAGATTGCGTTTGCAGGGGACTGTTGATCTTTTTGCTGCGCCTAAAAGTTCAATGGCCCAAAGTTCAAATTACAAATTTTTCTGTGCCATATAGGAACCATTATGACAAATAAAGCTTCACTTATTGCTTGCACCTGTTGTGCGCTATTTAGCGTCGACCTATTCGCCGCCAGTGAACATAGCGTCACTGCGAACGTGGCAGCCAGTTCAAATTACTTCTGGCGAGGCATTACTCAATCAGATGACGGCGCCGCTGTGTCAGGTGGCATTGACTATAGTAACGAGTCTGGGTTTTATATCGGAACCTGGGCCTCGAACGTTGACTTTGGAGAGACTTCCAGCACCAGCTACGAGCTAGACTTGTATTTGGGTTTTAGCGGCGAAATCCAAAAAGTACGGTATGACCTTGGTTATATCCATTACGCCTACCCCGATGCGTCGGGAGATATCGATTTTGGGGAAGTGTACGCAGCGCTCGGTTGGCGGAATGTGGATTTTAAAGTGAGCTATATGACACATGCGCAAGATGGCAGTAGCACTGAAGAAGACATGTTGTACATTGAGCTCAACGCAAGTTTTCCCGTATTCAAAGGGTCAGAATTAGGTGTACATATCGGAAACTCTCGTGGAGATACCGTTATGGAATGGACCGGTGAAGATGACAGCTATATGGATTATGGCATCAGCCTAAGTAAAGATGGCTACACATTTGGGCTAGTTAAAACAGACTTGGATGCGGATGACGATGTCAAAGTATATGTCAGCTACGCATTAGATTTTGACCTGTAAGGTTAAGTTGCTGCAAAACCAAAGGGCCTATTGGCCCTTTATATCGTTATAGCTTAACGCCAATTGTTGAGCTGACCTGCTTCGCTATCGCAACTGCGGAATCAATATCCTCAGCCCGAGCAAGGGCAACCCCCATTCTACGCACACCCTGTACTTCTGGTTTACCAAATAAACGAAGATCGGTATTCGGCACAGACAATGCTTCTGCGACATGGGTAAACTGTAGTGCTTGTGAACTTCCCTCTACTAAAATAACACTGGACGCGGAAGGTCCGTTAAAATGGATATTAGGAATAGGTAACCCCAGCACTGCACGGGCATGTAACGCAAACTCGCTAAGGTGCTGTGAAATGAGCGTCACCATACCGGTGTCATGCGGTCGCGGAGAAACTTCACTGAAATAGACCTCATCACCTTTGATGAACAGCTCCACACCGAATAACCCTCTCCCACCTAATGCATCCGTTATCTTACCTGCCATCTCTTGGCTGCGTGCCAACGCGATATCACTCATAACCTGTGGTTGCCAACTTTGCTGATAATCACCATTCGCTTGCACATGTCCTATGGGTTCACAAAAGCTGGTGCCATCAACATGTCGAATCGTCAACAAGGTGATTTCGTAATCGAAGTCAACAAAGCCTTCTACAATCACCCGGCCTTTACCCGCTCGACCGCCCTGTTGGGCATATGTCCAAGCAGCCTCAATATCAGACGCGTGCTTCACCACACTTTGACCCTTACCGGATGAGCTCATGATCGGCTTTACGACACACGGCATGCCAATTTCAGCAATGGCGGCTTTGAAGTCGGCCAAGTTATCGACAAATTGATAAGCAGATGTTGCCAACTGCAGCTGCTCAGCAGCAAGGCGTCGGATCCCCTCTCTGTTCATCGTTAACTGTGTGGCCTTTGCGGTAGGTACAACGGTAAAGCCCTGCGCTTCCAATTCGACCAATTTGTCTGTCGCGATCGCCTCTATTTCAGGCACAATGAAATCTGGTTGTTCTTGTTCAATGATCTCTGCGAGTCTCTCGCCGTCTAGCATGGATAAAGTATAACTACGATCAGCAACTTGCATAGCTGGTGCATGTTCATATCTATCCAGTACAACGACCTCTGCACCGAGGCGTTTGAATTCAATCACCGTTTCTTTACCAAGCTCCCCGCCTCCACAAAATAATATTTTGCATGCCGTGTTGCTAAACGGTGTTCCTAGCAATTTTGTTTTCATAACGTTTCCTGATTCGCGTAATCTCACAGCGATATAGCCTACGTGGAGCCACCCCATTGCGTCCAGTGCTAATCCAAAAACATCGTCTGCCCGACTTAAACTTGCTTGACTACCTTGCTATGAAATACAGTTGCTGATTCTCCTAATTGCAATTTGAGTTGATCACCGACATTAAGTGGGCCAACCCCCTCAGGTGTTCCAGTCATCACAATGTCTCCCGGATGCAAAGTAAAAAACTGAGTGATTGCCTTAAGCAACATTTCTAGATTGAAGATCATATGTTCACTGTTGCCCTGCTGCCTAAGCGTGCCATTTTGCCAAAAGCGGTAAGTCAGCCCGGCGTGCAGCTGCTCTTGTGTTACAGGGATAAATGGAGTAATACAGCCACTGCCATCAAAGGCTTTGGCCACCTCCCAAGGATGGCCTTTTTGCTTCAACTGCGCTTGCAATTCCCGCAGTGTCAAATCAAGTCCCAAACCGACCCCAGCAATGTGCCGGAGTGGCTCCGTACTGTCACAATGTATTGTGCTACCAACTAATAGTACCAGTTCAGCCTCATAGTGGTGCGCACCTCTCTTTGAGTGAATAAAGATATCAGGGCCAAACTCACATAGCGCACTGGCCGGTTTCATAAACAATAAAGGACGACTTGGCACAGGGTTGTTCAGCTCTTTGGCATGCGCCACATAATTGCGCCCAACGCACACCGCTTTACCCACAGGCAAATTCATCGTTGCTTCTGATATCCACTTATGTTGGTACATATACGTTCCTTACATCACCGTTTTGTATAGCAAATACTACGTCAAATATAATAGAAAACAGAATGTTATATATCCATACTCATTATACACTCCAGTTATTTAGCAACGTGCTAAGCAACATAAGTAAAGTTTTTTTGCCACTCTCTATGGACAAATATGTTAATAAAAACAACCAAAAAGTTGAAACCTTTATAATCACAAGTTATAAAAAATGAACTGCAAGTAACTAGGAACCTCAACCATGAAGGCCCATGACAATATCCCACTGACGGACTTTATTGAATATTCGCCACAAGAAATGCAACAGCGTGCTGATGAAAACCTCACCCTCATGAAACGACGCCATACCATTCGTAGCTTTAGCAATAGACCAGTGCCCAAAGAAGTGATTGAGACTTGTATTCAGACCGCAGGACTAGCACCGAGTGGGGCAAATCACCAACCCTGGCATTTTGTCGCCATTCACAGTAGTGAAATAAAAAAGCAGATCCGAGACGCTGCAGAGCAGTTAGAACGATCATTTTATGAGGGCCGCGCGGGAGACGAATGGCTTGATGCATTAGAGCCACTAGGTACTGATGCACAAAAACCGTATCTTGAGCATGCCCCTTGGCTTATCGCTATTTTCACCCAGAAAAAAGGGGGGATCCATGCCGAAGATAAAAATACTAACTACTATGTGCATGAATCAGTGGGTATTGCCACAGGGTTTTTAATTCAATCTCTCCACAATGCAGGGTTGGCAACACTGACACATACACCTAAGCCTATGAGCTTTTTAACCGAAATTTGTCAGCGAGATAGAGACAATGAACGCCCCTATATGCTGTTGATTGCAGGCTACCCAGCTGACGATGCAACCGTGCCTGAGCATGCGTTAGTGAAAAAGTCGCTTGATGAAATTGCTTCTTTCATTTGATGGACATGAGATATTGGCTTATATTGCCAATATCTCACCCTCATTCAGCCCTGATATTACTACCACGTTTTCACCGTAGTTGGGTCCTAAACGAATGAGCCTTCGAGACTTCACGCCAGTCTCAATAACATCGACCATATTCAACTGCCCCGCACGCTTCACCAACTTACGTGGGATCAGCACCCGTTTCACGGTTTGCGCAGGCAAGTAAACTTCAGCATACATACCAGGTTTGATGCCCGTGGGTGTCACAACATCCAACTTTATTAAAAACTGCCTTGCTAAGTTATCTGCAACGGGCACAATTTCACTAATTTTACCCTTAAGCGTGTGCGCTGTAGCACCAACTCTGACGGCCAGCTCGGCGCCAATTTGTAATTTCCCGACTAGACTGGCGCCCACTGAAGCTGAAATTTGCAAACTGGCAGGATTAAACAAGTCCACGACCGGAGTCCCTGGCGTCACCATATCACCCGGCTCGGCCAAACGCTCTACCACCACACCAGAAATAGGCGCCACAATCTGCGTATATCCCAGCGCAACCTTCGCACCTTTCAATTGCTCTGCCAGTGCCGTGCGTCTCGCACTTAATTCATCAACACCGCTTTGCCAATTGTCCACTTGATCTCTCGCCACTAAGCCCCTGTCTAACAACGCGCTCACGCGACTTAATTGCTTTTGTGCTTGTGCCAACTGAACTTCATTGGCGTCGCTTTGTGCGCGAATTTGTTTTACCGTTGCTTGCAACTGTTCATCAGCCAAAGTGGCGATAACCTGACCTTGTTTAACCACTTGTCCCGCTCGCACTTCTACCGACTTAATTTGCGCCAGAATGCGGCTCGCTACTCTGGTATTCTCTTGTGCTGATACCATCGCACTGAGGGTATCTTGCAACTCGATCGCCTGCGCCGTTACTAAGTAACGCTCCCCTTTGTACAACTGAGAGGGGGCCAAATTAATGGGCCGAAGTTTATCCTCAAAGGCGCCGGTAAAAACAGCGAGCGTCAAAACCAAAGTACAGAGCGCGGTAATGGCCACCACTTTTTTATGAACCAGTTGCATGCTTGCTCTCTCCTCTGGCTTCGTCATTAAATACCAAATAGTACACCACTGGCACCACCACCAAAGACAGCAATGTGGAGGCCAAAGTGCCAAAAATAATGGCCAGTGCTAAGCCACTAAATACAGGGTCAAAAATAATCACAACATTACCTAACATAGTGGTGCCTGCAGCTAATAAAACAGGCCGCATTCTCACCTCACCCGCTCGGCATAGCGCCTCTACTATCGCTACGCCCTGCGCCATTTGTTGGTTTACAAACTCAATTAAGATCAGACTATTTCGCACCACAATACCCGCTAGCGCTATCATGCCTATCATCGCTGTTGCAGTAAATAACACTGGATCCGGTGCCCCTGCAATACTGCGTTCACCGAATTGGTTCAACAGCCAAAAACCCGGCATAATGCCAATCATTGTCAACGGAATAGACGACATGATGATGCCAGCCAATGCACTCGAAGCCGTCTGCAAACGTAAAATTAAAAAGATAGCGCACAGGGCAAACGCAAATGCAATGCCCATATCCCGAAAGACATCAACAGTGATACGCCACTCCCCCTCTCCTGAGAAGGTATAATAGGTACCTTCTGGCATTTGCCACCCGATACCTGCGCCACTGCTCAAAAATGTTCTTTCAAACCACGCTTTAACCTGTGTTTGCTCGCGGCCTTCATCGCGAACTATGTCTGCAATTACAGCTGCTGGGACACGCCCATTTAGCTCCGCTGTCACATAAATTACTTCCGCCAAATCTTTTCTATGGATGGGCCGCTGCGCAGCAATTGATTGCCACTGTCCCAGCTCATAAATGGGTACTAAGGGTCGCGCAGCGTCTTCTAGCGCACTGTTTGAAGATGTTTTAGATAACTCATCGCGGCCACGCACTTGTAGTGCATTTAATTCGGACCATCGATTGCGATCTTCATAGGGCATTTGAAGTTCAACCTGTAATGGTTCTGCCTCATAAGGTACATGCAATAAGCCAGCCTCAACGCCAGCGCTGGCGATTTGTAATGTTTGATTCACGTCCTGCGTGCCAATCCCTGACAACGCGGCTTTGCGCTTGTCTAACACAAAGCGGTGAACGTGTGTTTGTGCTGCGATACTAGTATCGACATCGAGCACATGAGCTTCTTGACGCAAGCGATGGGCCAATGTCATGGCAGCTTGCCGCTGCAAGTCACTGTCAGCAAAGATATCTGCTTTGTAAACCTCAGCAACCAAGGTAGACATCACAGGAGGGCCCGGTGGCACCTCCACGACCTTAATATGCCCCCCCTCGTGCACCAAGGGAGCCAGTAACGCTCGCATCCGCAACACTACTTCATGAGATTGATGTTGGCGAAGGTTTTTATCAATCAACAACACTCTTAAATCCGCTAAGTGACTACCATGGCGTTGGTAGTAACCTCGTACCATGCCATTAAAATCCATACTAGATGGCGAACCCACATAAGCCGCAACCGAACTAACCTCTGGTATCTGCCAAAGTTGATTTTGTACACTGTGTGCCATACTTGCGGTGTATTCAAGACTACTCCCCTCAGGTAAATCAATCAGTACCTGAACCTCATTTTTGTTGTCAAAGGGCAATAGTTTTAATGGTACTGCGCGCATCAATGGCAAACTCACACTCACCAGAAAAGCACCAAGTATCAGCCATAGTAACCATTTTGTTTGTCTCGGCTTAGATAATAACCGTACTAGCAAACGGCGATAGCCACTGGTGTCAACTTGAGGGCTCGGTTGCTCTTCAACATCTGCACTGCGCAATAATTTCATCGCCAACCAAGGCGTAATAAAAAGCGCAACCAAGGTCGATATCACCACACTCAGTGGAATGTTAAATGCCATTGGAGCCATATAAGGCCCCATCATCCCTGTGATAAATCCAAGCGGAATAAACGCCACAATGATTGTTAGCGTTGAGATCAGCAGCGGTGTTTTCACCTCTTGCATCGCCAACGTCACGACTCTCGGTTTATTACCTCTGCGATTGACAAAACGAGTAATATTGTCCATGCCTGTGATAGGATCATCCACCAGCAAACCTAGCGCCAATATCAGCGCAAACAGGGTTACGCGATTGATGGTGTATCCAAAAACATAACCGATAATCAGGGTAAGCCCGTAGCAAATTGGAATCGCCAACCCAACCACAATAGCAGGGCGCCAGCCAAGAAACACGCCAACAAAAACGATCACACTTAGTATCGCAAATGCCAAGCTGGCTGTCAGATTATCGACTTTATCATCCGCCGTTTGCCCATAATTTCGCAATATTTGATAACTCACCCCATCTGGAAGCATCTGTGCTTCAATCTGTGCCATCTTTGCTAACACTTGCTGCGACACGGTGACTGCATTACTGCCGCGCTGTTTTGCCACACTAATGGTGACCATCGGTAAGCTGTCACGACTTCGGCTCCGTGCTAACCATTGATATTGTGTCGGCTCACTGGGGCCATCGTTGACCGTTGCTACATCTGTCAAATAAATCTGTTTACCGTTGATCACATTAACCACAAGGTTTTGTAACTCCGCCACGCTGCGCAGCACATCACCGGTTTGCAATTGCCACTGAGCCTTACCCGCAACAAACGCCCCTACTTGTTGCAACTGATTGGCATGTTGAATGGCGTTAAAGACATCTAACGGCGTAGTATGGTGGGCAGCCAATGCTATGGCGTCTAACTCAACCTGTACTTGGCGTTTGCGACCTGCCAATACTTTGACTTCGTTAGTATTGGGGATCGTTTGTAGTTGAGTTGACACCTCTTGCGCTATACGTGTTAACTCATAGTCGCTATAACGTTCAGGATCATGACTAAACACGCCCAGCATGAGCATCGCCACATCATCCACTTCAACAGGCTTTATTTGCCAATTCGACACCACGTTTGCCTTGCTGTCTTCATTGGCATAAAGCTTCGTGTACGTATTCAGAATGGCACGCTCTCTGTCCTCACCGACTTCAAAGCGCAACGTCACCCGCGTTTTACCCGTAACCGTTGTGGAATATACATGCTCGACCCCTGGAATTTGCATCAACAATTTTTCCAAAGGCTCAGTGACTAACCTCGTTACTTCGGGCGCATCCACATTTGGCACTTCCACATGAATATCCAAAATCGGCACTGTGATTTGTGGTTCTTCTTCTCTCGCCGTATATTGCAGCGCAAATAACCCCAAGACAACACTGACAAGCAACACATAAAGTGGCATACGACTTAGCAATACCCGCCGACTTATTGATGCAAACATCATTAATCCTCAATTAAGCTTGGCAAAACAGTTCGTATAGCTTTTCAAGCATGGCAGCTACCTGATCATCGACAACACGGTAATAAATGGTTTGACCCGACCGTCGTGTTGCCACCACTTGCGCCTTTCGAAGACCCGCCAAATGCTGCGAAAGCGCAGATTGAGCCAACGGTACCCGCGCATTCAACTCGCTCACACTCATTTCAGATTGTTGTAAACAACATAAAATCATCAAACGATGCTTGTTGGCCATTATTTTTAACAAAGCCTCAGCTTTTGCCGCACTCTTTGCCATATCTTGTGGGGTCACTTATATACTCCCTGACATTATTCTGGCTGCGAGTATAGATATTTACATTAGAAATGTCTAATATTAGATTTTACTAATATAAATTTGGAGAAAGTCATATGCTTATTTCATCACACTCTTTAGTTCAATCGGTTAAGGGATCACTCAGGTGCATCGGGGCAGAGCGAGCAAAAGACGAGCTAACGGCAGATCAGACTGTCCTCATTGATGTACGAGAGCCCCATGAACATCAACAACAGGCGCCTAAAAATGCCATCAATATACCGAGAGGCCTGATTGAATTTATATTGCCAAAAAAAGTGCCCAATCCAGACGCAGCATTATTTGTTCACTGCGCAATAGGGGGAAGAGCTGTGTTGGCTGCAGAACAATTGCATCGACTTGGATATACCAATGTCACCGTGATTGACGCATCCGTGGCAGAAATTTGCGACGTCATAGGCTGCTAATTCTTTTGTTCAGCTGCCATCACCTCTCGAGATAGCCAAACCATCCTATCTAAGAACCAAGTTTTGGTGAGGATCAATCCCACGCCACCCATGCAGGTGCTGATAGGCTCATGGAAAAATAGCCCGATGGCACACAGCAAGGTAAAAACAGCCAGCAGTATGGCGATAGTATTGAGCACGGGTTCATGATGCGTGGCTACTTTTTCCCGTTGATAAATTAAAATACGCTCACCTATTACGCACCTTGATGCCCAATTGTCTGTCTTGGCCGGTTTTTTAAAACACCTTGGATTTAACCAAATCCATAATAAAACGACAATTAACGTTGGCCAAAACCATACTTGCAAGGCTTCACGCCACCATAAGCAAGCCAACAATAAGGGCAAACAGCTGTATCTTGTCCAAACACTCCATGGATTGGCATGGCGCGCCCATACTTTTTCGTCCATAGCAAAATACTTGGCTGCGAAATGTGCAAGCTTCACTTTGGTATCTCCCCACGATTTACTTAGCTCAAAGCGTAACGCGAAAGTTCACATCAGACTGTTTAAAAATGTAGCGACAGCCCAACATTTATTGACGCTTTTGGAAAACTCGCTAACAGTCCATTTAACCCGCACTCTGTAGACTCAATATCACTCTTATTAAACGCTATCCACACAACAAGGGATTGATGATAATGCGGCAAACTTTAGGGCTTATTTCAACGATAGCCGCGGCGTTTATGCTCCTGAGCGGCTGCCAAGACAATCAAGATCACCGCTCTGATTTACAACGTTCAGCTGGTTTTTGGCACAAACCTGCGTATGGTGAAGCACTCAATATCACCATGAATCGAGTGATCCATTACCAGTATAATCGTTATGGCTGCATTCAAACATCTGAGCGGAATCACACATCCACGACCACACAAATAGACCCCGTCGCGCTATCCAAAACAAAAAGGTTACGGATAGCGCGCAAAGGACAAGTTTACCCACACTACTACACGCAACTCCCAATATTGCCACAGCAATGCCAAAATCCGATTACGATTTCGAGCGCCGTGGCACCCAGTGTGGTATTTGAATACTTTTGGCACACTTTTAACGATTACTACGCATTTTTTTCCATTCGAGAGGTTAACTGGCAGGCACAATACGACCGCTATCGGCCAAAGATTAACGACAGCATGTCAGATGACGCACTCTTTGACATACTTGCCGAGATGGTTGCCCCATTACAGGATATGCATGTCACGCTGTCTTCTTCTCACAAGGATTATGTCTCCACGAAACCAGTCTCTATCTTCGATGCCATTTTACAAGAGGGGGATGGGTATACCTATCAAGGTGAAAAACAGACCTTATCAAGTAGACTCATACATTATCAAACGCAATTGCAGCGTATCAGTCAGCACTACATCACCTCTGATTCTCTAAACACCTTACCTCAAGACAGCGACAGCGCCACCGCAATTTGGGGTAAAACAGCCTCGAATATCGGTATCCTGGTATTAAATAATATGGAGACATATACCACAAATCCCCATGCCGACGAGCAGCAACATCTTGACGCAGCCCATGAGATGATGGTGAGCGTAATGGCTGCACTCAAAGACAGCGACGCCATGATTATTGACATTCGATATAATACAGGGGGAGGTGATGCCATAGCTTTAGCGATAGCGGGTTACTTCGCCGACCGTGATTTATTGGCATTTAACAAACAAGCTATCAACCAAACTGGTCGGGGTATTCCAATACGCCAAAAGCTCTCCCCACATCGCAGTGCCTATACAAAGCCTGTTTATCTACTTACCAGTCAACTCACAGTCAGCGCAGCGGAAGTCTTTACAATGGCAATGGATCAACTAGCACATGTCACTAAAGTAGGTGAGGAGACCGCGGGGTCCCTGTCAGATGCATTAAAGTTCACACTCCCAAATGGTTGGCAATTTAGTTTATCCAATGAAGTGTATCGCAATGCACAGGGCGACATGTTTGAGCATATTGGCTTTACGCCCGATCATCATGTACCTGCATTCAACCACGATGATATGAAAATGAGGCGCTTCGAAACCTATGATTTTGTTTTGAACACACAAAATAAATCATCTATGGCTAAGCGTCAATTACCAGCATCTGGCAACCTTAACAAGGTGACTGTGAATATCATGTCGCAAGGACACACGGTCTATAGCCAAGGCTTTTCAAGTGCGACACAAAACCCATTCAAGGCAGAGGCTCCACTTTACTTGACTTACCTAGATGAATGCGATGATAGCCGGTGTATATCGACTAACACACACCTCACCCATCAATATGGTGAGAATGATGCTGAAGATGACTTAGGCGAATCAATAAGGTGAGATGGAATTTTAGGCAAGTGGTATGGTGCGACTAATTTATCTAAGGTCTTATCTCTCGCCATTTCAAACATTTGCTTTGAGATAAGCGCGCCAAGTTCTGATTTCGCAAAGTCTGCACTCATAGCCATATAACCATAAATTTCCTGCGTATGGCGGTATGTCATTTTTTTCAGCTTATGCGTGGGTTGTTCCAGTACACCCATCGCAACATCGGCAGTATCTTCTACTGCGATGACTAGGTCCACGCGCCCTTTTAGAACCAAATCGACTGCGACCCGCTCTGAAGGTACAGCCACTTTGTTCAAGCTTTGATCTTTGTCGAACTTAGGGAAAAATGCGCCGCCACGCATCACAGCGATACGCTTACCTTGTAGGTCTTCGTAGCTGTTTACTTCAATACCGCTGCGCTCCGTGCCATAAAATACAAACGAAGACGATAGTACCATGTATGGAGGTTCAACAAATGACATGATTTTTTGGCGCTCAGAGGTCTTAATTAAACCGCCCATCACATCGACTTTACCCTTGCTGAGCAACCTGACACATCGAGAAAATGGACAAGGTACGGCATTAATTTTGTACTTCTGCTCACTGGTTAATTGTGCATAGCGCAGAATATCAAGGATTAAGCCTTGAGAGCGACTATCATCACTTAGGCGACTATAAGGTGGGGCATGGTCAACGGCAACATGCACTACTTTTTCAACCGCTTGGTTTTGTGCACTATATATTAATACCAAAAAGCTCAGTATGAGCACGGTATAAAACTTCATTCAATCACCTACTCAAAAACCACGCGCATAAAAATGCAAAATACTCAGCTCCCCTGCAAAACCACTGAATTATTCCAAACTATAAAGAACTATAACATATATTATTGCCACAGAAACGCCATAACAAAATACAATCTCTGTCGATACCATACCATAAGCATAGAATAGAGACTCACCATTTTTAATGCATTGCCAGCAGATATGTGGGTCTCAGCGCGCATTTACCTAAAAAAAAACACAGAGACTACCATTGCGTGAAGATTGAATTATTGACTTTGAGAACTAATCACCTGATAGGGACGAAGTTCAAATTCGGCCATTAAAACCAGCATTTGATCTAAAATATCGGCCTGTAAATGTTCATAGTTCACCCAACTTTTGTCTTTGCTAAAGCAGTAAAACTCTACGGGTAACCCGTGCTGTGTCGGCGAGAGCTCTCTCACCATACACGTACACAGGGTATTAATCTCAACACGCTGTTTCAGCACCCACTCAGCATATTTACGATACAAGGTTAAATTACTGCACTGCTCTGGCAAACACATCGTGCTAAGTCCCGTAAATTTGTTTTTGTAATCCGTTAACTGCTGCCCGTCCAGTAGTACGACACTGTGCATATCAATTGCGATAGCCCGCTTTATTCTGCGCCCTGGAGACTCCTGCATCGCACGCCAATTTTTAAAAGAGTCTGAAATTAACGCATAAGTGGGGATCGTGGTAACCGTATTATCCCAGTTGCGTACACGTACGGTATTCAGCCCCAGATCAATCACTTCACCATCGGCACCAAAGGTATCAACTTGGATCCAATCACCCGTTGCCACCAGACGATTAGCGGCAATTTGAATACTAGCCACCAAGCCCAAAATCGTATCTTTAAATACCAACAAGGTAACTGCCGCTATCGCACCAAAACCAGACAAAATATAGGTCGGTGATTTATCGACCATAGTACTGACTACCAACACACCGGTAATAATAAAAATCACCAGTTTGGTGACTTGGACAATGCCCTTTATTGGTACATCCTTGGCGAATTTTTGTTGTTGGTAAATCGCGTGGGCGATATTGATAAATGAACTGACCAAAAAGCCAAAGGCGATGATGAGAATAACCTGTGCAGCGACCTTAAGCTGAATCATTACCCAATCAGGCGCTATGAACATATGTTTGTGAATGATGACGAATAAGATGCTACAAATTAGCAAGGCAACTCGACCACTCAACTTACTTAATTGCGGTGCTAAGAATGAAATTTTGGCCTGTGAAAAATTAGCAACCAATTGTTTGACTTTGGGTACCAAAGCCAATTTTATCCCAGCGAATACAACAACTAATAATCCAAACGACACGCAGTTGGTCAGCACAGCTAAAATTGCGGGGTGGATGTCCGCGTTGCCAAATAATGACACGATAAAGTCTTGCACATGCCCGGTATTCATAGCTGCCCAGCCTCCTCCTCATAGTCGTAATTCGCGCTGCGATAATCTTCTTCAATGACAGCAATTCTTCGCGACTTTTCAGACCATAGTTGATTCATATAAGCTTGGAATTGAATCCGATATTGTTTATCCAGTTGATAATCACCAAGCGGGAGCTGTGTCAGAGGCGTAAATTCAATTTCCACGCTTACTGCGGTCAGTTTGCCCATCATAAATGCTCTGCAAATATGCTTTTGCGCACTGTGATATACCAACACCGTATTGAGTAAGCCGTCGATTTGCGCGCTTAACACATCCAACGCGAAAGCTGTCCCACCCGCCTTGGGTTTTAACAGGTTTGGATAGGGGCTAGATTGGCGATGTCGTTTGCCCTGAGTAAAGCGTGTGCCCTCAGCAAAATTAATCACCGTTGTAGGATGATGCCTGAAATTTTGGCAACTTTGTTTTGTTCGTTCAACATCCATGCGCTTAAGCTTTGGATTCTTGGCAACAGCGGACTTACTGGCGCGCTTCATAAATGGCATATCAAGCGCCCACGCACCCGTGCCAATTAACGGCACATACTTCAGTTCATCTTTAAGGAAGAATTTTGGTGCTGGTAACACCTCTTGGGCACTGAGAACCACAATGTCTAGCCAGCTAATATGATTTGAAATCAATAAATACCAGCCATTTACAGACACCTCATTCGGCATAGTCACATGTAAAGTGACGCCGCCCAATTGCAGCCCAATGCGGTTTCCGACACACCACTTACGATATGCCCTGTGCAATAGTGATGAGAGCAACTTGATACGCAGCGCCCATTTAAGTAAGCCCAAGATTAGTATAATCAAGCCCCAAAAAACAGTATTAAGCACCAACCAAAGTGCGCCAATGGCGCCACAAATCCAATTAGGTAGCATGTTTCTCATCGTCTTGTTTGTTCCTTTACGCAGGCTTTACGTTACCACTTGGCACAGAGAATACTATTCAGCTGTTTCGACCAAACACTCAATACGCTCATCTTTTTCTAACCATAAACGATTGAGCTCCCCCTGAAATTGCACCCTAAACTCATTGTCACGACTGTAGTCTCCCACCAGCTTTTCACTCACTGGCATCAGCTCTACCTGAACGTGTATTTCACCCACCTTGCCAGCCACAAAATCCAAAAATGTGGGGACGCCATTTGGATAGTAGATGGTGACGTTCACAACTTGGTTGATTTGCTCACCCATTGCTTGCATCACAAACGCAATGCCGCCAGCTTTTGGCTTTAATAAATGTTTGAATGGGCTTTTTTGCCGTTGGTGTTTCTCTTCTGTAAACCGAGTCCCTTCAACAAAGTTTACAATACTTACCGGCATCGTTTTAAATTTCTCACATGCTTTGCGTGTGGTTTCAATGTCTTTACCTTTGAGCTTAGGGTTTTTCTTAATTTGACTTTTGCTTGTACGCGTCATAAAGGGAAAGTCCAGTGCCCACCAAGCCAACCCCAAAAAAGGCACATACAGTAACTCTTTCTTCAAGAAAAAGTTCAAAAACGGAATTTTGCGATGAAGTACGCGTTGCAACACTAAAATATCTACCCAACTTTGGTGATTAGCGATCACCAAATACCAATCTTTCTCTGTGAGAGACTCCGTACCGGTCACTTTTAATTGATACGGCGAGATACCTTGTTGGTTGATGTTGTTACACGCTACCCACATGCTGGCACATGCTTTGGCTAATTTGCTAAATAGCCGCTGCAATGCAGGAATAGGGAGCAACTTCAACACCCCACATACAAAAATTGGTACAAACCAAACTAATGTATTGAGAACATATAAACACAACCCTAGGACTTGACGGACTAATGACATGCAAAGTTCCTTTACTACTTTTATTCGACTTAACTACCCCAACTCACAGCACAACGATGTACGGTGAATTGAGGTATCATACGCGCTTTCCTACTCAGAAAAAATCAGAGCAGTACTTATTTAATCTTCAAAATAGGTGTAGCCCGTGAGGCCCGCTTGAAGTTCTTGCAAATAGGCTTCTTTCGTTTGCTGTGATGTAGGTAGCGCTTGCACTATTTGGCCAAAGTTGTTTATTAATTGCGTTTTGTCATAGTGGACAAAACGCAAGACATCCTCAACGCAGTCTCCTTTCAGGGCATTGGTCAGCTTATACCCTTGCCCATCTAGCTCCACGTGCACCGAATCGGTATCCCCAAACAGGTTATGTAAGTCACCCAAAATTTCTTGGTATGCCCCCACCATAAACATCGCCAAGTGATACTGTTGTCCATGCTGATATGGCGGCATAGGTAAACTAGACTCTATGCCTGCCCCCTCTACATAGTCTCGTATCTGACCATCTGAGTCGCAGGTTATATCTTGAATAATAGCTCTTTGCGTCAGCGGCTTATCCAAATCACTGATTGGCATCACAGGGAATAGCTGTTCAATGCCCCATACATCAGGTAGCGATTGGAATAAGGAAAAGTTCACAAACAATTTGTCTGCCAATTTCTCATTTAAGTCATCCAGCACTTCACGGTGGGCTCTAGACTGACCGCTCAAGCTATCTCGCACGCTGCGTAAGATAGTAAAGTATAAACGCTCTATCTGTGCCCATTGCTGCATACTCAGCAAACCATGGACGTATTGATCATGCGCATCGCCAAATAAATGCATGGCATCGTGGTAGGTTTCTAGTGCCAACCTTGGTGTTAAACGCAATAGTGCCCCTTTTAGTTCCTGTACAAGGTGGTGCTCATCGCCGCTCAACTGGCTATCCAATTCATCGCTCGGGGCAGTCTCAATATCAATGACATCCGTAATCAAAACGGCATGATGTGCCGTCAGTGCGCGGCCCGACTCGGTTATAATATCAGGATGAGGCAAGCCGTGTTGCTCAGCCACCTCAGCAAACGCATTGACCACGTTTCTAGCATACTCACCGACGGTATAATTCATTGAACATGCGCTGCGTGACCCAGATCCTTCGTAGTCAACACCCAATCCACCACCAACATCAACAGTTTTAAGCGGTACCCCAAGCTGTGTAAGCTCTGCATAATGTCGAGCACATTCTCGCAGTGCACGTTGAATGTCTCTAATATTGGCAATTTGAGAGCCAATATGAAAGTGCACTAACTGCATCAAATGTAATTTATTATGCTGTCGTAATGTCTCTACAGCATCCAGTACTTGCCCTGCTGTTAGACCAAACTTGCCTTTTTCACCACCGGTATTTTGCCACTTCCCTTTGCCGATAGAATTGAGTCGAATACGAATACCAATTGAAGGCTCGATCTGTAGGTCATCGATTTCTTTGATCAGTGCGTCTAGTTCTGACAGTTTTTCAACCACAATGTGAACTTGATGCCCCATGGCTTGACCAATTAGTGCAAGACGCAAAAACTCTCGATCTTTGTACCCGTTACAAACAATCGTGATGGGCGTACTCGCAAGCCCTAATATCGCCATAAGTTCCGGTTTAGAGCCGGCTTCTAAGCCAACTAAACCACTTGGATGACTCAATAACTTACTCACTACAGAGCGTTGTTGATTCACTTTTATCGGATAGACACAGGTATATTTACCTAAGTATTGTTTCTGTGTACGTGCTTGGGTAAAAGCGTCCGTTAAGGTATCGACTCGATTTTGTAGGATGTCCGTGAAACGTACAAGTACAGGTAAAGTTAGCCCCTGCTCTTTGAAGCGCTCTGTTAACTCAGACAGGGAAATGGGCAATTTACTGCGATCACCATCGGGAAAAGCAACTAATGCCCCCCTGTCGTCAATATCAAAATAACCATCACTCCAATGCGCTACATTATATGTTTCACGTGCGGTTTCAACTCCCCACTTCATCTGCATCTCAACTATAAAAAACTCAATATTGTGCTCATTTTAATACGCATACCCTTGTTTAGCGATAGTCAATTTAAGCTTTTATTCCGATTCCAATCGCTCCTGTAAGATAACCGTTTTGCGCGCAGACAAACTGACGGCTTTCTACTAAAATAGATTGAGCAAATTAGTCGGCGCTGGCAAAATTGCGCCAAGTTATAACTCAATGTGAAGGCAAAAATGTCTAATTTAGAAGCAAACCGTTGGTTTACAGAGATAAGTGACCGTGATGGCAGCGCTTTTTCTTTGCGAATAAACAAAAAGCTCGATGAAGTACAATCTCCGTTTCAAAAAGTAGAAATGTATGAGACCACTGATTTTGGCAACCTTATGATTATTGACGGTTGTACGATGGTAAGCACACGTGAAAACTTTTTCTACCACGAAATGATGAGCCACCCAGCTCTATTTGCGCATCCTGCACCGAAGAATGTCGTCATCATCGGTGGTGGTGACTGCGGTACATTACGAGAAGTATTAAAGCACCCTGATGTTGAGTCAGTAACACAAATCGATATTGATGAAGTCGTTACGCAAATGTCTTTGAAGTATTTCCCGGAGCTCTGTGCATCTAACGACGACCCACGCGCAACCGTTATGTTTGATGACGGCATAAAATTTATGCGTGAAGCAGCTGCCAACTCTATCGATATCATTATTGTAGATGGCACCGATCCAGTAGGTCCTGGCGAAGGCTTGTTCAATCATGCTTTCTATACAAGTTGCTTAGCAGCACTGCGTGAAGGGGGAATCTTAATCCAACAAAGTGAGTCTCCATTGATGCATATGCCACTGCTAAAAGAAATGCGTCAAGCGATGAAAGATGTTGGTTTTGCAGATTTACAAACGTTACCTTTCCCACAACCCATTTATCCAAGTGGTTTATGGTCTGCAACCTTGGCGCGAAAAGGCGAAGTCTTTAACGGCTTTAGAGAGCAAGACGCCGACGCAGCGACATTTAATACCGAATATTACAACACAGGTATTCATAACGGTGCTTTGGCAACACCTCACTTTATGCGCCGCGCCTTTGAGGAATAAAGCACAGCGCTTAAAACGAAAAAAACCCAAGTAAGGCTTACTTGGGTTTTTTATCGTGTCGCCTTAATCACTTCTGATGATATTGGCGGCTGAATTCATGGACCGCATTGATGAACACACCCGCATTTTCAGGGTCCACATCCGGCGTTATTCCATGACCTAGATTAAATACATGGCCATTGCCTTCACCAAAGCCAGCTAAAATTGACTGCACTTCTTCCCGGATTCGTTCTGGCGTGCCATGTAACATTGCAGGGTCCATATTGCCTTGAAGTGCGACTTTATCACCTACGCGACGCTTCGCATCTGCAATATCAATCGTCCAATCTAGACCAATCGCGTCACACCCCGTTGCCGCAATAGACTCAATCCATTGTCCCCCATTCTTTGTGAATAGCGTAACCGGTACTTTGCGTCCATCGTGGTCACGGATCAGGCCATCAACAATCTTGTGCATGTACTGCAATGAAAACTCTTTGTAGTCACGCGGGCTCAATACCCCACCCCAAGAATCGAATACCATTAAAGATTGCGCGCCCGCTTTTACCTGAGCATTTAGATAATCAATGACCGAGTCAGCCACTTTATCTAGCAGCAAGTGAAGTGTTTTCGGTTCAGCAAACGCCATTTTCTTTATTTTACCGAAGGTCTTACTGCTACCGCCTTCAATCATATAAGTGGCCAGGGTCCACGGTGAACCAGAGAAACCAATTAATGGGACTTCACCTTTCAATTCTCGACGAATGGTGCTGACAGCATTCATGACATAGCCAAGATCATCGTTTGGGTCAAGCTTTGGTAGCTTTTGTACATCTGCTAATGACGAGATTGGACGCTCAAACTTTGGCCCTTCCCCTGTTTCAAAGTAAAGCCCCAGCCCCATTGCATCTGGGATTGTCAAAATATCACTGAATAGAATCGCTGCATCAAGTGGGTAACGACGCAATGGCTGTAGCGTTACTTCACACGCTAACTCTGCATTTTTGCATAGGCTCATAAAGTCACCAGCTTGAGCTCGTGTAGCTCTGTATTCAGGGAGGTATCGGCCCGCTTGGCGCATCATCCATACAGGTGTAACATCAACCGGCTGCTGCTGCAACGCGCGTAAGTAACGATCATTTTTCAACTCGCTCATAGCGTTATTCAATTCCAGTGCTGTAAAAATTGCTCGAATTGTATCACCTTATGGCCACGGTCCCTAGTTGTTCACTCCTGAAAATAACCGCAATATGATCCAGATTAACAATCACACTCGTTCATTGTGTAACACTCATTGTGCAACGCCACAGCTTTGTTATATCTGTCGCTAAATTTAAATAGCTTACGAATCATGCTTGTATACGATCATTTACAAAAAACTCGGTACATGCATTTGCACCTTATGAGAAACCTTGCTATAAAATGGCTGCGCAAAACAACAACAATAAACACCTTCTAATAAGAACAAGCGAATAGCTAAACTGCATTCGACCACCCTAGGGTGGTTTTTTTGTTTGTGCCTCTCACGACACTTTTTCAAAGCCTTTGTTAGTTAATACTTAATTAGAATTATTAACAACCACACTCAGTAAACCCAGCAAGGGTACAAATGAAAGAAATTCCCTCCTTTTTGCAAAAAGTGGTTGATCTTTTCATCAGTTTTCCTTTTCATAGAAGGCAAGATAACGTATTCGGTAGTACCAAATTGTGGCCTTTATTTGGGTCCATACCTGAGTCAGGTTAATGCGTCCCATAAACACAATGTGTTCTTTGCAAAAATGCAATTTGGTCATTGCAGGGCCTAATAACAAAACGACCCGCTAAGGAGATAACTATGCTTTCACGGTTAGAACAAGCCCAACAAAAATGGGGAGGGAGCCATAGTGTAATCGACAATTGGCTTATGGAACGTCAAGAGCTTTTGCTACTTTACTATAAAGTCGCAGGCCTATCTCCTTTCGAAAACAGTGATAACGCACTACCTGAACAAGTTCAAATCCAATCCTTTTGCCAAATTCTAATGGATTACCTGTCAGCTGGGCACTTTGAGATTTATGACAATATTGTCGCTGCATGCAAGGAAAAGGGACCTGAGAGCTTGAAGCTCGCACGCTCTATCTACCCAAGAATCACAGCATCCACTGATTTGGCGTTGGACTTCAACGACAAGTACGCCGAAGCCAATTCTGACAACGAATTAGATGGGTTTGATAAAGACCTCTCGACGTTAGGTGAGGCGCTTGAACAGCGTTTTGCATTAGAAGATGAACTAATCGATAACCTCTTTTCAAATCACAGCGATTAAGCCATTAAAAAAGGGCCCTTAGGGGCCCTTTTTTAATGCTGCAAATTACTCTGCAGGCTTTTCTTTATCTTCTTGAATTTCTAGCAGCTCAACTTCAAAAATAAGCGTTGAGTTTGCTGGAATTTTACCAAGATTACGCTCGCCGTAACCTAGCTCTGAAGGAATAGTGAATTTAAATTTAGAACCAACAGGCATCAACTGTAGACCTTCAGTCCAACCAGCGATAACTTGGTTTAGTGGGAAAGTAGCAGGTTGGTTACGAGAATATGAGCTATCAAATTCAGAACCATCTAATAACGTACCTTTGTAATGCACTTGTACGATATCCGTTGCAACTGGTTTTTTGCCTTCACCAGTTGAAAGTACTTCATACTGAAGGCCTGATTCAGTTACCGTTACGCCATCTTTTTTAGCATTTTCAGCAAGGTACTTTTGCCCTTCTTCTTTATTTTTCTTAGCGTCAGCTTCAGCTTTAGCAGTTTGCTTCTCGCGCACTGATGTGTCTAGTGCCGTCAATACTTCACGAATTTTCTCGTCATCTAATTTTGCATTGCCAGCTAACGCGTCTTTGAAACCACGCATCAATAGCTCTTGGTCAAGTGCAATACCCAACGCTTGTTTGTCAGCCAGATCTTTTTGTAAGAAGTTACCCACTGATGCACCAATGCCGTATGCTTGTTGCTGAATCTCAGTTTCTAGTTTTACTTCTTCGACCTTTGCAGTTTCCTGCGCTTTTTGGTTACAAGCAGTTAATGCAAGTACTGACGCTGCAATTAAAGACAGCTTAATAGTTTGTTTCATTTTATTCTCTCCGACATCCGAGCAGCTAGAAACCAATGTTGCTCTCTAACCTCATTGTCTTGTTAAATAATTATTAATATAAAAAAGGTGATGTCACATTATCACTCATTGCCGTCAAAGCCAAGAATCTCACCATGACAACCTGCCCACCGGAAATATCGGTGCGATAGACGACATTAGTTCCCTGATACGCTAATATCAGGTTTGTGGGCCAATCAATTTTACCACTAGTCTACTCGGTGAAAATCATAGAGTTAAGGGGAAATACCGAATTTATGGCCAAATTTTTAAAAATGCACCAACTACTTTTAAGCTGCGCGCTTCTCACCGCACTTACGGGTTGTTCACCCGACAGCTCAAAGGCCCATTTAACCGTGGAACACGCCGCCAGAGGTGCATTTGCAGCTGCTATTTCACACGATGGCCGTTACAGTTTAGTGTCATCTGTCGAGCATGGTGTGGTTTTATGGGATAATCAAGCCCATGGACTCCAATACCAATGGACACACTCAGACCAACCTGACGACTTGGTCCACTCACTCGCCATCGCACACGACAATTCAACGGCGGTGACCGCAGCCAGTAATCGATTTGCCCTATGGCGCCTATCTGACGGCAACAATATTGGCTATTATCAGATAGATACAGGCACCATTAGAGACATTGCTGTCAGTAACAACGGCCGTTATGTGTTATATGGACGCAGTGACAATGTGGTTGTGCATCTGGACTTAGATAGCGGAAGACGCTTAGAGTTCCTTGGACACCAAGAAAAAATTAACAGCATTGCCTTATCGCCTAACGGTCATTTTGCACTGACCGGGGCGAATGACTACAGCGCTTACTTTTGGGATACGCGTACTGGGCAAGTTTTACATCGCTTCAATCACCCGAGTCGCGTCACAAAAGTTGCTCTCGATCCACAAGGACGTTACGCATTTACCGCCGATAGCATGAAAAAAGCCAGCATCTGGCAGCTTACCTCGGGTGATCTTGTCGCGCAATTACAGTATATTGCTCGCCAGAAAATATTCAGTGCTGTGCGCTTTAATCAGCAAGGTGACCTACTTGCAACTGGCTCACCTAACCGTCAGCTTACATTATGGCGAGTCAGTGATGGAGCCAAATTAGATACTTGGCTCGTCAAACCCCGCGAAGGAAGCAGACCAAAATCAGCCGTTGTGTTTGATGTTGCATTTGCAAAACGAGACGCACTGCTTGTGACAGAAAGCTCCAGTGGCTTAATGGAACAATTCGAAAGAGTAAAAGAGTAATGACAGAATTAGAAAACCGGGTGGTTGAACTTGAAGCAAAAGTTGCGTTTCAAGAAGACACAATAGAAACGCTCAATGACGAACTGAAAGTCCATCAGTCTCGACTGGCGACCATGCAACATCAAATTAAGCTTTTGGCACAAAAAATAAATGATGGAAAAGACAGTAATATGATGCCGATCGAGCAGGAGCCACCACCACCCCATTATTAATGGCTCGATGGGGTGCGCTTACGCTATTGCGCATCCCTCCATGCTCACTGGGGCTTAAACACACCAATCACCTGCTCAAACTGACGGGTTGATGCCTGTACAGCTTCTTCTGGCTGTGTCATTGAATGGCCACATGCAACGCACTCTACTTTTTCTACATCATGTTCTTTGTACAACATCATAACATCCATTTTGTTACATGCTGGACATGACGCACCCGCGATAAACCGCTTTTTCGTTCTCACAATACTACCCCGCCTTCTCTGTGAAAGGGTTATTTTATATTAGTTCAACGCGCTTTGATACGCTTGTCGTCGAGTATTAGATCCATGTTATCATGCAGTCAGAAGATTTAAGCTGAGCACATTATGATCCAACTTTCTGATATTGAACTGTTACGCGGTGGAAAAACACTCCTAAAAAATGCCAATGCAACCTTATTTCCTCAACATAAAGTAGGTTTGGTTGGTGCCAATGGCTGTGGAAAGTCCTCCTTGTTTGCTTTATTAAAATCGCAATTACACGCAGATGCCGGTGATTTTCAGATCCCAAAAGATTGGTCCATTGCGTCTGTAAAACAAGAAACGCCAGCGCTCTCTATATCAGCGCTCGAATATGTACTGCAAGGCCATGAGCAGTATTATCAGCTACGCGATGCTTTGCGAACCGCAGAGACCAGTGGCGATGGAGAAACGCAGGCCAAAATCCATCAACAACTCGAGTTAGTTGGCGGATATGGCATTGAAGCCAAAGCGGGCGAGTTGCTGCACGGCTTAGGCTTTAGCAATACGCAACTCGACTTTGCTGTCAGCGAATTTTCGGGTGGTTGGCGTATGCGTCTAAACTTAGCACAAGCCCTGATCAGAGATGCTGACCTTTTGCTGCTGGACGAACCGACGAACCACTTAGATCTCGATGCTGTTTATTGGCTAGAGCGTTTTTTGAAAGCGTATCAGGGTACACTGGTATTGATATCTCACGATAGGGAGTTTTTAGATGCCGTAATCGATCAGATATGGCATATAGATCAGCAGTGCATTAATGTATATAAAGGCCATTACTCGCAGTTCGAGCGCCAAAAAGCTGAGCGTATGGCACAACAACAAGCAATGTATGACAAGCAACAAGAAACCATTGCACACTTAGAAAAGTTCATCACACGCTTTAAGGCCAAAGCCAGTAAAGCCAAGCAGGCACAGAGCCGTGTTAAAGCGTTGGAGCGAATGGAAAAGCTGGCACCGGCACATGCAGACTCCCCTTTTAGCTTTGAATTTAAAAACCCTGAACATATTCCAAACCCACTGATGACCTTAGATCAAGCCCAAGCGGGTTATGGTGATATCACCATTTTACACCAAATAAAATTAAACCTCGTGCCTGGCAGCAGAATCGCATTATTGGGTAGAAATGGCGCGGGTAAGTCGACCCTAATCAAACTGCTGGCAGGTGATATAACGCCTCAGGCGGGAGAAGTATTTCAACATCAAGGGTTGAAAGTCGGCTATTTTGCTCAGCATCAACTCGAGTCGTTGGATCTACATGCCAGTGCCATTACCCATTTGCAGCGTTTAGACCCTCAAGCATCAGAACAATCCCTCAGAGACTTCCTCGGCGGTTTTGCTTTTCATGGTGACAAAGCACTCGACCCCGTTGCCCCTTTTTCTGGTGGTGAAAAAGCCCGCTTAGTACTGGCGATGTTAGTTTATCAACAACCCAATCTGCTGTTACTGGATGAGCCAACCAACCACCTAGATTTAGAAATGCGTCATGCCTTGGTGATGGCGTTGCAAGGCTTTGAAGGTGCCATGGTGACCGTCTCTCACGATCGCCATATGCTGAAAAACACTGCTGATGAATATTACTTGGTTGATAATGGGACGGTCAGCGCATTTGGCTATGATCTGGATGAATATTACCAATGGTTGCTCAACGCAAATAAAGAAGCAAAACAAAAACCTGATGTCGAAGAAAAGGCGCACTCCAGCGTTAATCGTAAAGAACAAAAGCGCTTGGAAGCCGAATTTAGAAAGTCTATACAACCTCTGAAAAAGTCTATCGACAAACTTGAGAAGTCACTGGATAAACTGACCAATGCACTCGCCGAAGTAGAGAGTCAACTTGCCGACAATACATTGTATGAGGCCGAAAACAAGGCCAAACTGACCGAACTATTGGCCCAGCAAGCAACATTGACACCTGAACTCAATGATGTCGAAGAAGCTTTGCTGATGGCACTTGAGGAGCTAGAAGAGAAAGAAAGCCAATTCGCTGAAAGCGGCACCATATGCTAAACCACGACCAGTTTTGGCACTATGCATGCCAGCTATACAGAAATAAGCCTATGGAGGAAGTGCTGTTGCACTTCCAAGATGCGCATAACAAGAACGTCAATTTATGCCTGCTACTGGATTATATGGCGGTGCTCAATAAGCAGCTGTCGCTCGCCGACGTCAATGCATTGGAACAACGTGCCGAACAGCTCGATGCGCAGCTACTGTCGCCCTATCGTACTATTCGCCGAACGTTAAAAGACGCCCACAGTCACTACCCTAGCTATACATCCGCACGCGCTTGTCTGCTAAAAGCAGAGCTGGAACTAGAAAAGTTGCAACAACATTATTTAGTTGAATACGCAAACGCCTGTTCAACCACCCACACCCCCCATGCCAATAACCTTGCACTATACTTGCCAGAGTCCCTTGTGCAGCGGTTTCTCAGCGCTAAATCATGATCAAGATCAAGCGTCAATACGAGTCAATATCGGTTAATTTATAAACTTGATCTCGATCATAACGATCATGGCGGTGCTCCTCTACTATTAATTCATCGACAAATTGAGGAGACACAGCCATGAACGTATTCTTTAGAGATTTCTTTACCGACCCCGTGTTGTATTTATCGTTTGGCATACTTGGGATCGTGATCGCGCTGTGCATCTACTATGTTTACTACTTTGTTAAAAAGGTCAATGAAGCTGAAATACCTGAGTAAACACATGTAGGTCGAAAAGATTGTTAAGCAAATTTAGTTCCCGTTTCAAGAATTAAGCACGACGCACAAAGCACCTTATCAGCTCAGCTGGTCGGGTGCTTTTTATTTTCAGCATCACTATTTCGTACCGTTAATTATCTTTTATGTTCAGCTTTGATACACTGGCAAAGTTAAAGAGTTAGCAAGAGAATTTTTCTGATTTATGTCACAACAGCTTGATCTTACTTTTAGACCAGCTTGGTGGATGCGTAACCGTCACGCACAAACCATACTGCCGAGGGCATTTAGACCCAGACTTAAAGCCAATGTCCATTATGAGCACCTTCAGACACCTGATGATGACTTTCTTGAATTGGCCTGGGCTAAAAATGGTAATAAACAGGCCCCATTAGTCATTGTCTTACATGGGTTAGAAGGCAACATCAATAGTTTTTATGCCAAAGGCATGTTGCGTGCGCTGGCCAGTACAGGGCTAGATGCCGTACTGATGCATTTTCGCAATTGCTCACGAGAAGTAAACAAGCAACCTCGCGCCTATCACAGCGGAGAAACTCAAGATCTGGGTTTTTTGATTAACACATTGAAACAACGCTTTCCCGATCGAGCACTGTTTGCCGTCGGCTTCTCTTTGGGGGGCAATGTGCTCGCCAAATACTTAGGGGAACGAGGCCAAAGCAGTGGCTTACAGGGCGCAGCGGTGATTTCAGCACCTTATCACCTTTCTTCGTCTTGTCAGGTGATCCGCAAAAGTTGCTTTAAGCTATATCAAAAGTATTTACTCGATAGAATGAAGCACTCTTTTTCACGGAAGTTGGATCAAATCGCCGGTAAGATCCAGTTGGATGCACAACAGTTGTCAAACATTCATGATCTCTGGCAATTTGACGATCAAGTCACAGCACCATTGCATGGCTTTAAAGGGGCCGAAGATTATTATGCACAAGCTAGCTCGCAACCTTATTTAAGCCTCATAGAAACTCCGACATTGTTGATCCATGCTGAAGATGATCCGATGCTATCCAAACAAACAGTGCCAACGCCCAATCACATCAGCAAACATGTTCAACTTGCGGTATCTCAACGAGGTGGACACGTGGGCTTTATAGCCGGCAGCAACCCTTTAAAACCCATTTACTGGCTTGAACACGTCGTTCCTGCCTATATTCATTCTCTAATCAGGTAGTGACCTTTATGCTGATCCCTTACCAACAAATAGACCCAACCACTTTAGTGCGCCTTATTGAACATTATGTGTTACGCGAAGGTACTGACTATGGAGACAATGAAGTGACCACGCAACAAAAAGTTGCACAGGTCAAATCACAATTGCAAAGTGGTGACGCCCTCATTGTATTTTCCGAATTGCACGAATCCGTAAACATCGTCAGTAAGGCCCAATTCCAAGCGATGCAAAACGAAGACTATCAATCTGAACCAATTTACTAATACGGTGCGAGAAAGGCGCTTTAAAGATTGAGCCTTTATGATTAGTTGTTACAATCAAAATTCACAATCATAATAAAGGCGCAAAAATGAAGTTAAGCTCAGCTCTGTGTGTTCTCGCATTAGCGGTTTCCCCTGTTCATGCCAAAGAATACTCCGCATCGGAACGTGCCATTCGTTTGGCTCAAGAAAACCTCCTTATCGATACCCATATTGACGTCCCTTACCGCATCAATGAAAAATGGGATGATGTATCAAAAGCAACCAAAGGCGGTGACTTTGACTACCCTCGCGCGATGAAAGGAGGGCTGAATGCGCCTTTTATGTCGATTTATATCCCTGCCAATTTGGAGTTTGAAGGTCAAGGTGAAAGCTATCAGCTCGCCAACCAGCTTATCGACGGCATGGAAGCATTGGCACAACGTGCGCCACATAAGTTCGCCATGGCCTACAGCACGAAGGATATTGAAGCGCAGTTTGATAAAGGCTTAATGTCTATTGCTATGGGCATGGAGAATGGCTCACCCATTGAGGGAAGCCTAGAAAACCTCAAACACTTTTTTGACCGTGGTGTGCGTTATATCACCCTTGCTCACTCACAGAGCAACCATATCTCCGACTCTTCGTATGATGTGCGCAGAAAGTGGAAAGGATTGAGCCCTTTTGGTAAGCAGCTCGTTGTAGAGATGAACAAAATCGGTATGCTTATCGACGTCTCGCACATTTCTGATGCCGCATTCTATCAGGTGATGGCAGTCTCAAAAGTACCCGTTATAGCCTCCCATTCATCTCTTCGGAAATATACGCCTGGCTTTGAACGCAACATGGATGATGACATGTTATTGGCATTGAAAAAGAATGGCGGCGTAATCCAAATAAACTTTGGTTCCAGCTTTGTCACCAACTCATCTCGTACCTGGTACGACAAACGCAGTACAGAAGAAAAAGAAGCCACGAGCCGTGGTGCCAATAAAACCGATTTTCGCGCTGCTTATATCGCCAGAAACCCGTTCCCTTTCGCAACACTTGAGCAAGTACTCGATCATATCGACCACGTGGTGAAATTGATTGGGATCGAGCATGTAGGGATTGGCTCTGATTATGACGGCGTGGGCGACTCATTGCCAGTCGGCTTAAAAGACGTGTCTACTTACCCCAACCTTGTACAAGGTTTACTCGATAGAAACTACAGCGAAAAGGAAATAAAACTTATCCTGGGTGGCAACACGTTAAGAGTGTGGAAACAAGCTGAAGCGTATGCGGCAAAGTTTTAACTGGTTATTGGGTAAGCGACCGCTTGCCCATTACTCGTTGTATTGAAGCGTCCGTTAAAACAATTTTATACAGGTCAAAGCGAAAGTACACGCACAGCATTTGACTATGAAGTAAGCGATTAAAAGCGTCAAAGGAATAACAATAAGATAAATAAGAAAAGATAAATCAGAGTGATACAGAAATTGGTTGCGGGAGCCGGATTTGAACCGACGACCTTCGGGTTATGAGCCCGACGAGCTACCAGGCTGCTCCATCCCGCGCCTGTATCGTTAAGTTTGTTTTACTTCTTTCTCAACTAAGAAGTTGGTTGCGGGAGCCGGATTTGAACCGACGACCTTCGGGTTATGAGCCCGACGAGCTACCAGGCTGCTCCATCCCGCGCCTGTAATGTTAAGTGAGTTTTACTTCTTTCTTAACTAAGAAGTTGGTTGCGGGAGCCGGATTTGAACCGACGACCTTCGGGTTATGAGCCCGACGAGCTACCAGGCTGCTCCATCCCGCGCCTGTATACATCCTTAGATGCCACTTTAAGAAAGGGTTTTTTAAGCTCTTCCGTAAAGAGGTCGCTATAATATCTAAATTTATTTTTATTGCAAGGATTTGACGTAAAATAATTTGTTAAACGTATATAAAACAGACAAACTGGCCGATTAGTATATCAAAGTGTCATTTTACAGCGTTTACTTTGTGGTTTTCGGTGCTCCTTGGAATTACAAAATTTACAGAGCACCATTCAAATATGGCCTATCTCTGATGTGGGCTGATCAATTTCTGAAACTGCCAGTCAGGATGTCCCATGACAATGAAATCGGGGTTTTCTGTTGATTCACGTTGGTTATATGTCAGCGGATTGAATTCAGCGTCAGTGATACACCCTCCCGCTTCCTCTACAATGACCTGAGATGCCCCGGTATCCCACTCACCTGTTGGCCCTACGCGTAAGAAGCAATCGGCCTTACCCTCTGCAATAATACACGCTTTCAACGAGCAAGAGCCCAAAGCAATGGTGTCAAAATGACTGTTTAAATATTGACTGACTGCTTCGATTTTTTGTCTGCGACTCACCGCAAGCGTTAGCGTATCTGGCGGCGCGACAAAAATTTGTTGATCTTGACCATGCTCACGCTTGAACGCCCCATTTGCCTTTGTTGCAAAGTAAGTGATCCCCTTCGCAGGCCAGTGGATCACGCCGAGCACGGGTTGGTGGTTTTCGATCAAGGCAATATTCACTGCAAAATCACCACTTTCTAGAATAAATTCACCAGTGCCATCCATAGGATCCAACAACCAATAACGTTGCCAACTTTGACGCTGTGCAAGAGGTGGGATAGGGGTTTCTTCTGACATGATGGGAATATCGGGCGCAAGGCTTTTTAAGCCATTTAATAACACTTCATTGGCAGCAAGATCCGCTGCTGTGACAGGCGTATGATCTGACTTTTCTTGTTGACCAATATCATCTTGTTGGTAAATCGCCATGATCGCCTTACCCGCAAGTTGCGCCAACTCGATACAAGGCTCTAAGTAGGTTTGCAATTTAAACCTCCTTTAATAAAAACTGCTGTAACAATAGTAGTGCAGCCACACTCCGCGCTTCAGTAAAATCAGCTTGTTCAAGCAGTGCTTGCCAATTTTCTAAAGGCCATTTAACCACCACGAGCGGTTCAGGCTCATCTCCTTCTAGGCGTTCTGGATAGAGTTCTTTCGCCACCAAAATATGCATGTGGGCATTAAAATAACTGGGTGCCAACGAGACCGTTTTCAAATCGGTAAAATGAGCGGCACCAAAGCCTACTTCTTCTTTTAATTCGCGGTTACCTGCCTCAACGGGAGTTTCTCCCGGATCAATTAGTCCTTTGGGAAAGCCAAGTTGGTAATTGTGTGTGCCTGCACAGTACTCTCTCACTAATAGTAGTTCATTTTCAGCAGTTATTGGCACAATCATCACAGCACCTCGCTTACCCCCTTTGATACGCTCATATTGCCTTCGCTCTCCATTGGAGAATTGCAAATCGAGGGCTTCAACAGTGAATAGCTTACTCTTCGCAACAACTTCTGACGATAAAATTTCCGGCGGACATGGATGCTTTTTCTGTGACATAAACGTTTATTTGCTATGATGGTGGTAACCTAATCATAAAGCCTTTGCAGTTAAAAGCCTATGCTAAATTGGTCAAATATCGACACCGTCCTACTAGATATGGATGGCACCTTACTGGATCTTCATTTTGATAATCATTTTTGGTTAGAAATCATTCCTAAAGCACACGCCGCGAAGCAAGGGATCAGCCTTGAACAAGCTCGCGCTGACATTCTCGCGCGGTACGATGCCGTTATGGGGCAAATAGAATGGTACTGTTTAGATTATTGGCAAGCACAATTACAGCTACCCATTATGGAATTAAAAAGAGAGATCCAAGATTTAATTTCTGTCCGTGAAGACGTCCCAGAGTTCTTAAAAGCCCTCAAAATGGCAGGAAAAGAGCTGATTTTACTCACCAACGCCCACCCTGATAGCTTGAGCTTGAAAATAGAGCGCACACAACTCAGCGGTACACAATTTGATGGCTATCTCGATAGCGTCATTTCAACGCACCAGTATGGAGTGAGCAAAGAAAGCCAAAGTCTTTGGCACCAAGTACAAGCCGATTTACAATTTGATAAGACGAGAACGTTGTTTGTTGATGATAGCCTGAGTGTGCTGGCTGCAGCCAGACAATATGGGATCGGCCACCTGCTGGCAATTGAAAATCCTGATAGCCAGCAAGCTCCTAGAGAGATCACTGACTATCTTGCAATTAGTGATTATCGAACTCTGTTACCGATAACTTAAGCAGGGTAGCGCGCTTTTAAGCCCGCATATACTTGCTTTGCAAAGTCTGGATGCTCTGTATCCAGACTTTTAACGATATCGACTAAGTGCTCATTGTCTTCCTTTTCATCCCACACTTTAATGTAACTACCTTCTTTGTAGCCATGATCTTGGCGGAAGAAGTTCAATGTATTCTTACCGACATAACCGCGGTATAGATCATCAAGTGACATGCCTATTTGCTGCATACATCCAGCAAACGCGGCTGCGTTAAATGTTTTTTCAGCAACCGCACTAGCGGCAAGTTGCTCTAAAGTTTGTTTGAAGTCTGCAGCTTGCTCTGGCGACGCCAATTCAGTATCAAGTTGCTTGGCGAGATCTTCAAACGATGTTTTGCCGTCAATCCTCAACGACAAACCGAAATGAAAAATATCTACAAGCTCTAAGATCACTTGCTCAGTGTCGGGTGTTTGTTTTTTCCACCACTTCCAACCGTAGTGATCAAGCATTTCTGCACACTCAACCCATATCGCTCGATACCATTCAAAGCCCTGGCTAAACCATTGTTCATGCACTTTGGTATTCATCGCGTTTTGCATTTCCAGCATCACTACTAGCTTGGTGATATTTGCAGACATATTGACTCTCTTTGAGGTGATAAATAAAAAAGGATAGGCGTAATATCATACCCGAGCGAAAGCATTTCGTCACTTTGCCTGTCTAATAACATTCACTCATGCTTAATATAGAGGATCTCATGCCAATTTTACTGACTATCTGTCTGATTTTGATGACCCCACTCGTTTCTGCAGCGACAATCACCAATATCAGCAACTCGCCTGAATCTGTATCACCATTATTACCTGGCCTACAGGCGCCTGCGCTTACGTTAAAGAATAGCGAAGGTAAAGCCATTGATTTATCAACACTATATAAAAATAAAACCTCCATTGTTGTTGTATACCGTGGCGGATGGTGCCCTTATTGCACACGTCAGCTAAAAGGTATCCAAGCTATTGAATCTCAAATTGCCTCATTAGGGGCGCAAATTATTGCCGTTTCGCCGGACTCGCCAAAAGCACTTGCAAAGAGCACGATTGAGTCACCCAATTATTTACTGCTTTCTGACAACAAAATGGCGTATGCGCAGGCTTTAGGGCTGGCTTATTTTCTAGATAACAAAACCGCCACTGCGTATCGCAATAAGCTTGGGGTAAACTTCGTTGACCTTGATGGAAATGACCGTGTCGCGTTACCAGTACCCGCCGTGTTTGTTATAGACAAGCGAGGCCTAGTACAGTTCCAATACGCGAATCCAAACTACAAAGTACGGTTGGATGAAAAAGTGTTACTGGCAGCGGTCACTGCCGCCAGCAAACTATAAAAATTGAACCGTTAAAGCGCGTACACAGTGCTTTAACGGTTTTCCAAACGGTTGTAATCGAACAATCCAAATTCAACCCCTCGATAACGCCTAGCAGTGTCGTGCAATAAGTCGCTATATTGCCAAAATTGAGGGTGTGTTCTTCTGATGCCAAATTGTGCTTTGAGTCCCTGGTAGCTGGCTTCATCCATAACGTGTTCAAACCCGGCTGTGAACGCCTTCACGTGCGCTTGATTAGGTAAATACCAAATTGCTTCAGGATAATCACCTACAAACCCCGGGATCATCGTCACATAATCCTCTTCATAAGCACGTTGGCCAGACTCATTTAGTAAACTAGAAATATTAAAATGCGCATTGTGGCGCAGTAAGGTATATGCCTGATGTCCGCCTTGGTCATTGCGCACGAGTATGAATGATACTTGAGGTAACATCTTAACCGCTGCGATTGGCAAATGGTTCAATACCTTTAACGTGTCAGGTACCTGATGATAATCGTATTCTCGATGTAAGACGCTACTGAGCCTTTCACCCATTCTGTGGTAGAGCTCTGATTGAGGATCATCCGTTTGATATTCAATATGACTCTCTGCCCCAAGCAAGCTTTTGCGATTAATAAATTCACTCAGGCTCAAGTGCGACCGTCTATACCAGTACTTCTTAATCTCTTGTCGATGACTTTTTGGCAACAGGTTTAAGTAGTTTTGCTCACCCTCTAAGCGCAAAAAGTCCATATAAAGGCGTGTGATCAATTGATGGCCAATATTGCCGTACACGTCGAACCCTGCAACCAGTAAATAGTGGATTCTTTCAAATAACGCATAATCCAATACCCACATCGTCTTTGGTTGTTGGCCGACAAACCCTTTTACTACCGTCGCACTGTTAAAATGGCGAAATATGGTTAGCGCCGCGTTCGCGTTGTGGCCATCCCCTTGCCAAAGTAAGCCTAAATCTAATTTACCACCTTGGTTGAACAGTTGATTAGATAGCGCGGTTTTTGCTTTTAAATAATCACTCTGACGCTTGGCGTATTTTGCCCAGCTCGACAACGGCAGTACGTTACTCTGTTCCGCAGCCGGTAGTAACAAATCATCATCGTGCTCAAGTAGCAGTGCCTCGACCGCGGGGTTCGCATTTTTTTCAGGGTCTACAAATGCAACCCAAAAGTGGTCATTAATCACGTTCAGTGCGATTTGGCCTCGACATACTGGTCCCTTGATAAAGCCCTTCACAATCAATTCAGCTTCATCCAGCATAAATTGATAGCGTGATTTAACTGGGATCGCCGCGAACGTTTTAAAGGGGTTTGCAGCCAATTTAGGGGCATACCCGGGTAAAGCACTGACGTCATAATCACCGCCTAAAAATTGACTGTATAAACGACTCATTTTTTCGTCATCTAACGCCAATGGCAAGTGAGTTTTTGACAATATCGTACTGCGCTCATGCATCAATCGATAATAAACCCGCGATACCCGTGGATCGTCAAAAGGGCGTACCGTCGAAATCAATTCAATTGGCTGTCCTGGCGGTGTTTTGGAGCGAACTAACTTGAAGAACGTATCTTGACTATACTCGGCAAAATATATATTTGCCAAGTACCAATGCTCGTAAATGTATCGCGCAGCCAATTGTGGTTTATTGCCTGATTGGTTTAAAAATTGTTCCCACTTATCGACCTGTTTTTGTATCTCTTTTGAGGGAGCTGCAATTTCACCCATTTGCGCACCTTGTTCCAACCAATTTTGCAATTGTGCAAATTCATGGTGAGAAAGTGCAGGCAGGCCATATGGCATGCCGGCATGTGGGTTGTTGTCAGCATAATCATCGTACTCATCCATTGACGGGCAACTTTGCGCTCTATCCAAAGAAAAGTCATACGCTTTGCCAAGTATCGCTTGTTCTGGAAAGCTATTACGCTGTTTTAATAGTAGGCTTTGATACAGGAGCCCACCTTGTAAATTTGCATACGCTGTTTGTACCCGCTCATTCAATACCGGCGTAAAACCTTTGTCACGCCACTGTGCTGTTGTTGTCGCATCAAATAGCAGGCGAGTTGGTGATTCTGCAAGAAGGCGTGTGCCATCATATACTAAGGTTTTGCTCACCCCTCTATCGATACCCTGCGGTGAACTAAGTTTCAACTGACAAGGCGCATCATAGCAGCCATGGCACACGACACATCGGTTGTCCAAAACTGGTTTTATTTGTTGTAAATATGTCGCGCCACCTTGCGTGTACGCCACAACACGTTCCCGCGGCTGCTCAGGACCAAATAAATCATCATAGTGGCTGACGCCTAATACAGCACATCCACTCAATAGAATGAATATGCTCACCAGCCAGATAAAGCGCTTCTGTGGCATCACTAGGCTCCGTGGTTAATTTACAGACTGCTCGCTATTGTTACCTTCTTCCTCCTCATCGTCATCGTCTAGTCCCAAATCAAATGTTGGCATCATATCCACGGGCGGCGATACAAATAAGGCTTCAGCATTAGCTGGACTTAGCACCGCACTGAGCACAGGGCCATGATTTAATAGTAGTTGCGCTTGATGACCAGATGCCAATAAAACGGTATAACTGGCTTCAATGTCTTGTAATTCATAACGCTCTAATGGAATACTGATGCTTTGTTCTGGTGCAGGGTTTTGGCATAGATTGGCAAGTAGCTCAGCAGTCAAGTTCACTGATATTTGCATGTCGGGACGGTCAATATCACGACTTTCTAATTCATCGTCTAACAAAAATAAAGGCAGGGTTAGCGGGGTATTTTCTTGTAGTTCCATGCTCATACTCTAGAATCATTTTGTGCAAGTGTAGCATAGTTCCATGAACCAAAACCGAACAATATATTTCATGTGAAGGACTACATCGTCGTCCTTCAAAACCGTTAAACTCTACCAAGGCAGCTCATCACCATTAGAATGCCAAAAGCGGCCTGAATTGCTTAGATTCAGTGCCTCTATTCTTTGGATTAAACGGCTTGCAGCTTCATCTGGCCCAATATCTCCCGCAAAATTGACCATCTGGGTTTGCACAAACCCCGGGTGTAGCAATGCGACAGCAACGCCTTTTGGCTTTAACTCATGAGCGAGACTGACACCAGCCGCATTCAGAGCTGCCTTTGACATTCGATAGCCGATATACGCGCCTGAACTATTGTCAGCAATTGACCCCATTCGGCTGGTTACCATCGCAACCTTGGCACCCGAAGTTAATAAGGATTGCAAGGCATATGTCACTCGAACTGGTGCGACAGCATTCACGGCAAGTTGAGCCTCAATACGCGTAAAGTCCATATCATGTAGGCTTTCATTGCTGAAAATACCCGCATTATTGATTAAGATATCAATCTGTCGACCTTGCAGCTGCTGAGCAAGCGCCATCACGTCTGCTTCTCGGCTCACATCAATGTCGGAAATAATATCAACAGGAAGCGCTTCTAACTCTTTTGAACGCTGCCTGACTACCGCGGTAACGTGATAGCCTTGTTGTGAATATTGGCGGCAAAACTCTAAACCAATGCCTCGATTAGCGCCTGTAATGACAATATGCTTGTCCATTCTCTTTCCCATTATTGTGATAAACCTGCATATAGAGTGGGGGCATAAAATGGCAGATTCAAGGAAAGTATAGGGGCAAAGTGCCATAGTGTGGGTGTTCTGCTAGGCTTATATCACTCCCCTCACTATGGGCCTAATAATGTGAAGCTCTTGATCGCCGTGGCGACTATCCTGTTTGCACTTCAGTCAGTTGCCAAGGAATACAATATCAATGTCAGTGAAAGCATGTCATTTCACTTAGGAAAGAAGCAGGTAGAGCAAATATTCACTGCAATATATGCGCCTCTCAATATTGCCCCCCGATTTCATTACTTACCTTCTCAAAGAGGGCTTCGTTGGGTCAACTTAGGTCAATTTGATGCAGAAGCTGGTCGAGTTGAAAGCGCAATGCATCAATTCGACTCACTGATTCCCATTCCAACTCCACTGGCAACCGTACGTCTAGCAGTTTTTTGCTTGGACCCTCGGTTTTGCCAAATAAATCATAAAGAGGGCATGATTATTATTGAAGGCAGTTTGCTCTCTGTTCAGTTTTGCGAGCGTCTAGCACTCAATTGCCATGCTGTTCAAAATACAATTTCAGCATTTCAAGCATTGGCCAAAAGTCATAGCCGTCAGCTTTTGGCCACTGATCATTTTAGTATTGGCTCATTGTGTGACTCTGGTCTGCGAAAAATCTATATGTATATCTTGCCTGGACAAGGGGTAGAGGTACGGCATTATATCCATGAAAAACACCGCCCTTTACTTTCTAAAATTGATCTCAGTATCAAAGACAAGCTCGCCAATGGCGAGCTAAACGCGTTTATTGATAGACTCAGTCATGAATTTGCCAACTGCAATGGCGAGATAATCAAACTTGTCGTTCCCCCTAACACTACGGCTCAATGGTATCCATAGATGGCGCCATAACAGAAAATACCGCACCTTGTGGATCGGTAATTACCGCAAAGCGCCCCACATCAGGAATATCCGTTGGCGGAACACATACTTGTCCACCAAGTGTGGCCGCTTTTTCTGCACTCTCATCACAGTCTCTTACTGCGAAATATAACATCCAATGAGGCGGCATCCCTTGCCACTCTGCAGTCATTTGCAGCATACCCGCAATAGGTTTGCCATTGGCGCTAAATATCACATAGTCCATATTCTCCATCGCTTGGTGTGTTGCTTGCCAGCCTAACAACTTACAATAAAACGCTTCACTCTTTGCGCTGTCTTGGCTCGCCAACTCATACCAATAAGGCGTTCCAGCTTCAAACTCCCGTTTTGTGCCGACATGGCCGCCAGCTTGCCACAGCGCAAAATTGGCTCCCCCGGGCTCATGAAGTAGCACCATTCTGCCCGCTTCCGGTACATCATGTGGTCCAGCAATGACTTCAGCCCCTAAATCCTTCGCGCGCTCAGCCAACTCATCGACATTATCTACAGCTATATAACCCAACCAATGGCTGGGTACTTGCGCTTCCTTTTGTTCCGGCATCATTTGATACATGGCTGCAATATCATCTTCTTCTTTTTGTAGCATAGTGTAGAAGCAGTCTTCGCCAATGGGTTGATCGACACTCTGCCAACTAAACAACTGAGTATAGAACGATTTACCCGCCCCCCAATCAGAGCTACATAACTCTGACCAACAAAATTCTCCGATTTTTTTTCTTTCAATACGTGCCATGATTATGATTCCTAATAGACTCGTCCACTTACAGTTAAGCAGATATTGCTTTATTCGCAATCTCGAATGATTCCGGAAGGCACACAGTAAACTAAGTGAGTGCGCTCTTTTTGCGCAAGTATAGTGCGAAGCACGAAGCGTCCACATTCTTTTCGCGCAAGGTGAAATGCACTGATTTAACCGCAGCTAAGGGAGTGTATTTAAAAGGTATAAAGAATGACAACAGTGAAAACGCTTCACTGCACCTAGCACTCAAGCTCGTGTTAGCACCTTAAACGCAAAAAACCCGTCGCATTACTGCAACGGGTTTCTTTTATTTGGCGCTTGGCAATGGTCCGGCCGACGGCCAGAGGCCTCGCGTTCAGTCGGTAGAAAGTGAAACTATTCACTTTCTTATCCCCGCCTTCACCCT
>NZ_JAKGBI010000025.1 GCF_021530565.1 Pseudoalteromonas sp. SMS1
GGTTGCACTTGCCAATGAAGCAGCAAAATTTGATGACCTAGAATTAAGCTATGACAATCGTCGCAAGCTAGACAAGCTGAAGCTCAACTTAACACTTCCCGCCCCTAAAGATCCGGCAAAAACGGCTGAGCTTGCAAAACTTTCAGCTGATTTAGACGGCCTGTATGGTAAAGGCAAGTATTGTAAAGACGGCACATGCATGAGCCTAGGAGATATGACGGCTAAAATGGCAACGAGCCGTGATTACGAAGAACTACTTGATATCTGGCAAGGTTGGCGAGACGTATCTAAGCCTATGCGCCCACTATATAAAGACTTAGTGTCTTTGGCGAATGAAGGCGCAAATGAACTTGGCTACGCAGATACAGGCGCAATGTGGCGCAGTAAATACGATATGCCAGCAGATGACTTTGCAAAAGAGCTTGATCGCATCTGGGGACAGGTAAAACCGCTATATAACTCACTGCACTGTCATGTTCGTGCCAAATTGGGTGAAAAATATGGCGAAGATAAAGTACCTCAAGACCAACCTATTCCAGCACACCTGCTAGGTAACATGTGGGCGCAATCTTGGGGCAATATCTACGACTTAGTGGCGCCAGAAAATGCAGATCCAGGTTACGACCTCACAGAGTTACTTGAACAGCATAACTACGATGCTATAAAGATGACTAAAGGCGCTGAAAAGTTCTTTACCTCTATGGGCTTTGAACCTCTGCCAGAAACATTCTGGACTCGCTCACTTTTCCTTAAACCAAAGGATCGCGATGTACAATGCCATGCTTCAGCATGGAACCTAAACTTTAAAGATGACTTGCGCATCAAAATGTGTATCCAGCAAACAGGCGAAGAATTTTCAGTCATTCACCACGAACTTGGTCACAATTTCTACCAACGCGCATACAACAAGTTACCACTGTATTATCAAGAAAGTGCAAACGATGGCTTCCACGAAGCAATTGGTGACACGATTGCGCTATCCGTTACACCGGGATACCTAAAGGAGATAGGTTTACTGGATCAGGTACCAGATGAATCCAAAGATATCGGCCTGTTAATGAAAATGGCGATGGATAAAGTGGCTTTCATTCCATTTGGCTTGTTAGTCGACCAATGGCGTTGGAAAGTATACTCTGGCGAAATAAGCCCTGAGCAATATAACCAAGCCTGGTGGGAGCTACGTGAAAAATACCAAGGTGTCACTGCACCGGTTGCACGTACAGAAAATGACTTTGATCCGGGTGCAAAGTACCATGTGCCGGGCAATGTACCTTACACTCGTTATTTCCTAGCCCATATTCTACAGTTTGAGTTCCACAAATCACTGTGTGAAATCGCAGGTAGTAAAGAAGCGATCCACCGTTGTTCAGTTTACAACTCAAAAGAAGCCGGCGAGCGTTTAAACACAATGCTTGAAATGGGAAGTAGTCGTCCATGGCAAGAAGCACTTGAAACGGTCACGGGTAGTCAACAAATGGATGCGACAGCCATCCTAGACTACTTTGCACCACTGCAAGCCTACTTAGACGAGCAAAACAAAAATCGTCAGTGTGGTTGGTAATCACACGCGTCTAAATGTGTGCAGCGCTAAGCTGCACACATTGCATCTCGCCATATCTTGCAACACTTTTTTTCTTCCTGCTCTGCAAAAATACCGCTAATGTATTGATATCAAGAGGAGAAACCATGAATTTAAATCGTACTTGGCTATACAGCCAGTTTGAACTTACACGCTTGTTTGCCACCAAACGTGGCTGGCTAGCCGTAACCGCATTTTCTTTGGTGTGGTTTATGGTGCTGCGTTACCCTATTTACAACGCCGTGCCATTTATTAACAGTCCCGAATTTGAAGGCTTTGTAAGTCAACTTGCCGGCACTGTTGGCCTATACAGCTTGGTTTCATGGCCAGAAGCCGAGCTCGCTATTTTCTGGGTCATCGCCTTGTTTACCTTCCCAATGTTTTCTGTCTTTGTCACGGCAGACCAAACTGTTGAAGACCGAAATCGCGGTACAGTCCGGTTTCTCACCCTAAGAAGCACTCGGTTTGAGTTATTGCTTGGACGATTCATGGGTCAAGTCTTTATTTTAGCAGTATTAATTGGCTTGGTTTGTATTGCTACCCTCATTATGATGGGCATACGAGACAGCGGCTTAGTCAGCTCAGGGCTGACAAAGACTTTAGCTATTTGGGCTAAGTTATTGATTACCTGCTTACCCTTTATTGCGTTAATGAGCTTACTTAACTTGTTGACGAATTCAGCCCGTATGAGCATCGTTTTTGCGATTTTGTTCTTTACCATTATCGCGTCGGTGATTACCTATGTAGGCGATGTATACCCGATGTTTTCGTTCTTAAATTTCGCCATTCCAGGTCACCATATTGGAGATATTACGGGCTGGCAAAGCGACGCACATTTTTCGTTGTTGGTGCCAATATTTCAAACTGTCGCATTGTTAGGTGCTGGCCAGTTTATATTGCGGGAGCGTGACCTATGAATACTGTCATTGAAGTAAACGCATTGGCAAAAAGTTTTGGCTCAAAACATGCCCTATCAGACGTCAATTTTAGGATAGAACAAGGCAGCACAGTGGCGCTCGTTGGGCCAAATGGCGCTGGAAAAACAACCTTATTTAGTATCATCTGCGGATATCTAAAACCCGACCATGGCACGGTCAATATTCTTGGCCATAACCCAAGAAGTGCACCACTGTTTAGTAAACTCAGTGCACTACCACAAGATGCACAGCTCGACCCTAAATTCTCCGTGGAAAAACAGCTAAGCTTTTTTGCACAGCTTCAGGGAATGGATAAAAAAGCAGCGCTGGCAGATACTCAGCGAGTTTTAGAGCTTGTAGATTTATCTCAAGTTGCCCAGTCCAAAACATCAGAGCTCTCACATGGTATGCGCAAACGAGTTTGTATTGCACAAGCTCTCTTAGGTAGCCCAGAGGTCGTATTACTAGATGAAGCCACAGCCGGATTAGACCCCAAAAATGCCAAGGCAATTCGTAACCTGATTGCTTCGCTTAAAGGCCAAATCACCTTTATTTTAAGCTCTCATGATTTAAGCGAGTTAGAACGACTATGTGATACCGTACTCTATTTAGAACAGGGAAAACTGAGCAGTCACCAGAGTGATTTACACCAAACACAACCGGGTAGCTTTATCACATTACAGATGCTTAATCTCAGTGATGACATGCATCAAAAAATAGCCCAGCTCACCGGGGTGCTAGCGGTAAAACAAACCCAATCCGACGAGCTTGTTATTGAATACACAAAACAGCCAGAACCTTTAGATTTGTCCTTACTCTCATTGATACATGAAAACCAGTGGACATATAAACAAATTGTCAATGGCCGAACTTTAGAAAACCAACTCTTTGTAGATTAGCAAGGGCTATGCGCACCGCAGCCAAAATGCGGCGCGCATTCCCTTGTGATTTGGCACGTCATTAACCCCCCCTCGGTACGCCCTGAAAAATTGAGGCGGAAAACAACGTATTGGACGACATTGCAAACCTGTTACAAACCATGGCATTAGTCGTATACAGCCCCCTTGCAAACATGATGTCGCGACTGTGACGAACACATTCTTTTTTAATTCAAAACAGGCGCCAAATTGAAGTAACTTTATTTAGTCCCCCTCAGTAGGTATCATCCTCGGATTACATTATCCGCAAGCCACGTTGCTTTTGCTTTGAATTGAAGGGTATAAAATATGAAGACTGCAATCGTGTTGGGTGCGACAGGCCTAATTGGGAAGCACTTGGTTGAGCAGCTCATACTTAATGCAAACATTGACCAGATTGTCGCAGTTACTCGCAGACCGGTCGATTTTGGCGCATCCAAAGTACACAACGCAGTGATTAATTTCGAACAATTGGACGACTGCGCGGACGTGTTTCAAGGAGATTTGCTGTTTTCTTGCTTGGGTACCACCAAAAAACAAGCTGGCTCCATTTCAAAACAACGCATCGTTGATTTTGACTACCAATTACAAGTCGCAAAATTAGCTGCACGTAACAAAGTTGCTCACTATTTATTGGTGTCTTCAAGTGGCGCCAACAAACATAGTCGCAGCCCCTATTTAAAAATAAAGGGTCAACTAGAGGACCAAATAAGCCAACTTACTTTTGAAAAAATAAGCATTGTTCAACCTTCACTGCTTCTTGGACAACGTGATCATGTCCGTATCGCGGAAACTCTGGGGAGCTATATTTTACCCATACTATGCAAACTACCAGGCTTACGTAAATTTAGACCAATTACAGGTGAACAAGTCGCCAAAAAAATGATTGAAATCAGTGCCTCGCAACCGCTTGGTCAATGTACCTTTAAACTTGATGAGCTCTTTTAGGCCCGTGTTGAATAGTTAACTCGGGACAAAAAGTATAGTGTTTCACGCACGACTGGCGAGAGCTGCGCACAATCATGGCACAGCGAATAAAATGAACCGTTCAGCAAATATACGCACGCTGCAATTACTTCGCGGGCGATAAATTTTTAACATAACCTGCGCATGTGCATTGGAATTCACGCGTGTTAACTTTAACGCGCCAGTGAAGTTGAGTGTCAGAAGCCAAGGCATCAGCATCATAACGGTGACTTTGGTTTCTTAAACAGGCATTAGACTCTTGCTCAGAAAATACTTGAGAATCTCTCAAGGTTGGGTAACCCGTCTTAACACATGCGCCAATGACATAGTTTGGTTCACTCAGCATCAAATTGGTATATTCAGTGTCGTTTTCACGCTGCATCGGTGTAGGTTGCTGAATAATATTCTGATCTTTTTTACTCCCTTCACATGCTGCGATTGGTACGACACCAAGCAAAATTAGTAAGTGAAATAGGATTTTAGAAGATATTCTTTTCATCGGGGTAGCCGTTCCTTGTCGTTGCAACAAGCTTAGAGCAAATTGATAAATTTGCCTTCAAAACTATTCATTTAACTTGTTCTGTTCCGAATAAAATACTAATTATGATGTAAATCATTCGATTCACTCCGTAGTCTGCTTACGGTATACTAGTACCCAAACCCCCATCAGCAATGCCCATACTAACATTCATTTAGAGAGTAGCATGACTAGTAACGCTTCAAATAATACCCTCATCCAAGAGTTAAAAACTATCGTTGGCAATAGCTTTGTGCTAACTGACGACACCAAAAAGCAACCTTACACAAAAGGATTTCGATTTGGCTCAGGCGAAGCGTTGGCAGTAATTAGACCTGCGACTTTGTTAGAAATTTGGCAAGCACTTGAAGCCTGTGTTGCAGCTGATGTCATTGTAATTATGCAAGCCGCTAATACCGGGTTAACTGGTGGTTCAACACCCGATGGTAAAAACTATGACCGCCCTATCGTCATTATTAGCACCATGCGCATAAACGATATTCAGCTCATTGACAGCGCAAAGCAAATTGTTGGACTAGCTGGTAGTACTTTGTTTGGCTTAGAGGATACACTCGCCCCACATGGCCGAGAGCCTCATTCCGTGATAGGCTCTTCATGTATTGGCGCGTCAATCGTTGGCGGTATTTGTAACAATTCTGGCGGCGCTCTCGTTCAACGTGGACCTGCCTATACCGAATTGTCACTGTTTGCGCAAATTGATGAACACGGTAAATTATCATTAGTCAATAACCTAGGTATTAACTTGGGACAAACACCTGAAGACATCCTGACTAATCTACAGAACCAAAACTACACAGATGCAGATGTGCATTTTCCAGCACTTAGAGCCTCTGATGATGAATATCATGAACGGGTTCGAGATGTTGACGCCGACACGCCGTCTCGTTTCAACAATGACGGGCGCCGATTATACGAATCTTCTGGCTGCGCAGGTAAATTAGCTGTTTTTGCCGTGCGCTTAGACACTTATCCAGTTCCTGAAAAACACCAAGTATTTTATGTCGGCACCAATGACCCCGCTGTTTTAGCACAAATTAGACGCGATATTTTGTCTAAATTCGATAACCTACCAGTGTCTGGTGAATACTTGCACAGAGACTGCTATGACGCTTCTAAAAAGTACGGTAAAGATACCTTCTTGGTCATTGATAAACTTGGCTCAAAGTACATCCCAAAAATGTTCGCCATGAAACGTACCGTTGATCGGATTGCGGAAAACTTTAAGTTTTTACCTAATAAGTTTTCCGACCGAATCATGCAGTATTTAAGCTGTTTATGGCCAAATCACCTACCAAAGCGTATGGAAGCATATCGTGACCGCTATGAGCACCACTGGATTGTAGAAATGAGCAATGCAGGTGTGGCTGAGGCAAAAGCTTACTTTGATGAGTTTTTCAAAACCAATGATGGCAGCTATTTCGAGTGTACTGAAGATGAAGGCGAAAAAGCGATTTTACATCGTTTTGTAGCAGGGGGTGCCATTGGCCGTATGCAGACTATGAACAGTAAAGAAATGGGTGCGATCATGACAATCGACGTGGCATTTCCGCGCAATGAAAAAGAGTGGTTTGAGCAATTACCACCTGAGATTGACGAACAAATTGCCGTCAAACTTTACTACGGCCATTTATTTTGTCACGTCATGCATCAAAATTACATCATGAAGCCTGGTGTTGATGCTAAGGCCGTAAAAAATAAAATTCTCGAGACATTTGATAAACGTGGTGCAGAGTATCCAGCCGAGCACAATGTAGGTCATGAGTACCTTGCCAAAGATGCACTAAAATCATTTTACAAGGAACTCGACCCAACAAACTCATTCAACCCCGGGATTGGTAAAACAAGCAAATGCAAACACTGGCACGAACCGTCTGAATAATCTCTCATTGATGCCTTACTACAGCAGAGCATTGCAGTAGTAAGGCTGCAACTAACAGACACCTAGCAACGTGAGCCCAACGCCCAATTATTCGCGATGAATTAAAATTTTTATATAATCTATTTGAAACATTTTTGATACACTATAACGCTATTAGAAAAATTCAAGTGTTGTAAACCTTATGAATCACCCTCTCAAAACAAGTGCAATTGCACTTTGTGCTCTGCTGACAGCAGCCTGTAACGCCACCAACCCAATTGACAAAAAGCCATTAGAAGACAACAACCTACGCGTAGTAACTTGGAATATCGAACATTTAGCTGCGAAGAATACTGAAGGCTGTAAACCAAGAAGCCATACAGAGCTGGTCGAATTGCAAGCCTATGCCAAGTCACTTGATGCAGATGTCATTGCCTTTCAAGAAGTGGGATCTATCAACGCCCTTGAAACCGTTTTGGATAAAACACAGTGGCAGTTCATCATTTCAAATCGAAAAGATAGCCCAAGCTACACTTGTCGCGGTAACGGCTTAACGTCAACGCAGCAAAAGGTTGCTTTTGCCGTGAGAAAAACCTTGGATATTGAGCAAGTCGTTCAACACAGACAATTTTCAGACTTAAAAATGGGACTCAGAAACGCGCTGGAGATACAACTAAACTATCGTGGTGAAACGCTGAGTCTACTTAATGTACACTTGAAAAGCGGCTGTTTTGTGGACGACTACCGTCGCTCTGACAAAGACGCATGTAAGCTACTCGCGAAACAGATCCCACTTTTAGATAAATGGGTGGAAGATAAAAGCAAAGCTGACGCGCCCTTTATTGTGTTAGGCGATTTTAACCACCGACTTTCTGCCCCATATAATCGCTTCAGCCGTGACCTTTACTACCCAGATGGGCTAGCAAACAATGCGCCAAATGATGTGACTAAAGCATCGTTTTTCAACGCGAATCTGATGCTAACCGGCTGCCACCCATATTACCCAGCGCCCATTGACCACATGTTAGTATCTAACACATTAAAATCTAATTATGTGCAAAACAGTGCTCAGTTCCATTACTTTGATAATATGGAACCAAAGAAAATGCTCAGTGATCACTGCGCGTTAAGTCTTGACTTAAAATAATAAATACAGTTTCTTCGGGCTGTACAGCACACGCTATACAGCCCATACAAATCAAAAAATTACTTTTCGACTTGATCAATGACATCAATTACAGCCTTAAACAAACGCTTGTTGGCAAGGCCTAAACTCTGATTTACCACAGAGCCATACGCACCAAACCTGACAACAACCAGCTGTTTTGAAGGGATGATAACGACATACTGCCCGCGATGCCCTCTCAGTGACACGGTATCCTTTGGCAGCCTTGGTAGCCAAAACCCTAAATCATTCAGCCACAGCTGCCCACCGTAGTGATCCACGACACCTTTACCCATCATGACCTCTGTGATCCAAGTTTGAGATACTATTTGACGACCGTCCCAGTGACCTTTTTGAATAAAGAGTTGCCCTATTTTTAGCCAGTCATGAATCGTTAGAAACATGCGCGCACCACCACGCAAATTACCCGCTTCGTCAAACTCAGCAATAGCATTGTTGATCCCAAGTGGCGCAAAAAACTGCGTTTGATACAGGTTATTTAATGACTGAATATCTCCCCCAGAGGCGACTTTCACGACATCGCTGAGAAGTTGAGTTGTGCCCGTTGCATACTCAAATTTGCTGCCTGGTGAATAGTCACTTGGGCGTTTTGAGACATATTCAACTGAATTACCCGTGTGGTACCACATTGGCGCCAAATCTTCATGCCCATGAATATCTGGGGTCTCAGCCCATTTCACGCCTGAGCTCATATTGAGCAGGTTTCGTATCGACATAGTATGTGCGCCATATGTCACTTCCTGGTCTAATGTTAGCTTACCTTGCTGCGCTAACACACCCACCAGCAATCCAGTCAACGTTTTAGCCATCGACCAGCTCAGCATTCTCGTATCACCAGAATGGTGCGCATCATACTGCTCTGCAACCAGCTTTCCTCTGTGCAATACCGCAACGGCAAACGTGTTATCACTCCATGGGTAGTCCAAGTGATTATTGGCAAAGAATTTATCCAGCGACACATCATCTCGTATAGCTTTGTTTATTGGCGTACTGGGCATTTCTGCTGGTAACGACAATGTATCAGCTTGCGCAACTAATTCGGCAGGTGTCAGTGCATGCAACAAAGTACAGCCAAGCCCAGCCCTATAAACAGAAGTACGCGTGAGATCTTGCCCATCGACTTGTGCCGTAATTGATACACGTTTTGTGGTGCCGTTAACCTCAATTGCAGGGGTACTAGGCAGTGCCCCTAACGCTTCTGGAATAACCCGTTGCCGAATAAACTCAACAGATTCGCCTGAGACAAAGTGCCTAGAGCAAATTTGGTTAGCGCTGTATCCTAACAGCACATTGGGATCTGAATGACAGCCAGTTAAAACAAGCGATGAAGCCACGCACGCAAGCGCGAATACTGTGTTTTTCATATTTATTCCTTTTGTTATAGTCAAAATTCATGACGAATAACTCAACAATAAATACAAATTTATGCTCTGAAATTCCCTAGCTTAGTAGTGCTTTTTTATTGCCCGAGCTCGGATGTGTGCTAATAATTGTATATATCAATAAACACCCACCTAGAGCAAAGTTAGATAAAGATAAGCCCCATACAATCCCGCTAAACCCGGCAAAATGTGCCCCAACAAATGCACTTGGTACAGAAAAAATAAAAAGTCTAATAATACTAAAACTCAATGCTATACCACTTCGCCCAATTGCATTACAGCAGCTCACATACAACATCACACCAGCCAAAGCGATATAAGATATCGGCAGCACTGTGACTGCAAGGTGGATCGCATCTTTGACGTTAGGTTGTTTACAAAACCCACCACTGAAGAGATCTGCACCGAAAAACAGCAACATCGCAATCACTGATTGCCAAACAACACACGCGAGCACCGCAAGTTTTATACTCCGCCTAACCCTCAGTAGTTTTTTAGCCTCCCAGTTTTGACCGACGAAAATGGGTAATGACGTGGTAAGTACCATCGGCAATAATAAAGCGATAGGCTCCACTCGCATGACGACGCCATACGCTGCAACCGCATCACTGCCTTGTGTCGCGACTATCCCCATCAAGAGCGATTGTGCAATTGGGGTGAGTAATTGAATCGCAACCACCGGCACCAACAGACGCAATAAACACCTAAATGCTTGGCGACTTTGTTGAGAAATCAAATTTACTTTGAGTGAAATATTCTCTTTAACTACGAGTAAGTACAGCGAAAACAAACAGCTGATGAATGCCGCCAACAGGTGCGCTAGACCGAGTTTCTCCAATCCACTTAACGGTAAACTGTGTGCAAATGGCGAAAAAAATGTCGTGCTTAAAACAACTTGCGACAGAGAAAATGTCATCAATAAGCATGCTGCCGCACGCATATTGCCAAATGCACGCAACACCCCAAAAATAACCATAACGACAAAGAAAAAAACCACTGCACTCAATCTATATTGCATATAAGCTTTTAAAGTAGGCCACACTTGTAATTGCGGTGTAGACGCCTCGTCAAACCCAAGTAAGTTTAATATCGGTAATAAGTTGAACCAGGTGACCCCAGCCAACACAGACCCAACAATAGCCGTAAAGATCAAACTCACCGCCGCCAGTTCTTCAACCTTGCGTGCTTGTGTCAAACGTGTTGCAACCACAATACCCAAGCCAATGGCAAAGGCAAAAAGCGTCGCTTGAATGGGAAGGGTAAAACTCATCGCAGTGAGCTCTTCAACCCCCAACCGCGAAGCAAAATATAATTCGATTAAATCAGCACCAAACAAAGCTAAGATCGCAAATAACATCGGCATGGTAAGCTGACCAAGCACGGTACTTGTCGATCCCGTTAGAATCCATCGTTTGCGTGCCATTCTTTGACGCTGTTTTTGGCACATTGCTGCTGCCGCAACCTCTGGGTATTTTGAAAGGGTTTTGCATGTCATAGTTTACGGCTTTCTCCCTGCTATTTAAGTTATTCGTTAAGTATTTTGCAGTCCGTATGCCAAAAAGACCTCTTTGGTAAAAAAGAGTTCCCCCATGCCCCTTCTATAGTCGACCAACTGCCTTCGATATGAGATAAGCCACAATACTTGTAAATTTGGTAAGAAAATGTGAACGCATGAAGCTGATGATAATATGTACAAATTCATTATTTGTATTTCAGCCAAAATGGTGACTTTAAACTCAAAGATAAAGCCGTCATAATTATCATTAGATGAATAAGCATGTAAGTAGTGAATATGGTTCGAAAGCCAGAAGAAAAGCAGCCTGAAGTCCCATCCCCTTGCGTCAGAAATTGTTGTCTTGACAACAATGACATATGTGTTGGGTGCCTGCGTCATATTGACGAAATTGTTGGCTGGGGTAGCAAAAGTGATCAAGAAAAGTCCGCCATATTAACGCGCTGTGAATCTAGGAAGGAGGTGCGCATTAAATAGATTAATGGCACTTTTGTCATCTGCTTTAAACCTCCCCCACACCACTTCATAAATAGCACTACCCAATATACTTACATAAGGGAAATCAATGAATAAATCTAAATTATCTCACTATATTACCTTGGCTTTATGCCTCTCGAGTGCATCCGCGTATAGTCAAGAGCTAGTTAATGACGGTCAGTTCAATGCACTCAGCATACAAGAAGCGCAAATCAGCACTGAATCTAACTTTTGGCTTGCATCACCTTCTGACGGGGCAGGCATCTTCAACCCTACGCTCTCTCAATATACTTCGCACGAATCAATTAACAATGTTGGCGCTGTCAGTGCAAGCGCTAAACTGAGTCAAAACTTACACACGACGCTTGATTTACAAAGCACCTATTTAATTTCAGCAAAAGTTGGCTGGCGAAATGACAGCGATGCTTACAATTTTAAAATTGGCTTAAGTGTGAATGGCGAATTCATTGACCTGACACCAAGCGTGCAGCTTCAACAAGGCCAATTTACGCCAGTTTCTGTCTCTTTTACTCCCAACACGACACACCAAGCTTTAGCTGACTCGGCACACCCTATCATTTTAGAACTAGTAAACTCAGACACTCAAATCAGCACCATAGATTTTGACGAGGTTTCAGTTACCATCTTACCCAAACGTACCGATACCGACGGAGATGGTATGGACGACGCTTGGGAAGTGTTACACGGCCTTAGCCCAGCGGATCCGAGTGATGCCCACACTGACATAGACGGCGACCTTGCTACGAACTTAAACGAATTCTTAAACAACACAGACCCAACGAACAGCGCAAGTGTGCCCAGTGCCTTCAGCCACACGCTTACAGGGAATACCGAAGTTGACGGCGCTTTACGATTAGTGCCACAAGCTATCTCTCCAGTGCTGTGTGATGCTGCCCATGAAGGCTCAATGTACTACAGCAGCGTCGACAAACTGCTCTTTGTTTGTGACGGCACTGTTTGGAATGAATTTAAAGGTGAACAAGGAGAGCCTGGCATACAAGGTCCTCAGGGACTCCCTGGTGTACAAGGTATACAGGGGGAAACAGGTGCGACGGGGTTAACTGGGGCAATCGGTCCACAAGGTGATAGAGGTCCCATCGGCCCTCAGGGACCACAAGGCATTCAAGGAGCCCCTGGTACAACCCATTGGCGGGATGGTGCAGGAAGAGTCACAACCACGGTGAGTGTCGGCGTTGGGACGGTAACTCCCTCAGCTGCTCTTGAAGTCATCGGGAATGCGATAGCAAATACCCCGATTCAACCTAATCACTTGGTCACCAAAGGATATGCTGATTCAGCAGATAGAATGTTGATGGCCAAATATGATGAACTATTGACAATGCTAACCGTGTTAAATAATGAAGTGTTCCCTAGTGATGGTTCCAGTTGTGCCAATGTTCTTGCGGCTAACCCATCAGCACAAAGCGGTATTTACCTCATTGATGCAGACGGCCCAGGTGGTGAGAAAGGCGTGTATTATTATTGCGATATGCAAGACCCTAGTGCATCTCGAAAAGCCATTTTCGCGCAAGAAACAGGACCAAACAAAAATATTGCTTTGGTTTATACAAACTCACTTCAGCCTGCTAGCTACTCCGCTAGCGCGACGGTTTCTGGATTTACCCCTGCCGGTGCGTTTGATGGACACCTTTACTACACTGCACCAGAAAGAAAGATAAACCTCGATGCAGGAGACTACATCTCTCATGGAATTTGGCTTGGGCCCGCCAACAACAATGAATGGCTGCAAGTTGCTTTTGCCAAAAAAGCGGTGATTACCGCATTCAGCACGCAAGTCGCAACGCATGATGCTAATTTCGCACCCAGAACACCGAATCAAGCGATTTTGCAGGTGTCAGATGATGGCATCAACTTTGTTGATCATGAACACTTAACGATGGACAAAGGCAAAGCAGTCGTCACCCTTAAGCGCCCTGCGGTAGGCACCTATTTTAGATTGCTAGTACTGTCTACCCATGGTTCTTCAAGCCGTACTCAGATAGACGAAATGGAGTATTACGGGTTCTTCATTGATGAATTTGGACTAGATCCTGATACCGCGCAAGGCACAAATTGCAAAGATATTCAGCAGAAAAATGCGGGGGCCACATCAGGGTATTATCAAATTGATCCTGATGGGGCTGACGGGCTATCACCTTTTACGGTCTACTGCGATATGGAAACATTAGGAGGGGGATGGACGCTGTTTGCAAACCATGCTGACGGGCTCGAAAGAAAGTTAGAGAGAGAGCCCGTAAAGGTTGATCAATTTGGGGTATTGGCATCTGCTCGTTGGCAAGCTTTGCGCGCCACTATGACCGAAGGACTCATGTTTATCGATGAAAACCAAAAGGTGTCGATGATTTCTGCGTATAACGTCACTCACCCAACAGGGGTAGGTTGCCAAAGCTTAATGGACAGCACTGCGTCAGATCTCACCGCGACATTTGACAATACGCCGCATATGGAAGGGTTAAATATTTTCCGTTCAGAGCCCACTGGCGTAGCATGTAACTATGTGGACAGTGGCACGTTCACGATGGCCCAATTGTCAGATAATACCGGCTACTATCAATATGATATTGCTGGTGCAGCCATATTTAATGGTAACCCTGAAAGGCCATTTTCGGTATGGCCATACCGTACAATATATGCCCACACTGAGCAGGACCAGTTAAAGTACTTTATCAAGTAGGCCACATAGCGGCGCTTTGGCGCCGCAGATAAGCTTTTGTCTAACGCTTTAAGTGACCAACGTTAAAGCTACTTGCCTTACTTGGATCACCTTTCCCGTCGTATACGGCCTGTTGTGGATAAGGGTAAACTGGCTGTTCTCTCGTCACGTCCCCATTTGTGTCTTCTTTTTGAGTCAGTAGACTGTTGGGTGCAACGCCACCTATTACCCATGCTTCTAATGCACTTATTGCATCAAACGTCGCGTTGCCAGGCCCATCAACGCCACAGTGCAAGACCCCAGGCAGTAAAAACAGCCTAGCAAAATCACGGACTTCTTGATTGTGGCTTGCCATAAACGCCTCAACGTTTTCATACCAGTCAATGGTTGCATAAGCAGGAACGGCAGCATCAGCCCAGCCATGTAGAACCAACATTTTGCCGCCACTATTTTTAAATGCTCTTAAGTCAGGATCATCTGCATCGATCATTTCACTGATATGGGCCAAGTTTTCTGCCTCATCTTCATATGAAAAATCACGCCAATTGTAATCAACATCTAATGCTTCGGGGTAAGCAATGTACTTTAGATACTCAGTCGCAGCGTAATAATGGAAAGGTTTTAGCTGTGCAAGTTGAGGCGCAACCCACCCCACCCACTCTGGCTCAGAGCCATATGGCAGACCCCCATAAATGACTTCTCCATGCACGTTTTTTGACGGTGCATATAGGGCTTTTACTGTATTGACTTGCTGTTGCGATAAGCAGTCATTAACATGCCCCGCTTCGCATTGTAGTGTTTTGGGGTCAAAATCACACAATCGTGGATCACTGATCACCCCATCTGTAAGACCGTCATACGCGTCACAAGCGCGCATCACCGCACTGGCAATTTTGCTGATATCTTCGGGTGATAAGATCGGGTTATCTCTATCATCGAGAATTGCCCGCGCGTTATCCATACAATTGACTAAATTCACATCGGTGTAGTTTATTGTTGGGCCACGAGCGATCACCCCGTCAAAATCATCGGGAAAACGTTTTGCAGCCATTACACCCGCATGCCCGCCTTTCGAGCAACCCGTGATAAATGAATACTGAGGCTGAGTATGGTAAAACTTCTCAATGATGGCCTTTGCAGCCACAGCGACAACATGGTTGGCACGATAAGCAAAATCAACTTTTCCTTGTTCGTTGTTTCTCGCCCACTTGCCATCAAAGCCATAAGCCGTATGACCACCATCATGACTCATAGTCGCATAATGTCTTACAATTCCAGCCATAGGCGGGTACGGGCTGACATCACCACAAAACCCCATACACGCATTCAGTAAGTATTTCTGGTTCCACACTTCGCGGGCAGGCAAGCGCAACTCAAAGCGTATTGTTGGCGTTACATACCCTCTCACAAGGCAATGATCTGGAAGAGACGTTTGTGACTTTGAGATAGGAGCTCCCATTAATCGGCTGTGTTTATAAGCCCACACAGACTCTGTCGCATTCATTTCATAGCCTTTGATGAAACGAGATTCGATCACGTTAGTTGCAGCCTCGCCATTGTCTAATTTTGAAAAGTCATCAAATCGCAAGGACATACAGGCGCGCGCTTGGGCACTGGGTTGTGTTGCAACCTCCGACGCCAAAAGGGGCTGTGAAAAAGGCACTAACCCAACCACGGAGAGTGAAATTGCCGCTTTACTTAAAAATGTTGATTTTAAAAACATACCCATTTATCTCCTTTAAAGGGATGCAATTGATAACCATTATCAATTGCAGAGTGAATTGTGTTGTATTTACCTTAGAAACACAAGTAACTTATCGTAGGAGCACTGCACAATAACAACTCGGTCAAACAATGACCGTATTTTTGAGTGAAAGAAAAAAGGTGAAGGTGTGTTTGTGGTGTTTGAATACGTGTAAAATAGGCTGCCAAAATAAATATAGCGCGATAAAGCCGCTAACAGGTGCCAAGCCTCGTCGGTCATGTCTGGTTTTTTACTCGCCAAGTCAGGCTACGACGTTAACACGACAACGTCTATTCCCCTTATTTAGCTGCACAACGAAGGTAAAGTAAATGCTTTGTTGAACATCTCTTTATGCTCAAAGCACCAGCCTTAGCAAATCGCCGCTGAGAATGCTGGTCAAATTCTGAAAAATGAAAACCACTCTTGTAAATCAACAAGCTGCCTATCGCCGTGAAGCATATCGGCATCATCTAGTTCATCACAGGCAAATGAAGTACGTATGGACATTGATGGTGGTAAATGCCTGAGACTAACACCAAACTTATTACGCACCTTTTTAATTTCTATCTTAGGTTAACACTATGCCATTACCACATGAGCATTCATCACGACAGAGCAATGACTGGAAAATGAAGCGTAATCTCTCACGACGTCTACATTGTTTGGTTACAACGCCAATACCCCTGCCAATATAATGTATACGACGTGATTTATCTCGCCCTAGCAACCCGTGCGTTATTTCAGACTTCTTTAATCTATCAACTTATCCAGCTTTATAAAAAAATCATTGAATGTTGCTGACATATCTTCAGAATGTTCTTGCACCTGTTGCAGGTCATCTTTAGCACCGTCGAGTGTATCTCTAATCTGCTGCTCCTGTGCATTCGTTAATCCGAATTCTACAATTGACTCTTCTACATCAAAGATTAACCGCTCTACTAACTCTTGGCATGAATGACTATAACTTTTGAACACCTGTTCAATGTCTTCTAAATCTTTACTCGCGACTTGACTAAGCTCCCTGAGGCCTTTATTTTTCGCTTGTATCGCCAGAATATTGGTTTGCAGACTCCTTAATCTGGCGTCTGCGCCTCGCACAATTAGCGCTAAAATATCGTTAAAGCGGCCATATTTCTCTTCATCTTCAATTGGCATATTTTTAACCAACAAAGAACAGTAGCAACTGTTAAAAAAACTGCGCTTTTCGATATTAATTACTGTTTTACTTTCACGTCCTTTTTTGAGCAATTCACTTTCCAATGGGTTTATTGCACCAAAATTGCAATAGTCTCTGAACTCACCCAACAGCCCGATTTGCACCGATGCATTTAGGTCAAGATTGCTACAGGTCTCCAATATGGCGCTAGACAAATCTGAGAGCGTATTGCATTGATAGGATTTTTCAATAAACTCAAGGCACTGACCGAGTTCACTGCAACTCGTAATCGCAGTCATTGTGACTTCTTCGGCCGTTTCGCAGTTGACCTTCAACGTGTCGATTTCACTGCTGTACTTTACTAACCGTTCGATCCTAAAGCTTAGCTCTTCAGCGTCAAACGGCTTGGTAATATAGTCATCCCCGCCCGCTTTAAATCCTTCTAACTTATCCTCAATACAGTCTTTTGAAGACACAAACAAAACAGGGGTATCCGAATGTTCAGCGCGACGGCGAATGGCCTTGCATACTTCATAACCATTCATGCCTGGCATCACAACATCCAACAATACGGCGTCATATTTGCGCTCATCAAATAATGTTAATGCCTCATCACCGTTAAGCGCAGAAAAATATTCGTGTGCATCGCCTAACATCGTTTTCGCAATGTCGTGGTTCACGTCATCGTCATCCACCAGCAAAACAGTGTAACTCATACCACCCCCAATTAAGTGCTAGTCTCGATACTTTTGAGAAATATCAAAGAACAGGTCTTCTTTTTGCAAAAACTCATCAAGTAGCTCAGGATCAAAATGGGTCCCACGCCCCTCTTTCATAATTGCAATAGCTTTGTCATGATCCATTGCATCCTTATATACACGCTTGCTAATCAGCGCATCATACACATCGGCTATCGCCATCAAACGCGCACTCAATGGGATTTCTTCCCCCTTCAATCCCATCGGATAACCAGAACCATCCCATTTCTCATGATGGTAATGAGAAATTTCTTTTGCAGTTTGTAAAAAGCTGTCTGTTTGGCCTAAAGCAGACTCAGCCGTTTCAATGGCATTGCGCCCAAACACAGTGTGGTTTTTCATAATCTCAAACTCTTCGGCGGTCAACTTACCAGGCTTAAGCAGCACATTATCAGGGATCCCGACTTTCCCAATATCATGTAGCGGCGCCGATTTATAAAAATTATTAATGGTTTCTGAATTAAGTATTTGTTTATACTTTTCTTTTTCGCTGATGATGGTTGCCAGCAGCTTGACATATAATTGAGTCCGACGAATGTGATTACCCGTCTCTTGGTCACGCGTTTCAGCCAAACTGGCCATTGCCTGAATCGTTACATCTTGTAACTGAGACATTTGCTCAGTCCGCTTTTGTACTTCTTCTTCCAAATAATCATTCTTGTTCTTGAGAATATCTTTAGACTCTTTGTTCAATAAATGTGTGTTCAACCTCGCAAGCAATATGGGGGGGCTAATCGGTTTGTTAATATAATCACACGCTCCCAGTAAAAACCCTTTCTCTTCATCTTCTACGCTTGTTTTAGCCGTTAAGAAAATGACCGGTATCTCACAGTAAACCTCATGTGACTTCAGATACTTTATGACTTCATAGCCATTCATTTTAGGCATGACAACGTCGAGAAGAATAATATCTACATTATTCTTCGCCACGACCGAAATTGCAGCCTCACCGCTTTTTACTGCCAGTACTCGATACTTATCCTTAATGATCTCCGTCATAAAAGCTAAATTCTCTTTAACGTCATCAACCACTAGCACTGTTTTTTGCTGTTCCATAGTCCCTTCTATTGATTTGTTGGACAATTGTTCACCACACACAAAAATATAGGTCTATTATTACTGAAACGCCAAGCTTGGATAGGATCCGATGAAAAGTTTAAGAATCAGCTTTTTTATCACATTCTCAATCATGCTCCTTGTTAGTATCGGTATTGGGTTGATGTCTTATTACGTAAAAACCGAAGTCAGCGAGCTATCAGAAAAACAAACACAGCTGTTCAAACTCACCGAACTGGCACATGAACTGAAACTCAGTTCAGACAATTTGACAAACTTTGCAAGGGCTTACGCAGTCACAGGTAACGACAAATGGCAACAATTGTTCAGTTACACCTTGCTAGTGCGCGATGGAAAGGTGCGGGCAGACAACGCAAACACCTACGATTACTGGGATAGCTTGGCAGCACCACATTCAAACTTACCCCCAATCATCAGAGTCAATGACGGGCACAACATAATTGAGCGATTTCAACAGCTAGGCGCCCAAGATTTTGAGCTTTTACAAATGCAAAATGCACTTTCTACCTCTAATGGATTAGTTTCTCTTGAAAGGCGTGCTTTTAATGCAATTGAAGGGATCCACAAAGATGAATACGGAAACTGGGTTAAAGATGCCGCTCCTGACCTAATCAGTGCACAAAAGATCTTGTTTAGCGACAATTACTTAATTGAAAAGTCAAAAATCATGTCGGCGATTGGGGAAGCGCATCGCGCCATTACATCTCGATTAAACACTGAGCTTGAAAACCATCAAAGCAGTCTAAATACCGCCTACCTGCTGAGAAATATTTTTAACTTGGTTTTATTGGTCAATATTGCCCTGTCGTTTTACCTATTGTGGCGACTTTATATCAATCCTGTTGCCTCAATTCAAAAACAAGTCGTTACGAATGTTGAGCAAGGCAACTATAATTTCACTTTAGACGAATCCGTTAAAGGTGATTTGTCTGACTTATCAAAGTCGATGAACAAGTTGTTGAGCGACCTATCTGAGCAGTTAGAGTTCAATACCATCATGAAAGACTTTGGGCTGGCGCTTCGGGGGAAGAAGAACCCCCATGAACTGGGAGAAGAATTACTGCAATTCTTAGAGCAGCGACTCTCTGTACCTTTACTCGGTCTTTATGTGTTTGAAGAGCAAAAAGTCCTAAACAGGGTTGCTGGTACAGGGTATAGCTCTAGTGCTGCGAAAACTTATAGCAATTACGATTCTATCCATTTTCACGTGTTAAGCACCCAAAAACCATACTCGATGAAATTTGAGAAGGATCAGTACGCCATTGAATTAAATGGTGAAAAGCTTTCAATTTGCGAGCTATATTACTTTCCATTAGTGGTGAGCAACGACAGTATCGGTCTACTGGAGCTCGGCAGCTTGGTTGCGTTGACGGATCAAGACTACAAATGGATAAAGTCTGTGATAAACGATTTAGCAGTGAGTCTTCAGCTCACGCAAAACATCGACTTGCAGTCCAAGGCCGAGAAACGCATCGTTGAGCAACTCGAGTTGAATAAAAAGATTTTGGATGCCATCCCAAGCCCTATGTACTACAAAAACAGTATGGGCAAATACCTGGGTGTTAACAGCGTATTTCACCAATACTTCGGGACATTTGATGCTGACGTACTCGATGCAACAGCCGAGGACATTTTCAATTATGAAATTGCACAAATATTCGAACAATCGCACCAAGACCTGCTCACAGGTACGTCCAATCAGCATTACGAAATCACCATCAACAATTCTGAAAATATACCTAGAAACTTCATCGTTTACGAAGCCGTTTTCACCAATGCAGAAAACGAGTTAGCCGGCGTCGTCGGACTCTTACTCGACGTAACAGAGCGCAAGCAAATGGAGCAAGAGCTGCGCCAAGCGAAAGATAGAGCGGATGAAATGAGTACTGCTAAAGGTGAGTTTTTGGCCAATATGAGTCATGAAATCCGTACGCCTATGAACGCCATCATAGGAATGAGCCACTTAGCCCTGAGAACAGAGCTTAGTACACAACAACTCGGTTATATAAATAAAATTGATCAGGCGGCTAAGAGCTTACTCGGTATTATTAATGACATCTTAGATTTTTCAAAAATTGAATCCGGTAAGCTAGAAGTTGAGCAAATTGACTTTTCATTACAGGAAGTACTTGATAACGTTGTAAATATCAATGTCATCCGGATGCAAGAAAAAGGACTTGAGATGCTACTTGATATCGCCCCAGATGTGCCAATTAGCTTGATTGGCGATCCTTTGAGGTTAGGACAAGTACTCATCAATTTGTGTGGGAATGCCATTAAATTTACAGAGCAAGGCGAAATCACCATCTCAGTGACAACGGTTGAGCAACAGGAAAACACGGCGACACTCAAGTTCTCTGTTCATGATACAGGGATTGGAATGACGCAGGCCCAGCAAGATAAATTGTTTCAAGCATTCTCTCAGGCGGATGGCTCAATAACCAGAAAGTACGGTGGCACAGGGCTTGGGCTTAGTATCTCGAAAAAACTTGTAGAACTAATGGACGGCAGTATTGGCGTTAATAGTGAGGAAGGCAAAGGTTCTGAATTCTATTTCACAACACGTTGCGGACTGCAGTCAGCGAAACTCACCAACGTCATTTGTCCAGATAGTCAGCTAACAGGAAAGCGGGTGTTAGTCGTTGATGACAACGAAAGTGCGCGTTCTATACTAACTAACTTACTAAAAGCAATGAAATTCAATGTCACTTGCAGCGCCAGTGGTTCAGGGGCTATCGAGCTTGTACAAGCAAGCCAATACGACATTATTTTTATGGATTGGAAAATGCCACATATGAGTGGTATTGACGCCATCAAACACATCAAGACGCTCGAACTAGAAATCGAACCAAAGTATATTCTGGTCACTGCATATGGCACAGATATCGGTATGAATGCAGAAATTCATGATTTGATTGATGCAATTATCCTCAAGCCGGTCAATGCATCTGTATTATTGGATGCCATCATGGAGTCATTTGAACTGGCACCACAATGTTCAAAAGAGGTCTCAAACTCCGAGCCCCAAGCAATAGAATTTAACCAAGAGCGAGTGCTGCTCGTTGAGGACAATAGTACTAACCAAGAAATCGCAAATGAGATGCTATGTTCATTAAATTTATCCGTAAAAATCGCAGATAACGGTCAAATTGCAGTAGATATGGTCAATAGCGAGCCCTTTGATATTGTACTGATGGACATACAAATGCCAGTTATGGATGGATACTCGGCGGCCAAAGCGATTAGAGGTAATCACAAGTTTGATAAATTACCCATTGTCGCCATGACCGCCAATGTCATGAAAGAAGACCTAGAAAAGTGCGACCAAGCTGGTATGGATGGCCATATTGGCAAGCCAATTAACTTTGGCCAAATGGCACAAACGATTAAAGCCCACCTGTCCACTGAACGAGGAACCCCCTCCACCCTGTCAGAGCAAAGTACGAACGATAAGTCAGCCGCAAAGCAACCACATGCGCTCACCCCACCCCCTATCGACGAAAAAAGTAAAAACCAAGAATTAAAAGGCGTAGATGTAACGTGTGCGATAAAAAGATTGGGAGGCAACGAAAAAGCATTTTGGAATATCATCAGAAAATTTGCCAGAAACCAAATCGAAGAAACCATTAATTTGAGTCAGGCGTTGGTCATTGGGGACTTCGAACATGCGGAGCGTATCGCGCACTCTCTAAAAGGGGCAAGTGCAAATTTGTGTATTGATGAGCTTTCAAAGCAAGCGTCAGACATAGAATCAGCAATTTCAAAAGGCGAAAAGGTCGCGGCACAGGATGTTGAAAAAATGACCCTGTATTTACGTGAGCTCCATCAAGCATTGTCTGACGCACATCAAGACGCCCCAACACCCGAACCAACCACTTCCAACGTGGTTCCGTTAAATATAACAAGAAATGACTTTATTGAGTTGGAAGAGCTACTTTTAGCTTGTGACACGCAATCAGTGGAGAAAGTGCACGAACTCAAAACAAAACACAAAATTAGCGAAGAAACCTGTAATCAGCTTGTCGAGCTCATTGAAGATTTTGAATTTGACCAAGCAAGAGAGTTAATTGCACAATTGCTCAATCAGTCGGCTTAAATTCAGTCTAAGCGATATCAATGTGTCAACACTTAGGAGCACAATAAATAGGGCCTCTTTTATAAATACGCCGGACTCACATAGACGTGATTGAGGATTGTGTGTCCTGCAAACTCAAAACTGAATTCACCAACGTGCTTAAAACCCAAGCGCTGATAAAACATGTTAGATGAATTTTCTGTCCAAGTGTATAACCAAAACGGCAAACCATAATGCTGCGCTACCGCCTGTAACAGCACTTTGCCTATACCTTGACCATGGAAATAGTTATGAACATAAAGCTTCTCCAGCTCATAACCACGACTTGGGTCACCAAAAAATGAGGCGGTATTGATCATAGCAAATCCGAGTAAGGCGCCCGCTCGCTCATAAACGAGTATTTTATACGCTTTATTGGCCAGTAATTCTTCAAAGTGTGCTTTTGTAAATTGCTCAATAGCAAAGTCGGCATAAGCTTTACGCATCCCATCAACAGTATAAGTATTCAGCCAAACTTGCAGTGTAAGAGCGGCTAAACTTGCCACATCATGGATATTTGCATGTCTTATCATTTCAATATTTACCGATACTTTATCTACTTGCACTGAACAGCACCATCGACTGCTGCGACCATTGTGACACATTTATGATTTCCAAAAAGCATGTTTCACTCCACTGATTTTTGGATAAATGTGAAGCTTTAACAATCTACTTCATCAAACTACTTCATCAAACTGCTGACACCAAGTTTTAACCCCGAGAACGAAGGCAACGCCACTTCACGCCTTATCGTGTATACAACCAACCTCGCTGATCTAACCGAAATATAACGCCTCGCTTATAGTCACCTTGCCAGCAGTGCTTGAGTGCTTCGTAGATTGCGTCGAGCATTAAAATCTAAGTTGCCAGCTACGCTTTCCCTGATATATTAACTGCTGTAACCCCCCTATCAAGGATAAGATTAACATTCGACTTGAGACGGACATACGGTTTGTTGAGCGATGGACTTAGAACTTTATGCACAATACCTTACGCGTTTTGGGTATGCCAACGCCTTACCCTAGAACAAATAACAACACATTGCTTTAATTGCAACAGTTGTTGAATAATGGCACCACGAGTCAACACCTGTAGATACGCCTGACTCAGTAATCATGGTATATAGATCCACACAGACACCAAAACACACTTTGTTAATACTGTTTACATCTATATACTTTCAATATGCAATTTGAGAAAAACACTTCACAAACATGAGTAAATAAACTCCCGAAATGAATAAAATAATAAAAATTTAAATATATTTAAAACGCATTATATTCCAAACTAATAATTTAAAGGATGGATATTCAATGCTATTTCCTTGCTTTTAAAGTACAAGAGCATTCAATACGATATTGCAACCAAATAGAAATGTCACTTGCTTGGTCACTATCAGAGCCTTTGAAGAAACGAGTATCTAGGTAAACCCTACGAGGTGTCTATTGCATGGATTTTAAACGAAAGTCGCGGCAGCCCTGATAGGATGCCGCATAGCATAATGAAGCCATTACTCTTATAAAGAAAAGCAAGAAAAATAATAAATTAAACACCTGAAAATATAAGTACTTTTAAATCAGGCATTTAAAAACAAACCTAATCGCTAACCTGGGTTCTCGCGAGAGTCAGGTTCACAATAGGTAATCTAGTTCCTTTGCTGTTTTGGAGGGAAAAAACTCTGTAATTTGATATTCGGCAATACCTGTTTTAAAGAAAGGGTCCTCGCTCAATACCGCTTCTAACTGCTCTTTTGAAGTAGAAGTAGCTAGGATCACACCACCCGTTCTAGGTTCAGTACGACCAGACATTAAAAAAATACCATCGTCGTAACATCTGTCCAAATATTCAACATGCAGGGGTAAATATTTATCAACTTCAGATAAACCAACTAAATAATTTAGTGTGACGATAAACATGCCAGTTCCTTTTTATAATAATTTATATGCGCTCAATGCTGAATCAAAGTGTGCATTAATATAACGAACCACCTATTTCGATTCTTTTAATAATGTATCAGCCAATAAGGTACATGTATATAGATACTCACATTTGTTTACAACTTACTAGGTTCAAGCAGTGTTAATCAAGTGCAGCAAACATGCGACAATTTGTCACATGCCATTCCGAATGTGAGTCAAATATAATGCCCTCATTATCCCCAATATAATAATAATCATATGCTTAAACAGCTACTTTTATGGCATAGACGCATTGCCCTTTTTTGTCTTGTTCCCTTCATTGTATGGGCACTCTCGGGCTTACTACACCCAATAATGTCGCACTTTGCAAAAGCCCCTAGGATCAATGCAACACCCACTCAGATTAATGTGCAATATTTACAAAATTATGCACATTTAAAAGATTTGCTAAGCCAAAAGCAGATTGAACGATTCAGTCATGCCAGTTTAGTTAGTTATAAAGGTGCTTATTATTATCAAGTTAGAGAACTGAAACTCAATCACATCGCGATGCACTACTTGCCACTCAGACCGCACCTCCCAATCTTGACTGACGAGCAATATGCCCAATATTTGGCCCATAAATGGTCACATCAAACAATCTCAAATTCAAAACTGATAACCCAGTTTAGTACTGCGTACCCAGAGATAAACCGCGTTTTGCCTGTGTACCGCTTTACCCTTGAAAATGGCAATCGCGTGTACATTGATACGCTAGGCAAACGCATTACTGCTCACAACACAGTGCTGCGTGAATCACTGTCTTATTGGTTTAAACAATTACATACTTGGCAGTTTGTGGGAGATAGACACAGCCCGTGGCGAATCGTGCCTATGCTTCTCATTAGTGCAACATTGTTTATTGTGGCAATATTGGGACTCATAGCCTATAGCATGCTCTGGCGACGTATAAAATCTTCTCGCTTAACAAAACAGGCAATGCACAGAAGTCTCGGGCTGGTATTGAGTGTGTGCCTATTGGGGTTTGCTTCAAGTAGCATGCATATCTTGATTGATAAGTTTTATCCGCAATCGTTCAGGCAGATAATACCTGACAACACATTAATGACTCGAGCATTAGACCACGACCCCATTAAGGCGATGCAGCTAAGTAAGGGGCAGAATTTTCAACTCGTGGCCATTGACGGCGAAATATACAGTCAAATCCCCCTGAGTGAAAAAGGGGCAACACAGTTCTCTTATTGGCAAGACACGCGCACAAGCAAAACTGATCTGCAACTTGTGCAACAGATATTAAATGAACAACTGAATATAAGCGGTACCGTGCAACATTTTGAGCAGATCGATAGATTTGGGCCTACTTATGGGTTCATCAATAAACGTTTGCCTGTCATACAGCTCAGATTTGCCGAACAACCGAACCACCTTTACAGTGTTGAACCCCATACTGGCTATGTCGCAGCAATAGAGGATACTTGGCAAAGCGCGCGTAACTGGCACTTTGGAAATCTGCATAAATATCATTTTTTGAACCCAATTGGCAAAGGACTTCGCGATAGTATTGTCGCAATAATTTGTCTTGGCCTTGTATTCGTTGCCATACTCGGCACTAGCTTATATTTCGCCAGAGCCATTCGCCAATACCGAATTAAAAAGCAACGCGCATCTCATCATAAAGAATTATTAAAAATAACTAAGGAACAAGCAGAATGAAATCAGGCTTTTCTTATTCACTGATTACGATTGCACTATTGCAAGCGGACCTCGCAAACGCACAACATGATGGTACAGATACAATTGAACAAATCATTGTTACTGCCAGCCGAAGTGCAAAGGCCAATACCGACTTAGCGTTGAGCGTCGGCAGCGTCTCTAAAGAGGTGATAAGAAATGACAATGCCCAGCACGTGTCAGAATCTCTAGAAACTATTCCAGGGGTATTATTAAATCAACTCTCTGGCGGACAAGGACACAATGCGGCCATTCGTATGCCCATCAACTATGGGGGGTATACGCTCTATCTACAAGATAACGTACCACTGCAATCCGCGGCATTTTACAACCACAATGCGCTGTGGTGGGCGAGTACTAACTCGTCAACGTCAAGGCTAGAGGTTATTAAAGGTGCTGGTACAAGCTTATATGGCTCAGGCGCCGTTGCTGCCACAGTTAACGTTTTATCGGCACCAGTCGAAAACAGCGTGAATGAATTCGCAACCACGTTTGGTGAACATGGCTACAACAGGTTTAATGGCGCACTGACACACCACTGGTCAGAGCAAAATGGTGTCAGAGTTTCAGCAGCTTATTTAGACAATGATGGATGGCGAGAACACAGCAGTGTGAAAAAATCGGAGTTCAACGTGCTTCATGAATTCGCCATAGATAATAAACACAGCCTAAAAACCAGCCTAATAGCATCTCAGCTCGATCAACAAATGTTGGATGCATTAGAAGGGGATGAATTTGAAGCAGATCCGACACAATCTGGGCTCTCACAAAATGTGCTCAATATAGATCCTCGACGTGACACCAACTACCTACGCTTAAGTGCTGAATATCAATATGACGACGCTGAGTTTTATGCATCTGTGATACCTTATCTCCGCTATAGGAGCAACGACTACATCGCTACATGGCAACCAAACATGCCAAACGTAGAGTCAACAGTGAGAACGCTGGGCCTACTCGTCCTAAGCAATTTTCAACATCATAGTAATTTTGAGACAACCGTCGGTATCGATATAGAACGCTCAGAGGGGGAGGCCTATTCATATCAGCCAACCACAACAACGCCACCGGGTAAAACCCCTATCACTTACCCTGAAGGTCATATTTTTTACCATGACACAACACGTTATACAGGCATTTCACCTTACATACAGCACATTGGCCACATCAATGAGCAATTAAGTTATGCCATCGGCGCGCGATATGATCATAACCAATATGACTTTGATAACCACCGCCCTGTCTACGATGACGACGGCTTTAATAATCGCTCTATCCCCAGTCGCAGTGATACATTTAAACACCTAAGTCCAAAAGCAAGTTTAAATTATAAACTCCAAGACAATGCCAGTATGTATATACGGTATGCAAGTGCCATTCGTCTTCCAACCACCTCTGAGATGTATCATCTTAAAACCAAAGAAACCAGCGCTCAACTCAGCGCGTTGCGTGAAGAAACCTCAGACACCTACGAAATAGGTTACAAAGCGAATATAGATAACCTCTCTATTGAAGCGGCTTATTATATAATGGACGTTAACGACGCCATCGTAACAGCCTATGATGATTTGATGTCTAGCTATCGCACCAATGCGGGTGAAGTTCGCCATCAGGGGTTTGAATTCGGTGCACATTATACTTTGGACGCTAGTTGGTCTGTCGCATTTGCCTATAGCCAATCAAAACATGAGTTTGGGCACTATATCCAAGATCAGAATCGGCAAGACAGAGACGAAAAGGACTTTACTGGCAAAAGTTTACAAATGGCGCCAGAATATGTTGCGAACGTAAGGCTCAATCATACGAGCCAACGGTTTGATGGACTCCAAGTCACTGCGGAACTTAAAAGCATCGGAGATTATTGGATGGATGCAGCCAACACAGAAAAGTATGATGGCTACACCATAGCCAATATAAAAGTAAACTATCAACTGTCTGACGCATTAAAACTGCATGCACGTATTGCCAACTTAACGGACAAAAAATACGCCCTCCAAGCGGAAAAACGCTATGGCCGAGAGCGTATTCAACCTGGCGCACCACAAACTGCCTACCTAGGATTAAGTTATACTTTTTAAAGACCCAGCGTAAAGAAGCGCTTTTGGATGCCCCGAGTGTGATATCGAACATCATCGATATCACACTTTTATTTTCTCGTCCGCTCATGGTGAAGAAGAATCATTGACATGTTTTCGTCATCAAACCGTCATTATATTCATGCTCTAATAGCTGGTATAGACCAGAAAGAAGATGCACTATGAATAACGACTATTTACTTTTAACACCCGGTCCCTTATCAACCTCAATTACTGTCAAAGAAGCAATGCTAAAAGATTGGTGTACATGGGATGACGATTACAATGTAGAGATTGTTCAGGCCATTCGTGCCGAACTTTGTCGACTTGCCACAAGCTGCACAGATTATACCGCAACATTAATGCAAGGCAGTGGTACCAGCTGTGTTGAATCTGCACTAGGCTCTTTAATCCCCAATGACGGCAAACTCCTTGTCATCAATAATGGCGCCTATGGTGCGCGCATTGTAGAAATTGCACAATATCTCAATATTGCCTATTCAGAGTTGAGCTACGCAGAAACACAAATTCCTGAGCCCTTAGATGTGGAAACGGTACTGCTTAGCGACCCCTTAATTACGCATGTTGCAATGGTACACTGTGAAACCACAACAGGCATACTTAACCCAGTTAAAGACATTGCTAAAATTGTCAAAAAGCATAAAAAGGTCATGATATTGGACGCTATGAGCAGCTTTGGTGGCGTGCCATTTGATATGCATGAATGGCATATAGATGTGTTGATCAGCTCAGCGAATAAATGCATTCAAGGGGTACCTGGTTTTGGATTTGTCATCGCAAAACACGCTCTGATGGAAAATGCCAAAGGCCATGCTCGCTCTCTGTCTCTCGACCTACATGCGCAGTGGCAAACGATGGAACAATACCAAGGTAAGTGGCGCTTTACATCCCCCACTCACGTAGTCAGAGCTTTTGCACAGGCGTTAACAGAACTTCAGCAAGAGGGGGGGGTAACGGCTCGTCATCAAAGATACAAAAAAAATCAATCGTTACTGGTTGCAGGCATGCAGGCAATGGGATTTAAAACTTTGCTTGGGCAGGCTCTTCACTCACCCATTATAACCGCTTTTTATTCTCCACAATCGCCTGAGTATAACTTCAAGCGGTTTTATCAGCAGCTGAAGTCTCTCGGCTTTGTTATTTACCCTGGCAAAGTTTCCAATGCAGATTGCTTTAGAATTGGGAATATTGGAGATGTGACTTCTCACGATATTACCAGGTTACTCGATGCTGTCGCCACAGCAAAGTATTGGTAAGTAGAATGACGCAGTGCACAGTCTTTCTATGCACTGCGACATAGAGATTGCTCTAAAAATACGAAGTAATATTGCCAGCACGGTATCGAGGCTTATGGTCGTTACCAGCTCGATTATCGCAGATCATATGGAGCAACCCCGAACAGCTCGCTCCATATGGCAATACTAGACTCTGAACCCTTCCACCACTAAGCCCAACTCTTGACTGGCGCTGCGCAGCGCTTTACTGGTATCCGTCAACGATTGAGTCGCATCCAATGAGAGGTTTGTAGAATCAGACAAATCCGTTATGCGGCGGTTTACTTCTTGTGCAGCATGAGACTGTTCTTGCGTTGCACGCGCAATTTGACTGTTCATTTGCGAGATCACTTCAATAAACCGTTCAATTTCAGTCAACGCCGTATCCGCTTCTTTTGCCTGTTGCACGGATTCGATAGAAGTAGCTTGACTCTGCTGAACGGCAATGACCGCAGCCTGCGCTCCTTGTTGCAGTCTTTCAATCATCGACTGAATTTCATCTGTACTTTCACTCGTGCGGCTTGCTAATGTTCTCACCTCATCAGCAACAACTGCAAACCCCCTTCCTTGCTCGCCTGCACGCGCGGCTTCAATTGCTGCATTCAATGCCAATAGATTTGTTTGTTCTGAAATCCCTCGTATCACGTCTAGTACCGAACCGATGTTATTGCTTTCTTCTGCCAAAGAGCTCGTCACTTCGCTGACTTGCTGAATACTGCCCGATAAGCTTTCAATCGTACCGATTGTTTTCGCTAAGGTGGCCTTACCTAATCCACTGTTTTTCATTGCATCTGTTGCGGCTTGTTCCGCCGCTTCTGCATTGTTATTGATTTCTTGTATTTGCATGCTCATTTGTTCTACAGCAGTGGCCACTTGTCGACTATTGTCGTTCTGCATTTCAATAAAGTTCAAATTCCCACGCCCAGCTTGGTCAACTTCATGTGCCAAGTTTTTTACACTGTCACTGTTGCCGGCCACTTTAAGTATGGAGCTACGCATTCTTTCTGTGTAGGCATTAAAATGCTTGGTCAGTTTAGCGACTTCATCTTTACCATACTCATCGAGACGTAAGGTCAAATCCCCATCTCCATTGGCAATGCGTTTCATCGTATTGGCGGTTTCGCGAATTGGGTGCAGGATACTTTTTGAGATCAAAATACTGAGGCTAATAGATAAGATAATGATCACGGCAAAGTCGATGAGGAGATCATTTCTTTGCGATTGGTATTCCGAATAAATGGTGTCGAGGTAAACACCCGATCCCACGATCCACTGCCATGGTTCAAACCCTTTTACAAAAGAAATTTTTTCAACGGGCTCTTGTGCCCCCGGCTTTGGCCATTTGTAGGGCACGAACCCACTGGATTGACGTGATACCACGTTTACCATATCGACAAACAGCGCTTTACCATCCGGGTCTTGTACGCCCTTTAATGACTTACCATTTAAATTTGGTTTAAATGGGTGCATCACCATCGCAGGCTGAAAGTCATTAACCCAAAAATAGTTATCCTCTTCATATCTCAGGCTAGATAACGTATTTAAAGCTCGCTGTCTGGCTTCAGACTCCGTGAGTGCCCCGCTTTGTTGCTGTGCATAAAAGTGACGTAATATACTGTGTGCACTTTCTACGAGACTTTGTGTTTTTTCATATTGTTGTGACTCTAGTGCAGCATATTGGCGCTGCAAATTTAAAATGTTTTGGATCACCAAAGCGGCAATCACCGTTCCAATTAAAATCGTGAGGCGTTGATAAATACTACACTGCCTTAACGTTCGCATAAGTTGTTCCTTCTTGCATACATATTGAACCTTAAATATAGACACGCAGAAATCGTTCGCCAGTGAAAATAAAAATAAAATTCATTTAAAACATAGGGATAGATAAAAACAAACACAACAGAAAAGCAATTACCCATTAGTCTATACTCCATACTATTCTCAACTTTAAACAGTCATGAGATCAAACTTGGTGCCTTAGACATGGCCTTTTATTCTTTCGGAACAATAAAAATCTGAGTGCACTAAACACATTGTTTAAATGGGCGTCGTTTTTCCTAGCTAGATCAGCTAGCATATCGACAATTAAATAATAATTAGAAAAAGAGGAAAACATGATCCAAGATGGATTCTCATTTATTGCATTTTTAATGTTTTTTGCAGGCCTTGTGATTTGGTATGAAAATAAATATAAAGATGGTCGTTTTTTTAAATACGTCCCTGCGGTGATTATTATCTATTTTTCTGCCATGGTCATGTCCACACTAGGTGTCTGGGATATGACAGACTCCGTAAAACAAGCACGCGCAGAAGTAAGAACGGCCATTCTACCCGCTATGATTTTTTTGATGCTTTTGCGTGCAGACCTAAGAGACATTGTTAAGCTCGGTCCAAAATTACTCGGGACGTTTTTTGCTGCGACATTAAGTATCGTGCTTGGTTTTGTCGTGTCATTTGCTCTTTTCCAAAGCGTTTTAAGTGACAATGCCGCATTGACCTTTGGCGCACTTGCTGGCAGCTGGATTGGGGGGACGCAGAATATGGTCGCGGTTCAGCAGTCCCTTGGCCTAAATGATGCGGGAATGGGTTATACCCTGCTAATTGATTCCATTGACTATGCAATGTGGATTATGTTTTTACTGGCGTTAGTGCCTTTCGCCCACAAATTCAACGCTTGGACTAAGGCTGATACCAGCACATTGGACGATTTACAGCAAAAACTCACGCTATCCAATGACCAAATACGCAAAGAAACAACCTTCCCTGATATGATGCTGTTACTCGGCTGCGCGTTTGGCCTATCTGCGCTGGCGACCTATGTGTCGGGTTTGCTACCGCAAAATGCAATTTTGAATGGCACAACTTGGAGTATCATGATAGTCACCTTGGCCGGTGTGGTATGTGCCATGACTCCACTTGGTAAAATTCCAGGCTCCCCGCAACTTTCAAACGTTCTGCTATACACATTAGTCGCTCTCATCGCGGCAAATGCCAACTTTGCTGAACTCACCCAAGCACCTGCATACATACTTGCAGGGTTTGTTATCTTGCTGATCCATGGCGTCATACTCACGACCATTGCAAAACTCTTTAAGTTAGATCTCTTCACCTGTGGTATCGCATCGTTAGCAAATATTGGCGGAGTGGCCTCTTCTCCCGTGCTGGCAGCGGCATACAGTCAAACATTAGTACCCGTGGCGATTTTGATGGCCCTCATGGGGGTTATCATTGGTACAGGGGGGGGTATTGGCGTTGCCATGTTGCTTCAAGCAATGTAGCCCCTTCAAGTTAACGGCTCGAGTACTCGCTTGAGCCACGCTCAGCCGGTTCATAAAAACGCCCGTTATCTAACCAGCTGAGCTTAGTTTTCTGCACGGTTTAAACGCCTTCTACCACCATTTCGATCGCATCGTGCAACCAATACTCAATATTGTAATCAACCAATTGTTCGTGCACATCATAGCGTGCACGCTTTACCTTTAAGCACGGCGCACCGCTGTTTTTTTCAAGCTTAAGTGCGACGTCATCCGGTAAAACCGTGACACTTATCACACATTGCTCATGACTTATTTCGACTTGATACTGCGCTGACATGATTTCTGTGATCGAACCATTTAAAGGTTGCTTTTCCAGTCCATTAAAGCGCGCTGCAAGGCAGTAAATTTGTTCCATTAAAATTGCGCGACCATCGAGTTTCCTAACGCGTGTTAGTTGATAGACCGCATCTCCATTAAAGTAATCATTGGCGATGCTATACATAGCGCTTGGAGGGGCTATGCTGATCACTTCGGTTTTTGGTGCAAAGCCCTGCTCATTGGTTAAGCGATTAAAGTTCACCTTACGTGCAGGGTGCCATCTCAGTTTTTGCGGTGTCACAAACCAGCCTCGGCGCTTTTGGCTATATATCACTCCCTCAGCTTCCAGTCTTGCTAATGCTTCTCTGACTGTAATTCGAGTGGAATTGAATGTGTCCTGTAAATCACGCTCTGAAGGCAGTTTAGATCCAGGCTGCATAGAGCCTTGAGATAACAAATCTTGGATATAGTTACGAATTTTCTGATATAGCAACATGGCATTATTTAGGGCCTAAACCAGCAAGATATGACAAGCTTACGTGAGTTTTATGACAATCTGAATCTCTATGCACGTAATATCATGACATTCAAAACAAAATATTGTGCAACCGCTGTGATTAATTCAGCTATGACCCTAACCAAAGCCCTTAACATCGGGATCTAACTTGGCGGCACTGCCGCTTAATCCACTTAGCCAGATATCGAGCTTTGACGGCACCTTGCCCATATCTTGTGCACGTTCCTTGCGCCTTATTGCGTTTCTTATGGTATAAGCCCCCACGCTTCTAAATGGCTCAAAAGGAAATTTCGATAATTGACCATTCACCAATGCACACCTTGACCACGCGTTGTTTTGTTTCATGATTAAGGCACTGAGAATTTTGCCACCCAAGTAGGACTGCACCACGCCATTGCCCGAGTAGCCACTCCCATAGAAAACATTATCTTGCCCTGTTAGCTGTCCAAAGAATGGCATACCTGACACGCTGCGATCGGATGGGCCTGTCCAAGTCCGCTCAATCGGTAAGGCCTTGCCGAAAAAGTACTTAACAGAGTGCTCTAACATCTCTGAATAACGACTTGCTTGGTCAAACCGCCGACTCACTTGATTGGCAAAACTAAAATAATTACCGCCCTTACCTAACATCAAACGACCATCAGGTGTTGTTCGGTAGTAGTTAACAAAAATTCGTGCATCAATAATCGGCGCGCCATGGCGTAAATTGCGTTTTGATAACAGTGCGGGGATCGGTTTTGTGATAACCATATCGCTTGATACCAAAACCACACTTCTTGCAAATTCGCTGAGCAGTGAGGGTAACCAAGCATTCACGGCAAACGTTAAACTCGTCGCTCGAATCGTATGGCCCTGTTGCGTTGAGATAACTAATGTTTCGCCACCGCCATGAGACTGGTAGGCGGTATGCTCAAAAATACGGACCCCCAGTTTTATGGCAATTCGGCGCAAACCTCTAACTAATTTAGCAGGTTGAATACTGCCTGCATGGGGGCTAAAAATCGCGCGCTTATTCGCATTTGAGCCTGTTGCCTGAAGTTTGTGTCCATCTACCAACTGCCAATGGTTAAGCCGGTGCTTTTCAAGCAGTTCGAGCACTGGCGCCAACTTGACAACCTGAGCCTGATTCGAGGCAGTATAGTAAGTCCCATCAACTCGACAATCACAATCAATACCATAACGCTGAGTGAATTGATGAATCTCATGGACAGCTTGCTCTGAGTTTTGTACAAAAAAGCGAGCTTGCTCTAAGCCAAACTGCTTAATTAAGCTGGCAAACTTTGTAGACCAAGTCAGCATTGCCCCCCCATTTCGACCCGAGGCTCCCTGACCACATAACCCTTTGTCAATCACAGTTACATCGAGCGCCGGTCTAGCTTGCTTGAGCATAATAGCAGTCCAAAGGCCTGTAAATCCGCCTCCCACAATACAAGCGTCCGTATCAATGTCATGTTCTAACGACTTTGCTAAGTCCAAATCTGCACTATCGATGGCTTCATCAAACCAAAATGGTTGAAAACGCTTCATGGACGCGCCCCACGTGCCAATTTTGACTCTATTTCCTGTAAAATAGGCTCAATATCCGCAAGTGAGTCGATCACATAATGTGCTCCGGCAGAGGATAGCTGTGTATATGCGTTACGCGCTAATCCCTGTTGCTGTGAACTGTCTAGCGCGCTCCATTCTTCTTCGCTGAGCCCAACCGCATTACCCGTAATTGCAATGCCGACTGTCCACATGCCTGCGTTTAACCCTTCCGTAATACCATGGATCGAATCATCTACTTTAACGCAAGAAGCAACGCGAGAAATTCCCAAGTGTTGTACATTTTCCAGTGCCATCCAAGGCCCAGGACGCGATCCTGACATACAGTCATCGCTTGCTATAGCGCAATCTGGCACATATCCATATTCTGCCGCCGCTGGAGCCAGCACCTCCATCACCGCATTCGGATACCCAGAGCAGCTGCCTATTTTTATGCCGCTCGCTTGTAGCTTATGGATCACCTCCAGCGTGCCGTCTATCGGCTTTGCCCGCTCAGCCACTTTGGCTATTTGCAATGGCATAAACGTTTCATAAATATGATCCACATCTTGAGGTGTTGGCATTCGGCCGAACTTCGCTTCCCAACGAGTACGAATTTTGGGTTCGCTGAGCAACGTATTTATATGATCCCATTTTCCCATGCCCATTGGGCCGCGGGCTTCTTGCAAAGTGATATCAAAGTCAAAGCCTCGTTTAAATGCTTCGACAAAGATACTGGTCGGCGCAATCGAACCATAGTCAACAACCGTACCTGCCCAATCTAGAATAAGTGCTTCTATGTGTTTCATGTGAATTCCTAATATGTGTCATTATGTTAGTTAGATGCGATTGCAATACGCGAAGAAGATACCTGTTGCGTGTGCTTGTTGAGCAACCGGGCTTTAAAGTAAATGAGCGCACTTACGACGAGTACGCCGGCAATGGCTGCGACCCAATAACAGGCAGAGATAAAAAACTGCAACCAAGAGAGCTCTGGCGTGGCAAATGTTTTGTAAAGCAAAATGCCCACCGATCCGATATATCCTGCAGAATCTGCAAGGTAAATCAAAAAACCAGCATTGGCTGTCGACCCCACCGCAGAGATAAGTCGGTCAAACAGAAAGCAGTTGTATGGGATGTAGCTGATATATAAACCGGCACCAAGTAGCACCATCCAGGCTTTTGAAGAGAGTAACTGCATTTCGTAACTGTACGTACTGCCAGCTAGCAGCAGAACACCAAACAAAATAAAATAATGATTGGCAAAAAACGCCGTCCGGTTGTTTTTGATGAGAACTAAAGCAGCCATTGCCAATAGAACAAGAAAAGCAATCCGGATCCCTGCATACGCGAATATACTCGGCTCATGGCCATAACCCAGCGCTTGCCAAATTTCGGCAGAGAAATTGTCTCTAAAGTCTCTGAAACCAGTAAAAAGTAAAAAGCTCAGTACCAACGCGAGTATGCCAAACCAATATTGCTTAAAAAATTGCCAACGTGCCTGGCCACTCATTGGCGCACGCTTTTGCCGAGCTTGTTCATCTTCTTGCGTGGGTTTTGGAATACTGTTTAAACACATCACGCTGAAAAGCAATAAGGGTAAAAAGACAGCACCAGTCGCAGCTGGCATCCACAATTCGGGTACATTCAATGTGACCACCAGCCATTGCCCAACCGTTCTCACAAGTCCTGAGGCTAAAATAAAGGTCACACTGAGCACTGCACCAAGTATTTCGGTGTTTTTGCGCCCTTCTAAGTAGCTAAACACCACGCCCCAAATCATGCCAAGGGATAATCCATTCACAAACAGCCAAACCACATTGACCCCAACGGGTGTTAAGGCAAATAACACCAATGCAAGTTCAGCGCTCAAAATCATACCGACAATCACGGATGCACGCATACTCGGGCGCATTTCTGCAATGACTTTTACGCCGATGAACTTAGCACATAAATAGCCCAATACCTGCGCCAATATCAATGCCACTTTAAAACTGATTAGCCATTCTGAATTGTTATAAGTTTCATATGAGTTCACTGAAAATGGCTTACGAAACGCATACATACTAAAGTACGTTAAGAATGCACTCGATGCGGCAAACAAGACAAAGCCTACGCCACTCGCTCTTTCAAGCCAAGTGGGCGGTTGCTGCCAAAGGCGAAAATTGATCATGATATTTCTACTCGTATCGGCAGGCTCTGACACCTGCCATAAGACTTTAATGACTAAAACTGATAATTGAACCCGACCATTCCGCGCATACCATAGTACTCCACTTGCACAGGACGCCCTTTGCTGCCTTGGTAGTATGCCAATGGCTCGTCAGTTAGGTTATTGAGCTCTAAATACACGAGTGCATGCTCATTAAGTTGATATGACGTGGTGAAATCAACGGTGGTGTTCGCGCCGTAATAGATATCTTCTTCAATAGCAAACTTGCCAGCGCCATGTTCGGTGATGTACGAGCCTTTGTGATTAATCGATATCCGAGCAGCAAATTGTGTATCATCATAATACAGTGTGAAGTTATATAGCTCATCCGCTTGACGTGGGATAGCAGGGTCATCTTCTCGGGTAAGCCCTGTCATCTGAGAGTCCATAAATGTTGCATTACTCATCACGCCAAAGTTTTCCAAGCCGGTGGAAATAAACGCAAGGTCGCGATTAAATGCCACTTCAACGCCAGTAACTTTCGCACCGGCACCATTTTCTGGACGTGTAATACTAATACCATCGACGCCACGATATGTATCTTTTCGCGTAGACCAATAGATGGGGTCTTTAATGTCTTTATAAAATACGCCAGCAGATAGCAAGCCGACGCGCTCAAAATAATACTCGACCATCACATCTAGATTCGTTGAAAAAGTCGGGTTTAAATTTGGATTGCCCGTTTTCAGCTGCTGCTCTTGTTCTAAAAAGGTGCCACCGGCAGTTAAATCTCCAAAATCGGGCCGTGCAAATGTACGTGTCAATGCAACGCGATAGTTGGTCTCTTCATTTGCTCGATATGTAAGATGGAACGACGGCAGAATAGCCCAGTAATCTTTGGTATGATTGTTCACAATGAGTGAGCCTGAATCTTCTAGATAAGTGAAACCCGATACTTGGGTGTCGGTGTGTGTCGCGCGTAATCCAGTGACAATCTCAATATCATCACTCAGTTGATAAATACCCATCCCATATATCGATGCATGTGTTTCATTCACCGTGAAATTACGTCCGAGTGCCCCGCCGTTTTTGACCAACGCAGACTCAGCTTCATCCAATTCAAATTGGGCTTTGTTGCGGTTCCAAAATTGCATTGCTTCTTCTGTCGCGGCAACCGGCGCAAAAATAGCCTGATAATTAACGGGTAATTCAGATAAATAGTCACTGCGCCCCGGCTGTTCTGACAGCGTAAAACCATCCAGTGTCGGTGCATCACCATGGCTCTCTCCATAACGATAGAACTCATCAGAAAAACCCGCTTGTCGCTGTTTATCGCGGTATTTAACGCCAAATTTCAAAGCGAATACATGGTCTATTTGCCACGCAAGATCCGCATTGAACACGACCCGATCTTTTTCATTGACGAAGACTTTATACAGATTAACCCAAGACAACTGACTTCGAGATGGGTCCATTTTAAAGTTGTCGGGTAAGTAAGTACGGATCCCATTCCACGGGTCTTGACCGCCGTCGATGATGTTATACGCATATGACTTGCCGTTTTTAGCCTCTTTCAAACCTGCATACTCGACCTGTTGGTCAAAGCGCATAACAAAATAACTGTGATCTTGCTGGTTTGGCTTATTACCATAGCGAAATTCATTGTCATAGCTAGCGATTTGCCAATTAAACTCCTTGTCTATGCCGAAGTCATGCGATCCTCTAAACTCAAACCCAGACATTTCTGTAATAAGCTCATCGCGAATATGCTGTAGCTCTATACGATCTTTATCGAAGCGCAGCCGGTGTTTATAATGCGTTTCATCGTCTATCAAAGTACCATACAATGCACTCGCACTGATTGCGCCACTGTCTAAATCATATTCTATCGACCCATTTAGGCCAAACGTTTCACGCGTGCCCGTATAATCTCTTAATTCTAACCGATAGATCCCATACTCTTCTTCTTTACCGCGCCGACGAGTTTCAAAGTTATCAGTCGCCCAATCACGTTTCCAAGCAGTCGCGTTGATAATAAACCCCAGCCTGTCATCTAACACTCTATCGCCGTAAATCACATTTGCTGAGTAGTTACTGCCATCTGCAAGCTCATTCTGGCCGATACCAATATTGGTTTTTAAGATGAATGCATCTGCACCTTTTTTCGTAATAAAATTTACATTTCCACCAATTGCATCTCCTTCCATATCGGGCGTGATGGCCTTGGACACCTCAACGAATTCAATTAATTCACTGGGAAAGAAGTCAAACGCCGTCGCACGGCTGGTGGTTTCCTCTTCTGCCGTAGGCAAACGATTACCATTCATGCTCGTTGAACTCCACTGTGCTGGTAACCCCCTGACAGCGACAAAACGGCCTTCCCCTTGATCACGTTCAATGGAAATCCCAGGGATCCGTTGCACCGCCTCAGCAGCATTCCTATCCGGCAGCTTGCCGATCCCATCTGCGGCAATGACACTTTTGATACTGAGGGCATTCTTTTGCGTATTCGCGGCAGCCATTTCACCGCGAAAGATTTGCCCGATACTCACTACTTCTTCCATCATTTGACGACTGTTTAAAACAATGGGATCCAGTTGCAATACTTTCCCATCAACAACGTCAACATCAATTTCCACATCGCCATAACCGATATATGAAACGACTAGGGTATAACGACCGCTTGCCAGCTTCGACAATGAGAATTCGCCTCGATAGTCGGTCACCGTTGAAATATCATGGTCTTTAACATGCACAATGGCGCCGGATAAGCTTGATTGCGGATCTTCAACTATCCCTACCAATTTGCCACTATTGGCATAAACGCTTGCACTACTAGCCAAAACTATCGCAGCTGCGATTTGTGTGAGTTTACTCATTGCTTTTATCTCAAATGTTGGTTTATCTGGTCTAGACCAATTTGTTGCAATTAGAGTAATGGTGATTTTTTACACTAGCGTGACGGTTTAGTTAAAGGTTGATTTAAGGAAAAAGACAAATCGAGTTTTAAATAAAAGTGGTCTATCGCATAGGCGAGGAAGTATCATTTGATGGCGAAGACACAGTTACAGCGATAAGCTTGCTTGCACGGCATCCACAAGATCTCTAGACCAAACACCATCACTGTTTCCGTTTGTAAAATACACAATGATGTGTGCGTCATTCAACTTGTTTTTATATACAACTCTAACACGGCTCAATGTACCGCCATCATGCCCTAGTTCTTGGATACGCGAATTACGTGCATAATCCCAACCAGACGCAAAGTAACCGATATTGCCATCTCGCAAGCGATAAGGTTGAAAATAATGCTGAAGTTGCGATTGCGCTATTAACTTACCAGTAGTAACTGACGATAAAAATCGCCCTATATCTTCTAAGTTACTGTGGTAGCCACCATGTACCACACTATAGTCGGGCCAAAGGATAGGTTCAATCTCGACTAACTTTCCACCACTGACATCATATGCCTTAACCACATCCCTGTTATTTTGTGCTTGCTTCAGCCTCAACGTGTTTTTCATGCCGAGCGGGGTTAAAATTCGCTGCTCAACAAGCCGTTCATAGCTCAGTCCAGACACTGATTCTAATATGGCCGCGAGCACCAAATAATTGGTCTGTGTATACCTTATCTTTGTACCAGAAGAAAAATGTACCGGCTTCGCTTGGAGCTTCGCGAATACGTCTTTTTTATTTGATGCAAAAGCGAAATGACGTGGTGCTCGATCAAAATACTCAGGAATACCTGAGGCGTGATTCAAAAAGTCATTAATAGAAATATTTTGCCAAGCGCTTGGCAATCCACGGACATAAAGTGATGCGGGTTGATCGAGTGCAATTTGCTGTTCTTCAGCAAATTGCAAAATCAACACACTGGCAAATAATTTACTGATTGAGTAGATAGGGAATAAGCTGTCTTTAGTCAGCTGATGCTCGGCTTGAAACAACTCACTACTGTAGACTGCTTTAAACACCTCTTTATCTTGGTGTAACACCAGCAGTCCTTGGGCTGGGATATTATGCTGCTCAGCATGTTGAGCAAGTAAGTCTGTTAGTTTTTCAGAATCACTGCGTGCATCACCAAAACCGCACCCTGATAACGTGATCAAACATAGCAATGACTGAACAATTATTCTAAACATCAACGACTCTTTTATTGCCAACTCTACACCTAAGCCACGGAAAAAGATAGGATTACTAATTTTAACCACACTGTAATCATGAGTGGGTTATGAATAGTTATTTATCTAAAACGCTTACTCTGGCTTAAATAGTATCATTCAACTTTGCTGATTAACCAAACCTTTCATGTGGCATTTTAGTATCGAGATATGTCAACAAAACGGTGTTAAATTCAGTACCCGATAAGGAAATTTTTTGTTTTTTATCACGCGTCAATTGCGTATCATAAATTAACGAAAAGAAAGGACATAGGACACGCCAATGGCAACTACAAAACTGGCTCAACGCACTTTGACGCATAAAGATGCGCTCCTTTACGCTGTGCTGACTTGCTCATTTATTTTAATCACCGCCATTGTCATTTGGACAAAAACAATCTCTTTTCGCCCTTTGATCCAAGACCTTCGCCTAGTCGATGCGGTAAAAGTTGCTGATGTGTTAGATTTGCAAAAGATTACCTATTATGCCGACTTCAAAAGTCATATGTTGTACGTAGACGAATCACACACTCAAGCGGCCCGACTTGCCCTAGCGCGTGCTGGTTTCGTCTTTGATACGCCACACGATGGATCGTTGAATGCTTTGCCGATTGCCTGCAAAGCACTTGAAACCGAACAGGATAGACAGGGACTGCGCCCAATCTATGAACAGCCATGGTTTATGGCCGTACTCAAATTGATAGCAGGAACACTGATCATCTTGGTATTTATTTTGGCGGTTGTCCGGCCCGCACTCAAAGCACTCATTAATGGGACAAGTCAAAACACACAATAAGGCTTTCTCCGCCTCCCATGCAGGGGTCTATACAGCGGCGTCAAAAGCAATTCCTGTATGCTAAAAAAACACTTTGCCCTTAAAAGGGTGATGCAAAACGCATCATTGGCGACTAACGGTTATGTGGTCGGTCATAATTTATCTCCGGACCATTTGGCACAACTTGAGTTGGATTAATCATCGTATGACTGAAATAGTAATGGCGTTTTATATGGTGAAAATCGACTGTCTGAGCAACCCCTGGAAATTGAAACAACGCACGTACATAATTTGACAGGTGCGGGTAGCTTTCAATAGTGCGTTTGTTACATTTAAAGTGACCGACGTACACCGAATCAAAACGAATTAAGGTCGTAAACAACCGCCAATCCGCTTCCGTAAGCACATCTCCAACTAAATATCTGTTTTCACTCAAGAGCTCTTCAATTTTGTCGAGAGCTGAAAACAGCTTGTGATAGGCGGATGAATACGCTTCTTGGCTCGTTGCAAAGCCCGTACGATAAACACCATTGTTGATGCTGTCGTATACAAAACGATTGATTTCATCAATTTGTGTTCGCAACTGTGCAGGGTAAAAATCTCGCGTATTACCTGTTAAATGGTTGAATGCGCTGTTAAACATACGGATGATTTCAGATGACTCATTACTCACAATGCGGTGTTGTTTTTTATCCCAAAGTACAGGGACTGTCACACGTCCACTATAGCTCGGATTATTTTTAGTATAAATTTGGTGCATATACGCGCTATTGAACAACGTGTCGCCTGTACTGCCTGTACCTTGGTCAAATGTCCACCCATTTTGTAACATATCAGGACTGACAATAGAGACATCAATATAGTCCTCTAACCCTTTTAACTGGCGGAAAATCAAAGTTCGGTGCGCCCACGGGCATGCCAACGAAACATACAAATGATACCGGCCTTTTTCGGCTTTAAATCCTGCTTCACCATCTGCGGTTACCCAGTTACGCAGCTGAGCGGCTTCTCTTTGAAACTCACCTTTGCTAGAGGCCGTATCATACCATTTGTCGTGCCATTGACCGTTTACTAATAAACCCATTGCTACTCTCCTAATCTAAAAACCTGTGACTTGCGAGGTCGCTTAAGCTTGATACATCTTGTGTCCATTTGCACCGTGCCTAAGCGCTACTCTGAATAATTAAGAATGGCGTTGGTCTCACTGGTCTAGCATAGACCCACGCCTCAGTTTTTACGCTTTTACAAGCTTATGATCGATACTAAAACGACCTGCACCAGCACAAGCCAATACTAAAAATCCGCCAGCCATTGCAATATTTTTAAAGAACATAAAAAACTGCATTTGATCTGCTAAGTTTGTGTGAAATACCAACGCACTCACGATACAAAACCCTGCAAATACCAATGCAGTCAATTGCGTAAATGCACCTGCGAGAATGAATAGACCACCAACTAATTCAAGCGCAATCACAAGCGGCAATAGAAATTCAGGTAAGCCACCCGATGCTAAATACTGGGCATTTCCCTCGTAATATTGCACTTTATTCACCCCTGCAAGGATGAAAATAACGGATAGACCAACTCGACCGACTAAATTTGCGATATTGGAGAGACCTTCATTGTTTGAGATAACGTTCACTATTTTCATTGTTTCGCTCCTAAGCTTTGCATACTAACTGGCACCTCTGCCTGACTTGCCAACCAGTTTACTATCGCTTAAAACAAATAAAATTAGTTAATGACGAGCTTATTGTTCTATTTTTAAGAATTTTAGAGTGTACACTGTACCAACAGCTAGGTGAGTTAGAACTGAATAATGCACAAAGATGGGCCGTGCCGCTGCGCTTACATGGCGATGCTTAAAACATTGCAGAGCTCAGAGACAAAAAAGCCATCTAATGACTTAGATGGCATGCATAGGGTGGGCGCGCCCCCGACTATTGGGTTTTATTGACTTTATATGACTTAATATTGCCTTCATTTTGAGAAGTTGAGGTAATATAAGCCAATTGAATATCGCCCGTTTGAGGCGATAAAGTCACTTTGGCAATTGGGTTGTCAGTATTGGCACCTTGCCCTGCTTTAACCACAATCAGTTCATTTTGATCCACAGGCAAGTCGAGATACGATGTCGCTTCTCCATACTCTAGGTTTTCAGCAATTCTTTGATCTCCCATGTATACATCAACTTTTCCCATATCAGCTACATAGGTGTGGAAGACAATAACACGATACTTACTACTGGCCATTGCATCATCGTTAATTTTTACAGCCCCTAACTGTGCTGCTTGAGCAGAATCATTGTCTAGACGACCAAAAGAGTAAACCACATAGTCTGCATGCTCTGAAAAACGAAAGCGCGTTGACGCAATGGCGGTTTCCAACGAATTACCTTTCACCCCGTAAAACGTGAAGACATTACCATCAGAGTCATCTTGTATCAGTAGCTTTTCAGCCGATTTTTCGCCAAACAACAAGCCATCTTTGTCTGTTAAAGACATCTCTTCACTGCCTTTTTCAAACTGCCAGTACACGTCCACTTCATTGTTGACTAGGTTGATTGCACTGACATCAGCAGTGTAATTATCATCACTACATCCAGCTAATGCACCAACCATCACCGAGAACACTAAACCTTTGATTAAATTCACTTTACTCTCCTACAATTGTCACTAAAGAAAGTATAATCAAGTGAATGCTGAGAAGTTGTTATCGAGTGTAACTATTCACCGTTTTGATGTAGCCAAGCGTTACGAGATTCTTCAACTACGCATTCTCAACGCCTATCAGGTACGCTTCCAAATACTTTGCCTGACCATACACGCCTGCTGAGGAGACGTGCATACGCATGACTTGCAAACTCAATTAGATATTGCAAAAGCTCATTGCACAGCTTTTTCGCAATTCTTGATTAAACAGCTTCTGCAAAATGGTGATATCATTCGTTCGTACATAATTTGGCCTGACCACCAACGAGATTGTCCGATGTGGTCCAGGTTCATTCAGATGAATTGCAACAAGATCCGACTCCCCCTTCACCAATTGGTCTAATGCCATTTGCGGTACTAAGGTCGTGCCCATTTTCCCTGCAACCATTTGGATCAGCGTATGTAAACTGGTACTGTCGAACGAGGTATCTTTTTGTTCATTAGATAAATTACATGCACTCAGTGCATGTTCTTTCAAGCAATGGCCTTCTTTTAAAAGCATTAACCTGTTCATTTCAAATTGGTCACTGGATATCTCTTCGAGACTCGCGCTGCATTCTTCTTTATGGCTTACCCAGTAAAAGTCTTCGTGCCAAAAATCAAACGCCATTAACCCTTCTATTTGATATGGCAACGCCAATATAGCAGCATCTAAGTCTCCTTGGCGTAGCATATCAGCCAAGACATGAGACTGGTCCTCAATAATTTTCAATCTAAATTCGGGATATTGTTTACGTACTTCTGGTAGCACCTTAGGCAACAAAAATGGCCCAATGGTTGGGATCACGCCAATTTTCATTGGCCGACCCAGTGGCGCCTTATTGGTTTGTGCCAACGTCATGAGCTCGTCTGTTTCTAATTTGATTTGCCTCGCTTTGTCCAGCAACAGCCGACCTTCTTCAGTGACAAAAACATGCTTATTGTTGCGCTCAAAAATAACCGCCCCTAACTGCTTTTCAAACTCGTGAATCGCTGTGCTCAAAGTTGACTGAGACACATGGCATGCGTCAGCTGCCTTTTTGAAGTGCAGTGTTTTTTCGACCGCCAACGCATACACAATTTGTTTGAGTGAAATCATCGCTAATGTTCTTTATTTTAGATTATTTTCTCTATCTTAATCGTTAAATCTAATAATGCACCCAAGCAACTGTTTAAAAGTAATACAGCACGCTATCTGACTTACCCCACCGCCTTAAAAAGCTCTTTAATTTCATATAGATAAAATTAAAATTCACTACCAACTGCGAATATTCTAAAAAACTGATAATTATCTTTAAGTTATTCAATTTTAAATCTTTCATCAGTGATTTTAGGCTCTAAAAAGCACGCACTCAGACTGCTTTCATACTAGCACTGGGTATTTTATTTGGAGCTTACTTATGCGTACAAAGTTATTAACCTTAGCAGCAACCGTTAGCATGGCAATGAGTGGAGCCACACTGGCATCACCGCCTGTCACGCAAATTAAAACTAACCAATTTTGGTGGCCTGAGCAGCTTGATATAAGTCCGCTTAGACAACATGCCATGAAATCAAACCCCTATGGCGAAGAGTTTGATTACCGCCGTGAATTCATCAAACTTGATTTAGATAAAGTCAAAGCAGACATCACGGCAACATTGACCGACTCTCAAGACTGGTGGCCAGCAGATTGGGGGCACTATGGCCCACTCATGATCCGCATGGCTTGGCATAGTGCAGGGGTATATCGAGTCCATGATGGTAGAGGGGGAGCCGCAGGCGGTCAACAGCGTTTCAATCCATTAAATAGCTGGCCAGACAATGCTAATTTGGATAAAGCAAGGCGTCTGCTCTGGCCCGTCAAGCAAAAATATGGCAAACAGCTATCTTGGGCTGATCTCATGGTATTGGCTGGTAATGTATCCCTTGAATCAATGGGCTTCAAAACTTTTGGATTTGCTGGTGGCAGAAGCGATGACTGGGAACCCGATCTGGTTTACTGGGGCCCTGAAACCGCATTCTTGGCGGACGAAAGGCGAGATAAAAAAGGCAAGCTAAAAGGCCCACTGGCAGCGGTTGAAATGGGGTTAATCTATGTAAACCCACAGGGTCCGCATGGTAAGCCGGATCCACTACTTGCCGCTGAGGACATACGATTGTCGTTCGGTCGTATGGCCATGAATGATGAAGAGATAGTGGCTTTGATAGCAGGTGGTCATACTTTTGGCAAAGCGCATGGAGCCAAAAAGCCCGACAACTGTATCGGAAAAGAACCCGCTGCAGCGCCGACTGAGCAACAAGGGTTTGGGTGGAAAAACCGCTGTGGTAGTGGTAAAGGTGCAGACACGAGTACCAGTGGTTTTGAAGGAGCATGGACAGTGACGCCCACACGATGGTCAACCAATTACCTAGACAACCTGATGAACTTCAACTGGGTACAGACCACCAGCCCAGCAGGTGCCATTCAGTGGATCCCGGATAACCCCGCCGCAGTCAACTTGGTGCCCGACGCACACTTAAAAAACAAGCGTAGCGCGCCCATTATGTTTACCACAGACTTAGCACTAAAAGAGGACCCTGCTTTTAGGAAAATCGTAGAGCGTTTTAGATCTGACCCAAATGCGTATGAACTTGCATTTGCAAAGGCATGGTTTAAATTGACTCACAGAGATATGGGGCCACGAGCACGCTACCTTGGTAATGATATTCCTAAAGAAACAATGCTTTGGCAAGACCCCTTGCCAAAGCCATCCGGCAAACCCATTTCCACGTCTGACATTAAACAGCTGAAAAAGGCAATCATTAGCGCTGAGATCAGCGATGCAGATCTAATTGAAACAGCGTGGGCGTCGGCATCAAGCCATAGAGTCACAGACATGCGTGGCGGCGCGAATGGTGCCAGAATTCGACTTGCACCACAAAGTGAATGGCAGGTAAATAACCCGGCACAATTGAGCTCTGTGCTGGCAAAACTTGAAAGGGTAAAAAGCAAGTTTAACCAACGCGCCCGTCGCAAAGTATCCATGGCTGACCTCATTGTCTTAGCCGGTGCTACAGGGCTTGAAAATGCCGCAAAAAAAGCAGGATTTAAGGTGTCCGTGCCTTTTGTACCAGGCAGAACAGATGCAAGCCAAGCACACACTGATATTGCGTCTTTCAATTATTTAGAGCCAAAAGCGGACGCTTTTAGGAATTATTACCATGATGATGCATATATGTCTCCAACAAAAATGCTCATAGATAAGGCTAATATGCTCGGCTTATCGGTACCGGAGATGACTGTGCTACTCGGCGGGATGCGAGTGCTGGACACCAATACCGATAACACGAAAACGGGCGTATTGACGCATACACCGGGCCAATTAAACAATGCTTTTTTTGTCAATCTACTCGATATGAAAACCAAGTGGAAAAAGTCTGACAACCAGCAAGGTATCTATGTTGGGATAGATAGAAAGTCAGGTCAGCAGCAATGGCAAGCGAGCGCTGTCGATTTAATTTTTGGTTCTAATTCAGAGTTACGTGCAATCTCAGAAGTGTACGCGTCAGAAGATGCTAAACAAAAATTTGTTGATGATTTCATCAAAGCGTGGGTAAAGGTGATGCGCTTAGATAGATTCGATTTACAATAACTTCGACACCACCCAAGCCGTGACACACGGCTATTAAAATCATGTCATACGGTTGTTTAAATATATCGTGTGACATGACTTTATGCGATAACCACTATTCTACAATCAAACGATTATTTGTGTCTCTACTAGAGAGTACTTGCTGCGAATCAAAAGTGGTTGTGCACTTCGCCATGCGATCGTATAAAAGCACATTGACTGTTGCAGCTAGATTCATACATCCTGTGGTGGGAACATAGACAACCGCATCAGCTGCATCGACAATACTTTGCGGCAAACTGCCATCCTCTGGGCCAAAAACATACAGCGCATCTTCGGGGTGTGTAAATTCGGGCAAGGGTGTTGCACCTTCAACAAGCTCCACACACACCAGTGACCTGCCTGGTACTTTTAAACTTGTTAAATCATCAACTTGATGAATAGGAATATGCTCAGCGATGTTTTTAGTATCGGTGTGATACTTCGCCGCTCTTGCATACCTGTTACCATTGAAGTACACAGCCTGCGCACCGTAACACCCCGCTGCACGCAATACTCCACCAACATTGGTTGGTGACTTGGGGTTGACCAAACCTATTGCAGAATATGACTCACTCATTTTTTAACTCTCAATGTGCAGGCAGCAAAACTACCAAAAATTTTCGACGCGCGATTGTATCACGTGCGAAATTTTGTGCCACTTTGGTCACACAACATAATGCCAGACAGCCCACCCCCCTGATTTGGATGGACGAGCACATGACACAGCCGACAGTTACTTTGATCTACCTCAATCTGGCAGACTTTCAGCACGCCTTTGCCGCGCCCCATGCAACCCATTAACCAGTCACGTTGAGGTTATATTTTACGAACAGTAGAGTGTCGTGCTCATATGTGTCGTTACACCAACGATGCTTAGCTAATATTGAGCTGGGCACGTGCCCGCGATCATTGACCGTGTCGAACCCAAATTTTTTATAAAACTCCGCTAAATGCGCGAAGGGTAAGCAATGAACACGTTCAAACTCAACAGCATGCGCAACTAAAAACTCAACGAGTTTCGAGGCCACCCCTGCACCTCTGAAATCAGGAAGCACATACATGCCTCCCAGCTCCGCATCGACCGAAGTAAGCGGTTGTACTCGACCGACGCCCGCTTTTTGCCCATCAATCAACGCAATGGCAATCAAGTCCTGCGCTATATCGGACAATTTAAAACCAATTCGTTGGTACTGCTCATTGACCCAGTGCATTTCTTCTTCCCTTGCCTTTCGGATGGCTAACTCACTTTGCATTCTTATACTCCTTCAGTAATGACGGGTACATTTAACCACAAATACGCACGGTGTGAGACATGGATTACCGCTTATATATTGAAAAGGGGGACACTGCCCGACGCAATACAGATATCTCTCATTTTGATACGCACTACCGCTCAGTCGACTTTGCTAAATCGCACTATTCACACCGACAAACAAACACCATAAGCCATTGCAAAACAAGAAGAAAAGCATAAAACTAGGGTAGCCCATGAGGAACGAATGCCCCTTTATTCAATACATTGTCCAGCAATAATAAAACGCATTGTTATTTAGCTTCTATACTTGTGTTCAGGACTTTTTGATATTTCTCGCTACACCAGCGTCTTAAGGGAACTTTGAACATGGTTAATTCCGCCCACTTCAATTTTTTATCTACGCTACAATCAAAACTCATTGCGGCTTTTTCTGCCGTCATGGTGACACTGGCCATTATCGGCCTGATCTCTTTCTTCGCGTTGAAAACTGCTTCTGATGGATTCAAAGACTATCGAGGGCTAGCGCGTGACAGCAACTTAGCAGGCATATTGCAATCAAATATGTTAATGGTGCGCATGAATGTCAAAGACTTCTTGCTCACAGGCAGTGAGAAGGATATTAATCAGTATAATCAATACTTTATAGAGGTGGAAAAGCTACTCGATGACGCCACTCGTGAAATTAACAAACCTGAACGTTCTGCAATGGTGAAAGAGCTTATAAAAGAAATTTCGCAGTATAATCAGACATTTGAAGTCATCAAGGCGTACAGAGTCCAACGGGATGAACTCGTAAACGGACAACTCAATGTATTGGGTCCACAAATGGAGCGCGAGCTGACTAAACTGATGTACAACGCATCAGAAGACAGCAACACACAGCTAGCCTATTTAACGGGGGTAGCGATGCGCAATTTACTCCTTGGACGTTTATACGTGATTAAGTATCTTGAGAGTAATGATGAGAGTGCCGATCAACGCGTTAGACAAGAGTTCTCGCAATTTGAAGCGCAGATGGACCGCATTGAACTGTTAACCAATTCAGATGCTAGCAGACAAATGATTGACCAGATCAGAAGCATGGAATCTGAGTACAAAACGGCGTATCAAAGTGTGCACGACATCATTGTTGACAGAAATGACAAGGTCGCCAATACCCTAGACGTCATTGGGCCTCAGTTTGCTAAGTTAGTCGATGACTTAAAACTTTCTGTTAAATCAGACCAAGATACGTTGGGGCCAAGATTGAAAGCTGATAACGAATACGCGGTCAATAAAATATTAATCACCTTCGCCGTTGCTCTGTTGCTCAGCGGATGTGTGGTCCTTATTTTAACCCGCTCTGTGATGGCGCAACTCGGTAAAGACCCCAACGAGCTAGAACGGATTGCCACCGCTATTGCACGTGGCGATTTGGATGAAAAGTATGATGAAAGCGCATCGAAAGGGGTATTTAAGTCCATGCTTTCAATGCGTGAAAGCTTACGCCACGGGCGAGAAAAAGAACGCGAAGAAAAGCGCATTGCGAGTGCAAATGCAAGGATAAAAAGCGCCCTCGATAATGCCAGCGCCTGTGTCATGATAGCTGACAAGCATGGCCAAGTGATCTATTTAAACGATGCGATAAGCACCATGTTTAAAGAAGCAAGCCAAGATATCAGCCAACTCCACCCTAACTTTGACTACCGTAACATCATTAATACCTCTTTAAGTAGCCAGTTGCCTGCTTTCTCAGAAGTCGAAAGCCAAGTTGAACAATTGACCAGTACCTACGAGCATGAACTCGAAATTGCTGGCCGAACCTTTTCACTCGTAGCAAGTCCAGTGGTTGTAGAAGGTCAAACCGTTGGTCTTGTGTATGAATGGGAAGATAAAACGCATTGGCTTGCAAATGAACGAGAAAAAGCACGCGTCGCGTCAGAGAATGCGCGCGTAAAATATGCTTTGGATGGCTCATCTGGACAAGTCATGATCACCGACGACACGTATCAAGTGATTTATTTAAATGAGGCGCTTGGTAGGATGTTTGCAACTGCTGAGCCAGATATTTTAAATGTTTTGCCGGCATTTGATCCCACCAACGTAATAAGCCAGCCGCTGACGCGTTATTTTGAACATTTCTCTGAGTTGCTTGCTGAGTATGATCAATTAACCACCAGCCATGAGAGTGAATTTGTATTAGCAGGCAGAACATTCTCTATTGTTGCGAGTCCGGTTAATGTTGAAGGTCAACGAGTCGGTACCGTGATCGAATGGCAAGACAAAACTGATTGGCTCGCATTAGAGCAAGAAAAGTCGCGTATCGCATCCGAAAACGCTCGCGTAAAATATGCATTGGACAGTGTGTCGGGCAATGTCATGATTGCTGATCCTGATTTAAATATTATCTATGCCAATAACGCGTTACGAAACATGATGGCCGAATCTGAACACGATATCCGTCAGCATGTTGGCAACTTCAACTCCTCAGATCTTACTGGCTTTGCTATTCAAGACTTTTACTTGGAGCCAGAACAACAAAAAATCGTTTTTGATAATCTGCAAGATACACTCAGAAGTGTTGAACACATCGGTGAAAAAGTGTTTGCACTCACCGCCAACCCTATAGAGGTCGAAGGCCAGCGTATTGGTACTGTACTTGAGTGGGCTGACCGAACCGCAGAAGTGAATATTGAAAAAGAAATAGACCAAATTGTGCAAGCGGCCTCTCAAGGCGATCTCAGTAAAAAAATTGATCCAGCTGGTAAGTCAGGGTTTTTCGGCAATCTGAGTCAAGGCCTAAATGGCTTACTGGATACCGTCGAAGTTGCGCTTGATGACGTCATGCAAATGTTAGGGGCACTTGCCCAAGGCGACTTGTCCAAGCGAATGACGAACGACTACCAAGGCAAATTTGGTAGACTTAAAGAAGATACCAACGCTACAGCAGATAAGCTGACAGAAATTATATCGAGCATACGCTCATCCGCAGGCAGTATCTCCCAAAGTGCCAATGAGATTGCTCAGGGAAACATGGACTTGAGCCAACGCACGGAAGAACAGGCATCTAGTCTTGAGGAGACCTCGGCCAGTATGGATGCCATGACAGACAGTGTGAAACAAAGCAGTAAACGTGCAGAAAATGCCAGCGAACTATCTCTAGAGGCTGAGCAGCGCGCTGAACAAGGCGGCCAAGTGGTTAACTTAGCAGTGACAGCGATGAAGGAAATTAACGACTCGAGCAAAGAGATCTCAGAAATCATTGGCGTCATTGATGAAATTGCATTTCAAACTAACCTGTTGGCACTAAATGCAGCTGTCGAGGCAGCAAGAGCTGGTGAACAAGGGAGAGGCTTTGCCGTTGTTGCGGGTGAAGTGAGGAACCTTGCCCAACGCTCTTCAGAAGCAGCTAAGGAGATAAAAGAGCTGATCCGAGACAGCCAAACGAAAGTCGAGGAAGGCACTTCATTGGTCAATAAATCAGGAGAAACACTATTAGAGATTGTTGAATCAACTTCCAAAGTGCGCGCCATGATGCAAGAGCTAGCAGCCTCGGCACGGCAGCAGTCAGAGGGCATTATTCAAGTTAATAGTGCTGTGACTCAAATGGATGAAATGACACAACAAAATGCAGCATTGGTTGAAGAAGCGTCTGCTGCGGGGCAATCGATGGCAGATCAAGCCAACAATATGAATCGAACGATGGACTTTTTTACCTTAGACAAAGAAAGTATCAACCGAATCAAAGCGCTCGCACATATCGCTTCCTAACTCCCCCTACCCGCGGCTCCTCCTTGCCGCGGGTACATATTCTCAGTCCTTCGTTTTTATTTAACAGTGACCATTGACCTGTCTACTACTTTATAGTCTACAGTAAGGCTACTCCTCTGAAGTATGGATCTGCATATGTATAAAGTATCTGAACTCGCACAACAGGTTGGCCTTTCTCGAACTGCGTTGCTGTACTACGAAAAAAAAGGACTAATTTCAGGAAGAAGACTCGACAATGGTTACCGCGTTTACACGCAAAAGGATCTGCAGCGTGTACGTTTGATCCAACAGCTCCTTGCTGGCGGCCTGACATTACGAGAATGCAAAGCCTGTATTGAGTCAAAAATTGACCAGCAGGTTTTAAGACGCCGTCTCACCGCACTGGATGATGAAATTAAGATTAAGCAACAATCTCGAAATTTACTGTCAGCGATGCTAGGTGAAGGGGAGCTAAAAACATGGCATGAGCAGCTAAACAAAGTAGCACCCGACGCGCATCTGGATTGGCTGATTAAACAAGGTTTTGAAGAGAAAGAAGCACTTCGACTTAGGTGGCTTTCAAAAGATATGCACGAACACGATAGATATATGACAGATTTTATGACGGTGTACAACGCACTAGAACAATGGGGTCCTGGAAGTACACAAGATACGCTAAAAGCGCTCAAAGCAGTGCCTCCGCCTGTATGTGAAATCTTAGAAATTGGCTGTGGAAAAGGCCTAGCAACACAGGTGCTCGCTCAGCATACACCTGCAAATATAACTGCAATCGACAACGAGCAATCTGCATTGGACGCACTGGTTAATCGCTTTAAACAGACAAATTTACTCGGCAGACTCTCTTTACAGTGCCTGAGTATGACGCAACTGCATACACTGGAAAAACGCTTCGACTTGCTCTGGGCTGAAGGCAGTGCTTACATTATGGGAGTCACTCACGCCCTAAACACATGGGCCCCCCTGCTCACACCACGCGGTACCCTTGTTTTTAGTGATCTGGTATGGCACACAAGCTCACCATCAAACCAAGCAAAAGATTTTTGGTCAAAAGAGTATGCAGATATGCAACCGCTTGCAAATCGGCTGAGACAAATCGAACAGTCAGGTTTTAACGTCATTACACACTTTTCTCAAAGCAACCAAGCGTGGCTTAACTACTACCAACCGCTCGAAAAGCGAGTTCAGACGCTAAAACCAAGCATGCCATTCTCAGCAGCACTCAATGATCTAGAAGCTGAAATCAACGTATGTACACAGTTTGCACATGAGTTTGGATACCATTTTTTTATCGTTGAAAAGAAGGCTTAAATGCGCCTCTTTTTAGGCTCAACATACGACCCCCCATGGATTAAAGCAACCATTTAGTTGTGAGAGGTAAAAACTCCAAACCCCCTAACACGACTTTCGTCATACTGCAGGCAGTGCGGTTTAACTGCCCTCCCCCCCAAAAAAATGATGATGTGAAATTAGGGATGAGTATTGACTAAACCTGTAAAAATTAACACCAAAGGCCCCTTATGAGAGAATTTATACAATAGAGTGTTAACATAAGTGAAAATACAGTTTTAATCGTAGCGAAAATTTTAAATATGAAAACCGTCAAGCTCTTATCTGCACTGGTTATTATGCTCCTGTTTGTTGTCACGTTTTATCATCAAAAAGTGATATCGACGTTATTGCTACCGCAATATATCGCTTGGGCACATAACATCGAAGAACAAGGCTTGAAAATTGGCATGTCATTAAACGAAAGAGAGCAACAGTTAGCGGCGGAAATAGGGATAAAACATCCTGAAAAAGTCAAAATTGTGTATGTAAATGAGGTCCCATTTCCACATGAAAACTTTGCATTAAAAACACTGGGAGAAGCTTTAGGGTTTATTGGCGAAGGTATCGTGAATAACGCACAAGTGTTTGGATACACAATCTACGTGAGAAAAGGGTTTAATTTGAATAAACCTAAATTAGCACATGAGTTGGTGCATGTGTTGCAAATAGAGCGGTCTAGCCTAGATCAGATTGTTACACAACATTTTTCAGACCTAGCCCAATACGGTTATAGCAACGCCCCCTTGGAAGTTGAAGCATTTGAAGCGAATAAAACATACAGCCAGGATTGGTAAATTAACAAAAAGGGGAGTTGCGCGTTTCGTTACGTACTTCATCAACAAAGAAAACTGAGAGTTCTATATCAAAATTGATGTTGCATTATTTTTCGCTGATGCAATAAAAAAGAAGGAATAACATCAGGTGGAAATCTTAAAAGCAAAAAAAGTATTCAGGTTTTTGGCTATTTTCCTAGCATTCCCATTATGGGTATTTACAACAGTCATCTTATTCGCCATAACGATCGGTGAATATAATAATACCTATAATTGGGCGTCACTAATTGCCACGTTTAGTGGCGCATTAGCGTTTTCGTATGTTGCTATAAAAGGTAACACGGGAAGATAGCACCATCACGCTCGGGGTTTTGACTCAACCTACTTCCCCAGCTGGAACCAAAATTAGGTAACAGAATAACAGTTCGATGCAGCGACATATAACAAAGCCTTTTGATAAATTGCATTATGAATACCGGCTCATAACAAAGGCCCCAGTGAATAGAAAGTATGTCATGCTACTAAGAACGTGCCGTTGTTTTTTGCGACCAAATGACACCGCTTGCTGAGCGTATGCACCATGCCTTGCGCCCCAGAGCGATGAAAAGCGCAACCTGACCATGGCGTAATCCACGTATTTTACTTCTGCACGTCCATCGCCACATAGAGCAGTATCACATCTAAACGCGCTACTAAAATGCTTGAAGTCAGTGCGGCATAGGTGAACCTTCGTTTAATATCGAAACGATCTTTTTTATCCCCAGAACACCCAACACACTCACGTATGGCGTTTAATGCGCCGAATTAGAGAGGCCTGACAAAATGAACGGTACATCTTGGCATACGCACATTGTCAAACTGTCGTGGAATTAAAACGAATTAGATAGGTAAGCAAAGCCCGTCGCTTACAATGCTAGGTATTACAAATTAAGTTCTGGGGTATCGCTACCCCACCCACTTTGTTAAACACGTTACTGTTTGACGAATCAACTCGATTCATAACAATAAGCGCTTACCCACGCATGCCAGCAAGCATCAAAGTTATAATAAATCCGCAATAAACTCCACAGGATGCTTGGGTTTTCGCCCTTCGTAGCGCTTTACTTGGCTGCGACAAGAGAACCCCGTTGCAATCACTTGCTGTGACTTCACATGCTTTTCCCATGACATGTTGTATAATTGCCGAGCGGCCTCTTGATTCTTTGACTCATGACCATACGTGCCCGCCATCCCACAACACCCAACATTTGGCGCCTGAATCTCAACCCCCAAGTTTTTGAAAATGGATAACCAAGTAGCCGTTGACGCCCTTGGATTTGTCTCTTCAGTACAGTGAGCAAGCAGCGCCAAAGTGCCTTGATATTCTGTAATGTGGAGAGTAGATAAGTCTTGTTGTATCAGCCATTCGTGGATTGCCTGAACCCTATAATCTCCCCGCTGAGACTCCGTCAGTACTTTGCGATATTCATCTTCATACACAAACACCAAAGCAGAATCCATGCCTACCATCGGGATCTGTAATGTCGACGCTTGCTGTAAAAATGCACTTGTTTTGGCGGCTGTTGCTTTGAATGCGCTTAAAAACCCTTTTACATGCTTGGTTTTACCATTCTCATGATAGGGTAATAAAATAGCTTGCTTTCCTAGCTTTTCAATAAGGTTAATTGTCGAGGCGAGCAACTCAGCTTCATAATAACGAGTAAATGGATCTTGAACTATCAGCACATACTGCTCCCTTTGTCGCAGGGTAAGTTTGCTCAATTCATCAAAATCATAGGCTTTTGTTTTTAACTTATGTTGGCTAAGTTGTGGGAGATCTTGATATCCAATCGTGTTTTTCGCCAACGCATTCATGAGTCGTGAACCCATGATTGGATTCAGTATCTTTGCAAAGCGCGACATCATTGGCAGTAAACGTTCGATATTTGCAACCAGGTGATCCTTGAGGCTTCTGCCATATTTTTGGTGATAAAAATCAAGAAAGTAGGCCCGCACATTAGGGATATCTACTTTAACAGGGCAAGCACTTGAACACGCTTTACACGCCAAACACGCGTCCATGGCCTTTTTCACCTCGTGGTTAAGTTGCTTGAGCTTTCCTTCATCAGAGATCATCACTTTATGTGGGTTATGTTTGTCGAAATATTCTGAAAGTTGCTCAGGGAGTTCCACGCCCCGCTCAGATTGCAGGCGAGTCCACTCCTTAAACAACATTGCACGGCCTTTTGGAGAATCTCTTCTGTCCTTTGTGATTTTATATGAGGGACACATTTGAGTCGCTTGGGAATAATTAAAACAGAGCCCATTACCATTACAATTCAGCGTATCCTGAAAACTGGTTTTGATATTAATTGGTACCAAAGCATCGTAACGAGCCCTTAGCGGACCATCAACCTTGGCGAGCTCGACCTCGCTGTTCAAAGGTGTACAAATTTTACCTGGGTTAAGCTTATTGCGCTTGTCAAAAGCCGTTTTTATTTTACGCAACTCTAAAAATAGCTCTGGACCAAAGAATTGCGGTCCATATTCACTTCGATACCCTTTGCCATGTTCCCCCCAAAAGAGTCCCCCATACTTTTTTGTCAATTGCGCGACTTTGTCCGAAATCGGCTTCAGCATGGCTTGTTGAGATTGGTCACATAAATCCAGCGCAGGACGAACATGTAATACGCCTGCATCCACATGTCCAAACATGCCGTAGGACAGCTGATAGTCGTCCAACACGGCTCTAAACTCAGTGATAAAATCCGCAAGATGCTCAGGAGGTACCGCGGTGTCTTCAACAAATGCAACCGGTTTTTGATGGCCTTTGCTATTCCCTAATAGGCCCACCGCTTTTTTCCTCATCGCATATATTTTCAAGATATCAGCTTTGTTTGTGGTGATTGAATAGGACAATACCCCTGACTGCTTGTTCGCAATGAGGGCGTCTAACTTGCTCGTTAATGCGCCCACTTTATCTTCAATATCATTTTGCGCTGTGCCATTAAACTCCACCATATTGAGACCATCAGATGTGATCTGTGTCGGCGTTTCTAAAAAGTCCGATACGCTGCGCCATATAAGGCTCAATAGGTAGAATATTGAGCTTAGCTTCAGCCACAACCGCCAAAGACCCTTCACTTCCAGCAATAATTCGTGTTAGATCAAACGACTCTAAATCGTCACTCAATACATTTTTAAGGTCATACCCGGTCAGAAACCTGTTTAATTTTGGAAAAACAGACAGGATTTTTTCTCTTTTTTGCTCACAACTTGCTAGGACTGAATTAAATATGCTACCAGCACGCCCAGCTTGTTTCGCCGCCTCTCTAGCCTGCGCTAATGTCATTTTCTGCGTATCAAGTTCATATCCATCGGATAAAAAACACTTCAGCCCTAATAGGTGATCGCTGGTTTTGCCATAAACTAAAGAACCTTGCCCAGAGGCGTCAGTATTGATCATCCCCCCGACAGTCGCGCGATTACTGGTTGATAAATCCGGCGCGAAAAAAAAACCATGTGGCCGCAAAAATTCGTTTAATTGGTCTTTGATGACGCCAGCTTGTACTCGCACCCACCTCTGCTCGGTATTTAACTCGATGATGTCACGCAGATGACGAGACAGGTCTAAGATGATCCCTCCTGTCAAAGATTGGCCATTCGTACCCGTTCCACCTCCTCTCGGGCCAAAATACAACGTGTTAAATTCGTTTCTCTCTGAGAGAGATAACGCCAACTGAATGTCTACATTCGACTTTGGAAACAGCACGGCTTGTGGCATTTGTTGGTAAATACTGTTATCTGTTGAGTGTACAACTTGCGTTGAGTAGCTGGTATCAACCTCTCCTTCAAACCCTTGTTTTTTTAGCTCATCTGTAAATGCTTTAACGACTTCATCAGCATGAACATTTGCTTCGGTTTCTCGACCCATGTTTTTTTGCGCCCCACAAAATTGATACAATATAACATATCATAAAATTGTGGTGGTTTATACAATGGCGCCGTACCAGATATCGTAGCCCAGTACGTAGAAGTGTCCCCCTGCGTACTGGGTTGTTAGGTCACATTAGGTGCTTCACCGGCTATAGCCATCAATATTCTGCGCGACTAAGTTAAAACACTGATTACCTCTTGCAATACAAAGCGTGTGCTTGCCAACCGTTGTAGACAGCTCCAACCACTCTTTTTGCCCTAACTCACTGGCATGCACGCCATTAAAGCTCACTACTTCATCACCAACTTCAATACCCGAGCCAAATGCGCCCATGTCTGGCATAACATAACGCACAACAAACGCCCCGTTGGTCAGTTTTCTCAGCTCCATACCCAGTAAATTGTACCTCGCTTTAAAACTTGTGCCTGTATACGGTTTGAGGTGCAACGTTAAATTGTGGTAATCAATTACATACCTGAAATGATTTAGAATAGAACTTCCTATAACGGATTTGCCATCATCACCACCTTCAATAAAGTTCGTTTTGACATTTTTTAGGGTTAGGTCTGAGACATCTAACTGTGGAATTGTGCCACGATGGTGGATTGCTTGGCCGCTCAAACCAAAGTCTGAGCCAATCACGGTTTTGCCTTTAAACGTATACCCTGCTTCACGAACATAGTAGTTGTTCAGCTTAAAATAGTGGCGACTCCCAGTATCTAACACCACTTCGTGTGCCATTGTTTGGTTGTGACCTAAATCGACTTTGCTATCAAGATACAATTTGCTGAGGAAAATGCGCATCGGAATGGCGATTTCTGTTGAATCAGCACTGTGCGCTTGACTGGAAATTTCAATCGTTCCCGCTCGAGGATCAATATGCCATGCAAAGTGCTTTAAAATGTCATGGCCAAGTATCCCATCGTATACAGCCTCATCTGGGCGCAAAAAATAAGCACTGCTCGTAACTGGCATATATGCAAAGCTCACGTCTTTAAACCGAACATCACCCAACGTAATACTTTTTACATCGGTCTGAAAACCATAAGAGTTTTCAGCATCCCCCCAGCCACCTAATTCAAGTGGGTAGCCTTCTTTCAATGTCAACTTTTTTACTTTTTCGGAGTCCTTAAGAATTGATACGGATGCGCCCGTATCCAACAACATTTTAAACCCATGCACGCCATTAATTGTCATGTACACGTAAGGCTTTAAGCCAGTATCTGCCTGTAATTGAGTCTTTTTTTTGTGTGACTGCCACTGTGGTTTAATGTCATCATTCTCGTATTTAAGCCGAACATAATTGGCAACACTACACCCGTTCAATGCCACTGTACAAAGTAAGATGGTGAGCAACTTCATAACACATATCCTTTTACTATTTCGTGCTTTCAAGTTACTAAAAAAAATGTGAAGAAAACGTCAAACGGATTGTGGCTATTAATTTAAAAAGGGTGCCAAATTAGCAGAGGATAACTGACAAACAGGCAATTTTTGCAAGTCAGATTGAGACATAAATAAAGCATTGCAAGCCACACCGTCAAAATGCGTACGTGTTTTTGCATGCTGACTTACGAACCAGCAAGTACAACTTTCTTTTGCTCGTCCTGACTCAAATACATGAGATGGAATGGGAAAACACTCGATCACAGTTTGTTTCTCAATACCATTCATCTCTATCAATTTGGCCATGCCTAGCAAAAGCAAAGTAGTCATCACCAAACCCAGCACGCTGACAATCACATATTTCATATTGTAATATCTACCTCCAACACATTTTTCTTGCTCAATTGCATCACTCTATCTTGCGATTTTATCATGCCAATACCCTTTGCTGTATAACCCATTACAATCAAGCTTAATTCGATAAAATAGAATCTATTGTCCTAGTTATGTGTTTTTACCCTCGCGTTAACTGCAACTAGAATGACTGCATACTTATTAAAAATGATTCATGCTTCGTGAGGAGAAAGGCAGTGGCGCAGTTACTCAAAGCAACAACACATGATATTGGGGGAATTGAGGTGAAGCGCCTGCTCCCACATATGAAAAAACGGATGGTGGGTCCTTTTATCTTTTTTGATCGTATGGGGCCGAGCCATTTCCCCCAAGGCCGAGGTATTGAAGTAAAGCCGCACCCTCATATCGGTTTATCAACACTGACTTACCTCATCGAGGGGAAAGTGTTACATCGCGACTCGCTCGGTAATCAGCTTGAAATAGCCCCAGGTGATGTCAACTGGATGACTGCTGGTAAAGGCATTGTACATTCAGAACGAGAAAGCTTTGAAACAAGAGGAAAGCCACATCATATCGATGGTCTACAATCATGGGTTGCATTGCCCAAAGCATATGCCGACATCGCACCGAGTTTTGAACATATCAATCGCGATGAACTCCCTCAGAGCATTCAAGGCGGCATCATGAAGCGCGTCATAGCCGGACATGCTTACGGTCTGACATCGCCAATTCGTACTTATTCACCTTTGTTTTACGTCGATATCATCGCAACTATGCAAAACACGCTAGACTTACCCAGTGACACACAAGAAACCGCCATCTACATTATTTTTGGTGCCCTGCGTATTGACGACGTTGAATACAACGCTGGTGACTTGGTTCTGATAGAAGATTTACACAGTAGAGTCATAACACTCGAAGACTCTAGGGTCATTTTGCTCGGTGGTGACAAATGGGATTCAGTCCCTTATATACACTGGAACTTTGTTTCATTTAGCAAAGCACGTATTGACCAGGCGAAACTCGATTGGGAAAACGGTCACTTTCCCGCCATACCAGATGACAACTTAGAGTTTGTCCCCTTACCAACAAGGAAATAAGCGATGAGAGAAAGAGTAGAATTCACCAGTGATGGTAATACACTCGCAGGATTGTTAGAGCGCCCAACAGAATCGATTAAAGCCGTTGTACTATTTGCTCACTGTTTTACCTGTGGCAAAGACATTGCAGCGGCGTCGAGAATATCGAGAGCACTGGTAAAGCAAGGCTATGCTGTACTGCGTTTTGATTTTACAGGACTTGGAAACAGTGACGGAGACTTTGCCAATAGTAATTTCTCTTCAAATCTGGCCGATCTTCGCGCTGGCGCAGATTACCTGAGGCAATCTCTTTTTGCACCCCAAATATTAATTGGTCATAGTCTCGGCGGTGCTGCGGTCTTGGCTGTCGCAAATCAGATTCCAGAGGTAAAAGCGGTTGTCACGATAGGGGCACCGGCGAATGCTCAACATGTTGTGCATAACTTTTCAGCACATTTAGAAGAAATTAACCACAACGGAGAAGCCCAAGTGCAACTGGGTAAGCGAACGTTCAATATTAAAAAACAATTTCTTGAAGATCTGAATGAACAAAGCCAACAACAATCAGTAATTAAAAACAAAGCGTTGCTGATTATGCATAGCCCAATTGATGATGTTGTCAGTATCGAACAAGCAGAGTCCATTTACGTCAATGCTAAGCATCCTAAAAGCTTTATTTCATTGGATGATGCAGATCACCTATTAACCCGCTCGGCTGATGCTGAATATGCTGCAACTGCAATTACGGGGTGGGTAGATAAATACATTGTGCCCCACCCAGCGCCAAGCACACAAACCGTGCTTCAAGGTGAGCTTGTCGTTACAGAGAAAGATCACAAATTTACGTTAAGTGTATCCAGTGATAGTCACTCATGGCTTGCCGATGAGCCAGTAAAAGTCGGCGGAAGAAACCTTGGGCCAGATCCCTATGCGCACTTATTGGCAGCCTTAGGCACTTGTACTGTCATGACCATGAGGATGTACGCGAATCACAAAGGCCTGCCTGTGGAAGATATCAAAATTACCTTAACACATCAGAAAAACTACCATGACGACTGCAAAAATTGTGACAGTAAACACAATTACACTGAGGAAATAACTCGCCAGATAGAAATACAAGGCCCTATTGACGATGCACAAAAGCAAAAGCTACTTGCTATCGCAGACAAGTGTCCTGTGCATAAGACCTTACACAATACAGTACAGGTAAAGACGCAGTTGCATGTATAGCATCTAATTTCCTGAAAGTGAGTGAGCGTCTCTATCGTACCACCTAAAAAGCCACTGGCCTAGTCAGCGGCTTTTAATATCAATGTCAGGCTTTATAAATTGAGTTGTGACTCATCCAAATCAATTGGGTAGACTTTAGAGATTTTATCTTCTTTAGTACATTTTATAGCTATCTTCATTGATGGGGGCGTCTGAGTTTTTCGACACGATACAAACTGCGCCTTCATGCCAAATTTTTGCTTGTAATCAGCCACCACGGCATCAATCTTGGTGCGCATTTGTGGGGTGGCTTTCGCGTAGAGCGCATTATAAAGATTGACCCACTCTTTGATATCAGATTCGGCCGCCACGCCTAGCCAACCCATACCAATCAAGGTGGACTGCTCTAAGTGCTGACCTTTTAAAAACATAAAGGCCAGATAATATTGCGCATCTTTGTAACCCCAAGTGGCAAGTTCTCCAAGTGCTTCATAGGCGTCGGCGTATTGCCCTTGCTGATAAAGCTTTATTCCTTTTCGTTCCTGCTTTTGAATGGCATCAATACCTTTGATAATGGCTCTGTTGGACTGACATGAAGGTAATACAGCTAGGATTAGTATAGTAATCAAAAACTTATGCATAAGAATGTTCTAATTTTAGGTGAAATTTAAGCAACCATTTATATGTTACACAAAACAGCCAAAAATAAAACATATAACTATCAACAGCTAAACAGTCGACTAAAAATAAAAAAGCGGCGGGACACACCCCCACCGCTTTATTCTACACACTCTCTTCTTTCGAAGATAAAGGAACATAAGTATGCGAATACGTTGAATACTAAAGATATTTTATTACAAAATAACGAAAGTATTAGATATTTTTTTAAAGTCTTATACCACCATCGATTTCCACGACTCGGCCAGTGAAAAACTCATTCTCAATAATATATTGAGCTGTATGTGCAATCTCTTGTGCTTCGCCTAAACGACCCACTGGCTTCATTTTAACCAAACGTTCTTTTGCCTCTGGTTTCATGGCATCTGTCATTTTGGTACGAATTACACCTGGCGCAATCGCGCCCACACGAATACCGTAACGACCAAGCTCTTTCGCCCATGTTGTGGTCATAGCCACAACACCAGCTTTAGCTGCAGAGTAGTTAGTTTGGCCAATATTACCAGCGCGTGCCACACTCGACATGTTAATAATCACGCCGCCTTGATCTGCCTCAATCATTTTCACTGCGGCTTCACGGCCGCAAAGGAATACGCCAGTTAAGTTTACATCCATCAACGATTGGAACTGGTCAAGTGACATCTTATTGACGACTTCACCCTCTTTGACTTTGACGAACAAGCCATCGCGTAGAATACCCGCATTATTGATAAGTACAGACAGTGAACCGAAATCCTCGACAATCTTGTCGAAGACTTCTTCCACATTGCTTTCAATACTTACATTTGCAACATACGTTTTAACGGTTACATCAAATTCGCTAAGCTCTTCAACTGCCGCCTGCAAAACTTCTTCTTGCATATCAACAAGGGCAAGGTTCGCGCCTAAACTTGCCATTTTATGTGCCATTGCAAGACCTAAACCTTGCGCGCCCCCAGTAATAACAACCGTTTTATTTTCTACATTCATAATTAAATTTTAAACCTTTACGTTTTAAGACTTTTCAGAGAAAAGTTTAAATATCGCACTGAAATCTTCCGCCCCTTTGCCTTGATTTTGCATCAGGTTATAAAGATTTTTAGCAAGTGCGCCCATTGGGGTGGCTGAATTTGTCTGCTGAGCTGCTTGCATTGCAAGTCCTAAGTCTTTTGCCATCAAATCCACCATAAAACCCGGTTTGTACTCATTAGAAGAAGGAACATTGTCCAGTACATTCGGGCATGGGTTATACACTTCAAGTGTCCAATTGCGCCCAGAGCTATTAAGCATAATTTCGCTTAATACTTTGGGGTCTAAGCCGTGATCTACACCCATTTGGAGTGCTTCGCTGGTCCCTGCCATTAAAATTGACAGCAGCATATTATTACAAATTTTTGCGACTTGCCCGGCACCTATGTCCCCAGCATGATAGATATTTTTACCCATATCTTTCAATACTGTGTGCGCTTTGGCAAAATCTTCGTCGCGTCCACCAACAATGAAAGTCAATGTCCCAGCAGCAGCTCCGGCCACACCCCCAGACACTGGCGCGTCAACAAAAGATATACCCACGTTTGCAAGCGCTTTGCCCACAAACTGAGCTGACTCTGCATCTATTGTCGAACAGTCAATAACCAGTGCCGACTTACTAAGGTAGTTGATTAATCCATCTTCGCCAGTATAAATTGAACGAACATGTTTCCCTGCAGGTAGCATACTGATCACAAAATCAGCATCTGAACATGTCTCTGACATTTTAGATGCCGCTTGAGCACCTTGCTCAACCAGTTGATTTACAACTTCTTCGTTAAGGTCAAATACCGTAACTTGGTGGCCTGCTTTAACCAAATTAGCAGCCATTGGGCCACCCATGTTACCAAGGCCAATAAATCCTACTTTTGCCATTTTTTATTTCCTTACATGTCTGCCAGTGGGTGGTTTACTGCATCCCATTTTGGTTTGAAGAAGCCTTCAATTACGTCAGCTTGTACGTCATTGATTGATTTGAATCGCCAATTCGGTTTGCCATCTTTATCAATTAATAAAGCACGCACCCCTTCTTGAAATTCACCGACCTCACCACAGTGTACCGACATCGCTAATTCATGTTGGAAACATGTTTTTAGAGACTTACCGGCTAAGCGCTTAAGTTGCTCGCTTACGAGTGCAGCACTTATTGGTGAACCATGTTTTAAACCTGCTTGTGCCCTGCTCAGCCACTTATTGTCACTGCTATCAATAGACAGAATATGATCAATTTGCGCAGATAAATCGGGGAGTTCTACTAAGTGTGCAATGTCGTTCACAAGTGGCTTAAGCGCACTGTTAGGCAAAGTATGTGCACCATCCTCAATCGACAGAAGTAACTGTGTCAGTTTGTCATGGTTCAATACGTTGGTTTTACCCCAATTCACTTCACGCAAATTATGGAGCAGGATGTCAAAGTGATCAGCATTAATAAAATGGTCCGCAAGTCCAACTAGCTTTGCATCGTTTGCATTGACAGAAGCGCCCGTTAATCCTAAAAACAATCCCATACCTGCAGGCATTTGATTCAAGAAGTAAGAGCCCCCCACATCAGGGTAAAGACCAATTGTGATTTCAGGCATCGCAATACGTGACGTTTCGGTTACGACTCGGTGGCTTGCTCCAGCCATCAGGCCCAGACCGCCACCCATAATAATGCCATTACCCCATAGTAGAATTGGTTTGTCATAATTGTGGATCTGATAGTCTAAACGATATTCTTCACTGAAAAAGGTCTCGAGGTAATTATTACCATCGTTTGCAGCCATTGAATTGTATAGGCTGACAACATCACCACCAGCACAGAATGCTTTTTCACCTTCACCTTTTAGGACTACCATGGCGATGCTATCGTCGTTTGCCCACTCAGTGAGTTGTGGTGCAAGTAGGCGGATCATGTCTAAGTTAAGCGCATTTAACGCTTTTGGCGCATTTAAGGTGGCAATCGCCACCTTCATGTCATTATTACAGTGCGCCAATTGGAACACGACCAGCGCGTCTTCTTGGTTTAGTAACTGTAATTCAACCATTAGCCATTCACCCAATTTGCTTTACGCTTCTCAAGAAACGCATTCACGCCTTCTTTTTGATCTTGCGTATCGAATAAAGTCACGAATAACTCACGCTCTAAGGGCAATGCACTGTCAATGGTCCCTGTCCGGCCTTTTTGGATCAGTGATTTACAGGCGGTTACAGCAACAGGGCTTTGATCTTCAACTTTTTCAGCCAGTGCCAATGCAGCTTCAAGTGCTTGACCTTGCTCTACAACTTCTTCTACTAGGCCTATCTTTTCTGCTTTGTCCGCTTTTAAACGTTCGCCACACAAAATCATACGCTTCGCCCAACCTTCGCCGACTAACCACGCCAAGTTTTGTGTACCGCCAGCACACGGCAATAAGCCAACTTTGGCTTCTGGTAGTGCCATTTGAGCTTGGGCTTCTGCAATTCGGATATCACAAGCCAGCGCAACTTCTAAGCCTCCGCCCATCGCAAAGCCATTAATTGCTGCAATAGACACACCACGGAAATTGCTTAGTGTTTCGAAAGCTTCGCCAAACACACGCGACATATCAGCGGCAACACCTTTATCACCGTCAGCAAACACATTCAGATCGGCGCCAGCAGAGAAGAACTTTTCACCTTCGCCTGTAATTACCAGCGAGTAAATCTCTTTATCCGCGTTTAGTTCATTAACCAACTCTTTTAGGCCAACTAATGTGTCACGTGTCCACGTATTTGCAGGCGGATTAGACATAGTAACAATTGCAATGTGGCCACGTTTTTCAAGTTTTAATTGTGCAGACATTTATTCGCTCCTTATAAAACGCTTGCAGCGCCTTCAGCTAAAATTCGACGGGCAATAATCACGCGCATGATCTCATTGGTGCCCTCTAAGATTTGGTGAACGCGTACATCACGTAAATGGCGCTCAAGTGGGTATTCTTTGATGTAACCGTAACCGCCATGAATTTGCAGTGCGTCATCACACACTTTGGTACCAACATCAGTTGCAAAGCGTTTTGCCATTGCACAATAGGTGGTCTTTTCAGGGTCGTTACTGTCGAGCTTAAATGCTGCCAAACGCACCATTTGACGCGCCGCTACAAGCTCTGTATTCATATCCGCGATTTTGAACTGCAATGCTTGAAAAGCCGCCAGTGGTTTACCGAACTGTTGGCGCTCTTGCATATATTCTTTGGCTGTATTCAGCGCTTGTTGCGCAGTACCAAGAGAACAGGTCGCAATATTGATACGACCGCCATCTAAGCCTTGCATGGCAAATTTAAACCCTTCGCCTTCTTTGCCCATCAGGTTAGCAGCAGGAATTCTGACATCTTCAAAGGTGATCAAACGTGTAGGCTGCGCATTCCAGCCCATTTTCTCTTCCGCCTTTCCGTAGATTACCCCTGCTGCGTCAGCAGGTACTACAAACGCAGAGATCCCTTTAGGGCCTTCTTCACCAGTGCGGGCCATAACCACCAACACATCGGTCTCACCCGCACCTGAGATAAACATTTTCGAACCATTCAACACATACTCATCGCCGTCAAGTACTGCTTTGGTTTTCAAAGATGCGGCGTCTGAACCCGAACCAGGCTCTGTTAAACAGTAGGACGCCAGTAACTCACCCATTACGAGTTGGTCCATATACTGGCTCTTAACAGCATCAGTACCGAAACTTGCGATCATCCAAGTGGCCATATTATGGATGGTCAGCATCGCAGTGGTTGCCGTGCATCCCATAGACAGTTGTTCAAAAATAATGCTTGAGTCTAAGCGCGATAAGCCTAGACCACCAGCTTCTTCTGGTGTGTATAACCCGCAAAAACCCAGTTCACCGGCTTGTTTAATCACGTCTTTTGGAAAAATATGCTCCTGATCCCAGCGCGCAGCATTGGGCGCAAGCTCAGTCATAGCAAATTGGTAAGCGGTTTCGGCGAATGCCTGTTGATCTTCATTCAGATTAAAGTCCATAAAAGACCTCTCTTGTTGTCATCTCAAACGAATATGCATTCGTTTGTTTTTATTCTTGTTGCACCTGTTATGCGTCAGGCGTTACTACTAAAAGCCCAGCATAGATACTGGGCTCGAAATAAATTGCAGGATTAACGAAGGTTAATACTCATATTAGGGCCAGTCACCGCTTCATCGGCAAACCAGCGAGATGTAATAGTCTTAGTTTCTGTATAAAAACGAACACCTTGCTTACCATACGTGTGGACATCGCCGTAGAATGAATTCTTCCAACCAGTGAATGAGAAGAAAGGCAATGGCACAGGAATTGGAATATTAATACCAACTTGGCCAACTTGAATTTCCTGTTGGAACTTACGCGCTGCAGCACCGCTTGCTGTGAATAATGAAACACCATTACCATATGGGCTGTTGTTAACAAGCGAAATAGCTTCTTCTAATGTGTCCACAAACACACAGTTTAGCACCGGACCAAAGATCTCTTCTTTGTAGATGTCCATCTCTGTTGTCACGTTTGTGAACAGTGTTGGACCAACCCAGTTACCATTCTCATACCCTTCAACAGTAAAGTCTGAGCCATCTAGCAAGCAGGTAGCGCCTTGTTGTTTACCCGACTCAATTAAAGACAGGATACGTGCCTTAGCCGCTGCTGATGTCTGCGGGCCATATGCCGCTTCTGGGTCATCCCAAACACCAGGTCGTACTTTTTCAAGACCCGCTTTTAAGTCGTCTACCCATTCTTGAGACTTGCCAACGAAAACAGCAACAGAAATACCCATACAGCGCTGACCCGCAGCACCGACTGAAGCGCCCACTAAGTTGTTAATGGTTTGCTCTTTGCTCGCATCCGGCATGATCACCATGTGGTTTTTTGCACCAACACAAGCTTGAACACGTTTCAGGTTTTCAGTCCCTTTACTGTAAATATACTGACCAACGCCACAAGAACCTACGAAAGATACAGCGCGAATTTCAGGCGCCTCCAAAATTTGGTCTACTTGGTCTTTACCACCATGAACCACTTGTAGTACGCCTTTTGGTGCACCGGCTTCTTCAAATAGCTCAACCAAGCGCATTGGTGTTAGAGGATCTTGCTCTGACGGCTTCAATACAAATGTATTACCGCAAACAATGGCCATTGGGAACATCCACAATGGGATCATTGCTGGAAAGTTAAATGGCGTGATACCTGCGCACACACCTAAAGGCTGGATGTATGAATACGTGTCGATATTACGTGCCACGTTTTCAACTGTTTCGCCCATCATCATTGCAGGCGCATTGGCAGCTTGTTCTACCACTTCAATTCCGCGCCAAACATCCCCTTTTGCATCTTCAAACGTCTTGCCCAATTCATGACAAATGATGGTTGCGATTTCTTCCTGATGCTCTTTTAACAGCGCAGCATAACGCATCATAATTCGCGCACGCTCAGGCACTGGTACATTTTTCCAAGTTTGGAATGCTTCTTGTGCCGAATTAATTGCGGCTTGTACTTCTTGTGACGTTGCGCAAGGTACCTGTGCAAGTACTTCTTGATTTGCTGGATTAACAACGTCTAACCATTTGTCAGACTGCGACTGTGTGAATTCACCGTTGATGTATAATGGTACCTGGTGCATTTTGCACTCCTCCCCAAATAAACTGAAAGTAGCGCCGCGTTAAAAGTTAGTATAGTTGCGGCGCTTTGACGATTTAAACTTCTACTGCGAGTGCAACCGCTTCACCACCACCAATACACAGTGATGCAATACCTTTTGACAGGCCACGGTTGCGAAGTGCATGAATAAGCGTAACAAGGATACGTGCGCCACTTGCACCGATTGGATGACCAAGAGCACATGCACCGCCGTTCACATTTACTTTGTTGCTATCTAGTTTCATTTCGCTGATTGCAAGCATAGTTACCATTGCAAACGCTTCGTTGATTTCCCAAAGGTCAACATCCTCTTTTGACCAACCCGCCTTGTCTAGTAGCGTATTCATCGCGCCCACTGGCGCCACAGTGAATTCTGCAGGTGCTTGTGAATGCGTTGCATGCGCTACGATTTTACAAAGTGGCGTAAGACCATGTGCCTTTGCTTCCGACTCGCTCATCAAAATTAACGCTGCTGCACCATCTGAGATAGAAGATGAGTTAGCAGCAGTGATAGTGCCGTCTTTTTTGAACGCTGGACGTAGTGAAGGAATTTTTTCTGGACGCGCGTTACCTGGCTGTTCATCTGTGGTTACTTCTACATCCCCTTTACGCGTAGAGATAATGTGTGGGATAACCTCATTGTCAAAACTGCCATTTTCGATCGCTGCGCTCGCTTTACTCAGTGAGCTAAGCGCAAACTCATCCATATTTTCACGAGTAATGCCGTATTGATCCGCGGTATCTTGTGCAAAACAACCCATTGCTTTTTTGTCATACGCATCTTCTAAGCCGTCGGCCATCATGTGGTCAATGACTTGGTTGTGGCCCATACGCATACCACCGCGCGCGTTTGGCATAAAGTATGGTGCATTCGTCATACTCTCCATACCGCCTGCTACTGCTGTTTTAATACTGCCAGATTTGATCAAGTCATGAGCAAACATCGCCGCTTTCAGACCTGAACCACAGACTTTGTTAATAGTTGTTGCACCTGTCGAGCGTGCAAGGCCCGCGTGAAGCATAGCTTGACGCGCTGGCGCCTGACCAAGACCCGCAGGTAAAACACAACCCATAATGACTTCATCGATGCTGGCATCCGATAAACCAGTATCATTCATTACAGCTTTAATTGCAGTTGCGCCTAAATCAGTTGCTGCTGCACCTGAAAGGCTACCCATAAAACCACCCATAGGTGTACGTTTTGCTGCTACAATGACTACGGCTTCGTTACTCATTAAAAACTCCTGTTAACAAGCAAATTGCTTGCTTTTAGTAATCTATTACGTCGAGCATACCTAAAATTTACGTTTACGCCAACGTAAATCTAAAAACAAGCGTTTTGCGATTTTTAAAAATGTAAAGTTTACTTGCACAATTATCTTGCCAGAGTGGAAAATAACCGCGCATTCCCTTGCTATATCCTATGTTGAAGAGCAAATTAACAAAGCATATAGTGCCTTATGCGAGCTAAAAGTAGTCCAAGATTCAGATTTTGCATATGCGACTAAAGCATGATGCAAAAACGGCACTTTACCTTTACGTAAACTTCACTTATATTGGTCTAATCAGTTTCGAAGTAAGTGTGTAAATAATGCAAGACACCAATAAAGAACCAACCTACTCAATAAGCGAGCTCGCTAAGGAATTTGACATTACCACACGAAGTATTCGTTTTTATGAAGATCAAGGATTACTTTCACCAGAGCGTAATGGACAAACCCGAATTTATTCTAAAAGAGACAAAGTCCGTCTCAAACTCATTTTGCGCGGGAAGCGACTTGGTTTCACGCTTGCCGAAACTGGCAGACTGTTTGAACTCTATGACGCGGACAAGTCTAGCGAAAAGCAGCTACATACCATGCTGCAACTTATTGAAGAGAAAAAAGCAGACCTCAGCCAGCAAATGGATGACATCAAAGTTGTTTTGATGGAACTCGTGACGGCAGAGAGACGCTGCTTAGATACATTAAAAGAATTACAAGACTAATCAATACACAGTATGTGTCAGCCCGGAGTGGTTGTTTAACTGACATGCACTCCGGTTCCCTCTGGGGAACGAAATACACAATCTCACACAGGATGACAACAAATGAGCACTGTATCACTATATAAAGAACTGAATTTTGGACTTGGCGAAACTGCGGACATGATCCGAGATCACGTTAACAACTTCGCGACCAGCGAAATTGCCCCGCTTGCCGAGAAAACAGATCAGGAAAACGCGTTTCCGAATGAACTTTGGCCAAAGTTTGGTGAAATGGGCTTACTCGGGATCACGGTGCCAGAAGAATTTGGTGGCGCGAACATGGGCTATCTAGAGCACGTTATTGCAATGGAAGAAATTAGCCGAGCAAGTGCATCAATTGGTCTCAGTTACGGCGCACACTCAAATTTATGTGTGAACCAGATTAATCGCAACGGTAACCAAGCACAAAAAGAAAAGTACTTACCAAAACTGATCAGTGGTGAACACATTGGCGCATTGGCCATGAGTGAACCTAACTCCGGTTCTGATGTTGTATCAATGAAGTTAAAAGCGGAGAAAAAAGGCGACAAATACGTACTTAACGGCAATAAAATGTGGATCACCAACGGGCCTGATGCCGACGTATTTGTTATCTATGCAAAAACTGAATTAGATGCTGGTCCTCGCGGTATCACTGCATTTATCGTCGAGCGCAACTATCCAGGTTTCTCAACAGCCCAAAAGCTAGACAAACTTGGTATGCGTGGTTCAAATACCTGTGAGCTTGTATTTGAAGATTGTGAAGTACCAGAAGAGAATATTCTAGGCACGCTTAACGAAGGCGTAAAAGTGTTGATGAGTGGCCTCGATTACGAACGTGTCGTCCTAGCTGGCGGCCCGTTAGGTATTATGCAAGCTTGTATGGATGTGGTTGTGCCTTATATCCATGAACGTCAACAATTCAATCAGTCAATTGGTGAGTTCCAACTTGTGCAGGGCAAAATCGCCGACATGTATACGCAGATGAATGCTGCGCGTTCATACGTGTATACCGTAGCAAAAGCGTGCGATCGCGGTGAAACAACCCGTAAAGATGCCGCCGGAGCCATTCTTTATGCCGCTGAACTGGCAACTAAATTAGCACTAGACGCTATCCAACTGCTTGGTGGTAACGGTTATATCAACGAATACTCTACAGGTCGCTTACTGCGAGACGCCAAGCTGTATGAAATTGGTGCTGGGACGTCTGAGATCCGCCGTATGCTTATCGGCCGTGAGCTGTTTAACGAAAGCCGCTAAGGAGAATTGGCATGACAGTATTAAATTCAGCTGTTAATACGCATGACCAACAGTTTAAAGATAACCATGACGCGATGGCGTCATTGGTTGCTGATTTAAACGACAAGGTCGCAACACTCAGTCAAGGTGGGGGTGAAGCCCTCATAGCTCGCCACCAAAGTCGCGGCAAGCTTTTTGTCCGTGATCGGATCGATACCCTCCTCGACGAAGGTTCTCCATTTTTGGAAATATCACAATTTGCAGCGTTTGGCGTGTATGAGCAAGATATTCCGTGTGCTGGCGTTGTTGCAGGTATAGGCCGCGTGAAAGGTGTTGAATGCATGATTGTGGGTAATGATGCAACGGTAAAAGGTGGCACTTATTTCCCACTAACCGTTAAAAAGCATTTAAGAGCCCAGGAAATTGCAGAGCGTTGTCACCTACCGTGTATTTACCTTGTTGACTCTGGCGGTGCAAACCTACCCGAACAAGATGAAGTATTCCCAGACAAACTGCATTTTGGACGTATCTTTTACAACCAGGCACGAATGTCAGCAAAAGGCATACCGCAAATTGCCGTCGTAATGGGCTTGTGTACTGCTGGCGGTGCATATGTACCAGCGATGGCCGATGAAAGTATTATCGTCAAAGAGCAAGGCACCATTTTTTTAGCGGGTCCACCGTTAGTAAAAGCTGCGACTGGTGAAGAGGTAAGCGCAGAGGATTTAGGTGGTGCCGACGTCCATTGTAAGGTTTCTGGCGTTGCCGATCACTATGCTGAAAATGATGAACACGCATTATCTATTGCTCGTCAATGTGTCGAAAGGCTCAACCATCAGCGCCCTACTCAACCCATTTTAAAGGACATCAAACCACCTAGATATGATATCCGCGAAGTCTACGGCATTGTCGGTACGGATTTGAAAAAACCATTCGACGTGCGCGAAATCATCGCTCGAATTGTGGATGACTCTCAGTTTGATGAGTTTAAGCGCTACTTTGGTGAAACTTTAGTGACTGGATTTGCAGAGATCTTTGGTCGCCCAGTCGGCATTGTCGCTAACAATGGTATTTTATTCTCTGAATCAGCGCAAAAAGGCGCACACTTTATTCAGCTTTGTGCACAACGTGATATTCCACTGTTATTTTTGCAAAACATCACAGGCTTTATGGTGGGTCAAAAGTACGAAGCAGAGGGTATTGCGAAACACGGTGCCAAGATGGTGACTGCGGTGTCGTGTGCCGATGTACCTAAATTCACCGTACTCATCGGTGGTTCATACGGTGCTGGTAACTATGGCATGTGCGGTAGAGCCTACGAGCCAACCATGATGTGGATGTGGCCAAATGCGCGCATCTCAGTTATGGGGGGTGAGCAAGCTGCTGGTGTACTCACTCAGGTTCGTCAAGATGGCCTTGCCCGCAAGGGCCTGAGTATGAGCGATGACGAAGTCGCTGAATTCAAAAAGCCAATCGTAGAACAGTATGAAAAGCAAGGGCACCCTTATTATGCGAGTGCACGCTTGTGGGATGATGGCATTATCGACCCTGCTGAGACACGAAATGTACTGGGGTTGGCACTAGAAGCTGCTGCAAATGCACCAAGCCAAGAGTCTAAGTTTGGCATCTTCAGAATGTAGGGGGCGTGTATGTCTGTCACTTTAAATATTACAAAAAGCAAGGTGGCGATCTTAGAACTAAGTCGCCCGGAAAAACACAATGCATTCAACGCTGAAATTATTGCAGAGCTTATCAAAACCATTGAATATGCCAATGAACTAGACGTCAAAGCCTTAGTATTAAAAACCCAAGGCAAACACTTTTCAGCTGGTGCAGACTTGGCTTGGATGCAGTCAATGGCGAACAACAACTACGAAGAAAATGTCGCCGACTCAATGGAACTGGCAAAGTTGATGAACGTGTTGGCTACATCGCCTCACCCGACGCTATGTCTTGTTCAAGGGGCCGCATTCGGAGGCGCACTGGGTCTTATTGCTTGTTGTGACATCGCCGTTGCAAGCAGTAACGCTAAATTCTGTTTAAGCGAAGTAAAGCTGGGGTTAATTCCCGCGGTTATTAGCCCCTATGTCATCAAAGCAATGGGCGAAAGACACGCACGTCGTTACTTTTTAACAGCTGAAGTATTCAAAGCAGACAAAGCTTTAGAGCTTGGACTGATTCATGAAGTTACCGACAACCTTGATGCAAGCGAAACACACTTTATTGAGCTGTTGCTAAACAATGGCCCACAGGCTGTCAAAAGTGCCAAAGCGTTAATTGAAGAAGTCGCTGGTAAACAAATCGAAGACACATTGATTGCGCATACTGCAAAACGCATTGCAGAGATCCGAGTCAGTGAGGAAGGACAAGAAGGTCTAAGTGCCTTTTTTGAAAAGCGCGCGCCGAAATGGCAACCTACTGCAAGCGAGTAAGGAGTAGTCAATGTTAAAAAAGATCTTAATTGCGAATCGTGGTGAAATTGCCTGCCGCGTCATGCGCACAGCAAAACGATTAGGTATGACAACCGTCGCCGTATACTCAGATGCCGATGCCAACGCACTGCATGTTCAAAATGCAGATGAAGCGTATTATATCGGTGCTGCGCCAAGTAAAGACTCCTATTTAGTGAGCGATCGAATTTTGGATGTGGCGCTACAAAGTGGCGTCGATTGTATTCATCCAGGCTACGGCTTTCTATCTGAAAACGACACGTTTGCCAACGCCTGTGAAGACAACAATATCGTATTTGTAGGTCCACCGGCGAGTGCGATTGAAGCAATGGGCTCCAAAACACGCGCAAAAGAAATCATGGCAGACGCAAACGTGCCATTGGTGCCAGGCTACTACGGGCAACAACAAGAGACTGAGTTTTTGACTGCCGAAGCCGAAAAAGTTGGTTATCCTGTACTGATAAAAGCCGCTTTTGGGGGGGGTGGTAAAGGTATGCGGGTTGTCAGAAATGCTGATGAGTTCCTCAGCGCGCTTGAAGGTGCAAAGCGAGAAGCACTCGCGAGTTTTGGCAATGACTTAGTATTATTAGAACGCTTTGTTGATAAACCTCGCCATGTTGAAGTACAGGTATTTGCCGATAATCATGGTAATTGTGTCTATCTGGGCGACCGTGACTGTTCGCTGCAACGCCGCCACCAAAAAGTAATTGAAGAAGCACCTGCACCAGATTTGAGCGATGCGCTTCGTAAAGAAATGGGCGAAGCGGCTGTGCGCTGTGCACAAGCCATAAATTATCGCGGTGCGGGTACCGTCGAATTCTTATTATGTGGGGACGAGTTCTTCTTCATGGAGATGAACACACGCCTACAAGTTGAACACCCCGTAACTGAAATGGTCACTGGCCAAGATCTTGTAGAATGGCAAATTCGTGTTGCGAACAACGAACGCTTACCACTGACGCAGTCGCAAATCTCATTGCAAGGCCACAGCTTTGAAGCACGTATTTATGCTGAAGACCCAGAAGAAAACTTCATGCCTTATTCTGGTAACCTCACACATTTGAGCTTTCCTGACGCTCAGCGTGGCGTACGCATAGATACAGGGGTTCAACAAGGCGATGAAATAAGCCCATTCTATGATCCAATGATCGCAAAGCTCATCGTGCATGGCCACGACCGACGTACAGCTTTGCTCAAACTAAGATCAGCGCTAAACGAAGTCCATTTGGCGGGTGTAAAAAGCAACATTGCCTTTTTACATCACCTTGCAGAGCACCCAACATTTATGGCTGGAGCACCGGACACACACTTTATTGACACGCAAACCGAACAGCTCACAGCTTCAAAAGCACCGAGTGACACGATGGTCTGTTTAGCCAGTATCGCGTACCTTGCTCACAAACAAGCACCCACGCTTCATTCGCCTTGGCAGCAGGTTGGTTTTAGGTTGAATCAACCGCGAAAACTCACCGTGCCGTTTACAGAGCATTTTGTTGTCGCGCAAGCGCAAGGTCACCATTGGCAGGTACACTACCAAGATTTTGAACATCGCGTTGAAGCAACATTACATGACCACAAACTCACTGCCAATATTGATGGAAAGCGTCTTATTGCGGATGTGCTAATCAGTGAAACCGATATTACGGTCATGTATGGCCCTTACCAACATACTTTTGAGTTGAAGGCCAAGCACTATGTCAGTGAACACGAACATCAAGAAGCACCGCTTGCCGCGCCTTTAAATGGCACTGTGGTTAAGCACCTCCAAGAAACTGGCACTCAAGTTGCTAAAGGGGATCCTATTGTAGTGATTGAGGCCATGAAAATGGAATATACATTGAATGCGCCATTTGATGGCACGCTAACAAGCTATTGCTTTGATGAAGGTGAGCTAGTAAACCACGGTGCAATGCTGGCCATTGTAGAGGAAGCTTAATATGGCAGATTACCCTACGCACGTAAAGATCGTAGAAGTAGGCGCTCGTGATGGGTTACAAAATGAATCGGCAGTCTCCACTGCCGATAAAATCACTTTACTCAACGCACTTGCTGATGCGGGTCTAAAGCATATAGAAGCCGGCGCATTTGTGTCACCCAAATGGGTGCCACAAATGGCTGATTCAGCCGATGTGATTCAGGGCATTACTCGCCACCCAGGAATCGAAATTAGCGCGCTAACACCAAACCTGAAAGGTGCGGAGCTTGCCCTTGAGAATCAAGTTGATGAATTTGCCATCTTCACGGCTGCCAGTGAGGCATTCACACAAAAAAACATCAACTGCTCTATCGAACAGAGCATTGAACGCTTTCGTCCAGTGGTTGAGCTTGCTCAAAAAAACAACATAAAAGTAAGAGGTTATGTCAGCTGTATCGCAGGCTGCCCGTATCAAGGAAAAGTCGAGCCAGAGCAGGTTTTGGCGGTCTGTAAACAATTGTTGGCACTTGGTTGTTATGAAATTAGCCTCGGCGACACCATCGGTGTTGGCACGGCCAATCAGATTGAAAAACTGCTGACATTACTGCTTAAACACATCCCAGCTCAAAGGCTTGCCGTGCATTTTCATGATACCTATGGACAAGCACTGGCAAATATCCACAAAGCGTTAGAAATGGGTATCTCAACCATTGATAGCGCAGTAGCTGGCCTTGGAGGGTGCCCTTATGCAAAAGGTGCGTCAGGAAATGTTGCCACAGAGGATGTTATTTACTTGCTGCAAGGACTTGGCATTAGTACCGAAATTGATTTAGAAAGGCTTGCAAAAGCAGGTTGGCAAATTTGCGATGCACTCAATAAGGCACCTGTTAGTAAGGTATCCTTAGCACTCAAAAATACCTGCCAATCTTAACAATAAGACAATATTGACAACGAGGAGTGGGCTAATGGCCGGTTTCGATAAAGTAGTTTCAAGCTACGCGGAGGCGATGGAAGGTCTGAAAGACGGAGACACCATTATCGCAGGTGGTTTTGGACTATGTGGAATTCCAGAGGGTTTAATTGCAGAGATTAAACGTAAGCAAACTAAAGAGCTTACCGTTGTATCTAACAACTGTGGCGTAGATGATTTTGGTTTGGGTATTTTGCTACACGACCGTCAAATCAAGAAAATCATTGCTTCCTATGTGGGTGAAAATGCAATTTTTGAACAACAACTTCTTGATGGCATTATCGATGTCGAACTGACACCGCAAGGTACGTTAGCTGAAAAGATGCGTGCAGGCGGTGCGGGTATTCCGGGGTTCTACACCGCAACAGGGTACGGTACACCAGTTGCAGAAGGCAAAGAAGTCAAAGAGTTCGACGGTCGTCCATATATTCTTGAAGAATCAATCACGGGCGAATTTGCAATTGTTAAGGCGTGGAAAGCAGACCGCTACGGTAATCTTGTTTTCCGTCATACAGCGATGAACTTCAACCCAATGGCTGCAACAGCGGGTAAAATTACAGTAGCAGAGGTTGAAGAAATCGTAGAGCCTGGAGAGCTTGAGCCAAGCCAAATTCACACCCCAGGTATTTATGTAAACCGCGTTATCAAAGGTGACTTTGAAAAACGTATCGAACGTGTTACTACGCGCAAGTAAGGAGATCACCATGGCTTTAAATCGTGAACAAATTGCAATGCGCGTCGCGCAAGAACTACAAGATGGTTACTACGTCAACCTTGGTATCGGTATTCCTACATTAGTTGCGAATTACGTACCGAGCAATATGGAAGTAATGTTGCAGTCAGAAAACGGTCTGTTAGGTATGGGTCCGTACCCAGATGAAGACCAAGTTGACGCAGATATGATCAACGCGGGTAAAGAAACCGTGACAGCAGCCACTGGAGCAGCTATTTTTAATAGCGCAGAAAGCTTTGCCATGATACGTGGTGGTCATGTAGACTTAACGGTATTAGGTGCATTCGAAGTGGATCAAAGCGGCAACATTGCCTCTTGGATGATCCCGAAGAAATTAATCAAAGGCATGGGCGGTGCGATGGACCTTGTCGCTGGCGCACAAAACATTGTTGTGACCATGACCCATGCCAGCAAACACGGCGATTCCAAATTACTTGAGTCATGTACATTACCACTGACTGGGGTAAATTGTGTGAAAAAGATTGTCACAGACCTTGCTGTGTTAGAAGTAAAAGATGGCGCATTTCATTTGCTTGAGCGTGCGCCAGGTGTTAGTGTTGATGAAATTATCAGCAAAACTGCGGGTAAACTTATTGTCGATGGCGATATTCCTGAAATGCAGTTTGCGCAGTAGATTTATCAATTAGGTCAGAATCAATCAATAACTAACACAAATGTACCGACCTCATTCCCAGTGCCAAAGGCGCTGAGTTACCCAAAATCCCTCGCAAGAGGGATTTTTTTTATCTTCCATCATCTGTTACAACTCTATATCTCATAGAGCAAGCTGTGAGTGTGCGTCACAAGTGCAATAAGTTCGATTTTGAAGTCCAGCCTGTTTACCAGCTTTTGCACCTCACAACATCTTGTAACACTTCATCGCCATACTCTGCCTTGAGAAATACAGTAAGGCCACCATATTGGTATTTAAGTATTAAACGATTTTTATCTAGCAAGAGTAAAACTAGTTAGTAAAGTAAATTTTAAAGAGGTGACTATGAAACGTGTGTTACTTTTCTTGGCGACAAACTTAGCCATTATGGTTGTTTTGTCTATTGTTCTTTCTGTTCTTGGGGTCTCTTCACGCAGTTATGCGGGGATATTAACCATTGCAGTCTTCTTTGGTTTTGGTGGTGCGTTTATCTCGCTTTATATTTCAAAGTGGATGGCAAAAAAATCAACTGGGGCATATGTGATTGAGCAACCTCGTAATGAAACCGAGCATTGGTTAATGAGTACTGTTGCGCAGCAAGCCCAAAAGGCAGGTATCAAAACACCAGAGGTCGCTATATACGACAGCCCTGAAGTCAATGCATTTGCAACAGGGCCAAGTAAAAATAATAGCCTAGTCGCGGTGAGTACAGGTCTCCTCGCCGGTATGAGCCAAAGCGAAGCTGAAGCGGTCTTGGCGCATGAAGTTTCTCACGTTGCCAATGGTGATATGGTTACGCTGACCTTGATCCAAGGTGTCGTCAATACTTTTGTGATCTTCATCTCAAAAGTCCTCGCCAATATTGTAGATGGAGTTTTGAATGGTGATGAGGAAAGCGAAGGCTTCAGCTGGACATACATGATTTTTGACATCATTTTCCAAATCCTATTTGGTTTTCTAGCGTCGATGGTTGTCGCGTATTTCAGCCGAAAGCGTGAATATGCCGCAGACAAAGGCGCAGCAGACTTAGTTGGCGCGCACAAGATGAAAGCTGCACTAGAGCGCCTTCGAAATAATCAGGAGTCGCAATTAGAAGGCTCTATGATGGCATTTGGCATCGCATCAGGTAAAAGTGTCATGGATTTATTTGCGTCACACCCGCCGTTAGAACAAAGAATTGCCGCATTATCGCAGAATAAAATGTAAACACATTGTATGCATTATAACCAAAGGCCCAATAGGGCCTTTTTTTCGACGATTTACATTTAATTAAATTTAGTCATTTTTTACCACGCTATTTTTCCAATCAAGTTATAAAAAATAATATTGATATACTACAAAGGCATATAAATTTTACGCTCACTGTTTACGCCAAAAGTAGCATGCCCCCCTTTCAACTCAGATAAAATCCAGTAAATACAGCGTAGTATTTTTGAACAAATACGCTTAAACCTCAAATTAAGGTTAATTTTTAACCTTAATTTAATTGTAATATTAATTTAAACCATACTTTTTGCGTGTATCCATACCGGGCCCATTTGTTTAAAATATGTAACCCAATTTATTGACATAATAGCAATATTGAATTTCAAATAAGGTAAAAAGAAGTATGCTGATCAAAACCCGTTTACTCATTTCATTTATGCTTATTGGCTTGGTGCCAGCAGGTATACTCGCAATGATTTCACTGTGGACTGCGTCGTCGGCGCTTGAAGAACAAGCATACAATCAACTCACTTCCATAAAACACATTAAGCACAAACAGATTGATGACTATCTAACCGCAAGAAAAGGCGATTTATCAGTGATCGCTAAGAAGTGGCAGTTAATGGTTGAGCAAAACCCAGCACTCACAAATGCGCAATTGGCCCATAACTATCACTCTCTGTTCGATACTTTTATCACAGAGAAAGGCTTTTACGACCTGTTTGTAATAGAACGAAGTGGCTTAATCAGCTACACCGTAGCGAGAGAATCAGATTATCAAACAAACTTAATCTCCGGCCCTTACCGAGATTCTGGTCTCGCTGAGCTATTTAATCGTGTCGTTACCACTAACCAATTTGTGATTTCTGATTACAGCCCATATGCGCCGAGCAACCAAGAGCCCGCAGCATTTATCGGTATTCCTGTCGTTATCGCAGGCCAGGTACACTCTGTTATCGCACTGCAGCTGTCTATTGATGCCATTAACGCCATTATGCAACAACGAGATGGCATGGGAGAAACCGGTGAATCCTACCTTGTTGGTGATGACTTTCGTATGCGTTCAGACTCATACCTCGATCCAATTAATCACACGGTCATTGCTAGTTTTGCAGGCAGTGTCAGTGCAAATGGGGCTGATACTGAGGCAGTGAGAAAAGGCCTACAAGGCATTTCCGATACAGAAATCATTATCGACTACAACGGAAATCCAGTGCTGTCTGCATACTTGCCCTACACTTTTGCCGGACTAAAATGGGTTTTACTTGCAGAGATCGACAAAGCTGAGGCCTTTGCGCCTGTATATAAACTTTATTGGATAATCGCCGTTATCTTTCTTTTGACTATTTTAAGTGTTGCCGTTGCGACGGTACTTATCTCACGTGCAGTATTAAGCCCGCTTGGTGGGGAACCAACTGAAATGCGCATGATCAGTGAACGTATTGCATCAGGTGACTTACGAGAAGATTTCAGTTCTGAGCAACATGCGATTGGTGTTTACGGCGCAATGAAGCAAATGAATACCTATCTCACCAGTGTCATTGGTACAATTGTAGAAACTACCTCACAACTTGCATCAACCGCAACTCAAACCAGTGCGGCAAGTGAGCAAGCAAATGCAAGCTTACAGGAGCAACATGCCAATATTGAACAAGTCGCCGAAGCAATCCAGCAAACTTCCTATTCCATTGACGAAGTGGCCACAAACGCACGTAATGTCGCAGATTTAAGTTTAGATGCAGAACAAACATCTTTGTCAGCAAATCAAACCTTGCGTCAGACAGTTGCACAAATGGAGTCGCTGAATAGTGCCGTCGAAAATTCTGAGTCTGCGATAAAAGAAGTCGAGTACAATACACAAAATATCAGTCGCGTGATCGAAGTTATTCAAGCTGTCACGGAACAAACCAATTTACTGGCACTTAATGCTGCAATCGAAGCTGCACGCGCAGGTGAACATGGACGTGGATTTGCGGTTGTAGCAGATGAAGTTAGGCAACTTGCGCAAAAAACTCAAGCGTCTACCGCAGACATCGAAACCATGATTGCAAACTTGCAATCCACTTCTCAAACTGCTGTATCGGAAATGCATGCTTCTGCGGAAGCAACCAGAGAAACCATCGCTGCAGCAAATGACAGCGCCGCGTTACTAGAACAAAGCGTTAGCCAAATTAATCAAATTGCGCAAAGCGCGCAAACCATTGCGCAAGCTGCACAAGAGCAATCGGCCACTACTGAAGAGATTTCATACAACGTAGAGTCTATTCGACAAGCCGCAATTGATAACGCTGCTGGCGCAGACCAAGTTACATCTGCAAGCTTAGAACTAGACAAACAATCTAAAACGTTAAAGCAAGTCACAGCCAGCTTCAAACTGCCTAACAGTATTGGCTCGTAAAAAATCAGAGCAAGCGCTTACACGCGCTTGCTCAACCCTAATGTGAATATACTCGCCAATATAAGCATGCCACTTGATATAACCAAACACGCTTCTAAACCATAAAACTGGAAAACTAATCCAGACAACACCGTCCCTAACAACCGCCCCATCGCATTGGCCATATAGTAAAAACCCACGTCCATAGATACGCCGTCACTGTCTGCGATTTTGACAATCAAAAAACTATGCAAAGATGAATTAATCGCAAATACCGCACCAAAGAGTAGCAGACCACCAATAATGACGAGTTTAGGCTGCCATGCCAACCACAGGCCAATCGCGATCAAGACAGGAATGAAAGACAGCGCCACCACCCAAAACAAGGCTTGATTGAAACTGTTCTCGCTATTTTTGGTAATTTTTGGAGCATTGGCCTGTACAACACCATACGCGATAACCCAGCTGGCCATAAATCCACCAACCCACCAATGATCCCAACCAAAAGTAGAAGCTAAAAACACTGGCAATGCAATAACAAACCAGATATCACGCGACGCAAATAAAAATAACCTTGCCGCCGCCAATAAGTTTAGCTGACGGCTTTTAGACAATAACTCGCTAAATTTAGGCTTGTGTTTCTTTTTACCTAAATCTTGTTTGAGCAACACCAAGCTAGCAAGCCAAGTTACCGTTAACATTGCCGCCATAAACCAAAGCGCGCCCTGAAAACCAAGTAATGTTAGTAGCAAACCACCGAGGAAAAACCCAACACCTTTCAGCGCATTTTTTGATCCAGTTAGCAATGCAACCCATTTATAGAGCGTGCTATCTTGATCTTTTGGTACTAATAGCTTGATGGCACTTTTTGCACTCATCTTATTAAGATCTTTGGCAATGCCAGATAAAGCCTGCGCAATCATCACATAAGCAATCGTCAACAGCTGCTCATCCAGTGCAAGCATGGTAACCGCGATGATCTGCAGAAATAGCCCAATATTCATGGTTTTATTGAGGCCCAAACGGGCACCAAGCCAACCACCTAATAAGTTGGTGACAACACCAAATATTTCATAGAACAAAAACAATGAAGCGATCGCCAAGGGGCTATAGCCAAGCTGATGAAAGTACAGCACCACCAGCATTCGCAATGCGCCGTCTGTCAATGTGAACGACCAGTAATTACCTGTAATTACTAAGTATTGCTTGATCTCAGGCGATAACCTTGAACTGAGAGACGGCGTCATTAGGTTATCCCCAGCGCTTAGCAATAACAAGGCGGACTAAGTCGGCGGTACGGTTTGCGTATCCCCACTCGTTGTCATACCACACATACAGCTTCACCTGTGTGCCATTGACAACCATGGTCGACGGTGCGTCAACGATGGCACTACGAGGATCCGTTTTATAATCAATAGACACCAGAGGGCGGGTTTCAAATCCTAAAATACCCGCTAACTCTGCATTGGCCGCTTGTTCCATCCAGTTATTGACTTCTTCAATCGACGTTTCTCTGTTCACTTCAAATACACAATCAGTGATAGATGCGTTTGTCAGAGGGACACGTACCGCATGACCGTTTAACTTCCCTTTGAGCTCTGGGAAAATGTGCGTTATGGCCGTAGCTGAGCCGGTCGTGGTTGGTATTAAACTGGTACCACATGAACGCGCTCGGCGTAAGTCTTTGTGTGGCGCATCAATGATGGTTTGCGTATTTGTAATATCATGGATTGTGGTCATTGAGCCGTGTTTAATGCCAATATTGTCTTGCAAGACTTTTACTACAGGTGCCAGACAATTAGTAGTACATGACGCCGCTGTGACAATTTCATGTTTTTGCACATCAAAATCATGATGGTTTACGCCCATCACAACATTGAGTACCCCTTCTTCTTTCACGGGTGCAGTGACAACAACTTGCTTTACACCTTGCGCGAAAAAATCAGCCAGCTTTTGCTTGCTCTTTAATTTACCTGAGGCTTCAATAACTAAATCACACATTGACCAGTCATTCTCGGCCACACTCACGTGTTGTGTTACGTCAATACGCTGGCCATTAATCACCATCGCTTCGCCATCAACTAAGGCTTCGTGTGCCCACTTGCCATGAACAGAATCAAAATTCATTAAATGTGCAAGCGTTACAGCATCGCCCGCAGGGTCATTAATTTTCACGATGTCCACTTCGCTTGATTCCCATAGCGCGCGCATTGTTAAGCGCCCCATTCTACCAAAGCCGTTAATACCTACTTTAATTTTCATCTTATGGATACTCCAATTGATATTTAGCAATGCTGTAAAGCACAAAATTTAGACAAAGATAATTCACTTTGCAGCCATTGTTCTGCGCTTCAGTGCTCAATCTTGATCTTGCTCAACATACGGAAAATCATATATTCGTTTTTCCATATATACAACCCCTTAAAAGTGAACCTTTTGTATTATTTTAGTTAATTTTATTTGAAATATATTCGTAGTTAACTAACATGAAATTGAAAGCAATGAGTAAATGAAATCTTTAAAGGAGCTAACTATGAAGCTTAAAGTCAACAAAAGACCACTAAAGAAACTCAATTTCGATAAACTACCGTTAGATAGAAAACTGACACCTTTAGTTGGGGGGGCAGGGCTCAGTAACGGGCCAACACAAGAGTGCGAATCTTATTATCATTGTGATTCAGAAACCCCTTAACCAATCGGATATCTGCTGAAAAAACGCCATGCCCCTTCCCCAGCGTGGCGTTTACCAAAATTAGTTGTTCTTGCCCCCAATCCACATCTAATAATGTTAAACTGGACGTAACCCCAATTGTTTCGAGTAATTAAGATTGGATAAAAATACGTATATTCCAGAAAACTTTATTGATGATGTAAAAAGTTACATCCCACCTCACCTATCACTTGAAGACTTCATCGACAGCTGTCAACAACCTCTTAGGCTATCAGTTCGTGTTAATACACTGAAGATGTCTGTTGCTGATTTCGAGAAAGAAGCGCAAAAAATGAGCTGGCAAATATCACCAATACCTTGGTGTCCAGAAGGTTTTTGGCTTACTCGAAGCAAAGAGGAAGAAGCCGCGTTGCCAATAGGTAATACCGCACTGCACCTCAGTGGCTGTATTTATGTGCAAGAGGCCAGTTCAATGTTGCCTCCTTTAGCGCTGCGAGAAGAAATTCATGCCATTGAAGGCAATGAATTTGCGATTCTCGATGTTGCTGCTGCACCAGGCTCAAAAACATCACAGCTGGGGGCGTTGATGGATAATCGCGGGTTACTTGTAGCCAACGAGTTTTCGTCCTCGCGTTTAAAAGTGCTCGCCGCCAATATGAAACGCATGGGTATATCTAACTGTGCATTGTCACACTTCGATGGCAAGATTTTTGGCGACTATATGTTTGAGTGTTTTGATCACATACTGCTGGACGCGCCCTGCTCGGGTGAAGGTACCGTGAGAAAAGATCCGAACGCCTTAAAAAACTGGTCAATTGAATCGAATATAGAAATAGCTGAAGTACAGAAATCGCTTATCAAAAGTGCATTCCTCGCGTTAAAGCCCGGCGGCTCACTTGTTTACTCCACTTGTACGCTCACCCCCCTTGAAAACCAACAAGTTTGCAGCTATTTGCTAGAAGAGTTTGGTGATGCTGTGGAAATTATTGCGCTCGACCATTTGTTCGACAATGCCAACCTAGCTACGACAGATCAGGGTTATCTCCATGTCTGGCCTCAAATATTCGATAGCGAAGGCTTTTTCATTGCAAAATTCAAGAAAAGAGTCTCAGTGGCGCATCACGATCAACAAATCAAAAAGGGAAAGTTTCCATTTGAGGCTTTTGCACCTAAAGCACAACTTGCATTTAATGCTTATCTAAAGAAGCAGTTCAAAATGAATGCACTACCCGGTAACCTCATGCAAAGAGACAAGGAACTCTGGCTTTTCCCAGAACACCTTGAGTCACTGAGAGACAAAATCAAGTATGCGCGGTTGGGGGTTAAAGTCGGCACCATTCACAAAAATGGGGTACGTCTAGAGCATGAATTGGCGACTTCATTTGGTCAATTAGCGAAGCAAAACACCCAAGCATTGACCCAATCCCAAGCTGTGGATTACTTTCAAGGTAAAGATATTCGCTTAGAAAAACTCACCTCAGAAACAGGTGAAGTGATATTAACTCTGTGCGGTGCGCCCGTCGGCCTTGGGAAATGGCAAAAAGCCAAAATTAAAAATAATTTACCGCGGGATCTCATTGCGCAAGGCCAGTTGATAACTTGGGTATAACCTGAATAGAACTTTTTGACAACTTTAAGATTATTAATTCATATAAACCTAAATATTTGATTTTTAACAGTTTTAAAAATGTCAGATTGTTTGTAACTTTTTAGTAGTGTTAACTACACTTAATAGACTTTCTACTTCTCCCTTATATGTAATAGAAGGTGTTAAAGTTAGCGCACGGCTCCATATGAGCCTTCCCCTACGCCCAGATTCACACATTACTGGGCGTTTTTTTTGCCTGCCAAAAATGTCAACTTACTGAGCGTTTCGTGTTCATAAAATTGTCATTTTCCTAAACTCATACACAATGAGACACAATTCACTGTTGATTTTTAGGGTCCAAAAATACAGTATATATACAAAATGCTATAAAACGTATATTCAATGGGTATTGTAAAAATTTCTGAAGAACTCCATGAGGAAGTGAGGCTAGCCAGCCAGGTGATGTCTCGTTCGATTAATTCACAGGCCGAATTCTGGCTCAAAATTGGCCGCTTGGCAGAACAAAATCAAGATAAATCTTTTACCGAGCTTATCCAAATAGAACTAGAGCAAGTAAGAAAAAAAACAACATGAAACCAGTCATAATTAAAAGCAATGAAGATATCGCGCGCATGAAGCAATCGGGCAAACTACTTGCGCGTGTGTTTAGCGCGCTCGACGACTACATTCAAGTTGGTCAAACGACCATGGCAGTGAATGATTTTGTTGAATCGTATATTACAGAGCAGCTTGGCGCAGTCGCCTCCACCAAAGGACAATACGGTTATCCTTACGCTATTAATGTGTCTGTTAATGATGTCGTTTGTCATGGTATGCCAAAGGCAAGTCAAAAAATCAAAAACAGTGACATATTGAATGTGGACATCACCCTGAAACACGATGGGTTTTTAGCAGATTCAAGTAAAATGTATGTGATGCCGGACGCTGCCCCGCTCGCGAGAAAACTCACCAATGAAACATACAAAGCGATGTGGGAAGGGATCAAGCTCGTTAAACCAGGCGTTAAGCTCGGCGATATTGGTCATGCGATCCAAAGCTATGCAGAGCGTCACGGCTATAGCGTTGTGAGAGAGTTTTGCGGTCACGGTATTGGCACAGAGATGCATGAAGGGCCTGATGTACTGCACTTTGGTCAAAAAGACACAGGCCTTACTTTGCAAGCAGGTATGACATTTACAATAGAACCGATGATAAACCAAGGCACACATAAAGTTAAAACGCTTAAGGACGGCTGGACCGTTGTTACCAAAGACAAAAAACTGTCAGCCCAATGGGAGCATACGATTTTAGTCACTGAAAACGGATATGAAGTGCTGACACTGAGGCATGACGAATCTTTACCTTGCATGCCAAGCCACTGAACAAGTTTTGTTACAAACTAATGCTTGAATGACAAGCGCTTGACATAAAAATAGTAGGTGGGTGTAACATAAATACGTTACTTAATACTATATGTTATTAGGCAGTGCTAGGAGCATGAAGTATGGAAAAGTCTGCAAAGTTGAGTGTCGTTGGGGCAATTCTGTTTGCCATCATTTTAGTCATAATTAATTCGGGTCAGGAAGAAATCGTATTTACTGGCGTTACTAAGGATGGCGCCGAGAGGTCGCTTGACTACATTAAAGATGCAACAATTTGGTTAGCGGGTATGCAAACGGCAATGCTCACTGCATTGGCCTTTTTGACACAAGATAATAGAAAAATTCATGCTATCAGTGGCCCTGCAACGGTCGTGTTTGTTGGTGCTGCATTATTCTGTGCTGCCTGGTTAATTACTGGTTTGCCCTCAGTTGCCATGAGAGTAGAGTTAAGCAGGGATATTATTGATGTACTCTCAGCACCAATCTACTCATGGCTGCCAAACGTTATAAATTTCGAGTACTTCCTTACATTAATGCATTGGTTTTGGGCTGCTGGTATTCTGTTTTTTGCTCACACCTTGTTAGTCGCATTCAGTCAAAAAAGGCATAAAACCATAGAGTAACTTTATGCTCGCTTAACATGTATTCGTATCGTCTTTATGGTGTTTCGATACAAATACGTGTTAAGGCGTGCCCGCATATAACAGGTTTTGTACACAGCAGTTGTGCCTTGTTTTGAGCACTAAATAATAGCCAATACCTCAACTAAGTTCGACAGGTTAGCCTCAAAAAGCGTCACTGATTCGTATTTTATTACCTTCATTTTTCGACTGGAGCATACGCCTCAATTACACCGAGCAGCAGATACTGGATATGTTTAACCTCTGAGATTCAAAGCGTTATGATATGGAGCTAGGTCACAAATCTATGACACTTGGAGGTTATGCTGACGCCAGTTTTACACATACAATAGTGATAACAAGAAGGAGTACAGAATGAAACATATTGGGTTTAGTTCAATTTCATTCACATTCATTGCTGGTTTGTCAGGGTGTAATGGCAATGACGGAGCGACAGACAGTACAAGTATATAAACAATCCGAGCGCATCACCATCAACCGCCAAAAAATCAATCGACTCACTACCTCCTGAATAAGTGCTGTATTAGATGGCTGATGTGGGCCGTTTTGGTGTTTGTTCAGCGCTTAAAGACCCCCACAGCCCGCTAGAATGAGCGCCATTATACTTATTAATGCAATTATCTTTATTGTCGCCTGTAGATACTCAAAAAGATAATTTTTAAAGCAAAAAAATATAATATAAACGCCTTGTTATGGAAAAGAACCAATATAAAAAACTTCATAAAATTTAAAAAACCTAAGGGACATAAATTATCACGACCATCTTAAGATAAAAAACATGAAACAAAGCTATATTCAATGACTACGCTCATCAGTGCCATTTTCGCTCAAGATATATGACCATTTCAGCTGTATTTCTTTTAGTTTTCCATTTTCTTTAATTCGCTTTTTACCTAAGTCAAACTGCTTTAATAATTTTCTACCCATAGGGTTTCCTAATGAGGCTGCGAGGTATTCTTTATTACTGTCAAACATAGGCAGCTTTATGATGTCATTATCAAGTTTATGTTGCTGAAGTACGATATCCCACACCCCCTCATATCCAACAAAGCCTTCCACTCGCTTACTCATCAACATCTCAAATCCTTGGATGATTTCGCCTACATCATATTTCTCAACACTCTTCAGTAACGCCCACCTTTCTCCATAGTTAAAGCCTCGCATTTGTGCGATGGTCATGTCTCGCAACCCCTCTAAAGACTGCCATTGCAATGGCTGAGATTTTAAGACATACAGGCGATAATAAACGCTGTTAACGTGCTCTTTAGAATATCGATAAATTTTTAACCTTTCTGCACTGATACTCACTGGAAAAATTAAATCTACTCGCCCCGAATCTAAATAGGTTAATGCCCTCGCCCAAGGAACCACCCATAGCTCCACTGTGTAGCCCATCGAGTGAAAACTCTCTCGTACAACATCCCACGCAAAACCCTCAAATAATTCACTGTCTTCACCCGGCGGGACTTTAACCACATGTGTGTCTCCTTGGGCCAAATACCCAAATGGCTCATAGTCAGGCAACGTGATCACCGACACTGTTTTGTTTGCTGCTTGGCTATAAAAGGTCACAATAAGCATTATTATGGTAATTGCTCTACACCAAAAAGACATTGTGACCCCTATAAAAGTACCCCGATTACATGAGCATAGTTAACCAACAATTGAATAAGCAAGTTTAGAAGGCGATTTAAACGTCTATCTCACTGTTCAATCCCTTAACCTCATGACCAAGCTACAAACGGCATAAAAAATAATGTAGATTAACTGCACTAACAATTATAAATATCTTCTATGCAACCACGTCTATTCCTTTTGTCATGTGTAATTTTACTGAGCACCTTAACCATCTACCCCAGCTTTGCTCACGATGCTTTTCGGCTGCCTCAACACACTCAACTGTCTAAACAAGCAGTACACTTAAATATAAACCCGAGTGAAGAGATATTTTCTGGAGTAACCACACTTAGCCTCATTTTCAATAAACCTACTGATGTCATCTCTTATCACAATAAAGCATTAATTATTAAAGATGTATATTTACAATACCAAGGCAATCGTTACCCGCTCCCATTACAACAACCGAACCAATATGAGATTGTCACTCATCAAATTCCCTTCGAACTAATCGATTCAGCAACTTTGCATATACAATTTAGTGGTAAGCTGTCTTCACATCATGAAGGGTTGTTTAGAGCGCATAGTAAGCAAGAACAGACATACTTGCTCACGCAATTTCAATCAATGGAAGCGAGGAGTGTTTTCCCCACATTTGATGAGCCAGATAAAAAGTCGATATTTAAATTCAGTGTATTAACACCGTTGGAGTATGAAGTACTGCACAATACCCATGTGCATTCAATTACAGAGCAAAAATCAACCAAACTGACCCAATTTAAGGCGACGCCGAGAGTCAATACCGACATATTATCTTTAGCTATTGGTCAATTTAATATAAAGCCACTGGGTACCAGCCGTTTCAAGTCGAAAGTATACGTGCCAAAGGGCTTACCTATAACGCTACCTACCTATTTTAATCAGATTGTGAATGCCTCAATATCGCATATAGAAAAATATTTGGACTCACCCTTTCCATTTAAAAAGCTGGACTTTATTATCGGTAATTATGGCAGCGTGGCCGCAATGGAGAATCTAGGTTTAGTTTCGATAAACTATAATCAGATACCCGATTTGGACGCGACAGACTTTGCACATTGCCAATTTAAGAAGCTGATTGCCCATGAGGTTGCACATAGCTGGTTTGGTAACGACATTACAATGGCTTGGTACGATGATTATTGGCTAAATGAATCCTTCACAGAATTTATTGCGGCAAAAGTCATACAAGACCTCTATCCAAAACACGATTTATGTACTTACACACCGCAATCTCGCGCATTCAAAGATGACAATAGCAATGCAATGCCGCTGGTATTTGATATAAAGTCAAGAAAAGATACGCTTGCGTATGGCCAGTTGCATTACACCAAAGGGCGTGCACTGTTAGAAATGCTTGAACAAGCAACGGGAGAAAAAACATTTCAATCGCTTATGAGGCGCTATGTAGATTTATACCAGGGTCAAAACGTTAGTACTGACCAGTTTATTAAACTATTTAAAGACCCCAACCTGCAACGTGTTGTCTCTAGTTTTACGCGTCAAAACGGCTATCCATTAGTATCCCTTAGACGTGACAACAAACAGGTTTTTATTGAGCAAACAGATGTATTTAATCGCTCTAAGCAACTTTGGACAATTCCAATTTCTCTGAAACTTTGGGACGGAAGTAAAACATCTACTCACAAACTCATACTCTCACAGCACAAACAAAAAGTAGCTCTCAACAACGATGTTAAAGCTGTATTTTTAGATGCCGGTGGTGTGGGATACTTCCGATTTGTAAATCAATCAACTTATGAAGACATTCCAGTACATCAACTATCACGCCAGGAGAAGGCATCCTTTAACGATAACCTTCAGGCGCTTGCAATTACTGGCCATGTTGATTTTATGAAGTACACAAACGCGTTAGTCACTGAACTCAACCTGTTACAGCTAGGTCCCCCTCGCGCGGATGAAATTATAAGTACTTTAATTGATGCATACCTTGAACATGTGCAAATAAATAGTGTCTCCCCCTATACTGCTTACTTACAAAAACACATCAAACTCAACATCCAATGGCCACAGGCCCTTAAGATGCCGTATGGAAATAATTTGATGAAGCTATATGGCGTTTATTTGCAAGACCCCAATGCGGTAAACGCTGCAAGGCACATCTTTCAATCAGGTCAACATGTTGAACACCCTCATCTTGATGCAATTGTGATGACATTGGCAAAAAACTCTACAATTGAGGAATATAAATCTCTCATTCAAAGCTTCAATACAATACCTACAACTGAAAAAGAAGCATTTTTATCTGGGCTTGGTTATGTAGATAGCGCCTCCAAAACGGCGCTGTACTACGATTTACTATTGAGTGATAAAACACAAGGTATGGTCATAGACTACCGATTTCAGTTCCCCGTTTTTAACCCAGCTCTCAGAATCTCATCCGCACAGCTCATCAATGCTAGAAGAGATAAAATTTTTAACAAAGTGTCCAGCGAATCTTTACAGTGGTTTCCCTATAACTTTTTACTCGCTTGCTCAAATGAGCAAAAAGAAGCTACACACAAACTTTTTGAGAGTTGGAAATCAATTTCTGGCTTGAAGAGTAAACTGAATATTGTGTCTGACAATATTGAACAGTGCACGCAAAATAACGAGCGGATTGGTAACAGTATTTTGGCGGCTTCTTCACAATACGAAAAATAGTGATACATAGTTGAATCAAAAAACTGAAAGTAAAAATAGACCTTATCAAGTGTATTTTTAGCATCAACCTATCCTTCTCCTGTGTAGCTCATGTTACCGCTGAAGAAATAGCCCAGTACGCTATGATAGGTTATAACAAATGCATTTACTTTCTAACTCGAAAAGATTTTAACGATACTAAATCACATAATAATAAAGTATTTAAAGAATAATAATTTCAAAGATGCGAGACAAATAACTATCTCTCGCAACTCATTTTTTAAGGCAAGGTGGTAATGTCGTATATGGTAGTATTAAGAGGCTTCGCTAATAGAAGTTATTTGGTTTTCACTCTTGCGGGCGACGACACACATAAAAGTATAATTTAAAAAGTCATTGCCGTGAACGAGGGTCAAACGCTAGACAACCATTCATAAAAAAAGCCGCTACATGAGCGGCTTTTAAAGTATAAATGCTATCGCTTAATAATGACGATACTATCTTTACCATTTTCTCTTGATGTCATAACAATCGATGTCCCACCATCATTATGCTCAAAGAGTCCAGCGGCAGATTGAACGCCTAAACCCTCGACGGTCAATTCAGTGCGCTTTGTTAGGTCACTATTAAACTCAATCAGTTGTGTTTTTCGCTCATCGTTATTGAGATTATAAGGGGCAAATAACATCCCGTGTTTCGAAGGGATAATTGGAGTCTCACCATTAAAGGCTACGCCATTATTTTCTTCGAAAAAGTAGTTCGATAATCGACTTGTTTCTCTATCGATCCTTGCGACCCAATAACCCATCATAACTAAAGACGCTCCTACCGCAAAGTCACCATTGTCTAATTCAAATACGCGTTCTGAGTAAGGCATTAACTCTGATGATGCTAAACCATTCCAACTGAATGTCGGTGACATACTATTATCCAAAACTTGGATATACGGTGCAAACCCAGAGTGTAATGGCGCCCCTTCCCAAACATGTTGTCCAGAAACGAGTAGATCTCCATTATTAGTCGTACCTAGACTATGCCAATTCGTAAAAGTTGTACCGTTAATTTTAGGCATTGCAATAGCGTCAGTGAGTGCGCCAGAGTCCAAATTGACACCATGTACAGTTACGGTTGTCGCACAGTACCAATCTGTGCACGAATCAAAACTAACAAAAGCGCCAAACTTAGTATCAGCGAAACCTTGCAAATGCTGACCCTGTTCAGGTGGGGAAATTTCAAACTCCCTCATAAATTGACCTTCAGCGGAAAAAACACTTGCTGAATAGGTTGTATTATCTTCCGTTGCTAAAATCATTAGCGAACCGTCAGTGAGTATCTCAAAGCCGCGAATATAGCGCTTTTTATAATTGGTCGAATCTAAGAAAGACTGCCACTGAATGTTGCCATTCAAGTCCACTTTAAATAACCAGAACACACCTTCAGAACCAACGTCTTCTTTTACTTCAGTGGAATTAGTATGGGCTAAGATAATTTGCCCATCAGCTACATTCAAAACTGACTCGACTGAATCCATGCCACTGCCACCAAATGTACGGGTGAAAGTGCCGATATCAATCATTTCAGCGGGGCTCCAAGGACCTTTAACATTGTCTGGGTTTTCCGTACGAGTTCGCACGTAGTACAACCCAAGTGCTTGTTCGAATTCTAACGTGTTCGATGTGCTCATCGCACTATAAGCAAGCTCTGTTAACGCTTCATCGAAATATAACTCAATATCATAACTTTGCGCATACTGAATCGCTTCCCAACTGAGCGCGACTTGCTTTCTCTTGTATCCGGCGTCTGAAACATCGCTATTTACTGTAGCAGGCGCTGCCAACTGAGAATATTTAACTTCAATTGAAAACTCCGGCAACGAAGTCGTATATTCTCCGTCACTCACGGAGATTTTCACATCTGAATATGTACCAACATCATCGTTATTTGGCGTCCCCTGTAGGCTACCGTTACTCGTGTTAAATGTAGCCCAGCGCGGTAAGTTTTCGATCGAAAATTGTAGTGGATCGCCGTCAACATCAGCATAATCAGGCGTAAAAACATAGCCTTGTAATGCTGTAATTTGACTATTTGGCTGTCCATAAATTTCTGGCGCATCATTTTCAGCTGTCACCATTAAGGTTACTGTCACTAGGTCACTGACTTTGTCCCCTTGTACTAGCTTATAGGTGAAACTATCTTGCCCCGTAAAATTCATATTTGGCGTATAACTAAGCTCTGGAAACTCGCCAGAAAGCAACCCAAATTTTGGCATTGTCTCAACTACAACACCGATTGGAGTTCCCAAAGGATCATTCGCCGCCACGTTCACTTTGGCAATGGTATCTTCAGGCAAAGTGACTGACTTATCACTGACCATAAAGTCAGGTTTGAACGGAGAATCATCTAACTCATCTTTAATGCCGTCATTGTCATCATCGGTATCGGTTATATTGGGCGTTCCATCTAGGTCCGTATCTAAAAATACATTGATATCTGGTATTTTTATTTTTTGGTTATCTTCTCTCCATTCAAGTAAGTGTTCGTGCACCTTTTCAGGATCAATTTTCTGATGCGACGCCCTCAAACTATCAAGAATTTCATTGGCTTCAATATGCCCATCTTTGGCAAAGTCACTTTCTAGCTCGTTAAGCAATGCAGTCAACTCAGCATCAGGGTTAGTCGATTTAAGCTTGGCTTCATCCAAAGCGTACTGATAGGCCAGCGCAGACACTGCCAGTAGATACGTACTGGCTTCCTGAGCGGTATCTTCCAAAATAGAAAGATTTGAGAAATCCAAAGCTTCAGGTTTGGGTATCACGTTGTTAAATGCCGTTAAAAATTCTGTCTCGGCCTGCTTTAGAGCGACTTCAAATTGTAAATCACCCTTTTCGATAAGACTCAGAGCTCTGGCACTTGCTAAATGTGTCAATAAATTTACATTGGCTACCTGCTGTTGTGACCCTGTCGATTTATACACCGAGCGAAGAGTAATCGTTCCCTCTGACAGTTCTCCAGTGATTTCGTTGCGATAATATCCGGTCGCTGAAATTTGTAACAAACTGCCACTCTCAATCGAAAACTTGAAGTTGCCTAATTTATCAACTGTTTTTGTTACTATTGTTGAGCCTGTGTTTTTTCCATCATTGGTTAAAGTGTTGATAATTACATTTGACCCAACAACAAATGGGCCTTTTTCAATACTGCCAACAACTTCAACAAGCGGTTTCTCAATGACTGAATTATCAGTTTGTATTTCTTTAGCTGCATCGCCGCCACTACACCCGGTCATGCCTATCAAGGCCAGAACCAGAATTGTTGCTTGATTGAGTGGTTTCAAGATTGGACTCCCTCACTTTATATACGAAAGAATATTTAAATATTTCGCGACGCAAGACTAAAAATACAGTAAGCCAAGATCACAAATACCTAATTATTTTCTCATAAAAAGTCGCAACAAAACAAATGTATTTAATTACAATAACAAAGTCCACAACCTATTTATTAGCAATAAACAAACCCACTATAAATAATGAAAGCAAATATTAATTTAATCATTAAAATCACTCAAAAAATTTACAATGATTCAATATAATCACAAAGAAATGATTAATTCACAATCCAGACACTTTCTGCTGTCTTTTCCCCCAATCACACAACATATCTATAATGTCACGAAGTTCATCAGATAAATCAGTGCTCTGATATTCTACCCTTGGTGGTACTTCTGGATAGACGGTCCTTTTCACCAGCCCATCGCTTTCCAATTCTCTTAACTGTTGGGTCAGCATCTTTTGAGTAATGTTAGGTATGCGTTTTCTCAACTCTCCAAACCTTAAAATAGAGTCCCTTAGGTGAAATAAAATAATAATTTTCCACTTGCCTCCGATGACATTCATTACAGACGTCATGGGGCACCCTTCTGAGATTTCAGGCATTTCATTTTTTCCTAAGTCTTTGTTTTTAGTCATAGGTTACCTCAACTATACTAGCTTACAAAAATGTGCCTACTTGAACCTAGGCTCAGCTCACCCCTATAGTATAAAAAAGTAACTAACACTACAAAACAATACTAATGAGCATTGTTCTCGCGCCTAAACCGACTCACTGCTATTCATTGTCAACTTATATGATTAGGAAAATTATCATGATTAAACGCACATCTGCGACCATTGCCGCTTTACTTTTGTCATTTTCAGGTATCGCATCATCGCCTAAATTTGTGTATAAACCCGCGTCAAAAGATCAAATAGCGCAGCCCAACCAAAAAGTGATAGGGTCCCATATCGAGCGCTTCACAAAACCATACGAGGTACAGCGATTAAGCGATGACGTCTATTGGATCTCAGTGTCCAATTATAATGTTTCTCTGGTAGTAGGCGACAAAAGCGTGCTATTAATTGACGCACCTCATGGTACAGGAGCGCGTTTACTCGAAGCGATTGAATCTATCACAGATAAACCGCTCAGTGCTATTTTATACTCTCATGCGCATGCTGATCATGTGGGTGACTCAAGTATAATTGCCAATAAACTGAAGCACCGACATATTGAGGTTATAGGGACCCAAGAAGTTCAAAGTGCACTCATTTCCCATGGTGTAACAATGCCTCTAGCGGTCACTAGAGTCATCTCTGATTCCTTCCACTTTGAAGGACATAAAATTAACGTATTTGATAATTTTAATGGCCACACCCCTGACAACACAGTATTTATTATAAATAACTCTGACCGAAAGATTATTCATGCGATTGATTTGGTTCACCCAGACCAACTGGAATTTAGAAGTTTTTCTAATGTAGAAGATGCCATCGCATACAAACATGATATTGACTTCCTTCTCGCGTTAGACTGGGATGTGATGGTTACAGGGCATAGCAACCTTGGTTACAAAGCAGATGTAGAGTTTGTTAGAGATTACGTTAAGGACGTGCAAAATTACATTCGTCAAGGACTAGCTCAAACAGATTTCAACAAACACTTTAAAGGTGACTCCCCATTTTCTTGGTATGCAGGGTACACAAACGAAATCATTGATTATGCACTTGCTCAGATGACCAAGAAATACCGTCACTCCAGAGAGGAAGAATTTGATATTGTTGCGCGATCGCATGTCAGAGTCATGTTCTGGGCGATGTTTGCGAGAACTTTATAATAACGTCATTCATTAGTAGGGCTATGGCGCAACGCAAAGTATGCACTTGCCCTATTTTAACACCACCTCATTGTTCATAAAGCTCTAGGGGCAAACCGTCTGGATCTTTAAAAAAAGTAAACTGTTTCCCTGTGTATTCATCTACACGGATCGGCTCTACGTTCACCCCTTGTCGCACTAAATAGTCAACCATGTGTGTCATTGACTCAACGCCAAAAGCCAAATGCCGTAACCCACAAGCTTCAGGGTTGTTTGGTCGTTTTGGCGGTGTCGGAAATGAAAATAACTCTATTTGTCCTCCATCGGGTAATGCCAAATCCAATTTGTAAGAATCTCGTGACGCGCGATAATGCTCAGCAATTACCGTGAGCCTCAGGATTTCGGTATAAAACGCTTTTGATATTGAGTAGTCTGAACAAATAATTGCCGCATGATGAACCTTTTTTATAAACATACATCCTCTTTTTTCTGTACTTTGAGCGAGCAATTAGGGACTGTTCTCCCTAATACAGCGAAGCAGTGAATAGACGCAAAGTTGAAATGACTTAAATATAAAGTCTACATCAAGGTGACACTTAATTTTATCTGAGACCGCATGCGACTTCATCCAGTCAAATTAAAATCAAGTCAGTGACCCCTGAGTTGGTCAAAAAAAATAAGATAGACGTAATGAGCGTTTCGTCAATCTCGTCTAACCAATCGCTTCCTAAACTTTTAGACTATTGATATTTGTAAAGAGGAGTGACGGTTATGTTTCTTTAATTTGGTAGATCATGGTCGTAGAACCCGAAAAGCCAACCAACCATTTTAAGTATGGATAATACTCACTTTTGGTCGCGACAAACCCTTTGGCTTCATACAACTTTCGCGCTTTTAAATTACTGTTTATGACATCCAATCTGACGGACTGGTAGTTATGTTTAATTGCGTGCGCAATGACTGCATCCAGTAATTGCGACCCAATGCCTAGGCCTCGAAATTTTTCATTCACAGCAATACCATCCAGAAGTAGTTCCTTCCTACTGGCTTTTCTCTCAAACAAACTGAATATCAGAGCAGCCTTTAACCCATTGAATAACCCTAAACATTCAATCAGCCCATAAAAACCTAGCCCGCCAGTCAAAGCACCATCTTGAGTCTGAAATCCAGCAATGCCAACAATGACATCATCAACACTGGCCGCATATGAGTATTCGGGTAAAAAGCATTTATCAAATACTGCTATTCGCTCTCTTCTATCGCGAATGGCAGCAGAAAACTTTGTACCAAAGGCTGTTTCATACAGTGCAGCAACTGTTTTGGAGTGATAAGCATCCCATCCTTGTTTTAAGGTACATATTGTCAATCTATGTGCTCCTTGCGTGCTATCCATCAAAGCGAGAACAAATCGGTGAGCTTTGTATATTTTAACACAATCGTTCAGCACCACCGATTTTAGTATGCAAATCACTTATTGCTGATGTGTTACGATCATTTCTTTTGCCACGATAGCTGCCGAGTCTAAAAACAATGTCGACACTAAACGCTCATCAATAACCACTTCTGTTTTATCTTTCAAGGTCTTTTTATTCTGTGCAATTGCGCCGTTTTTATTCAACTTATCTTCAACCATAATAGGCAAGAGTGTACCTTGCTTTGCCCATGGCTTCGTTATTTCTGTTGAATTGGGAAATCCAGCTACTTTCTTACCTTTGACCATATATTCCCCTGAAGACAAGACAACATCCGCAAATGCTCCTGCACCGTGTCCAGCGGAGCCCACTACACCGCCTGCTTCGTATATCTGTGCGATCAGGGCTTGAATTGCTTTGTCATTGGCGACATCAAAAAGCGGACCATAACCGCCACCTATGTAAACCCCCCAATAGTCATCTGGGTTAACATCAGTCGGCTTTAGCGTATGGTTGGTTTTATCTAAAAATCCTTCATACTTAATCGTGTATTTACTGATCCCCATCGCAAACATCTGAAACTCAACTTTGCCTCCTTTTGGAGAAACAAAGTCCACGTCAAATCCATGGTTTAAGAAAATATGATATGGCGGCGCGACTTCCCAAAGGTTGTTTCTTGCATCATGTTTTTCAGGATCCCCCATGTCAACCAGATTAGAGGTGAGAATTAAGACTTTTGTAGGCTGTGCGTAGAGATAATTTGAAAACGTTGCCGCAATACACAATACAACAGAGACAAGATACTTCATTTTATTCCTTTTTATCATTGTGTTTTTTTAGTTAGACGATAAGAGCAAAAAAAAGGTTTAAATACAAATAAAGAAAATTCAAAAAGAAAGTTAAAAATTAGACATAGACTGGTAGACACGTCTCCCCAATAAACATGAGAGAACACAAAGAAACAAGCTTAGATCTTTGGATTTTTGGTTCAAGTACAATGCACTGGTTCGGCATCGTCACCTTTTGGTATATACAAACCTAATATACACAACGCACCACGTTCAGCTTTTTATCTCAAATGACGCTACGTTGTAAGCACCTCTCAATGAAGATGCCGAGATTTAAAATTGAATATTGTATACAATAATCCAATACGATATAGTGAAGCGATACTAACTCTGCAGTGCATCTTGTTTTCCAGTCGATATGTAACATCTTCAAAAAGCAAGAATAATAAAGCATACGGTCAGTCTCATGAGCGATAAACGTCGTGCAATAACTGAGGAACTTACACAATGTCGAAATTTTCAGGCGTCACATTAATTACAGCGGTTGGCATTTTAACCGCCTGCCAAAGCAGCCCCGATAAGCAATCAAAAACAGAAATACACATAAACTATCAGCGGGCAGAATCATTTTTACCGCAGAACTTAGCCCCGCTAGCAAAACACACTAAGCTAACCCCCAACTGGATAAACAACGGTAACACGTTTTGGTTTCAACAAGGGCACCAATATATATTCGTCGACCCTAAAAATAACATTCAAAAGCCACTATTTAACCACGAAAAACTGGCCAAGAGTTTGCGCCACTCAGGGTTAGAGGGCGCTAATAAAGAGAAACTAAAGTTAAACTCCCTGAGTATTAACTTCCCACAAATCAGTTTCACAGAGAGTAATAGTAAGTGGCAATGTAACATCGACACATATACATGCCACTCGAGTAAAATACCAACAACAGATAAAGTGACAGGTATTTCTAAGGATAATCGTTGGCAGCTGACTGTAGAGCACTACAATTTGGTGCTCGTTGACTTGAAGCATGGCGTTAGAACCAAATTGACAAATGACGGTAACGAAGGCCACCCCTATGGCTTAATGCACCCAAACCCCGCACCCAGCTTACGCGAAAATACGCCCTATCAACCGCATCAGGTCTATGCCAATTGGTCTGAAAATAGTCGTTATGTAATGACTTATCAGCTAGATCGCCGCAATACAGGAAAGTATGCGCTAGTGCGTTCATCCCATCAACGTGGTAAGCGACCAGAAACCACGGAATACTACTACCCTTCAGCCGCACAAGACGCCCTACCGATGGCTAAGTTGGTGTTGGTAGATACCCGAAATAAAACAGCTACGCACTTAAAAGCCCCGCCAGTGATGCAAACCTATTATGGTGCGGCGGTATGGGGATGGTGGCAAAGTAATGGAAAGTTTGTTTATCACAACCGCTATCGAGGAAACCGCCAATACTTTATGCGTGAAGTTGATCCCGTAACAGCGACAGTGAGTGTCTTGGTAGAAGAAAAAGATGATAAGTATATCGATCCTTGGGTACAACAATACTGGGCGCTTCCAGAGATTAATGCCTTTATTTGGAGTTCACAACGCACTGGTTTTCAACACCTCTACCTGTATGACTCAACCAATGGTGAACTAAGAAACCCAATCACAACAGGAAACATGACTGTTCGTGTCATACGAGGCGTCGATATAGAAAAACGTCAACTTTACTTTGAAGCCTCAGGAAAGGAGTTGGATAGAGATCCATACTATCGCCATCTCTATCGAGTTAACTTAGATGGAAGTGACTTAACTCTCCTCACTCCAGAAGCCGCTGAACACAACACCCACTTGTCACCAGATTTCAATTACTTTGTTGACACATACTCCACAGCGACTCAAGCGCCAGTCTCTATGCTGAGAAGCACAGAGAATGGACAGGTAATTCGAACGCTGCAAAAGGCAGATATCAGCGCTTTATTGGCCACTGGATGGCAGCCTCCGCAACCTTTTAAGGTGCTTGCTGGTGATGGAAAAACGCCACTGTATGGATTAATGTACTTACCTTCACATTTTGATCCTAACAAACAGTACCCAGTAATCGACGACATTTATACTGGACCACATAATTTCTTTACACCTAAGTCATTCGCTACTTATCATAGCCAAGCAAATGCATTAGCTGAACTTGGGTTTGTGGTCATAAAAATGGACGGGCGCGGTACAAGCAAACGAGGCAGAAAATTTCATGAATATTCTTTCAAGAATTTAAGTGGCGGCAGCGACGATCACGTCAGTGCAATCAAACAACTTGGACAGCGACACGGCTATTTAGACCTCAATCGCGTCGGTATTTTTGGTTTTAGCGCAGGAGGTTATGACACAGCACACGCCATGTTCAAATATCCAGAATTTTTTAAAGTGGGCGTTGCTGCATCCGGAAATCATGATTTTAGAGTAGATAAAGCAGGCTGGAATGAAATATGGATGGGTTACCCTCAAACCCCACACTGGGAAACACAATCGAACTTGAATTGGGCGAAACATTTGCAAGGAAAATTACTACTTGCTCACGGTGAGTTAGATACCAACGTACATCCGGCTGCGACTTTGCAGCTCGCTGATGCACTAATGAAAGCGAATAAAGATTTTGACCTGATGATTTACCCTAATATGGGGCATGTGCTTGATAAAAACACCTACTTTATTAGACAGAGATGGGATTATTTTGTCCGCCATTTATTGGGTACTGAACCCCCAAAGTCATATTTAATAAGAGAAAGCGACAATTAAAATAAAGTTGAAATAATTAAAAAGCCCCACCGATAAATGGGGCTTTTATTATACTTAAAAAAGTAAATTACCCTTCATTAACCTTTTTAATATTTACTAAGACTTCCCCATGACTACTTGCATTGTCACCGATGATAAATAGAGATAGCTCACCTTGCGTAGTCACAAATGAAGGTGAAAACTCATTCACAGTACTAAGCGTCTTTTCACCTTTAGAGTTGATATAGCTGACACCAACGGCACTGTATTTATCCCCTTCTTGATTGTAAACAGCACTATTATCAAAAATTTCTAACGAGTAAGTAATGTTTGGCTCAACAATATGCGTGAGCATCTCTCCCGAATGAAGACCTACTGCATTTGTTTGTGCGTTAAGCGATATAAGCTCCCCACGCACTTTCGATACACCACTTACACGAACTCGCACATCACTAATGGTGACGTTTTCATCAGTAGTGTAAGGTGTAAAACTGATTTGCCCCTCGCGAATAAAGCTTTGTGCAAAACCATCATTTTCATTGAAGCATTTTGAATAGGTTGTGTTAGCTAAGCCACCAGCACTGCCGCTAAAGCTGTTGTTACCTCTGTGGGCATCACTATACACAAAGTATTTGTATAGCGTAATGCCAGCCATACCAGGGGTAGATCCAGAACCAGAATATGTCGTATCCACTTCAAAACACACAGACTCAACTGTGTTAAAATGCTTTGAAACATCAACATATGCTTTAGCAAACCCAGATAAATAACCTGATGCTTTATTCTTGTAATCCAGACCTTCGGTATCTGCTTTTGTATAGCTCAATGGAAATGAAGATTTAGTAACTGGCTTTAAGTTAACCGTTGCAATTGAAGCTTGAGCTGAAATAGAAAGAATGAATGCAGATGTGAAAAGTGCTTTATTAAGCATGTGTCGTCCTTTTAAGTATATTAATGCATAGCCCCTCTATGCAGCGGCGAATTATATATAAACACCAAGCACTGTCAAATAAAAAACAAAAATACCCAATAAAAATAATTATAATAAAACCCATTAATATATTTAAAACATTTTATAAGTTGTTTTTTATTTGTAAATGCATAGCGCGCTTTAACTGCTATGCTTATAGTCCGGCCATTTGCAAAGAGCCAACGTTTGATGTTTTTACGCTGTACCATATTGGTTTACACTTTACTCGCTGTAAGCGCTATTGCTGCACCTTTAAAAGAAACAGAGTTTGAGCAACTCAGAGCTGAAATCAGAGGGGCTTCAGCACAATCCCCACTGACGGCGATCGCGGCCACAGACCGTATCTTGAAGGAAAATGACTTTCAACTTTCCACGAGACAAAAAATTAGATTGCTGTATGGGAAAGCCTGGTTCCAGATTCAAACCGATGACGTACACAGTGCTATTTCTACCCTTTCTATTTGTAAAAAGTTAAGCATCGAAGTCTCGGATCCAACCATTTTGTTCAGTTATTACAGCCTGACTGCTGGTGCATTAACACGCATGAGTCTTTACGAACGGGCATTGGAAAACTATCTAGAGAGCTATCGTTTAGCCGCGCTCATGGATACCACTTTGTTTTTAAGACAAACCGAAAACAACATCGGTAACGTTTATTTGAAGCTTGGGCGGTTTGAAGATGCCAAAACTTATTTTGAGCGCTTCTATCAAGATGCACAACAGCGAAACCTTCCGCAACAAATGGGCGTTGGGTTAAACAATTTAGGAGAAGCCTACTTTGGTTTGGAAGACTTCGATAAGGCACTCTCACTCCACTTGGAAAGCCTTAAAATCAGAGAAGAAAACAACCTGAAATACCACAGTACTTGGTCTCATTATAACCTTGGTAGAACTTATCTCGCCCTTGGTAGTCTTCAATCAGCGGAGCATCATCTTAGCGAAGCCATTGAGATACGAAAACAGAATAATGCTATCGCTGACAGTATTGCGCCGCAAATTGAATTGATAAAGCTCAAGATTATGAGTGGCTATGGCCAAGACCTAGTCCCCCTACTTGACAACGTAATAGCATTGAGCGATACGCACTCCAGATTCCAAGAGAAAACGCATGCCTATCAGCTCTTAGTCGACTACTATCAGCAACGGCAGGAATGGAAAAAAGCCTTTGATACGCTCAAACATTTGATGCAAACAAAGTTTGACTTTATGCAACGTCAAGCAGAAATCGGCGTTGCCTTCTACGCAGCACAAATGAATTTAGCTATAAAAGAGCGCGATATTGCACAACTGACACAAGAAAACTTACTGCATCAAATAAATACGGAAGCAGCTAAAAGTCAACTTATTCTGGTGTTAGCTGCCGCTTTAATCATTGCCATACTGACATTTTATTTTGTACGTCGTATAAACGCTAAAAACCAAACCTTAATTGAAACGCTCGAGCATCTCAAATCAACCCAAAAACAACTCCTAGAATCAGAGAAAATGTCCGCGATGACGACGCTTGTTTCGGGTATGGCGCACCAACTGAATACCCCCCTTGGCTTAGTGGTTACATCTGCCTCTTGCCTTGAAGCCAAACTAAAAGAAATACATGAGCGCCTCAGCAATCAGAAGCTCAGTGCCAAACAGTTACAATGCTTCCTTGCGGATGCTTCAGAAATGCTGGCAATGACAGCGAATAACTCCGGCAAAGCGGCAGACTTAATTGCACGTTTTAAAATGATCGCCGCAAGCTTAGATACCAGTGAGGCAAGTGAGTTTGAAGTGCTCGAGTATCTCAAAAAACGAGGAGAACTCATCGCACAGAGTCTTGATGAACGTATTTCACTTTCTGTCTTAGGCGAGCCTGTAAAGGTTTATTCTCACCCAGAGACACTCTTAAAAGTCATCTCTCAATTGGTCAATAACTCATGTACACATGGGTTTGTAGCTCAATCATCTGGTAAAATAGAGGTAATCATCAGCCAAGAAAGTGAGTGGGTGATAATCACCTACAAAGATGACGGAGTGGGGATCAATGAAGAAGCGCAGCAACATATATTTGATCCCTTCTACACGAGTCAATTAGGACAAGGACAGCTTGGTTTGGGTTTGAACATCGCCTACAACTCCGTGGTACAAGTATTGAAAGGCGATATCTTTTACGAGCACCAAACGCGTGGCGCTAAGTTTATCGTGCGCATTCCAAAGCGTATCGAATAGTAGGCTTGTATTACATCTTCACGAACAAATTCGCGACCGTCCCATCTACAATAATGCCCCCAAATAGTCCAATAAACACCATCTCAGTAACTTCTATATACACAGATACAGCGCAGCTAGGATTTTGAAGTAGGTAAAAGGCGCCTTAGACTGAACCTAAAAACTTTATATTTTACATTTAATTTCAATATTTATATCAAAATGATCAAATTTTAAACAAAAATATTATAAGTAAATCACTTTGAAAGCCTTGAACCTAGACCGTTCCAAACGTAAAGTTATTGTGAAACACACACTAAATAGCTGATATGTTTATCGTAGTTAAATACCTAGCGAGTTTAAGGTGCAAGTAGTTGAACCACTTGTTTGCCCTGTTTTACAGAGCTGATGTTCAAGTGAATTATCAGTAAAAACACGATGTTAAAAACAAGGAGCAAACATGAGTATCAACAAGCGATTCAAACTTTCTAGCATTGCCGCTGCAACGGCCATGACTTTTAGTTTCTCAGCACTGGCAGATGCCCCCATTCTGCAAAAAAAAGCCACATTGCAAAAAGCAAAATTAGCCGCTAAATCCACTAAGAGTAATCGTTACATCATTCATTTCAATGATGAACTAACTGGTGCTAAAGCTAATTTTAACGACTTCATGGCCCTCAATTACTTATTTACCGCAGGCGCAGAGCCTCTATTTAGCCTCAATGGCCAACAGGCTATGGTCGCAGAACTAGATCAGGACAGCTTAGCAACGCTGCGCGGCTTTTCATCGATTAAGTCGATAGAAATTGACCCAAAACGTTATTTGTCTCCAGCGCATAAGTCAGCCAAACAAATTACGCCGTTTGCACAAAGTACCCCATACGGTATCACCATGGTACAAGGGAACCTTCTTTCTCAAACGAATACCTCAGCAAGGAAAGTTTGTGTCATAGACACCGGGTATAATTTGGGCCACCCAGATCTGCCGTATGGTAATGTAACGGGTAATGCAAATAACAATGCGGTAGGTAGATGGAACAATGACGGTAACGGTCATGGAACGCACGTTGCTGGGACCATTGCTGCTGAAAATAACAATCAAGGAGTAATTGGCGTTTATCCGGGCATGGATCTGCATATCGTTAAAATATTTGATGACAATGGTCAGTGGACCTATGCATCAAATCTAATCAATGCAATTCAACAGTGTAAAGATGCGGGTTCTCATGTGGTGAATATGAGCCTTGGCGGAGGCAACTACTCCAATAGTGAAAATACCGCAATGCAAAACTTTGTAGATGGCGGTTTAATGCTGGTAGCCGCTGCGGGCAACGATGGGAACAGCTCTAAGTCTTATCCTGCCTCGTATAATTCAGTCATTTCGGTCGCTTCTGTTACCTCCAATGAATCTCGCTCTTCCTTTTCTCAATATAATGATCAAGTCGAAATCGCGGCACCAGGGTCAAGCGTCAACTCCACCTATCCAACCAATACGTATCGCAGTTTAAGTGGTACTTCAATGGCAACCCCACATGTTGCTGGGGTTGCCGCTTTAGTGTGGAGCCACAATACACAATGTACCAACCAAGAGATAAGAGCGGCACTAAATGCCACAGCAAAAGATAAAGGTGCAGCGGGTCGCGATAATTATTACGGCCACGGTATCATTAAAGCCAAAGATGCAGCAGACTATTTGAATACAAATGGGTGTCAAGGTGGTGGCGATCCTGGTGGAGTCTCCCCAGTTAGCGGTTCTTTGCCAAATTTACAAGGCGCTCAAAATGGCTGGACCCACTACACTTGGGATATCCCTCAAGGCGTGAAAGAAATGAGCTTGAAAATCACAGGCGGCACTGGTGATGCCGACCTTTATGTCAGATACAATGCACAACCTGACGCGAATAACTATACTTGTCGCCCTTGGAAAAATGGCAACGAGGAACAGTGTGTATTCTCAAACCCCAATTCAGGGAAGTGGCATATTAGCCTCTATGGATACAACGCGTACAATGGTGTAACACTGCAATATGCTTATAAGTAAATTGACTTTCTAGCGGGGTATCTTCCCCGCTTTTACTGTGCCGCTCCCGCCCAACCATAAAAACCCAGTCATCGCCTGATTATCAGTAGCCATGCGATGTTTAATTAAGTTATAAGTGCGAAGTATCAATGAAGCAATACATGACATAACAGTCAGCGCGAAGTGGTGTAATACTGCTTTATTCAACCACATACATACACATTAGATAGCGCAAGTTTGCCTAGCACAGACACAGTCACTAACAACGTCATTTTACTTTCTTCCCCATTATTAGCGTTGAACATGACCATGTAGTTATCGGGAGGCAGGTTATACGCGCAAGTTTACGATGATTCAATCACTTGCAAAGAGATAAGCGCATGCACACCACAAGCACTTTAACTCTTTGACGCCCGTTTGAAGAAAACAACGCGCCATAATGGACCGAACAGAAACCAAAAGAAAACCGTAAACAATGGCATTTTAAACCATATAGTCAGCGCCGCTGTTTTAGCTGGGTTATCTACAAAACCGACTATCAAAACAAGCAAGCCATACGTAATGGCAACGGCGAAAATACAGCGGAACCAGAGTTTGAACTCATCAATGACTGCTGACCAACCGAATAATACATCTTCATTTCGCATCGCTGCACCACCAAATCTATGTGCAAACCATTGATCAGCCCACCGCACCAATGTGGAACCAAACGCAATAGTGAACCCAATATAGGCCGCAGCCAGTCCATGGGCAAACGTTGCGCTTTCTCCCCGACTAAGGTCTATCACAACAAACCCCAACAGAAATAGGTCTACCAGTGGCACGCTTGCCAGCACAAAGGCGCTCAGTTTCTTGAGGTTAAATACATATCTAATCGCAAACCCGGCACATAATAAAACCCAAAAGGCGAACTCACATCCTAAAATCAAAATATAAATAATGTCAAAATCGCCATTCATGCTTAACATCTCATTAAACTGCCAGTACAGGGAAACCTTTCGGAATATTATCTTATTTGCTGTGTAAGATCTTTGCAATATTCGCCATACAAACCAATATACAACATGATTCACTTACAACATTAATCAGTATCGATTTTAAATAAATTGATGGTGCACTTAAAATTTAAAAAAAGAGCCTGGGGGAAAGAGAAGTTGAAGACGTATGAATTCTTAATTATTGGCGCACCCAGGTAGGTGCGCCAGAACAGCCATTACTTAATGTAATACTCTACGATACCTGCCGTATAACCACCGCTAAACTCCCACTTGCTGAATGCACCGGTGAAATTATAAACATGTGACCATCCCACGTTTAGGATTGCTTCACTGTAATCGCCACCAGAACCACCACACCCTGAGGTTTCTGTATGCCAGAAGCGTCCATATGGTGCTGGGTTGTTTGCTAGAGAGTCTGTCTGATTAAGCTTAATACATGATGCATTAAGCAGTGCGTCTTTTTCGACAATACCAACGTTTCCAGCACCGTCCACAAACATGATACCGTACTGCATGCTGTCTCTAACTGCTTGCCAATTTGCATCTTTCATCACGCCAAAGCCGTCGTGCTTCACAACTTCAACCGCATCAACAGATTTAAGAGATGTGTTATGTGTCGCGAACAATGTCCAACCACCTGACTCTTTATCCATATTACAGTAAACTTCAATAGGGGTTGAGTTGGCGGGGGTAATCGTATAGTAGCCACTTGCCGCTAACGGACTTTGTGCTTGAATGGCTGCGCATGAGCTACCAACCGGAGGCTTAGCAAAGTCTTGAGCTAGTCTTGGTGCAACTGTGTCACGACCATATGCAGTCACATCTTGAGCAAAAACATGCTTACCAAAGTTCAGGATATTCACGTGCTCAACAATATGCGTTAGCTCAGTATCTTTGGACTGCTCTTCTTGAAGGTATAGGCCGTAGGTCGCCTCAGATGCTGCTGAGTGGTCAAGTTTAATTTGATCGATTACAAAGTCTTGTCCACCAATATTACCAGTATTGGTTGGAGATACGATAGCAAGGTACGCAACCGTTTCCTGTACCGGTAAATTTGACGCTTTCTCTTCACCTTGTTTCAATGCAATGAAGCCGTGCTGCGTAACGCCATGAACACGCGTAACATACGCTTTCGCATTATCATTAGATTGGCCAGTTAGGAAAAGGTGTGGTGTTTTCGAAAACTTTTCACCAAAACTCACGGTGTTTTCACCACTACCCAGTTTGAATGTACCGACCTCGATAACTGTGCCATCTGCCAATGTTTGACGACCCGCTGGAAGTGATAGAATCGCCAACTCTTCAGCGCCATGTGCACCATCAAGGTAAGACCATTCTTGGAATTTGATTTCCACACCACCAGCAGACTGTTTAAGCGCGATCACACCCGCCTCTGCTTCTATGTCTGTTGGGGCACTTGTGAAAACAAGATTACCATTGGTGTTATTCACAACATTCCAAGCGTCACTTGCTGTTACCTCAGCGTATTCATTAGCCGCCATTGCACTAGTGCAAGCAAATAGAGAAAGCCATAGGGTATTTTTTAGCATCATTATCTCCTTAAAAATGACACGATGATATATCCGCTCAAAGGTTGAGCAGTCGTTTTGCTAGCCATACTCATTAGAGTATTTAAAATAGTATCTTTGGTGAATTAAATAAGAAACAAAGTAAAGTCAAACTATTGATTAAAATCAAAAACAGAAGTCAAAACCCACCAACAAATCTGATTATATGGGTATTTTTACGCATGGATATAGTATTAATTTATTATTTTAAAGCTTTAATGAATAAATACATTATCTAATATGAAAAACAAAAAAAGCTAGCATTGATAGACCGTAAATGTTATTGAGGGACTGAACAAGAAAACAACGCAATTTAACAAAGTATTTTAAATTAAGTAAAATTAAATAAATAAAAATAAAGTTGTTATTTTTATGATGTGGACTCAGGCACGGAATATTGAAGGTGTGAATTATATAAATTTGGCAAAATAATCATCATAAGTGAACCCCTTAGCCTAGTGTGTATGCAGAATGGGATCACCTGTACTTTTTGCGTGCACGTCAAGATTGATGTGGCGAGTAGCCATTAACCTGTTTTAGGTCACAATTAAGTTTCAGTAATTACTAAATGTTCTATAAACTCTAATTAAAAATTGACAAGCTATGACCAGATGAATATATTATCGCCACGAGCGAGCTTCTTTGATCTGAGTCAAGTCTTGGTATGACCCAGCAAACAATAACTTGTTGAACGTCAAAATTTAAGCGCGCTCTATAGTGATTACGCTTGAATGCGGTGTTCGATATAGTAGTTGGTGTTGTGGTAAACATTGAATGTGTTAGTTTTCTGCGCCGCTCATAACTAAAGAAAGTGATATTTAATAGCACGGAGATATGCGATGGAGCATTGGTCAGATTTTTTTCCTTATATTTTCATGGCGGTAAAAGTAATCGCATTAGGCATAGCTGGATATTTTGCCGTCAAATGGCACTTTGACCAGGATAGAAAATTAAAAGAGAAAGAATCCAAAGAAAGTTAAGCAGCCACTACCAAATGACCGCCCATTTGCATCATGCATCTGCGTGGCGGTCACTTTTTCACGATACAGATTCGTTGTATACATCCATTTTTTGACTGTCACATAAGATATATTTTAATCTTAACTCAATCGTATAAGCTCTATAAATGTTCTATACAGAACATAAGTAAGCAATTACCAACCCCTCAAAATTAAGCGACACAGCAGAGCCCTTCCCTAATTCGCTCGCAACGTCATAGTGAGCTGCCTAATATGCTAAATAGCATGTGTAAATACACCATGTGACCACCTACTTAACGGGTCAGCATACGAGCAACCACCACGTAATAACCTGTAATAGTAATCGACATCCGAGTGAACTACGTTTAGAGCGCCGCAGCCAAACCTCTAATTTTGACGGCGGCTTACCGTCACAAAGGAGCGAGTTCATGAACGAACCAATCAACACAGAAGCACTTTCCGGATTAACTAAAGGGATAAAACCTGAACTCAGGATCACGGCTTCGCAGGAACAAAAGATTAAAAATCGAGACATTCAGTATAAAGCAGCAGATATCTCTTGTATCAAAGCCATCGCGCAAGCCGCGATTAATGTCGAATTATTCACCATACCTCTCTACATGACTGGTTTATACTCTATTTATGGAATGCACCCAATCGGTGATGAATCGGGTCTCTACCCAGGACGTCAATGGCCCGGGTTAGCAGCCAAAGCCGGCTCTATCCCCCAAGCGCGACAACTAGGCCATGACGTCACTTTTAATCCCCCCTTAACCAATACGCTATCAGTGAATGAACAAGTTTTTAATGGGGTCTACAGCGTTTTCATAGAGGAAATGTTACATCTTCAACTGGCATCTAACATGGCAAGCAAATTGGGGGTCACCCCTTCGTTTACAAGCTCAGCATTGATAGATAAACAGTTTGGTTGGCATTGTTACAACAACCAAACCATGATCCCACATGTCTTAGACTTCCGAGACTGTGACAGCGACTTAGCCAAACTGAGCCCGCAGGTAAAGGCCTATTTTGAAGCTCATTTTTCTGGTGATAGCTTGCAAGACCTGAGGGTCAATGCCACTGAGCTTAATAAAGAACAAGCGCTGCTATTTCTCTTGATCGAAGAGACTGAAGAAGATGCCAAAAAAATCATCCAATCAAAGTATTTAAAACCTGGCACAGACGGCCGTCCAAAATATTTTGAAAACGCCCCATATGATTGGTGGGAGCCAAGTTTCACCGAGTCAAACCTTCCCTTATTTGGTTCTATCGGTCATATGTATCTGTGCTACTGGAATTACCTACAAATTCAATATAGCGATGGCCGTAGTTTATTGGATGAACTATTAGCACCCGTGCAGCGTGATTACTTCAACGTACGCCCTGGAGATGACAAATACCAAGCGCAATTCCCAGATATCGACGGCGATTTGAACACAACCGATACCACTGAACACCGTTATGATGCGCTAAAAGAAAAGCTCATGAACAATGTAAATGCAATTACAGATCAAGGTGAAGGCAATGGCGTAGCAATGATGATTTGTCAGTATTGGAGTCACGAACCATGGGCACAAAGAGTATTGAGCACCCTGCTGTCGCAGCAAAATCAAGATGATCATACTGTTAAGCCTAAATTCCAACCCAATGAGCAAGCATTAAAAGACGATTACCCTGGCGACCCCATCTCTGGTACCGCGTGTGCACGGATCACCAACAAACGTAAAGATCACTTTCTTATCTTTCAACAAACTCTAGAGCTGATTGTTACATATAGTGACGCGAGTAATAAAGACGATGAAAGATACATGACTTGGAGAGATTGGCACAATGAAGGGAACCGTTGGCAACCTAGTATGCTGGACCCGCATGGTGGCGATGCGGCAAAAGCTAAGCACCCAGATCTACCCAGTGCACAAGAAGTTACGCTGGCATTAAATAAACTGAGTCAAACACAAAAAAGCCTCTCCGATACCCATCAGTTATTCAGTCAATCCGCAGTGGGTACACTCAAAGGACTGACTAAAACCCTTGATCTCTACTGGTCAGGTAAAACCAGTGAATTTCCAGGTCCTGCGATGGGTGGGTCAGGTGACAGGGTCTCCATTTGTTGGGCGACAACGGGCTTAGCTCCTGATCTCGTCACAGGGATTATGCCTGCGCAAGACGATGTGCTTTATCATGCCTGTCAAGGGATGAGTTATACCTCTGATGACACAGGCTTGCCCCCTGCTCAAGTTTATCACAGCTGTAAAGGCTCGAATGACTGTAAAGCGCAAGGTGGGTGTGGATTTGTGCATAGTACAACGTCAGGAGGTAGCTGTGGTTCTAGTGGTGCACAAGGGATTAAAAGCGCGCCAGCGGATAACAAGTGCAATAATTTAGGGGGATGTGCCGTGCCGATATCCGCATCACAATTATTCCCATCTTTACCAGCGGACGACAGCGATGGATATAAAATGCAGCTATTTCGGTTTTATGGCAAAGACCACAACTTTGAGGCCATCAGCTATATTGCACCAGATAAAGGAGATGAGCATCAAGTTTGTGCGTCCAATCGGCAGACGACCCCAATGCCTTACAAAGAGGGTGATGCAGTCTACAAAATTGCGTGGCAAGCATATTGCAACGCGCATGGTTTGGTAGACCTACAAACCGGGGATATCCCCCAACCACCCGATGCGGATGACATTCGCCTTGCTCTTCCTCCTTCGACATGAGCCAACATAATGTCAAAAAACGACGTAAAAGAGGCGCAGTATCATACTGCGGCCTCTATATCTAATAAGAAAAACCTTGGATTTGGCGTGGGGTTACGAAGTCAGCATTATCCACATTTAATGAATCAGGTCGATCACACAGCACAAAGGCCCGTCGATTGGTTTGAGATTATCAGCGAAAACTACATCGATAACTTTGGTTACGGCCGTCATGTGCTTGAAACCCTAAAAGCTCATTACCCCATTATCATGCATGGTGTATCTATGAACATCGGGAGTACGGATAGGCTCGATTATACTTATCTGAAAAAGCTCAAAGCACTGAGTGATTTCGTAAATCCTGTTTGGATATCGGATCACTTGTGTTGGACTGGCGTTGCAGGCGTCAACAGTCATGATTTGCTGCCTATGCCCCTCAATGAAGAGAGTCTCGCACATGTTATTCGCCGCGTAAATCAAGTCCAGGATGTGCTAGAGCGCCCCATTGTATTGGAAAACCCATCGACTTATTTAGAGTACTGCCATTCAAGCCTAAGCGAACCAGACTTTTTTACCGAACTGGTGAGTGCGACTGGCTGCAACATGCTCTTAGATGTTAATAATGTCTTTGTCTGCGCTTTTAATCATGGGTTTGATCCTCACTCATACATTAAAGCTTTGCCCCATCACCATATTGTACAAATTCACGTAGCAGGACCCAGTGACTGTGGAGACTGCCTCATTGACACTCATGACCAACCTGTCCCTCAACGCGTCTGGGAGCTGTATGCCTTAGCCCAGCAACTAACTGGCGGAGTATCAACGCTATTGGAGTGGGACGCCAATATTCCGCCATTTGAAGAATTAGTGGTAGAACTGAACAAAGCTAAAACGGTGCACAACGGAGAGCTCCCCTTACAAAGTGTGCTTCAGAGCACACAGGTTCAATTTTCGACACCTGTGGTACAGGAAATGCATCACAATACGGACCTAGTACACAGCTTAAAGCCGGTAGCAACATGACTCATTCAACGCCAGAACTCGAACAATTACAGCACTGGTTGTCTCAAGTTTTAATTTCAAGAGGTGACCTGCCACAAAAGTTAGCAAACGCAGCGCAACGCGATGGTTTAACGCTCGAACAGTGTATCAAGTCGACATCGCAGCTAAGCGCCCAGCGAAGAATTGATATCTATGCGGCAGGTTATGTTATGCGTCTAGTGGAGTGTCTCAAGTGCGAGTTTTCGCTGCTTTGTACTTTTATGGGCTCTGAAGTGTTTGAAGTCTTTGCGAAGGCATACATCGTGACATTACCATCACGCTCATTTACGTTACACACGCTGGGACAGTCCTTCGTCAGATTTTTGACCAACACACGCCCACAGGGGCGTTTTGATGAACAGCAAACAACTATGTTTGATGTGCCACTTGAATTAGCGCGATTCGAGCGCGCAAAGGCAGAAGTTCTACTTGCTGATGGGCTGGAAAATATTCCGACAACGCATACAGCGTTCAATGAATTCGAGTTGCTCGGAGGTTGCGCTTCATTGAGTTTGATAGCACCACCTTGTTTACGCCTGCTGGTGAGTGAATATGATCTACTGCCATTGATTACTCAGCTTGAAAACGGTATAGCCCATTCATTACCCCCAAGAGAAACTCGTTACATCGCTCTGAGCCGACAAAATTATCGACTGGTTACTCAACCACTGACCCAATGGCAAGCAGACCTGCTAGTGCATTGCAATCAAGCAATTTCATTCGAGCAGGCAATCATTCAAAGTGCACATCGACAAGGGCTCGACCCGACTCAACTTAGATCTCAGCTGGCGATGTGGTTACCCGCCGCAGTTGCGTGTGGATTGCTGGTTGTAGAACGGTTAAAAAGCCCGGCTTTAACGATGGCCAACGCTTCATATTAAGTCGAAGGTGTTTAAAACTGGATAATCGGATTAGCATGAATAGCAGAGTGCGCCTGGGTACTGCACATGCTTCACAAAATGGTACTCTGCTCGTAAACAGATTACGTGGCCACTGTTCAAAAAACAGGGCCACGACTTTAATAGTTAGTGTATCTGAAACATCGCATTGGATGTGGTCAATAACACATTCAGCTTTCCGTTGTCGTCGAGTCTCACTTTTAACCCATCTCGATTAGACATACCAGGTAGCTTAGGGCTACGGCTAATCTTATTTCCTTTTGAATCAGTGAACACAACATGAGCATAGGTATCTTCGTCCCAATAACCACGTCCAGTTTGCGTAACTAGTATCAACCCTTGATTATTGTCCTCGGTTGGTGACACCGCCAAATGAACGACATTTTCTGCTAATGTTTTGTGGTGTACTTGCTCCAACTGCTCATTGTTTATGTCAAAGACATAGATTTCAGATTGCACGTCTGAATAATAGCTATCAGTATTGCTTAAGCACACAATTTCAAGTGCTGCATCACTGTCATAATTGAAATACTCCACCTGGGTACATATTTGCTCTATGGTACTTTTCTCTGATAATGAGCCATTAGTGAGTTCTAGCAAGCTCAGATTGTCAGTGGCAACCACCATAGACAGTGATCCGTTTAAGTGCGTAGTAAAATCACGCAGTGAGCCTGATACAGTGTAACTTGCCACCATAGATTGATTGTATGTATCGACGAGTTTGACAGAATTATTCGTGCCAAACATAGCATCTTTCACATTGTCCCCATTGACATCCGCGGCATCAACCGTGATCAATTGATCATTTGAATCAACGGGTAATTGATAAGTAATCGTATGCGTTGCCAGCTCCATTATACCAAGCCCCGTTGTATATGTTTCGGTGTTAGGTACTAGAAGCTCCGTCAATCCATCGTTATTAAAATCAGCTGTGATCGACGCTTTGTGACCACTCCAGTTACTTGAAATCACATCCGACAACGTTAAGTCGCCCCGTTTGCTCATGTGCGCAACACGGCTCCCATCGTAACCAGAATTTGTTCGGGGTAAAAAGAAGATAGCGCTTTCAGTGGTTTCATTTGTTTTAGCCCACCCAGCAGGCGTAAACGTGCCTAGTTGCGGGGCGATTTGATCGCTTCTCACTGTTACCCCCCCCGCATCGATGTCTGCTGTAACTAACATATCCGCGCCTGAAGACGTTATCCCTGTGCCCCATAACAATTCGGGTTTACCATCATTATCACTGTCACCTACCTGTAAAGAACTTGAGCCATGATCGACCTTATCCGCCGTCCATAAGCTTTCAAACGACTTATCACTCTTAAAATTGTAGGCGTGTATATTACCCCATTGGCAATCACCTAAAATGAGCTCATCACTCTCGTCATCATCGATATTATCAGCGGTAATGGAGCAAAGATCATGTTCCTCTAACGTGGCTAACTGGGATTTATCAACCGCCGAATACACGACAATCCCATTGTTATAACCAACGATTTCATCAATGCCATCACCGTTTAAATCAGCCGTCGTTAAAAGTCGGTGGCCGAACGAGTTACCACTCAGCCATTGGTTTTCCCAAGACGCCATGTCGTAAACTAGCCCTGTATTAACCACGAGTTCAAGGTTTGGGTCTTCATCAACATTTGCAATCTCGATTGCATTAGCGTCGTCTACATTCGTTTCAAATAGCGTTTCATGGCCAGAGTCCAGCTTGTGTACACTCAGCGTTTTAGAGCTGTAATAATCACTATCGTCACTGCGAATAACCGCCAATTCAGGTAAACCATCATTATTGATGTCTGCAAGGGCGCCAGATAAAATATCGCCTTCGAAAGAAATGAGTTCTCGGGCTGGCGCATTTAATCCATCAATAACACTCAAACCTTTTGTTGTCAGGACATAAATTTCTTTTTCAGCGTCACTGTCAATATTAGCAGCAAAAAGTTGTTGAATGGTTCCAGCTGTCGGTAACGAGTATGGATACAACCACTTTTGTTCTGGTTCACCGTTCTCATTGGTCAACAAGGTCACTCGGTATTGATTATCCGTTGTCAGGATTTCATTCTTTTGGTCGCCATCGAAATCGCCAATAATAATGTTGCCATCGCGTTTCGGTACTTCGATGCCCGAACGAGCAATTGGCAATGGCTTTGCTGTATTTACAGTGACAGAAATAGATGATTCTGCAGGATTTTGTTCATCACCTGTGGCAAAGTTAAAAAAGTAATCTTGTGAAGAAAACAGCGTTTCTGCTGGTGCTGTCCACGTAATTTTGCCATCTTCGCCAACCACGGCACCAGATGGTCCAGACAATAAAGTCCCCACCTTTGGTGCATGAATCTTATCGGGGTCAATGGTCATCACAGCAAACTCTATGTGCTGGTTTGGAGAAATTGATTGTGGCAACTCAGTCACCTCAATATAACTCGGTGCATCTGCTAGCTCAATTGCAATCCGGTTACTCAAAACCGTGTTTGCGCTATCAGAGACGCTCATTGCCACCTCTAAGGTGTCACCATAAACCGCAATACCAGCAGGCAATGTATTGGTGATTTGATCCGCAATTAATTCATTATTCAAGTACCATGCGAAGCTGACTTGCAATTCTTCAATTGGCGTATCTGAATCATAATAATCACCTGTTTGTACCGTAATTGGCGTAGTGGTATCCGTTTGATGATTGGCGTAATAATAAGGCGCATATACAGTCGGCGGTAAGGACATAAGATCGATAGCAACAGGGTTAATAGTTGCCTCCTGTCCTGCCATAAACTTGTAAATATCAGTAATATACGCACCAAAATCATATTGACCATCTAAGTCAGAATCGACGTAATACGCTGTCTGATAATTCGAGAATTCAATGGTCGCACTGTTATTAAGGCCTGAAAACTTAATTTTTCCATCATAAAAGTGAGGGCTATCGCCACGCAGATCAGCAGTACTTACTGAAACAACCCCAGCATCCCCAATTTTTACAGTGCCAGTCATCGTGAAGCTCTCTGTTGAGCTATAATAATCCAACTCTTTAAATGACAGTTGAGACAGCACCTGATCGCCACTTTGGTCCTCAATCAATAAGTTTTGACTGATTGAGGCATTGCCAGCACTGTTAGGGTCCGCAGTTACTTTTACACTGCCAGTCAGTTTTTCAGAGTTTTCGTTGTATGACATTTCAAATGCATCAACATACACCCCCATCTCCACTTTACCCGCATCACTCTGGGATACTTTAACAGTAATGGTACCTGAAACCTTCTGGCCGCTGAAATTGACACAATCAGTAAATTTCGCAATTGCCGTTCCTTCTCCTGACTCGTTAACTTGGCCAGAATATCTCACTGTACCTTGTACAAAGCAGGCTTGTGTACCATCAATTTTGCCATCACTGGATACATGGTTTTCTATCGCAGGAAGCTCAAACGTGGTTAATGAGCTCGCTGAGTCATCGAACATATGGGCAAGTGCTTTTTGTACTAATGCGGGTTCAATTTGGGCCTGAGTATCAATGCCTGAATAGCGGCTCTTTACAAGTTGATTGGCCGCGCTTTCTAATTCAGCGAAGGTTTTACCCTGCGCATTGCTCACCGTCTCAGATGCTTGGTTTTCGATTTTTTGTTGTTCTGATAGGTTATTGTCCGAGCCCGAAGAGCCACCACAACCTGTTAGCACCAAAGTCAATGCCAAGGCGACGGAGGAGTGTTTAAAGTTTTTCATAATAGAAAAATCCATTTTAGTTATAAATTCGTTTTATCGGGACAATTGTACCTATTTTATTTATGACATTCAAAAAGACTTTATACATGTCTGCCAAGCGACAAAACCACATTGCCCCCTCATTAATCACTTTGTTTCATATATGATTCGCCATTCCGACATCGAAATAACAAGACAGACCACCAGCCAGTGACATTGCGAAATACAATACATGCTACATTTATATCATTCGAAAAAAGTGGCTGAACGATTGTGCTTCGTACCAGCCGAACTAATGAAAGTTTCCTTTCGTACGCAAGGTAGGACAAAACTAATAAAACAGACAAAATGCCAAAATATATTTATATATATCAATATTTTGACATTTTCATGCCGACCATTTTTGTATACACAAGACACATTAGTGATTATTTACTGTAACGTGCTTAGCAAACGGCCGGCGACATTGGCGTATTCTCTAGGCAAGTGGCGCCGACGAAACGCACTAAATCTATGCAGCTCCCCGTTGAGGGGAACGATACAAAGCGCAATGACATTAACTTTCACACACATTCGCCTTGTCCAAAGAGATTAATGTGTATGGAACTGAATTAATTAGTCGTGGCAATTGATAGTGGAAATTATCGAACTAAACTTACCCTACAGCGGTAAAACTGAGCGTTCGCCAAAAGCATGCGCCCCCTTCTCTGTACAACATGCTGTGATTTTTTTGCTGAACGAGATGTAGTGACAATGACATATCGATTCGATGGCTAAGGAGGCCAAATGACAAGCAATAAACCCAATCAGGATCGCCATGCTCATGTTAAGCAATTACTCAGTAAAATGGATCCTGAAGTCGCCGCCAGCTTTAATTATAAACAGCGTAAAGCGCTGCAAAAAGTCATCAATACTCGCGATTGGAACAGCCATAAAATTGATTTTCGTCCCACACTCGCGCTGCCATTTTTGCCTTGGAGCTTTTATTTTGTTTTTCTTGGTGGGGTGAATAAACGTAACTTAAGTTCTTCGGAACGATTCACTGCGGCACTGGCTTTTATAACCGCCTTGCTTATTGTTGGATTCATCGCGCTCGGAATTGTTTTTGTTATCCTTTATTTACTTAAATCCTGGCTAGGTATTGATATTTTCCCTGATGAATCACTAGGTTTGTGGGATCAAGTTAAAACACTGTTTAGTTAACTGAGTACGTACAATGACGAGGCGATAAAGGTACAAGACAAAGACAGACTATAAGCGCCCTTACGATGAACTTTCCTTCACCCGCGGTTATGTGGTGCGTTCTTCCCCATTAACCAATAAGTGTTTATTTCATTGTCCTCATATTTAATTGTTGCCTAGTCAACTGGTATTACAATAAAAGTTTGCTAGGCTTGCTATATAAGTTTGTCTCACTGACATGTCAAAGATATCCAAACTAAGCAGGTACTTGGATGCAACTATCAGAATTACAAATAGACTATATTAAAGAGCTGTTCAATGTTGGGTTGGGTGAAGCCATTGTTGAGCTTAATGATATGATTAATGAAGAAATTTTGATGTCGGTACCAAGTTTCGACTTGTTCGAAAAAAACGCAATTTTCAGTAAGCTTCAAATAGAATCCAGCCGAAATGTCACTGCTGTGGTATTACCAATACAAGGAGAGATGGAGTGCAATGGCATTCTCTTGTTCCCTGCACAACATAGCTTGAACTTAGTAAGAAAAGTGCTGAAAGAAACCAGTGGTGCAGATACGTTAACCGCACTAGAAGTTGAGTCCCTGACAGAAATATCGAGCATTATTCTAGATGCCATTATTACGTCAATTAGTGACATGATGCACGTTTCAATAAGCACCGCGATGCCGATGGCCTACTCTGGTACTTTTCAAGACCTCGTTGATAAATACTATGTTGGTGACACAGTCATGTCTGTGGGTATGCACTTTGAAATTAAAGATAGCCAAGTAAGAGGCGATATTTTATTTGTACAAGATATTCTCGTCATTGAAGATTTTCTAGAGAAAACCAATCAAATGCTGTCAGAATTGGGGCTTTAATGGGAAAGAGCAATACGTCCCCAGAATATTTGATTGAGGCAATCAATCGAACAGATGTTGGTATGATTGTCATCGACAGTGAAAGAAGAATATTGTTTATTAATGATTGGATAAAAATTCATGCCACCGTTGAAGGAGCCGTTGAAGATAAGTTTATCCATGAAGTGTTTCCAGATCTACCACCGCGCCTGAATAAAGCTATGGAGAAAGCACTAAGCCTACGACGTGCAGCTATCTTGTCAAATAAACTGAACCCTGCCCCCTTCCCATTTTATCGTGACAAACAATCCTTAACAGAACGTACGCTGATCTCTCAAGTCGTCAAAATTAAACCCATTAACGTTACCGAGCAATTTTGCTTGATAGAAATAATCGACATATCTGAGAGCGTAAACCGCGAAACAGCCCTGCACCAACTCGCCAGTGAAGCGCAACTCAAAGCCGAACAAATTGAGGCACAAGAAAAGCGAATCAGGGGCATATTTGAGAGTGTAAAAGACGCCATTATTATCGTTGATGCGGGCGGCAGCATACAGATGTTTAACCACACCGCCAACGAACTGCTAAATAGCGCGTCAACCTCCTTAAGCAACATCAATCTTCACCAATTTCTCAAAGATAAAAATAAACCGTTGTCTGATGAAAATGGCGGCGTGAATCAGATGGCAGCTATGTTGCCGCTTTGGGCTAAATACGCTGACTCTATAGAATTAGAAGTGACCCCAAGTGGTCAAGATGGGAGCTTTTTTGCAGAGCTTTCCGTCAGTACTGTCGAGCTGTCAGAGCAGCGCCACTTTGTTGTTGTTTTGAGAGACATAACAGAACGAAAACAATATGAACAACAGCTGGAAACCATGGCTAAGTTTGATGAACTTACCAGTTTACCAAACCGCACCCTTTTGATGGACAGAATCCAATCTGCAATAGGTAGGGCCAAACGCTTTGATAACAATGTCGCCATTTTATTTTTAGACTTGGATCGCTTCAAAATCATTAACGATACGCTGGGCCATGATATTGGCGACAAACTCCTACAATCTGTTTCAACCAGACTCAATGAAGGTATTAGAGATCTGGACACTGTGGCGAGGCTTGGCGGGGATGAATTCGTTATCTTGTTAGAGAATTTAGAGCACAAAGAGCATGCTGCCCGTGTCGCTGAAAAAATAGTGACTCTATTTGAGCCTGCTTTCGATATTGATGGACATCAACTGTTCGTAACAGGGAGTTTGGGCATAGCGACCTACCCTGAAAGTGGTGAAACAGCCTATGACCTCATTAAATGTGCTGATACCGCAATGTATGCAGTGAAAGACTCATCACGTAATAACTACATGTTCTTTTCTGAAAAGATGAACGAAAATGCTAAAAAACGTTTGGAGCTTGAGGCAGAACTACGCATCGCCGTTAAAAAAGCACAGTTTTCCATTGTACTTCAACCTCAATTATCACCTGACAAAAAGATATTGCATGGCGCTGAAGTGCTGGTGAGATGGTATCACCCTACCAAAGGTTTTATATCACCAGTAGATTTCATTCCAATTGCTGAAGATAGCGGATTTATAGAACAAATATTTGACAGTGTGCTGGGACAAGCATGTGAATTTTTGGCTAATTATAAACATGTATTACCTCAACACTTTCGCATGGGTGTAAACATTTCACCGAGGCAATTTATCAGTGACACTTTCACACAAAGATTTATGGCTGTGTTAACGCGCTATCAACTTGATACTCACTTTTTTGAACTAGAGCTGACAGAAGGCATGTTGATGAAACGCACTGACGAAACCATCTCGTTACTTCGCACCTTAGTTGATAAAGGCTTTGTAATATCCATTGATGACTTTGGCACGGGGTATTCATCACTGGCATATTTAACTCGGTTCCCATTGCATACACTAAAAATAGATCGCAGCTTTATCGTGGATCTACCGAATGATGAAGAAGCCGCGCTGGTTTGCAAAAGCATCATCGGGCTTGCCAAAAACCTTGGACTCAATTTAATCGCCGAAGGCGTCGAAACAGAACAACAAAACCAATTTTTGGCGGCTGAAAACTGTGACGTTATTCAAGGATACTACTTTGCAAAGCCAATGCCTGTTGATGAGTTTTTGGTATGGCTTGATGCATTCAATGCTGAGTCTCTATAAAACCAAACAAACAACATGATGTTTTTAACGAATGTACAGATTTATCCTAAACTAATTAATATTAATAAACACGGGAGAGCGTTGATGAAAGCACTGGTCGTAGACGATAGCTTAGTGGCTCGAGCACAAATAAAAAAAGTATTAAAGGAAGAATACCCAGACATCGAGATTGAAGAAGCCAAGTGTGCCGCAGATGCAATAGCGCTTCTAGAAACGACGGATTATGATATTTTTACCATTGATTTTAATATGCCAGGCGGCACCGGAGATGAAGTCATCATTAAAGCTAAAGCACGCTGCCCAACTGCTAAAATTGCATTACTGACAGCTAATAAACAGCTTCCTATGAAAGATAAGTGTCAGGAATGGGGTGTTAAGTTATTGGAAAAGCCACACTTCAAGAGTGCATTGCTAGATTTTCTCACTGGAACAAGTGATACATAGCATAGGAAATTTGCTTTCATATCTTTAAAGACGCTTTCTTACTGACTGTGCCCACTTCACCCAAACTGTGCGCTCAGGAAGGTTTGTCTACAAGCGCGCTGTCTTGTCGCCTCAATATCACTCACACACCGAGTCAGCTTGACTCACTATTAATGATGCTGTTGCGGGCATTGTACACAACAGCCACTTCCTAACGGGCAGAACTCTGAGTATTCATATCTCATGTTTTATTGGCTAGGAGACAACAAGAGTAAGAATATGTAAACAGGGTTTGTTACCTTTACGGCGGTGCCAGTGCAATTTTCACCGTTCCCCATGAGTTTTGAATAAAATAGACGCATATAAAAAGGGCGCCAAACGTGAAGATCAACGTGCTCCGTCAACTATAGCAAATACCTTCTCTATACACAGCCAACTTGCATATTGGCGATCTATAAACT
>NZ_JAKGBI010000026.1 GCF_021530565.1 Pseudoalteromonas sp. SMS1
ACCTTGCGCAAAAGAAGCGTGCTCACTGTGTTCGCTGTCGCTAACCTTTTGCACGATAGCCGATGATAGTGTGGGGGCGGCCAGCGGTGGCTTTCCCATGTGAAAGTAGGGTGAAGGCGGGGATAAGAAAGTGAATAGTTTCACTTTCTACCGACTGAACGCGAGGCCTCTGGCCGTCGGCCGGACCATCGCCAGGGCCAATAAAAGAAACCCGTTGCAGCAATGCGACGGGTTTTTTGCGTTTAAGATGCTAACACGAGCTTTATGGCGAGGGCAGTGGATCGCATTCACGGTTGTGATTCTTTATGCCTTTTAAATACATTCTCTTAGCTGCGGTTAAACCAGCGCATTTCACCTTGCGTGAAAAGAGCGTGCTCACAGTGCTCGCTGTCGCTAACCTATTGTACTTAATTCATCCCTGAAGCTGGGTTCCATCGCGCATCCATGCGCTCATCTCTTCGAGCTGAGAAGCTGCGCTTCGGTCTCATTTCGTCCATATGAAAGTAGGACATTGCCAAGCGCCAAATAAAAGAAACCCAGCGCAGCAATGCGACGGGGTTTTTGCGTTTAAAGTGCTAAATTGTGCTTTAGGGCGAGGTGCAGTGAATTGCTTTCACGGTTGTCACCCTTTATGCCTTTTAAATTCATTCCCTTGGCTGCGGTTAAATCAGCTCACTTCACCTTACGCGAAAAGAGCGTACTCACTGTATTCGCTGTCGCTAACCTTTTGCACTTAATTCATCCCTGAAGCTGGGTTCCGTCGTGCATCCATTCGTGCGGTGTTTATCGCTATTATTTTATATCTTGGCTGTTTTCAATGTCTCTCGATATCCGAATGCAAGAAAATCCCGCAAAAGATGTCAAAATTTCCAGCTGATGATTTGGCAATCTTGAAATATTGTCATGTATTCATATATTGAAAAAACTAGATTTTTGGCCTTGTTTATTCCTTTTTTCACTATTGCTTAATTTTTCAAAGTATAGATTTCAACAGTACATTCTCTTTGAATTGAAATAACTATATGAAAAGTTTACTTAAAGTGCGTATTTAGAAAAAGTAATTATAATTTTTTCTCAAAATAATGACTCAACTTGAATTAAGTTTGTTTAAGGATTGAAATTAATGAATAAAACTTTCTATTGTAAATTTTTGCTTACAAAAAGAGGTGAATCAAGTTAAATTTAAGTTAAATTTGTTGTGTATTAATTCTACAATTGCGCTACATTTTGATTGGAAATTAACCAAATGACATAATAAAGGAACAAGTATGCGTAAATTAAACACACTCGCTTTTGCGGTATTGGCAGGCATGTCAGGTAGCTGTTTAGCTCAAGCTGAAATGATGTCAGTTGACCAAAGTAAAGCGATTGAAGATCAATACATCGTTGTATTTAAAACACCTGCAGTATTAAATGCTGCAAGTAGCATGGCTGTGTCTAGCTATGCAACTAGCCAAGCGCAAGCACTGACGACTCAGCACAATGTACAAGTTACTAAGAGCTTTAACGGTGTTTTAAATGGTGTGGTTGTAAATGCTTCTAAACAACAAGTAAAAGAATTACTTAACAACCCAAGCATTGACTACATCGAACAAGATCAGATTGTAACTATTACGCCTATGGTAGATGCAAGCGCTGACCAAGGAAATGCAATTTGGGGCTTAGATAGGGTTGATCAAAGAGACCTACCATTAAACAGCAATTATCACTACGACTTTGACGGCTCAGGTGTGACAGCATATGTAATTGATACAGGTGTGCGTATTTCACATGCGGAGTTTGGCGGTCGTGCTAGCCACGGTTATGACTTTGTCGACAATGATGCAGATTCAAGTGACTGTAATGGTCACGGTACTCACGTTGCTGGTACGATTGGCGGTGGTGAATACGGTGTGGCTAAGAACGTAAATGTAGTTGGTGTTCGTGTACTAGGATGTACTGGTTCTGGTTCATACTCGGGTGTTATTTCGGGCATTAACTGGGTGAAAGATAATGCGTCAGGTCCTTCTGTGGCGAACATGAGTTTAGGTGGTGGTGTTTCTCAAGCTGTTGATGATGCTGTAAACACTGCTGTTGCATCGGGTGTAACATTTGTTGTAGCAGCTGGTAACGATAACAGCAATGCATGTAACTACTCACCAGCAAGAGCTGCAGATGCTGTGACAGTTGGTTCAACAACGAGTTCAGATGCACGCTCTAGCTTCTCAAACTATGGTAACTGTCTTGATATTTATGCACCTGGTTCGAGCATCAAATCGGCTTGGTATAATTCTGACTCAGCGACAAATACAATTAGTGGTACTTCAATGGCTGCGCCTCACGTGGCGGGTGTTGTTGCATTGTATCTGGATGAAAACCCTAGTTTGACTCCTAGTCAAATTGACGCTCTATTGAGTTCACGTAGCTCAAAAGATAAAGTCAGTGATGCAAAATCAGGTTCGCCGAATGAACTACTATTCTCACTTGCTGATAGTACGCCTCCACCACCACCACCAACGCTACCTGAGCTAGATGACGGTGTTTCAGTTGGTGCAAGCGGTGCATCTGGTAGCGAAACACACTATCTGTTTAAAGTACCAGCAGGCAAAGATACATTGACTGTCACCCTGTCAGGTGGCACAGGTGATGCCGATCTTTATGTTCAGCAGGGTCAGAAAGCAACTCAAAGCAGCTATACGTGCCGCCCTTATAAGAGTGGTAACGAAGAAGTTTGTACTATCAACAACCCTGCAGCAGGTGATTGGTACATCATGTTACACGGTTACTCTGCATACTCTGGCGCGAGCTTAGTGGCAGCGACTTCAACAGGCGGTGGCGGCTGTGGTGCGAATTGTCTAGAAAACGGTGTACCGGTAACTGGCTTATCTGGCGCATCAGGTAGTGAAGTTGCTTACACAATTGACGTACCAGCAAACTCAACGCTTAGCGTAGAAATCTCAGGCGGTTCAGGTGATGCTGACTTATATGTAAGAAAGGACCAAGCGCCAACAACGACAACATATGACTGTAGACCATACCGTAACGGCAATAGTGAAACATGTACACTGACTAATAATGGCGGAGCAGCAACGTACCACATTATGCTACGCGGTTATAACACTTACTCTGGTGTTACTCTAAAAGGTAGCTACTAAGAGTAAGAAAAAAGGGAGCGTCATGCTCCCTTTTTCATGTCTTAATATACTTTACAAATGAGCCCTTTGAGGTAAAACCCTTCTGGGTAAAAACCGGCAATAGGGTGGTCAGGTGCTTGGTTCAACCTTTCCATGATGACAAGGTCACGCTTAGCGTCTAGCGCAGCATCAGCGACAACTTTTTGGAAGAGGTTTTGATCCATTAGTCCTGAACACGAGAATGTTAACAGTGTTCCGCCTGGCTTAAGTAATTGCATTGCAAGCATATTTATGTCTTTGTAGCCTCGACATGCACCCGTTAGCTGGGCTTTGCTTTCTGCAAATTTTGGCGGGTCCATGACAATAGTATCAAATTGCTTACCCATTTCTCGGTATTCTCTTAGCAATTTAAATACATCCTTTTTGACAAAGTCGACCTTGCTAAGGTCAAGGTTGTTATGCTCAACATTTCTTTTGGCGGTATCGAGGGCTGGCTGAGAAACATCAACATTGATAACTTCATCACATCCCCCCCTGAGTGCATACAAACTAAATGTGCCTGTGTAGCAAAAGCAATTTAATACCGTTTTACCTTTGGAGAACCTTTCCAGTGCCGCACGGCTATCTCGTTGGTCTAAATAAAAACCGGTTTTATGGCCGTTAATAATATCAACTTCCAATTTTAAGCCATTCTCTTCAATTAGAACGGTTTCTTTTGGTGCATCACCATGAAGAGGGCCTGTGATTTTTTCAAGGCCTTCTTTCTTTCTGACATCCACATCAGAACGTTCGTAGACTGCACATTCAGGGAACAACTCTCTCAGTGCAGCAACGATTTCTCCTTTGTGTCTTTCGGCACCTGCACTTAAGAGTTGGCAAACCAAGTAGTTGTCGAATTTATCGATTGTGATGCCCGGTAGCCCATCTGATTCTGCTGCACAGAGCCTGTAACCAGTTAGTCCGCCTTCGTCGATAACATACTCTCTCACTTGTCGTGCACGGCTTAAACGGCGCTTAAAGAAGCTTTGGTCAATTTGCTCTGACTCATCAAAAGTCCAGATCCGTGCTCTGATTTGAGAACTAGGACTATATGCCGCAGTGGCCAAGTATTGTCCATCATGGCTGTATACTTTTACTAAGTCACCAAGTCCAGGTTTACCTTTGATCTTTTTAATCGCTTTGGAGAATATCCAAGGATGTTTTCTTTTAAGAGATTTTTCTCGGCCGGGTTGTAAATACAGCGCACAAGACATATAAATTCCTTACTAAGTAGAATCCTGTCATTTTAGTGAAGGGGGTTCCAACATACAATGTGAAGGATAAGGTTTAGGTAAAAATGATGGTGAATATGAACGATTTTGAGCAAGTATTTAAGGAATTTATGCTTGGGACCCCTTTTGCCGACACGGCACATGATCTTTCTCATGTCCAAAGAGTGGTAAAAACAGCAAAGCAGTTGGCCATAGAAGAAGACGCTGATTTGGAGGTGGTGGTGCCCGCAGCATGGTTACATGATTGTGTTGCCGTTGCGAAGAATCACCCTGATAGAGCAAAAGCATCTAAATTGGCTGCGGACAAGGCTGAGCGATTCCTCATTGAAATTGGTTACCCTCAAGAAAAATTGGAAGGGATACATCATGCAATCGTTGCACACAGCTTTAGCGCCAATGTGCCACCGACAACGTTAGAAGCGCAAATAGTCCAAGATGCAGATCGGATGGATGCATTGGGGGCAATCGGCGTTAGCCGCTGCATGAAGGTGGGTGGCGCAATAGCGAGGCACTTGTACCACACCGCAGACCCTTTTTGTGCTGATAGGGATCCTGATGACAAAAACTATACACTCGATCACTTCTTTATTAAGTTGTTGCACATTGAGTCTCAAATGCACACACTGGCAGCTAAAAAGGAAGCACAACGTCGTACTGAGTTTATGCGCAGGTTTCTCGATGAACTTGCAAGAGAAATCAAAGAATAAAGCCGCTTGCTTAACGTGTCATTCGTTTTACGAACACGACGACAAAAAGTGCTAAAGAGAAGCTACCAATAAAAGCTTCTATCGTCGCAATAAGGCGAGTGATCCCAACAGGGGTTATATCGCCATAGCCCAAAGTTGTAAAAGTAACCACGCTGAAATAAAAGCAATTTAACATGGCGTGAAGGTTATCCTCTAAGGAAGCGGATGTATCAATACGGATAGTTTCATCATTATAATTAATGCCGAGTACAAAGTAGCATAGCGCACACAAAAGGATCATACCCAAACTGAACCTGATGACATTTTCAGGTTTTTCACCATAGCCGCAAAGCATATCAATAAAGCTAGAGACGAGGCGCTTTTTAGAGTATTTAGGGTATTGCGCATGACGCATTCGTAATTCACTGTATGTATACTTACCAGCCATCTCGAATAAGCCCTGTTGCTCAGCTCCTTTTCTGAGCAGTCTATAGATTTCTTCACTTTGCAGGTACAGATCTTGCGCTTCATCGTAGTTCTTTTGTTTGGTCGCTTCTATGGCCTGACTTTCTTGGAGTAATTTGTCGCCTAGGACGAGGTTGTCTATTCTTGTCGCATTAAGTTTAATGCCTAATATATTGGTATTTTCGAGTTTGCAGCAATGTAGGTTTGCGTCCCGTAAATCAGCTTTCATCAAAGAGGCACTTTTAATGGTGCTGTTAAAAAGATGGGCGCCATGCAAATTAGCACGATAAAAATTGCTGTAAGAGAGGTCATAGCCATTATGGTCGTTAAACTTAACTAAGTTTAACCCTTCAAGGTTAGCCCTTTTTAACTCTAACCCTTGTAATAATCCTCCTTTTTTAGCATAACGCTCAAGTTTTTGTGACAATTCTAATCCACTTTTGTCAAACTTGGCATCATGCCAAAAGCAATATCCAGAGCCCATATCGATTTCTTGGCAACTATGGCCATCAGGTGAGATATACTGGCATTTAGGTTTGTTGGTCATGGTCGTTTATTTTTTCTCCTGATAACTATAAAGGTAGCAGCAATTCTCAGAATTAAATGAAAAAGCAGCAAATTTTCTATGGAATTCAATTATCAATTAAAACTAAGCAAGCGCAGAAAGACCGTTGCAATCAAAGTGCGGACTTCTGGGATCTGTGTGTATGCGCCACACAATATTTGTAAAACTTGGCTCTCTAACTGGGTGCATTCAAAACAAAAGTGGATCTTGGAGAAGCAAAAATCATTGCATGAGCAGCCACCTAACACGCTGTGGGCGTCAAATAAAATATTAGTGTATGGACATGAATATGACTTGGTAAATGACGCGTCTAAAAGTGAAATTGATCATGATAATCGACGGGTGTATTTGACTGCTGACTGGCAGGAAAATAGTGCAGCCGCCATTATGGAAGTAAAGCAATTATTCACGGAAAATTTGAATGAGTACTTACTGTCAACTTTGCCTAAATATAAAAATTTAATGCAATCTGATTACACATCGCTAAAAGTCAGGTTTTATAAAAGACGGTGGGGGAGTTTGTCGTCAACAGGTGTTATTGCTTTTAACTGTGCGTTATTGGGTGCACCTAAATGGGTAATTAACTATGTTATTGTCCATGAGCTTGCACATTTTCATGTGATGGCGCACAACCGTGCTTTTTGGGACATTGTTTCACGTTTCGATCAAAACCATGTAAAAGCTAAGCAATATCTTAAAGCGTATGGCCAAACATTATCTGAATGGTAATTAAATTTGAAATATTAAGACAATAAGATAAGAGAGTGGTGGAGGGAGCTGGATTCGAACCAGCGAAGGCTGAGCCGTCAGATTTACAGTCTGATCCCTTTGGCCGCTCGGGAACCCCTCCGAATTGTACTTTGTGTTGATGGTGGAGGGAGCTGGATTCGAACCAGCGAAGGCTGAGCCGTCAGATTTACAGTCTGATCCCTTTGGCCGCTCGGGAACCCCTCCTCAACAACGGCGCTGATAATATCAAAGTTTTTGACGAAGTAAAGAAATGTCCTAAAGTTTTTTCAAAAAATGCCGATAAATTTTCATACTTTGATTTTTTTGGCGAAAATCCATGCAGATAGATGAATTGTTACTCAAGGAAGCGCAACTAGGCGTTGCACTGAATATTAGTGTACATGAATCACGAAGAGGTGATTTTGGATTACTCTTGAGTGCACTTTCACAAGATGCTTTGGATTTTAGTCAATTTGACCTTCCTCGCTCTGCGGTTGATGAAAAAGATAGCTCAGAGGAAGCATTAAAGAAGGAGTTGCAAGTTGGCCCTAAAAAGCCGCTTGCCCCCGCGGAGTTTGACTTTCTTATTGGGCAATATAACCGCCACTTTGTAAAAGATGGCGGCTTAGAAGACATAAAGTTAAATGAGTGTTTAGATCCAGAACCTTTGCATATTCGAGATGATAAAACGCACGTACCGCTGTTTGTTGTGGAAAACTTAGAACCAGCTGTTAGAGCGAGGCTTATCAAACAGAAGCAACCAGAGGTGAAAGGGAAAGAAAATGAAATTGATGCGGCTGGATTTTATGATCAGCTTGCCAGTGGCAAAATGCAATCTCAATTACGAGTATCTGTCTAAGTATGTACTTAACTTTTGAACACGAGTCAGGTTCGTTTGCAATTGGTGGCGATACAACGTAATCGCCACCCTTTAAAGCTTAAAGTGCTTTAACCATGGCACTTTTTAAACTTTTTCCCACTTAGGCATGGGCAAGGATCGTTTCTGCTTACTTTTTTATCATTGCTAGGATACAGCTCACCATCGAGATACACCCACCGCCCTTCCTCTTTTATAAATCGTGAGCGCTCGTGAAGCATGCCCAGTTGTTGGCCTTCTAAATAAGAGGCTTTAAACTCAACATATTGGAAGTTGTCATCGTGATTTGTGTCAATGATTTCCAAATTGACAAACTCAACCTGATTGGCAAAAAGTAGTATGTCTTCTGTGGTGTGCTCATGGCGTTTTTCCTGAGCATAAGTCTGTACAATATAATTACCTTCTTTCATACAGTATGCACTATACCGAGAGCGCATTAGCAGCTCCGCAGTTTCTGGTTGTCGTTGTCCAGATATAAACTTCTGACAACACTGTTCATAGGGTTGAGCTTGGCCACAAAAACACATAGAAAACCTAAATTATTAGTGCGCAACTTTTGACATTGGCATTCTGCACACCTCTTTAAAACAAAACAGGGTTGTGTCAGATTTAGTGAGGCTGCGTCGCTGAATTTGTTGAGCAGATAAAATACCTGGCCAAGTGATTACAGCCGCGAAGTTACCATTATGTAGCGCACGGTCTAGAGTATGCTCTAAGTTTATCAGATCTTTGAGCTTCAAAACTAGCAGCTTATTGATGTCAATGTCACAGTGATCCAGCATTGCCTTATTAACGGTATGGTCTGGCGCAATTAAGAGTGTCCAACCAGCTTTCGAATTGCAAAAGCCCAAAATTTTCATAAGTTCTAAGCTGGTTGTTGTTTCATCATGCGTATTCACAATATTAAAACTCGCATGATTGATTTGGCTATCTGATCTTGCTTTTAATATGGTCGTAGTATGTAACATAGTTATATGTACTGATTGTTTATACAGTATATATACAGTATTTCATACAGGGCTAATGATCAAGGTAACACTTGATGTTTTTTTGCTCTTTTTTTCTTTGTTTTACCCCAGCACCTACTAACTTTATGTTTTGAAATGGTTTAATTGATGGATTTGTTCATATAACGTTGCGGCATAGCATTGAGCATCTAAATAACGTTTTGTAGTTAAATGAGGCCTAACTTCTTTCAGTGTGCTTTCTGCTGCCATATTGCCTTGGCTCTGTGCCAAACTGAGCCATGCAACTCCGTGAAATACACTTTTTGGTACGCCTTGGCCCTTAATAAATAATAGGCCTAAGTAAAACTGGGCTTTGCTGTCACCAGACATAGCCGCCAATCGCATCCATTTGGCTGCTAAAGGATACTGTTTTTCTTTTATATAGTAGAGGCCTTTTTTGTAGGCTTGCTCAGGACCTTGCTCTTGTGGCCAGTGATGTTTTGGGTCGGGCGCTTGCGTTACAAATTCGAGCACATTCAACAGTTGCTGCTCTAAGTCACCACTGTAAGCCTTTGTAGATTGACTGTTTTTCATACTCACTTCACTTATTACAACCTAGCCTACAGTGTAGCTGATTTTTGCCTTATTTGTCCGTTAAAGAAGTCTATTTATGATAAAATCGGCGCCCACGTTTCCATTTAAAATACAAAGACATGCTAGAAAGACTTTTTTCGCTCAAAGCGCTTCAGACGAATGCAAAAACTGAAGTTGTGGCAGGACTGACTACGTTTATCACGATGGTTTACATTGTGTTTGTAAACCCTGCAATGCTTGCGCAAGCAGGTATCGATCATGGTGCAGCGTTTGTTGCTACTTGCTTAGCAGCCGCTATTGGCTGTTTCATCATGGGATTTTGGGCTAACTACCCATTGGCATTAGCACCTGGTATGGGCCTAAATGCATTTTTCACCTATGGTGTTGTGCTCGGTATGGGTCATAGTTGGCAAACTGCGCTTGGGGCTGTTTTTCTATCTGGCTGTTTATTCCTTTTATTAAGTATTTTTAAAATAAGAGAGTGGGTGATACAAGCGATTCCTGTCGTGCTTAAACGGGCTATCGCAACAGGCATAGGTGCATTTCTGGCATTAATTGCACTGAAAAATGCAGAAATTATCGTGTCTAGTCCCGCTACATTTGTACAATTAGGTGATATCACTAGTCCGGGACCTCTTTTGGCTATATTCAGTTTATTCGTGATCACTGCGCTCATGTACCGTGAGTTCAAAAGTGGTGTCTTGATCAGTATCCTATTGGTTACGTTGATTGCTTGGGCCGCCGGTTTAGTTGAGTACACCGGTATTGTGTCAGCGCCGCCCAGTATTGCGCCAACGTTTGGGCAATTGGATATTGCTGGTGCGCTAGAAGTAACAATGTTAAGTGTTGTTTTTGCGTTTTTATTCGTGGATTTATTCGATACTAGTGGCACCTTGGTTGCGGTTACTCAAAAAGCTGGCATTGCTGATGAAAAAGGAAACATGCCGCGTTTGGGCAGAGCGCTTTCTGCAGACAGTACGGCTACGGTGGCAGGCTCATTTTTAGGAACGTCCACCACTACGTCTTATATTGAATCAGTATCTGGGGTTTCCGTGGGGGGCCGCACAGGCTTAACTGCGGTTGTAGTAGGTGTGTGCTTTTTACTGATGATGTTTTTTGCGCCATTAGCACAGATGGTGCCTGCTTACGCAACGGCTGGCGCAATTCTCTATGTCGCAGTGTTAATGCTTCAGAATTTGAAATTGGTGAACTGGGATGATATGACCGATGCAATTCCCGTCAGTGTCGTCTTATTGATGACCCCACTGACATTTTCTATAGCGCACGGCATTGCGCTTGGGTTTATTTCTTATACGGCGGTCAAATTAGCCTGTAACAGAAAAGATGAAATTTCCATGAGTGTTTGGGTACTGACGGTTTTGTTTATTTTGAAATTCGCTTTTAGCTGATCACCATTTCTTTTTGGGTGCGAAAAGGACGTCCAAATCGTCCTTTTCTTTTTCTGCTTTTTTCTTTACTGCTGAGGCATTTGAGGCCTTTAATTCAACGCTAATCTCATTTAGGTAGCCTTCGAGCTGGTTCTTTTTCTCAGTGACATACTCATCGCTATACGTTACTGCCATAATCGTTGCATAGGCTTTTTCAAAATATTGCCTTGCCGAACCAACCATATTGGCAGTTTTAGCTGAGAGTCCACGCTTGATTTGGCTTTCGACGTTAATGCGCAATTGAATTTTTTCTAGTCGTCTGTCTTCTTTTACAAAAACTTGCGTGTCAACTTTCCCTTTACTGTGTTCAGAGCGTAGTAAATGTCTTAGTTTCTTTATGCCTTGAACTAAGGCTATCAACTGTTTATCGTTGTCGGGTAAGGACACTTTATCGCTATCACTGAGATTGGGGACATCATTGCTCATTCTCTCTTGAGATTCATGTAGGCGATTCTTTAATTCCCGTGAGGTAGGAGACAACTCCACCATTGTCGCTAGGGCATCGTGTATACGTTTTTGAATAATTCTTAGCATATCTCCAGTCATAGGAATATTTGAACTATTCAATAACACGTCTTCGGATTCTTCAATGACCCGCTTTTGCTTTGACAACTCTTTGCGTCTTTCAGCTTCTTGTTTCTCTTTATGTTGCTGAATAGCACTGACCCACACCGCAATTACAACCAAAGCAACTATCAATAATATTATGATGGAAACAAACATACCCGAATCTCTACGTAAACTACCCAAGGCGATAATTTTTTATATTACATCAAATAATTGTATATTGGATAGTTTTAATAACAAGGTGTATGTAAATGAATTTGAATACACCATTTTTCAGTATAGACGGATCTAATACAGATTTCTTATATGATTGCTCAATTGTTACAATTACTATCAGCTACCTAATAAATATGCTAGCCTAGGGAAGGATCCGACTCGGCGCTCTGCGTAAACCGTAAACCAAGTCGCTTATTAGATAACAAATAAAAAAATAAACAATGTTATGAAATTACAACAATTGAAATACATCGTTGAAGTACTGAATCATAATTTGAATGTGTCTGCCACCGCTGAGAGCCTTTATACTTCTCAACCAGGCATTTCAAAGCAAGTACGTATGCTAGAAGACGAATTGGGTGTGCAAATTTTTGGTCGTAGTGGTAAACACTTGACGCATGTTACGAGTGCGGGCAATGAGATCATAAACATCGCGCGTGAAATTTTATCGAAGGTGGAAGGCATAAAGGCTGTTGCCAATGAACATACGTTACCTGATCAAGGCAAGTTGAATATTGCAACGACGCATACACAAGCTCGTTACGCGTTGCCGCCGGTCATTCAGGGGTTCATGCAAAAATATCCCGCAGTGTCACTACATATGCACCAAGGTACACCTCAACAGATCTCTGACGCAGCTGCGCGTGGTGATGCGGACTTTGCGATTGCAACAGAAGCGCTGCATTTATATGGCGATTTAATTATGTTGCCATGCTATCACTGGAATCGCAGTATCGTAGTTACAAAAGACCATCCGCTTGCGCAACTTGGTAAAAACATCACTGTTCAAGATGTTGCAAAATACTCTCTTATTACTTACGTATTTGGGTTTACAGGTCGGTCTGAATTAGACAAGGCGTTTAATGCACATGGACTGGAGCCACATATCGTGTTTACGGCAACAGATGCGGATGTGATTAAAACTTATGTTCGTCTGGGGCTGGGTGTCGGTGTTTTGGCGACAATGGCTGTGGATGATATCGCCGATAAAGATTTAGTGTGTATAGACGCTAGTCATTTATTCGAAGCCAGTACGACGAAGATTGGCTTTAGAAAAGGCAGTTTTTTGCGTGGCTATATGTATGATTTTATAGAGCGTTTTGCACCACATTTAACGAAAGATGTTGTTGAGAAAGCAAGCTTAATGCGAAACCAAGATGATGTTGATGCGCTATTTGAGAATGTCACCTTACCAATAAAATAAAGCCGCAAAGTGCGGCTTTATTTTATTGCTGGTATAAAAGTTTGGGGTTAACACTCGATAATGTTAACCGCAAGCCCACCACGTGCAGTCTCTTTGTACTTAGTTTTCATATCATTACCGGTATCTAGCATCGTTTTAATGACTTTGTCTAAAGAAACTTTTTGCTCACCAGTGCCACGCAAAGCTAAACGAGAGGCATTGATTGCTTTGACAGCGCCCATGGCGTTTCTTTCAATACAAGGGACTTGTACGAGGCCGCCGACCGGATCGCAGGTAAGTCCAAGATTGTGTTCCATGCCAATTTCTGCTGCATTTTCTACATGGACAACGTTGCCGCCCATAATCTCTGTAAGCGCGCCCGCAGCCATAGAGCAAGCGACGCCCACTTCACCTTGGCAGCCAACTTCCGCACCAGAAATAGATGCATTTTTCTTATAGAGAATACCAATTGCAGCAGCGGTAAGAAGATAACGTGTGGCTATTTCAACGTCTACCTCTTTGATGAATGTATGATAATACATTAACACGGCTGGCAGAATGCCCGCAGCGCCATTTGTGGGAGCTGTGACTACACGACCACCAGCGGCGTTTTCTTCATTGACTGCAAGCGCAAATAGATCAACCCAGTCCATTGCTCTGAGAGGATCATTACTATTCTCTACATTCAGTTTAAGATAAAGGCTTGGCGCACGGCGTTTAACTTTTAATCCACCTGGCAAAATACCTTCAGTGCGCATACCACGTTCAGTACAAGCTTTCATCACTTCCCAAATATTGAAAAGCTCTTGCTTAATTTCAGCTTCACTGCGCAATGTTTTTTCATTGGCCATCATTAATGCCGACACACTTAAGCCTGTTTCTTTGCAGATACTCAATAATTCTTCGGCCGTGTCGAAAAGGTATGGCGCAGGGTTTTGCTCTCGAACATCTAATGCAGCTTGTTTTTCTGCCTCAAAATCTTCGTCAGTAACGATAAAGCCGCCACCAATCGAATAGTAAATTTGACTGTGAAGCAGCTCATCACCTTTATAAGCTTGGATCTCCATAGCATTGGAGTGTTTTGGCAGCGTTTTTCGGCGATGGAAAACAACGGCACCTTGTTTTGGAAAGTCCGCTTTATGTTGTTGATCTAAGTAGATCACTTGCTCTTGTTCTATTTTTTCTAGTATTTGAGGAACAAGGTCGGCGTCAATGGTTTCTGGATCATATCCGGCGAGACCTAGAATGACAGCCTTACCTGAGCCGTGACCAATACCTGTTTGACCAAGAGAGCCAAATAGCTCTACTTTAACCGCAGTAACGTCGCCAATTAATTTACTGTTCTGTAGATCTTTGACGAACAGACGCGAAGCGCGCATCGGTCCGACCGTATGGGACGAGGAGGGTCCAATACCGATACTGAACATATCAAATGCACTAATCATAAATTTTACTCATCATTGCCTCTGAACGGGCGCACATAATAACGTTAATTATTGCAGAAGTAACCCGTTATCGGATGGAAAATAACGTTTTACTAGATGATTAAATAAGGGTCTTGGTAAATTTCGTTATAATGCTTGCTGTTGCGCCCCACAAAAGCCCATGAGGTGTCATGAACCCTTTGATGCTTATGGCTTTCCCTCGAAAGTTAGTAGGGTAGGTTTGCCATTGATCGGTGTCCATCAAATCTCGTAATGAGAGCGTAAAAACGTTATCAACTTCGTCACTTGTTGACGTCCAAGTCGCACTGTTTTCGACTTTTGCTAAGATGGGGGTAATATGAAATCCGCTCAAGGAGCTATGTGTTTCAAGTTGGCCTAATGGCGTAACAAAGCGCCTTGGCAGGTTTATTTCTTCAAAGGTTTCCCGCAGTGCAGCATCTTGTACAGAGTTGTCTTGGGCTTCTATTTTTCCTCCCGGAAAACAAATTTGACTCGGATGTGCTCTTAAGTTCGCATTGCGCTTACATAGCAGTAAATGTGCCTGCCCATCTAATTCAATCAATGGTACAAGCACCGCGCTTTGCACGCCGACAAACGTTTTGCTGGGAGGTAAAGTCGTCGACAAGGTATATTTGCTGATTATGTGTGCGAGCTTCATTTAAGTATAGGCAGTATTTTGTTTACCTTATGATAAGTTTCTTGATACTCCGCGTCTACTTTTGAATCGGCGACAATACCACCTCCTGCCCAGCAATAAATCGTATTATTCTCACAGACGAGTGTACGTATGGTGATGGATGTATCCATATCGCCACTAGCACTGATGTAACCGATAGAACCACAATAAGCACTGCGACGATGTGGTTCGAGCTCTTCAATGATTTCCATGGCTCTAATTTTAGGGGCGCCAGTAATTGAACCTCCAGGAAAGGCAGCTTCGAGCTGATCGACAGCACTTCGACCGTCCGCCAATTCACTTGTTACTGTACTGACGAGATGATGAACGGCTGGAAAACTCTCTATCTCAAACAATTTGGGTACATTTACTGAGCCAGGCTTGGCCACTTTACTTAAATCATTGCGCAGCAAATCGACAATCATGACATTTTCAGCTCTGTCTTTGCTTGAATTACGTAAAATCTCCGCCTGTGCTTTATCTTTAACGGGATCTGATAAACGAGGTAAAGTCCCTTTTATTGGTTTTGTTTCTACGTGGTTTGATCTAACAGAAATAAATCGTTCTGGAGAAACGGATACAATGGCCTTATCGTCACCAAGATTATAGAAAGCGCTAAAAGGAGCCTTATTGTTGGCCCTGAGTTTAGTATATGCCAGCCATGGTGTACCGGCGTACTGCGCACTAAAACGTTGGGCTAAATTTATTTGGTAACAGTCACCACTTAAAAGGTATTGATGTATCTTGTCAAACTTTGCTGTGTATTGAGGTTGGGTCATGTTTGACCGCCAATCGGTGAGCAACTCAAAAGGGGCAGACTGCGCGACTGGGCCATGTATAATGCTTAAGTACAGGTCAAGTCGATTGACATGAGGTTGCGAAACATAAAACCACTGCTGCTTTTTATTATCGAAGATAAGCGCATCAAGGTACAATCCTGCCGTCATATCCGGCAAAGAGATATCAACACTTGCCTGTTCTGGTAATTTTTCAATATATCGGCCTAAATCATATCCAAAGTATCCTAACCAACCGCCGATAAAAGGCACGCCGTCGATCTGTGTGGTGCACAGGTTAGACAATTTCTTTTTTAGTACGTCAAAGACACTAGATTGCTGCTGTGTACCATCAAGAAATGTTTTTCCATTTTTCGCTTCAAGGATATGTTCTGGATTGAAGCTAATAATGTCGAAATGACTATTTTCGTGTTTTGCATCGCTAGAATCTAGCAATATTGCATACTTTTTTTGTGCAAATTGCGCAAAAACTTCAACTGTAGAGAGTGAAATGTCAACTGCAATACAATTATTCTGTGCATTTATCATTTACTTGACCCTGAAAACTAGCCCGAAACGGGCGAGGAGGTTATCATAATTAGATATGAATCTATAGAGTAGAAAAGCGATAACTATTAACCATAGTAAATGTAGGGGCAAACATGGCAAACTCGGGGCATGCAGTCGGTTTGTTATGTAACTTGGATTTAATGTGGGTAGCCTGCTTTTTTGCTTTTCAAGTACACGTCATTTAGTAACCCTAAATGGCAAATAAAGGAACCGTCATGAGCACTATCCGTCAGCAAGATTTTATTGATAGCATTGAAGATGCATTACAATATATTTCTTTTTATCATCCGCTTGATTTTGTACAAGCTTTAGAAAAAGCTTATAACAACGAACAGAGTAAAGCAGCAAAAGATGCCATTGCGCAGATCTTAATAAACTCTCGTATGTCTGCAGAAGGCAAGCGCCCATTATGTCAAGATACGGGTATCGTTACATGTTTCGTGAAAGTGGGTATGGACGTTAAATGGGATAAGACCGATTTAACTGTTCAACAAATGGTGGACGAAGGCACACGTCGTGCGTACACCAACCCTGATAACCCTTTGAGAGCATCGATTGTTGCAGATCCAGCGGGTAGCCGTAAAAACACCAAAGATAATACACCTTCTGTGGTCCATGTAGACTTAGTGCCTGGTGCAGAGGTCGAAGTGATGATCGCGGCGAAAGGCGGCGGTTCAGAAAATAAAACTAAAATGGCAATGCTAAACCCTTCAGACGACGTTGCTGCTTGGGTCGAAAAAACCTTACCTACAATGGGCGCTGGTTGGTGCCCGCCGGGAATGATAGGCATTGGTATCGGTGGTACAGCTGAGAAAGCAGCTGTACTGGCGAAAGAATCACTGATGGATCCAGTTGATATCCATGACTTACAAGAGCGTGGTGCAGAGACAGCTGAGGAGAAATTACGCTTAGATATTTTTGAAAGGGCTAACAAGCTGGGTATAGGCGCACAAGGTCTTGGCGGTTTAACCACCGTTGTTGACGTTAAGATCAAAACAGCACCAACGCATGCAGCTTCAAAGCCTGTTGTGATGATCCCTAACTGTGCGGCAACACGTCATGTACACTTCACGCTGGATGGTTCTGGTCCTGCCGATCTTAAGGCGCCTAAGCTTGAAGACTGGCCAGAAGTGACTTGGGAAGTAGGTGAAGATACGCGTCGTGTGAATTTGGATACACTAACAAAAGATGATATCCAAGACTGGAAAATGGGTGAAACAGTTTTACTTTCAGGTAAAATTTTAACTGGCCGTGATGCAGCTCATAAGCGCTTACAAGAAATGATAAACTCTGGACAGGGTCTACCTGAAGGGGTCGATTTTACGAATAAGTTTATCTACTACGTCGGCCCGGTAGATGCTGTTGGTGATGAAGTGGTTGGCCCTGCTGGCCCCACCACGTCGACGCGTATGGATAAGTTCACTGATTTGATGCTAGAGAAAACAGGCTTAGTGGGTATGATTGGTAAAGCAGAGCGAGGCCCTGCAACAGTTGAATCTATTAAGCAAAATAAAGCGGTTTATTTGATGGCGGTTGGTGGTGCTGCATATCTCGTTGCTAAGGCTATTAAAAAATCACGCGTCGTGGCATTTGAAGATCTGGGTATGGAAGCTATCTACGAATTTGAAGTAGAAGATATGCCAGTAACCGTTGCAGTAGATAGTGAAGGGGCCAATGCACATACTCAAGGCCCGGCAATTTGGAAAGCTAAAATTGAAGAGCTTGATAGCAAATTAAGCTAATAACACATCATCTTAAAGGCGGTTGTATTACCGCCTTTTTTATCTTGTCGCCTCATCCCTGCAATTTTTTAGTTGTAACAACCCATCATTTTTATATCTCGCCTTCAAGACTTGGTTGTTTATTATTCAATACATTTATAGGGGAATAGAGCAGATTTTGTTAACAAACTTATTTGATTCCTTCCTGTGTAAATTTATACTTACAATGCGTCATTGCTTTACGTTTACGTAAACAGAAGCTTTGAATTTAAGAGGTATTTCTAATTAATCATATTAATTTTTGTGAGATTAATGGTTTGATTTGCCTTAATCTATTTATAAGTTGAATTATTTATGTGTGATGATGAAGTGTTGAGCTTAGATCATCTCATTTGCTGGATTGACCAGAGGGTTAATGATAGAGTCTGGCCAATTTCAGCGCTATCTGACACGTTCAGACAATAATCGGAGAATAATCAAAGTGGCTGTATTTAACCAAGTTGAATTTGATAACCATGAACAAGTTGTGTTTTGCTCAGATGAAAAGTCGGGCCTGAAGGCAATCATTGCTGTACATAGTACGAAACTAGGTCCAGCGGTTGGTGGCTGTCGTTTATGGGATTATGCAGAAGATCAAGACGCGGTATACGATGTATTACGTCTGTCAAAAGGTATGACGTACAAGAATGCAGTAGCACGCTTACCATTTGGTGGTGGTAAATCTGTGATCATTGGTGACGCGAAAAGCATCAAATCTGAAGAATTGTTCAGAGCTTTCGGTAGACACTTAGAAAGACTCGGTGGTAGTTACTATTCAGCAGAAGACGTAAATATCACAACCGGTGACGTCATGGAGATGCACAAGGAAACTAACTACGTGTTAGGTCTTGAAGGTAAGAGCGGCAACCCATCTCCTTTCACCGCTTTAGGCACATTCTTGGGCATTAAAGCAGCCTATCAGCATAAGTTTGGTCATCAGGATTTAACAGGTGTTAAAGTCGCTGTCCAAGGTTTAGGTGCTGTGGCATATGGCTTGTGTAAACATTTACACGAGGCTGGTGCAAAATTATTCGTTACTGATATTAACCAAGCATCCATTGATCGCGTTGTTACGGATTTTGGTGCCGTTGCGGTAGATGTTGACGAAATCTATGACTTAGACGTTGACGTATATGCGCCATGTGCACTTGGTGCGACAGTTAATGATGAAACAATCCCTCGTATAAAAGCCACTATTATTGCTGGATGTGCTAATAATCAGCTTGCAGAGCCTCGTCACGGTGATGTCTTGCGTGAAAAGGGGGTTTTATACGCTCCTGATTACGTCATTAATGCTGGTGGTATCATTAATGTATACTACGAAACTAAGCCAGAAGGGTATAACGAAGCACTCGCTACTCAGCATGTTGAGGGTATCTTCGACACATTAGCTGAAATTTTCAAGCGATCAGATGTAGAACAAAAATCTACGCACGTTATTGCTGATGAATTGGCACAAGAAATCATCGAGAATGGATTATAATCCAATTTCTTTGAAGCTATACTAAAGGGCGAATTCGCCCTTTTTTTATAGTTGTTATAATGAAAAAAATCGCTTTAACTTCTTGGGAGCGCAAAGAGCACTTCGAGTTTTATCAAGACTTTGCAGACCCAAACTTCAATATCACTACCAATTTAAATATCCATTCGCTTTATTTTAGCGCTTCTCAGGCTGATCTGTCCTTCACTTACTGCTATCTTTATTGTTTAGCGAGAGCAATTGAACAGTGTGATTTTATGCGATATCGCATTGTAGATAAGTGCCCCGTTGAAGCAGAATCGGTGACGATTAGCAGCACATTTTTAAAGAGTGACAATACGTTTAGATTTGTTACGTTGAGTGAAAGTAAAAATGTACATGAGTTCATCAAACAATCAGAAAACAATAAAAGCATAGCATTGGAACAGCCTTTAATGGGCGATATGTTTTTAGCAAATAGCCATTCGGTAGAGCAAGTATACGTATCAATCTTGCCTTGGTTTCAATTCAGCAGCTTTAAACATGCTAGTCATGACGGGGACAACTTGGGCATACCAAAAATAATTTTTGGTAAATTAAATGAAGATAAAAATAGTCTGCCCGTATCGATAGAGGTACACCATGGCTTAGTCGATGGGTACCATATTTCATTGTTCCTAGATGAATTTCATCGCCAAATCATTGCGTTATGCAGTTATTTAGAAGAGGAAAAAAATTTTTATCAACAATAATATTGTGTTATATGCAATTTTTTATTGTGAAAATTTCTTGCTAAGAGATTGAAAGTTATAGGCTAATCAGACAATTAAAGTACTATTTAGGTTATTTTTTGGCTGTTTTTTAACTGTAATAAATTGTTAATTAAGTTGCTTTGTGTATGAAAAGTAAGTGATTTAAGTTTTTTTTGGTTGTTTTGTTGTTAATGTGATGTTTTATTTCATTTTATTAGAAAAGCGATTACAAAATTAGTTTTAAACATGAAGTTGACATGGGCAAATGCATTTAGCATTATTGCACGGTTGATACTTCTAAAAAGGTATCCGGGGTACTCTTCACAAGTTAGAGTGCAAAAATTATAAAAGTAACATTACTTAATTGGTTGGGAACTATGTCTGTTAAAATCAGAAAGAGTCTTGTAGCTTCAGCGTTATTTGGCGCAGCAGCATTTGCAAGCAGCAATGTGATGGCAGATCCTTTGAATGACATACAGAAAGTAGGTCAGCAAACTCAAAAGGCTGCTCAAAAGTCTCAAGAAAAAGTTGATAATATTTACGGTCAGTCAATCGAAATGATTGCAGAATACCGCACTACTGTCGATGAAACAGAACTTCTAAAAGTTTACAACGACCACGTTGCACGTTTGGTTGCGGACCAAAATGCAAACATTGAGTCTCTAGAGCGTCAAATCGCGACAGTTGATAAAACTAAGCAAGACGTTGTGCCTTTGATGTATCGCATGATTGATACACTCGAGCAATTCATCAAAGCGGACGTCCCGTTCGATACTGAAAAGCGTTTAGAGCGCGTAGAAAGACTACGTGAAACACTTTCAAATGCTAAAGTAACTACTTCAGAGAAATACCGTCAGGTACTAGAAGCTTATACTGTTGAAACTGCATACGGTACAGCAATGACTGCTTCTCAAGGTTCTCTTGAAATTAACGGTAAAAACATCAACGTTGACTTCGCTCGTCTAGGTCGTATCGCTTATGTTGCTCAATCATTCGATCAAAAGAATGCCTGGGTTTGGGACAACAACGCGAAGCAGTGGCAAGCATTAGGTGAAGAATACCTTAAGCCTATCAAAGACATGATCCGTATTGCACGTGGTCAGGCTGCCCCAGAACTAGTTAAACTTCCTATTTTCGGCGCGGAGTAATAAAACATGAAGAAACTATTTAAAGGTTTTGCAGTTGCTGCAGCATTAACAGTTTCTGCTGGTGCCGCGTTGAATGCACATGCAAACACGGAAGCACTTGACAAGATCCTAGAGCAAGTTAAACAGAATCGTATTTCTGAAGGTAAAATTAACAAAGCTCGTGAGCAAGAGTTCTTGTCTGAGCGTGCTGACAAGCAAGCACTACTAAACAAAGCTAAGCGTGACCTAGCTGCTGAAAAAGCACGTGGTGAGCGTCTTAACAAAGAATTCAAGCAAAACGAAATTACACTTGCTGACAAAGAGACTGAGCTAGTAAATGCGCAAGGTACTCTTGGTGAGATGTTCGGTGTTGTACGTCGTTCATCAGCTGATGCAATCGGTTCAATCGAAGCGTCAATCGTTAGTGCTGAAAAGCCAGGACGTGCTGAAGTTCTTCGTTCACTCGCTGCTGCTAAAGAGCTACCAACGACTCGTGAACTAGAAGAGCTTTGGATTGCATTCCAAACTGAAATGACAGAATCTGCTAAGACTTCTACTTTTGAAGCTGAAGTAGCTGAGCTAAGCGGTGACATCAATGTTAAGCAAGTTACTCGTATTGGTAACTTCAACCTTGTAACTAAAGATGGTTACGTTGTATACGACGCAGAGAACAAGTCAATTGTTCCTCTAGGTAAGCAACCTGCTTCAAACGTTATTGCGACGGTTTCAGACCTTCTTAACACGTCTGCAAGCAACTATGTTCCTTTCGTAGTTGATCCAACACGTGGCGCGATTCTTCGTCTTAACACTCAAAAAGCAAGTGTTGAAGAGCGTTGGCACCAGGGTGACACAGTTGGTTACATCATCACTGCATTGTTAGCACTAGGCGCACTAATCGCATTAGTACGTTTCCTAGACCTAATGGTCGTTGGTGCTAAGATCAAGTCACAAATCAAGAACGCTAACAACCCAAGTGACAACAACCCACTTGGCCGTATCTTGAAAGTGTACCATGACAACAAGAACCAAGACGTTGAGAACCTTGAGCTTAAACTTGACGAAGCAATTCTACGTGAAACGCCTCGTATTGAAGCTGGTATCAACATCATCAAGATTCTTGCAGCTATCGCTCCGTTACTAGGTCTACTAGGTACGGTTGTTGGTATGATCTTGACGTTCGAATCAATTACTCTATTCGGTACTGGTGATCCGAAGATCATGGCAGGTAACATCTCTCTAGCACTTGTTACAACAGCACTTGGTCTAATTGCTGCGCTACCACTAATCCTACTTCACGCGATTGTTGCGGGTCGTAGTAAATCAATCCTACATATTCTTGACGAGCAAAGCGCGGGTATCGTTGCTGCGCACGCGGAGAAGGAGAAAGCATAATGCTAGTCCTGGTGGAGACGTGGGAATCTATCAGGGATTTTGTTGCTACAGGCGGCGACGTATTATTCGTTGTCGCAATGGCACTCTTTCTTATGTGGGTATTAATGATTGAGCGCTATTGGTTCCTATTAGTGGAATTCCCTAGAATGCATAAGGGGATTGTAGCTAGATGGGATGCCCGCCAAGATACTACATCTTGGTACGCACACAGAATCCGTGAAGCATGGGTTTCTGAAGCGTCTGAAAAATTAGATGAGCGTATGTTGATTATCAAAACATTGGTTGCAATGTGTCCATTAATCGGTCTACTAGGTACAGTAACAGGTATGATTTCGGTATTCGAAACCATGGCTACGCAAGGTACAGGTAATCCGCGTTTGATGGCATCAGGCATTTCAATGGCGACGATACCAACAATGGCTGGAATGGTTGCGGCACTATCAGGTGTATTCTTTAGCACTCGTCTTGAGGCGAGAGCAAAAATGGCTAAAGAAAAACTAATCGATAGCTTGCCACATCACTAGAGAGAGATATAAATATGGCACGTAAACAGCGTTTTCGTGAGGAAGAAGAAGCTGCAGTAGATATGACACCGATGCTTGACATCGTATTCATCATGTTGATCTTCTTCATCGTAACTACCTCTTTTGTTAAAGAGGCAGGCATTGAAGTTAAAAAGCCAAAAGCTGCACAGGCTCAAACTAAGAAAAATGCGAACATCTTTATCGCCATCCGTGAAAACGGTGAGATTTGGATGGATAAGCGTCAAGTAGATGTTGAGCGTGTAAGCGCTAACCTTGAGAACCTATTAGCTGAACAACAAACTGAAACAGTCATTATCCAAGCGGATAAAGGTGCTAAGCACGGTGTTGTTGTGAAGGTAATGGACCAAATCAAGGCGACTGATGACGGTCTGAAGATTTCAATAGCTGGAGCTAAGTAATGATTCGAATTCTGTTTTCACTTCTAGCAGGTGGGGCAGTAACTTTCGGCTTGTTCTTCTTTATGTCTTACCTAATCTCCGGTGGAGCTGATAGGGCAGACAACCAAAAGGAAGAGATCATAGTCGAGATTATGTCGAATCCACCTGAATCAGACGTGCAGGAGAGGAAGCGTGTACCGCCTCCACCTCCTCCACCGCCAAAGCAGCCGCCTAAGCCGCAGCCGCCACAGCCAGAGACTTCTAATCCTGCTGCAGGCGCTATCGGTTTCAACATGCCTAGCATCAATATTGGTGGTACGGCAGGTGGTCTGAGTGGCCCGGGTGATTTCGGTCGTGATGGTGAAGCAACACCGATCGTTCGTATTGAACCTAAATACCCACCGCAAGCAGCGCGTGATGGTAAAGAAGGCTGGGTACAGCTTGAATTTACAATCAACGAACTTGGTGGTGTAGAAGATATTAAAGTAATCGCAGCTGAACCGAAGCGTATTTTCAACCGTGAAGCGCAAAGAGCACTTCGTAAATGGAAATACAGACCAAAAATTGTTGACGGCAAGCCTGAAAAGCAATTTGGTATTCAAGTTCAACTTGATTTCAAACTTAACCAAGACTAAGGAGTAAGATATGAAGCAAATGTCAAAAGCAACAGCTCTTGCTCTGATGATGTCTGTCGCTGGCGGTGCTTTGAGCACCGCTGCAGTTGCGGCTCCAGATCCAGCAAAGATCGAAGAGCGTAAAAAAGCGAAGACTAAAGTCATGGGTGAGCGTGTTGGTAAAAAGGTTATCAAAGCATTTGACCTTTACAACGAAGATAAAGTAGACGAAGCAATTGCTTTACTACTTGAGATCGACGCTTCAGATGAGTTTGATAAGGCAACGGTTAATCGCTACTTAGGTAACCTATATGCTCAAAAAGAAGAGTATAAAACGGCTATCAAGTACATTCGCCAAGCGATTGCGCCTGATGTACTAAACTTCAAAGATCAAGCAGATCTAATGAAGTTGCTAGGTGACCTATTAGTAGGTACTGAGCAGTATGAAGGTGCGAAGAAGGCTTATTACGACTGGATGGACTTTACGGGTGAAGAAGACTCAAAAGTTTACGGTCGAATCGCACAAGCTAACTACGAACTTAAAAAGTTTGCTGATGTGATTAAGCCTGCTGACCAAGCTATTGCTTTAAATAAAGAAGAGCCTAACAAGTCATTCTACATGCTTAAAATTGGTTCATACTTTGAACTTAAGCAGTTTAAGAATGCAGTTAGTGTTGCTGAGGAACTTGTTAAAATCTTCCCGGAAGACAAGCAAGTTTGGACTCAACTTGGTTCTTTCTACATGCAAACCGAGCAGTACCGTAAAGGTCAAACTGTGATGGAAATTGCATATGAGAAAGGCTACTTTGAGAAAGAGAACCACTACAAGATTCTTGGTAGTTACTACTCTTTGAATGAAATCCCTTACAAAGCGGCTATTACGTTTGAAAAGGCAATCAAAGATAAGAACATTGAGCGAAATAAGCAAAATGTGACTGCAACGGCAAGTTACTTCCACCAAGCGAAGAACATTGCAAAAGCAGCTCAGTACTACGAAGAAGCAGCTAAATTTGAAGATGACGCAGAGTTGTATAGAAAAGCAGGTAGCTTGTTGTTACAAGACTTGCAATATGCAGCAGCAGTTGTTCGTTTGAATAAAGCGCTTGAGCTTGGTTCTAAGAAAAAGGGTACAATTTACTCTGACTTAGCAGAAGCTTATCTTTATCAAGAAAAGTACAAGCAAGCATATCGCGCGATTGTTAAGGCTCAAGAAGATCCGAAAACACGCAAATTTGCTCGCAGCTGGGCCTCTTTCATCAAAGAGAAAGCACAGCGTAAAGGCATCAGCCTTTAATCTAAAAGCCCCGTAAGGGGCTTTTTTGTTTCTCCATTAAAGCTTGATTTAGCGCACGACTTTTCATTTTATATTGCATAAACTACCTTGAGTCGTTACTACCACTTTCCGAAATGTGTTAGCCACGTATTGTTCAAATAAAACGTCGAATTATTATCTAGCATCGTGATGGGGATATCATGCTCAAAAGATCTGCAGAATTTATTACTCTTTTTATGTTCATTTCTCTAAGCGCATGTTCCGATCATAAGCAAACCATCTCTTTTTCAGAGTTTGAAAAGTCTTCAAAAATACTAAACTGGACTACGCAAGCACAGCTTGATGATGTACATCAAGCAGCCCTTATGATGCCTTTTGATGATATGTACTTAAAATCTCGACATGAGCTGCTCTACTCTGTTGAAACAGAGTCATTAACGAGTACAGAGTTGGCTACGTTAGACTATCTGAAAATTCAGGAGCGCTATCCTGAAAGGTTTTTGGTTTGGCCTGCGCATGTCAATGTATTGGCACGTGCACATGGCGTTGTGCCAGATAAGTTAGTGGATAGTTGGCTAAAACTGGTGACCAAGCGGTTACAGGAAGGCCAAGCAAGTAAAATAGCCTTAAATCGCTTGGAGCGAGAACAGCTTTTAAGCTTTCTGTCTACTACAGATTATGTAAGTGAGGAAAAAGCAGCCCTCACACGTTTTCTAAAAGCGTACAAAGTACGCTCAAATATCGGGTTACATCAACTACCGAATGGAGCTGAATGGTACCAAAGCAAATTGAACTTTTATCTGGGAGAAGTCATTGAGCCAAATGAGTTGCTGACGTTATTGAGAAATAAAACCGAGACGATGCCGGCACAAGTTGTCAATGTAACGGAAGTGTCTACAGATATTACCAGGCCAGTTATATTAGGTCTCGTAGCCAATTATTGTAAGGAGCGTGCTGGGTATAACTGGCGGGATGGTTACGTTGATATCAGGCGAACGTTAGCACAATGCGATCAAGAGATACCTGTTTTTGTACTGCAAAGCTTAGCTTTGATTGCCCAAGTTGATATAGGCATTCATTTGTTTGGTTGGTCTCAACAACAAGCAATGCATAAGCTTCAATCCCGGTTAGCCCTGAATGAAGTTCAAGCCTATGCAATGCTGAAAAACATTGTTTTTCATCCGGCCACAAGTGCGGCCATAATAGGGCATATCAAGGCGCTGGATGCACTTTAGATTGGCAGCTAGCACACCTTTGTGTTGTGGGGTCCTGATTCAATAGTTCCACTTCAATTTCTTTTTCACAATCGCAACAAAAGCCAAATTGGCCAATATCCATTTGGCACATTGCAGCTTCAATTTGAACCAGCCTTATGTAGTTGGGGAATTGGGTAGGGCATATTTTGTCATCTATGCTGTCTATCCAGTCAGCTGGAGACGTTTGCTCCAGCATTTCTGCAAGTTGAGACGTGACAGGATTACTGTTTGTTTTTAAGTCTTCGATGAAACTTGCTCTGATTAGCGCAAGTTCATCGGCTAATTTTGACTGACATTGGTTTAGTAGATTTTCATTCATGGGCCGCTTCTCCTCTGAATGACCATTATCTATTGCAGTCAGTTAGATGTTATGATTTGAATCAAGGGACGGGGTTTTTGCGTATTTCTCCAGCACTTCAACGACCTCTGATTTGGTTTTTAATCGCTTTATTTCCTCGAATAGGTCATCTGCTTCAGTGTATTGTAACTTAAGATATCCAAGCCATTGCTTGGTTCGAGACGAAAAGTATTTTTCGCTCACATTATCATCTTGATGCATTGAAGAGTGCACAATGTGATAGACCACTTCTTGCCAAGTCAATGGCGTATATTCAACACCTTGCATGTGCGCTTTAATTTTAGCTGCGAGGTCAGGCGTGGCCAGAGCCCCTCGTCCTAGCATTAAGTCGGTACATTGGCTTTGCTGTTGGCATCGAACAGCATCTTCGACTTGCCATATTTCCCCATTGGCGACAACTGGAATGGACAGTCGGGTTAGTAAAGGTGGAATTTTCTCCCAATAAGCTGGCGGTCTATATCCGTCTCGTTTGGTTCTGGCATGAATCGCTAAGCTTGAGGCACCGGCACTTTGCACTGCATCGACAATTTCACTGCTGTTGGCATCATCGTCAAACCCAAGCCTGATTTTGGCGCTAACCACGTGATCATCAGGAACTGCGTCTCTAACAGCTTTAATGATCTGATAAATTTGCTCAGGTTCTTTGAGCAACACCGCGCCACCTTTGCTCTTATTTACGGTTTTAGCCGGACACCCAAAATTAAGGTCAACACCATGAGAGCCCAATTTCACGGCTTTTCTAGCATTGGCAGCCAATACATGAGGAACTTGCCCAAGTAGCTGAATTCTTACTGGCGTTCCAGAGCGGGTATATCCACCATTGAGTAGCTCAGGACAATAACGCATGAATACACGTCTTGGTAGGGTTAAATCAACCACTCGAATAAACTCTGTGACACAAAGATCAAAGCCGCCTAAATCGGACAGCAATTCTCGCATTTTAAAATCGACTACGCCCTCCATCGGGGCCAATATTAGCTTCATGAGCACTGCACCAAATCAAAATTCGCGCTATTCTATATGAGAAGGAGATAATTATTAATATAAATCTTGCCTGTACTTCTAAAGAAATAGCCTATGTTGGCGCACTCAAAACTCAAAAATTAAAAAACTTTGAAATAAGTTTTAAGGAAAAAGGGTCTATTAAACGAACCCGAATTAAAGATTGAGAGATAACATTATGAACACAGTAAAGAAAAATTCACTAGCATTGACATTAAGCGCGGCAGTTGTAAGCACCGCTGCTCTGGCATCAACAGAAGCATCTGCAAATCCATTTTCTTATGAAGTAATGACAGCAGGGTACCAGCTCGATGCGGGCGAAGGTAAGTGTGGCGAAGGCAAATGTGGCGGCGATGCAAAAAATAAAGAAGGCAAGTGCGGCGAAGGTAAATGTGGCGGCGCAAAAAGCAAGTCAGAAGGCAAGTGCGGTGAAGGCAAATGTGGTGGCGATGCTAAAAGCAAAGAAGGCAAGTGCGGCGAAGGTAAATGCGGTGGCGCAAAAAGTAAATCAGAAGGCAAGTGCGGTGAAGGTAAATGTGGCGGCGCTAAAAGCAAGTCTGAAGGCAAGTGCGGTGAAGGTAAATGCGGTGGAGCAAAAAGTAAGTCTGAAGGTAAGTGTGGTGAAGGCAAATGTGGTGGTAGCCATTAATTAGCCGCTTATTTAGTTTTACCATTGTAGTAAAGTGTCTTAGCTGTGGGAGTGTTGATGAACGAGGCTATCGGTAGCGTTGGCTTAGGCTTACGAAGAGAAATGTTAGGTGAAGTTTTAACGTCACCATCTAGTCAAATTGATTTTTATGAAGTTGCCCCTGAAAACTGGATGAATCTAGGTGGGCAGTATGGTAATCAGTTTGCTAGGTTAACAGAGCAACATCACTTTGTTTGTCACGGTTTGTCGTTGTCACTGGGTGCGACGTCTTCACTCGATATTGAATTTCTCAAGGCGCTCAAGGTATTTTTTGAGCGCCATAATATTCAATGTTATAGCGAGCACTTGAGTTACTGTTCTGGTAGTGGTCATATGTATGACCTGATGCCGATTCCTTTCACCGAAGACGCTGTTAAGCATACGGCTAAACGCATACGTGAAGTGCAAGAGCGTCTAGAAAGAAGGATTGCCGTTGAAAATGTGTCTTACTATGCGGCGCCGGGACAGGAAATGTCAGAGTTAGAGTTTACGTTGGCGGTGTTACAAGAGGCCGATTGTGACTTATTGCTTGATGTTAATAACATCTATGTGAATTCGATTAATCACGGCTATGATGCAGAAGCATTTCTAACTGCAATGCCAACGGAGCGGATAGCGTATGGTCACGTTGCTGGTCATTATGTTGAAGAGGAAGATTTACTGATAGACACACATGGTGCAGATGTGTGTGATCCGGTTTGGCAGTTACTCGATAAAGCATATAAGCATCATGGTATTTTCCCCACTTTACTCGAGCGCGATTTCAATATTCCACCTATGGCGGTATTACTTGAAGAGGTTGAGCAGATACATACAGCTCAAAGCGCGTGCCATCAGTTGCAAAGAGGGATTGCTTAATGTCTTTCGCTCAAGTTCAAGCTGATTTCGTGGCACATATCAAAGATCCAGAGAATACACCTAGTCCAGAAGGGATTGAAGACAGGCGAATGAAAATATATAGGGAGCTGTTTTTCAATAACATTGAAGGCTTTATTGCGTCAGGTTTCCCAGTACTTAAAAGTTTGTATCATGCTGAAGCATGGGAGAAACTCATTCGTCAGTTTTTTATTGAGCACGACTGTAAAAGCCCATACTTTTTAGAGATCAGTCGAGAGTTTCTTGAATATCTGGCCCATAGTTATACAAAGAAGCCATGCGACCCAAGCTTTATGTTCGAACTTGCACATTATGAATGGGTGGAGCTTGACGTGTCTATCTGTGAACGAGATGAAGGTGAAACGGTTAAACACGCTGCGCTCGTTTTAGATACAGCATTGTTTTTATCATCGACTGCGCGATGCGTTCACTATGAATACCCAGTCCATCAAATTAAGTCAGATTTCCAACCTGACAGTCCTGAGGGCGGACCCTATTGTTTTGTTGTATATCGAAACTTTGAAGATGAAACTCAATTTATGTCCATCAACCCGCTCACAACTATGTTACTGGATGCAATTTCACGTTCGCCTGGCATATGTATCACAGAACTTAGCCATGTTATTTCTGAGCAAGTTCCACAGTTTACCTCGGAACAACTGGCAATTGGTGCCCAGCAAACGCTACAGCAGTTTGTTGAACTTGGTATTATTGTTGATAAATCCACCGCTCGCCCTTTATCTACATTTTAACTTCCACTAAAATTGGGCTCACACGTCGTGCATTAACCTTGCCTCATCCAAAAGGGGTTAGGTTTCAATTTAAGGGGATACCTATGTCAAATAGCGATTGCAAAGATCCATTTAACGCCAAGTATTTTTTCGCATTCTTAGCTTGCTTTGTTGTAATTGGCTGCTTAAATGCGATTTTAGGGTGGCTGACTTTGGGGGCATAACCTGCTTTTTAGCGTTACACTACTTACTTGCAGTATGGATGGGTCACAAACTAAGCAAGCTTGGCCCATTTATTGATTTAGACTTGGTTTTTTCCGCGAAATTCACTCAATCTCGTTTCAACTCGATCCATTCTTGTTATAATCATCTTCTTTCGACTTAAAATCTAAAAACGAACCATTATGACACAAGAAAATATTTCTTTGATCAAAGAGAGCATTGCAACAGTTCCTAATTACCCAAAAGAAGGGATCATGTTTAGAGACGTCACGACTTTGCTTGCAAACCCTGCTGCTTTCAAAGCGACTTTAGACGCTTTTGTTTCTGCGTATAAAGGTCAAGGCTTTGACAAAATTATCGGCACAGAGTCTCGAGGTTTTATTTTCGGTGCGCCGTTGGCGTTAGAATTAGGTATTCCATTTATCCCAGTTCGTAAACCTGGTAAGTTACCTCGTGAAGTTGTGAGCCAGTCTTATCAATTAGAATACGGTGAGGATACGTTAGAGCTTCATAAAGATGCCATTGAACAAGGTGACAAAGTACTATTGGTAGACGACTTATTAGCTACAGGTGGTACAATTGAAGCGACCGCTAAGTTAGTCGAGCGCCTAGGTGGTAAAGCGACTGATGCTGCGTTTGTAATCTCTCTACCTGAGTTAGGTGGTGAGCAGCGTGTAGCCGCATTGGGCATGAATATCTTAAAATTAGTAGAGTTTGACGGCGAGTAGTATTGATGAGCTATCAGGTCTTAGCAAGAAAGTGGCGGCCTCAATCATTTCATGAAATGATGGGCCAAGAGCATGTTAAACAAGCATTGATCAATGCATTAAATGAACAACGTTTACATCATGCGTACTTGTTTACCGGCACGCGTGGAGTCGGCAAGACCACCATTGCTAGGATCTTTGCGAAAAGCTTAAACTGTGAACAAGGGATTTCATCGACTCCTTGTGGTCAGTGCGGCACCTGTGAAGAGATTGAATCTGGTAAATTTATCGATCTCATTGAGATTGATGCTGCGTCTCGGACAAAAGTGGAAGATACCAGAGAGATTTTGGACAATGTACAGTATGCACCAACACGGGGCCGCTATAAAGTTTATCTCATCGATGAAGTGCACATGCTATCCAAGCATAGTTTTAATGCGTTATTAAAAACACTGGAAGAGCCGCCTGAACATGTTAAGTTCTTATTGGCGACAACAGATCCGCAAAAACTACCCATTACTATTTTGTCACGTTGCTTGCAGTTTAACCTCAATGCCATGGCAAAAGGTCAAATTGTAGAGCAGCTCGCTAAAATATTGCCTAGCGAGAATTTTCAGTTTGAACAAGAAGCACTTGATATTATCGCTAAAGCTGCAGATGGCAGTATGCGAGATGCATTAAGTCTCACAGATCAAGCGATTGCACAGACAAATGGCCAACTCAATGTTCAGGCTGTACAGCAAATGCTGGGGCTAATGGACAGTGCTCATGCGATGTTATTGATGAGCGCAATCTTGTGTCAAGATGGCCCCACACTGATGTCAGAAATCGAGAATATCGCGTTCAAAAATGGCAATTTCACGAGCGTGATTGATGACTTGATTTCTCTTGTTCATATTATTCAACTCACTCAACTTGTTCCTCAAGCTGCGCATATTGGGCAGTTTGACAAGGTACAGGTAAAAACACTTGCTGAGCAAATAACACCGCAAACAGCGCAGTTTTATTATCAATTGTTACTTACAGGTAAGAAAGATCTAAGCTGGGCGCCAGATGCTAAGCTAGGCTTTGAAATGGTCATGTTGCGACTTTTGGCTTTCGAAAGCACCGATTTGTCACAGCAGGCTGGCGTCACCACTGGCTCCCCGGGTGCACAAACCTCGAGCAAGTCTAGAGCAGGCGCTTTGCGTGATATATTAAACAATAATCAAAATAAAGCACAGGCTCAGACACAAGCTCAGACACAGGCTCAGACTCAGACTCAGACTCAGACTCAGACTCAGACTCAGACTCAGACTCAGACTCAGACGCAAGTGCCAACGGACCATATGGCCTCAAACGTACCACTAGGTAACCAGCACACTTCGTCGATGCCTTCTCAGGCCAGTTATCAACAAAGCCAAAATGCCTCAGTGCCCAGTCAACCTGTATCTCGTAATGCGGCTATGCCTCATATTGCACAGCAAGCGCCGGCACCGCAATCGCAACCAAGCCAATCTCCTTCAAAGCCTAGTGTTAACCAGCAAGAACAAGCCCCATCCATAGAGCAGCAGTTTAATGACGTTATGGCGCAAGCGACAGCACAAGGGTTTGATGAGCAAAGTACTTACCAGCCAAATGACGAAGCACCTGTCAACCCGAGTATGAACCAAACCGTTCAGCACCCGTCAGATGCTGCGCAGGGATCTCAAGCGTTATACTCGCAAAAGCACGGGGAAGCCCAATCAGCCATCGCTAAAATACTGCAAAATAGGCAGATCTCAGGTGCGGGAAAATTATTAGGGGGCAGTGAAACGCCAAAAAAGCCTGAGCAGGCGGATGTGGCACCATCAGCAAGCGCAGTTGATACGCGAAATATACAGCCTAGATCTAACGCGGATACACCGTCGATAAATGGTTTATCACAGTCGCAACAAAGGCCGGTTACATCCCATGATAACAGAGCCAATGCTGAACTCGCTCCATCTCCGTCAATACCCAAGCCCAGGACTAAAAAACCTGAAATCTCAGAGCGCTTTAAAAAGGATGAGAGTAAACTTGCGCCAGAATTATTAGAGCAACTGACTCCTCAGCAATCTCAACCCAGTGAAGACGACCACAAAATTGAGATTCCAATTCCAGAGAACTTTGTAAGTCCAATCAGTGAGATTAAGTTTGCGCATCAAAAAGACAGTTGGGCGAAGCTGATTGAGGAGATGGAGTTGAGCGGGCGCGTCAGGCAGTTCGCATTACATGCCATGTATCAAAAGCAAGCAAATACCTGTTTACTTACAACTGAATTGAGCCAACAGCATCTTGATTCACCGATGCTTAGAGAAAAGCTGCAAGAATCTTTTACGAAAGTACTTAAAGAGTCTGTTGATTTACAGTTAGAATTTGTAGAGCAAGTGCAATCAACCCCATTTTTAATTCAGCAGGATATTGATCAGCAGCGTTATTTGGAAGCTGTTGAAGCAGTAAATTCGGACCCGGTAATTAAAACAATGGTGGCCGAATTTGATGCATCGGTAAATGAAAAATCGGTAAAGGCATTGTAATTCGTTACAATAGACCTTATCTTTTAGCCAGTTAATTTTTGAAGTAAGAGAGCACACTATGTTTAAAGGTGGAATGGGCAATATCATGAAGCAAGCTCAGCAAATGCAAGAGCGCATGGAAAAAGCCCAAGAGGAAATTAAAAGCTTAGAAGTTACCGGCGAAGCAGGTGCTGGCTTAGTTAAAGTCACTATGCTTGGTAGCCATAACGTTCGTCGAGTTGAGATTGATGAAAGCTTGATGGAAGACGACAAAGACATGATCGAAGATCTATTAGCAGCTGCTGTTAATGATGCTGTTCGTCGCGTAGGTGAAGAGACGCAAAAGCGTATGTCTGAAGTAACCGGTGGTATGCAGATGCCTCCAGGCTTCAAAATGCCGTTCTAAGACGAGTTTGATAAAAAAGCCCGCTGCAAATGGCGGGCTTTTTTATGTCTGTAAGTTAGGTGCCATTTAATATGAAAAGCAGCATGCTGATCCCGCGCAATTTTGTGCTTCTGATATACGCTTCAGTCATGATGATTTTGGTTATGATCTTAGACTTAGCTGGTGTGCCAGTGAAGTCCTTTGGTATCGTCCCGTTAAGTGAAGTGCACTTGATTGGTATTTTTACCGCGCCATTCATACATGACGGATGGTCACATTTGAGTGGAAACTTAATTGGACTCATCATTAGCGGTTATTTAATGAGTCAACAAAGTTGCTTTAAACGAGCAACTGTATTGATAGTGATTCTAACAGGTATGGCAGTGTGGCTGTTTGCTGGTGGTGGCAATCACATTGGGGCATCGGGTGTGGTCATGGGGTACTATGGGTGCTTACTCGGCATCGCTATTTTTAGACGTAATTTAATCGGTGTGGTGAGTTTTACCGCATTGGTCGTACTAACCTACTATGCAAATATTAACTTTTTTGCGACCTTACTAGATTTTTCAGAGCAGACAAGTAGTGAGGGCCATTGGTTTGGTTTCTTTAGCGGACTGTGCGTATCTTACCTGTTTAGAAAAAGCCCCTAATTTGTGAGGAAAGTTTAAAAATAAGCCAATTGGCGGTCCGACTCACCGGAGTCCTTTCAATCATAGATTGAATCACTTATTATCGCTTTTTATCAAGTTATTTAATTTGGCATTGTTGTGCCAAAATTGAGGATATATGCAGTTATCACCTAAATTAGCGGCCTTAGTTGAAGCACTGAGATGTTTACCTGGTATTGGACCTAAGTCTGCACAGCGTATAGCTTTTCATCTACTTGAACGTGACCGAGACGGTGGAGCGCAACTGGGAAACTGTTTGACTCAAGCGATGCAGAGTATCGGGCATTGTGAGTCATGCCGTACTTTTTCTGAAACTCCTATTTGTGATATTTGTCAAAGCATTAAGCGACAAGATAGCGGTTTACTGTGTGTCGTTGAATCCCCAACGGATGTTTTAGCTATTGAACAAACTGGGCAGTACACCGGTTTGTATTTTGTCTTAATGGGGCATTTATCTCCACTTGATGGAATTGGGCCGCAAGAAATAGGGCTCGATATTTTACAAACCAAGCTACAGCAAGGAAACATCCAGGAAGTGATTCTTGCGACTAACCCAACGGTCGAAGGTGAAGCGACGGCACATTATATTGCTGAGCTCTGCAATAACCTGGATGTTAAAGCTTCACGAATTGCTCATGGAATGCCCGTAGGTGGAGAACTAGACCTAGTGGATGGCATGACTCTGATGCACGCATTTTCCGGCAGGAAAGCGCTTTGAAGATAAAAGTGACGCTTTTTGTGGCTGTCATTTCTTTCCCTTTTTATTCTTCTATTTCGGCTGACCATGCGTAATTAAGCATGAAGGCACCACTTTTTTGTTTACAAATTGTAAAGTTAGAGGTTGCAATTCTCATTAGAGGAACATATTATTTTAATGCCGAAATATTTACCGATTGATATTTTGTGTTGTCAGTAAAAAGGTGGATAGCCGCCTTATCTAGGCTTAGGTCTATTACTGCTGCTTTGCTCTCGGTACAACAATAATCACTTGTAATATATTACGTTACTAGATACAAACAAGGTAAATTTTGTGACAATGCTTATCGCTGCTATATTGCTTTATGTGTTGGCTGTTACTATTTGCTTAACAGTGATAGTAAAAGGTCATAACCTAAATAATATAGAGAAAAAGGTTAAAAAATTAATAGCAAGGGAATCTGCTGATAGCGAAGAGGTGATCACCAAAAAAGATTACTATAAGGCGTATGAAATAGTAGATGATTTGGGGACCGTGCTAGAGTGCAACAACGACATGGTTAAGTATGATGGCGTGAAAAGTGTATTTCGACGCGTAGAAGAGTTCAGAAGTCAAAAACAACCAATGAGTCATAGCGTTGTGGAGGACATTGAACAAGATTGCCAAGTCGGGAAAAAGAAAAGAGGTTTGTGGGCAGTCAAGTAGTGTTACCTATGCCTACAAGGAGTGTTTTTGTAAAATTCATGCACTATACCCTCTGCGAAGTTATTGATAATAAATTTAAGGATTAAAAATGAAAGTTGAGAAAAATACCCAAAAGAACATTAAGACAATCAAAGAGAGCGAGTTAGCAAAAGTATTTGGTGGTGGTGACTTTGGTAAACTACCTCCTGCCGCAGCGAGCAACGCATAGTAGGCACAATCGTACATTGCATTTATGAATGAATTTATAGACTTAATCAGCTGGGGGCTCAGAGCTCTCATGCTGACTATTGTCGTTTATTTGCTTTACTATTTTAAACAGTATCGATTCAGTTTACTTTTTGGTCGTAGTGGTAGCCTAAAAACACGGGCAGACCATGAGCTCCATTCATGTTTTTTAGCCGCCTTGGTGACGCTAGTATTTTACATGCTGTTTCAACAGCTACTAGATTACATAGCAACATTGCCAATTGAGAAAATGGCATTGAGGCAAATATATTATTTTATAGCTGCCTGTTCCTCTGCCTCCATTATAATCACGCTCACTCTGCTACATGCGGTGCGGGGATGCACGTTCTCGCCAGTTGCGAGGTATTGTTGTTATTTTCAATTTATCGCTATGGTAATCAAAACCGTTCAATTGATATTGGATGGTTATTTGGATATTGAGGTACTGAGACCTTTTTATCAGGTTTCGATTTTGACCCTCACCATTATGCAGTTTATTTTGGTTGCAAAGTACCCCTTTAAAATCTTCATGATACATAAGTTTGCTAAGGAGAGCTGACGTGCCGTTACTAGTTGTTTTATTATTGATATATTGTTTAGTGATTTGTTTCTTATTAGCAATCGTAATCAATGGTCATGAGTTGACCAATGCCGAAAAGAAATTGCGTTCTTTTTTGGTGAAAGGCAAAGAAGAAACGGAAGTACCTGATGAGTTGTACAACAAGGCCTACGAGATTGTCATGGACTTGGGTGAGGCTTTGGAAAATGAAAACGATATGGTAAAGCATGATGGTGTGCAAATGGCATTTAAACGGGTAGAAGATTTCCGTGATGACTCTAAAGAGTTTAACTATCACTCACAACAACCTTCGGAGTCAAAGCCTTCTCTAAAAGTCGTGAAGTAATTGCCTTGGTGCACGTGTAATGCAAGATGTTATATGTCTTAAAAGTGCATCAGAAACTCGCTTTTAGCACGCTCATCACATTGTATATGTCCTGTTAATGACACCCTACCACTTCCCTCTGATCAATAAAATTTAGGTATGCAGATACCCATAAGCTGATGATGCGCAAATTATGTCGTGTGTATAACAAGGAAATACTGACCCCTATCGCTGACATTATTACTTGCGAGTAACTTTGCGATAGGGAGGCGGCAATAATGGTGTAAAGACGCGACTACATGGGTTTTAAGTGACTAAAATGACTTTAACCCACTTTATTTGCTGGGTTAATTCCGCGCTTGTCTAAAAACGGTTGTAAATCCCTTAATAGAATCTTGCCACAGTTTTCGAAGTTGACCTCTTTTCCTCGTTTAAACCAGCCTAAGTGGCAAATGAACAGTAAGCTCTCCTTTGCTGCCTTGAGAAACTGAGATTCAAAGTCTTTGTCGTACGATTGGGGTACATTTGTGGTCTGGTTGGATTGGGTTGAAGTGGTCGCATTGGGTCTTTCTTGACCTGTAATTAACCAGCATGCATGTGCTTCGGTCAACGGGTGTGAAAAAAACTTTTCAATGACTGATAAAGTAGGCTCCCTCTCTCCCTTTTCATATTTGCGATAGGAGGCGGTAGGAATGTCTAAAATTTCAGAAAAACTAATCTGTGACTCTTCTAAGGAAACCCTTAGTTGTTTCAATCTTGTTGCAAAAGTTGTTGACATATAACCCAATCCGATCAATTATTTACTCAGTTGACCCAGATAGACTACCTTAAATGAATCGAGTTGTCTAATTGGGTTGGGGTTAATTTAATCATTTTTTCTGACCTTAAGTTGTTTTAACTGGGTTAACTAGTTAAATCTTATTGCTTGATGTTAGTGGAATGCTGAAAATAGATATGGATATGTTATGAGTGTAATCTCTAGAAATGAACGTTCGCGTAAAGCGCAAACACAAGATGCTAAACGTTATATTCAAATGACGATAAGGAGGCTGCGTCAAGATATGAATTTAACGCAAGCTCAACTGGGTAAAAGCTTAGTTACCCCAGTTGATCAGGCAACCATTTCAAATTGGGAGTCTGGGAAGACCGAATTATCAGCGTCTCAACTGCTCGATGTCATGATGTTATTCGGCAAGCCAAATTTTCTTATGCTTCTTGAACAAAGCGATGCTTCTGATATCGCCTTTGTGGAACGTAAATCAGCATAACAACCCTGACTCTGTTAGGCGCGCCGCCGTACTGCACTGAATTTTAAAGAGTACAGTACGGGAAGAACTATTTTTTCTTCCTCAGGGTGCTATTCTTGGTTCGTGCAACGTTCTATACAAAAAATTTTATTTTTCCCCTTGAAAATGCTTTTCACATCACAATATACCTAACCATAACGTTACGAACAGAATAACTGCGTCGCTTTTAGCGCGCTATAACGATTAGGGTATATCGAATGTCTGATATTAAAAATAAAGAAAACCATCAGTTTGGAACAGATGTAGGTAAACTGCTCAACCTCATGATTCACTCTTTGTATTCTAACAAAGAGATTTTTCTTCGTGAGCTTGTCTCAAATGCATCTGATGCCGCTGACAAATTACGTTACTTGGCTCTGCAAAATGGTGACCTATATGAGGGTGACGCTGAATTAAAAGTACGTGTTAGCGCTGACAAAGATGCCAAAACGGTCACTATTTCTGACAATGGTATTGGTATGTCTCGTGAGGAAGTAATTAACTCACTAGGAACGATTGCTAAATCTGGTACTGCTGAGTTTTTCCAAAACCTAACGGGTGATCAGGCTAAAGATTCTCAGCTTATCGGTCAGTTTGGTGTTGGTTTCTATTCTGCTTTCATCGTTGCTGATGAGGTGACGGTACGTACAAGAAAAGCGGGTGATACAGCTGCTGTCGAATGGCAATCTAAAGGTGAGGGCGAATACTCGCTTGCAGATATTGAAAAAGCTGAGCGCGGTACAGAGATCGTACTTCACTTGCGTGAAGATGAGGCGGAATTTTTAGATGAATTCCGTCTTCGCTCTATCATTACTAAATACTCAGATCACATTTCTATCCCAGTTGAAATGTTTAAAGCGCCTGTGCCTGAATCAGAAGGCCCTGATGGCGAAAAAATTGAAGCTCAGCCAGGCGAATGGGAAGCGATTAACCGTGCAACGGCTTTGTGGACGCGTGACAAATCGGAAATCTCTGAAGATGAATACAAAGAGTTCTACAAACATGTTGGCCATGATTGGGAAGAGCCACTAACTTGGGCACACAATAAGGTTGAAGGTAAAACGGAATACACCAGCTTATTGTATATCCCTAAAAAAGCGCCCTTCGATATGTGGAATCGCGATCGCCAGACTGGCCTGAAACTGTATGTTCAGCGCGTCTTTATTATGGATGATGCGGAACAATTCATGCCAAGTTATTTGCGCTTTGTTAAGGGGTTATTAGACTCCAATGATCTCCCATTAAACGTATCTCGCGAGATTTTGCAGGACAATAAAATAACCCAAGCTATCCGTAAAGGCTGTACTTCACGCGTCTTGAAGATGTTAGACCGTATGGGCAAGAATAAACCGGAAGAATATCAAGTATTCTGGGATGAGTTTGGCCAAGTGATTAAAGAAGGTCCTGCAGAAGATGCAGCGAATAAAGAAGCCATCGCCAAGCTGTTACGCTTTAGCTCAACAAATACGGATGAAAGCACGCAAAACGTGTCTTTAGCGCAATATGTAGAGCGTATGCAAGAAGGCCAAGATAAGATTTACTATGTTGTCGCTGATAGCTTTGCAACAGCGAAGAGTTCACCGCACTTGGAAATCTTCCGTAAGAAAGGCATTGAAGTTTTACTTATGTCAGATCGTGTTGATGAATGGATGATGGGTCATTTAAATGAGTTTGATGGCAAGCAGTTCCAGTCGATTACGCGCGGCGATTTAGACCTTGGCGATTTAGATGATGAAGAATCGAAAAAAGCGCAAGAAGAGAGCGAAAAAGAAGTTGCAGGGCTAGTCGAGCGTATTACTGAATCGTTAGGTGATAAAGTGAAGGAAGTGCGTTTTACACACCGACTTACTGATTCTCCAGCTTGTGTGGTTGTTGATGATCATGATATGAGCTCACAAATGCAAAAACTGATGGAATCAATCGGTCAATCAGCACCTGAAAGTAAGCCAATTTTTGAGTTAAACCCAGAGCATCAATTAGTGAAGCATTTAAATGATGAGCAGGATGAAGACAAGTTCACTCAATGGTCAGAAGTATTGTTGGACCAAGCATTGTTAGCAGAACGAGGTAGCTTGAAAGACCCTGTGGGCTTCGTTACACGTTTGAATAAGCTGATGCTTGATTTAAGTAAATAATCTGCACCAAGTTGAAAAGCCAGCATATGCTGGCTTTTTTCATTTTAAAGCGCTTTTAATGATTCTATCGCGGTTTGATAGTCCGGCTCAGTTGCTAAATTACTAACAAGTTGTTTATATTGGATTTTATGTGATTTATCTAACACAAAAACGGCGCGACTTAACAGCCCCATATCTTTGATAATTAAACCATATTGTTGCCCAAAATCACGCCATACAGAGTCTGAGAGGGTTTGAACCTTATCAACGCCTTCTTGCTTACAAAATCGCTTTTGAGCAAATGGTAAGTCAGTACTAATGGTGAGCATAACGACGTTAGGGAAATCCGTTGCAACTTTCTCATTAAAATATTTAGTTTGAAGACTACAGATGCCAGTATCTAAGCTAGGCACTACACTGATCAAGACGGCTTTACCTTCATATTGAGACAAGGATACCGGGGTGAAATCTGCATTCACTACTTTAAAGTTAGGGGCTTTATCCCCAACTTTTACACCTGTGCCCAGCAACGTGACAGGTTTCCCACCCGCGGTGACTTTACCTTGATCTACATGGTTTTCAGGTTGCTGAGCAGCAACCGAAAAACAGCTTGAAGCAAATAATATTGTCGCTAAAAAAGAGACTCTACGCATAACGTATTCCTTTTTAAATTTTTCGCATTTCACGACAGTGTATTATACTGATTTTATATAACCAAGCTTTGGCAGTATTTTGGATTGTAAATTGGTCATGCATTGATTAACATATTTATTCATAACGCTGCTGTGTAATAACTATAATTAGAATTCTTGGGTAAAATTCGTCCAAGTAATAGAGAGCTTTTATGTCAACACCCATCCTAATATGCGATGATTCTAAACTTGCACGCAGGCAGTTAGCCCGCTCTTTGCCTGATGACTGGGATATAAAAGTTGAGTTTGCAGAGCATGGATTGGATTGTATAGAAAAAATCAAAGAAATTTCCCCAGAAATTTTGTTTCTTGATCTCAACATGCCGCACTTGGATGGATATGGCGTATTGCAAGCTATCCAAGATCAAGGCTTGAACGTGTTAACTGTAGTCGTGTCCGGGGATATCCAACCGAGTGCTCATCAACGTGTGATGGAGCTGGGAGCGATAGATTTCATACGTAAACCCTGCGACGCACAAAAGCTTGAAGAAATCATTACTCACCATGGTATCAAAGATAAAGCGATACGCGCTAATTTGGTTCATAAGCTTGGCGAGCAATTAGAGCCAGAGATAAGAGATATTTATCAAGAAATCGCTAACGTTGCGATGGGTCAAGCTGGTGATTTACTGGCTAGGTTATTAAACGTGTTCGTTGAACTACCCATTCCCAATGTGAATGTCCTTGAAGTCAATGAACTGCATATGGCATTGCAAGCAATTGACGCGAACGCGACGACCTCAGGGGTTTGCCAAGGGTTTATTGGTGGTGGCGTGTCGGGTGAGGCCTTACTGCTACTCAATGATTCTAGCTTCAAGGAAATAGCGTCCTTAATGAAGTATCAGGGGGAGCTGAACCAAAAAGTTGAGTTAGAGCTCCTGATGGATGTGAGTAACATTTTGATAGGTGCTATTCTCACTGGGTTGTCACGTCAATTAGATATGCCATTTAGTCAGGGGCATCCAGTGGTGTTGGGTCAGCATTGCGAAGTATCAGAGCTCGTGAAAGCAAACAAATCCAGATGGCAAAGAACACTGGCAATTGAAATTAGCTATGGAATAGAACACCATAATATTAACTGCGACTTGATGCTGTTGTTTACAGAGGATTCTTTGAAAACGCTGAAATATAAAGTTGCTTACCTATTAGACGACTAGAATTATGCCTGCTTCTGATTTTGATATGAATGAAATCCATTGGCTGATGGATATGTTTAACACCGTAGATGTTGGTCTGGTTGTACTAGATAGAGACTATAGGGTGTGTATTTGGAATGGTTTTATGGAAAATCATTCTGGTCTGCTGCCCAGTGCTGTGAAGGATAAAGATGTTTTTGATCTGTTTCCTGGCATTGACGAATCGTGGTTTCGAGGAAAAGCAGAGCCCGTCTTTGTGCTAAAAAATCGCTCGTTTACCATCTGGGAACAGCAGCCATATATATTCCGTTTCAAAAACTACCGGCCCATCACTGGTAAAGCGGAGTATATGTATCAGAACGCAACCTTCATTCCGTTGACAACAGTGACTGGGGAAGTCGGTCATATCTGTGTAATTCTGTACGATGTGACTGATGAAGCAATGAATAAGCTTGAGCTCGAAAAAGCAAACAAGACATTAGAAGAAATGAGCCGCACAGATGCACTGACCAAATTGTCAAATAGGGGATTTTGGGAAGAATCTTTAAGAAAAGAGTTTAAAAGACTAAAGCGCAATCATGGCTGTAGCACTTTACTCATGTTTGATATTGATTTTTTTAAGCGTATCAATGATGAGTATGGGCATAGCGGTGGTGATGAAGCAATTAGGCATCTATCTGACTTGTTAAAAAAGACATTGCGAGAAACCGATATTGCGGGTCGTTATGGTGGTGAAGAATTTGCTGTTACTTTGGTCGATACTGACGCTGAAGGTGCCATGATATTCGCTGAAAGGTTACGCTGCATGATTGAAAATTCAGTGATTTATTATGACAAAAAAGAAATTAAATTGACGGTCAGCCTTGGTATTGCCAGTTATGATGAGTCATTTAATAAACACGAACAATGGATAGAAGCGGCGGATGCAGCCCTTTACCACTCGAAAGAAAATGGCAGAAATAAAGTGACTATCTATGACCCTTCTATGTCTCAATGAAGGTGACCCCAAAGGTACCGCGCTTGTTAAAGTTCCCGACCTAACAGACAATATGATTTTTATGGTTTAAATTGAAAGAGCCTGAAGTGAAGTCTTCAGGCTCTTCTCGTTTTATGTTTCTTCTTCAGAAGGAGTTAGTGGACATTGCCCTAATAGAGTAATCGTACCGTCGTCTTCGAGTTGCTCCAATCGCACTTCAAACCCCCAAAGCCTATATAAGTGCTTTAAGACTTCAATCTTTGACTCAGCTAACGGAATTTTATCTTGAGGCACGTATCTCAATGTTAATGAACGGTCACCTCTGACATCCACATTGTACACTTGGATATTGGGCTCATTGTTACTTAGGTTATAGTGTGCTGATAGGCTATTTCTCACCTTTAAATAACCAGTTTCATCATGAATGGCACTGACCTCTAGGTGAGAGGACGATTCTTTATCTAAGATGGTGAAAAGTTTAAAATCTCTGATGATTTTAGGCGACAGAAATTGACTGACAAAGCTCTCATCTTTAAAGTTCTCCATTGCAAAATGCAGGGTATCTAGCCAATCTTTTCCTGCAAATTCGGGAAACCAATATTTATCTTCCTCAGTTGGACTTTCACATATCCGTCTAATGTCTACCATCATATTAAACCCCAGTGCGTAAGGATTAATACCTGAATAAAACTTACTGTTGTAGGGGGGTTGGTAAACGACATTGGTATGACTTTGGAGGAACTCGAGCATAAATGCATCACTGAGTTTACCCTCATCGTATAGATGATTAAGGATGGTGTAGTGCCAAAAAGTTGCCCAGCCTTCGTTCATTACCTGCGTTTGTCGTTGAGGATAAAAATATTGTGATATTTTTCTCACAATACGTATTATCTCTCTCTGCCAGGATTCGAGTAAGGGCGCATTCTTTTCAATGAAGTAAAGTATGTTCTCTTGTGGTTCAGAAGGGAATTTGGGTAGATTTTCTATGTCTTCTTGTTTGTTTGTGGGTATCGTTTTCCATAATTCATTGACTTGTGATTGCAGATAATCCTCTCGCTCTTTTTGTCTTTTCTGCTCTTCGAATAGTGAGATTTGCTGTGGTCTTTTATAGCGGTCCACACCATAGTTCATAAGCGCATGGCAAGAATCCAGTAAGTTCTCAACTTCTTCAATCCCATACTTTTCTTCACATTGTGCGACATAATTTTTTGCAAAGACGAGATAATCGATAATAGAGGATGCGTCGGTCCAGGTTTTAAACAGATAATTGCCTTTGAAAAAAGAGTTATGTCCGTAGCAGGCATGGGCCATAACCAGTGCTTGCATGGGCAGCGTATTCTCTTCCATTAGGTACGCGATACAAGGATCTGAGTTAATGACGATTTCGTATGCCAACCCCATTTGTCCGCGTTTATAATTTTGCTCCGTTTGGATAAACTTTTTGCCATAGGACCAGTGTGCATAGCCGATCGGCATGCCGACACTCGAGTATGCATCCATCATTTGTTCTGCGGTTATTACCTCGATTTGATTTGGATAAGTATCAAGTCGATAGTGTTCGGCAACGCGTGCAATCTCGGCTTGATACATTTCAAGTCGTTCAAATGTCCAGTCAGGACCGTCATTTAAAGGGTTATAGGTCATTTGCGCTTCCCCTCTGATTATGCTGCACCTTGCTGCTTTTGGCGGTTTTTCTTAAACAATTCTCTGAAGATTGGATAAATATCTTCAACCGAGCGTATGTGCTGCATAGCAAAATTACTATAAGCTGCAGATAGGCCTTGATATTCGCGCCATAAACTTTGGTGAGCTCTTGTTGTAATTTCTATGTAGGCGTAATACCTGACCACCTTCAATAGCTTGTTAGCCAATATATCCGTACAGTGTGGTGAATCATCTGCCCAATTGTCACCATCTGATGCTTGAGCAGCGTATATGTTCCAATCACCCTGTGAATAGCGCTCCGCAACGATTTCATCCATTAGCTTTAAGGCGCTAGACACGATGGTCCCACCGGTTTCTTGCGAGTAAAAAAACTCTTGCTCATCGACCTCTTTTGCCTGTGTATGATGGCGGATATACACCACTTCAATATCTTTATAAGTGCGAGTTAAAAATTGATAGAGAAGTATATAAAAGCGTTTGGCCATATCTTTAGTGGCCTGATCCATTGAACCAGAGACATCCATCAAACAAAACATCACCGCTTTGCTGGTGGGATGTGGCCTTTTTTCATAATTTCTAAAGCGTAAATCATAATTATCAATAAAAGGTACGGCCGCGATACGCTTCTTAAGTGTGTCGATCTCTTCCTCAAGTTTTTGTATCTTTTGTTGAGGCGGCACAGGCTCCGCCAGCAGCTCAGCTAACTCCTGTTCAAGCTCTTTGAGTTTGGATCTTTTACCTGCGGTCATTGCTATTCTCCGAGCAATAGACCCTTTCAGCGAGCGTACTATATCCAGATTACTTGGCATACCATCATTACAAAACCCAGCTCGATGGGTTTTCATTTGTACGAGTTTATCGAGCTGACTTTTTTGCAAATTAGGTAATTCAAGGTCCTCGAATAGTAAGTCAAGATATTCATCTTTTGATATCGAAAAGACAAAGTCATCTTGTCCCTCACCTTGATCGCTCGCATTCCCTTCACCTGCCCCACCACCTTGTCCAGAGGGGGGCCTTTGAATTTTATCCCCCGTTGTGAACTGGTCGTTACCGGGATGGATATGATGTCTGTTGCCGCCTTTTCCTTGGTGGAACACAGGTTCACTGATATCTTTTTGTGGAATAGAAATACTCTCTCCACTACTGATATCGGTGACGCTTCTTTTATTTATCGCGTCTGAAACTGCTTCTTTTATTTGTTTTTTGTAGCGCCGAATAAACCTTTGTCTATTCGGCGTACTTTTGTTTTTCCCATTCAATCTTCGATCGATGAAATGTGCCATAGACCATCCTCCAATCGCTAAGATTACTGTGACTTTCTCACTCTCAAATACCACTCAGAAAGTAACCGAACCTGCTTCTGGGTATATCCTTTTTCCATCATTCGATTGACAAAGTCCTCGTGCTTTTTCTGATCTTCTGCTGAAGTTTTGGCATTAAATGAGATTACGGGTAGTAAGTCTTCGGTATTTGAGAACATTTTCTTTTCAATAACTGTTCTCAGCTTCTCATAGCTTGTCCAAACCGGGTTATCACCATTATGGTGGGCGCGTGCCCGCAGAACGAAGTTCACAATTTCATTTCTGAAGTCTTTGGGGTTTGAAATGCCCGCGGGCTTCTCAATTTTCTCAAGTTCTGCATTCAGTGCTGATCTATCGAAAAGCTGGCCTGTGTCAGGGTCTCTATATTCCTGATCTTGAATCCAAAAATCAGCATAGGTTACATAACGGTCAAAAATATTTTGCCCATATTCTGAATAGGACTCTAAATAAGCGGTTTGTAGCTCTTTACCGATAAATTCAACATATTGCGGAATTAAGTAGCCTTTTAAATGACTCAAGTAGCGCTCTTGTACTTCTGCACTAAACTGTTCGCGCTCAATTTGCTGTTCAAGCACATAGAATAAATGCACGGGGTTTGCAGCGACTTCAACGTGGTCAAAGTTAAAAACACGCGACAAAATTTTAAATGCAAAGCGTGTCGACAAACCGTTCATGCCTTCATCTACTCCAGCATAATCTCGGTACTCTTGATAAGATTTTGCTTTGGGATCGGTGTCTTTTAAACTTTCACCATCATACACCCGCATTTTGGAGTAAATACTTGAGTTTTCGGGTTCTTTAATTCTTGATAATGATGAAAACTTAGCCAGCGTTTCCAAAGTGCCTGGTGCGCATTGTGCATTTTTAAGCTCACTATTTTCGAGCAGTTTCTTGTAGATTTTGACTTCTTCAGACACCCGCAAACAATAAGGTACTTTCACAATAAAGACGCGGTCTAAAAATGCTTCATTGTTTTTATTGTTTTTGAATGTTTGCCATTCAGATTCGTTAGAGTGAGCAAGTATGATGCCGTTAAACGGCAAAGCTGAAATGCCTTCGGTGCCATTGTAATTGCCCTCTTGTGTTGCTGTTAGCAGGGGGTGTAGCACTTTGATGGGCGCTTTAAACATTTCAACAAATTCCATTAAACCTTGGTTGGCAAGGCATAAAGCGCCAGAATACGCGTAAGCATCAGGATCATTTTGCGCAAAATGTTCTAGTTTTCTGATATCTACCTTGCCTACTAGTGCTGAAATATCTTGGTTATTTTCATCTCCGGGCTCTGTTTTAGCAATTGCCACTTGGTCAAGAATAGACGGGTAGCGCTTGACAACTTTAAACTTACTGATGTCGCCGTTGTATTCATGGAGGCGTTTTGTCGCCCATGGAGACATCACGGTTTTCAAATAGCGCTTTGAAATACCGAACTCTTTTTCAAGCAATTCGCCATCTTCTTGCGCATTAAAAAGACTGAGGGGGTGATCATTGACGGGCGAGTCTTTAATCGCATATACAGGCACTTGTTGCATCAAGTACTTGAGTTTTTCTGCAATCGATGACTTACCACCACCGACAGGTCCAAGTAAGTAGAGGACTTGTTTACATTCCTCTAGCCCTTGAGCTGCATGCTTCAAGTAAGAAACGATTTGCTCAATGGCATCCTCCATGCCATAAAACTCTTGAAATGCTGGGTAACGTGCGATAACCCGATTCGAAAAGAGCCGGCTTAATCTAGCGTCGGTAGAAGTGTCTATCATCTCTGGCTCGCCGATGGCCATGAGCAATCTTTCAGGCGCACTGGCATAAGCTGCCTTATCCTCTTTACAAATTTCGAGAAACTCAGCGATTGTGAATTCTTCTTCTTTAGCTGCTTCGTATCGGGATTGGTAATGCTCAAATATAGTCATATCAAACTCCAATAACCTGTTTAAAAAAAAGCTGGGGTTAAAATGCAAGGCTTAATTAAAGCTTAGTCGTGTTATTGGATATTTGCTTAAAAAATATGAGAATTTAATGTGATAGCGAATTTTGACGAGGACAAAAAAAGGCGCGATTGCGCCTTATTTATTGCTTAAATTGGTACAGTTATACCGTTGTATTTAAGCTAGATTTTCGTTTGCGAAATCCCAGTTAACTAGTGACCAGAAGCCTTTTAGGTACTCAGGACGAACATTGCGGTAATCGATATAGTAAGCATGTTCCCAAAGGTCTACTGTTAAAATTGGTGTTACACCTTCTTCAGTGAAAGGCGTAGCAGCATTTGATGTGTTAACAATGTCTAAAGAACCATCAGCAAGTTGAACTAACCAAGTCCAGCTTGAACCGAAGTTGTTTACAGCTTTGTCATTAAACGCTTCTTGGAATGCCGCGAATGAGCCCCATTTCGCGTTGATTAATTCTGCAACCTTACCTTGCGCTTCACCACCACCATTTGGTGAAAGGCTATGCCAGTAGAAAGTGTGGTTCCAAATTTGCGCTGCATTATTGAAAATGCCGCCTTCAGAGCTAAGGACCACTTCATCCAATGTTTTGTTAGCGAAGTCTGTGCCTTCTACTAGGCCGTTAAGCTTAACAACATAAGTGTTGTGGTGTTTGCCGTGATGAAATTCTAAAGTTTCTTTAGAAATATGCGGCTCAAGTGCATCAATAGCGTAAGGAAGTGACGGTAGTTCGAAAGCCATTTTAATCTCCATTTTTTGTTGAATTCCCAAAACTGTTAAAAAGTTGCCTTGCTACGGGCACATTTCGGTACGTTTTGGTTGTGTATAGTGATATTATAATTCCTGAGTATTTTACTCAAGTTTTAGCAAACAGCAATGGGCGTAGCTAAGACTTGTAGTCTGAATGATTCATATGCACTATTTTTAATCAGGTCAGAGTGTATGTGAACTGATAATATCGTCATTTGAGGTATATATGGAAACCATTGAAAAGATTAAACAGCAAATTGCAGAAAACCCGATTCTTCTATATATGAAGGGCTCTCCAAAGTTACCAAACTGTGGTTTTTCTTCTCAAGCTTCACAGGCCCTTATGGCATGCGGTGAGCAGTTTGCTTATGTAGATATTCTGTTAAACCCAGATATCCGTGCTGAGCTGCCTCATTATGCTAACTGGCCAACTTTTCCTCAACTTTGGGTTGAAGGGGAACTTATTGGTGGTTGTGATATCATCATAGAAATGTTCCAAAAAGGCGAATTACAGCCACTCATCACAGAAACTGCGGCTAAATACAAAGAAGCAGCAGAATAAACTTACGCACTATTCGTGTGATTTAAACCCGGGCTAATTGCTCGGGTTTTTTTATGCCTTCCGCTTGGTCGCATTGTGACCGATTGCCCGAAATTCAATTTCATCCTTGCGTATTCTTACCATCGCACAAACATAGCTTTTCCCTATATGACTAGAAAAAATGTCAAATATTACCATTGTGAATAGTTATTCATTGTTTTGCATGTTTACGTTTACGTAAACTGTTATGTGTTTTTCGTTTGTTATGAATGATTTAACATTTGATACCGGTGTCATTGTGTTTTAAATGTCATTTTATCCTGTAATATTGCGACTTATTAAATTTTGGTTACAAAATAGGGTCGTTGAAAAATATTCAAGAGAGTGAATATTTATTCTTCTTTTTGTTGACTCAATTTTAATTCAGCGCTAATTTTGAATATCTGCCAGTAAATCGTCGAAGTCATTTTAGCTGGCAGTTGTAGCAAGGGGAGGGGTCTATGTTATATGACTCGGCATTAGAAAAAGATAACTGTGGGTTTGGCCTAATTGCACATGCGCAAGGCCAAGCAAGTCACAAATTAATTCGTACCGCGATCACGGGTCTTGATCGCATGCAGCACAGAGGTGGAATCGCAGCCGATGGGAAAACTGGTGATGGGTGTGGTTTATTACTTCAAAAGCCGGACAGTTTCTTTCGAGCAATCGCAGCAGAAAATGATTGGCATTTAGGTAAAAACTACGCGGTTGGTATGGTGTTTTTGAACTCAGACCCAACACTTGCAAGCATTGCAAAAACGGTTATTAATGAAGAATTAGAAAAAGAAACACTGTCTATTGTGGGGTGGCGAGTCGTGCCGACACAGCCATCAATGCTTGGACCAATAGCCAAAGCGCAATTGCCACAATTTGAGCAGGTTTTTGTCAGCGCACCTGAGGGGTGGCGTCCAAAAGATTTAGAACGTCGTCTGTACATTGCAAGGCGCCGTATCGAAAAACGAATTAAAAACGATGACCAGTTTTATATCTCTAGTCTGTCTGGCTTGGTAACTGTGTATAAAGGTTTAATGATGCCAGCCGATCTGCCGAATTTTTATGAAGATTTGGCAGATTTAAGAATGACCAGTGCGATATGTGTCTTTCATCAAAGATTTTCAACCAATACCCAGCCTAAATGGCCATTAGCCCAACCATTCCGTTATCTCGCTCACAATGGCGAAATAAACACGATTATGGGTAACAGGCAGTGGGCAAGCGCACGCGCCTACAAATTTTCTTCACCGTTATTACCTGACCTTCAAGCAGCGGCCCCGTTTGTAAACGAGTCTGGGTCTGACTCATCCAGCCTTGATAATATTCTTGAGCTGTTTCTCGCTGGTGGGATGGACATTTTTAGAGCGATGCGCATGCTTGTACCACCGGCATGGCAAAAAAATCGTGCTATGGATGATGATCTTCGCGCGTTTTATGACTTCAATTCGATGCATATGGAGCCTTGGGATGGCCCCGCTGGCATTGTAATGTCAGACGGTCGATTTGCTGCGTGTAACTTAGACAGAAATGGCTTAAGACCCGCTCGCTATGTTGTGACGCAGGATGGGTTTATTACTGTCGCGTCTGAAGTCGGGATTTGGGATTATCAAGCCGATGAAGTCATAGAGAAGGGCCGAGTAGGACCCGGTGAACTGCTCGTTGTGGATACATTACACGGTAAGATTTGGCAATCATCAGAAATTGACCAAGATCTTAAAGCAAGGCATCCTTATCGCGCTTGGCTTGAGCAAAATGTTCAGCAGCTGACGCCCTTCGAGGAACTTGATGAAAAAGATGCAGGTCAGCGAGATTTTAACGATGAAGTACTACTGACATATCAAAAGCAATTTGGCTATAGTAACGAAGAAGTCGAACAGGTAATTAGTGTCATGGGGGCGAATGGCCAAGAGGCTACAGGCTCAATGGGAGATGATACACCATTTGCTGTACTCTCACAGGGCGCGCGCGCGCTCTATGATTATTTTAGACAAAAGTTTGCTCAGGTAACTAATCCGCCCATCGATCCGCTGAGAGAAAACCATGTCATGTCTCTCGCCACATGTATTGGCCGTGAACAAAACGTGTTTAATGAAACAACAGGCCATGCTAAACGGCTCCAGTTTAATTCTCCAATCTTAACGTTTTCAGATGTTCAACAGCTCAAGTCTGCAGGTGATGAACACTACAAAGTGGGTGTGGTGAGTTTAAATTATAACCCGTCTGAAGGGTTAGCGCAGGCAATTCGCCGTGTGTGTGATGAAGCGCAAGAGAAAGCGGCTCAAGGCTGCGTAATGATACTTTTAAGTGACAGAGATATTTCTAAAAATCTGCTCCCTATTCCTGCAGCAATGGCTGTTGGTGCCGTGCAACAAAGGTTAGTAAATAATAACTTACGTTGCGATTCAAATATTATTGTTGAAACGGGCAGTGCGCGTGACCCACATCAATTTGCGGTTTTATTAGGCTTTGGCGCAACGGCGATTTATCCCTATTTAGCATATGAGACGTTGGTCTCGCTCGCAGATAAGGGAGTGATCAAAAAGTCCTATCGTGATGTCACGCTAGCATATCGCAATGCGATTAATAAAGGTTTGTACAAGATTATGTCCAAAATGGGGATCAGTACGATTGCATCTTATCGTTGCTCGATGCTCTTTGAGGCAGTCGGACTTGGCGATGACGTGGTTGATTTGTGTTTTAAAGGGGTTGTGAGTCGAATTAAAGGAGCTGGCTTTGACAATTTTGAATCCGAAACCAAGCTTCTTCACAAATTAGCCTATAGTAAGCGCAAACTGCTAAGTCATGGTGGACTGCTAAAATATGTCCATGGTGGCGAATATCACGCCTATAACCCTGATGTCGTTCAGTCTCTTCAGGTGGCCGTAAAATCGGGTAATTACGAGGATTATCTTAAATATGCTGAGATAGTCAATAACCGCCCAGTGACAAACTTAAGAGATTTAATGCAACTTAAGCTGCCTGAGTCAGGTATATCGGTTGATGACGTTGAGCCAGCAACAGAGCTTTACAAACGCTTTGATTCCGCTGCTATGAGTATTGGTGCCTTGTCGCCAGAAGCCCATGAAGCACTGGCAATTGCAATGAACCGTTTGGGTGGATACTCTAATTCAGGAGAGGGAGGCGAGGATAAAGCACGCTTTGGTAACGAGCGTAACTCGCGGATCAAGCAAGTTGCTTCGGGTCGGTTTGGCGTTACACCGCACTACCTGCAAAGCGCTGATGTTATTCAAATTAAAGTCGCACAGGGTGCAAAACCTGGCGAAGGTGGGCAGTTGCCAGGCGAGAAAGTCACGCCTTATATTGCCAAATTACGCTATTCAGTACCCGGTGTGACACTGATTTCACCACCGCCACATCACGATATTTATTCGATTGAGGATCTCGCGCAGTTGATATTCGACCTCAAGCAAGTAAATCCATCTGCGATGATCTCAGTTAAGCTGGTTTCTGAACCAGGTGTTGGGACTATTGCGACAGGTGTTGCAAAAGCCTACGCAGATCTGATCACAATTGCTGGGTACGATGGCGGTACAGGGGCTAGTCCACTCACGTCAGTGAAGTATGCCGGTTGTCCTTGGGAATTAGGTTTGGCGGAAACCCAGCAAGCGCTTGTTGAAAATGGATTGAGGCATCGTATTAGACTGCAAACCGATGGTGGCTTAAAGACCGGGTTGGACATCATCAAAGCAGCCATCTTAGGCGCAGAGAGCTTTGGGTTTGGTACCGGTCCTATGGTGGCATTAGGGTGTAAGTATCTCAGAATTTGTCACCTAAATAATTGTGCGACTGGCGTTGCAACGCAAGACGATACGCTCAGGCAAAAGCATTTTCATGGCTTGCCCGAAATGGCAATGAACTATTTTAAGTTCATTGCGCAAGAAGCAAGAGAAATTATGGCGTCATTAGGGGTGGCCAAACTGACAGATCTAATTGGTCGCACGGAGTTACTAGAAGCCTTGGAAGGAAATAGTGATAAGCAGCGTCAGTTAGACCTAAGTCCCATTTTGGCCAAGCCAAATAACCCAACAAATGAGACGTTGTACTGTAGCGCGGAAAATACCTCTCATTACTGTGGTGAACTAAATGAATCCTTATTGGTAAAAGCGCAGCAGGCGATTGATGAGAAGTCTGGCACTTCGCTAGTGAGCAGGATAAAAAATACGGATCGCTCTGTGGGGGCGATGTTATCTGGCTACATTGCCGGTAAGTACGGCAACCAAGGCATGGCGGCTGACCCAATTTCAATTGAGTTGCATGGTACGGCCGGGCAGTCATTTGGCGTTTGGAACGCCGGCGGGTTAGAGTTAACTTTAGTCGGTGATGCGAACGACTACGTTGGAAAGGGGATGGCCGGTGGAAAACTCGTAATAAGGCCACCGCTTGGGTCGAGCTTTAAATCTCATCAAGCTACGATAGCTGGTAATACATGTCTATATGGTGCAACTGGTGGGAAGTTGTTCGCAGCGGGTAGAGTAGGGGAGCGTTTTGCCGTTCGTAACTCCGGTGTTCAAGCTGTGGTCGAGGGACTTGGAGACAATGGTTGCGAATATATGACTGGTGGTGTGGTGTGTGTTCTTGGACACATCGGAGTTAACTTTGGCGCAGGCATGACTGGTGGCTTTGCCTATGTGCTTGACGAAGAAAATGACATTGGAAAACGTTACAATCCCGAGTTGGTTGAGGTATTGACACTTGACTCATTACCTTCTCATCAAGAGCATTTAAGAGGATTGATAGCAGAACATTTAGAGCTGACAGGTTCCGATCGTGCCGAACAAATTCTGGCGAATTTTGACTTGTACATTCCAATGTTTAGGTTAATTAAACCTAAATCGAGTGATGTAAAGAGCTTACTTGGGCACCGAGCAAGAAGTAGTGCTGAACTTAGAGTGCAGGCGCAGTAAAGGAGGAATCATGAGCGAGAATGTATATCAGTTTATCGATGTTCAACGTGTAGATCCGCGTAAAAAGCCAATATCAACACGAAAGAGCTCTTTTGTTGAAATTTACGAGCCATTTTCTGGGCAACAGGTAGGTTCACAAGCCGATCGATGCTTAGACTGTGGCAACCCATATTGTGAGTGGAAATGCCCCGTTCATAATTATATCCCTCAGTGGCTTAAGCTCATTCGAACAGGGCGCATCATTGAAGCGGCTGAGTTATCGCACAGAACAAATAGTTTACCAGAGGTGTGTGGCAGAGTTTGCCCACAAGACCGATTGTGTGAAGGGGCATGTACTTTAAGTGATGAGTTTGGTGCGGTCACAATCGGTAACATAGAAAAGTACATTACCGACACTGCTTTTGCCCAAGGGTGGAAGCCAGATATGTCCTATGTAACTTGGACGGATAAAAGAGTTGCGATTATTGGCGCTGGGCCTGCTGGGCTAGGCTGTGCAGATATCCTTGTAAGAAATGGTGTTAAAGCCGTTGTGTATGATCGCAACCCAGAAATTGGCGGCCTACTCACCTTTGGCATTCCATCATTCAAACTTGAAAAATCAGTCATGGAAAAGCGCAGAGAAGTGTTCAGTGAAATGGGCGTAGAGTTCAAGTTGAACACAGAAGTAGGTAAAGATATCAGTATGGATGAGCTGCTTGCACAATACGATGCGGTGTTTGTTGGTGTTGGCACATATCAATATATGCGTGGTGGGCTGGAGAACGAAGATGCGAAACAAGTGTATGATGCACTGCCATTCTTGATCGGTAATACTAACCGAGTTATGGGCTATGATGAGTCTCAACAACCTTACATCAGCATGACGGATAAACGCGTGGTTGTATTAGGCGGTGGTGACACCGCAATGGACTGTGTGAGAACCTCTGTGCGCCAAAATGCCAGCTCCGTTGTCTGTGCATATCGCCGGGATGAAGAAAATATGCCAGGTTCCAAGCGCGAAGTGAAAAATGCCAAGGAAGAAGGGGTTATTTTCAAATTTAATGTCCAGCCAAAGGGCATTGTTCTGAATGCGCAGGGCAATGTATGTGGTGTTAAAATGGTCAGAACAGAGCTGGGCGCACCAGATAGTAATGGTCGACGCAGAGCGCAGGAAGTGGAAGGTTCTGAGCATATTATTGAAGCCGATGCGGTTGTATTGGCCTTTGGCTTCAAACCGCACAACCTTGCATGGCTTGCCAATTACGATGTTGAAATTAACCATTGGGGTGGCATTGTCGCCCCAGAGCAAGGGTCATTTACCCACCAAACAAGTAATCCGAAAATATTTGCAGGCGGTGATGCTGTGAGAGGCTCAGATTTGGTCGTTACGGCCATATTTGAGGGTCGAAATGCCGCAGAAGGGATCCTAGATTATATAGATGTTTAGGTGTTTAGAGTAAATCATCACATGATGTGAGAATCTATATTACGTTGCAAACCCCAGTACAGGTAATGTGTTGGGGTTTTTTCTTTGCGGTGGGGCTTCTAAAATTTAAATTGAGGTCGTAGTAAACACAGCCGTTACTGGCTGGTTGGGGCTTGATATATCAAGTTTAAACTAATCACCACCATCAGAGAATTCGAAGCTCGCGTTTCTTGGAGTGAAAAATGAAGAGCGTAGGAGAGGAGGGTGTTCAAATTAGGGTAACAAGCGCCACTGCAGTATGGATCTCAATTGCAGCTTGTAAAGCAGTTTGCTATCGGTTGTGTGCACAACGCAGCGAGCCTGCATTTACAACGTGCGTGTCCTGTTACACCTGTGCTATCGGGAGCCCTGTTGCAATCTTTTAAGTATCAAGCTCGTAACAAGGCCAAATTTTCTTAAGCGGCCCCTTGGACCACCAGTAACTCTTTTGCACTTGCACGAGTTGTCTCACTGACGCTATCTCCGCCCAATAACCGTGCTATTTCGTCGATACGATGATGCTCGTTTAAAGGCACCATAGATGTGTAGGTTTGTGCATTGTCTACTTCTTTTTTGACAAAGAATTGCTGGTGGCCACTGCATGCCACTTGAGGTAAGTGGGTAACACATATTACTTGTGTTGATTTGCCAAGCAATCTCAGCTGTTTTCCTACTTGCGACGCGGTTGGGCCGGAAATGCCGACGTCGACTTCATCGAATATCAGCGTTGGCGTTGTCACTTTGTTGGCAATAATAACCTGAATGGCTAGGCTAATACGTGACAGCTCACCCCCAGATGCCACTTTGGCGAGAGGTTGCATGGGCTGACCGGGGTTGGTTGAGACGAGAAAATCAATATTGTCCATGCCTAATTCATTAGGGCGGCGATCATGCTCTTTGATTAACTCAATCGCAAAGCGGCCGTTCTCCATCGACAGCTCATGCATACTCTGTGTAATCAATTCATTTAACTTTTCTGCGGACTGTACTCTACTTTCACTGAGTTGGCTTGCCGAAATATGATAAGCATGTAGAGCTTCTGCAATTTCATGCTCCAAGTCGTCAATTCGCGCGTTGTCAGAGCAAATATTGTCTAGCGCTTGTTTTAATGCTTGGTGATGTGCAGCTAATTGGTCTGGTTGAATTTGATGTTTTCTGGAAAGCGCCATCGCTTGAGTAAGGCGTTCTTCTATTTCTTGAAGTCTAAGAGGATCTTGTTCGATATTTTCGCCATAGCTGCGGATCTCTCTGCAAGCTTCTTCAAGCTGAACTGCGGCTTCATTGAGCATAGTACTGATGCCTTCGAGTGATTTATCTAAACTGCTTAGCTCGGAAAAAGTTTGTACACTATGCTGTAACTGGCTCAGTACTGTTTGATCATCTTGTTCATACAGGCTCATTAGCTCTCTTTGACAGTTTTCCACCAATGTTTGTGAGTGACTCAAGCGGTTGTGCTCGATCTCTATTTGCTCATATTCCCCTTCTTGTAGCGCAAATTCATCGAGTTCTTCTACTTGGTACTCTAGTAATTGCTTCTTTGCGGCTTGTGCTTGCTGCTGCTTTAACAATTGGGCGTGTTCCTTTTGCAGCTTGTGATAGTGTGTATACTGTGCTTTTACAGCATTGAGTAGGTTGTTATGACCAGCATAGGCATCCAACAGCCCCAATTGATGCTCAGGTTTTAGAAGTAATTGATGTGCATGTTGGCCGTGAATTGCAATCAACATTTGCCCCAATTCTTTGAGTTGAGCAGCCGTTACGGACGAGCCGTTAATAAAGCTTTTACTGCGTCCATTTCGTGTAATGACACGGCGTAATATACAGTTTTGCTCTTCATCATCGAGTAATAACTCTGACAAGAATTGTTGGGCCTGCGGTAAGTTACGAATATCAAATTGAGCTGAGATTTCTGCTTTGTTACTTTGCGGGCGGATGGCGTTAACATCAGCACGTTCGCCCAGGCATAAAGAGAGGGCGTCGATGGCAATGGATTTACCTGCGCCAGTTTCACCTGTAATTGCTGTCATTCCGGATCGCCAGTCGATATTTAGTTCACTGACAATCGCAAAGTTTTTAATTTGCAAACTCGTAAGCATGCTGTATATCCAAACAGTATTTTACTGTTAATCTATACAGCATCTATAAAAAATGCAACTTTTTAATTGGCAATGTCTGCAGTTTGGCGTTGAACTGGGGATTCGTCCTGCCCAGGTTGTTGTTCGTCAGCCTCTACATTTTCATTATCTTCGGCATGAGATTCTTGATTAGAGTCAACAGGTTCAAATGAGTCAGGTGTTTGAATGCGAGAGATCAGAGCTGGTAACACCTCAGTGTAAAATGATTTATTGTACGCAATACCGGATGAAGGTAACTCGGCAGCAAAAAGAAACAATTGCTCTGATAGCAACTCTAAGCTGTCATTATTTCTACATTTATTTAATTCCGAACCGATTTGCATGAGCAGCAGCTCACTTACCTTCTCTAGCCTATCTAAATTCTCATCATTATGCGGTTGAACCACAAAGAAATTGCTTACGATGGCATTAAATTTAGGTGCATGTTTTGGTCTAATCAGTTTGCAATCGACATATTCAGATATTTTTCGTTTGTATAAACTCGTAATATCCTTAACCCGCTCATTGAAAATGCGTTTCTCGGCATCTCGTGCTTTCTGTCGATTGTTCTCAATAACCATATAGACGCCAAGGATAGTGATGAGCAACACTATCGACACAATCACTATGTAAGTCATGTTGTATTACTTTTCCCTAATATAGAAAATAAATCAGCCCTATTCTGCTTAACAAATTTGCTTTAGTAAAGCCTACTGCCCCAATTTAGTTTTTCTCTAAGAACATGGTAGTAGGAATAACTCGTAGGATGAATCAGACGCAGCTTTTGTGATGCTTTTTTAATCACAACTTCGTCTCCTGGTAGCAATGCTAATACGACGTGACTATCACAACTGACTTGTAAGCTCGCGGTATTTTCTGGGCTTAATTTCAGCTTCACTTGTTTATTCGCATCCACGACCAACGGTCGGCTTGATAAAGTGTGTGGAAACATAGGAACAAGCGCCACAGCATTCAACTCAGGGGTAAGAATTGGCCCACCACCCGAAAGTGAGTATGCAGTTGACCCGGTGGGTGTCGTCACTATTAGCCCATCAGAGCGCTGAGAAAAGACAAATTTATCATCGATGAATGCTTCAAACTCGATCATATGAGCGACTTTATCTGCGTGTAAGACGGCTTCATTAACGGCTAAATTTGCACTTTTTAATTGTGCATGTCGGTAAACTTCCACTTCCAGTAAAAAACGATGCTCTTCGACAAAATTGCCACTCAGTACTTGCTCTAGTTCAGGCTCAAAGTCATGGGGGCTAAGGTCGGTTAGGAAACCAAGGTTACCTCGGTTTACGCCAATCACAGCAACGTCAAAGCGGGCTAATACACGGGCTGCACCAAGCATGTTCCCATCACCACCCACAACAACAGCGAGGTCGCACTTTTCGCCCAGCTCAACGAGATCTAAAAGTTGTACTGCCGACAAACCTGTTAGTTGTTTTCCTGCTCGACGTTCTACAAAAACTTCATACCCAAGCGCTTGCAAAAATGTATAAAGGCGATGTAAGGTCTGAGCGGCACCGTCATGGTTGGGTTTTCCAATAAGGCCGATGGTGTGAAATGGAGTGCTCATTTTTAACGCATATCCTTGGTATTTAAACTGTCTCAAGATTATCTTAAATTTGAGACGCTTGAAACTTTGAAATTAACCCCAACATAAATAAATATGAAATTAAGTGCCCGCGATAAACAAGTTTTTTCAGCTGTGATGAGTCTTTACTGTAATGGTGAGGGGCTCCCTGTTGCGTCTAGCAAAATAGCAAAAATGAAAGGTATGGCGATTTGCTCCGCAACGGTGCGTAATGCCATGGCGCGCCTTGAAAATCAGGGACTATTGTTTTCACCGCATACATCTGCTGGTCGAGTGCCATCGGATATGGGAATTAAATATTGGCTACAAGAGTATTTTGAACTCGGTGGTATTGCGCAGTTTTGGCAACCTGAGCAAGAGCAGCTTGTTACTTTGGCTCATTCGCTGAGCCAACAATATCAAGTGTGTTGTGTGGTGGGATTGCCGCAGGCAAGTAGTCAAAAAGTATTTCGTGTTGAGGTGTTAGATTTTGACCGAAAACACTGGTTGGTACTGCTTATTGACAAAGCCGGCCAGTCGCAAAATATCTGCATAAACAAGCCAGCCGATAACTCGGATGAATTACGTTATCAATTTGCGTTATGGATGAATACGGTGTTTAGTCAGCAGACGCTCAAAGAAGGGTTACACCGTATGCGGGCGATGGCGCATAGCGCGATGCCAAATTGTCGAGAATTATTGACGCAGTGGACGAAAGAACTCAGTTTGCAGCTTGGAACCGACAATAGCATTATTGTGGGCGAAAGACACATATATAACCGATTAGAGCAGTTAAACGATCTCAGTCTGGGTGTGCCATTTTTACATCAAGTAGAGGACAAGCTCGCCTTTAAAGATGGTGTGTCTGTTTTGCTTGGTACAGAGATAGATCAGACTAATTTATCGAGATATATTATTTTAAGTGTGCCTTATTTTATGAACCAAGAATACCAAAGTCGTTTTTGTGTTGTCTGTCCAGCAGAGGCACCTATTGAATCAATAATTGAGGAATTTACTCGAATCGAGCAAAAAGACTCTTGAAACTGGAAATTCCATCCCCATAATTACGGCAGTTGTAAAGAATCGGAGATACACTTTCATGTCTGAGCAGACAAAAGCACCAGAGCAGGAACAAGAAACTGCACAAGAAGAAGTAGTAGAACACGCTGCCGAAGCACAAGCACAAGAAGAAGCGCCTGAGGCTGAACAGGTTGAGTTAAGCCCTGAAGAAGAAATCGCTGGTCTATACGCTGAGCTTGAAGCTGCAAAACAAACTATTGAAGGTCAAAAAGATGGCGTTGTTCGCGCAGCCGCTGAAGTGGAAAATATGCGTCGTCGTGCAGCACAAGATGTTGAGAAAGCGCATAAACTTGCACTTAAGAAATTTGCCAACGACTTACTACCTGTGGTTGACAACTTAGAGCGTGCAGTTGAGTTCGCGGACAAAGACAACGAAGCGACTAAATCAATCCTTGAAGGTATTGAAATGACACTGAAAAGCTTCTCAGATGCACTGAGCAAGTACGGTGTAGAAGCTGTTAATCCTCAAGGTGAAGCTTTTTCTCCTGAATTCCATCAAGCAATGTCTATCCAGCCAAGTAATGATGTTGCGCCAAATACGGTGCTTGCAGTGATGCAAAAAGGCTATACCCTGAACGGTCACTTGTTAAGACCTGCCATGGTAATGGTTTCTAAAGCTGCAGAATAACGTTTTTATTTGATGAAAAAGCCCGCGACAACGCGGGCTTTTTTGTGAGCACTGGCCAACCCTTCGCGTTGTAGTTTATTATTTACCTATCTTTAGGCATGAATTTGCAATCCAACATTACGTAGGAAGTATTATGAAAAAAGTATTAGCGTGTGTGTTAGTTGCTTTGGCACTCGGTGGGTGCAAAACTTCTCCAACAGGCAGGACTCAAATTATGCTCTACCCAGAGCATCAGATGAATGAGATGGGGGTAGCAAGCTTTGATCAAATAAAATCAAAGCAAACTGTTGATAGCAGCCAGGTAAATAACACGTATGTAAAATGCATTGCAGATGCACTGATTGCTCAGTTACCCAATAAATACGCTTCACAAAAATGGGAAGTTGTTGTATTTAAAGATGATAGTGCCAACGCATTTGCCTTGCCAGGGGGCAAAATTGGCGTACACACAGGGCTGCTTAAAGTTGCACAAGATCAACACCAGCTCGCTGCTGTAATGGGCCATGAAGTAGGCCATGTAATTGCACAACATGCCAATGAACGAGTTTCTCAAAGCAGCCTGTTGCAAGCTGGACTTCAAGTGAGTAATGCCGTCATGGAAATGAATAACATCGAACACCGCAATGCAATTATGCAAGGACTCGGAGTAGGTGCCCAAGTAGGTATTGCATTGCCGTTTAGTCGTAGTCATGAAACTGAGGCTGATATTGTTGGATTGGAGCTGATGGCGAAAGCAGGGTTTAAACCTATTGGTGCCGTCGAGCTTTGGCAAAATATGGAAAAACTCGGTGGTGGTGAAAGGCCTGCGGAATTTTTATCGACCCATCCATCGCCCGATAGCCGAATCCAACGACTTAATGAGGGCATGACAACGGCAAATAACCTTTACCGCAATGCAGTGCAAAAGGGCTTAAAACCAACTTGCAAGGCGAAATCGTAAAAAAATACGGCAGCACGCTCTTTATGACTGGTAATATGTGCTGCCTTTTTCCAGCTTCAATACCGCTCTATTTAAATCTGTAAAAATTGCCCCCTTGTTCATCCAGTACGACAAAGAGTCGCAAGTCTAACTCTAGTTGATGATATTCCGGTTCCATATGACAACAGAGTTTATAAAACGCTTTACTATGATCTGCGTGTTTAAAGTGCGCCAATTCATGCACAATTAAAGCACGCAAAATAGCTTCGGGTGCGTACTTGAGTTGATTGTTTAAGGCAATATCATAGCGTGCTTTTAGCTTTTTACCGTGGACTTTGTTTTGATGGGTGTGTGTTCCAAGTGTGCCTTTCACCATATCCGAGTGTTTATTAAAGCTGACAGAATTTAATCGAGGTGTGTTTTTCAAAAAGTGTTGCTTAATTTCAGTGCTGTATTGATATAACTCTTGCTGGTTTTGCAGTTGATGGCCGTTTGGGAATTTACGCTTAAAATACGTTTGCAATTGATTGTTGCTAATTAATTGGTAAACCTGTGCTTGCACATTTTCAGGGTAGTGCTGAAAGTATTTTAATTCTTGCATTGTTGTCTTTTCTTGGTGCTGTTTCTCGCGTAATCTCTGGATCGAATTATAACGCAAGGAAAAAGTATATGTACAAGGCCAGTTGTTTGTGTAACGAAGTGATGCTTGAAATTCATGGTCCCATAGAGAGTATTATTCATTGCCATTGTTCGTTGTGTAGAAAATCCAGCGGCACAGCGTATGCTACAAATGGGTTTATCGCTACCCAGTCATTGAAAATCATCAAAGGGCGTGAGTTCATAAAGGCTTACGCCTTCAAGCCAGGCAGATTACGTCATTTTTGTAGCCATTGCGCGTCACCTTTGTACAGCTCAAATGCAGACTTACCAGATAAACTCAGGCTACGTCTTGGACTGCTGGATTCGGCCATCACAGAGCGTCCAATGTCTCATAATTTTGTAACATCAAAAGCAAACTGGGAAGATTTAGATGCAGATTTACCAAGGTATGATACTTTTGAGCCAAACCGCTTATAGGAAGGCATGAAGGTTGGCCTCATCATGATTTCAGTGTGAGTGGAGTCACTCACACTTTACGCTTTATTTAGTGTCCATGGCACAGCAGTCAGATGCGCGTGAGTTCCCACCCAAAATTTGTTGGTGTGGTAGGTTACAACAATCTGAAGCGCGTGAATTACCGCCACTTCCGCCAGCACCCACTACGTCATTTGTTTGTACTTTAGGTAAACGTGCTTTGTCCAATGAAAGCGTTTTAACCTGTTTTTTTTGTAGCTTTAGAAACATTTTAGATCCTTCATTTATTATTAGTATCACATTTACATTGCCCCACATCATCATATGTGTCAACTACTTATAATAAGGTCCCTTGTTTTGGCTGTTGTTCAGCGGGGAAGGGGTGCAACACTTTGTGTTCAAGCCCAAGATCTTGCGCAAACTGACGTGCGAGAAGAGGGGAATCATAATTATCAGCGGTGTGAAAGAATACCAAGGGTTCCTTGCCTTCCTTTAGCCAACCCTGGATTTTGTTGATCCAAGGGCCGTAAAATTGTCTATTCTCTTTGAGGTTAGAGCAGCCAACAAATCTCACCATAGGGCGATTGCCTGTGGCAATGACATTGACTGGAACGCGTGGCTTTTTACGTTGGGCATCTATGATAGCAGGTGTATTGGCGGGCTCACTAAACAAGGGGCGGGTGTCCATGATGATACGATTGATGTTATTTTGCATAAGAAACTGGTTGAATCGCTTTTCATTTTCATCTTTTTGAAAAAAACCTAAATTACGTACCTCAATCCCCACGCATAGCTCTTTGGGCAGCATAGACATAAACTGTTCAATACGAGGCAAGTGTTCAGGGCCACAATGAGCAGGTAGCTGAACCATAATCATGGCCATCTTCTCATATAGGGGGGAAAACAACTTACACCATTCCAGCGTTTCTTTTTGACAGTTTTGCAAAGCTAATTCGTGTGTGATCTGCTTAGATACTTTAAAGGTAAATTTAAAGTCATCGGGCACGGCATCTCTCCACTGCAAAATCGTGTCGGCTTTAGGGTTAGCGTAAAAACTGGTATTGCCTTCGACACTATTGAATATTTCTGCGTACTCTTTAAGCATATTGGCGTTTTGGCAATGTTGACTAAAAAAGCGACCTTTCCAGTGTGAAGAGCTCCATTGTGGGCAACCTAAATAAAGCATATTGTCTTTCATTGATGTTTTTTCTCAGTTTAACAAACTGTGGGTACCTAAAAAAACCAACTTTACACACAATGATCATCATTGGAGGATGACAAAGCGGCCTATTTTTATATAATTGGCGATTATTTTTGTTAATTACGATAGCCCGTAGGCGAAACTGCACTTTGAAATGTAAAAGCCTAGGCAAATAGGAACGATATGCGCTCTATATACTGCGGAAAATTAAATAAGGACCACGTAGGTCAGGAAGTCGAACTATGTGGTTGGATCAACAAGCGCCGTGACTTAGGTGGATTAATTTTCGTCGACTTAAGAGATCGCGAAGGCCTAGTACAAGTTGTATTTGACCCTGAAGTAGATGGGTTAATGGACGTTGCAAACACATTGCGTCAAGAGTTCTGTGTGAAAGTAACTGGTAGTGTGCGTGCAAGGCCTGATAGCCAAGTAAACAAAGACATGGCAACGGGAGAAGTTGAAATCTTAGGCACAGGCCTTGAGATCATCAACCGTTCTGAGCCGCTACCGTTAGACTTCAATCAACAAAATTCAGAAGAGCGTCGCCTTAAGTATCGTTACTTAGATCTTAGACGTTTAGAGATGAGTGACCGTATCAAGCTGCGTGCTAAAGCATCAAGCTTTGTTCGTCGCTTCTTAGATACTAATGATTTCTTAGACATTGAAACGCCAGTATTAACTAAAGCGACTCCGGAAGGTGCACGTGACTATTTAGTGCCTAGTCGTGTACATAAAGGCAGTTTTTACGCTTTGCCTCAGTCTCCACAGTTGTTCAAGCAGTTGCTCATGATGTCTGGTTTTGATCGTTACTATCAAATCGTTAAGTGCTTCCGTGATGAAGACTTACGTGCTGACAGACAACCAGAGTTTACACAAATCGATATCGAAACGTCTTTCATGACTTCTGATCAAGTGCGTGATGTAACGGAGCGTCTGATCCGTGAAATGTGGCAAGAGCTTTTAAACGTTGATTTGGGCGAGTTCCCTGCAATGCCTTACTCAGAAGCTATGCGCCGTTTCGGTTCTGATAAGCCAGACTTACGTAACCCGCTCGAGTTAGTCGATGTTGCTGATATCGTAAAAGATGTCGAGTTTAAAGTGTTAGCAGGTCCTGCGAACGATGAAAAAGGCCGTGTTGCAGTATTAACGGTACCAGGTGGCGCAGAGCTATCTCGTAAACAGATTGATGAATACACGAAGTTTGTCGGTATCTATGGCGCGAAAGGCTTGGCTTGGATGAAAGTTAATGACCGCGAAGCCGGTATGGAAGGCGTTCAGTCTCCTATCGCAAAATTCCTCAACGAAGAGGTGATTGCGGCACTCCTTGAGCGCACAAATGCGCAAACAGGCGACATCATTCTATTTGGTGCTGATAAACGTAACGTTGTAAACGAAGCAATGGGAGCGCTTCGTCTGAAAGTTGGCCTAGACAGAGAAATCACAGACTTAAACAAGTGGGCACCACTTTGGGTTGTTGATTTCCCAATGTTTGAAGAAGATGACGAAGGCAACCTTCATGCAGTGCACCACCCATTTACTGCGCCAAAAGATATCAGTGCACAAGAGCTTGAGGCAAATCCGGCTGCAGCAATTTCAGATGCCTACGACATGGTTCTGAATGGCTATGAAGTGGGCGGAGGCTCTGTTCGTATTCACAACAACGAAATGCAACAAGCTGCTTTCAGAATATTGGGTATTGAAGAGCAAGAACAGCAAGATAAATTTGGTTTCTTGCTAGACGCACTTAAGTACGGTACACCACCACATGCTGGTTTGGCATTTGGCCTAGATCGTCTAGTAATGTTACTGTGTGGTACAGATAACATTCGTGACGTCATTGCATTTCCGAAAACAACACAAGCTTCTTGTTTAATGACAAATGCGCCAAGTGTTGCGAATCCAGATGCATTAACTGAACTTGCGATTGCTGTACAACAGGCACAAAGCGAAGAGCAGTAATTCAAAAGATGATTTGAAAGGCGGCCCAAATGGCCGCCTTTTTTGTTTTGATACTGGTAATCTATACAGTATTTTGGCATGATGAGGAAAAAGTTAAGAGAGTAATGCCTTGGCAGTTTTATTGGGTATCGACCCTGGTTCTAGATTTACAGGTTATGGTGTGATCCAGCATCAAGGTGCAAAATTTCAGTATCTTGGAAGTGGCTGTATAAAGCTCGCCGACCATGACTTTCCCACGCGATTAAAAATGATCTACCAGGGGGTAAGTCAGTTAATAGAGCAGTTTTCGCCAGATAGTTTTGCAATTGAGCAAGTTTTTATGGCGCATAATCCAGATTCCGCGTTAAAACTCGGGCAAGCTCGTGGTGCGGCGATTGTGGCGGCAACTATGCAAGAGATCCCAGTGCATGAATACTCAGCAAGGCAAATAAAACAGGCTGTTGTTGGTACAGGTGGCGCGAATAAGTCTCAGGTTCAAGAAATGGTCAAACGTATTTTGAAACTACCAGGTACACCCCAGGCCGATGCTGCCGATGCACTTGCGATTGCGATTTGCCATGCGCACTCTGAGCAAAACTTAATTCGTTTGGCAGGCAATGCTAAAAAAACAGTTCGTGGAAGGTTAAGGTAAATATGATAGGCAAATTAAGCGGAACTTTATTAGAGAAACAGCCGCCAGAGATTTTAATTGATGTCAATGGGGTGGGCTATGAAGTGCAAATGCCAATGACGTGCTTTTATGAGTTGCCAAATGTTGGTCAAGCAACGGCGATTTTCACACATTTTGTCGTGCGCGAAGACGCACAGTTATTGTTTGGTTTTAATCATAAAACTGAACGTGCTTTATTTAGAGAACTAATTAAAGCGAATGGCGTTGGGCCGAAATTGGCCTTGGCAATACTGTCAGGTATGTCTGCTGAACAATTTGTTCAATGTGTAAATAATGGCGATGCATCAACGCTTGTGAAGATCCCAGGTGTAGGCAAAAAGACGGCTGAGCGGCTAGTCTTAGAGATGAAAGATAAACTCAAAGACTTTGGCCATGATTTATTTACACCATATAGTGATAATGCTGTGTTGCCGCCTCAGGAAGACCCAACGGTTGGTACGTTACCTGTTGACGACGCAATTGCAGCTTTAATGGCATTAGGCTATAAACCAGCGCAAGCGCAAAAAGCGGTAAAAGGTGTTAAAGGTGAAGGCTTAGATGCAGAAACCTTAATAAAAGAAGCTCTTAAATCCATGATGTAATTATGATAGAAGCAGATAGACTAATCGAGCCCGAGGTACAGGGTAATGAAGAGCAAATAGATCGTGCTATTCGCCCGAAGCTATTGAATGACTATACTGGTCAACCACACGTTAAGCAGCAGATGGAAATATTTATTGAAGCTGCGCGCGCGCGTGATGAGGCACTGGATCATTTGCTGATCTTTGGTCCGCCCGGGTTAGGTAAGACAACCCTTGCGAATATTGTGGCCAATGAGCTGGGTGTAAACATTAAAACAACGTCTGGACCTGTACTTGAAAAAGCGGGTGATCTAGCCGCAATGCTCACCAACTTAGAAGAGGGGGATGTCTTATTTATTGATGAAATACATCGCCTCAGCCCTCAAGTAGAAGAAATTCTCTATCCTGCAATGGAAGACTACCAACTTGATATTATGATAGGTGAAGGGCCCGCTGCGCGTTCTATCAAATTGGATTTACCGCCTTTTACTCTAGTCGGTGCGACTACCAGAGCTGGCTCTCTAACCTCGCCACTACGTGATAGATTTGGCATTGTGCAACGCTTGGAGTTTTACTCAGTCGAAGATTTGGCCACTATAGTGAGCCGCTCAGCACATTTTTTAAATCTTGAAGCGACGGAAGAGGGGGCGAGAGAAGTTGCCAAACGTGCAAGGGGAACCCCTCGAATCGCAAACCGCTTGTTACGACGTGTCCGTGATTTCGCTGATGTTAAAGGGGATGGCAGTGTCGATGCGCAAATAGCAACTCAGGCATTAGATATGGTTGATGTGGACAAATGCGGTTTTGATTACATGGATAGAAAGTACTTACTGGCTATTATTGAAAAATTCACCGGTGGTCCTGTCGGTCTGGACAACCTCGCTGCTGCTATCGGAGAAGAAAAAGAAACCATCGAAGATGTTATCGAGCCTTTTTTAATCCAACAAGGATTTATTCAACGCACGCCAAGGGGGCGTATTGTTTCTGACAGAGCTTATCTGCACTTTGACTTGAACAAAGCAGATTAGAAATCTCTTTGCCACAGCCATCGTTGCTGTGGCTTTTCCATTCTTCTTTATCCTTAACTTTCACTGATCAGTGCTGCTAAATCTTGTGTGGCTGCTGAATGACAGGCAAAAAAAAGCCCGCACATATGTGCGGGCGAAAACAACAAGTTGAAGGAAGTAATCCAGGGAACTGATGAGTCTGTTAAGGTTTTATCCAAAAGTTTCTCATCAAAGTAATAGAACAATCAGACATCTATTACTTAGGTAACTGGCTTTGCATTGCGTTAAGCAGTGCGCTCAGTACAGGGTGTATATTAAAGACTTCAGTGCGCTTTATCAAACTAGAAAAATTATATCTTTCAGATTAAAAAAACTAATGTCAAAATTTGTTTGTTATTTTTTGATGGTTAATTAATGACTCTATTTACAATCTTATCTAACTGTTTTTATTGGATTTGTATTAATTATGCGCAGATTGTGAATATTAGATAAATTGTTGTTAATTGGTATTACCAATGGTTTTTTGCGCATTTATTCGTTCAAAGTGAATAAATTCGGACTTTTATGCATGTTGAGTAAATATTTAGGCTGCTTACAACGGCGTGGAATAAAAATGTTAATTGCATAGCACAACGATAAATAAAAGAGCTTAATTATTGATATATCCTTAAGGGTCAATAAATAGGGTCCCTGATCCCGATTGTGTCATTTATCGACATTTACACTAATTTTATAGCTTTGGCGTTGTAAGGCACTATTTGTCTGGTTAAACTAGCTGAACCTTTTGTCGTGCTTGAAGTCTATCAGTTGAAAGGCGCCATGCCGGGTACACAATATTATTAGGAGTGTTAAAACGTGGAATCGGGTCTAAATTTCATTGATCTAATCTTAGAAGCCAGTGTGCTTGTTCAACTTGTTATGTTGACTTTAGTGGGTATGTCAATCGCATCTTGGGCTATCATATTTCAGCGTCGCGCGGTGATTGCTGAGGCTCAAAGCGATGCGCGAAAGTTTGAACAGCAATTTTGGTCAGGCATGGATCTCGGCAAGCTATATAACGAAATCACAGCGCGCTCAGGTAGCTCAAAAGGTTTAGAGGCGTTATTTGTAGCAGGTTTTAAGGAGTTTGCGAGACACAAAAAGAACAATACCGGTTCTGCAAATATGATTTTAGATGGCACACACCGCTCAATGCGTGTTGCTTTGTCTCGTGAAGTTGAAAAACTGGAATCTAGCCTTTCATTTTTAGCAACGGTAGGTTCGATCAGCCCTTATATCGGCTTATTTGGTACTGTATGGGGTATCATGACGGCATTTATTGCACTTGGTAATGTAAAGCAAGCAACACTGCAAATGGTGGCGCCTGGTATTGCTGAGGCATTAATCGCGACCGCAATGGGCTTATTTGCCGCTATTCCCGCTGTTATGGCATATAACCGCTTTGCTAAGCATGTTGAAAAGTTAGAGGTGAACTATGCCAATTTTATGGAAGAGTTTGCCAATATATTACATCGTCAAGCTGCCACGTTAGTTGAGGCGAAAAACAATGTATCAGCCTAAAAAGAGACGCCCCGTTGCTGAGATAAATGTAGTGCCGTATATCGACGTTATGCTGGTGCTGTTGATCATATTTATGGCAACAGCGCCTCTAATCACGCACGGTGTTAAAGTGGACTTACCTCAGATGCAAGAGTCTGATTTGGTCGAGACAAAAGACGCCCCGCCGATTATTGCCAGTATCGATGCTGAAGGTCGATATTTTGTCTCTGTTGGCACTGACCCCGAAGCACCGATGGATGCTGTGGAGGTTGCTGCGGTCATTAAACTTAAATTACAGCAAAACCCCGATACCCCTGTACTAATCAAAGGCTCTGGGCGCGTGTCATACCAAGAGGTCCTACTTTTAATGGATTTTCTAAAAAATGCAGGTGTGCCTTCTGTGGGACTAATGACCAAATCGTTTGAGGATAACTAATGGATGCGTTAACAAGCGGAATTATCAAGTCTTTTCTGCTTCATTTCGCGTTAGCTGGGATGTTATTTGCGTCTGCAAATTTGCAGATGTCACAGCCAACCGTAATGCAGGTGCAGCTCAATCCAGTTAGTGAATCCATTGAAGAAGAAAAAGTCGTGTCAGCTATTTCTGTTGATCAACAGGCTGTTGAGCGCAAAGTTGCAGAATTAAAAAGGCAAGAAGACGCGAAAAAGCGCGCAGAAGAAAAACGCATTCGTGACCTAGAACGCCGCGCGGTGCAAGCGCGTAAAGACCGAGAAGCAGAAGCAAGACGGATTAAAAAGCTAGAGCAGCAACGACAAGCAAAGCTTGCAGAAAAGCGCAAGGCTGAAGCTCAGGCTAAAAAAGCCCGCGAAGTTGAGAAAAAGCAACGTGCTGATGCTGAAAAAGCACGCAAAGAAAAGCTTCAAGCTGAACGTGCAGCGAAAGCGGCAGCAGATAAACGAAAGTCTGAAGAAGATCGTTTAAAGCAAGCTGAGGCAAAGCGCAAACGTCAAGAAGAAGAAGCGAAGCGTAAGGCTGCGGCTGCTGAACAGGCGCGTCAAAAAGCGCTACAAGAGCAGCTATTGCAAGAGCAATTAGCTCAAGAGCAAGCTGCTCGTGCTAAAGTTCGTCAGCAACAAGTATTAGGTGAAGTAGACAAGTACAGAGCACTTATTATGCAGCGTATTCAATCTAACTTATTGATTGATGAAAAGATGAAAGGCAAACAATGCCGCTTGAATATTCGTCTCGGATTCAATGGCCTTGTGACACAAGCTAAGTCTCTTGGCGGTGATAAGTTAGTGTGTGAAGCGGCATTAAGGGCGGTACGCATGGCAGATACTTTACCGGTCTCTAAGGACAAAGATGTCTTTGAACAGCTTAAAAATATCAACTTAACGATTAAACCAAATCTTTAAAGGAAAACCATGTTAAAGCATTTTAAGAACATATTGTTGGTTTTTGCTTTCGGTATGACGGCGCTTGCCAACGCGGCACTTGAAATTGTCATTACTGAAGGGGTAGACAGTGCAAGGCCAATAGGGGTTGTGCCATTTAAATACATTGGTAATGGAGAAGTACCATCAGAAATTAGCGCAGTCATTGCGGCTGATTTAATGAGAAGTGGTAAGTTTAAACCCGTCTCAGAAGAGCAAATGCCACAGCTACCGACAACAGACGAAGAAGTTGACTACGACGCCTGGGTTAGTTTGGGTGTAGAAGCCATTATAGTCGGCACTGTGATGCAGCAGCCAGCCAATCGTTATTTAGTAAAGTATGAGCTAATTGACGTGTTACGTGCGCAAATCACCGGTGGTGAAACGCGTATGATGAGTAATGGTAAGTTAATGAAGAGTCAGGATCATGTGCTAGAAAGCCGTCAGAGTGTGATTGATAGTGACTCATTCCGCTACTACTCACATCAAATCAGTGACGTGGTTTATGAAGCACTAACCGGTGAGCGTGGCGCATTTAGAACCAAAATTGCTTATGTGATTGTGCGTGAAGAACAAGACAAGCCATATCAGCTGGTTGTTGCTGATTACGATGGTTTCAATGAACAAGTATTGCTCCGCTCAAAAGAGCCGCTAATGTCGCCTGCTTGGTCACCAGATGGCAACAAGTTGGCATATGTAACATTTGAAAACCGTCAATCTCAGATTTATGTCCAAGATATTTACTCTGGTAAGCGTGAAAAGATCACGAGTTACAAAGGCATCAATGGGGCACCCCAATTTTCGCCAGATGGCACACAAATGTTGGTGGTATTGTCAAAGGACAAAGGTGGCGCTACGGAAGTATATGTCATCGACTTAGAAACACGCACAGAAAAGCGCTTAACTAAACACAGAAGTATAGATACTGAGCCAAGTTGGCATCCAAATGGCAGAGAAATTGTTTATACGTCTGAAAGGGGTGGTAATGCCCAGATATATAAGTTAAATTTAGATACTGGTAGATCTAGACGTGTTACCTTTGATGGCGATATGAATTTAGCGGGTTCTATCACGCCAGATGGTAAGCAATTGGTGATGGTAAATCGCACTTTAGGTCAGTACCATATTGCAAAGAAAGAATTTGATTCAGGGCTGTTTCAGGTGCTAACTCGTACGAGACTCGACGAATCCCCGAGTATTGCGCCGAACGGCTCTATGATTATTTACAGTACCCTGCATAATAATAAGCAGGTTTTGGCCCTGGTGTCGATGGACGGTCGCTTTAAAGCGAGATTGCCAGTACTTGACGGGCAAGTGAAGGCACCGGCCTGGTCGCCGTTTTTACAGTAAAATTTACTGGTTAGACTTATAAAGATATAGGAATATACTCGATGCAACTTAACAAAACTTTAAAGGCTTTATTGGTAGCGTTGCCTGTAATGACTTTAGCTGCATGTAGCTCATCATCTGGCGATGTTGACGGTGGTGAAGGTCAGCAAACCAATGCTTCTTCTAACAGCAACAATGACGGCGTGGATGTAAACACTATTGAGCGTCAAAAAACTCCTGCTGAGAAGCTTCAAGAGAAATATGAAGCGTTGCGTCAAGAGCAGATCGTATACTTCGATTTCGACCGCTCTACGGTTCGTAGCGAGTACGTTGAGTTACTACAAGCTCACGCTGACTTCCTAGTTAAAAACCCAAGTGTAAAAGTGCTTATCGAAGGTCATGCTGATGAGCGTGGCACACCTGAGTACAATATCGCACTAGGTGAAAGCCGTGGTAAATCAGTTGCTAAGTACCTTGAGAGTCTTGGTGTTTCTGATAGCCAAATCTCAGTAGTGAGCTATGGTGAAGAAAAGCCAATGGTTAAATCGCGCACTGAAGAAGCTTTTGCTAAGAACCGTCGCGCGGTATTGGTATACTAATTTAGACAAGAGATGTTATGAAGCCGAAAACTATTTTGGCAGCCGTCATCTTTCTTAGCGGGAGCTCCCAAGTTTGGGCAGCTCCCGCTACTGTTTATGATGCTGCAAACTCACAAAAATCGCTTGAACAGCGTGTTGCTGAACTCGAAAATATGATGAACAATCGAAATCGCGTTCAGGCAGACTTACAATTACAATTGCAGCAATTGCAAGACGAAGTAAGCCAAGTTCGGGGTTTTACCGACGAGCAAAGCTACAAGCTTGAAAAGGTTTTACAGCGCCAACGCGAGTTATATCAAGAGATTGAAAATCGTGTCACACAAGTTTATGAGCAGACGAAGTCAGATATTGCAGCAACGACTATCCCGAGCGCGGGGGAGCAAGCAGTAAGTAGTAACTTATCTGAAAATGAGGCATATGACCGTGCTGTAGCACTGATCATGAAAGATAAGCGATATGATGCGGCTATCCCGGAGTTTCAAACCTTTTTACAACAATTCCCAGAATCTGTTTATATCCCCAATGCACATTATTGGTTAGGCCAGCTACAATCAATTAAGAGTCAGCCAGCAGAAGCAATTAAACATTTTACCGTGGTTGTTGAACAGTTCCCGGATTCTAACAAGCGTCCGGATGCGATGCTTAAGTTAGGCACATTGGCAGCAAATGCAGGTGATAAAGAAAAAGCTAAGCAGCTATTCAATGCTCTGATCAATGAGTATCCTAGTACTACTGCTGCAAAATTGGCAACAGAGCGCTTATCTAAGCTGTAGCAAGCTGCTTTGTGTACACAGTGGTCTAAAAATAGGCGCTTAGACATAAAATTTAAAAAAAACAGCGTAATTCAGTTGCACTAGAATTTTAAATAAGTATTATAAGCGCCCGCAGCAGGCGATACGGTATCGGATTCTTGCTGCAATGAGTGGGTCATTAGCTCAGTTGGTAGAGCAGTGGACTTTTAATCCATTGGTCGATGGTTCGAGTCCATCATGACCCACCACTTTTGCTTAATTTTTGATATGAGCGGGTCATTAGCTCAGTTGGTAGAGCAGTGGACTTTTAATCCATTGGTCGATGGTTCGAGTCCATCATGACCCACCATTTAAGCATTCAGTATCCA
>NZ_JAKGBI010000027.1 GCF_021530565.1 Pseudoalteromonas sp. SMS1
AGATGTGTATAAGAGACAGGGTCTAGTAATTGTTCTTCAGCTTGGACTAAAAAAGCTTCGGCGTCTTTTTCAGTTAGCTTGTCACTTGTTGTTGAGTTACAGCCACTCAGAGAGAGTGCCCCAGCAACGAATACCGCGCTTAGGCTGAGTTTAAATTTTGCTGACATAATTATTCACTTTTTGTTATAGAGAACAGCGATGATAACAGCCTCTTGGCATCCCCTCAATCGCGAAAGTGTTATGTCAAGTCAAGTTAAGCCGCAGTTAAATCAAAGATTCTTCACTTATTCGCCAGGTTGCCATGTTATTTGTTGCCTGCGAATAAGTACCGTGGTTGAGTTAGTATGTTTTTCATCCATACTTACCTAATCAATAGGAAGGAGACAAACTCTCATGTGGTTAGTTTTATTAATAATTATAGCTGTTTGGATTATTTTTGGGGTTAAGGAGGTACGCGTTAAATGGGTTTCTTTACCCCTGTTCAATTATTTTAAGCGTGCATTACCAGAGTTATCCGACACGGAAAAGGAAGCAATGAAGGCCGGGGATACTTGGTGGGACGCCAGCTTGTTCAGTGGTAAGCCAGATTGGAAAATGTGGTTACACTCTGGCAAACCAAGGTTGTCGGACGAAGAACAAGCATTCGTAAACAATGAACTAAAAACGCTCATGACAATGCTCGATGAAGCACAGATTACTGCACAAGGAGATTTACCGGAAGACGTCTGGAAGTACCTCAAAGAGCAGGGGTTCTTTTCAATGATAATTCCTAAAAGCTTTGGTGGTAGGGAGTTCAGTGCACAGGCTAATTCGGTGATCGTGTCGACAATTGCAACTCGCAGTTTATCTACTGCCGTTACGGTCATGGTACCAAATAGCTTGGGGCCCGCTGAGTTGCTACTGCATTTTGGCACACAAGCGCAGCAAAATTACTGGTTGCCTAAACTTGCCAGCGCAGATGCACTGCCGTGTTTTGCATTGACGTCATTACATGCTGGCTCGGATGCGGGTGGTATTACTGATTATGCGACGGTATGTAAACAAGAGTTTGAAGGGAAGGAGACATTAGGGCTGAGGGTGACTTGGTCAAAAAGATATATCACTTTGGCGCCTATTGCGGATGTACTTGGTCTTGCATTCAAAGTATTTGACCCAGATAAACTGTTAAGTGATGACGTAGAGCTGGGTATTACTTGCGCGTTGATCCCCACCCAACATAAGGGCGTAAACCATGGTGATCGTCATGACCCAATGGGGCTTGCGTTTATGAACGGCACCACACAAGGTAAAGATGTTTTCATTCCGATGGATTGGGTAATTGGCGGTCAAGATGGCATCGGATTAGGGTGGCGCATGTTGGTTTCTTGTTTGAGTGCTGGTCGAGGTATTTCATTGCCAGCGTTAAGCGCGGGAACAGCGCAGTTATGTAGTCGTTCTACATCGGCTTACAGCCAGTTGCGCTATCAATTTAAACAACCCATTGGACAATTTGAAGGCGTGCAGAGTGCACTTGCAAGGATCTGTGGACTCACTTATAGCATTGAAGCTGCGAGAGAGAATACCGCGTTGGCTGTCGATTTAAATAAAAAGCCTTCCGTTATTACTGCAATTGCCAAGTACCACCTCACCGAGCAAGCAAGGCAGGTGATCAACGATGCAATGGATATACATGGTGGCAAAGCGATTCAAAAAGGTGCTTTGAATTATCTCGCGAATCACTACGCCGGCATGCCGATTAGTATTACGGTTGAAGGCGCAAATATTCTCACCAGAAATTTGATGATTTTTGGCCAAGGAGCCAGTCGTTGTCATCCATTCATTTTAAAAGAAATGGAAGCTGTACAGCTCGAAGACAAGGAACACGGATTAAAAGAATTTGATAAATTACTCTTGTCTCATCTGCTTCATACCGGCACAAATAGTTTGAAAGCGCTGTTCAATGGATTAACCGTTGCTCGGTTTGTCAGTTCGCCTGTCAGTGGGGATGTGGCACGTTATTACCAGTTACTCACTTGGTATAGCCAAGTGTTAGCGGTATTGAGTGATATTGCGATGTTGCGACTAGGTGGTGCACTGAAATATCGTGAAATGCAATCAGCCCGTTTGGGAGACATGCTCAGTCACTTGTATTTAGCGTCCTGCGTGTTGAAAAAGTATGAAGATGATGGCCACCAATGCGGGGATTTGCCGCTTGTCAGAGTCGCAATGGCGTACCATCTGACAAGTTACAGCCAAGCAGCGAAGACCTTTATCGAAAACTTTTTACCTAGGGGCCTAAGAAGCGTTGTAAAACGCTTGATATTTCCTTTGGGTACACGTGCGTTTGGCGCCTTAGATGACGAGGTTAAATCACTGTGTGCGAGCGTATTTGAAAACAGCAATACGCTCAATCGCATTAGTGCATTTTGTGATTGTGAGGGGATGGTTGGGCTCGAAAAGCTCGAAAAAGCAGTATCTCTGTCTAAAGGGGTGAAAGTGGCGTATCACGATTTCTTACGTTGGCAAAGAAAACAAACAGCACAATTGTACAACCAATCAGACTCTCAACAGTTAGCAGAGGCGTGTGCAGCTGGGGTTATTTCAGAGGGAGATAAGCAGGCTTTAGAAGTGTGGCTAAAAATTAGAGACGAAGCGCTTAGCGTGGATGCAAAAAGCGCTTAGGCTATCTTAGCGTGCATATGGATCAGGGTTAATTTTATCTACGTACCAGTCACCCTTACGTTTAACCATTTGCACGCTTCGCATATCGTCGACTTGGTCGCCATGTAATTGGCCGGTAAATATTAAGTTTACTTTGGCATTTTTACCATATTGCTCACGCAAGCTTTGATTTGTCATGTCCAATTCTATCGTGACACTATCATATTGCATGTTTACGAGGTTTCTCGTGAATTGAGACGTTGTGCCATAAGAGCGCATTATCCGTGCAAGCCGCGGAGTCGCAAGCTTGAGGGCTGCATTCATATCTTTGCGATTGTAAAGGGCATCAAAATACATTGTTGCAGTGTAACCAGGGGTGTCTTTATCACCTCTGCCCGCTTCTTCGTTACCACAACCAGCTAAAAATAATGTCGCAAAAGCGAAAATCAAAGAGAGATATTTCATTTTAAAAAGGAGTTACCAATCACTCTCTCTAGTGTGTCTTTATTCGAATCATTTGTAAAGTTAACTAATTAAAATAACCTAATCGTATATTTTATCTTAATATAAATAGCTTATTTTTATAATCGAAACGAATTAAGGGGGGAGGTACCATAGTGGGAACATCAGCACCTTTTAGGGCTATGTGGTTATGCCCTAAAAGGATATAAAGGTGATGATGGGTTAGTCACTCAACGGGCATTTCAGTGTATTGGCACCTTGCGTTCGATAACATAGCTCACCGTTTTCTAGTATTAGTTGCGCAATGTAATCTCCTGAGCTTTGGAAGGCGGGCGTATTATCGTCGCCAAAGCATGTCAAATGACCGTTGTTAACAAGGCATGTGTGGGTGTGGTTGCCTAAAATTTGATGCACTAATCCTGACTGAGCGATGCGTTGCTCTATCTGAGCTGAGTCTGTTCCCCAGCACTGCCAGCTTGCATCTGCAAATTGCGCACACGCGGTATCATAGTTGACCGCATTCAGTTTAACCACATGTGCTAGCGCGGGCACTTGAGCAACCGGGGAGTCGTTAAAACCAGCACAATGCACATCGCCTGCGTTGCCGAGTTGGCACGCATAGTTCCCACGTGTGACAACTTGCTTAAGTTGGTCGGGTTGCGTCTCAAAATTGAGCAGGCTGTTGTTACTCGTACATCTTGATAGGGCACGGTCTTCGACCACGCAGCGATACTGTTCTCCTTCGACCTCAAAATTATTTGCCATGGTAATTTCAGCGCTGTTTATGATAAATGTATCTGCTTCATCTCTGGTGTATAAAGACATTCTCGCTTCGATTTCTTGAGGAAGTATTTGTCGGTATTCAGTAATCAAAGCAACATCATTGGACACTTTTGATACGCCACCTGAATTGTCCCAAGCAGGAATATAATCGGTCTTTCCTTCAAGGTGATTAAATTGACCAAATAAGAAGAAATTGGCGCCGCTGACATATGTTTCGTTGACACCCGCATAAGTTCTTAACAACGAGTTATATGACTCCGCGTAAACGTTAACTTCTTTCTCAGCGAAGCCTGCTTTTATGATTAGACTAAATGATCTCATTGAACTTGCGATGTACTCGTTGTCTAGTACAGTAATCGTTGCGATGTGATTGTTGCGCGTTACTTCCAGTTTGTCGTAAGTATGCAAGTTAGTGATAGGGACAATGCGTATGTCATCAATGGGGACTGCGCTTTCTAAAGTATAATTCTGCATTACCTCGCGTTTAGGATAAATATCAAACCTTTGGTCTTTGTTGGTAATATCGATGGCACCTCTTGTTGCAACGGTATTGTGGAAAGTAAACGGTAAAGTTTCTGTGGCATGCCCACCCGATTTGTAGTTTAACGTATAACTGATCGTGTGAAAGTTATTGTAGCTCTCAACTTCTGGCACTTGTATTGTGAGTTTATTGTTTTCCTTATTGAGGTATTGGTCATCAAATTCATTGTTGATTGACCAAGTTACGCTGTCTACATTTGAGAAGTCAGTGACATTACTTGTCACAACCACTGTTTGCCCCGATGCGGCAACGTCATGGGAGCTCGTTAACGTAATTGGGTTTTGAACAATGTGTTTTTTAACTGTGACTTTCGTAGTTGCCGTTTTAGAGACGCCCCCTTTCATGTTTACTGTGAGTGATAAATCAAACTGGGTATCTTCAGCGACAATCGGAGCGACAAATTGATACACTTTGCTGTTGCTTGTTTGCTCTGTAGGTTGCGGGTTGGGTTGCCACTGCCATGTATAGCGTTCAATTTCATCACTGTGTGCAATGGTAGGGACGACACTGCTCTCTTTTGCGCTGGAAACGGTTAATTGGTCAGGTAAAGAGACACTTAAAGAAGGGCCATTGGCAGGGGACACTTTGACTGTCGCTGAGCGGGCATGTGCACCGTGTTCAGTGATTACTTTGAGCGTAACGGTAAACTCGGTTATCTGTGAGACATTGGGAAGTGCCATTTTGAGCGTTGACTCTCCCTGGTTATTCGAGGTGGAGCCTGAAACTTCATAGTTCAAGTCGATACCGTCCAGCTCCCACATCACATCTTGGATTATCGTGTCAGTTTCAAATGATGCGCTTAATGACACTGTATTGTCGCCATCAAATGCATAATTTTCTTCCATTTCAATATGTGCGCCTGCGATGACAGGGTAGAGAGTGACCATGTACGTTTTTGTTACTGTTGGGTTTACACCATCCGAAACGTCACAGCTTAAGGTAATATTTTGTTTCTCAGTCACGGTAGGGAATGTAACAAGGGTGCGCGCTAAAGACGCTTGTTCAAACTGGACTCCTGGTAGCGAGCTTGTCCAACTCACCGCAAGTTCGTCGTTGTCGGGATCGTTAAAAATGGTATTTAGGGTGATAGACTCAGCAGATACCGCCAGTGTGTTACCACTTAGCGTGATGGTAGGTGCTTTGTTCTCGGTTATTGGGCGTTGATCGTCATTACTTGATGAATCATTACCACCGCCACATGCAGTTAACAAACCTAATAGCGAGGCCAAAAGTATTTTGCGCATCTTTATTCCTTAATCAATGCTTTGTTTCACATTATCTGTTTCACTTAAATAGGAAAGCTTTCCTATTCCAAGCAATTTAGAGTGGTCTATTTTAATGGCAACTTAATAAAAAGGTTAATTTTCGTACTTCAATTGTAAGCAGTTGTAGAACGAAAAAGCCCAGCATAATACGCCGGGCTTGGTCAGGAAGGGAGTTTACTTAATTTAAAGTGGATTGTACTTGGTTGATTTCTTCAGTTTTTCTACCAAATAGTCTTTTGCCAATGCGTTTCGCGTCCTCAAGCGCGACATACTGGCAAGGGATCAATATCAGCGTAATGACCGTTGCAAACAAAACACCAAAAGCAAGCGATACAGCCATTGGGATCACGATTTGTGCTTGTAGGCTGGTTTCCATAATGATTGGTACCAAACCAATGAATGTGGTCAAAGATGTCAACAAAATTGCGCGGAATCTGCGACACCCAGCCTCGACAACCGCCTCTTTGATACTCAATCCTGTTTCTCTTGCTTTGTTGACAAAATCAACCATGACAAGTGAGTCATTCACTACGACCCCAGCGACCGCGATAATACCAAAGAAAGAGAGGCCACTCATTGTCATACCCAGTACCATATGACCCAATACTGCTCCTACAACGCCAAACGGAATCACAGACATAATTAAGAGTGGCTGAGTATAGGAGCGCAGTGGAATGGCTAGTAGGGCAAAAATGATCATTAATGACAACGCAAAATCACGAAGCTGCTCTGCCACACTGTCCATCTCTTCTTGTACACGGCCTGTAATGCTGCTGGTAACATCAGGGTAGTTTTCCAATAGGCTGGGTAAATATTCTTCGCCAATTTGTTCAGCAATTTTGAACGGTTCTGCTTGATCTGTATCTACAGATGCCCAAACATTAATCGTCCGCTTAGCATTTTCGCGACGAATACGATTTACACCTTCGACGAGCTTGATGTCAGCAACCTCAATCAGCGGGATTTCTGCGCCGGCAGGCGAGATTATACGTACATCTTGGATGTCACTGATGGCATTGCGGTGTTCTTTAGGGTAACGAACCATCACTTTGATTTCTTCGCCGTTACGCAAGATGCGCTGAGCTTCAAGACCGTAGTAGCTAAAGTTTACCTGAGAGGCAACATCCGACAGCGTTAGCCCCATGCTGTAAGCCAAAGGTTTAAGCTCGAGTCGAATTTCATCTGTTGCTGACTGCATAGAGTCATTGACATCACCCACGCCTTCAACCGTTCTTAGCTTTGCTTTTAGTTTAGCTGCGACCTCTCTGAGGGTATCCTTATTTTTACCTTCAAGGCGGAAGCTAATATCACCGTCATCTCGGCCACCGCCAAATACGTTATCCTCAATATTGAAGCTTTTGACACCAGGTAAAGGCGGCATATTTTCACGCCACATTTCACTGAGTTCAAAGGTGTCTATAGGGCGTAAATGTGGCTCTACCAAAATTGCACGGATAGATGCATTAGTGCGGCCATTCATATTCACTGACAGGTTCTTAACCATGACCTGACCGTACTGCGCTTCTACTTGTTTCTCAACTTCCCAGACCATTTTTTCAATTTTATTGGTGGTTGCAAGCGTTGCGGATTCAGAGGCTGACAGATTCATCTCAATGCGAATACTTGGAAAGTCATGGGGGATTTTAGGGTTGGCAACAAATTTTATGAAGCCTCCGGCAAATAATCCGCCACTCACAATCAAGATACAAATAAAGCCAACAATGACGGTGTAACGGTAATGTATGCACTTGTCGATAAATGGTCTGTAGATGTTTTCGATGAAGTGTTTTAAGCCATTATCCATACCTGCTCTCAAACGATGAAGTGGGTTTTTTGGGTTACTTGGCTTGTCTTTCATTGCCGCTAAGTGCGCTGGTAAAATAAGTTTTGATTCAATCAAAGAGAAGATCAAACACAGAATGATGACACCACCGATGGCTTTTGAAAATGCCGCTTCTGGGCCTGTTGACAACGTTTGAGGCAAAAAGGCTGCAATGGTGGTCAGTACGCCGAATGTTGCAGGCACCGCGACGCGTTTTACGCCACGCACAACGTTATCAAGGCTATGCCCATGTTTTTCTATTTCGGCATGCGCAGATTCGCCCACGACGATGGCATCATCGACCACAATACCCAGAACCAGAATAAAGGCGAACAATGAGGCGAGGTTAATCGTGATGTCCATAAAGCCCATAGGCATTAATAAAAACGCGCCCAGAAATGAAACGGGCAGGCCCATCATGACCCAAAATGCAAGTCTCACTCTTAAAAATAGCGCCAGCATCAACATGACCAAAATACCACCGATAACCATGTTTTCGATCATCATGTTAAGTCGGCCTTCAAGGTAGTAAGTGAAGTCTAGAAATGGCTCCAGCTTTACGTTTTGTGGCAGCTGTGATTTTTTGTCATTGAGGTAACCTTTGATAACACTGGCAACTTTTGTTATGTCTTGGTCCTTCGACGCCTTAACCTCATAAAGGAGTGAATTTCGGCCATTGTAAAGTGAGTACATTAGGCCTTCTTCAAAACCATCTGAAACTTTCGCAACGTCACCTAAACGGATCTGGGCGCCATCTTCTAATGTTATCAGCGGCAGCTGTTCAAATTCATGGCCTTGATATGCTTGGTTTTCTACTCGCATTGAAATGTAGCCATTGTCTGACCGGATCTGACCGGCTGACATATTCGCTGAAAAACTTTGAACTGCCGCTGAGATATCACGAAACGTAAGACCGTATTCACGCAGTTTATCTGGACTGACTTCGATGCCAATTTCGTAATCTAAGCCACTGTTAAATGTGACGAGATTTACCCCAGGTAGCGCGAGCATTTCATCATGCAGTGTATTACCTAGTTTCTTAAGTTCTTTGAAATCCATATCCCCATTAAGTGTTAGGAGCATCACATCTTGTTCATTTTTTTCATTACGAACAATGGGGCGCTCCATACCCGATGGAAAGTTTGAAATAGCATCTACCTGCATTTTCACTTCATCAAGGACATCTTTGGGCTCATATTGTTGGTCTACTTCAATCCAAGTTTGTGAAAAACCACGGTTTGAATAGGTGATAAGTCGTTTGATCCCTTCAAGCCCTTCCATTGCTTCTTCGACTTTGATAGTGATGCCTTCTTCGACCTCCTGAGGTGCCGCACCTGGATATACCGCTTGAATACTTAGCCAATAGTTTTTATTTTGTGGAAAGATTTGCTTCTGAATTGTGAATGCCGTCAGTAAGCCACCAACGAGCACAAAAATCATGAGCAGGTTTGCGGCAACTGGATTGCGTGCAAACCAAGCAATAATGCCTTTTTCTTGGGTTTCCATACGCGGTTACTCCTCTTTCAACGCAAGTTGAGTGGAAGTTTGGGCCACAGTGCCCTCATCAACACGCAGTTGCATGCCTTCGGTTGGGTATTCAAGTGCAGAGGTGATCAAGCTTTGTCCTGATTCAAGGCCTTGGTTGGTAACAATTAAGCCATCATACTCTCTAACAATGTTGAGCTTTTTGAAAGACAGCGTGTTATCACTGTTCAATACGGCAACTTGTCCGTCACGCACTAAATGGTGTGGGATTTCAACGGCATTTGAAACTAATTTACCTTTGATCTGAGCGTTCAGGTATGCGCCAAACCGCAATGGCTTTTGGTTGTCATCATACGGGCGGTCAACTTGTGCTACTAAGTAAGTCATGCGGCTGCGACTGTCAATCACGCCTTCACTACGTACGATTTTTCCTTGCCAGCTTACTTCTTGTCCTGCCACTTTTGCACTCAAGGTGACTGAGGCATTAATACCATTGTTGTTTAAATGTTGTAACTCGGCATCTGCCACTGGCAACCTTACTTCTGCGACTGATATCGCATTAATAACCCCAACAGAGCTACCTTGATTAACAACACTGCCTAGGCTTAATGAACGTGTATCGATAATTGCGTCGTAGGGTGCTTTGATATAGGTACGCTCAAGGTTACGTTTGGCGCGTTTCACACTGGCTTGTGCGGCCTGAAAGCGAGCTAACTTTTCAGCCAGTTGGGGCTTTCTGAGGTAGAGTTCAGAGGGAATTGTTGAGTTTGCATTATTTTTGATGCGTTCCCATTCAGTTTTTGCTACATGTGCTTGTGCCTGCTCTATTTCAAGTGCGGAGCTTGCCTGTGCAAGATTCGCTTGGGCATCAATCAGCGCGGCTTCATAATCGTTGGGATCGATACGTGCTAAAACGGCACCTTGTTTAACAAAGCCACCTTTTACGAACTCTTCAGAAAGCGCGATAATTTGTCCACTTACTTGAGCGACCAGTTGTGTGCTGTATTTTGGTTTGACGATACCATAAGAGCTCACAGACATTTGCAATGACGCTGTGTTAATCGGGGCAACTTCAACGAGAGGGTGAATGATTTTTTCTGGTTTTTCTTGCGGGGGTGTTTGCATTGAAGAAAATGCAATAGCGCTTGCAATGCCTCCGAGTAACACCACACAAGGTAATATGATTTGTTTTTTACTAGCCACGATGTTAATTCCTTCCTGAATTGACAAATTTGATACGAGCATGAATACAAGTACGCATCGGTTACACAGAATAATACGCCAATAGATATTTCTATGTGTTTTGATCTCATATCAATATGTAACAAAGCATTGCGACCTTTGTCACAAATTTACAATTTAGGGCTAAAATTGCTTAAAACCTAATAAACACGGTTTTTTGCATACATCGAATGTACTTCTCCGTATACTCTGTATTTTTACTAGTGCGGAGATTGTGATGGAGTGTAGGTTAGGGTGCGGGGCATGTTGCATTGCACCGAGTATCAGCTCGTTGAACAAAGCTGCCAATGTGCGCTGTGTGCATCTGAATCAAGATAATTTATGCGCAATATTTGGTAAACCTGAGCGTCCAAAAGTGTGTCATGATTTCAAGGCCGACAAGGAAATGTGTGGGACCAATAATAAGCAGGCAATGGCGAATTTGATCTATCTTGAAGCCGTGACTTAATCTGGCGTTTAATTAATGTGTTCAGGGCAGATTCTGCTGCTCCCTGTTGTCATGTCTCTATTTACTTGTACATCAGATCTTCTCAACTAAACTTGTTGTAGCAAACAAGGTCTCCCAAAATACTAACTCTACGTTTTTATAAGCTTAATGGTTTTCTGTAATGTTTGGCGTCAGGTTGCTTAAGGAAAGTGCACATGAATGAATTTACTATAATGATGATAGATGATGATGAGGTAGACAGGTATTTGCTCAAAAGGGCACTAAAAAGTGCAGGGTATGTAAGTTACATATTCGAAGCCGAGAATGGGCAAGCGGCCATCGACTTTTTGTCTAACTATGAAGACAATGCGAAACAGTACCCCGAGAGGTTTCCACCAATTATTATTTTCCTTGATATCAATATGCCGCTTATGGACGGTTTCGAATTCTTAGAGGCGTTTGTAAAGCTGAGGGCGTGTACACACGTATTCAACAAATCGATGCTGGCTCTGTACACATCTTCTAAGTGTGATGAAGATAAGCACAAGGCCCAAGGCTATGACTTCGTTAAAGGCTATCTGGTGAAGGAAAGTCTATCCGTACACAGCTTAAAAAAGACGATTGAAAGCTGCACTGCATAAAATCAACGGTGTTTGTACTGGGTTTTACAGTAACCCCTAACGACTTCTTTGGAGCGCATTTGCAAATGTTTGGTCTTGCGGCCCGATACCCGTGCCCGCCACGTATTGAAGCTACGAGGTTTGAGGTGTTTACGCATGAGTTTGATGACAGACGGTTCATCTAAACCAAACAAGGTGTAAATGGCTTCAAATGGTGTGCGATCTTCCCACGCCATTTCTATGATCCGTGATGTTTCATCTTCTCTTAATTGCATTATTTAACGTGCCTGTTTTTCAAGTCAGGCCGAGTTATACGCGTTATGCAATATTTTGGATTAGTTCAGCCATAGCGAAACAAGGTAAGTTGCTGTCTATGCTGGGTTAAGGTGCATAGGCTATTTAACCCTACAACCTGAATGCACCTGGAATGAGTACTACTTTGCAGACAAAGGAAAACGGGAGAATGAGACACCTTGCCAACCATATTTGATGAAGTTTCTGATATTTGCGTGGTCAGTGCCGTCGGGGTTTTGCAACACGTCTTGTCGGTAGTAGCGGCCAAAGCAGTGCAATGTCGCTTGCGCCGGCAAACTGTGCAGATCAGCAAATGCTAAAATTTTGCATGAGCCCAGATTGGTGCCAAGTTCATTTATTTGTTCGCCATTTGTAAATGCGCATGGGTCAAATACGTAATGCTGCTCTATTACTGCAATGGTGTCTTCAAACTCCACTGTCTCACTATTTGATGTTAAACGTTCAATAAATTGTTTAATACTTTCAGATGTTTTGGGGTTATTAGTCATGGCAACTACTTGTTGATTAAAAATGCCATTATGGCGAATTGACGCAAACTTGCATAGTACAACTTTAGTAAAAACAGCGTGCTATTTGTTGATATAAGCCGATGTTAGCAAAGGATTTGTGTTATAATTTAGGAGTGTCAAACATAGGAGGTACATTATTCGAGTGAGTAAAGCGAAACTAAGCCAAGACGAAAGCCTATCTTTTAAAATAAATTATCAACTCCTGCCAAAAGAGACCAACCAACTTGACCTGTACTTTTCGATACCGACCGATATGGGGATCAATGCAAATACCTTAAACGAGGTCGATTATTTCAATGCGAACATCAAAAGTCACAGTGCCTATTATTCTGAGCAGTTACATCTCCCTCTGGTCCGAAGTCGTTTTATCAGCCAAAGCAAAGGACAAAAAAGTGATTATCGCGTCAATTTGAACTTATTTTGTTATCAAATTCGCATTGCTTTGGAAGCGGATGTCAAAGATACACTGAAGCTTAAGCAGGCCGAAGCGTTTTACCCGGCTGCGATTGAGTTGGTGGCACAATCTACGAAGTTATTGGTTAAATTGAGGCGATACACGCCACCAGACAATAAACTAAAATCTTACTTTCAAAATGCCGATAACTATTTAAGTTGGCACACTGAACAGGCTTTTTTGAACTTGCTTGCGAAAGGGCCTAAATCGAGTGAGTTTAGTCGAGAAAGAAGTGTTGTTATTGATTTTTGCAAACAAGAAAGTGCTTACAGAGAAAAGCTGAGCTATAACTCGCAAGTCACATTAGAAGACCCAAATAGAATTACCAACAAAATGCGTTTGCTTGAAAGGTTAATTGAGTACGGTGTGGTATTTAATAAAGAAACCACGAATTTGGGAGCAAACCTCAAGCGCATGGCCAGAGGCGCTGTCACCGCAGTGATCATGGCATTTGTCATGTATCTGGTGCTCAATGCACGCTCCAATTTTGAAGAAATCACAGTTGCACTGATTGCATTGTTGGGCGTTATTTACGGGTTGAGGGAAACTTTTAAAGATGACTTAACCCAGTGGGCATGGCGGCAAGTGCAAAAGGGAAGGCCTAAATGGCGCAACAAATTTAAAAACTCGGTAAATGATGCAACGGTGTGCACACAAACAATTTGGTTGGAGCACATTAAGAAAAAAGAGATCCCAGAAGATGTCGACAAGCTGTTAAAAAAGCGTGGGAGGCAAAACCGCCAAGAGGCTAACTTTTTACACTTTTGTGCTAAAAACCAAGTTCATGTAGATGAGTTCTTACCGGGATATGAAGAAGTGCAGCAACGTATCACATTCAATATGAGTTCGTTTGCACGCTATTTGAAAAAAGGGGCGGGTAAACTGTACAGTTTGGACGGACATAAAGTATCAAAGAACTCGGTAGAACGGCGTTATCAAATCAATTTGGTGATGCGCTTTAAAACCCAGAATAAGGTGCAGCTAGAACGCTATAAACTGACGATGAACCGCTCCGAAATTGTGGCCATAGAACAGATGAAAGATTAACTTTGTGCGTACGCTACTAAGGCCAAATAAGCCGCGTTAAGAATATCTGAACGCGCTCTTAAAAACTTATGAATTCCTTACTTTGCAATTACTTAGTAAATTATTTAGTAGGTTAAATAAGGAGTAAATTCATGTCGAATGTAAGTCGCTTTTTAGAACGTAACACGGAAAAATCGGCGCAGTATTTTGCCCGTAAACTGGCATGCGAAACAGATTGTTCCGATGTATACGCAGACATCAGAGCTGGCGAAAATCACTTTGTACTGATTGACGTTCGCTCACACGAAGCATTTGCTAAAAGCCATGCCATGACGGCAATTAACATACCCCACGCAGAAATAACACAACTACGCATGCAGCAATTTCATCAAGATACGTTGTTTGTTGTGTACTGTTGGGGGCCCGGGTGTAATGGTGCCAGTAAAGCAGCACAAAAGCTGTCAGCTTTAGGTTATCGTGTCAAAGAAATGATTGGGGGGATTCATTACTGGGAGGACTTTGAACGTTACCCCGTCAATCGGCGTGTTGACGAAGCACAAAGCTAGTGGCGTGTTTTACGTCTCGTTTAAGAGGCAAGCATTCATTGAGGCCGCGCGTGTGATGATATGAGCTCGCAGATACGTATTACCTTGTCGGATAAGGTTTTAGATACAATGTGATAGGCGCTTCAAGTTGGGATTGGCCGTGTACTCATGTGAGTGTAGGTTGGGGTGTACCACAGCCACCGTCATATTGGTGGCTGTTTGGCTGAACTTACTTTTGTGCAGATGGAGTAGCGCTATGGAGCAGTTCAACAATGGCTTGAAAGTTTCTTTTTGACTTTTCCGAGCGTAATGCTGATTTAAGCGTTTGTTTTATGCCGGCTTGTTCGTTTTGCGAAGCTAAAGCTTTAATTGCGGCATAGCGGCTTTCTGCACTGGGGTTATTTACGGCAATGGCCAGTACGGCATCACTTGCCGCAGGTTTAAGTTGGTAATTTGCAAGTGCACCAAGTAGCGCCACCTGATTAGTGTGGTTCGGCTTTGCAAGCTGCTTCTCCAAACTTTCATAGGCTGGTGCTGTTTGTAGCATGCCTAATGCTCTAATAGAGGCCTTTTGGACACTTTTGTTTGTATCATTGACGTAACGGTCAATTTGTTCAAAGTGCTGTGTATTACGGCTATTACCAAGACCGGATATTAACGCCGACTGGGTTTTTTTATCTGTTTCAAGCGAGAGCTGCTCTGATAATACATCATGTAATGTCTGTGCCTGTGCGTCGGGCTGACGACCATGCAACATTGCGCCAATGGTCATGTAGAAACTACTTGTGACTTCAGAATCAAGACTGGTAAAGCCTCCCTCAACTTGTTCTGTTAGCAATAGCGTAAGCTCAGGGCTAAATGGGTTTCGACCCTGGGATAACGCTCTCAAAGCGCGAAACTGCATCAGTGGATCTTTCTCTGCGTCTATCAGTAAGCGTCCAAGGAGTCGCTGGCTATTTGCGCTGTCTAACTGACCCAACGCGTTAAACAGGCGCATTTGTGCATTATCTGTGAGTTGCTGTGTTAAAAATACATTGCTTAAGGCGTCGATGACGGCGTCAAATTGGGCAAGTTGCTGAGCCAATTGATAGGCCGGAATTTGAGTTAAGTCATTTTCAAGCACAAAGCGCTGAAGTGATTGCGCTAGTTTCGTTAACGCTGCTTCGCTGAGCGTTCTGTTATTTGTTGGCCAGTTAGCTAAATCTGCAGGCAATGAAAACAGGGGCGACGGGTAGGCCTGCTTCGCAGTGCTAATTTGATATTGCTGCTTCGTTTTCAAGTTTAAGCTTTGTGACTGACCGCTAAACAACAGTGTTTCTTGGCCTTTGCGGGCGCTAAAAAAGCAGGTGCTGGGCGTGATCTGATGGCCTGAAGACGCAATTTTGATAGTTTGCAAGGCACCTTGTTGTGCGTTGTGTAAGTGATACGTCTGCTTATTAAGTTGAATCTTATCGTTTTTATATTCGTACGTTACGGTGTACTGACCGAGCGTATCGTGCTCTAACTTCGATGGGTTTTCAGGGTTACGCTGAAACTGAAAATAATACGCAAGCCCTTTTAGCTGATCTTGCGCTTGTTTATTTAGTTGGGTTGGAAACCAGAATTCAGTGATCAAACCATTTTGGTTTAATTTAAATGCAAAAGGTACAGTGTAACTGTCTAATTCAGAAGCAAACTGACCACTTCCGGCTCGCACATTGTCAGCTTTGATTGCCCACCAATCGTGCTCAGCATTGTGCTCAGCCTTTTTGATAGTCAGCAACCCAGAGAGCCTGATGTGTGTTTGTTGTCCCTGATTTTTAATTTGGTCGTAATTAAAGGTTGTGCGTGTATCAATACGAAAGTCATATTGTGAAGAACAAGATGCCTGCGCATATTGACTATTAGCCAGTGCACAAAGTACACCGGCTAGCATTACTTTATTAAGCGTTATCATAGATTGATATCGCCTTCTTTGGAGTAGATTGTCCAAGATTTGTCGAATACACTATTGGTTTGATATAACCACAGATCATAGCGAGTTGTTTTCTTTCCGCAAGGGTATGGAATGCCCCATTTCTTGCACCACTTCACACCATAAGTCTCTGCGTACAAGCCAAACTTGCCAGAAATCACATCCAGATCGTTCTTTAACTCGATACCATAGTAAATATGTGGGTTCGTATTGTCATTGGTAAGCAACGCAAACCCGGCGTTTGACTCCATTGCAAAGGTATTGTCAATCAGGGTTAAGATAGCTTGAACACCAGCTGATGCAACCAGTAAGTTTACGCCACCGCGTCCAAATGCGCCAAAGTCTACATGGAATAAGTCGCCCTCAGCATACAACTCCGCGTTGTAGCCGACCGTTAATTCAAAGCCTAGGTTGCCAGTGACACCTGCTTCAACTTTGATGGGAATAGGGCCAACAGTGAACGTAGCTTGAGCAAGTACTTTGTCTTCTTCCCATTTCTTTTCCCATGACTTTTCATATTTGGCTGTGAACTTTTCATCTTCAAAAACTACGTTGTTAAAGATAATCATTTCAGACTCATAGCCCGTATTTTGACCACTGATATAGGCACTGCCGTTATATGAGATACTAAATAGTGTATTTTTAGCATTAAAGAAATAGGCCTCTACGGTGCCTTCACCCGTAATACGGCCGCCAGGGTCGCCAGTCGGGACAATGAACAACTGACCTTGAAGGTCGACACCAACACTGAATTTTGATTTGTTGCCATAGGACTTATTGAACTCGCTCGAGAAGTTTACATTCGCAAGGCCCACGGCAGCTGGTGTAATGGCTGTTTCTTCAAATTGAGTTTCTCTTGCGGGTCGCGCTTGTGGTGCATCCGTCTGCTCAAAGAAGTAAAGCGCAATAGACGTGTGGATTTCATTATTGTCGGTGCGCGTTTCTGCATCCTGCGCCGCGTCAATAAGTGTAAAACGCAGCTCTAATTGGTTGTCAGCTTGTGCATCATACTGGGCGTAAAGTTGTTGCAGTAGCGCAGGTTCTAACGCAATATCAAAACCGATGTGTTCATCGTGTAACTGCGCGGTGAATTCGTGTGCAAGCGTATCGGTGTACTGATTATTTTGCGCATCCCAAAAATGAGTTTCAACCCAATTACCTGCTACCATGACTTCAGCTTTAATATGTGACAGCCCTAAGTTCCCACCTTCATAATCAGCTTCGAAATAACCAATAAGATCGGAGTGATGTTCACTGGTACCGTTATCAACACTGGGTGCATCTAAAATAAGTGCAGACTGACCAAAAGTGGCGCTTAATAATTTGTAATCATGCCCTTCTTGTTCACGGACAACAATATCAGCATGAGGGAAATCACCATCAAGATGCGGTTCATGATCAACAGAAGGGTGGTTGTCTTCTTCGATGTCTTCTACATGTAAGTCATTTGGATCGATTTGCGCGATGATATGGTAGTTACCGCCTTCAAGTGTATTGGGCAATATTAAGTCAATTTCATGCTCAGACGCGCCCTCTGCAAGTGCAGCCAACTCCACCACTGCAATCTGCTGTATGTCTTCAATAGCCACTTCTTGCTCGCTGCGTACGTCCAGTTCATCTGAGTGCATGAGGTAGAAATGAACTTCAACATCAACATCGTTGAACCCTGTGACATCAACGGTATAGTAGGTTTTTACTGTGTCAGATGGTGACAACGTGTCCAAAGGGCCCGTAGAGATTGCGGTGATCTCTAAGTTACTTTCTACCTCCGTAATTGGGGTAACTGTGAGCGTATCATTTTCGCCAAATTGACACCCTGTCAAAGTGGCTAAGCTCAGAAGAGCCGTTGTGATTAAGCGCATGTTGATTCTCTATCTTATTTAACTCTTTATTATTGTAAGCTAAGAATATGGAGCGAGTGTGAAGTCGATTTTAAGGACCTTAGTACTAATCGACAGGAACAAGCCTACAGGGTTGGCCAGTATGTTTAACATCGTTAGAAAAAGCGGACTATTGTCGAATAAATCATGTTCAGCGCAAGTAAAGAGAGTAGCCATTTTATCACGGCGATGAGTGCAGTGTTGTTTGTTTTGAGTCTTAGCCTAGTGCCAATAAAAGAGCCAATGATGGCGCACGACACCATCACGGCAGCTAAGCTCATACTTTGCCAGAGTAAGTGTGTGATAAGCATAAAAACAGGGATCTTAGCGATGTGACTGATTGTCATGAATACGGCACTGGTCGCGACTATCTCATCTTTGGAGTGCAACGTCTTAGTGAGTTTTGATAAAGACAAGGGACCTGTGGTGCCAACGATGAGTCCTAGCCCCGTTTGCAACGCGCCGATAAGGTAAAAACTGTCGAATTGGCTGATAAAGCGCGTAAATGGTGGGCACCACAAGTTGAGCAATAGATACAAACCAATTGCACATGGGATATACGTCGTGGGTAACCCAAGCAAAATGACCCCGAACAGCAGTGACCCAATTATCGAGCCAGCTAAAAAGGGTGGTAAGAGCGCCCATTGTACAAATCTCCATGAAAAGGTCGCTCTAGAGGCGTTACTGGCAAGTTGCGTGACTCCATGAAGTGGGATCACTAATGCGGGTGCGATAAAAATGGGGAGGATTGCGATTAACAACATACCTCCACCAAAGCCGATAATGGCAGCGATGAGCGATGTGAAAAATGCGGTAATACCCAGGATCAACGCCGTCGACAATTTACTCTCCTACTGATAGATCACGATCTCAAAGCAACAGCAATTCCCGTTGCTGAGAGGGTGCCTCCCGCTACCTTATTAAATATGCCAAGACGTCTACTGTTAGAAACAAGCGTTCTCGCTTTTGAAGACAAGTATGCATATCCAAGATTCACAGAACCAAATGCGAGTGTTGCACAAGCAAAGATACCTAAAATGTCTGATTGGGTTATATGTTGAAAATCGACAAATGCAGGAAAGAGTGCAATGTAAAAAATAATTGCCTTGGGATTACTCATGGACAGTAAAAAACCTGCCAGAATATCTAAGCGGTTCGCTTTGGGCTCACTGGTTGAATCTACGAAGGTAGGTTTCGACAAGCACAAGTTGATACCCATCCATACTAGATAGGCTGCACATACATACTTAATAATCGCAAACGCACTGCCCATGGATTCGGCAATCAATGAAAGTCCTGAAACTGCCAACAAGATGAAGACATAGTCAGCCACGACCAGCCCTAATGTCATACTGGCACCACGGCGAAATCCCCCAGTCAATGACGTTGTCATAATGGCAAATACAGCTGGTCCAGGAATGATGCCAACAATGAACATGGCACTAAATAACGCAATATAACTCTCAATACTCACAATGAACTCCATTTATCTTTGTTGTTTATACCTTATCATACCCTAGCTACACAATTGAATCGTCTATATTTTATACATAAATTAATGCGCTCTAGTTATCAATTACATGGTTTTACAATGTTGCTAGACTTCTATGCGTGTAAAGATGTACCCTTGGCATCTATTTTAATCTGAAGGGAACAGAATGAAACGTCTACTCGCATTATTAAGTGTGGCAGTTTTGTCATACTCAACACTCTCAAGTGCAGCCCCCACGCCATTTGAGTATAAAGATCTCCGCAAAGGGGTGTCTGAAAAGAAAATGCGCAGCATTTACAGCCTAATCAATCACGCAAGCGACAACCCTCAAGAGGTTAGGTTGGCAATATTAAATGCGATGTCTCAAACAAAAGGAACACCGTGGTTATTGGAACGAGAAGGTGAAGGCTACATCTTGGCGCGCTGGGATTATAAAGGACATGCCATTATCCATCGTATCGAGTATGACGATAAGGCGGTTCAGATAAAATATGATGGTGGTGTGAATGACTACAGATGTGAGCTGTTAGTAGACGACTACTGCTATAAAACTCATCGTAATTATTATAAATATAATCTTTCACTCGTTAAGCAACTTCGCAAAACGTTAGGTAGTATTTAAGGGACTTGTCATGTTGAAACGTTTAATTGTAATTTCCTCATTTTTGGCGGTCAGCGCTTTTGCAGACGCTAACAATGATCTAAACCTTCGCTCGGTCAATGGGAATAGTTACAGTTTTTATAGCGATCCATTCAAACTTGCAGAGTATGTAAAAGCGCCTCAGCAAGTCATCGAAAAAGCAATCACGCACGCAGGGTGGAAAGTCAAGGAAAAGGGCGAAGGCTTCATCAAAGCTGAGCTGGATCATAAAGGTTACCTGCTGAACTCCACAATTTATTTCGATGACAAAGAAATTAGTTTTGAGCACGTAAGTGCGCAAAGAAATGATTGTTCAGGTTCTAGGTGTAAAGTTAAGCAAAGACACGTAGACAGATGGAGACTAAATTTACGTCGTCATATTGCAACTCAGTTGACTAAACTTGCTAAAAAAGATGCTGTTGCGTCAATAAATTAGTGCGTTATCGACACGCTATAATTGATAAGGAGGGCGCTAATGGCACCTTCCTTTCATGATGTAATTAGGTCCTGCAGGACTCCCTAAATACTTTTCGTTGGTATCTTCAAACCCTGCTTTTTTATAGCATGCATATGCAGCTGTGTTCCGGCAATTGACAGTCAAAACGATCTCAGAATAGTCCGGGTAGGCAGAGGCCACATAGCTAAATAATACTTCGACGGCGCGTGTTCCATAGCCGTTTCCTTGGTGTTGTTTATCTATCACAAAAGCTCTTATGCCAACGGCATGGTTTGGGCAAAAATCGTATTTGTTCGCGTAAGCCAAGTCAAGCTTGAAATACCCAATAATGTCATCGCCATTTTTGATCACGTGCAGATGGGTTGTGTCTGATGCATCAGTTAAAAATTCTTCAACAGTCCCTGCGAATTCAACTTGTTCTTTATTGAGGCGGATTTTTTGAACGTGTGGAATGTCAGTATCGAAGAGCTTTGTTATTGCTATCATAAATTGCGCTGTGTTTGTTATATAGTAACAAAACTATAATTGAATTCGCTTGTAAATACTACATTGAATAGTAAAACCAATCATGTTTACAAAGACATAAGCGACTTGCGCGTGTGTTCGTCTAACTTTTCTATGGCATACCTAAAGGCCACTCTTGGCAGGGTGTGATGTCGACTCTTTAAATAAGAGATCACCTCTTTGGGTGCATGTTTGGACAGTACTTTTAGTAACCAGCCATACCCTTTTTGGACTAAATCATGTTGATCGAGCAACAAAAGATCGGCCGCTTGTATTGGCACATCGAGGGGGCACCTTTTTTTGTTTAGAGGGTAAATCAGAACGACGGCGAGCGCACGCCTCACCGCAAAGTTAGGGTGTTTCGCCCACCTATGTGTTTTGATTATTAAATCATTGTATTGTGCGAGTAACTCACCAAAAGCGTGCGTGCAAAAATCATCACAGTCATACCAATCTATAACATATTCTAATAGCCAATACTCAAAAATTTCAAAGGTATCACGCGTATACTGTTTCTTGACTCTAAACGCCCAATCAAAAGCTATGAGGCGGCAAGGCCAATCACGCTGTGATAACAAGGTCTCACATTGCGTAAAGATAAAACGAATGTCGTATTCGTTTAACTCCTTGAAGAGCGTGGCAGACACTTGCCTTATTTGAGCCGTTTTGAGCACTTGAGCTGAGTCGTTAATCTCGGTGAGTGCACATTTTACCGTTTTAGTTATGTTCATTGAAGGTGTGTGACTGAGGCTTTTTAAATAAGCTAGTGCACCTACAGCAATAATGCAAAGCCCCATTTTTATGGGGCGATGCGAGCTGTGTCGATTAGGGCGTTGTCACCTTTGGGCTTTGCCAGATGATTTGGTAGTGCTTATCCTTTTGCCACTGATGAAAATAAGTCTCGAAAAGCGCTTCCCAATTTGTTGGCTCGATGTTGTACCTATGCATCAATGCGAGATAATTCTCTTTATTGTAGGGTGTCATGGGCATTAAATAAGTCTCAAAAAGATACTCGTCGTAGCCCGGCCTTTGGGTTAATAGGCCCTCCATAATCACTTGGTTGTTACCTTTTTCAAGGTTGTCTACATACACTTTGCAGGCATCAATGAAATCCGACTTCGATGACGGTTCAAAACTTAGCAATCTAGATTGTGCAAACTGATAAAAATGCGCAATAGGCAATGGTTCCGCATTTGCAACATGGTATACCGTATTGCGCTTTTCTTTCTCTGCCATTCCTTTCACAATCGCCATTGCGGCTTTGTCGACTGGAATAATATCGAGTAAATAAGAAGCATCGCGTGGCATGGATGAGATTTTCATCATCATTTTTAAAATACGATGGAAGATATCATCGGTGTTACCAACCCCTGTCTCGGACGAGCCCGATATTTGTGCAAAGCGATAAATCGTGTAGGGCACGCCTACTTCTGAGGCCTGTCGAATGTTTTCTTCTTGTACCCATTTGGATTGACCATAGCCACTACAAATCAATTCGGCATCTTCAATATTGATAAAGTCTTCCACTGGATTAACTGAAAAGTGAGAGTTTTTAACCTGTGTACTTGCTGTGGTACTCGAGACAAAATGAACCATTTTGAGTGTGTGCGTGGTTGCGATGTCTAGCAGCTGGTTTGTACCTGCAACCGACTTTTTAAACGCAAAATAGGGCTGAATGTGATTCACATAGGATGCGGTATGCACAATATGTTGAACTTGCTCGCATAACACCTGCCAATCTGCGTCACTCAACCCGAGTTGAGGCTGTTCCATATCACCGAGCATAGGGCGTACTCTCGCCATATCTATATTAAGTTGATAATCTTGAGCTGATTTTTTGATGCGCTGTTTTGCTTGCTTTAACGATTTTGCGCGCACCACACAGTAAATTATGGCTTGCGTCTCGTTTAGCAGCTGCTGCAATATATGACTGCCTAAAAAGCCTGTGGCACCGGTTAATAAAACAGATTCGACGTCGCCATTAAACACTTCTTCCAGCGTATCTGTGTTTGTTTTTGGTGTAAAACCAGCATCCAGAATAAAGTCGGGTTTTTGCTGCTTATCAAGGTGTTCTTTACCGTTGCGTTGTGCTTGGTAGAGCGCTTCAATGTCCTCAACAAAAGCGCCAATGGTATTCATATTTTTAAAAGTATCTGCTTGTAAATCTATGGCTAACTTGTCTTTAAGTTGTTGAAAGGTTTTGAGCAGCGAAATTGAATCAAATCCGTATTCGTACAGGTCACAGTCGAGATCCAAATCTTGTGATGGAATACCAATGACTTGGCTAACTATCTGAATGACTGTACCACGTAAATCAGATGGTGTTTGAATGTGTTCTGAGACAGTCGCGATGGGCTCTGCGATTATCATATTATTGAGATTGCGCGTCATCAGCTTTGCAGTATTTTGATAAATTTTATTTGGCGCTGAACTGAGTAAGGCGCCAATGGTCGAGTACTGCGAGCGAAGTAGTGAGTCTATTAAATTGACAGCTCCAGCCATTTTAATGAGTTGGTAGCCTTTTTTCTCGGCAAAACGGTTTTCAATGCGTTTAACAGGGTCATTGGATTGCCAATACCCCCAGTTGATCGCCAGTGTTTTTCCTTGTCGAGTACCTTGTTCTACCCATTGTTGGCGCTGGGTTGAAAATGCATTTTGAAAGCCATTGCCGTATGAATATGAGAGGTGATTTAAGCTGCCAAACACCGCCATAGATGAAAACATAACAAACATGTCCAAATTGGTATCCGCAAATAGATTATCAAGATTGATAGAACCTTGAACTTTGACTCGTATCGCTTCTTCAAAGTCCTCCCAAGTAGACTCATGTTCTGAAAAGGAAGTACCTAAATGCAGTACGCCGTTCAAAGTAAGGTGTGCGTCAGCCAAATACTGCTTTACGTCGTTTAGGTCCTGCGTCGATGTTACGTCAGCTGTGAGGTAGTGAATATGTCCTTTGCCAATCGATTTGAGGGTTTTCAACGGTGCTTCACACGCTTGTATTTGGCGTCTACCTAGCAGCACAATCGTGGCGTTAAAGTTTTGCAATAAGTGAGCGCAAAGGCCAAGTCCAAGCTCACCCAGCGCGCCCACAACGAGGTAGGTGCCTTTTTCTTTAAACTCAGTGGCACTGGATTGCACCTGTTCAGCCTGTTGCAAAAATTGGCCATAGCGAGTTTGGCCAAGATATTTTACATGGTTCGGCTGTGCCAGTTCATTGCTTAAGCTGGGTGATATTAACTCTTTGACGAGTAACTCAGCCCAATCTTCGACTTGGTTGTCAAATTCTATCAGTGCCCATGCATGTGCTGCATTTCGCATGGTGTAACTTCTGAGCAGGGCACTTATATCATCGCGCCTAGCATGTTTGTCAGTGAGTGATAGTGAATAAAATAACTGTATCGGGTGTTTATCAAATGGTGCGATGGCCATAAGTAGCTTATGAAGTGGCTGCAAGCTTGGGTCAATAGACGCTAACTTGCCCGCTTCGCCGATAAAAAATATCACATCAGGCAAAGATTCTGGGTTGAACGTATGTGTGGTCATTTGCAAAAATGACAGGGTTTCTATCTCTACCTTTTTTAGGTGGTTGCTAAGTGCCGTAGCTGCCTCTGGGTGTTTGGATATCACCAGTATCTTTTTATCACCGGCCGTTGATTCGATATGGCTATGCCAATCATTTGGTGCATTTAAAGGTTGGGCTTGCCACTGATTGTTGAGCAGTAGCCACGGAGCCGATTCACTTTTTACAACTGGTGCGTGTTCAATGAACGAGGTGCTGGGTAAATTCAGTCTTCTTGGTTTAGTGATATATAAAACCTGCCAATTTACACCGTGTCCCGCTAGCCAAAAACGCAGCAGTGGCTGCAAATCATGCTGTAACTGTTGGATCTCGGTATCATCTAGTGTCGGCTGTTTGCTGCTGGGCACTTTTGAGGATGCCTCTAAATTATCGTTCAATGCGTCAGCGAGGGCACTCTTTAAGGTCGCGATAGAAGACACCGTCCAGCCAATACGATATTTGTGAGCCGTTCTGCCGATTTGCAGGGTATAAGCCAAGGCGTCAAGCGCCGGCTCATCATGCTCGTCCAGATAGGCCTTGAGCTCACGGACCTTAGTCGTCAATGCAGATATGCTGGTGGCAGATAGCACGACAATATGCTCACGTGAGTTGTTGTCTTCTTGCAAAGTTTGCTGCGCTGGCGGTGTGTACTCCTCCAAAACTAGATGCGCATTGACACCGCTGATACCAAAAGAACTCACACCTGCTCGGCGTGGGTGAATACTTTCCCAGTGACGCGTATCCACTTGCACTTCAAAAGGGGAGTTTTCCAATGATAGGTATGGGTTTTGCTCAGTCACATGTAAAGAGGGTACCAATGTTTTTTGCTTTAGCTGTAACAGCACTTTAATGACGCCCGCGATACCTGCCGCGATTTCGAGGTGACCAATATTGCTTTTTACAGAGCCCAAAGCACAGCGTGCAGAAGCCGTCTGGTCCGACTGAGTAGGTTTAAACGCCGCTTTGAGTGCATCAATTTCCACCGGATCGCCTAAAGATGTACCAGTACCATGACATTCAATGTAGCTTAGTGTACTCGGATCAATACCGGCATCTGTCCATGCTTTGTTCAGCAGACGAGTTTGTGCTTTCGCATTGGGCACTGTGAAGCCTTGAGATTTTCCGCCATGATTGATGGCCGAACCTAAAACGGTGCCGTAGATGTGGTCGTTATCTTGTTCTGCGTTTGACAATTTTTTAATAAAAAGCATCCCAACGCCTTCACCACGGACAATACCATCAGCATCTGACGAAAATGTACGGCAGCGACCCGTTGCTGATAACGCGCCGATTTCATGCATCGCTAGAGAAGCACTTGGCGAGTCAATGACGTTGACACCGCCAACGATGGCTTGGTCGCATTCTCCACTTCTAATAGATTGAATTGCTTTGTGGATAGCCACTAAAGATGAAGAGCATGTCGTATCTACGCCTTCACTCGGACCATGCAAATCTAAGAAGTAACTCATTCTGTTTGGCGCATAGGCACAAGAGGTAACTAACCCATCGTGGTAACTGGCCTGACAACCAATAAATAGGCCGGTATTGGTACCTGCTAGAGATTTGGGGTCATAGCCTGCATCTTCGATGCATTTCCACACGTGTGTCATCAATAAACTTTCTTGCAATTTGATGCGCTCACTTTCCGCTGGAGCAATGTTAAAAAACAACGGATCAAATGTTTGATTGCGCTCAAGCCGTCCTAGCCAATTGATTTCATTAGGAAGTGTTTTTTGTGAACGGGGATCATTACCAGGTGCGTCAACCCAATTAAATTCACTGATGCAGTCTTGTTCATTGATTAAATTTTGCCAAAAAGTGGCCAGATCGTGCGCTTTTGGAAATTGTGCACTCATACCCACAATTGCGATGCGATCATCTGGCGGGGCACTTTGATCGTTTTGCGGTGTGTTGCAGGGTTGCATGTGACTGGCGGGGTGGCCAATTAGTTGAGCGCCATGTTCATCCACAATATGCTGCAAGATGCCATTTAAGGTTGAGTGCATAAATAGTACGCTGGGAGAAAGCGTTAATTCATACTGGGTATTGATTTGATTGATAAAGGTGATAAATGCAATGGAGTCTGCACCAAAATCTCCTAAGTCGGTGTCGGGGTCAATTTCATTGGTAGCCACGCCAAGCACGTTGGCCGCGATTTGTGCCAAGCTTTCTTCAAGCGCTGCAGTCAGTGCTTCTCGACTTTTAAATTGTTTTGACGCCAGCGTATTTGGCCCTTTCTGTTGTTGGTTGTCTGTTGAATATTCGACCAATGCTTGTGGGTAATGTAAAGCTTGAGAGAAGGCGTTAATACCAACTTGTGTCGGCATGGGCGCAAAGCCACTTGAGCTAATTGCTTTGAGAACATCAGGGTTAATGGTCATGCCACCATCTTGCCAATAAGGCCAGTCGATACTGGCACTTAAGCCATGGCGTTTACCTTGTTTTTGAAGTGCATCACGTTGATGCATATAGCTGTCTAAAAAGGCGTTTGCAGTGGCATAGTCAACCTGAGTGAGTGCACCGTGGACGCCACTTAATCCGGCAAAACACGTAAAAAAGTCAAGTGCGATGTCTTGAGTGGCTTCATCTAACGCCACCACGCCCGCCACTTTGGGCGACAGCACGCGCTTGAATGTTTCACGATCTTTAGTGGTAAAGCGTGTATCTTCAACGATGCCCGCACTATGGACTACGCCAGATAAAGTCCCATGTTCAGCGACAATCTTTCGAATCAACAGCAGCACGTCCATTTTATGCGATACATCAAGCTGATGATAATGTAAGTCACTATGTGTGCCTTGTAGCTGGGCTAAATGTGCTGTCACTTCAGGGTGGTCCAGGGGCTTCCTGCCAGTGACAATTACCGTTTTATGGAATGGTTGTGCATTCAGCGATTGAATGAAGTGTCTCCCAATGCCACCAAAGCCGCCGGTAATTAGGTAGATACCATTTGGTTTGAATGGCGAGGGGGTGGGCTGATCTGCAACGGCAGAGTACGCCAGCACTGAACGCATCGTGTGTTGATAGCGAACAACGCTGTCCTCAAAAGACGTTAGGTTTTCATTTAGGGTATGTGCAATGTCACGCGGTGATGATGGTATATCTATAATAAGTAGTTGTGTTTTTAGGTTATTGCACTCCAGACTCACTGTTTTAAGCAAGGCATGAAAACACGTATAAAGGTTGGTTAAGGTTGCACTATCAGCCGAGTTACCTATCAGTAATTGAAGTTTGATAGGCTGTTTGGTTGCGTGTAAGCATTTGGCCAGCTCTATTAATTGGAAGCCATAGTCTTCAATTTTTTGTTCTATAGAAAAGTGGTTCGAGCGTAACGTGTGTAGTGTTTCACTGCAATGCTCAACCTCAGGGGCTTCACACAGTACCACATGATGATGATAACCCTCTTCTTGCGATTTTAGCTCTTGCTCATGTATCGGTTTGGCTGTCCATACCGGTATTTTAATGGTTGCCCGACCTGCGCTATCGACCGGGTGAGTTTTTGAACTAGGCACTTTAGCGGCATGTCCCTCTCCCATAGGCATCGCTTTAAGCGCAAATGGGTAAGTAGGTAAGCAGAGCTTTTGTACTCGACGACCTTGGTAGATGAAACCCCAATCATTGAAGCCTGTTTCGAGCCAAGTATTCAAAATGGCAGTATGGTTGTCTTGAGCCAGCATGGCAGACAGTGTGCCTTGATGCGCGGCCTTTTGCGGAGCCGTATTGTAATTGGGTGAAAGTAAAAAGTGTTCAAGTTTCGATTTGAGTTCTTCCACGCTATTTACAACAAATCCGGTTCGGGTATGCATCACAGAACGACCGAATTGAAGGGTGTATGCTAGCCTAATACGTTCATATTCGCTCAGGGGGTTATCGATAATAAACGCGTGCAGTTGCTTGACCTGATTGGCAAGCACGTGAGGGTTTTGCGCTGACAAAACCACAATAGAAGGAGATGTCACAAGCGCTTCTTCAACCAAACTGGGCACGGTATCCTGAGGTTTCTCTTCTAATATCGCATGGGCATTGGTACCGCCAATACCAAATGAACTGACGGCTGCGCGCCTGGGCAACAGCGGCGTGTGCCAATCTTGTGTTTTGTCTACAACATAAAATGGAGAGTTTGCTAAGTCAATGTGTGGATTCGCTTTATTGTAGTGCAATGATGCCGGCAGCTTTTTGTTATAAAGCGCTAACGATGTTTTAATCAGCCCTGTTAATCCCGCCAAGGTGTCTGTGTGACCGAGGTTGGATTTTACCGCACCTAGACCACAAAACTGTTTGTTATTGGTATGCTTTTGGTAAATCTGTTGCAATGACGTGAATTCAACGGGATCACCCAGTTCGGTCCCCGTGCCATGCGCTTCTACATAACTAATCGAAGCCGGTGAGACATTGGCGGACGCCAGTGTCTGTTCGATCACGTGCATTTGACCTTGTGTACCAGGGGCAAAGAACCCCGCTTTGTCTTTACCATCATTATTTACTTTGACACCTCGAATTAGGCTGTAGATATTGTCTGCGTCTGCAATGGCTTCTTCAGCGCGTTTTAATACAATGACAGAAACACCGCTCCCTCCGATCATACCGTCTGCCTTTTCATCAAACACTTTGCAGCGTGCATCTGCGGCAAAATTTAACCCTTGCTCGTGTTCGTACCCGGTATAGCGCTGCGGGTATAAGCAGGCTGCACCGACAATTGCATAGTCAATCTCTTTGGCTTTCAATGCACTACAAGCCAGCGCTACTGCTGACAATGAAGAAGAACAGTTTGAATGCACAAACAGACTGGGGCCATTGAAGCCAAGGTGGTATGAAATTGTCGTTGGTAAAGTTCCAGGCTGATTGATCGTGGATGCAACATAATCCTGCGCGTTTAATACAAATTGGCCATCTTTAAATTTATCCTGCAAGTGTAAGTCGAGGGTATCAGCGCCTGATGAAGATACATATACGCCGGTGTTTGGCATTTGGTCTGTGCGATAACCTGCATCTTCTATGGCTTTCCAAGCATGTAAAAGCAACTGGCGCTGAGAGTAGCTCATGGTCTTGGCATTCTTTTCAGAGATGTTAAAAAACTCAGGGTCAAACAACTCTTGTCCATCCACCCAAGAGTCGAGCCACGTGATATCCCCTTGTGCTTTAGATTCGCTAAGGCGTGTTAAAAAGTCTTTTTCTTGCACCAAGTTTTGCCAAAATGCTTGGTGTGTTGGCGAATTAGGGTACTGACAGGACAAGCCTATCATCGCCACGCTTTGGGTACTGTCGTCAGACTGGGTCGCCTCCAATTGAGGAGATGAGTCTTGTTGTGATGGTGTCGCTATATTGGTATGTTGTTGGGCGACATAACTTGCCATGGCATCAATGGTGCTGTGTTGAAAGATATGTGTGATCGGAAATTCGATCCCCAATTGAGATTTAAACTTGGCACTCAGAACATTCGCGAGCAGGGAGTCGCCACCCGCTTCAAAAAATGGCACATTGGTCGCGATTTGATCGACTTCTAACACCTCCTGCCAAATTTGTGTGATTGCTGCATGCCTGTCTGTGTCTATAAACGTGGGTTGGGTGTGCACCAAGGTTGCAGTATGTGTTGCAGGACTCGTAATTGACTCGTGTGCTTGCTGACTAAATGGTAATTGTGCGAGTAGGGCTTGCTTATCGACTTTACCGTTTGCAGTTAACGGATAGTTTGGTACAAAAACAAAGTAAGCGGGCACCATATATTCGGGTAACTTGATTAATAGGTCGGTTCTTATTTGGGCTGTGGAAGGGGCATCTGACGCCACCAAAAACGCGACTAGTACCTGACCAAGCTGTTTTTTAGCCGCCGTCACGTAGGCATCTTGGATATATTCCAATGAATGTAATGCATGTTGTACTTCGCCGAGCTCAATACGATGGCCCCGGATCTGCACTTGGTCATCGACTCTGCCGATATACTCGAATACGCCCGCGTGATTTAAACGTGCCAGATCTCCGGAGCGATACAAGCGTTGGCCCACATGCTGAATGAAGCGCGTGTTTGTGAGTGCAATTTGGTTGTGATAGCCACGAGATACGCCGCAGCCACCGACATAAATCTCGCCAGTTTGGCCTGGCTGGACAGGGTTTAAATGTTCGTCGAATAAATGTATTTCATAACCCGGTAATGGGCGACCAATGACACTTTGTGCCGTGTTTGAGTGCACTAAATCAGCGTCAATTGTGATATGCGTAACGTGCACCGTGGTTTCTGTAATGCCATACATGTTGATTAACTCGGCGTGCGCAGCGGGCTGACTAAACCAAGGCATCAACCTTTTAAGATCAAGTGCTTCGCCACCAAAAATCACTTTTCTAAGTGCGTTATTGTCAGGCCCATTAGCAACCAATACTGCCATGAGTGGGTAAAATGCCGAAGGGGTTTGGTTCAAAATGGTCACTTGATTGTCTGCAATAAACTGCGCGAAAAGGCCAGTGTCCTTGCGCACTATTTCATCTGGAATCGTCAGTTTACCGCCATTGAGCAAAGCGCCCCATATCTCCCACACCGAGAAATCAAATGCATAGGAATGGAACAGGCACCAAACATCTTGCTCATTAAAGCCAAAAAGTGGTTGTGTATTGCTGATTAAGCTACAGATATTGCTGTGCTCAACCAGAACGCCTTTAGGCTTACCTGTCGAGCCAGAGGTATAAATCATGTAAGCCAAGCCGTTCGCCTTTGCCCGATTGATATTGGTCACTTGCGTGTTGCCAGACAGTGCGTGTTGTAGATCGATCACTTGATGATGGGTAATCGACCCCGTCTCAGGTAAGTCAGTATCAAGTACCAAAATACAAGGCTGAGCATCTTGCAAAATGTGACTAATGCGGGGCTTTGGAGAGCTTGGGTCTATTGGCACATAAGCCGCACCCGATTTTAAAATGCCAAGGATAGCAACAATCAGATCTGCCGAAGGCTTCGCACACAAAGCGATTAGGTTTTGTGAATTCGGCTTAAACTCAGGGTGACTGAGCAGTGCCTGTGCAAATTGATTGGCTTTATCGTTTAACTTGCTATAGCTGAGTGATTGCATGCCAATACTCACGGCAGTGCGTAGAGGATGATGGCGCACTTGTGTTTCAAATTGAGATACTAGTGTGTGCGGTAGGTTCTTGGGTTGAACCGCTGGCGAGTGAGAAGCGAATATTGGCAGTTCATTGAGTGTGGGCTTGTTAGCGAACATCACATCTTCAAGTAAGGTTAAAAACTCTTCTGCTAAAGCGTTTACGGCATGTACAGGGTATACATAGGCGTTAAATTTAAAGGCGATTTTAAAGGTGTTGGGAAGCGGCGTGATTTCTAAGCTCAGATCCAACTCTGGTTCTTGTAAGCACGATTGCCATATCGAATTGACAAGATCTTGATTAGATTCAATCCACTCTGCTTTTAAAAAGTTGTGATAGGCGAACCCGATTTGAAAAATAGGGTGGTCGTGTTTGGCCCTCGGCGCTTGCACGGTGCGAACAATTTCTGAGAATGGTAGGGCGCTGTGTTTAATTAATTGCCCCAGTCCACGTTGATTATTTAACGCTAACTCATCAAATGTTTGATGCCAATTTAGATGTGCTCTGTAAGGCAGTTGATTCACGAATAGGCCAAGGGAGTCTGTCATTTCTTTTGTTGGACGATGCAAAACAGGTATTCCTACTAGGATATCTGTACATCGTGTTTTGGCAGACAGCAGTGTTTGGAACGCAGCCAAGAAAAATGCAGCTGGGTTGATTTTATGCGTGCTACAGTATGCTTCAATACGCGCTAGACCGTTGCCAGGAAGTGGTAACTCTATACGGCTGGCAAGTTTCTCAGTAGAGCTTACTTGGCGCTTTTCTGGCAGTGTCAGTATGGGCAGTGGGCCGTGCAAATTAGATTGCCAATATTGTTTGAGCACCTTGCTTTGCGCACTGTTGAGCATCTGCTTTTCCCACTCTAAATAAGCAAAGAATCCCAAATCTTGTCCGGGTGCCAGCAGTTCGTTGTTTGAGAGGCGAGTTTGATAAGCTTGCCAAAGCTCTTCTAGCAACCGAGTTGCTGAGACGCCATCAATGATGAGGTGATGGAATACCAACACAATGACATCCAAAGGTTGCGATGAGTGGTCAATTCGCCAATGTGTAGCACGCCACAATAATTGATTGCTTTCAACAGAAGTTGTATTTTGGCTAATTAGAAATGGACGCTTTATGTCTTCTTTGATTAAGGCTAAAAGCGCGGATTTGGTAGTCGCCTGCGCATATTGCGGTGTCAGATTGGGGGCTAAATGGGTTATTACCTGCTGAGGTAAGCCCTCTATTTCTGAGATTACCACGGATAAAATAGGATGTTTTTTACTGACCCAATCAAGTGCATCTTGCATGCAGGCCACATTGAGGTTTGTCACTTCAAACACCATTGGGACGTGATAACTACTGAGTGTTGGGTTTTGTTTTTGTAACAGCCATAACCCTTGCTGTGCTTTTGATAGAGGGATTGGAGAGGTTGAACATATGGGCGTGTGTTGAGCCACCGACGTTGGTTGTTCTGGCGTTTGATGTTTCAATAAATAGTCGCACAGTTGCGCGATGGTACTAATATCGAATAGCAGCGTTGGGGGCAGGGCATCAATTTCTAAAAAGCCATCTGATTCAATCTTTTGCACGATGGACATTAACATGATTGAATCAAAGCCCATGTCTTTAAAATCTGTATCATCCTCTAAGTCTGTGCTGTCAATTTTAGTGATATTCGAAACTACGGACTTAACGTATGTACTTATTTGGGCAACTGTTTTACTTTTGCCAGAATGGGTGTGCTCGCGCAGCTTATTTTCAGAGGGGTGCCAATGCCATAATTTACTTAGTTTGCCTGCATCGCCAAATAAAAAGCAGTGTTGAACCGCGATATTTTGGGCAGTAAAAATGCGATAGAATGCGTCAATACCGACCTCGTTGGGTAACCCTTCTATACCTTGCGAATGTAAAATGGATGCCGTCAGCGAATCCACTTGCATGCCTCCTTCGGACCATAGCGGCCAATTAATCGAGAGGCTCAGACCAAAACGTTCACCCTGAACTACTTGTGCTTTGCGGTTGGTCATGAAGCGGTCCATGAATGCATTTGCACAGGCATAGTCAGCTTGTCCCATATTGCCAAAAATGGCGGCAATCGACGAAAAACATGCGAAAAAGTCCAAATCCATTGATTTGGTCGCCTCATCGAGATTGATTAAGCCAGTTACTTTGGGCGCAAAAACGGCCGCCACTTCTTGCGGTGTTTTGTCGCTGATCAACTGATCTTTAATGACACCTGCGCTATGAATAATGCCAGTAATGCTGCCATGTTGAGCGTGAAGTTGATTAAACAATTGAGTAACCGCAATAGAATCTGTCATATCCACTGATTCGTAGCTAAGTTGGGTGTCTGTAATTTGAAGCGCGTTCAGTTGTGACTGAATTTGGCTATTCAATGGGCTTCTACCAATAAGCACGACATGGGATTGTGTGGTGTTACGGATGATTTCTTTGGCAAATATTTGTCCGAGTTGACCTAAGCCGCCAGTAATGACATATATACCTTGCTCTTTCCAAGGCAAAGTAGTGGCATTGACCGGTGAATAGGGTTGCAAGTCAAAATTTAAAACTTCTCGGCGACCTTGAGTGTAGCGAATACATTGCTGAGGTTGGGTCGACTCCTGATTTAAACGCTGTTCAAGATCCTGGTTGTCCGTGATACAAATCAGTTGCGCTGATACACAGCTATACTCGATTGCTGCGCTCTTTAGCACACCGTTTAATGCGCTGAGTAGGTGGCTTTGATCTTGGACGACGACTTGAACGAGTCGCTTTTGCCCTGTTGCTGTGATGCGTGAATCAAGAGTTTTGAAAAAGGTGATGAGTTTATTCGTGTAGGTTTCAAGTTGTGTGTCCACGCTGGTGTTATCACATGTAAAATGGGTTATCGGTGTGGACAATGGGCAAGCCAGGTTTTCCCCTATAAGCACGATGTGACGGTTCTGTATGGCGTTGTCATGTGTCGCCAATGGCGTGTCGATCCAATTAGCCGTGTAATGCAATAGCGTCGACTTTGCCTTCACCGATGCTGTGCTTGGTTGAGTTGGTGTTAATTCTATGACTTCATCACCTTGTAGATCAAAACTTAAGTCTTGATCTAGGCGCTGCGTAGGGGCGCTGTCATACTGCGGGCTCACAACAGAGGCATTGGGCAGCCAAAATTGGCCCTTAGCGAATGGGTAAGTTGGTAAACGCAGTCGCCTTGGCAAGCTTTCACCATATAGCAATGGCCAATCGATGTTGGCACCGACGACCCATAATGCGAGTAACTTGTTCAGCTCCCCTTGCTCAATCCAGCGCGTAAAGTCACTGCTATCGAGCGCACTTAAAATTTCTTTGCCTTGCTTTACCTCTCCCTGTTTGTAATCCCCCCGTGCACTGGCTAAAAAGTCACTCAATTGCGTGCGCACAGTCTTGATTGTTCTGGCGCTAAAAGCGAGTCTGTGCTCCATTTCCTCTCGCGCACTTTGCAGCGTATATGCCAAAGCGCTCAATTGTGTATCGGTGAGGCCGTCATGGTCCAAATAAGCGTATAATTGTTGTGCTTTTTCAATCAGTGATGCTTTGCTCTTAGCACTGAGCGAGATAATAACCGGCTGCTCGGTAGAGCCAAAATGAGCTGGGCTGGTGGCTTCATATTCTTCTAGCACCACGTGGGCATTGGTACCACTAAAACCAAATGAGCTGACAGCTGCTCTGCGTTTTTGCGTACTCTTTGGCTGCCATGGGTGGGCGTCTTGATTGACAAAAAATGGGCTGTTTTGCCAGTCAATGTGGCTATTGCCTTGCTCGAAATGCAATGAGGCCGGAATAGTACGGTACTTTATGGCTAATAAGGCTTTGATGACACCGGCAACACCTGCTGCCGTTAAGCAGTGACCAATGTTTGTTTTCACTGAGCCCAGCGCGCAAAATTCAGTACGTTTTGTATGTGCACGAAACGCGCGAGTAAGTGCTTGAAACTCTATCGGATCGCCCAGTTTGGTGCCCGTACCATGGGCTTCAAGCATTTGAATTGAATCAGGTTCGATGTTAAAACGGTCATAAATCTCTTGGTGTAACTGCTCTTGTGATAAGGAGCTCGGCGCGGTAATGCCGCTGGTGGTACCGTCTTGATTAGTTGCAGATCCTAAAATAACACCATAGATTTGATCGTTATCTCGTTCAGCATCCTCAAGCTTCTTCAATACCAAAACACCGACGCCTTCGCCCGGTACAAACCCATTGGCACGATCATCAAAGGTATAGCAAGTGCCATCTGGGCTGAGCATGCCAGCTCTTCCAGCATATATCGAAAACTTTGGCGAACACAAAGTGGCCACTCCCCCGACTAATGCGCTGGAGATTTCGTCATTATTGAGCGCCTGACAAGCGCTGTGTATGGCAACCAATGACGACGAGCACGCGGTATCAATCGCAAGAGCGGGGCCTTTGAGGTTTAAGAAATAGGAGACCCGTGCAGGGATAACGGAGCCAGCATTACCCCAAAAGACCTGTGCTGGCGCATCGCGTTCGGCCATCTCTGCATAGTCACTTTGTGCACAGCCTAAATATACACCGACATTTTGGCCCGAGACCTGGGTGATCATGTTGGCATCTTCAAGGGCTTTGTATGCTTCTTGTAAAAACAACCTTTGTTGAGGATCCATGTACATCGCTTCTTGTGGCGTAATGGAGAAAAACGGCGCATCAAAAGTACTGATATCATCTAGTAAACTGGCGTACTGACTCCAAGCTTTCTCTTCGCTATTCAGCGTGTCTGTATGCCAGCGCGTTTGAGCTTTAACGGATGTCCTTTTTTCACAGAGCATGGACCAGAACTCGTCTAAGTTGTGCGCATCACCAAATTGGCCACTCATACCCACAATGGCGATTTTACCGCTTGGGTTTTGCGTGTTGTTCGTCGAAGCTGGGCTTGCTTTGGGTGTGCGGGCATAGTGCTTTTTAAGACTCGGCTTGGTTGCACAGTGCTTTTTGACTGGTTGTTCTGGTTGAGGAGAGAGAGTTAAAGGCGATGCGGGTTGTGCGGGCATCAATGCAATCACACGTTCGGTATGCTCTTGAGCGATGTAATGACTCAATGTCTCTACTGAGGGATAATCAAAAAGGAGTGTCGCGGGTAGGTTCAACGTAAATTTCGCGTTGATCTCATCTAATATTTGAATCGCGAGAATCGAGTCGACGCCGTAGTCTGCAAATGATTCATCAATGTCAAGTTCATTCGGTGCGATATCAAGCGCGTGGCTGGCGATGTTAAATAACGCTTCTTGTACAAAGAGCGTGATGGTCTGCTGATCGCAAACGTTTGTTGTATTTTGCAAAGCATGAGATTGGGGATGTTCTAAAGACACTTTCTTGTTTGTCATATGTTTCGGCTTTGGCTTTTTTTGAATTGTGTGAGCACACATTGGCTCGCGTTTTTGTAAAATCTGCCCATCACTAATTGCACAGAATATTTGCTGAGAACAGCGCACATCGGCGGGGGTTGTGACTGGGGTAAACCCAGAGTGTGCTAGTGCCTTTTGCCAGCTTGAAGCTGACAGCATAGGGGAACCGCATAGGCGTAAGTGGGCGTCCTGGCTCAGCCACCACCCCTCCAGTAAGCCAAAAGTGAGGTGTGTAAAAAGTGATTTTTTCACCACTTCATTCACCAACAACAATCCGCCGGACTTAAGGCATGCTTTGGCATTTTGTAGGGTATGTTTGATGTCTGCCGTAGCATGCAATACATTTGTTGCAATCACGACGTCATAGCCACCAAGTTCAATATTTTGTGACCCAATTGGCTTACTGATATCTAAATATTTAGGTTCAACAAACGGAAACTTGGTTTGGTATTGCGCTTTGGCATGATTGAAAAAAGCATGAGATAAATCCGTATATGCGTATTCATCCACTTGCCATTTGTCTAGTGCAGGTAATACGGAACGGGTTGTCCCACCCGTTCCTGCGCCGATTTCGAGTACTTTGATCGATGACAGTGAATGTTGAGTAAGATATGCTTGAAGTTGCTCAATTAATACATGATTGGCGTAATCAGCAGTCGGGTTATTTTGGTAAACGGCTTCGACGAGCGCCAGTGAGGCATTTGGAAATACGGCATCCGTCGCTTTCATTTCATTGGATAAAATAGCAGGTAAATTTGCTAAGCAGTTGCTCAGCAGGTTACCGTTAGTTTGGCCATCCGTATTTCCTTCATACTCAACCGCTTTCAATACTCCGTCTGTAAGCAAGCCATGGTCAGCCAAATAGCGCTGTGTTTCTGTCCACCATTTTTTGAAATAGCTTGGTAGCTTATCGAGCGCATTTTGACGTGATTGCGGAGTTTGCCAGCCTGCTTTGATAAGTGTTGAACACAGCCATTCTAAATCGGTGTCGACTGCAGCCTGGTCTTCGGGCAGGCGTAGCTGTGACTGTGTTAGATCAAGATTTGGTTGCTCGCCAGCGGCACTATAACTTAGTTGATTTAATGTGTCTTGAAACTGACCTTGGATGATCTGCATTACGCCAGCTTGTAACAGGTCGGAGCCGATAAACTTGTCCAGCGCGGCCATCCCAGCTTCGGCCTCAATGGAACCCAACCCGATTGCCTGCATTTTCTTTTGGTAATATTCGTCTTGAACGACACCAACTGATCCCCAGTATCCCCAATTTATAACCTTTACTGGACAGATATGTTGATAGGAGCGCGCAAGGCTATCGAGATAAGTACAGCCTGCGGCATAGTTATTTTGTCCTGGCGCGGGAGAAAATGATTGCATCGATGAAAAGAATAAGAAAAAGTCCAAATCGACGTGACCAAACACGTCTAAAGCCACTTCTCCTGTCAGTTGTTTTGCCTCATAACTTCTCAGGAATTGTGTTTCATCCATCTTAGCAAATGTTTGATCTTCAAGGTGCAAAATCGAATGAACCACGCCATTTGGGGCGCCATATTGACGCTTAATATCGTCGCACACAGCTTGCATTGCTGTTCTGTCACGGGCGTCGCAAGAGATGTAAACAGGGGCTTTCCCTCGTTTTGCAAGACGCGCTATGCTTGCTTCGATGTCGCTATCTATCGGCCGCCTACCTAGCCAAATAATGTGTGCGTCAAAGCGCTCGATCATCCACTGGCTCCAAACTTGGCCGAGGCCACCAGCGCCGCCCAGAACAACGTAAACGCCTTGGGGTTTGTAGTGCCCTGTTGACGCATATAAATAGTCATGTGAAGTAAGCTCAAAGCGATACCACAAGGTATGTCTGAGCGCGTAGCAGCCAGCCTTGAGCTCTGCTATGTGGCTGGACAGGTCGGTGTTGTCAATTGATCCGTTAATATCGATGACGCGTAGGGTCCAGCGTGAGTATTCCTGTGTCACACTTTGCAATAACCCGATAAGTCCAGCGCCATCCGCTTTGACGGGTTCACCGAAAACAGAGTGGGTATGATTGGTAATTAGCGTGATTGAGAGCGTTTTAGTGTCATAGCCTTGTGCCAACAACTCCTTCAAGTAATTAAATAGTTTTAAAGGGGCTGCGTAGTCTCCTTGTGCAACCCACAGAAGGTGGTCGAACTCCGTGTGACTATCACGTTCAGCGAGCCAATGTGGTTTTGATTCGCTCGGCCCGATATATTGCCAACGAAGGTTCGATGCAGGTTCGCCAGAAACAGTGGGTGTAACCTCAGTCCAGCACGGCTTTAGAGTGAGCAATTTCTCTTGTACATCATCTGTTTTCGGCAACGCTGGAGCGGTAACTTCTCTGGTTGAGAACCCCTGAATACGAACCAATAACTGGCCCTCTAAGTCACAGATATCTATATCGAATTTTTGCGTGTTTTGTGAATCTGCACTTGTTTTAACGGCTTTTACCAAGACTTCTTCATGATAACTGGCAGCGAGTTTATTGGCGTTAAAATAGGTCACTTTATCAGTGGCAAATGGCAAGGCAAGTTGCTTGGGGTTGAAAATAATCAACGACTGCAAAGCCGCATCCATTAATGCGGGTGAGAGGGCAAAGTCTTCACACGTTGTGGGTGGTACTTGGACTTTTGCGATCGCGATATTGTCGTGTAACTCGACTTGCTTGAGTCCTTGAAAGCTCGGACCGTATTCGATACCTGCATTTTGAAAAAGAGAATATACTTGCGAGGATGTTAACGTACTGTGTGGTGTGCTGGGCAAATCTAATGCGGTAACCGATGGTAATCGATCACCTATCAAAACGGTGCCACTGGCACAAATTTGTTCATCGTCACCTTGTTGTTGCCGAATTTCAAATTGGATCTGCGTGTCTACTTCCCACATTGAGAGAAAAACACGTTGATGATCTAAGTCTTCATTTGGCTTAATACAAATAGGACGCAGCCAATTTATGTTTTCAATAGTAAGACTATGATGATCACCTAAATTATGTGACAGTGAAATGGCGGCACGGACCATTTCTAAACCACATACCCCCGGCAATATACGTTCATGCTGAATTTGGTGATCATTGAGGAAAAACTCGTTGCCATTAAATGAAGCACTGAACAGCAATGCGTCAAAAGCGGGCAGTGACTGGTGTAACAACGGGTGTAGCTGAGCAGCCACTGCGTGATGGTTTGCCCCATTCATCCAATAAGGCTTAGAGTTAAATGGGTAACCTGGCAGGGCAATCCTAAGTGGTAAGGTATTTGGGTACAGCGTGCGCCAGTTAATTTGTGCACCTGTCATCCAATGCGCAAGTGCCTCTTTACAATTGCTCGCATCAAGGGATTGTGTATTTTCCTTATTTATTTTGCTTTGTTGCCAAGTACCATGTTGGTTACCAATAAAGAGATCGAGCTGATGAACGACTTCTGCGATTGAATCGGCGATAAAGCACAGGCGGTGTTGCATGTGGTCTCGACCGACTTGTAAGGTGTATGCAAGATTAACCAGCTTTGTGTCGTCAAGTGCACGCGCTTTTATAAATGCATGTAATTGTTTTGCACGCTCAGTGAGAGCGGAGGATTTTTTAGCTGACAAAACGATAGCCACAGGTGAAACCTTGGTTGCCTGTGTCGAACATGATTTTGGGGGAGATTGCAAAATCACATGCGCGTTTACGCCAGCAAAACCAAATGATGAGATACCGGCAAGTAATGGCTTGTCATTACTTTGTTGCCAAGGTTGACACTCTGTTGTAAGTACGAATGGCGATTTTTCCAACGCAATTTTGGGGTTGAGCGTTTCAAAGTTTTGAAGTGGTGGGCGTTGCTGGTGTTTAAAACTTAACAGTACTTTAATGATGCCCGCGATACCAGCAGCAGACTCAAGGTGTCCGATATTGGTTTTTACTGTACTTAAGTAACACTGTTGCTCGTTACGTTCTTGTTTGGATTTAGTGGCCCTAAAGGCGCGTTTCAGGCCTTGGATTTCAATTGGATCACCCAGTACAGTGCCTGTCCCGTGCAGTTCAATAAACGATAAGTCGTTTGAGTGTATCCCCGCATTATCGATGGCTGCCTGAATAACCCGAGATTGTGAAAATGGACTCGGCGACGTGAGGGTGTTGGTATGGCCAGAGTGACCAACACTGCTGCCTTTTATGACGCCATATATGTTTAGGTTTTCAGCCTGTGCACGTTTGAGTGGCAACAATAGCACCATACCAACCCCTTCGCCGCGAACGTACCCATCTGCATCGGCATCTAATGTTTTACAGCGTCCTTGAGGGGAAAGCACACCAAGTTTGCTAAAGGAAACATATCGACTTTTGGTAATTAGTAAATTGACTCCACCTACCAGTGCCGCATTGATTTCGCCGGCTTTGAAATCGTTCACAGCTTTGTGTAACGCAACCAAAGATGAAGAACAGGCTGTGTCCACTGTTTCGCTTGGCCCCTGAAAATTAAAGAAATGAGAGATTCGATTGGCAAACACCCCTGTAGACATGCCAGTTAGAAAATGCGGATCAATATTGCCTGTCGCAAGTTCTTGGTAGTCAGTATTGCTGCACCCTAAGTACACGCCCGTCTTCGTGTTTTTAAAGCTGCTTGGTGATAACCCCGCGTCTTCAAAGCACTGCCAAGCCAGTTCCATACTCAAACGCTGTTGTGGATCCATACTTTGTGCTTCTTTTGGCGAAATCGCAAAAAAGTGGGCATCAAAGCTATCTATGTTGTCGATGAAGCCGCCCCATTTACTCACAATTTTTTGTTCATCTTTTTTGGGAGCAGGGTCGAAATCATCCTGCCATCGCCAGCGTGATTCGGGGATCTCTCTGATACTACTTACTTTGTTTGCCAAGTTGTGCCAAAACTGCTCTTTTGAATTTGCGCCAGGGAAGCGCAAAGATATACCGACAATCGCAATATCTTGCTGAGCGTTCGTTTGTTCTGGGACCATAGTATCTTGTGTCTCTTTCATGTTTTGTCTCAATAAAACGGGTGTATGGAACAAAGGGCGACCACTAAGCTTGGTGGTCGCCCTTGACCTATTCGGGTCAAGGGCACGAGGCGACTAGTGTTTCTCGTAAATGGTATTGTTAATGACCAAGACATCGATACCTGACATTAAAAACACCGCCAGCATGTCTTCGACTGAATGCACAATGGGTTTGCCCATAATGTTGAAGCTGGTGTTTAACAACACGGGGACGCCTGTGATTTCTTTAAAGCGACTAATTAAGTTGTAATACGGTTCGTTCCACTCTTTTTTGACGGACTGTAAGCGGCCTGTATTGTCGACATGAACGACAGCTGGGACCCTATGACGTACCGCCTCTTTGAAGACTAAAGTACGTTCCATATAGGGCGATTCTTGGTAGTTTTCGAAGTACTCGTCACCATACTCATGCAAAATGGAGGGGGCAAAAGGGCGGAACTCTTCGCGGAACTTAACGCGCGCATTGATGGTATCTTTCATATCTGGCAAACAGGGATTGGCCAGAATTGAACGATTACCCAAAGATCTTGGCCCAAATTCCGCTCTGCCTTGTGCCCAGCCAATGATCTTGCCTTGTGCTAAAAACTCGGCAGTTTTTTGGTAAACGTCATCGCCACACTCGGTGGCCTTTAAGTGACCATATTGCGCGAGTTTTTGTAGCGATTTTTCTTTGACGACAGAACCTGTATACGGTGATTGCACCGTTTTACTTGGCTGCCAGTTTGGGTGATCTTGCTGGTAGCTTAAGAAAGCGGCCCCAATCGCATTGCCATCATCCGCAGGCGCTGATGGTACAAAAATATTTTCAAACTTCGAACGCGCAAGGGCGGTTCCCATAAATGAGGAGTTGAGTGCACAGCCGCCAGAAATCGCGAGGTTTTTAGATGGTGCGTAGTCATACGCAGCATTGATTAAATCCATAAAGATTTCGCCAAATACGAGTTGTCCGGTGTAGGCAAAATCTTTGAATCGTTCAACAGACTCACCTGGTTCCCTGGCCATGCTTTTGATTTCTTTCATGATGGCATTTAAGTTTTTAGGCACCGCAAAATTGCCGTTTTTAACTTGAAGTGAAGCGCGCAGTAGATCATAGACTTGCTGATCTTTTTTACCGTATGGCGCAAGCCCCATGACTTTCCATTCTTCTCCTTTGAGTGGATCAAAGCCCAAGTTTTCGCAAATGATAGTGTAGAACAGGCCTAGGCTTTTAAACGAGCGTTTCACTTTAATCGGGGCAGGTTTAATTTGTCCGTTTTTGTAGGTGTAATAAGCAATACTGCTCTTTTCACCCATACCGTCTACGACGATACATGCCGCATCATCATAGGGACTGTTGAAACAAGCGTTCGCAGCATGTGTTAAATGGTGGTCATGGTAGCGTATATCAGTGGGCTTTTTAGTCCGATAGTTACCAACAATAAAGTTTCTGCAGCCGGCTTCAAAAAAGCGCGATAGTGTTCTACCAGCCGCCGCTTGTGAAGCGCGAGCAAAATAAAATTGGTCTTTAATATCTCGAGTATTGACATCAATATTAAACGAGAAGGTTTCCAAAATACTGAGGACCACATTTTCTAAAATGTTTGTGCTTTTCTCGCGACCTTTACTCCAAGTTTTAGCGATAACCAATTCAGTACAATCTGCACAGTGGGTTTTCAGCACTTCTTCAATGTAATAGGGGTTATCAGGCAAACAGTATAGTCCGCGCTTGTAGCCTAAGAATCGTTCTGCATCTTCAGCGAAAATTAGTTCGCCTTTTTCGTTTACGATTGCAATAGCAGGGTCGTGGAATGAGGTTGCTAAGCCAATATAATATTTCATCGCTGTGGTCCAAAAGTATTGTTAATGTTTATTCTGTTGATGGCTGGTTGATACGCCAAGCCTATGTCTATAGTTGTTTCTGTATTAGGCCGATTTCGCTGCATGAGCGGTTTGCGGCATTGCGCTTAACTCGTGTAAATGGAAATAGCCGTGAAAACCGTGCAAATAAATTGCCGGACGGTGACCAAACAGTAAGCTTGCATTTGTTCGCGTGGTGTATAGGTCTGACTTGCCATTAATCTTCACTTCAGTGCCAATTGGATAAATGCGATTCCAATGTGTAACCTGTTGTTGAGGTGTCAGTGTTTTATCAGTGGCACTAACCGGTGTAACCGACTTGTGCTGAGTTACCAACGCGACGTTTGTTTGGATACTTTGTATGAGTTTGGTGAGTACTTTTTTAGGGCCCAGTTCTGTAAATGTCATCTCACCTTGTGTAAGCAAAAACTCAATACTTTGTGTCCACTTTACAGGTTGCGTGATTTGAGCAATAAGTAGCTTGGCAATGTCATGAGACGCCATAGGCTGAGCAGTGACATTGGCGATCACTGGGGTATGTAACGCCGAAAAATTAAATGCCTGAATATATCGTGCAAATTCTTGTTGCGCTGGCGCCATGTAACGTGAGTGAAAGGCACCACTGGTGTTTAGCTTGATAAAGCGACCACCAAGCTGTTCAATCATCGGCTGACATCGTTGTATGTCAGCAGTCGGTCCAGAAATGACGATTTGATCGGGGGCGTTAAGATTGGCAATATCAACGCTTGTTAACTGGTTTTCATGTAAGTTCGAGCGTAGCGTTACTTCTTCCACATTGAGCACTGCGGCCATGGCACCAGAAGCTGCTTGGCTCATCAGTTCGCCGCGTTTTTTGACCAGTTTTAAACCTGCTTCAAAACTAAAAGCGCCGCCAGCGAATAAAGCACAGTATTCACCTAAGCTATGACCTGCAAAAAAGTCAGCGGGAGTTGGGTTATCTTGTTGGTGCTGCAAATAAGCAAGCACACTGACGGTGTAGAGTGCAGGCTGTGTAAATTGAGTTTGGTTGAGTTGTTTGCATGAATCGTTTAGACACAAATCGCGAATGGAATAGCCAAGTACTTCATTTGCTTGTTCAACCATGTGTGGGAACTGTTTAAAAAGCTTTTTCCCCATACCCACGTAGTGTGAGCCCTGTCCCGGAAATATGTAAGTTTTCATATTGCCTCCGTTTTTTAAGCAGTGACGTGATTTAATGCCAAGAGTTGTTGCGTTTTGGCACTGAGCAGTGCTGCGGTGTCTTGCATGAGCTTTTCAGCAATTTGAGCAACATAACGATTCTGCCATGGCTCTAACTCGGTACCTTTAACCCATTGGTTAAATGCGCCCAAGGCTGGCCCGGTATGCACTTGAAAATTAACTCGGGAGTGTTCATTTCCAGCAAAAGCTTGTTTCATACTGTGCGAAAAGTACCAACGGAAAATGCGCGCCATTTTATATTTGCTGTCTTGCTCTGCGCGCGCGATATCTTGGGCTCGATTTGAAGCCAATAAGTATTGCTTTGTGTGTGCCCAAACATCATCAAACGATAAGTTAAAATACTTCTCTTGCAATTGTGTTTGCACTTTATCGGGTAAGGATTCTAGCGAGTCATATTGTTGATAAAGCTGGTATAACTTGTTGGCTCTCGCAGCGAAAAATACTCCTTTTTTGAGCACTTGAACTTTAGCACCAGACTCAAACATGTCTCCTGCAGGGGCGTAGTCAGTATCCTGAACATTGATTTCTTGTAGCATAGATTTAACTAAATCGGATGTACCAGCTTCAACCGTGCACTGGTTAATGGAACCGGTCAGGATAAAGTCTGCACCCATCATGAATGCAGCGGCTGCCGAAGCCGGCGTGCCAATTCCTCCCCCAAGGCCCACTCTTGGCTTATGGTCAAAACCATATTGCTGTTGTTTTTGGTCACGAAGGTTTTGAATTGATGGCAGTAAGACAGAGGGGAGTCCTCTGTCAGTATGGCCGCCTGAGTCAGCTTCAACGCAAATGTCATCACACATAAAGACGGACTGACTTAACTCAACTTGTTCAGGTGAGATTTTCCCAAGTGCGAATAGTTGTTGCACGATGTGCATGGGGGCGGGGCTTAAGAATTGGGCGGCGACTTCAGGCCGAGAGAGTTTGGCAATGATTTTATTTTTTGCTTTTACTGTACCATGCTGATCTTTATACAGGCCCTGTAAACGGTATAGTACCAGAGCAGGAGTCATACGAATAAAGGCAGCAGCTTCAATGCAGCGGATACCATATTTGAGATAGAGGTCAATTGTTGCAAGCTCTAAATCGGGGGCGTCTAAATTCGCAACGAGATTCATGCCATATGCTTGTTGCTCATTCAGCGAATTTTGAATTTGCAGAATATCTTGCTCAATATCTTTGATACTTCTGCCACCGGTACCTAAAAAGCCCATAAACCCTGCATGAGCCAAAGCAATTACTAATTCTTTTGACGCAATGCCGCGGTACATACCACCCGCCAAGTAGGCGTATTTAATGCAATAATCTTTGCAAAAGTCTGCGCTCCCCAAGCTGGTTGGAGAAATTAGTGGTACTTTTTCTTTGTAGTTTTTTTTACTACTTTCATCGCTTTTATTGTTATTTTTTTGTTCATAAACAGCTTTTGAAGACTTTATGTCTTTCACCTTTTTAGTATGCTGCATATTGGTTCCAAGCTAGATCACCGACTTTTGTCACATGGTGATACATAATTATGAAAGCAAAATGGAGGAATAAATTGAATTTTAGTAAGACAAGAGCATGAGTTTACTTTTTGGTCAAAGGCTTATTTGGCACTTTTTAAGGCGTTTTGGTATTTAAACTACTTTTAAAGGCTGAATGACATCCAAATTATTACTTTTCACGCAATTCATAAAATAAAATTATTCGGGATTTGACATAAATTTCGCTGTAAATTTTTCAGGAAAAAAATTTAAATACTTCTAGTACACGCTATTTGTGTGCCTAGCCAACTTTACTTTTTTACGATGATGAGTATTGCAGTAATTTCATAATTATTTTAAAACGCAGCCACGTGTAATACGATGAACAAATAAAGTGGTGACACTGAGCGAATCTCTCAATTTAGTAGAAATCACGAACTGTAAGTGCTAATTTCCCTCTCAGCAGTGATACAGCGCGTTAATTTTACTGTGCGCTTAACCATAAAATGGGACATTATCCAACGATATTTATGCGTAAATCTGATAAAAAACTAGAAAAAACCATTGTCAGCGCCTTAACCGAGGCTTGTGAAGAGGTGCTTAAGCTGTATGAAGGGTTTGAGTGGTTAACACACTTCGTGAACTTTCAAACATTCCCTGACAGCTTATCTATTGTTTGTGTTTTTAATTGCAACATGAGTTTGCAACAAGTTATTGAAATGGATAAGGGCGAGCGTATTAAAACTCTGATTGAACGCAAGCTTACCTTAGCCAACGTCAAAGCCAAAGGCATTAAAAAACGTATTGTTTTTGATACCGAAGAAGCGTGTCAAAATGAGCATAATGGAAATTGGAATAAAAGGTTTGAAGACATACAAAATGCGCGCTTTGTATAGTTAACCCGCCGTTCCCAAGTTTGGTCTGTTTTTACATTAAACTTTTGTTTTGAATTGGGTGGCACACAAAGTGTATACCTCAATCACGGTGGTACGACTTATAGTCAACATTGGACCGTTGATTCACCTATGCCCGAAGCGTTTATCTCACCTTAGTATTACGCTATGGCCGCTGTCCCTTTTTGCTTTACAAAACAAATTTATCTAAGCATTATCATAGCTTACTTTAGTGTATTCCGTTGCGCGCATGAAGCAAAGATGACTAATTTTAGACTTAGACTTAGACTTAGACTTAGACGAAACGTTGAGTTTCGCAACGGAAAAACAACTAAAAATAGAGCATGACTTTACGACAGGTCAATATTTTGTTTATGCACCGCCGCACTTGAAAACATTCTTAGATGATTTTTTTGAAGCATTTAGGGGTCCTCTTTGGCTATCATCTAATGAGTTGTATGCACAAAGTATTGTAATGTGTGGTTCAGTGGTTAAGTTAACACTGCGCGAACTTCTCAATGCTAAGGCCTTTAAAAAGATTATCCCTCCTCCTCCTAAGCCTCGGGTTAGTTCAAATTAAACGGGTAGAGCGCACGCCACTAAACTGGACTAAGGAAGCCAAGTAGCATGCCTTTTCTCCCTCTGCTAGGCAACAGTTTACGGGTCGATACGCGGTATATTGCCACGATATGAACTTAAATAAGCTGATATCGTTACTCCGCTTGATCTAAAGGCATATCAACGTAGGAATATGTGATCAATGAGCAGATTTCTGGCAGCAGCTTGCTGATAGGCATACAGTGAGAACAGCGGTGAAATTGACGACAACCTCAGTCTTGTTAATTTACTCAATCCGGAAATTACGTATAGGAATAAGTTATTTAGAGCATAAGTTGGTCTCAAGGTTATGACAGAGATAGCTTTAATGTTATAACATATTTATGTAGTCTAAACCGGTTTGTAATTTTGGAGGCATTTCGCGATGTTGCGAATTTTATTGTGTGCTAGCTTGGGGCTAGCTGTGGGGGCAGAAGCGTCTGCTAAAGAGGTCATGACCCCAGAAAAGCTGTGGCAGGTAAAGCGTGTTAGCGCGCTTGGTTTAAATAAAGAAAACACGCACGTGATCTATCGTGTTACCACACCAAGTGTTGAGATGAATAACTTTGATAGTCAAGTGTATCAAGTGCCGCTTAAAGGAGGCGCAGCACAGTTACTAGATGCATATCAGGGTTTGTTAGTAGACAGTAACATGTCTCCGGACGGCAGCAAAAAGTTATTCCATGAGTCAGTGAATATGGCTGCGATATTGGCCTCAGACAGACACAAAGATTTAGGCAGTGCGAATGCGTATGTTTTTGACGATTTGAACTACCGCCATTGGGATACATGGAAGGATGGCAGCGTTAAACATGTGTTTTATCAAGATCTAAAAACGGAAGAAAAAGTGGACATTATGAAAGGTAAACCTTTTGATAGTCCAACTTCTCCTTTTGGTGGTTCTGAAGATTACATTTGGGGCCCTAAAGGCAAAAATATTTACTATGTAAGTAAAAAGCTAACAGGTGTTGAGTATGTGACCAGCACCAACACCGATATCTACCGTTACAACCTTGCAAGCAAAAAGACCACTAATCTTACAGAAGGCAATCTAGGATACGATAAAAGCCCTGCGTTCTCATCAAAGGGAATGCTCGCGTGGTTGCAAATGGATGAGCCAGGATATGAAGCGGACAAAAACGATATTATCGTATTGGCCAACAAGGCGAAAATCAACCTGACTGAGCACTGGGATGGCACCGTATACAGCTTTAAGTGGAGCCACGATGGTAAGTACATTTACTTTATCGCGCCAACCGATGGGACAATTCAACTGTTTCAGGTCGCTGTGAATACGCGTTCGAAAATCCAGCCAAAGATTAGACAGCTGACAAAAGGTCAGTTTGACGTTAATGGCATTGTTGCAGCATTAGACGGGCAACTTGTGATAACACGCAACAGCATGAATGAAGCGAAAGAAATCTATTCACTGAGCCTGCGTAACAATAAAATGACGCCGTTGACGCGAGTAAATGAGACATTTTATGCAAACTTAGATCTGCCAAAAGTCGAAAAGCGCGTGGTAGAGACCAAAGATGGCAAGGATATGTTATCGTGGATAATTTACCCCCCAAACTTTGATAAGCGTAAGAAATACCCAACGTTATTATACCTACAAGGCGGCCCTCAATCGTCGCTGTCACAATTTTACTCGTACCGTTGGAACTTCCAAGTCATGGCCTCTCAGGGTTATATCGTCGTGGCACCAAACCGAAGGGGCATGCCCGGCCACGGTGTTAAGTGGAATGAAGATATCAGTAAAGACTGGGGTGGGAAGGCGATGCAAGACTACCTAGATGCCATTGATGATATCGCTAAAGAGTCGTACGTAGACAAGTCGCGCATTGGTGCTATCGGCGCGAGTTTTGGCGGATACTCAGCGTTTTACTTAGCGGGCAACCACGATGGTCGCTTCAAAACCTTTATTTCTCACTGTGGGATCTTTGATACACGCAGCATGTATGGCACGACAGAAGAGTTGTTTTTCGTGAACCACGATTTAGGTGGAGCCTATTGGGAAAAAGACAACGCGGCAGCGAGCAAAGCATACAACCAATTTAATCCGGTTAACTTCGTCGATAAGTGGGATTCACCCATGTTTGTTATCCATGGAGGCAAGGATTACCGAGTACCGCTTGGTCAGGGTATTCAAGCGTTCCAAGCGGCAAAATTACGCGGTTTAAAGAGTCGTTTTTTATACTTCCCTGAGGAAAACCATTGGGTACTGACGCCACAAAATGGCATCGTATGGCAAAGAGAATTCTTTAAGTGGTTGGATGAAACACTCTAAATTGTGTCTAATTCAATAGTCCGTAAAGCTAGGATGTGGCCCATTTAATGGGCCACTTTTTATGTTAAACGGGTTCTGCTAGCTCTAACGCATAGGCGCGATGGAGAATAGATAGCAATTGTGGCGAGAGCTGAAAACGTGTCGATCCAATTTCACACACTTCAACACCGGGTGTCAAAGAGTTCAGTAAGGCTGCGCCCTTAAAATCTGCTAAATTGTCAATGGAAATCGACTCATACCGCTGTGTAATATTCAGCTGACTTAACTGTCGCTGGATCATACTCATCATAGTGCCTTTTAGCATGCGCGCTTTTGGCCAGACAACGGAATTGCCGTCCCAAAAAGCCAGGTTCCAAATGGTGCCTTCACTTAAGTCACCGTTTTTATTTACGAAAACGGCATCGTCGAACCCCTGTTTTATGGCTTGGTGTAAATAATACGTTTTACCTATTTCTCCAACATGTTTGATTTCAGCTAAAGGTCTTTCATGAGAAATCGCCATCAATCGCAAAGGGCCAACAGGGCCGCATAATGGGTCAGTGGTTTTAACCAAAACATGTGGAGTGATATTCATGCTTTGTGCCGTAAATTCGCCGTTAGGTGAAAAAAGGGTAACTGAGAGACTGTGATCGGCTGGCCCACTTTCTATGGCCTGACGTATACACGAGCGAATGGTTGCATGTGGCAGCGCTTGATTGAAAAGTTTAATGGAAGCTTGATGTAGCCTCTCTAAGTGTAAATCGAGTCCTTTTGCCATTCTGTTCCTTACTTGCAGTGAGGTGAAGTGTGCAAATCCACCAAATACCAGTTTAGACATGTCATTGCTTGGTACCTGTGACCCATTTAAAAAAGTGTAATGTGAGGTCATTTCGACTTTCATTGTGCTGTTTCCTATTTGAAAAAGGTGAATCGTGCAGTTAGGATAAACCTTAACAGTAGTGTGAGGGTCAATAAGGAAAATGAAAATAAGTGAACTTTCTAAAGTCTCCGGCGTGAGTGTGAGAATGTTACGTTATTATGAAGAGCAAGGGTTACTAGCCCCCAACCGAACGGCGGCAGGGTATCGAGATTTTGGCGAGCGAGATGTGCAAACGTTAGAGCGTATTAAACTGCTGAATTCTGCTGGTATGAACTTAAGCACCGTGTTGCAATTTTTACCGTGTATACGAGGGGATGAACTCGTTTTAGAGCCCTGCGATGAGTTAATTTCGCTGTTACATACGCAAATTAAACTTGTTGATAGCAAAGCGAAAAAATTGGCTGAAAGTCGAAAAATTCTGAAACATTTCTTAGACGAAATTGAACATCGCTAACCTGTGCTCTCGATCCTGATGGAAGCAGGGTATTTAGCGCTGGATATCGTAAAACGGCAAATGCGTCTCGCGGCTTTCAACACGAACTTTATTTGAGTCGTTGTGGGAAGGTATACCAAATTTAGTGCCTACTACAAAGAACATTGAAAAGAGTTAAAGTGAGCGACAGGGGGATGTAATGTTTAAGATACCTAGGCCATTCTACGATTTAAATTATCGACGAGATATACTGGGCAAGTGAAGTTTGTAACCATGCTCTCTAAGACTAAAAAATGAGATGTTTTTAACCGGTATGAAACAGAGTGAATTTTAATAATTTGGGGTTTGTTGATATTGCTTTGGTGCTGATCATTGCATTATTTGTACTTTACCCTGTTAAACAAGAGGCTGGCATTGAGTATAAGCTGGGAAAAATTCTAGACCACACCTACTGGGGACGTCGCCACAGCTCGGCTATTAAGGTTGGGGTGACAGCGAATGGTATGGTGCATTTTATCGGTGTAAGAAAGCGCTTTTCAATTGAAGATAAACAAGGCATTGATAAGCAAATCAATGAGATGGTGTCTGAGTACCCAACCGACAGAGTGTGGATGTATGTGGCTGAAGATGTGCCTGTTACCTATACATTCCAAGTGAGCAACCTCTTTAAAAAGAATGGGGTTCACAAAGTTGCTTTTGCAGGGAATGAGTGAACGCTGACTTTTCCCGCCATTATCTTTAAAACAGCGATCACATTGGTATGAAGGCGGTGCTATTTCTAATTTTTTACGTTTCTGTTTATTAGTGTTATTTTGTCACTGTATTATTGAGAAAAACACTTTATTTGTACAGTAAGCTTGCAAATATAATAGAGTTAAAGCCTTGCCAAAAGGAGCCCAAATATCGTTATATTCATACATGAGAGGCGTTTTCTTGGTAAAAAAAGTGAATAAACTCGGATTATAACAATGCGAAGTCGTGGCGAACACGCATGGTGTGTTAGCAAAGAGTACAGCAAATTTCGGGTTTATTATGTATACAATCGGGAGGTATACCTATGGCATATTTAGATTATGTGCTGATGATTATCGGTGCGCAAAATTTATTGATGAGTGTTTTTATCGCTAAACGAAATGATCTTGAAATCATTCAAAAGGCAGTTCAGATTATCATAATCTGGCTTATCCCCATTTTTGGCGCGACAGGGCTTTGGCTATTTTACCGCAGCCAAGATCAAGAAAGCATCCATACGAGTAAAAGACCATTTGGAGGCGGTAGTGCTGGTAATTCAGGGATGGGCTCTGGCGATTAACTGTTTTGATAAAGCATAATTTAACAAACTAGGGTACGACGTATTTTGGCCCTTATTCTACAGTTACACTCCTTATTTCATTGACGGTACGCACTCAGGGGTAACTTAATACGAGGTGAGTAAGTGAAGAGTTAAATACAGTGCGTGAGTCAACATGAAGCATTAAAATGAGATCTCTACCACATCGTGATTCAGTTCAATCACTTGTTCAAGCAAAACTTTTTTGTCACGAACATCGGTTATTTTCCAAGCAAAAGGCTTGAGTGGCATTATCTGTGTCTGTATTTCACCTGTCAGAGAATAGGTTGATAAATGCTTCGACGTCGGGTCATAGCTGTAAAACAAGGCGTCGTGCAGCACGAGGCTTTTACCGTTTAATGTGGGTAGGTGCTGCGATGTCTTTGTTTCGGGCGATAACGTTTGTTTAAACACTTTTCCGGAGAAGTCGCTGATATAGAGGTGTTCATTGGCAAGCCAAATATTATGAACATTCTTGGCTGGGTATGACGTAAAATGCAACGTTTTCATGTTTACCCGCCATAATTGATTTGTTGTTTGTCGCGACTTTGCGGTAACAAATAAACCGGCTTGTCCATGCCAAGCGACTACCTGCTTTAAAGGTATCGGAGAGTGTATGACTTCGATGTTTCCATTAAGGTCGAGAATGCGAAGCACGCCATCAACGACAGCCGCGATTTTTTCCCCTGAAGGCGACCAGACTAGTCGATCAATGTTAGTTTGCGTTGTAAAGCGACTTATCCGTGTGGATTGCTTACCATCCCACAGCCAAACCTCATCATGACCGGTGCGGGCAGAAATAAATGCTACCAGCTCGCCGAGTGGCTGAAATCGAGGTGATTTCTCCTGTGCCTTAGTGCGAGCAATACTTTTATAAGGCTGTACACGTTGATTTATACCTAGTTGACGCGTTTGATGATGCTGCTCATTTATTATCAGTTTCGCGATGTCTGTATCTTTGTACCCACGGATGGCGACAAGTTTTGGTTGTGTTGGGTGTTTATATGCACTGAGAATATCTCTCGAGGTTAAATTGTAGGGTGTCAGTGCTCCATTTAGGGTTAAGTGATACAGTCGTCCTTGATTAACAGCGACTAGACTGCTGTTATCGCTTGATAGGTTAATATGAAATGGTGCAGCAAACTGGCTTTTGCCTTGTAGATGTATGGTGTTTTGCTGCATTACTTCACCTCGTATATTTAACACGGTGAGCACGTGTTCTAACTGATCATTGCGGCTCAGTACAATGTACTTTGAGTGTTTATGATCAAAGTCATAGCTATAGATCGTTAACTCAGCGGACATAAAAAGCTCATTTACTTGATGTGTCGTAGCACTGTAACTAACTAGGCTGCGTTCACCATGGTTGGTGTGTAAGAACGCGTAATGATGATTTGGCAATGCGATAGGGCGCTCAATCGCGCTCGCCTGGCACTGATAGCGTACGCTCGGCGACTGAGGTTTTTGTAACGACTCAGCCAAATCAAGCATATTTATTTGCCAACAATTTGCGGTTTGCGGCTCGTATGAAGGCACTGTGGGTTGGTCACAATGATGTTGCTGAGCAAAAATCAAATTTCGTCCATCGGGCGTGAAGCGCGTATCCTGGTAAAAACCAGCGAATGCAGTTAAACGTGTTTCGGTACCTGATGCCAAGTGTTTTGCCCAGATATGACTTTGGCATGCGCGGACATGACGATTAAATACAATATATTGACCGTCGGGGCTATAGGTTGCATCCCTTTCGTTTGCATCTGTTTGTGTGATTGGTTTAATGGAAGACACCGAACGCTGTTTTGGTGAACTGTGTAACCATACAACGCTCAGAATCAGTGCGAGCCCAAGCACTAGCAGATATATTCCTTTTTTATGTCGTGATGTAATTGTGGGGGCCGAATTAGGCTGCTCTTCACTCGTTTGCTGCCATTTTACGTCAGCGATAAGCCGATAACCGATTTTAGGGTGGGTCGCGATAATGTGTGGAGACTTGGCGTCATCTCCCAATACTTTGCGCAATCGTGCGATACATCGTTGCAACGCGTTTGGCACGACTTCAGTGCCGCTCCAAACGTGCGCCATAATTTGCTGGTGGCTGACAACCTGTTGCGGGTGTTGTGCAAGCAGTAGTAATACCTGCAAAATTTTTGGTTCAACTTTTACGCTACGTGCATTGCAAATCACTTCAGAGCGAGACAAATCGATAAGAAATTCGTTGATATAAAATCGCGAAGGTGAAGACATAACAGCAATATAACAGCACAAAGTAAATTGAGTATATGGATATTAGTATCTGATGTCGAGTTTCAAAAGCTATTGTAACTTACTGTTTAATATAGATATCAGCTATTCATCATGATTTCATCAGCGGGCCATTGTTGTTGTTGTCTACCAGTCAAGCACAGTACTCACTCTAAATTCGTACTAGTTAGGGAGCCACACGGTGAGTACACATCCTCGAACCTCTATCGTTAAAACTATAAAAATAACCCCCCTCTTTTTGAGTGTGCTGTTGGCAGTCAATTGCACGAAATCCGCAGCTACAGAAAGCGTTGATATGACGATAGACTTCGCATTTTCTGCGTATGGCGCTGACGCGTTGCGTGATACCCAGCAGCTTAAAATTGAAGAACAACTTTTTCATTATTCTCAAGGTCAAAGTGGCTTTGCTGCTGAGGGGGCACATGGTATTCAATTGCATAAACTTTACCAGCAATTGCACATAGACTTTCAAGCAAAAACCAAAACTTTTAAACGTAGCGATCAAAGCTTGATAGGAAATTATGGTCTACACAATATGACGACGATTGATAGGCGCATAGGTGGCGGTGTGGGAACTATGGTTGATCATTGTTTAAAAACGTATCAGCACACTGCCAGCATTAATTGGCGCTCTGTTGCCTTAGGTATGGAAAACGCGGTAGACACGCTGTTGGTGAAGAGGTTAGCGGCGAACAAAGCAAATATAACGAGTCGGGGGACTATGTTCATTCAAGGCCGGGAGCATCAAGTGCTTACACTGGTGGGCAAAGATACCAAAAAAAATTTCTATTTTGATAAACAAAGTGGGTATTTATCCCGAATGATAAATACATTTGATAATCAATCTATACGCTACGATTTTTTGGCGCATACGCGCAACAAGGCGGGGATTGCTTGGGCACAACAAGTTTTAATCAGTGCAAATGAAAAACCTGATCGTCATGTCACATCTCGAACTATCTCAACTGGGCGAGAACAAACAAGCTTTGTATTGAACCCAAAAGGGTATACGCAAAAAAGCACGGCGACATTTTTGGCCTTCTCACAACCGAGTGTCAATCAAGTCGCTGAAGGCGTATATTTAGTCGGCCAAGGGTGGGGGTTTACACTGTTTTTTGATATTGGAAGTGCTTATGTTTCGATGGGCGCTTGGCAAATGCCTAACGACCATTTTACATGGCAAAAACGACTGGACAAACTGCACCAAGTAACGGGAAACACAAAGCCAGTATCTCACTTTATCGTTACACACCATCATGATGATCACCTAATGGGATTGCAAGAAGTGGTTGATCATGGCGCGCGTCTAGTCTTGTTGCCTGCTCATTTGGCTGCCGTTCAAGACAGCGTATCTGGGGCGCTGACCTCTGAGCAGTATATATTTGTCAAGGAACAAGTGCTGCCTAAACTTGGCCATCTTCAGCTAATAGATATACCAAGCAGCCACTCAGAGCACAATCTTGTCGTATATTTGCCTAATCAAGAGGTTCTTTTTGCTGAGGATATGTTCGGGAGTAGTTTGAAACACGGGTTTCATTCTCCTAACAGTTGGCCGAGCCGAGATGTGTATTATCGTAGTAATGTATTGCATAAAAGAACCTTAGATCTTGAGCTAGACATTTCTCAGTATGTGTCTTCGCACCATGGTCGTGTACTGTCTAAGGCGGAGTTTCAGCAATTACTTACGCTGGCTTGTCCAAATAATCACACCCTTCAGCGCCGATTATTCGGGCAAAGTGCCATCGTGCAGCCCCAGTAATGCTAGGTATGTACATAGAGCGCACGATTTAGCGCGTTCTATGTACATTTTTGCCGAATTGCGGTAATTATTGTGAGCGCTTTTTTAACAGCAAATCATGGAAGTTATAAGAGAAATCTGTGCTGCGATTCACTGCCTTCATTTTAATCGTTTTTACTTTTCCTTCGAAATCCATTTCAAAGTTGACGTAAGCATCTGCGTTCAGCGTTCTATCATTCCATTTCGCAATAAAGCGATTACCATGAAGGTGAAGCAGTGTGCCCTCTAATGCATCGCTACGTGAAAACTTAATATGGAGCTGATCGGCTTGTTTTTTTATCGAAACCTCACCATACCATGTGTCATGGTAGGAACCTGCATAGTCCTCAAGCGCTAATGTTGGCGTCGTAATTTGAGTTGTTGTTGGTTCAGTGGCTGGCTTTTGAGATTTTTGCCTAGCTTTATATCGGTTTTTACCATCAATATAGAGGTCAATATAGTCAGTTGGTTTTTCAGTAATATAGCTTTCTAAAATGGTTGCTGTTAATCCTTGCGCGGCTCTAGACCATTGATTTGTTAGTGCAATGACGGCAACGTCTAGTTCAGGTAAAAAGGCCATATGTGATGCCATTCCCTGAACCGCTCCCCCATGGGAGACATGCATGTGTCCGTGAAAGTCCATTAACCGCCAGCCTAGTCCATAAGCTTGAAAATGTGTCTGAGAATATGTCTTAGCCATATAAGAAACGGGTTGTAGCGTCACAGGTTGCCACATTTCGTGCTGTCGTTGTGGGCTAATTAGGGCCTCGCCATTTGACAGTTGACCTTTAGATAGATGCAGCTTGGCCCACTTGGCCATCCCCTCAATGTGGCAATTGATGAGATCGCCCTCTTTAAAGAAGGTGGTTTGCAATTTCTCGTCGACGACCATATGTGGCGTTGCGCGCTCTGATGTTGTGGTAATACGCGCTGAGTGCGCAACACACCCCGTCATATTCAGTGGTATTAGAATTTCTTTTTCGACGAATCGATCCCAGGGCATCCCAGTGACTGCACGGATGACCTCTTCAGCCACACCGTACATCAAGTTGTTATATGCATAGCGAGAACGAAATGAGCTTTGTGGTTTTAGGTGTCTGAGCGCAGCTATGATTTCGTCGGGTGATGATTTGGCATCAGGCCACTGCAGTAAATCGCCGGCACCGAGTGGTAAACCGGAACGATGTGTGAGTAAATCTCGAATTGTAAATTCACGTGTTACCCAAGGGTCATACATTTGAAACTGAGGGAGGTAGTCAATTACCTTATCATCCCACGCAATTTTTTTGTCATCGACTAATATTGCCAGTGCTGCTGTTAGAAAAGATTTGCTGATTGAACCAATTTGAAAAAGGGTATCTGACTTCACTGGCTTGTTATCTGCAATGGATTGTATGCCATACCCCTTAGCGTGAATAACGTGATCACCTTTTATCACCGCTAATGCGATACCCGGCACATTCAGTTCATTTTGTGCTCTTTTAACCAGTGCGTCTATTTGTTGCTCTCCAAGCTCAGCGCTATAGCTTGAAGATGCCGTGAGTGCGTGTAAAAAAAATGCCCCAGTTAAAAATAATTTTTTGGTATAGTTCATGTCAGTTAACCTTTGTAAATGTTTGTACAACGGTAAAGCACACTAACAATTTTTCATTATTTCTCGAGCACTTATATGCAAGCGGCGGTATATTTTCTGCAAGTGGTATTAAATATTCAGCGAACAATTGGCAAAGCCGGGTGGGTTACGCGTCATCGTTGTAACAGGCAGATCATGCTTTTTCTGTTATTTGTTGTGGGGTTTTTGAGCCCATTTAGCAGCGCGACTGAAAGCTTTAATAAGCATATTATTCAATCAGTTAACGTGTGCGAAGCCGCTGAGGCCGTTAGTGCATTCAGGGAAAGCGAGTTTTTTTCAACGCAGGAGTGCCAAATAAAATCGCTCGCGCGCATAGATTCAAATGACAAGATGATTTGGGTGGCCACTTCCTTTTCTTTAGGCGATGTGAAGGCACCCCATACCCGTCCACTGGGCTTGTATTTCTCCGCAAAAGCAGCCGCAGAATTTTACTTGAATGGTTACTTGATTGGACGTAATGGGCACCCATCTGGTGATGCAGAAAAGGAAACTCCTGGCGTTATGGATACCGTTTTGTATCTACCAAGCGAAATACTAAAGGCAGAGCACAACCAATTGTCGATCAAGTTATCCTCACACCACAATATCATGCGCTTTGAACCGGTGGTTCAGCGGCTCATTATTGCAGATTACATGTCGCCTCAAAATATGGTTTTGCGCCACTATTTACCTACGTTTATTCCGTTCGGTATTTTGTTTATCGGCTTTCTTTATTCGCTTTATTTGACGATATCGCGTGTCAGCATGGATCTACAGCTTTTACTGTCTACTTTTTCGTTTGCTGTTTTGGTCCAATTGATATTGGAAGTTTCGCGGGGGGTGTTCGCATATACCTACCCATTTCATGACATAAGGATGTTAGGTATTTTATTAATGAGTGCGTGTAGTGGTGGGTGTCTATTGCTTTATATGGCGCGTAAATTTTCTATCAACTGGAAAATTACCTTCATTTGCATATCTTTGGGGTTAACGGTAGCGGGTATGTCTGCCGCAAGCGCATTGGAAGACAAAACCATCTTGGCTTTTATGGTGCCAACAGGCATCAGTGTTTGCCTAGGCATTTATGCGGCGATTCGTCACAACACAGGGGCAACGGCTCACAGTGCAGCCCTATTGATATTTTTACTGGCTATCATTTTAAAACCAAACGAGTTTCTTGATATTTACTTTTATTATTTCATCGCTGCGCTTTTTGTTTTTTTCTTGATACTTCAGACTTATGCATACAAAACGGAACAACGACAGCGGATCGTTGAGCAAACTCGTGCACAGCGTTTGCAATTGGCGCTAGATGACTTTCAACAAAACCAAGCGCCTGCGAAGATAAAGTTAAACCAAGCGGGCAAAATTGAATGGGTAAACTCAGAGCAAATTTGTTATTGTAAAGGCGCAAGAGATTATGTTGAAATCGTCTTTTCTGAGCGTCCTAATGTGCTATATAACGAACGTTTAAGTGCCTTAGAGAACGAATTACCTTCTACTTTTTTGCGCGTACATCGTTCATATTTAGTCAACAAGCGATATATTCAATCACTTGAAAGTGCACAATCAGGAGGGGGAGTTCTTATTCTTACCACTGGTGAGCAGGTACCCGTGAGCAGAAGGATTATGCCGTCCGTACGTAAAGTGCTCAGTTAGCATCGAGTATGGTGTCCGGAAGCCATATACATGAATTGAGTGAGAAGCATCCCTGAAAAGGTGAGCATAAGATAGAATAAGGAAGCGTAAATGCTTGAGACCAAAAAGCCGGTTAATAATCATAAGGCATATCATGCCCATGTGTACTTTGATATGTCTTCAAGTGCCGTGGCGAAAAAGCTATGCGAAGAAATTGCACATAGTTTTGATTTAAAAGTCGGACGCTTTCATGAAAGGCTGGTGGGACCTCACCCATGTTGGAGTTGCCAAATCTCATTTTTTGCAAAAGACTTTGAGCAGTTTGTACCTTGGTTAGATGTAAAGCGCCAGAATTTAACCGTATTTGTGCATGCGCTGACAGGTAATGATTACCTAGACCATACCGAGTTTGCATATTGGCTTGGGGAGCCTGTTGAGCTCGATTTAAGTCTCTTTTCATAGAGATTAGCCAATCTAGTAGCAAGAAAATTGAAGCATTGTACACAGTTCTATTGTTCTTTAAGTGGCTTCTGTGGTGCTTAATCAAGCGCATTTGTAAAAGCGTGGCCATTACGTCGATTGACCAATCAATTTTAAATTTAGGCCCTGCATTCAGCGGCGCTAGTATACAAACTGGATTCTATTTCATTCTGCATGCTACGTTCAGTTAGACCCATTCCTCACACATACCAACGGTAACCCTTCAGGTAAAAATGGAAACCAAAGCATTGCCGCCTAGCAAACACAGGTTATTTTTTGGGTGATCGTCCGTGGAACTCATTTTAGCAGCCGCGTGTCGTTACTTTAGGTATGTTTATGCTAAAACACGTTTATATCTTAAATATCATAATGATGTAGGTCACTCAATTTTTACCATGCAGTTATTTTCAATCCTGGTCGCGATATTTGCCACTTTTGGAAAGATTGCTGTTGAGCGCGATAGAGTAAAGCGTGCGTTAGAACGCTGTTGAGCATGATTTAGAAATCTTGGCGCAACTAGGAGTTTAAATTTGTATGTGGCGCATAAAAATTAAACGGTGGAGACTGAACAAAGTGTGGCGGACACAGTCTATATTGCATTAAGTTTGCTAGTCACGTTACTGTGTTGTTCGGCCTTTGCGGGCTATGAGCGATTGACCTATCGTCACTATCCCATCACACATACATTTTGCCCCAATGCCCTACCAGACAGTAAGCAGGTTTGGGTTGCTTTGCCTCAGGGGGCTCAGTTTCTGATGTTAGGTCATAATTTGAGTATATAATTGAAAGTTATAGTTATAGCCGAGTTGAACGGCGTATAATATGCAAATATTGACGACTTAAGTTGGTTTTAAGGAGAAAAAATGAAATTAGCAGTCGCGCAAAGTAGTTCGGTGCGAGGAGATGTTGCACACAATATCGAAAACCATCTCAGATATATTAGAGAAGCGAGTAAGCTCGGTGTGCAATATTTGGTTTTTCCCGAGCTATCTTTGTCTGGCTACGAGCCTGATATAGCGAAAGGGATCGCATTTGAATTGAATGATCCGCGTTTGCAGCCACTGGTTGATGCTGCCAAAAAATATCAGATCACAATCGGTGTGGGTGCGCCTATACAAGCACAAGGGTTACCAAAAATAGGCTTATTTGTTTTTCACCAATGCGGCCTTGTTGAGGTGTATGAAAAAATGCACCTACATGCTGGTGAAGAAAGTTACTTTAGCCACGGCGATACTTATCACTTAGTGGAAATTGACAAACAAAAAGTTGCCAATGCGATCTGTGCTGACACAGTCTATCCCGTGCATGCAAGAGCGTGTGCAAAATTAGGGGCAACAGTCTACATTGCGGGGGTTTTGGTAACACCCAGCGGGTATGAGCGAGATGCAGAGCTTTGGTTTAGTTATGCATCTGACTTTCAAATGCTCGTTGCGATTGCCAACTACAGTCAACCCAGCGGTGGGTTAGAAACGGCGGGTAAAAGTGCCATTTGGTTTAAAAATCAATTATTGGCTCAAGCTGATGAGCATGAGGAAGCTCTGGTCATCGCACAGAATACTGATGGCGCTTGGCTCGCGCAGGTGCACAAAATTTAACGTCCTGCTATGGTGCTTTTTCTGTACTAGCGGAGTATTCAATAAAAGTGATGTTTGGCCCAGAGTCAAAAAATAAGCGACGAGACGACTTTGTTTTCGTACAATGGCAAAAATCTATTAAGAAGCTTTTTATGAAACACATATCAATACTCATTGCATTGCTCACGTTAGCTGCATGTACTACTAGTCCAATACAACAAGCGCCAATTGACGCTGCGAAAAAATCAGAATCCTCTTCTTCGGTTGAAGAATCAGTAAAACCGGAAAAACCTGTTGCAGAGCCAAAAATTACAGTGACAGGAACAAAGCTAAGCAAAG
>NZ_JAKGBI010000028.1 GCF_021530565.1 Pseudoalteromonas sp. SMS1
GGAATTGGTAGACGCGCTGGATTTAGGTTCCAGTATCTTCGGATGTGAGAGTTCAAGTCTCTCCTTCCGCACCATGTTCTCGATAAGAACTAAAATAATTGACTACCTAGTTGGAGTATCGCCAAGCGGTAAGGCAGCGGGTTTTGATCCCGCCATTCCCAGGTTCAAATCCTGGTACTCCAGCCAATTATCTTCTATAGATAATAATTAAACATTGCGGAAGTGGCGGAATTGGTAGACGCGCTGGATTTAGGTTCCAGTATCTTCGGATGTGAGAGTTCAAGTCTCTCCTTCCGCACCATGTTTAAAATACTTTTATCTCTTCCTTTTTATATCTCTGTTTCATTCTTTTTTTATCCATTCAATTGCAATTTAAGCCTTCTATCTCAGCGTTAAACTATTTTTAATTACCAATCCTAATAACAGATCAGAAACAATAAAAAAGGAAGCACTGTGGCTCCCTGTTATTTTGTGTGGTATACCATTAAAAACTGCCACCCATTGCATGCTTTAAGACTTCTCTTTTAAGTGGCCCTGCATTATTCGCCAGTTTCAATGCTAAACTGCGAAGTGACTTAAGCGGTTTTAACTCGTTAGAAAATCCAAAATAACACGCATCCATCATGCTCATCATAAGTAAGTTGTCTTTACGCCGCATTTTTTCATATTGGTGTAGTCTGGCAAGTTCACCCACATCATCACAACCTAACAAGCACCCACCCAGTGCAGCAACGTCTTTAAAACCGAGATTAACACCCTGCCCCGCTAACGGGTTAATTGTGTGTGCAGCATCCCCAACCAACACTAACCGACCTATGCTATATTGGTTGGCATGCTGTCTCGCAAGTGGAAATACGGCGCTGTGTTCAATCTCAAAGTCTCCTGGTAGCTCAAAAAAGTGTTCAAGTACAGCTTCCTTCAGCTCAGCTTTTGATAACCCTTGTAAGCGCTTTAGCTCTGAACTGTGGTGATACCAGATTAAATTCGCGTAGGGAGCTTGCATCGGCAAAAATGCAATTGGACCTGTTGGTTTAAACTCCTGCCAAGTTTTTACCTGCTGTGGCGCATCGAGTTTTATCAAAATCCCCATACAGTGCTGCTGGTATTGCCACCCAGTTACACCTATCCCTGAGAGACTTCTTAGCTGCGAACGTCCACCATCTGCCGCAATGAGTAAATCGGCAGAAAAGCGCTGTTCGGGGTATACTAATTCGATACTGCTGAGATGCTGTTCAACGGCAATAGGGGCATCGCTGACTTTTACCACGTTAATCATGTGCGCTTCAAACTGTGCCCACAGCGCTGCCTGAATAATATTATTCTCGACTAAATGTCCCAAATGCGATGCAGACACTTCGTCTTTATCAAACAATAGATGTTCACTATTTTGCTCATAAGCTTCCAATTGGTGATATGGAGCATGGCGACTTGCTCTGATTAAAGGCATTGCACCGAGCTTATCAAGTAGCGCTTCCGAAAAACGGTTGATCGCCGATACTCGAATATCTACTTGGTCGCCCCCAAGTATCGCGCTTGCTTCTATCGGATTATTTTCAATGATGGTGACTTGGCAACCTTGGCGAGCTAGTTCAACCGCAGCTGCTGCGCCGACCATGCCACCACCGACTATCAACACGTTATTTTTCATAAATTTGCCTACATTTTTTGGTGTATATACATTGTATCGTAAATCCCACAAAAAAGATCTCTCACGTCGATTGTAGCCGAATAATTACAGCCGTCATTGATCCCTATTTTGAAAGATGAAATCTATACTTGGCTAGTGACTACAGGTCATATAAAATACGCCTCTTTTTAAGCTATTTTAGTAAGTGTAAGTCGGTTGTTGGGGTATTTTCTAAACTGACGAGGCGTTGTGCTGATCATCGAATTGAAAACGAGGCTTTATTTCAATGGGTAAAAAATTGCATATCAAAACCTGGGGCTGTCAAATGAATGAATATGACTCCCAGAAAATGGCGGATCTACTTGATTCCACCAATGGCTATCAGCTAACAGAAGAAGCTGAGCAGGCGGATGTGATCCTACTCAATACCTGTTCAATTCGTGAAAAGGCACAGGAAAAAGTATTTCACCAATTGGGTCGCTGGAAGTTATTAAAAGAAGATAATCCAGACTTAGTAATTGGTGTGGGTGGCTGCGTTGCCTCACAAGAGGGTGACACAATCCGTCAACGTGCACCATTTGTTGACATCGTATTTGGTCCACAAACATTACACCGTTTACCTGAAATGATAAAGCAGGTGCAAAGCAAAGAAGGTTCAGTTGTTGATATCTCATTCCCTGAAATTGAGAAGTTTGACCGTTTGCCTGAACCAAAAGCGGAAGGCCCAACGGCATTCGTGTCAATTATGGAAGGCTGCTCTAAATACTGTACTTTCTGTGTTGTTCCGTACACCCGTGGTGAAGAAGTGAGCCGCCCTCTAGATGATGTTATTCTAGAAGTCGCACAACTTGCTGAACAGGGCGTACGTGAGGTAAACCTATTGGGCCAAAACGTCAATGCGTTCCGCGGTGAAATGCACGACGGCGAAATCTGCTACTTCTCAGATCTATTGCGTTATGTTGCGGCAATTGATGGTATTGACCGTATTCGTTATACCACCTCGCACCCTGTAGAGTTTACACCAGATATTATCGAAGCATACAAAGATGTACCGGAACTTGTAGACCATTTACACCTGCCAGTTCAGAGTGGTTCTGATCGTGTACTTAACTTAATGAAACGCGGTCACACTGCGCTGGAGTACAAATCAACCATCAGGAAATTACGCAAAGTTCGCCCGAACCTGAGTATGAGCTCAGACTTCATCATCGGCTTCCCTGGTGAATCTAAAGCTGACTTCGAAGAAACCATGAACCTTATCAATGCAATTGGCTTTGATATGAGCTTTAGCTTTATTTATTCTGCACGCCCGGGTACACCCGCAGCAGACCTGCCTGACGATGTACCAGAGCAAGAAAAGAAAGAGCGCTTATATATCTTGCAAAATCGCATCAATCAAATGGCGCAAGATATTAGCCGTAAAATGTTTGATACAGAACAGCGCATTTTGGTAGAAGGCCCGTCTAAAAAGAACCCTATGGAACTTCGTGGTCGTACCGAGAATAATCGCGTAGTTAACTTTGAAGGTCCACACTCAGTGATCGGACAATTTGTAGATGTACGTATTACTGAGGCACTACCAAACTCCCTGCGTGGTGAGTTGATCAGAACAGAGTCCGAAATGGACTTGCGCCGAGATGTCGCACCATCCGATATTTTAAATCGCGCACCATCGGAACCTGAAGCGAATGAGTTAGGTGTTGCGACCTTTACGCCATAGAACGAACGTTTTGCGCCAGCTCCTTGCTGGCGCATTCAATCTTAGGAAGTCATTTTGAGCAACCAAGTAAAAAATATTGAGTTTTATCTAGAACCTGCCGACAACAACCGCCTTTCTTCTCTTTGTGGCCCTTTTGACGATAACTTAAAACAAATTGAGCGCCGACTTGGGGTAGAGGTTGCTCATAGAGACAATTGGTTTAAGGTGACAGGTAATCAAGTCACAGCGAAGGCTGCGGTTGATATTTTAAAGTCTCTATACGTTGATACTCAGCCAGTAAAAGGCAAAGCACAAGATATTGAGCCCGATCACGTTCATTTAGCGATCACTGAAGCAAATTGCCTTGAGCAAGATATGCCAAACGTTTGGGAAAAAGAAGTGTTTATCAAAACACGTCGTGGTGTTGTTAAACCGCGAAACCCGAACCAGAGCCAATACGTGGCAAATATTCTGACTCATGATATCAGTTTTGGTATCGGCCCAGCAGGTACTGGTAAAACCTATTTAGCGGTAGCCGCCGCTGTTGATGCATTAGAGCGTCAAGAAATTAGACGTATTCTTTTGACACGTCCCGCGGTCGAAGCAGGTGAAAAGCTGGGCTTTTTGCCAGGTGACTTAACGCAGAAGATCGATCCATACTTACGCCCGCTTTACGACGCATTGTTCGAGATGTTGGGTTTTGAAAAAGTTGAACGTTTAATCGAAAAAAATGTCATAGAAGTTGCCCCTCTTGCTTATATGCGTGGACGTACTTTAAATGATGCCTTTATCATTCTTGATGAAAGCCAGAATACGACAACAGAGCAAATGAAAATGTTCTTAACCCGTATTGGTTTCAATTCTAAAGCAGTGATCACCGGAGACATCACACAGGTAGATTTACCGCGTGGTGCCCGCTCGGGGTTACGTCATGCAATCGAAGTGCTCAGTAATGTAGATGAAATTTCGTTCAACTTCTTCAAGTCACATGATGTTGTGCGTCACCCTGTTGTGGCACGAATTGTGGAAGCGTATGAAGCGAAAGAAGAGCAAGAGCGTCAAGAAAAAGTGGCCAAACAAAAAGCTAAACAACAAGCTGTAGAGCAACAAGGTCCGGAGTCATGAGTGTCGATGTCGATTTACAGCTTGCTTGCGAGTTCAATGACTTGCCGACAGAGAATCAGTTTCAGAACTGGGCCGAAAAAGCATTGCTTCCGTATAGAGAATACGCTGAAGTCACAATTCGCATCGCAGATGAGACTGAAAGCCAAGAGCTCAATAGCCAGTACCGAGGAAAAGACAAACCAACGAATGTTTTGTCATTTCCTTTTGAAGCGCCACCAGGTATTGAGTTACCGCTCGTTGGCGATCTAATTATCTGTCCTCAGGTGGTTTTTCATGAGGCACAAGAACAGGAAAAAACTTTCCACGATCATTTTGCACATATGGTCATCCATGGTTGCTTGCATTTGTTGGGCTTTGACCATATAAATGAACAAGACGCCATGGAAATGGAAAGTCTAGAAAAAGAATTTTTAGCCGATTTGGGTATTGCAGATCCGTATCGGGACGATATTAATTAATTGGAGTATAAGACTACAATGAGCGACGATAACTCGCAAAGTAGCCAGGGTTCTTCTAGCAGAAACTGGCTTGGACGCATCACGCAGATGCTGCAAGGGGAACCCCAAAACAAAGAAGAGTTGGTAGAAGTCATTGCTGACGCTCAAGAACGAGCACTTATCGACCCTGAGACGAAAGACATGATGGAAGGCGTTTTAAGCGTTTCTGAGCTTAAAGTGCGCGATATCATGATCCCTCGCTCTCAAATGATAACGCTGGATGTTGAACAGGATTTAGAATCTCAGCTACCAGCTATGGTCGAGTCGAGTCACTCTCGTTTCCCCGTGGTGTGTGAAGACAAAGACCACGTCGAAGGGATATTGCTAGCAAAAGATCTTTTACCGTTGATACTCAAGCGCAATGGCGCACTTCCTGCTATAAGAGAGTACTTGCGCCCGGCTATTGTAGTACCCGAAAGTAAACGGGTTGATACTCTACTGAATGAATTCAGACAAAAACGCTACCACATGGCTATCGTCATAGATGAGTATGGTGGTGTATCCGGTCTAGTAACTATCGAAGATATTCTTGAAACCATCGTTGGTGAAATTGAAGACGAACACGACGACGAAGACGAACAACAAGATATTCGACAGCTTTCAAAGCATGTGTTTAATGTACAAGCACTCACACCACTGGATGAATTTAACGAGTTCTTTAAAACAGATTACGACACACAAGAAGCCGATACTATCGGTGGCATCATTCTGCACGCGTTTGGTCATATGCCAAGCAAGGGGGAAACGATAGATGTCGAGCCTCTTCAGTTTAAAGTGACTAACTCTGATAACCGCCGCATCTTGCAATTGCAAGTGACGGTACCTAAAACTGAGCATGTTGAAGACACAACTGAATAAGCTCCTTACCCTATGTAAAGATAAGAACGCATGGCTGGCATTGTTCGCTGGCTGTGCGCTTACTTTTGCCTACGCGCCTTTTGGTTTATGGCCTTTAACGTTTATATGCTTCGCCATTGCGGCCTATGTCACCGATCAACCTTCCCCCAAACAAGCTGCTAAATATGGTTTTTTATTTGGCTTTGGTTGGTTTGCATTAGGCATTAGTTGGGTACATGTTTCCATTGCGCAATTTGGTGGGCTACCGATTGCCCTTTCTTTACTTGCAATGGCCCTACTCTGTGCTTATTTAGCACTGTATCCCGCTTTAGCGTTTGCATTCGCTAACCGCTACAGTAAATCTCATTGGCAACGGCTGGCTTTACTCATCAGTGGTTTTGCTACCACAGAATATCTACGCGGTGCCCTATTGACAGGCTTTCCCTGGCTCAGTTTTGGCTATACCCTCACCGATTCTCCTTTCAATTATCTTGCACCTTGGGTAGGTGAATTTGGCCTAACCCTGCTGTGTGTTACGCTTGGTTATATCGGTTATTGGTTATTTAGATACAAACACTACAAAAGCGTGTTCGCTGCTCTCACTCCCGTCGTGATACTGTGCCTTTACAGCACGCACAATACAGATACTCGATACAGTGGTCAGCAGCTTAAAACTTTGCTCGTGCAAGGTAATATTGCACAGAGTTTGCGCTGGGCCCCTGAACAATTTTGGCCCACCATGTCAAAATACCAAGATATGACTAGGCCTAATTGGGCCGATGTTGACTTGGTTGTATGGCCAGAAGCCGCGATACCTGAGATTGAAGACTATGCGTTTGACTACTTAATCAATTTAGATAAGGCCGCTGCATTTAATAACACGGCTTTGATTACGGGTATTCCGGATTACCAGTTTGATACGCGCAATGTTTACAACACCCTTATTGTCCTTGGCAAAAAACAGCATGATGACAAAGATGGCCAGTATCGTTACCTTCACCGCAATCGCTACCAAAAGCACCAGTTACTTCCCATCGGTGAATTTGTCCCGTTTGAGGATTTACTGAGGCCACTCGCCCCACTGTTTGATTTGCCAATGTCTTCATTTTCACGCGGTGATGCGGTGCAAAGTAACTTGGTAGCAAACGGGATACATGTGCTACCTGCTATCTGCTATGAAATTGCTTTTAGCGAACTTGTACGTGGTAATTACACCCAAGAGTCAGATATTTTATTTACGGTGAGTAACGATGCATGGTTCGGTGACTCGCATGGCCCGCATCAACATATGCAAATAGCACGAATGCGTGCGTTAGAGCTGCAAAGACCGATGGTACGCGTGACCAACAATGGTATCAGTGGCGTATTTGACCCGCTATCTCAACAACAAATTACGATTCCGCAGTTTACTAGCGAGGTGCTCAGTACAGAATTAAAACTGATATCCGGCCATAGTTTCTTTAGTAAACACGGACATACACCTGTTTGGTTATTTGTGGGCTTACTGTTAACGTTGGTCTTTGTTAGCAATGTCAGAAACTACCTGTCTTCTAAAATGGAAAAAGCATTCTTCTAACATGTTGTTTATGGGCAATACCACATTGCCCATCCCCTATCAAATTCCCCATTTTGGTGCAAGTTTAGAAACACAGCACCTTTATGACCCAAATCAGCATCAACAAAAAACCTAACAAACTGATTTTAAAACGCATTTATTCTTGGCACTAATCTTTCTTCTTGTGATTATTCTAACAAGTGAAGAAGGGCTTCCCATGGATATAGTGACCGCAAACATGCCAGATAATTTACTCCGCGCAATACATATGGTCAATGAAAAAGGGCTCAGTATTAGCGAGAGCGCCAAGTCATGCCATATTTCTCAACAGCGCTTATATAAAGCCATTCGGGTACATAATGCGACCCAAGCACAACAATTGGCTCAGTTACAATTAAAGCGCAGTCATCTATTTAAGCAGCTCACTGATGTTGATGCACATATAGCCGTATTAGAGCGCAAGGTGACAAAGTGATAACCATTAAACGTATTGCATGCATCGACGCCACGACCCTTCAAGTGCTGCACAATTTATTAAAGGCTTGCATTGAACAAGGGGCATCATTGGGTTTTTACGCGTCCACAGCGACAGGTTTGCTGTGTTCCTATTGGCACACTGTTGCAAAAGAGGTCAGTCACAACCAAAGACTGTTATATATTTTATATGACAAAGGAGAAGTACAAGCCACTGTGCAGTTGGCATTATGTCATAAACAAAATGGTCGTCACCGTGCTGAAGTCGAAAAGCTGCTCGTCCAGCCAAGCTCTCATCGCCAAGGATATGCGTCAAAGCTGATGGCATATGTTGAGTCAGAAGCACGACAACAAGGCATTCAGCTTTTAGTGCTAGATACTCAAAGCGGCGACAAAGCTGAGCGCTTTTATCATGCAATTGGGTATAGCAAAGTTGGACAAATTCCCTATTATGTATCCGATGAATCAGGCAAACTCTTTAGCACAAGTTATTACTATAAATACCTGATAGCCCATTCCCAATGACTGCTTACTACCAGGGGTTAAGACCTAAAGCACTGAAAATGGGCTCGTCTAGAGCCCAAAAACCAGTGTACTTTTAACAGTACAGCGTTGTACAACATGCTCAGCATAGTGAGTAAATTAACGATGAGTTTGATGAGAGAGCAATCATATTCAAGCTTTCCTTATTACTTTTTGCTACTCAATATTTGCAGTTTACTGTTGGTACGAACATAAATTACGACCTCGTCATCGACCACCTCAATATGTTCCCCTTCACGTGTATGGCTAAAATAACTTCCAGGGGCAAGCGTAGACTTTTGCTTAACATGCTTTAAATAGCCTTGGATAATCACAGCATGAAAGATACTGCCTTCACTTTTAAGTTGTCCTTCAAAGCCTGCGGGAAGCTTAATAAAACTGCCATTTAATTGGCCATTAGAGGTACTCCCCCATAAAAATGCTCGCTGCACATCTTGTTGAGCATCAATCCACTTGATGTCATTCGCATCAAGCCAAACTAGATTTGACTGATCAACATTAACTGCACGTTCGCCATTATCAAATGCTTGTGATTTTGGGTGTACAAGATAAGGGCCGCTGTCTATCTCAATGTACGCAATATTCTCTTTGTCTTTCGCCGCGGTAATATGCGCTTCGCCTGCTGGCTGTGTCCAAAATGAGCCTGTCGGAAGCCACATGTTTTGTGCATCTGGATCATCATTATGTACTAAGCCTTTGATAACAACTCCTCTATAGCTCACATTATGAATATGAGGAGGTGAAATAAAGCCGGGTTTAAATTTGACTAAAAAGCCTGTGCTTCCACTTGTTTGACGATCTCCCCACAAGTCGGCTGCTTGCGGGCTAGCCTCTCCACGTAAGGGGTTCAGTGGCGTCCACTGGAGATGGTCTACAGTACGTATGCCTGACTCTTTACTACTTGCAATGTGACTATTGAATAAAAACAGACCAATTAAAATTAATTTACAATGACTTACCACGCTTACTCCTGTGTATTGAGCTGATGAGAGCACATTGGCTTTTTCCAAACTTAATAGTAATTCTCATCGCAAAATTTGATAACAACCACAAATGAGGAAACATAATTAAGATTTTATTGATAATGATGTATAACCTTCACGCCATAGCTTATTATGGCCACAATAAGCTATGGTAGATTTGGTGCCCAAGATAGACCAAATCATTACTCGCTCTGATCAAAAAGACAAAAAAGATGATACAACTAAAACGACGTGAATAAGCCTCAACAATTGCGGGGGTGTTAAAGTAAGTGAGGGGTTGAGCCTATATTAGCCCGCATTGCTTAACTGCCCTAAAGTTAAAGATATCCGAAGGTCACAACTGACATTTTAAATTTTAAAACGTGTTCATAAATACACTACTTCAATTTGTTTATGGCAGAAGGTCACCACTTCAAATGTAACGCATACACAGTACAACAAGAATGCTATAGAAAGCAGCTAGCTTGGTCTTAAACTCATACAAGTACAATGCGAAACAAAACATCGCTAGCGTGAGGCATATCATTGTAGGCACTTTCAATGATAAAGAAAAAAGTATAAAAACAATGGTAAAATAGAGTACTGCCAGTATTTGATACAGGGCTTTCATTACATGTAACTCACAACTTTATTAAAGCACTGCTGATGCCCTGCCACAACTATTACACAAGGTCTAATTTTTGTATCTGGCACTAAGTCTAATTTCATTGTGAACGCTCTACTGATGTATCGTTCAACGCTCCTGAGTTGCAATAACTTTCTCACAGTCAACATACCTGCCTTCTATTTCTGCCTGCGTATTTGCATTAACTAATGAGCATCAATGCAAAACCTACATCAAGTACAAGATTGGTTAATGCAATAAAGTTTGCAACTGGCGTAATCAGAATACGCCTTATCCATTTTTGTTTAACTGACAATGGAGTACCGCTTTCTTAGAGCACTATCAAGCTACACCTCATCCTCTTTCTATTCCACCCCATTGATAGTGATGCAAACTGAAGGTTAGCCCCTGCTCTCGAGCAAATAAAATAATCTCAATACTTACTTCCCACCCGCTAAGTCGATGAATGTACCCGTCGCATAGGACGCCTCATCACTTAATAACCAAGCAATCGCATTGGCAACTTCTTGTGCAGTACCACCTCGTTGTAATGGCAGCAACTTAGCAACCCTATCAACTCTGTCTGGCTCTCCGCCATCCGCGTGAATATCTGTATAAATACAACCTGGACGCACACCATTCACACGTATCCCTTCTGGCGCAAGCTCCAATGACAACCCCTTGGTGAAACTGTCTACGGCACCTTTTGCAGCGGCATAATCTACATATTCATTTGCGCCTCCCAAGTAAGAAGCTGCAGAAGAGACATTGACAATGGCACAACGGGTTGCTGGATAACTTGCGTCCCGCATATGCTTAATCGCCTCCCGTGCACAAATAAAATACGGTGTCACATTTTGTGTCAACATCCAATTGATGCGCTCAGCGCTCATTTCCTCGACGCGCATTTGCGCTTGCAATACACCCGCATTATTAACGAGGTGTGTGACCCGCCCCAATCGCGTTTCGATCGTCTTGAACATTGCCACGACCTGTTGCTCATCGCTAATATCAGCCTGAAAAAGCGCAGCTTTTCCACCAGCAGCCAAAATATCATTTTTTACTTCCTCAGCAGCTTGATGATTCGACTTATAGTTAATCGCAACCGCATACCCTTGGGTAGCTAAGCATCTTGCACTCGCAGCGCCAATACCGCGACTTCCCCCAGTGATCAATACTATTTTCATGCGTGTTCCTTAAATAAAAAAGGGGGCTATGCCCCCTTTGTAATGATTTATTTTATTAACTGACTAAACGGCCTTAGTCAATAAACTTCGTCGGTGCTGGCGGCACAGTGAGTTCCTTTTTCGGATTCTCTTCAAGCTCTTTTAATAGCTCTTTAACCGCACGCTCAACAGATGGATCTTTACCCGCTTGGATAAGTTCAGGACGATCGATTACCTCGATGTCAGGTACCACACCTTCATTTTCGATGATCCAGTTACCGTCGTTATCAAGAATACGGAAAGTCGCAGCAATGACCTGGCCGCCATCAACCAAACGTGGGTTACCAGAAATACCGATTAGGCCACCCCAAGTGCGTGTGCCGATCAACTTACCTAACCCTGCTTGACGGAAATAGTAAGGAATCGCGTCACCACCTGAGCTTGAATAGCCATTAATTAACATGGCTTTCGGTCCATCATGTGCAAACTGAGGGGTTTTCGTTGGTGTTACGCCACGACGTTTCCAATAGTTAAGCGGTTTACGAGCAAGCCATGTGATCACATGTTCAGGAATAAAACCACCACCGTTGTAACGATCATCGATGATCAGCGCATCTTTGGTCGTTTGAGGCATGAAATTCTTAAACATTGAACGGTTGCCTTCGTACGCCGTGTTGGGCAAGTGCACATAACCTATGCGGCCACCAGAAAGCGCTTCGACGTAAGCTTTACGAGATTCAACCCATTGTAAGTAGCGCAGACCAATTTCGCTTTTCACAGGTTTAACGCTGACTTTCCAACTGTCTTCAAAACTTGGAGATTTACTTAGGATAAGCTCGACCTGCTCACCTTGGGTGTTTTCCAGTAGTTCGTAGAAGTTGCTCACTTCATTGACGTTACGGCCATTGACGGCGAGGATGAAATCACCTTCACTTGCACGCACGCCCGTTTCATTTAGCGGTGAGCGGAAGTCCTCATGCCAATTTTCACCTTTGAAAATGTGCTGAATAGTCACAAAGCCTGAACGATGACTGGCGACTTCTGCGCCCAATAGACCGTGTTTCTTACGCTTACCCTTTGGTTCATCTCCAGATTGCACATAGATGTGACCTGCGTTGATCTCACCCGCAATTTCACTGAGTACATAATCAATATCTGTACGGTGTGCCGCGGCATCCGCCATTGGCTGGTAGCGCTTTAAGATGGCATCCCAATCCTGACCGTGATGATTTTCGTCATAGAACCAATCACGCAATGTACGCCACCCTTCAGTGTACATTTGTGACCACTCGATACGCGGATCGATCTTCAAGTTCATTTTGCTTAGATCAAGCTGGTTCGCTTTCAAATCTTGCTTGGCTTTTGGTTTGATTACGCTGTATTTATTTCCAGCGCGCACAATAACATGCTCTCGATTTGCAGATACTTTATATGCGCTGACGCCTTTGGCAACCGTTTTAACTTTGCCATCGATTTTGTTTTCAACCAGCTTAAGTGCGCCGCTTGACAGGGTTAGTACACCGCCTTTAACGCCCGTCAATGCTCGGTAGTTACCCGCAGGAGCGGGCAGTGATACCACGCGGTCCATAAATCCATCAACTTGAATGCTGGTATCTAAATCGGCTGTGTCGGTCTCGCTCTTGTCATCACTAACAATGCGCGTTTCATCACTTTTCGGCGTATTAATTGGGTCGATCGAATCATTCACCGCCACTGAGTAAATACGTGTCGCTTTGTTAAATAAATAATCAAACTCGTATGAACTGAATGCCAGATTGTAATCACGCTCAGAGGTAAAATAGATATACTGGCCATCTTCAGAGAACGTTGGGTTTCGCTCCGAAGTCATATCATCTGTCAGACGGCTTAATTTTTTACTTTCAATATTGTAGTGCCACAGTGAGGCATAGCGGTTCTCGTTATTTTTAACGAAAACTAGGTCTTTACTGTTTGGTGACCACGTATATTGAGTGATGCTGTTCTCGTCATGCAGGCCACGATCAATGTTAGTCAACTTACCTGTTTTAACGTCTAATAACCAAACAATGTGATCTTTATCTGCAAATAAGAGTTTGGTGTTATCTGGCGACCAAATTGGCTCAAAGCGCCAAATTGTGCCATTGTCTGTAAGCTGTTTAACTTGGTTATCGTTGGCACGATCTTTTAGGTAGATCTCGTACTCACCTGTGGCATCACTCAAGTAAGCGACATAGCGTGCATTTGGCGACCAAGATGCAGCAATTTCACGGCCGTTTGGCGTATGGGATAAATTGCGGGTTGGGCCATTTTTCACGGGCACTGAGAATATTTCACCACGGGCTGTGAAGATCGCGCGCTTACCATCATGAGAAATGTCCATTGAGTCGATAAATTTACTGACATTTTTGCTGTAGGGCATCGCATACTTGCGGACACCGTCAATGTTAATAGTCAGTTTTTCAGTCATCTTATTCGCTTCATTAAAACGATATAAGTAACCGCCATTTTCATACACAATCGCATCTGGACCGGCAGATGGCCAAAGCACATCAAACTCGGTGTGATCCGTCATTTTTACTGGCTTTTTTCCTTCACGGTATTTGTAAAGGTTGAGTGTATAGTCTCGGTCTGACACAAAGTAAATACTGTCATTAACCCACGTTGGTTGCTGATCAGTTGCACGGTGAGTTGTCAGCTGTTTAGAGGTGTTCTGCTCTAGGTCATACACCCATACATCTTGCGCACGACCACCGCGTGAGCGCTTCCAAGTTCTAAACTCTCTGTCAATCGGCGTATAAACAAACTTACTGCCATCCCCAGAGAGCATACCGCCGCCCCCTTCAGGGATCGCAAGTGGCTGCTCTAGGCCGCCTTCAACAGGCACCATGTATGGGCGCCCCATGCGCTTACCCCAAGGAGTACGGTTGGCGCGAAAAACAATGTGCTTGCCGTCTGGCGTCCAGTCAAGTACACGGTAGTCAAAACCACCTCTTGGCGGCATTGGGCCCACATCATTGTAGTAAGTTAGCTGCTTTAGACCTGAACCATCTCTATTGATCACATAAATCTGGCGACTGCCGTTATATTCGGCTGAAAACGCGATTTTTTCGCCATCAGGAGAGAACTTTGGAAATGTTTCAAAGCCGACATGATCGGTTAAGCGTGTGCTTTTACCTGTTTCTGTGTCAGCGACATAAATATCGCCTGAATATACAAACGTAACATGCGTTTTGTGAATGTCAGGAAACCTCAATAAACGGGTATCTTCCGTGCTATAGGCATTTGCCATTGGGCTCGCTAATGGCGCAAGCACCGCAGCCACCGCTGCAAATAAATGCTTTATTTTCATTATATTCTCGTGTTTAGCTAGTACTGTTACATAATAACAAGTTCAGAGATAATGTCAGTTTCATGCGATAAAAAGCAAAAAACCGCTATTAAGTGATAGTAAGGAAGTGGAATGGCCTTGTAGATGGCTTACATAGATCGTCGTAAGCCATCTCAGTGGTGTTAATTTCTACGCTTTATCAAAAAAGCGAGTCACGCTAAATGGGGTTAAATCTAGGGAGGTGGGCTGGCCGGTCACCAGTTCGGTCATTAATTTACCTGTGATGGCAGACGTTAAAATCCCCGTTCTAAAGTGGCCGCACGCATTAAGGTATCCCTCAATACCTGGTACTTTTCCCAAAATAGGCAATTCGTCTGGCGTACCCGGTCTAAGTCCAGCCCAGCAGCGCTTGATATTAGATTCATTTAAGATAGGCAAACACTTCATCGCCCCACGCGATAATTCTTGGATCTTGTCTAGGCTATTGGTGGTATCAAATCCCTTTTCTTCTGTGGAAGAGCCAATTAATACTTCTCCATTATCTTTTTGCGCAATATAACAATCACTCGTACTGATACAGCCATTGAGGATCTTAGGCATGCGCTCAGAAAGTACGATCTGGCCCTTGACTGGATAAACAGGCATATCCAAGTCTGTTGCTTGCTTAAATATCGTGTTTGCCCAAGCACCTGTCGCATTGATCACAGTATCACAGCGTAGCTCCCCTGCCGCCGTTTTTAACCCCAGTACTTTGTTCCCTTCACGTATGACCTGCTCAATTTCAGTGTGTAAAAACAACTCCACACCATTTTGTCTTGCAGCTTCCGTATACGCTTCGACAAGACGATAAGGATTTACTTGATGATCACACTTAAAATCAATGGCACCAATTGCGTCAGGTGTGACGTAAGGTTCTTCCGCTTTTAGCTGCTCAGCATTCAGCCAACGGATCTGATCACTCAGGTGGGGGATCCCACTGACAATCTGATCGGCGTATAACTCATCATCGCGGTTATACATAATAAACTTGAGCCCTGTCCGTTCAAATTTAAAGTCGACATTATGCTTAGTACGAAGTTCTTCATAGAGGTCTGGATACATCGCGTTAGATTTCAATGCCAGTTCAAAGAAGCAATCTGGTAATTGGTGCGGACGCATTGTGGGTATTTCTTCACCTTGCGCTTCACTTTGGAGCTTTGATAAGGTTTTAAAAAATATCACACCACAACCGAGTCCAACAGACTCCCCTATCGCCCAAAGCCCACCAGCAGAGGCACGGGATGCATTACCCGGCTTCTTTATGTCAACTAAGGCAACCTTAAGCTCAGTATCACGGCTTAAAAAGTAGGCACATGCAGCGCCGATAGCGCCGCCACCAGCAATAATGACATCATATTTGCTCATCTAATATTTCTTCCATAAAAGTAAAGGGGATTGGGTCCAAAGGGAATCGAGGTTTTATTACCCCTGTTTTTGAATTTTGTTGATGACCGGCTTTGTGCAATAAATCTAACGCATAACTACTGCAAGTCTTTCCTTGGCAGTCACCCATACCAATTCGCGTCCGCATTTTTAACGTCGTGAGGTCTTTTACCCCTTGCTCAATTGCATCATCGAGTTGCTTTTTGGTGGCTTGCTCACAACGGCATACCACGGTGTCATCTTGTGCCAAATTAAGCAAACCATCTTGTCGTTCGCTAAAGCGATCAAAACCAAATCTAAATCGTGCGATACGAGCATGTTTACGCATCACCTTGCGCTTCTCTTTTAGTGCCACACTCGTCGTGACAGCTCCTCGCTGTAAGGCAATATCAATTGCCGCAATCTGACCTTCGCAAATAGCAGCATCAGCGCCCAGCAAGCCACTGCTGTCTCCCACTACATACAGGTTGTCTTGGTTACTGAGAAAGTTACTATCTAGCTTAGGTACGTAACCACTTACTTTTGTATATTTATGCTCAACACCAAGTAACATGGCCAACTGCGTACGTGCAACAAACCCATAGCCTACGCCGATGGCATCCACATCTATGGTTTGCGTATGGCGATGATCTGCTTGCCACTGCTCATCATAAGGCGCAACGGTGATGCGCTCTAATTTCTCGCTACCTTGCGCATTAACAATGCCATGACCATAATAAAAAGGGATTTGATGCTTTTTAAGATACCCCATCATACTCAATCCAGAGAGCGTTAATTTAGGCTTATTAAGCAGTGCAACGGCTTCCTTGGCGAGCTTATTAAATGAGCTCGCCTCAAAGACACCTACAACATTAACGCCCGCTTTGTGTAATTGACATGCAACAAGCGGCAGCAATGGGCCAGTGCCTACGATCGCCATTTTTGCTCCAGGCTTCACCAAACCACTTTTGATTTGCAGCTGTACACCCCCTAACAGCATCACACCTGGTAACTGCCAACCGGGAAAAGGAACACTGCGCTCGTGACAGCCTGTCGCCAGTATCAACTCATTGTATCCTTGCGTGGTAAGTTCACCATTCTCGCTTAGTAATAATTGCTGCTTACCTTCAGGACCGAGCACTCGAGTCTGTAATTTAAGATCTATCAAATGCCGATTATTTTCATATCGGGTGCGTAGCGCACTCATTGCACGTTGCAGATTGTCATCTAGATGAGGTACCGAAGCCGTTTTTCGCAGTGGGCCCCGATAAATCACGCCGCCTATTTTTGGCGCCTCTTCAACAATGATCGATGGGATTTGGTACTTTCCGAGCATCGCCGCGGCCGCAGTCCCAGATGGACCCCCCCCGACGATTACGACTGGGTTAGATTTCACCATTACCCAACCCCTCTTCTTTAAAGCGATTGCTGAGCGTCTCAATTTGCATATTTGGCTGTACCAAAGTTTGACAAGCCCGTTGTTTGTGTTGCTTGTTAACTTTTACATGACAGCAATGACAAACCCCCATAGAGCAATAAGCGCCAGTGACGACTTGTCGATCGTTTTCACTGATGCGCTTCATATTTGTCGCTTGCAATACAGACAGGACTGTTTCACCTTCGCAGGCTGTGACGGGAGTATCATCGATAAGTACTTCAAATTGGATTGAGTCTAAAGGCGTAATATCCTTTGTACGCGTCGCTGTTGTCATTTTTTTACCTTACTTTGCCAAATTCTATAACAGATTAGGGTAAATAATTGCCAAAAAAAAGCCCAAATTTAACAATAGTTAAACTTTTGTTGATCCAAATTAAGCTAGTAATAAAATAGGTACAACTGTAATGCGCTGTAATTTATTTTTATCAGTTTTTATGATCTAGGAATAATAAAAACAAATAAAAAACGAATATATACATACCCTTAAAAAATAAACTGGTAAGAAACAGGTACTTAACGCCCCATCATCAGTACTTTATTGTATAGTGAGTACTATTAAATAAAACATGATAAAAAATGGATTTTTCATAAATAAAAAGGATAAACAAGAATTAAATGTTAACAATTTGGCAAGATTTTTACACCTGCATCCTGCTTTACATGCTCGATAACCATATAGGTATGATTAGTCCCTACTCCGGGTATTTCCACAATTTGACCCAAAACTTCTCGATATTGATGCATATCCGATACACGGATCTTTAATAAATAGTCAAATCCCCCAGCAACCATGTCGCAAGATACGACATGCGGTATTTCAATTATATGCTGTTTGAATGTGTCAAAAACTGACTCAGTTGAACTTTTCAAGGTGATTTCGACATGCGCAACTAACTTCTGACCTAATTTTTCCGCATTTAACCGTGCTGTATACCCTTCTATGTACCCTTCGGATTCTAGTTTTTTTACTCTATCAAGACAGGGACTGGGGCTTAAATTAACCGCTTTTGCAAGGTTAACATTTGAAATACGGCCGTTTTTTTGCAGCTCTTCTAATATAGCTACGTCGATGCGGTCTAAAACTCGAGTCTTAATTGATGTGGTCATACAGCATAAAGTTCTGTGTGAATGTGAATATACCCACAAATTTACCGTAATTAGTCAAAATAGAACAGCATATTCTGCTGGTTCTTCTATACAATGCTCTCAAATTCTATGGCGTTCCTAGGATAAGGGCAAAGTTGTTTCTTATCATTGAGGGACTAAAATTTAACCACCGAAAATTTACACAGCAGCTTGCTCTTTGAGCTGTAGAAGACACGTGCTGTCTTCGTAGTACTTAGGTTTTTATATTGAGGGTTTAACCTATGCTATTTCAAGGCGATTTAACAACCCAGTGTCCGATCCGTCAAAAGATCCGTGACTTCTACCGCATTGATGAAGAAACTGTCATCGATCACATTTTACCGCTTGCTGAAGTCGGTGTTTCTGCTCGTACTCGCGCATGGGAACGTGCTCGTCAAATGGTTTTAAATATCCGTAAAGACCAACATGGTCAAGGCGGCGTAGATGCATTATTAGAAGAGTACTCACTGTCTTCTGAAGAAGGTGTTGTACTGATGTGTTTGGCTGAAGCACTTTTGCGCGTACCAGATGCACAAACACAAGACATGTTAATTCGCGACAAACTTAGCAAAGGTGACTGGAGCTCGCATTTAGGTAATAGTGATTCACTATTTGTAAACGCGTCGAGCTGGGGCCTGTTACTCACTGGTAAAATGGTCAACTACGCTGATAAAAACAAAGAAGAGCAATTTGGTTTACTAAAACGCACGATGGGCCGTATTGGTGAGCCAGCTATTCGTAAATCAGTGCAATATGCGATGAAGATCATGGGCCAGCAGTTTGTAATGGGCACCACCATTGAAGCTGCACTTGAGCGCGCGAAAGAGAAAGAGGCCACAGGCTACGCATATTCATACGATATGCTAGGTGAAGGTGCACGCACAATGGCTGACGCCGAGCGTTACTTCAACAGCTACATGACAGCTATTCACGTGATTGGTAAAGCAGCCAACAACCGTGGTCCAATTAAGAGTCCGGGTATTTCTGTCAAACTATCTGCCATTCACCCTCGTTATGAGTTTACGCACCGCGACCGTGTGATTGCGGAGCTTGTGCCTAAACTTAAAGAATTAGCACTGGCTGCAAAACAGTACGACATTAATTTCACAGTAGACGCTGAAGAAGCCGATCGTTTGGATATCTCACTTGATATCATCGAAGCGGTATTCTCTGATGATGCGCTAGGTAACTGGAATGGCTTCGGTCTTGCTGTGCAAGCCTATCAAAAGCGTGCTATTTGGGTCATTGATTGGCTTGAAGCACTATGCCGCAGAGTTGGTCGCAAGATGATGGTACGTCTTGTAAAAGGGGCTTATTGGGATACTGAAGTTAAACTCACTCAAGCTGATGGCCTTGAAGACTTCCCTGTGTTTACGCGCAAAGCAACCACCGACGTTTCTTACAAAGCATGCGCAGTCAAGCTCATGAACGCACGTGATGTGATTTTTCCTCAGTTTGCAACACACAACGCATATTCTGCTGCCACTATCCTTGAGCTGGCCAATGGCGAATTCAATAACTTTGAGTTCCAATGTTTACACGGTATGGGTGACTCACTGTACAACCAAGTTGTCACAGAAGATAAAGTACAATGCCGTGTTTATGCACCGGTTGGTCAGCACGAAGACTTACTTGCTTACCTCGTTCGTCGTCTCCTTGAAAACGGTGCAAACTCATCATTCGTAAATGCGATTGTTGATGAGTCTATGCCTGTTGAGTCACTCCTTGAAGATCCGGTAGAAAAGATCCAGCGTGTTAAGCATAAACGCAACATGCAGATCACACTGCCTATCGACCTTTATGGTGAAGAGCGTAATAATTCTAAAGGGTTAGATTTAACCAATATTAATCACATCACGCCAATGCGAGACAACTTACAGAAGTGGGTTGAGGACAACTTAATGACGGCTTCAGATGTCCCAGCAGGTCATGAAGCGGTGTTAAACCCAGCCAATCACGATGAGGTGATTGGTTCTATTCGCCATCAAGACGCTGACGAAATGAAGCAACTTGTGGCAAATGCTGAATCTGCTTTCGCGACATGGTCGCAAACATCAGTCAATGAACGCGCTGAGATTTTGCGTCGTACAGGTGATGTGCTTGAGCGTCATCGTGACGAGCTTATCGCGATGTGTATCAAAGAAGCGGGTAAAATCACGCAAGACGGCATCGATGAAGTCCGTGAAGCCGTTGATTTCTGTCGTTACTACGCAGCAAAAGCTGAAGAGCTTGCTCTTGATGAGCGCTTTAGTCCGCGCGGTGTGATCTTGTGTATCAGCCCTTGGAACTTCCCGCTGGCCATCTTCCTAGGCCAGGTTGCTGCCGCTATTGTGACTGGTAACACCGTTATCGCAAAACCTGCTGAGCAAACATCATTGGTTGCGCTTCGCACAATCGAACTAATGGAAGAGGTAGGTTTACCAAAAGGCATCGTACAGCCAGTTATCGCACGTGGAAGTGAAGTTGGTAAGCACATCGTTCCTGATACACGTATTCAAACAGTGATGTTTACCGGTTCGACTGAAACGGGCACACGTATTTCTCAAACATTGGCTGAGCGCGGCGGTGATCAAGTACCACTCATCGCAGAAACCGGTGGTCAAAACTGTATGATCGTTGACTCAACAGCACTGCCTGAGCAGGTTGTTGATGACGTTATCTCTTCCGGTTTCCAAAGTGCAGGTCAGCGCTGTTCTGCACTACGAGTACTGTTTGTACAAGAAGAGATCGCAGACAAAGTGGTCAACATGATCAAAGGCGCAATGAAAGAGCTACACATCGGTGACCCAGCGCACCTATCTACTGACGTAGGCCCTGTGATTGACCAAAAAGCGCTAAATGCGCTCAATGAGCACGTTGAATACCTAAAAGGCAATGCAACACTGCATTATGAGTGTTCACTGCCTGATATGGGAGATACGGGTCACTTCTTCTTTGCACCACGCTTATATGAAATTAGCGACCTTTCCGTGCTGAAAAAAGAAGTATTCGGCCCGTGTGTTCACGTGATCCGCTTTAAAGGCAGTGATATCGATAATGTGATTGACCAAGTAAACAGCACAGGCTTTGGTTTAACAATGGGTATCCACACGCGTATCGAAGAGCGAGCAGAATATCTAGCTAAGCTATCTCGAGCAGGTAACATCTACGTCAACCGTAACATGATTGGTGCCGTGGTAGGTGTGCAGCCGTTCGGTGGTCGCGGTCTATCTGGTACAGGTCCAAAAGCAGGTGGTCCAAACTACATTGCCCGTTTGGTAAAAGAAAACCAAGCAGAACAAAACGTCCAAGCGACGAATGTTAAAGCTGATAACGAAGAGATCGCAGCTTATCAAGGCGCACAAGAGCAAGTTTCACGTATGATGAATGTCTCAAAACGCGACGAAAAAGCGTGGCGTGCCATGCCGTTAAACAGCCGTGTATCTGTAGTACGTCAGCTCCTTGCTAAGCTCGCCAAAGTTGAGATCCTTGATACGCTTGCTGATGACTTAAACAAAACGCTTGCCGATGCACGTGAGCAACTTATTCGTGTTGAAAAGCGTTTAGATACGGTGATTGAATTACCAGGCCCGACAGGCGAATCAAACACGCTTCGCTACGAAGCTCGTGGTTGTGTTGTCTGTTATGCAGACAAAGATACCTCATTTAACTTCTGGGTATTGTCTGTCATTACTGCCCTAGCAGCCGGTAACACCGTAATCACCGTTGTTTCTGACTTATTCCATGAAGAGGCAATTGCATTTAGAGACAAGCTATTGAGCAGTGGTGTGGCAGAAGGCGTACTTCAGGTTGCTAAGCTTAACCAGCTTCCAGCACTGCTTGCACACGAACACCTAGCAGGTGCTGTCGTAGGAAATGGCTGTGAGCGTAAAGGCTATGTCAGCACACAGCTTGCCGCACGCAGTGGTGCAATTCTGCCTGTTATTAGCGCAGAATATTACGACACGTTACTGGGACGTCTTGTTACCGAAAAGACAATCAGTATCGATACAACGGCTTCTGGCGGTAACACATCGCTTATGACGCTAGTCGAAGATGACGCGTAAACCCCAGTACAGCCGAATCGTACACTAAATTGAAAGCCAGCCTTTGCTGGCTTTTTTATTTTTAAACTAAATCAAAACCGCTCCAGAGAGCGCCATATCTAACAACAAGTTATCTTCACTAAAAACAAAATAAATTAACTTTTGTAAGACATAAATTACAATCCTTTACTTTGATTTTCGGTCAAACTATTTCAATTTTGTTCAGACCGTTATATTGTGCCTGTTTCTCTCACAAATATAGGGGCAATTTGTGCTTAATAATAAAACACTGGGCAGTATGCTGATTGTCGCAGGCACCACAATTGGTGCAGGTATGCTCGCTCTGCCAATTGCATCCGCGGGGCTCGGATTCACCACTTCGCTCATTTTAATTATCGCAACTTGGTTGTTAATGACTTATACCGCCCTGCTCATGCTTGAAGTCCACCAATTTGCAAATCAGGAAGCCACATTAAATACCTTAGCCAAACAAATATTAGGGACCAAAGGGCAATATATTGCCAATTTCTCTATGGTGTTTTTATTTTATGCCCTGTGTGCCGCCTATATCGCTGGTGGCGGCTCCCAATTAGGAGAAAAACTCAGTAACCTAGCCGGTGTGAAAATAGCGCCGCAAATAGGCTCAGTTGTTCTCGCCGTCGTTGTCGCAACCATTGTTGCGCTAGGAACCAGCACCGTAGATAAACTAAATAGAGTATTATTCACAATTAAAATTATTGTGCTTGCGAGTTTGTTTTTCGTTTTAACACCTTATGTTCACGGTCAACATTTATTAAATATGCCAATTGAACAGGGGCTTATCTTGTCGGCCATCCCGGTCATCTTTACCTCATTTGGCTTCCATGGTTCCATTCCCTCTATCGTTAAATATGTCGGATTAGACATTAAAACCTTACGTCGCGTGATGATCGCCGGTGCCGCGTTACCGTTGACTATTTACGTTTTTTGGCAGTTGCTGAGTCAAGGTATCATGGCTCAAGAGGCACTGATCCAAAGTGAAAACCTACAGGGCTTAGTTAACGCGATTTCAGGTATCGCGCATAGCACTAGAGTACATACCTTTGTCACGATTTTTGCTGATTTAGCACTCGCAACATCCTTTTTGGGCGTGAGTCTGGGGTTATTTGATTTCTTTGCCGATGCTTTCAAACAAAACAATAACGGCATGGATAGAGTGAAAACGGCATTGATAACGTTTATACCACCACTTGGCTTTGCACTTTTTTACCCCCAAGGATTTATTATGGCGCTAGGGTACGCGGCCATTGCATTGGTTGTGCTCGCTATTTTCCTACCTGTTGCCATGGTCTGGCAGCAGCGTAAAGACAATACTGCGGGGTATCAAGTACGTGGCGGCAACATTGGGCTCGCCTGCGCCGGTTTATGTGGCGTACTTATTATTTCTGCACAATGCCTACAGATGTTTGGGGTGATACCCGCGCTAGGCTAATAGTATGCCTGTTTAAGCGCCTTTATAAGGCGCTTAAACTCCGCTGTTACAACTGTATTTTTTGTATTTCTCTTCACCGAGCTTCTCCGACGAAAACAAACCAATTGCGACTACTTTCTTACAAATCTATTCTCGATTTTCTCTTTCACCAATGTATATAATGTGGCTAGTCATAAAGGAGTGAAGTATGAAACAGGCGACATTGGCAATTGTGCCATTACTATTTCTCACGGCGTGTGGCGGTGAGAACGACACACCGCTGCAGAGGGATAACAGTACGACACCAGACACACCCGATACTCAGACACCAAGTTCAGGGAGCGATTGTGGTGCCAATTTTAGCGCCGAACGTTCACTCAACAAGTTCGAATTCTCCAGTGTGTTTTGGCAAGTAGAAGGCGAACGACTACAATCCAAACCCGAGCTCCGGTTTTATTCGGACAATCGTTCGCTGGGCGCAACCCATACACTTACCTCTGACAAAACGCTTTGTTTATTAGCAGCCAGTGTTTTTGGTTCACTTAACGCCGAAACATGGGAAGGGGATGACAATGCGTCGTTTAAAAAGGGGGAGCTTTATTATTACTCGCCCGAATTTAAACTTAAGGCTGGGCTACCTGACATAGCTTCTTTGACTGACTGGCGTTCTAAAGGCCAACCAGAAAAAGTATCTATGCCACTGAACAATGCAAATCTCACCATTCATTATCGAGATAAAGACAACAACCTTATCACCCTTGGTGATGTCGAGACGAATTTAAACCCAATCATACTGAATTGTAATCAGAGCGAATTTGATATTTCACTATCACTACAGCAGGTTGCCAGCTCGGCATTGGCAACACTAGACCCGTCATACTGTGAAACACAAACTGTGGGCATTAATACAGAAACATTTTGCCTAACGGCAGGATTCAGCCAAGATACGGGATTGGAAAGCTGCAAGTTTGACTTAACAAAAGTGTCCCTACCAGATCAAAGAGGAAACAAAACCTCAGTACAGGTATCTGGATTATTGACGTTTTCTGACTCAAATGCCCAATTACAAATATCAGACATCGACTTGTAAACTCGCAGGTGGGTATACTGGCTGCATTAGCTCTTGAGGGACCTATCTTTCCACTTGAGCTTTTGCCCAAAATGCCATAATAAAGGCACAAAACACAATGCCACAGTGACTGTATTCACAATTGGTAACACTGATTTATATAGATAAGTAGAGTAACTCAGATCCATTAAATGTCTGTCGACCAAACGGAACAGTTGAAGAAGAGGCGCTGGTAATACGACAAGCTGAACCATAATACTTTGCCACATGTACATTTTGTCTTTTAATGCCCAATACGCCACGATAGCAATAAAGATAATGTCATTAAGTGCCCAGAGTATGTAACGGTAAACCTTGTCGTCATCAAATGCTTTTATTGGTTCAAAGGTAAAAGCACCGACAATATAAAAAACGAGACACAAAAAAGAGTACCTAAAGGCCTGCTTGTCTTTAATAACAACAAATGCAACACAGGCCAAAAAGGTAAGTAGAGTAAGCGAGTCATCTAAGATAGCTATAAAAGAAGCATGGAACTCATAGCTATTCAAATACGATGATAAATCAGAGGAATTCAATTCGATTTGCTTATCTAATAAAGAAGAAACTACTTGTCTTCTTTGTCATTGTCACCATCACTACCTGAACCGTTACCACCAGGCATATCTGCAAATTTGTATAGCTTAGACATAATAAACTCCCTTAAAATTATAAAATTAAAAGCCAACATACGTTAGCTCAAAATTCCCAATCACGCAATGTTTTCTAGTTATTTTCCCTTCTAACTTCAATGGGATCGGATTCTTTTGCTTTACCTTGTAGAATTGAGATTTCAACGCGTCGATTGCGTTTTCGGTCCGTATCGTTAGCATTTGGTACTAAAGGACGAGTACCTGCATGACCTACTACTACCATCCGAGTTTTGTCAAAACCACTGACCGTTTCCATTTCACTCGCCACAGCGACAGCACGAGTTGCTGACAAGTCCCAATTATTGTAATAAAGCTCATTAGACACCTGAAAATCATCCGTGTGTCCAGAGACAGTGATTTCACCTGGCACATCTTTGAGCAAATCAGCTATATCACGAATGATCGGTTTAAACTTCGGCTGTAAAAATGCACTGCCCGACGGAAACGAGCCATTCTCTTGGATTCGAATAATAATTTGCTGTCCAAGTGACTCTAACTCAATTGCCCCGTCCATGATTTGCTTTTCAAGTTGCTGAGATATCTTTTTCACAAGCTCATTCACTTGCTCTTGATCTGCAGCAGCAACAGCTTGGGTCATGGATTGCTCTTGCGCGGTACTGGCAGATTCCCCGCCGCGTTTGTTGCCTCGCTGCTCTTGCCTGCCCCCCGCGGAACTCTCTTCACCGGCTTGAAACTCAAGCATTTGTTGCGTCATCTCAACGGTTTGCTGTTGAATTGTTTCTATTGGTGTCGGTTCTGGTTTACCCGGCGTAAACTCCATCGCAATAACACTGGTACCTTTGGGAATATCTTTGACTTCTATTTTATTTTGTACACCAAAGGCAAACTTCATCGAGCCCGCAATTTGCTTGAACTTAAGCACGTCCATTTCTGAAAACGCCAAAAGTAACACGAAAAAGCACATCAAAAGTGACATCAGGTCCGCAAAAGTCCCCATCCATGCAGGTAAACCTGGGGGGGGACATTTACATTCATTTTCGTCAGCCATAATCTACTCCTCTGCGCCGTCACCACGTTTTGACTCAGGTAAGTAGTTTTTCAAAATACCTTCAATGACTTTTGGATTTTGACCATCTTGAATACCCAGAATTGCATCGAGAATTAAGCGCTGATTACGTTCTTCTTCATCCTTTCTCAGTTCTAATTTAACTTGGATAGGGATAGCCACTACGTTTGCCAAAAACGCACCATATAAGGTTGTTAACAGCGCAACCGCCATCGCAGGACCAATCGCTTTGGGGTCATCCATGTTTGATAGCATCGCAACCAAGCCAATCAAAGTACCAATCATCCCCATTGCAGGGGCAATGTCAGCCAGCGACTTAAACAGTCCAGCACCCAGTTCATGTCGATTCGCAGTCAACGCAATGTCTTTTTGCAAAGTCGCACGCACCACATCAGCATCATGACCATCGACTAACATATCAACCCCTTTTCTCATAAATGGGTTTGGTATTTCAGCCTCTTCCAAAGCAAGAAATCCACCTTTACGCGCTGAGTCTGCTAGTTCTACAGCCTTTTCGATAAGCTCTTCAGGCGTTTCAATTTTAAACATGAACGCCTTTCCAGCGACTTTACCAATGCCTAAAAATTGCGCCATTGTAAAGTTCGACAGCACGATAAATATTGAGCCACCAAATACAATGACCACAGAAGGGGTATTGTAAAACATGGCAAGTTGACCATCACTACTTAGAACCATTGACATGACGATCAAACCAATGGCACCAAGGATACCTATAACGGTTGCTAAATCCACACACCCTCCAAAGGTATTTATCCGTGAAATATCACGCAGTTATTGTTATACGTTGAGTTATCGGCAGGTTTTGCAATAACTTAATTCAATTATATTAAAAACCCTTTAAATTGCGAGAATATACGTAAAGTTTCAATTCAATTTAAGCTATTAGGTTAATAAAAAAGTCTATCAGATACTTTGACCTCTATCTTTAATAACCATAAAATTGGGACCTTAAAAGTTTTGCGTGAAAGTGAAGAGAAGATATGGCAGTCAAAAAACCTGAAAATATGAGCTTTGAAGAAGCTGTCACTGAGCTAGAAACCATCGTACAAGAGATGGAGCGCGGTGAATTGACTTTAGACCAATCCCTAAAGCAATTTGAACGAGGAGTGAAACTGGCCCAGGCATCTAATCACAAACTTCAACAAGCAGAACAAAAAGTGTCAATACTGCTCGCCAATGACGATACAACCACGCCAAGCGAGTTTGCGGATCAAGTGGAATAATTGCGTGGACTTACAACAAAGACTTAGTATCGCAAGACAAGATGTCGAGCAAACAATTAGAAATTACTTTGAGCAAGATTTAAACACAGATCCAACTGCGAAAGCCGCGGCACTTTATTCTGTCAGCAATGGTGGTAAACGACTAAGGCCATTTTTAGTTTACATCACTGGTGAAATGCTAGGCGCATCTAAACAAGATTTGGATGTGGCAGCCGCTGCTGTTGAGTGTATTCATAGTTACTCTTTAGTACACGATGATTTACCCGCCATGGACGACGATGATCTTCGACGTGGAAAACCGACTTGTCATATTGCATTTGATGAAGCACAAGCAATTCTGGCCGGCGACTCGTTACAGACTTTGGCATTTGAATTATTATCATCTCATCAATTCGTTGTTTCTGCTTCCCAACAAGTTTTGATGATTAAGGCATTAGCGCAAGCCTCTGGCTTGCAAGGAATGGTCGGCGGTCAAGCGCTCGATATTGCAGCGACAGATAAGTTGATCGACATCGACCAGTTAGCGCGTATTCATAGGCTTAAAACTGGTGCATTACTCAATTGTGCGATTGAATTGGGGGCATTGTGTGCACCCAATGTTTCAGAATTAACGCGAAGTCAATTGCAAGAGTTCGGTTTAGCTATTGGACTGGCTTTTCAGGTGCAGGATGACATTCTCGATATTGAGGGTGATACAAGTACTTTGGGTAAACCACAAGGCTCAGACTTACAGCATAATAAATCTACCTACCCAGCTTTACTTGGCATGGAAGGGGCGAAAAACAAAGCTCAAATGCTGATAAAACAGGCTTTGCAAGCTTTAGAAAAAATAGACGCTGACACACAGTTACTGGCAGAACTTGCAAAGTACATCATCGCCAGAGACCATTGATTTTGGTCCTGTTCAAAATGACTAGGTAATGACAAGTTCCCTTTAAATTTATAAAACTATTGGCAAGCTTTGTATATAATTCAGCAAGGTTTGCTAAGGATATTACAAATAATATGACTCTTGATAGTAGCAAGTACCCTTTACTGGCATTAGTTGACCAGCCTCAACAATTACGCCAATTGCCGCAGCAAAAGTTAAATGACTTTAGCGCGGAGCTGAGAGGTTATTTATTAGACTCAGTTTCCCAAAGCAGTGGCCATTTTGCCTCAGGGCTAGGCACCGTTGAATTAACTGTCGCACTTCATTATGTATACAACACGCCGATCGACAGATTAGTGTGGGACGTGGGCCACCAAGCTTACCCGCACAAAATTCTGACTGGTAGAAAGAGTCAAATGCACACAATCCGTCAAAAAGACGGACTTCACCCATTTCCTTACCGTGAAGAAAGCGAGTTTGACACCTTTAGTGTTGGGCATTCCAGTACCTCTATTTCTGCCGCATTAGCGATGTCAATTGCCGCAGAGAAAGAAGGCAAAAATCGTAAAACCGTTGCAGTGATTGGTGACGGAGCAATGACTGCGGGTATGGCTTTTGAAGCCATGAACCATGCGGGAGATGTCAAATCTGATATGCTCGTTATCCTCAATGACAACGAAATGTCAATTTCTGAAAATGTCGGGGCACTCAATAATCACTTTGCGCGTATTTTATCTGGTAGCTTTTATACCAATATACGTGAAGGTGGTAAAAAACTATTGTCTGGTGTGCCCCCCGTCAAAGAGCTTGCCAGTAAGATGGAAGAGCATTTAAAAGGCATGGTGATACCTGGCACCTTTTTTGAGGAACTCGGTTTTAACTACATTGGCCCAATTGATGGTCATGATGTCAATATGTTAGTGGATACGCTCCGCAATATGCGTAACCTCAAAGGTCCCCAATTGCTTCATGTCAAAACCCAAAAAGGTAAAGGCTATCAACCCGCAGAAGCTGACCCTATCGGCTTTCACGCAGTACCAAAGTTTGACCCAAGTGTACACACCTTGCCAAAGTCTAAACCCAGTGCACCGACGTTCTCAAAAGTATTCGGCGACTGGCTGTGTGATATGGCAGAGCAGGATAAGCATCTGATGGCCATTACACCAGCTATGAGAGAAGGCTCTGGCATGGTGCGGTTTTCTAAGGAATACCCGTCTCAGTATTTTGATGTTGCGATTGCTGAGCAACATGCTGTCACACTCGGCGCGGGCTTCGCATGTGAAGGCCTAAACCCTGTCGTGGCAATCTATTCTAGTTTCTTACAACGCGCTTATGATCAGCTGATTCACGATGTTGCCTTGCAAAACTTACCGGTGCTATTTGCCATCGACCGAGCTGGCATTGTGGGTGCAGATGGAGAAACGCACCAAGGCGCCTATGATCTGAGTTTTATGCGCTGCATTCCAAATTTAGTGATCATGACACCCAGTGATTTAAATGAGTGTCGTCAAATGTTATTCACGGGTCATTTATTAGACAAACCTGCTGCTGTTAGGTATCCGAGAGGCTCAGCTGGCAGCGCTGAAATAGACGCGACGATGACACAGCTTCCTATCGGTAAAGCAAACACCATTCGTGAAGGACAAAAACTCGCCATCCTAAACTTTGGTACATTATTGGAAAATGCACAGCATGTCGCTGAACAATTAGACGCCACGCTAGTTGACATGCGATTTGTAAAACCTTTAGACACAACGCTATTACAAACGCTTGCTAACACTCATAGTCACTTTGTTACATTGGAAGATAATGCGATTGCTGGTGGTGCAGGTAGTGCAGTCAGTGAGTATTTCGCTGCAAATCAGATCCCACACCCAGTGATGCATTTGGGTATACCTGATGAGTTTATCAAACATGGAACACAAGCAGAAATGCACAGTGAAATGGGCTTAGATAGCGATGGTATATTAGCCAGTGCTAAAAAGTGGCTTGATGCCTAATTTAAAATATAAGCGCTGCCTTTATTTGGCAGCGTTTGTTATTTATTGCTTTCATAAAATTAATTACACAGTTTTGAGCATATCCAGTCGATAACTTCTTATTAAACTAAAACAATTGCACAATTCACAACAAAAAACCCAAAGCTTGCTCATTTTATGGAAATACTTATATTCGCTGGTATAACCAGATGATAAGGTATGATTTTACATACCATTTAAGCAAAGACGTAACCGAAGCAATTAAATAAATCATAAAAAACCCAGCACTATCATTAAGATATAGAGAAAAACTGATACTTACGCTTGCGACGCAAGGCTATTTCCCCCTTACCTAACCGATAAAATAATTGCGTAATTTATGACTCACCTTCGTTTATAAATGATATTTTCAGGGAATAACATTAGAGCTATGAAACATTTCATATAGTTGAATGAACAATAGACAGTATTAATTTTATGTGATAAAAATCTGTGAAAATTACAATCTATATACGAATTGATTTTTAATACCGTACGCATTTTAGGTTGTAGTTATTCATCATTGAAGCAAACATTTATTCTAAGCAATGCGAATGTCTTACTTAGCTATTATCTGGAATAGCAAGCAACGACCGATATTGTGACCTTTAATTTATGGCTTCAAAATAAACTTTCGTCTTTAAAATGTTGTAAGTTGGTAACGGATTAGGTATTAAAGTAAGGGGAATATAGTGGATTTTTTTGCAAGATATATCACAGGGGATGACCTTAGAGCGCTGCGTAAAAAGAAAGGTGTTACAACGGCAATCATGGCGAAACATTTAGGCGTATGTCGTAAAACATACGAAAACTGGGAACGCGATGTGGGGCAGCCAAAACTGAATCAATTCTTTGCTATTTGCGCATACTGTTCTATTGATCTAACAGACTTAATTGCAAAAATCCGGGGTCAACAAAGCTCCTAATTTAAAGGACAGCTTGCGGTGAAAGATTTTCATTTTCAGTATTCGATGCAACGCTATGTTTAGCTCGAAAAGACTCTATGAAAAAGGGCGAATAACCCCTTCAAGAAACAGAGTGTCATACTGGCTACACCGCGCTTTTAAAAACTTAAAGGCAAAGCAAGTGATCCTTTTAGGTAGCCTACTTAATAAGTTTTAGCAATGAAAGTTTTCGCAATTCTGCTCTCGGCTACGCTTATCATGTATCTAACTACGAATGTATTGGATGCAGTGAAAGCAGAGATACTCTATGTCAGTGTTATTGCATTTATTGGCGCTTGGTATCGAGAAAATATTAATATCGCTCATATTTGCGCGTTGTTAGCGGCTCAGCACGTTATTTCTATCGTTATTTTTCATTTTAATTTTTTCTCCGTTGCACCTGATGCTCCCGCGGTTTGGCACAACGCGCGTGCATTTGCTATCCACTTTTTTCTCGACCTTACCTTATTTTTCGCGATTGGTCTGCGGCCCGCGATCTCTAGATGGATTACGAGACGCCAAAATAATGTGAAGCAGACTATCTGTATGACTAATGCTGATATCACATTACTCAGTATCTTTGGCTTATTTATACTTGCAGATAGCCTTGCACTCATTGAAAACTTTTTACGAAATTTGAGATTCTTAGGCGTAACAGGCCCACTTTCGACGATGTTCCAAGGCTGGACAGGTATTTATTACAATTACGTATTAATAAAGTCCTTTATTCTTGGCTTAGAAATGATAGCGGTTCTTTCAATAGTGAAACCCTCGGTACGTAAAAAGTCGCATGTCAAACTTCCCTTTAATGGACCTAGCCCACAACCCCCGTTATAAATACAATGACACTATGCGCATTGGCTCATTAGCAATGCGCGACAGTATGAATACTCAATGCATTGCTACCGACCTCAAATTGATAAACTTTCATGTTAGTAAAAAACAATAAAAACATGAACTTATCAGCCTGCCTTAGTTAAAACACACACACCCTATTGCATTTAATTTTCAAATTTAACAAATATAAAAATGGATACAACAACAAAGGAAATTGACATGACACGCTATTCTCTGGTGTGCTGCGTCGTTGCGCTTTTATGTTTTGCGCACAGCAGCTCAGTCCTATCACAAGATTACCCCGTAGGGGTTACCTATATCGCTGCAACAGATTACAGCCGAATCGAAAAACTCACATCACAACACAATGACTACCGCGATATATTGATAAAAATTTGGTACCCAGCTTCACCGCGCGATGAACAACATGCCAGCTATCTGCATTTCCATACTGAAGAGTTCCCTTACTCAAGCGCAACACCCAGTCCCGACGATTTACAGTTTCATGCTTACTTGAAAACTCTGCCATTTAAAACCTTTAAAAATGCGCCAATGGCTCAATCTGCGGAGTCATTTCCAGTGGTGCTATATTCTCATGGTTACCAATCTACGCTGGAAGACAAAGAAATTCTTATGATTGAACTAGCTAAAAGAGGCTATATTGTCGCAAGCGTTGGCCACCCTCATCACGCGGGGTTTGTCACTCAAAGTTTTGGCCGCAGTGCAACGTATGATAGTGAAGCACGTGCGAACGACTTCTATATCAGCGATCAGGCAGATGTTAGCTTTGACGAACTAGTCGCAGAGTTACTTCAACTTGCAGGTCGCCCTCTAAATGACACAGAAACAGCCCGAGTTTATCAACTAATGAAATGGACAGAAGGTGACCGCGTCGCTTTGGATACTTGGGTACAAGACATGCACTTTGCTCTGGACCAATTAACCCGTCTTCAATATGGTCAATACTGGGGGATCAACTACCTTAAACCACACCTTAGTACCTTTAAGGGTCGCCTTGATTTAACTCACCTTGCCGCTGTGGGGCTGTCGTTTGGTGGGCCGACGGTTGCTGCATTTTGCCAGCAAGTCTACCAGTGTAAGGCGGCTGTCAATCTGGATGGTATACACTACAATTTGTCACCGACAATGCCACACTCAAAGCCTTATCTCATGATGCACTCTGATACTCCGCTCAGTGCTGACTTTCCCATTGTCTTTAAACAGCAACAGGCAGATACATACATGATGACCATTGAAGGCGCTTTGCACTGGGACTTTTCAGACACACCTTACATACTGCCTAACGATAGAAATCAGGATTATCTTGGTACCATTGACCCCTATTTAGTCACTGAACTGGTGAATACTGCAAGCCTAGCATTCATTGATTTATATGTTAAAGGTCTCGGCACACGCGCAGAGTATCTCACTACTTTAAGGCGCTTTACACAAATACGATTACAAACAAAAACCAGGGAGCGCGATGATACCCAATAAAGTGAACACAAAAGCTGAGCGAATAAAAAGCACCTCAATACGCTGGATGCATCATAAAGTATGACCAAAGACATACCTAAACCAGCGTTTAGGGAGAGAGCTTTTCGCGCCTGTCATAACTTACTTGCCGGCATTCTGAGATTGCCCTTCATCAATCTTGAGGGGCATGTTTAGCGTATTAAAACTAAATAGCTTTTCTGGCAATTTATATAAATCGAACGATACTTAAGACTCCACCGCCTATAGACAACTAGGGTTCTGTTTATGCCAAACCAAACAAAAGACATGGAAGAAATGCTGTTCTTTAGCCAAATGCTCAATGAATGCTCGCCACTAACGTTATTACAGCAGATATTAATGCATTCCCACCATGCCATTGTAATTACTGACGCTGATGACAAGGCGGGTTACCGTATCGTGTATGCTAATCCCGTATTTTGTCGCCACACAGGGTATGAACTGGCTGAGTTAGTGGGTATATCACCTAAAATCTTACAGGGGCCAAAAAGTAACAAACGCATAATTGAAAAGCTCACCCCAGCACTGAAAGAAAGAGGGTTTTTCTATGGCGCATCCATCAATTATAGAAAAGACGGCAGTATGTACCCCGTTGAGTGGAATATCTCTGAGATTAAAAATGAACAGGGCCAAGTTACTCATTATATTTCAATGCAAAAAGACCTCAGTAACTTCAAACGTTTGGCTGAAAAAGTTAAAAAGTCCAATGAGAATTTCAAAAGCTTTTACCTCTCAACCACTAAAAAAGATAAAAGTGCTGCGAACAATGAGGTCGTAGAGTCTTTAAAAAGTAACGAAAAAATCTACGCTGGTGGACTCAGAAATGATGAAAAAGCGGATTTGTTTGAAGATGCGTTTTTTGATTTTTCGCCTGATGAACTCGGCGCCCTTGGCAATAAAGTTGATAAAGGAGCACTGAGCGCCACAGACTTTTGGGTAGAGAATCCAATCGACGAAGAAGATATTTCGGGCCTCGTCGAGTCTATTCAAGAAGTCGATGTTGAGCTTGGATTACTGCAATCACAAGGGCAAAGCAAAGAGCGCTTAGAGAACATCGCCAATGGCTTTAAAGAAGTGGCCAATAACCTGTACTTTTGTGTTGAGTTTAATGATGGTGCTCTGATTATCGATGAAGTTGCTAATACTTTAATGACGTTAGAGGAAGAACATGAGTTTCCTGTTGAAACACTACTCACATTCAATAAAGAGGTTTACGAGTGGCTTGACGGGGCAGTGATAAGCAAAACGACGGACAACATTTTTGAGGGAGAAAATAATGCCATTGCAGCGGGAAATCAGTTGCTACTCTTTCTCAAATAAAATGCTTTTGTCGCTCAGCACAGTCTCGAGACTGTTTACTGAGCGACCATCACTTCACTCATTGATCAGTGTTTATGACGTAACTTAGCCAAAAACTTGCCTTTTCTTTGCGCTATTTTCTCGCGCTGCTCTTCGGTCAAAATGTGGTGAATCGCATGCCTCGCTTCTAGCATGGTAAGCATAAACGCTTGTTTTTTAGGCGCATGCTCTTCTAGCAAAATTTGCGCTTGCGCTTTATCAAAAGTTTCTGCCTCAATAATTTCCTTAAATGCCTTGTGAGGCTTTGCCTGTGGCTGCGTCTCTTTTAGTGCCGCTAAACGGGATTTATATGTTTCAAAAACAGCCTTTAATTCTGTTTGCTGACTGTCACTCAAATCAAGATGTTTGATTGCTTTATCAGACAATAAACGTTTTTCAATATGCGCCAATGGCTTCATATGGTGACGCTTAATTTTATGTACTTTATGCGCGCCTTCATCAGCGAACGCAGTTGCAGGCACTAGTCCCACGCTAATACAACTTGCTAGTAATAAGCTGGCGAATTTTTTCATCGTAATATCTCCGGTTGATTTTATTTACGTTCAACAGTCGTGCTTAGGACTGTATGCTCCTTAACACCTGAACTCATGACATGATTTAATTTAGCAAGCTCAAAGCAAAGCAACGTCAAGTCAGAGTAAAGTTTTGTCAACAGTGATTACAAAACATCTTGGTACATAGTGTTCATCAGAAATGTGCAAAAAGAATTGAAGCTCAATAAACCATTGGATAGTTTTTCGAGTCGATGTTCTAATCGCTTAAAACACGTAAAGAAGTGTAAATTCCATCCCGTGCACCTTATAGTTAAGTACAATAGAAATTATCTACCTCCAAGTACGCTGCCCTATGAGTAATTCAGTATTAATCATTGACGATGACCAATCTTTATGTGAGCTATTAAGTGAGTATTTAGAGAGCGAGCAACTTTCTGTTATAGCCAAACATGATGGTGAGGCCGGATTAGACGCCGCTTTAAACGAAGACTTTGCGGTTATCTTATTGGATGTAATGCTGCCAAAGAAAGATGGATTTGAAGTCTTAAAAGCGCTAAGAATAGAAAAAATGACCCCAGTAATCATGCTCACAGCCAAAGGGGACGATTTTGACCGAATCTTTGGGTTAGAGCTTGGTGCGGATGACTATATTCCTAAGCCTTTTAATCACAGAGAATTATTAGCCCGAATAAAAGCGATTACACGTCGAGTGGCTCACCTTACGCAGACCGTAAAAGATCAAAAAATGGTCTTCCATGGCCTTTCCTTGGATATCGCAGCACGGAGTGTGTCGCTAAATAGAACTCCGATTGTACTTACAGGGACAGAGTACGAAGTACTTTATCAGCTGATGAAATCTGCCGGTGAGGTCGTGAGCAAACAAGCTTTGTGTCAAAGTGTCTTAGGTCGACCTTTGGTGCCTTATGATCGCTCAGTAGATATGCACGTCAGCAATGTCAGGAAAAAGCTTGCACAATATAGTGACCATACCTTTATTAAAACCCTGCGTGGATCTGGATACGTATTTTTAGCAGCATAATATGAAAAGATTTTTAGCAATAAAAGTATTTATTTGGTTTTGGTTAACCGTGATCAGTACGCTTGCTATTTTGGTCAGCGTGAGCTTTCTACAGCCTGATGTGCTTGCATCCAAAGACATTTCTCCGCCGATGCTGAAGAACTTATTCCATGTAAAAAAGTCTTTAGATAAACATATTGAGCGTATGCCCGATAAAACTTTAGAAGAAATTTTAAGACATCGAAGACATGGAAAGCGCTCAAAGATTTACCTAAAACATCCTGATCCTGAAAAAAGTCTGATCAGCAACCCCGACCTCAACCAATTCGACCTCGCGCTATTAAACTTTGCTGTCGGCGGTGAACCAAAAGTCATCAATACAGAAAAATACAGAGCCTATGGCCCTGTCAGTATTCAAATACACAATGATGATTATCAATTGTTTATGATCTTGGACAATCGTGAAGGCGACTTATTTCTTAAAGTCAGGCTCATGCCCAGATGGATGAAGCTCGCCATTTTGTTAGTCGCGAGCCTAGTCTTAAGTTACTGGTTTGCAATGGGCTTATTAAAACCAATTAAGCAGTTGCAACGCGCCGCGTCTCAGCTGGCACAAGGCAAACTAAACACACGTGCAAACGTGGACAAAACAAGACAAGACGAACTCGGCCAACTTGGAAAAGACTTTGATATTATGGCTTCTCAACTAGAAGCGCAGGTTTTAAGTCAAAAACGTCTACTCGCCGATATTTCCCATGAATTACGCTCTCCACTTACGCGCCTGCAAATGGCCACAGGGATTGCCTCAAGTAAAGCGACGGGAGAATTGGATAGTTATTTGCTAAGAATTGAGAAAGAATCTTACATGCTAGAGCATATGTTGAGCGATATTTTGCAGCTGTCTCGGTTAGAGTCAGGCACCAGTTGCGTAGAAATGCACCGAATATGTATCGCAGAATTGCTAGAACCGATTATCAGTGATGCACACTTTGAGAGCCAACAACTAAGTAAAACACTCATTGCTGGTGAACTACCTGAACAACACCTGCTAGGCGATACCGTTTTACTGAATAGAGCTATTGAAAATATCATTCGCAATGCACTTAAATACGCTAAAAAAACAGTCAGAATACAGTGCAAGATCGACAATGCGCAGTTCGTATTAAAGGTGTCTGATGATGGTCCCGGTGTAAGTGAAGAGATGCTCAATAAACTCTGTATTCCTTTTTATCGCGCTTCACAGTCCAGAACACCAGACAACACTCAAAAAGGTGGTTTTGGCCTTGGATTGGCAATTGCACAGCATGCGATAAAAGTGCATCATGGCCACATTCTTTTCCAGAATAACCAAGGACTGGATGTCACCGTGCGCATCCCTTTACAACAGCCACATGTTTTACAGCAATAGTAACAAACTTTCACAGAATTGGACGGCCATAGCGCGCCATTGGCAGTGCTGTAAACAAGGTAAGCTCAGCTCGGTTCATGGCGACATTTTTTACGCACACTATACACCTCGAAACCCTAGGTTTACGGTAGTGCTCGTAAATGGCCGCATAGAATCCGCGATTAAATATCAAGAGCTGCTGTGGGAGTTGATACAAAATGACATCGAAGTGATTACTTATGATCACCCTGGACAAGGGCTATCTTCGCGGTTGCTGAACAACCCACAAATAGGACACATTGACGATTTCGTTCAGTTTAGCGAAGTATTACACCTAGTTATTCAAACGTTGGTCCTTCCAAATACGGACAAGTGGCTGTTTATGGCGCACTCCATGGGCGGTGCGATTGTTTGTGATTATCTTATAAAACATCCTGAATCCCCTGCTAAAGGGGCGTTTTTGTGCGCACCAATGTTACAAATAGAGACTGCCCCCTACCCGTTTTGGATTGCCAGTGGTATTGCCAAATTCGCCTGCTACTTAGGTTTTGACAAACACTATGCGATTGGACAAAACGACTATCAGGCTAAACCTTTTGCAGACAATGAACTCACCCAATGTGAACAACGCTATCAACGATTTCGAACACTGTACCAACAGCAACCCGAATTACAACTTGGCGGTGTCAGCTTTGGCTGGCTAAATGCGGCATTTCCAGTGACTCAAAAATTGAGTAAGGCAATTATCTCTAAACCACTGAGTATTGCCAGCGCCAAGTACGATACGATTGTAAAATCAGAGGCACATACCAAATTCGCCAATAAACACGAACAATGTACTATACAGACATATGCGGGAAAGCATGAACTATTGTGTGAAGTAGACCCAATACGCCGCGCAGTTTTGATGCAGTTCTATGAATTTGCCGACTCTGTCACACTCAATGAAACCGGATCTTGATGCACTAGCACATCAATTTCCCCCTCGCTTTGAGCCTGGATCTGCGCAACCACTTCATCAGCAACTTGGTGCGCACGCATCAGAGGCATATCGTCATCCAGCTCTAAGTGCAATTGAACAAATTTTACCTTGCCACTTTGGCGCGTCCTTAGGTTATGGACACCATAAACGGCCTCATGTGACGTTGCAATGCCAACTATCTGTTCTTTCTCTGCTTCAGGCAACTCTTTATCCATTAAATGATCAGCACTTTCTCGGGCGATATCCCAGCAGTTATAAAGTAAATAACCAGCCACTCCGATCGCAAACACAGAATCAGCCCACATAATGCCGTAATGACTCAGCAACAATGCAACCAATACCGCAATATTGAGCAATATGTCGCCTTTGTAATGCATCGAATCCGCTTTGATGGCGATAGAGTGTGTTCGCTTTACCACTTGATGCTGCACCAACACCACGAGCAATGTACAAAATATAGCGAAAATACTGACCCATACTCCCATCATACTATGGTTTATGACGACAGGGTTAAACAAGCGTTCCACGCCATGAAAGGCTAAAAAGCATGCAGAGCCTGAAATAAAAGCCGCTTGTCCAAGGCCAGCCAACGCTTCTGCTTTGCCATGACCAAAGCGATGATCATCATCAGCAGGACGTAGTGCGTAACTTAGGACAAAAAAGCTCATTAGTGATGCTGTTACGTCCAACATGGAATCCGTGAGAGATCCCAGCATCGCGGCACTCCCAGACGACAGCCATGCCGACGCTTTCGCGACAATCATGAGTCCCGCCATTGCGATGGTAAAGACACTTGAAAAACGAACCAAAGAATCATAACTACGCGTCACAGATACTCCCCCTTATGTTACGCGCCAACCTACTCATCATACGCTAGAACCATAATAAAATAGAAATATTAGATTGTATAAACTTGATTTTAGTAACTTTGATTTGAGATAAATTATCAAAGCGGTCGTCATTGAACACCTTCCTCACTACGCTAGTTGTTAAACTTTGGATGAGCTATACTGCGCTCAAATTGACTTAGAGGTTAACCATGTTAGACATCGTTTTATATCAACCTGAGATCCCACCTAATACGGGGAATATCATTCGCCTATGTGCAAACACTGGCTATTCTTTGCATTTAATTGAACCGCTTGGATTTGATTGGGATGATAAACGCGTCAGGCGCGCGGGACTTGATTATCACGAATTTAGTGAAGTTAAACGCTACCCTTCTTACGAAGCTTATTTGGAACAACGCCAACCAAAACGCGTTTTTGCGTGTACAACAAAGGGCAAGGCATACCACCATGCTCCACAATATCAAGCTGGTGATTGTTTGCTGTTTGGTCCTGAAACGCGCGGCTTGCCAGATGATATTATTTTCTCTTTGCCTGAGGCGCAACGCCTTCGCATTCCAATGAAGCCTGATAGTCGTAGTATGAATTTATCTAATGCCGTTTCTGTGTTTGTTTATGAGTCATGGCGTCAATTCGACTTTGATGGTGCTGTTTAAGTCGTAACAAACCAGACAATAACACAAACAAGCTATGGGTTCATCGCATGGTATAAACTAGAAAAGCCACTTATCTAATAAGTGGCTTTTTTCATTGAAGATGCGCTAGTGTTGGAGACTTATAGCTGATCTTCTAAGTCTGCAAGACCTTTGTCTTCACCTTCTTCATCTTTGATTGTGGCTTGAAGAAGTAACATTTCACGTAGTTTGCCTTCAATCTCGTCAGCAATTGCCACGTTTTCTTTTAAGAACTTAATTGAGTTAGCTTTACCCTGGCCAATCTTATTGCCATTGTAGCTAAACCAAGCACCCGCTTTATCCACTAATTTGTGCTTCACACCTAGGTCGATTAGTTCGCCCTGCTTAGAAGAGCCTTCACCATACATGATGATAAATTCAGCTTGCTTAAATGGCGGTGCAACTTTATTTTTCACAACTTTAACACGAGTTTCGTTACCAACGACCTCATCACCCTCTTTTACAGAGCCAATACGACGAATATCTAACCGAACTGATGCATAGAACTTAAGTGCATTACCACCAGTCGTAGTTTCAGGGTTACCGAACATCACACCAATCTTCATACGGATCTGGTTAATGAAGATACATAATGTGTTTGAACGCTTAATGTTACCTGTCAGTTTACGCAAAGCTTGTGACATTAAACGTGCCTGAAGACCAACATGAGAATCACCCATATCACCTTCAATTTCCGCTTTTGGCGTGAGGGCAGCAACTGAATCAACAACCACAACATCTACCGCACCAGAGCGTACTAGCATGTCACAAATTTCAAGCGCCTGCTCACCTGTATCTGGTTGAGATACCAATAAATCATCGACATTCACACCAAGCTTTTCAGCGTATACTGGGTCTAAGGCATGCTCTGCATCCACGAATGCACAGGTTTTACCCATTTTTTGTGCTTGTGCAATAGTTTGCAGTGTCAGCGTTGTTTTACCTGAAGACTCAGGACCGTAAATTTCTACAATACGACCAGTTGGCAGACCACCGATACCCAAAGCAATATCCAGTCCCAATGAGCCCGTTGACACTGACTCTATGTCCAAAGCTTGGCTATCACCCAGCTTCATGATTGATCCTTTACCAAATTGACGCTCAATTTGCGACAATGCAGCATCTAATGCTTTTTGTTTGTTATCGTTCATCTGTTTCTCCAATCTAGCGTGTTGCGGACAAGTATACTGTATAGAATTACAGTATCAAGAGACTTTTACTGATTTATTAAAGAAATTATTTTTTCCAAAATAAATTCAATAGCTTGCAATCTAACTTCTGCACGTTCCCCTGGAAATATCTGCATAAAAGTGTGGGTCTGCTGCTGTATATCGACGGCAAACCATACAGTACCGACAGGTTTTAACTCACTACCACCAGAGGGCCCAGCAATGCCAGAGACAGATACCGCTACATCCGCCTGAGCTTGTATACTCGCCCCCTTAGCCATTTCAATCACCGTCTGCTCGCTTACGGCACCAAATTCTTTCAGTGTCTGCTCTGCAACATTTAACAATGCTTGCTTGGCCTCATTGCTATAAGTGACGAAACATCGGTCAATATAGGCTGAGCTACCAGGCGTGTCGGTCAGTGCGTAACTAATTCCTCCGCCAGTACACGACTCAGCAGTAGTGATCGAGAAGCTTTTATTCGTTAGAATAGCGCCCAATTGTGCCGCCAATGCGGCGATATTAGTGTGTATTTCCATACAAAAAACCTTAGGTAGAAGCATGTCATTAGATCTTTATTCTGAACATACTATAAAGCAACAAACACCTATGATGCAGCAGTATCTTAGGATCAAAGCCCAACATAAGGAGATTCTGCTATTCTACCGAATGGGTGACTTCTATGAATTATTCTTCGATGATGCCATTCGCGCAGCCCAGCTCCTCGACATCTCACAAACCCATCGCGGTAAAGCAGGTGGCAACCCAATCCCAATGGCGGGTGTACCTTATCACGCAGTAGAAAACTACCTTGCGCGTTTGGTCCAAATGGGCGAGTCGGTAGCCATTTGTGAGCAAGTTGGCGACCCTGCGACCAGTAAAGGCCCAGTTGAACGCAAAGTTGTGCGTATTGTAACGCCAGGCACAGTCACGGATGAAGCCTTACTCCAAGAGCGCCAAGACAACTTACTTGCTGCGGTTTGGCAAGACAAAACTAAGTATGGTGTTGCCTATCTTGATATTAATTCTGGTCGCTTTAACATCGTCGAGCTCGCAACCGATGAAGCGCTCACATCGACACTACAAAGATTGCAACCGGCCGAATTGCTCTACCCTGAATCTTTTCAAAACCTCATCGTGTTGGAGCAAATCAAAGGCAGCCGTAGGCGACCAGATTGGGAGTTTGACTTAGATACAGCTAAACACTTACTCTGCCAACAATTTGAAACAAAAGATCTTATCGGTTTTGGGGTTGATAATGCGAGCGCAGGCTTAATTGCAGCTGGCTGCGTGATGCAATACGTTAAAGACACTCAGCGCACGGCTTTACCACACATAAGAGCGATCACTTTAGAGAAAAATGAACACGCTGTGATCCTTGATGCCGCGACACGTAAAAACCTTGAATTAACCATGAACCTGTCGGGTTCGATTGACAATACCCTTGCTCAAGTGCTGGATAAAACGGCGACTCCAATGGGATCGCGCCTGCTGAAACGCCGTATCCATACTCCGGTCAGAGATAGAGAAGAACTCAATGCCCGCCTCAATGCAATATCGAGCATCCTAGACCTTCAGCTAGGTATGGATGTCTATGATGCCTTGCGTCAAATAGGTGATATCGAACGTGTCGTTGCAAGATTAGCATTGTGTAACGCAAGACCACGTGATCTCACTCGTTTACGCAGTGCATTACAGGCATTACCGCCGCTTCATCATTTAATGAACGAAAGCCAGGATCAGCGTATACAACAAATTAAAGCGCAATCCCCGCAATTGCCCCATCTTCAAGAACTACTGGAACGCGCCATTATTGACAACCCCCCTGTATTGATCAGAGATGGCGGCGTGATTGCGAAAGGGTATTCTAGCGAGCTTGATGAGTGGCGAGCGCTCAGTGAAGGCGCCACAGACGTGCTGGAGCAGTTAGAGGAGCGAGAACGCGAGAGAACCGGGATCAGCACACTAAAAATTGGCTATAACAAGGTACATGGATTTTACATTGAAATTAGTAAGGCCAATTCACACTTAGCACCACCAGAGTATATTCGACGCCAAACATTAAAAAACAATGAGCGTTATATCATTCCGGAGCTTAAAGAGCATGAAGACAAAGTATTAGGCAGTCAATCGAAAGCCTTAGCACTGGAGAAGCAACTTTATGAACAACTGTTTGAGCTGATTGCTCCTTATATTGAGCAACTTCAAGTCATGGCAGCTGCATTAGCAGATTTAGACGTGCTTAATACTTTGGCAGAACGCGCCCAGGCACTTGACTACTGTAAGCCAGAGCTTACCGCGGGAGATGAAATCCATATTGAGGCAGGGCGTCACCCAGTTGTAGAACACGTTAGCAGTGAGCCCTTCATTGCCAATCCAGTTCACCTTAACAGTGGCCGAAAAATGCTCCTGATTACAGGCCCTAATATGGGGGGTAAATCGACCTATATGCGTCAAACGGCCCTTATCGTATTGATGGCGCACATTGGCAGTTTTGTTCCTGCCAGCAGTGCGCAAATTGGTCAGATAGATAGAATTTTTACCCGTATTGGTGCTAGCGATGATTTGGCTTCCGGGCGTTCAACCTTTATGGTAGAAATGACAGAAACTGCAACAATTCTCAATAATGCAACAGACCAGTCTTTGGTCCTTATGGATGAAATAGGACGTGGAACAAGTACCTATGATGGTTTATCACTGGCCTATGCCACAGCAGATTACCTGGCCAACAAAATCTCTGCTAAAACCTTGTTCGCCACGCACTACTTTGAACTAACGGAGCTAGCAGAGCAACAGTCGGGATTGGTCAATGTACACTTAGACGCAGTTGAGCATAACGATACGATTGCATTCAAACACACTGTGCTCGATGGCGCAGCCAGTAAGAGCTTTGGTTTGCAAGTTGCGGGGCTTGCCGGTGTCCCGAAGGCTGTTATTAAACTCGCAAAACAAAAACTGACACTATTAGAGCAGCACCAAAGTGTGGTTGAAAGTACCTCGGGCACAGCACCTCAACAACAAAACTTACTGTTAAATAATACACCGTCAGACGTGGAACTGCTTTTAGAATCGATCGATCCAGATGAGTTAACGCCGAAACAAGCCCATGCGCTACTTTATCAATTGAAAGACAAACTGTAATAAAACAAAAGGCTGCAAATTAGCAGCCTTTTTCACCCTCAATGATGTTTTTTTATGCCTTTTTATAGCGTGCGGTTGTATTGTAAACCGAACACGGAAGCATGCCCTTTTGACTTAAAACCCCACTCACTGCCTGCATTATCTTTTTCAACGAATCGCTGAGTTTTACCACGGATAATACTGACACCAAAATCGATGCTGGACACTTTGCTTAACTGATATTCTGCACCAAAAGCGTACCATACGCGATCCGTATCAGGGATTGAAATGGACATGTGATGCTCATCAGCTGGAGATTCATCATAGGCAAAGCCTGCACGAAGCTTTAATGCTTCATTCCATTGATAATCTGAGCCTATTGAGTAGCGCAATGAATTACTGAAGTTTTCGTCTTTGCTGAACACAGTCCCCACATTCTCTACTTGTGCGGATAAAGTCTGAAAACTATTCCACCCAGTCCATAAAATACTGTAATGGACGCTCGACTGGTCATTCAATTTATGCGAACCGGAAACCTCAGCAATTGCAGGCAGTGTTATTGCAACGCTGCCAGGTAACTTTTTACCAGCAGTTCCGTTGAATGGTGTAACCGCAGGCAGCTGATTGCTAAATGTGCCTTCAAAAGTAATATCTGTTTCACTACGGAAATGGAAGCCGAAACGATTATCAGCGTCAATGTTGTATACAACCCCAATATTCCAACCAAAACCTGAGTCGTCCCCTTCTAAATTCACAACTTCCGTGTCACTGGGTACCCCAAGGTTATTTGCACCCAAGTTGCGGATAATTTTCGCATCTGCATAGACATGGTTTAACCCAAAAGCCAAACTCCACTGTTCATTCACTTGATAAGAAGCCGCTAGACCAGTATTGATGGTTACTATTTCTGTTTCACCAGCAATTTGACCCGCAACATAATCCGCATCAAACTTAGTTGCAAGGCCAAATTGAGAATACACTCCGCCCCCCACTGACCACTGTTCATTTATTGAGGTCGTTATAAAGGCACTAGGGACAACTGCACTCGGCGCAATACTGCTGTTGTTCAATGCTGAAGCAGGAACACCATTATTCGTACTGATACCTTGCAGGCTAACATCTGGCTTGACATACATAGCCGCGACGCTCAATTGCGTACCTTCAAGCTTATTCATTAATGCTGGGTTTCTAGACACCACTGAGGCATCATCCGCAACACTGGCTTCTCCAGCATAAGCACGACCTAATCCAGAGACGTTTTGCTCCGCTAATTGGAACGCAGCTGCGAAGCTTTGTGATGATGTCATCAACACCCCTGCGCCACATAACGCGACCATGATTTTGTTCATTCATAACCCTTAAATCAAATATACGATTAATATGTTGCGCGACACAGTACAGAATTAAGCGTTAAAAATCTTCAATTTTAGCGCTTTTAACACCCTAATATAGAAAAATAAAAGCTTTTGATTACTTTTAATAACAAGTAAGACCAGTAATTGAGCAATAACTCAACCCAGATATAAATGAGACTAATTCTCAATATCATTGAACCATTTCAGAGTTTCACTTATACTGTTCGCCATTACTTGGAGGGAGATGATTATGATAGTGTTGTTGATATTGGCAGCGCTGCTATTTGCTGGAGTCAGTGTTTACTGCCTGTGTAAGGCGAATTATTGTGCTTGCCAACGTGCTGGGCAATGTGACAACCCAGTCAATCATTATTGGCTTGGTGCCATCATGGCAGCACTTGCGGCATTGGCGTGCTGCTGTATTGCACTTCACAGCGAAAAAGGTACATTAATGTGGATAGTCTTGATGTCAAGTTGCCTTGCTGGCGCTTTACTTTCAGCAAAAGTTCAGAAGCTCAAAAGATGCAAGCAGGCTAAACAAGCAGATTCTCTTGTAACAGACGGGATAAATTAATCTGGTAATCGAGAGGCTTCACATTGGCAATGATTTTAATATCATCGCTGTCATTTAGGTCCACATCTTTCATGGTTACATGATGCATGTGCTTTGCATTGTAGAATACCCTCACTATAGGCGCTTTTGGGTTTTCCTTATTACCGGCCATAACCAGTCCGAGTCGGTCATTGGTCAACTTAACGATGGTACCAACAGGATGGATCCCGATACACCGAATAAACTTATGTACCAGTACTTCGTCAAACTTGTCTTTATTCGCCAGCAGAATACGCAAAGCATGAACAGGCTCGAGAGGCTCTTCATTACCCTGGGCGGCGGTTAAAGTCGCATATTCATCTACGATTGCCATCACCCTCGCTGCTTTACTTAATTTTTCTGCGTTCAACCCTCTAGGAAAGCCACTGCCATCTAGCCGTTCATGATGATTAACAATCATATCAATAATTAAGGGCGTAATGCCTTTTTCTTCTTTAACCATAGCGACTGAGTACGCAACATGTTTTTGCCAATGGCGTCTCTCAAGCTCGGTAAATGGTGTTGCTTTCTCTAAAATACTTTGCGTGACTTTACTTTTACCTATGTCATGCAACATTGCAGCCATGGCCATTTGTGTAACAACATGCGCCTTCAACCCTAAGTATTTAGCAAAGATAGTCATTAAAATTGTACAGTTGATCATATGACGCCAGTTAAAGCCACGCTTGTCTTTTAAGCGCGTTAAAATGGCCATTACATTGCTATTTTGAGTGACCGATGCAATTATTTCTTGGCTAATGTCATTTACTAAATGCAGCTGCAGAGCCTCACCACCCAATATATTGCCATACAAAATCTGTAGTTTTTTATTTTGTACTTCAAATTGATTTAAAGCCGCAGCAAATACTTCAGCGGTGGGCACACTTGTGGGTACTTGAGATAACGCAGCTTCGCCTTCTCCCTCTTTGATTTGTTCGGTGCTTGAGCGAGCAGGCGTCGTATCCGGGAGATAATGTGCCGGTACGGGTACTTGGCTCTGCTGGATATCAATATTTAATTCAAGTACACCATCAGCCTCCAACTTTGCAATGATCGCTGAATTACGCACCATCCCTCGTGACTTCAATTTTAGATCAGCATCAGATCTCAGCTTATGGACACTGTCCACAAACATGCCTGGCACAAGTTCATTAATGGGGATTGTCGCGTGCATAGTTCCTAAGAGAAGCTTTTTTACTCAAACCGCAATAATATGCATAGTTACGACTAAATTGTCTACTACATGTTAAAAATATAGGGATAAAGGATTAGATTTTATGAGAGAGAAGTCCGTTTCTTTCTAGCGTATTGACACATGCGCTGGGATTAATCTTGGAAGTACGTGCCCCAACCGTCGTACTCAACACCAGCCTGCACAGCCACAGCAACCAATTTGTTCACGTCTTCCATAATGACTTCAGCATTGAGTTCAGCTTCAACCACAATATCAAAGCCCCAAATCTTGCCGCCATCTTCTAGCTCTAGTTCTGCAGGCTCTTCAACGTCATAGCCTAGCTTAAATGCTGCCAGTGCTGCTTCTTCTAGTTTATCAAAGTCTTCACACACAAAGTGGTGTTCAACTTCGTATAACTTTTCAGGGTTAGAGCCATCTTCAAGTAACGACTCTACAATCTCTTCACTGATCTCTTGCCAATTTTCCATCAGCCTTACTCACCTTTATCTAATTGTGCGATTTTTTCAGCCATTTTAGCATGAATGTTATTTGCATGCTCTCTTGCGGAACAGTCCTTCGATAACTTAATCGGCGCCAGCATAGATATATAGACTTTTCCGTTGTCCCAGCGGTTTAGCTTAATTTTGTTTTGAGTTGAGCTCATACATACTGGAATCACTGGGACTTGTGCACTCATCGCCGCGTGAAACGCACCCGTTTTAAAGGGTAACAAGCCGCGTCCATAACTACGAGTTCCTTCTGGGAACATCCACAGAGACAGCCCATTCTGTTTAATTTTTTGTACTGCTTTATCCAACGTGCCAACCGCCTTTGTGCGATTTGCCCTATCAATTAAAATATTACCAGATAACCAGTAAAGCTGACCGAAGAAAGGGAGCCACTTTAGACTTTTTTTCCCCATACTTACGGTATTTTGAGGCACTACAGCAGGTAAGGTAAACAAATCATAGTTATTCTGATGGTTAGCCACATACAAAGCTGGACCAACATCACTCACATCAGGTGCTCTCTCAATCACTAATTCTACGCCAATCACTTTCGCCATTGCACCAAACCAAGAGGCGATAATATGTACATTGTTGCGATGGAAAGGTCTCACGATACACAGCGCTAACCCAAAAATACAACTAAAAATAATAAATATGGCCATTGCCATAATGCGCAATAAAGCTAACAATCTTAGAGCTCCTATTTCATGAACAGTGCATTATAATCAAATAAGCGTACACTTGTAAGCTCAATTTTTTATGACACAAAAAAAACCGCCCCTAAAAGGAGCGGCATTTATTGAATCTTTTTTTAGTACTTAGCTCATAGCAGCTTGTAGCTTTTTCATCGCTGACTTTTCTAACTGGCGAACACGCTCCGCAGAAACACTGTATTTATCAGCTAAGTCTTGTAGCGTCGCTTTATCTTCAGCTAACCACCTTGCAGCCACGATATCTTGAGAGCGCTCATCCAGGGTTTTCATCGCAGCAAGTAGACGGTTTTGAGACTGCTCTTGCCACTGTTCCTCTTCGATCACTTCCGCTATATCACTATTTGTGTCAGTCAAATACTGAACGGGTGAAAAGGTAGTGCTAGTGTTGCTATCATCATCATCAGCGCCTAAATCAAAGCCCATATCTTGACCGCTCATACGCGATTCCATCTCGCGCACTTCTTTTTCACTGACACCGAGCTCAGTGGCAACTGTACTGACTTCTTCTTGATTGAACCAACCTAAGCGCTTTTTGTTTTTACGTAGATTAAAAAATAATTTACGCTGTGCTTTGGTTGTCGCAACTTTAACAATACGCCAATTTTTTAATACGTATTCGTGGATCTCGGCTTTGATCCAATGTACAGCAAAAGAGACTAATCTGACGCCCACAGTCGGATTGAACCGCTTGACAGCCTTCATCAAGCCAATGTTACCCTCCTGGATTAAGTCCGCTTGCGGCAAACCGTAGCCTGAGTAACTCTTTGCAATATGAGCAACAAATCTGAGGTGAGACATAATAAGCTGTTTAGCCGCATCAAGATCGCCATTTTCATGAAGGCGCGTAGCAAGCTTATGCTCTTTTTCAGCGTCTAGCATTGGAATCGTACTGACAGCTTGCAAATATCCCTCAATGCTTGCGCTTTGTTGTCCAGCTGTTAATGCCATTGCATATATGTCTTTACTCATTTTTCACCTCAGTGATAAATTCTTTAGTTAATTTTAGCACTCTAACCCTTAGAGTGCTAAATGCAATCTACTACTTTTTAAGACCAAAAATCAAGCTTTTTATTATTCCGATAAAAAGAATAAATAACTCTTTGATTTTTATATGATAATACAGACAGGTTTAATGCAAGATGAATAATGATGCAGGCCTCAAAAGGTACAAGACCTGCTAAAACTGACAGGTTATACTTTTTCCGGTTCAATTTCGCGAATGTACTTTCTTACAGAAAGGTATGAGCCAATAAAGCCCAATAGAATAGCTAACCACAATAAAAACATGAGTTCAGATAAGTTTAACCCCTCTAATACAAAGCTACTTTGATACACGCCTACAACTAGGGAAACGGCTGATTCTAGCCACCATAACATCAAGGTTACACATATAAATGCGACTAACCCCCCAACGATCCCATACCAAATCCCAGTCCACAGAAATGGTGTATGAATAAAGGTATTGGTCGCACCCACTAGTTTTAGTACCTGAATCTCTTCCTTCTTATCCATAATCGACAACCGAATTGTATTACCAATAATGAGCACGACTGCACTGAGCAGCAGCACACCCACGGTGAATACGCTTTCTTTTAAAAGCCCCAATAATGCATTGAGCCGCTCTAACCACTCTATATCAAGTTTACCAAACTCTATCTCTCGCTCACTTTCTAGCTTTTCAAGTAGCAATTGAGCGCTTTCTGCACCTCGATGGCGCTTTGTCGGTGTAACTAGCACGACACTGGGTAATGGGTTTTCTTCCAGATAATCTAAAGCCTGCCCAAACCCTGAAATTTGTTTGAATTCATCTAGCGCTTGAGCTTGAGAAATAAAGTTAACGGACTCCACTTCTGGATAGAGCCCCAAACGCTTAACCAATGTTTTCGTTTCTTGTTCACTTATTTCCTCTTTAACAAACAGGGAGATTTCTGCCGCTTCTTGAAAACCACTACTCACCTTTTGAACATTTTTTACTACAACGAAAAGAGTTGTCGGCAAGGTCAAACTCAGCCCCAGTACCAAAATAGTCATTATTGACGCCATTGGCGTACGCCACATTTCACCTAAACTGTGAACCCCATGGCGAAATAAGGTCAATACGAAGAAGTAGAGTTTTAGCACAGCGGACTTTTCTTGGCTGGCAGCTTGGTTACCACGCCCTTTAAATAACAAGCTCATGCATGCCCTCCTAGAAAGTCATCTTTTAAAGGGTCAATAGCAAGTGGATCTTGAAGCATCCGGCCATGCTCAAGGGTTAGACTACGATACTTCATACGTGCAATAAGGCCCAAATCATGAGTGGCGATAAGTACTGAAGTGCCATGGCGATTAAAATCTTCAAACAGCGATAGGATCTCCATCGACAATTCAGGGTCTAAGTTACCCGTCGGCTCATCTGCTAACAGTAGCGGGGGAGAATTTACAATGGCACGGGCAATGCCCACGCGTTGCTGCTCACCACCAGATAATGTACTTGGCTGGCATTTTACTTTATCTAATAGCCCGACCTTATCGAGTGCGGCGTTTACGCGCTTGGTAATGTGTTTGCGGTGGGTACCTTCAATTACTAAGGGAAGTGCAACATTGTCAAAAACATTGTAGCGCTCAAGTAAGCGGTGATTCTGAAATATAATACCAATGTCACGCCGAACAAATGGCACTTGACGATTTGAAATACTATTAAGATCAACATCATTAATCGACACTTTTCCCGCAGAAGGCCTTTCCATCAAGCTAATGAGCTTTAACAGGGTGCTTTTACCTGCGCCACTATGTCCAGTTAAAAATGCTAATTCCCCTCTACCGAGTTCAAAACTCACTTTCTCTAGGGCCATATGGCCGCCGGGATAAGTTTTGCTTACTTGATCAAATTTAATCATATCTAACCCGAAAAATGCCGATGCAATTGCCAACTAAAAAGCGCCTTTAAAAATAAGGCGCTTTTACTTAATTATTAATTTTTATGTTCGTCTTCTTGGCTGAATAACGCTTCGATAAAGTCATGACTCTTGAACGTTCTCAAATCATCAATGCCTTCACCAACACCAATATAACGGATAGGGATCTTAAATTGATCTGCAACCGCAAAGATCACCCCCCCTTTAGCAGTTCCATCTAACTTAGTGAGTGTGATCCCCGTTAGTCCAACCGCTTGGTCAAACAATTTAACTTGGCTGATGGCATTTTGCCCCGTACCAGCATCAATCGTAAGCATAACTTCATGAGGCGCATCAGGATCAAGCTTCTTCATAACTCGTGCTATTTTTTCTAGTTCCTGCATCAAGTTATCTTTATTCTGAAGTCGACCAGCCGTATCCGCAATTAGGACATCTACATTTCTTGCTTGCGCAGCCTGAAATGCATCGAATACAACAGAGGCACTGTCAGCGCCGGTGTGCTGTGCGACAACCGGAATGTCATTTCGCTCACCCCATACTTGTAACTGTTCAACCGCAGCCGCACGGAAGGTATCACCTGCTGCTAGCATGACGGACTGGCCTTGCGCTTGAAATTGCTTTGCCATTTTACCAATGGTTGTCGTCTTACCAACACCATTGACACCGACCATTAAAATCACAAATGGTTTTTTACCTGAATTGATTGCTAATGGCTGCTCAGCATCTTTGAGGATGTCAGCCATTTCATTTTTCATCAACTCATAAAGCGCATCACCATCTTTTAGCTGCTTACGATCCGCAGCATCAGTCAAGTTATCAATTAGCTTCATGGTTGTATCTACACCCAAATCAGCTGTGAGCAATTGCGTTTCTAGCTCTTCAAATAGTTCATCATCAATTTTTTTACCTTTGAAGATAGAAGCAAAGCCTGACCCAATATTTTCTTTCGTTTTTAAAAGCCCTTGCTTTAGACGCGCAAAAAAACCCTTTTTCTTCGGCTTATCTTGATCTGCTTGCTCTTTGGCTAACCGCTCAGCTTCTTCACGCGCTGCCTGTTCTTTGGCTACCCGCTCGGCTTCTTCACGCGCTGCCTGTTCTTTGGCTACACGTTCGACTTCCTCACGCTCGGCCTGCTCTTTGGCTACCCGCTCAGCTTCTTCACGCGCTGCCTGTTCTTTGGCTACCCGCTCGGCTTCTTCACGCGCTGCCTGTTCTTTGGCTACCCGTTCAGCTTCTTCACGCGCTGCCTGTTCTTTGGCTACACGCTCAGCTTCTTCACGCGCTGCCTGTTCTTTGGCTACCCGCTCGGCTTCTTCACGCGCTGCCTGT